>NZ_LGHT01000045.1 GCF_001202035.1 Pseudorhodobacter wandonensis | reverse complement strand
CCTCCCGGGGGTCACCGCACAAAGTTTCGGGTGCTGGTCTTTGTGATCACCCCATAGCGGACACACGGCGCTCTCCTCCTCCCTGCGCCGGGTGGCAGTCGCAGCGGTCCCTATCCTCCTCCCGGGGGCCGCTGCACAAAGTTTCGGGTGTTGGTCTATGTGATCACCCCATAGCGGACACACGGCGCTCTCCTCCTCCCTGCGCCGGGTGGCAGTCGCAGCGGTCCCTATCCTCCTCCCGGGGGCCGCTGCACAAAGTTTCGGGTGTTGGTCTATGTGATCACCCCATAGCGGACACACGGCGCTCTCCTCCTCCCTGCGCCGGGTGGCAGTCGCAGCGGTCCCTATCCTCCTCCCGGGGGCCGCTGCACAAAGTTTCGGGTGTTGGTCTTTTTGATCACCCCACATCGGATGCCCGGCTCCTCCTCCCTCTGAGCCTGGGCAAGATGGAACGGCGGCGCTCTACCTCCTCCCAGAGTGCCGCCGCTTTCCTTTTCAACTTTCGACTTGGTCTTTTCGGCTTGCAGCTTGGCGGGATGGCGGAAATAGTCCGCCCGAACGGGTTGGCGAAGGGCAAAGAGATGCGTTTATCTATGGTTTCGTCGGCACTTGTTGCGGCTCTGGTCGGCTATGGCAGCACGATTGCCCTGTTGCTTGCTGCGGCCACCGCGCTTGGGGCTACCCCCGCGCAAAGCGCATCCTGGGTATTTGCGATCTGCATTGCCAAAGGTCTGACCAGCGGTTTTTTAAGCTTTTATACACGGATACCGGTTGTTCTGGCCTGGTCTACGCCCGGCTTGGCGCTGATCGCGGCCACCGAGGGAATCACCATGCCCGAGGCAGTGGGCGCCTTTGTGCTTGCGGCGGGGCTGGTGGTGCTAACGGGCGCATGGGGGCCGTTGGGGCGGTTGGTGCAACGTATTCCAGACGGTATCGCCGCCGGCATGTTGGCCGGCGTTTTGCTGCCGTTTTGCTTGCCCGTGACGCGCGCGATTGAAAGCCTGCCACAGCTTGTACTGCCTATGGTGGCGGTATTTGTTCTGGTCCGTTTAAAGAGCCCGGCCTTTGCGGTTCTGGCGACTTTGGTCACCGGCATTGTCCTTGCGTTCGGCCTTGGGTTGGCCGCCCTGCCCCCCCTTGCCGCAAGCTTGCCGCAGCCGACACTGATCCTCCCCGAGTTCCGCGCCTCGGTTCTTATCGGGCTTGGCCTGCCGCTGTATCTGGTGACCATGGCTTCGCAAAACCTGCCCGGCTTTGCCGTGTTGCGGGCAGCGGGTTATACGCCACCCGTGCAACCTGCACTGCTTGGCACAGGCTTTGCGTCGATGGTGTCTGCGCTTTGGGGGGCCTCTACGATCAGCATGGCGGCGATTACAGCAGCGATCTGTTTGGGCGAAGATACGCATCCAGACCACAGCCAGCGTTGGCGCGTGGGCCTTGCCTATGGCGGAGTGTGGCTGCTGCTCGGCCTGTTCAGCCCGCTGGTCATTCCTGTGCTGGGGGCTTTGCCACCTGCCCTGATTGCGGCGCTGGTTGGTCTTGCGCTGCTCGGCCCGTTGATGGGGGCCGCGACAGGTGCGTTTTCCCATGCCGATCAACGCTTTGCGGGCTTGGCAACAATGGTGACAACGGCGTCCTCGGTGCCATTCTTTGGCGTGGGCGCTGCGTTTTGGGGGCTGCTTGCCGGCCTGGTCATCTATGCATTGGAGCAATTTGCCAAAAAGGGCTGATGCCTGATTTCATCTTGGCCCAAATACCTAAAACCCTTTGCCACCTGTCAAAACGGCAAGTCATGCGCCTGATCGGCCGCCACAACATAACCGGCCACGACCTTTTTAGATCCAGCCTTATCGAAAGCCACATCCAGTTTATCGCCTTCAATCGCGTCAATCGTGCCGTAGCCGAATTTCTGGTGAAACACCCGATCGCCTTTCGTAAAGGAGGACACGGCTGCAAGGTCAATGGTTGTGCCTTTCGCCTCACGCGGTTGCGACATGCGTTGGGCGCTGCGGTCTTGCATGCGCCGCCAACCGGGCGAGTTATAGACATCGGCCTTCGCCGCACGTTCCTCAATTTTCGGCGCGGGTGCTGCGGCGCCATATCCGCCGCCGTAAAGGCCCGGCGGCGTTAGGATATCAACGTGATCTATTGGCAGCTCATCAATGAACCGGCTGGGCAGCTGGCTTTGCCATTGGCCGTAAACGCGGCGGTTGGAGGCAAAGGAAATGGTACAAATTTCCTCGGCCCGCGTGATGCCGACATAGGCGAGGCGGCGCTCTTCCTCTAGCCCCTTGGTGCCGGATTCGTCCATGCTGCGCTGGCTGGGGAACAGGCCATCTTCCCAGCCCGGCAAAAACACGGCTGGAAATTCAAGGCCTTTGGCGGCGTGCAGCGTCATGATGCTGACTTTGGCGCCCTGTTCTTCGGTTTCATTTTCCATAATCAGGCTGACATGTTCCAAAAACCCTTGCAGGTTGTCGAAATTGTCCAGCGCCTTGACCAGTTCTTTCAGGTTTTCCAACCGCCCTGCGGCCTCGGGAGATTTATCGTTTTGCCACATTGCCGTATAGCCGGACTCTTCCAAGATCGTCTCGGCAAGTTCGACATGGTTGTAATCGGGTTTTAGCGTCGCCTGATGCCAGCGGGCCATGCCATCGCAAAACGCGCGCAACTGGCCTGCGCCTTTGCCGCCGATGTCGCCATCGGCCAGCAAATCGCGTGCGCCATCCAGCAGGCGCATGCCCCCTGCCCGCGCCACGCGTTGAATGTTTTGCTGGGCCTTGTCACCAAGCCCGCGCTTGGGGGTGTTGATCACCCGCTCAAAGGCCAAGTCATCATCGGGCGAAACCGCAAGCCGGAAATAGGACATCGCGTCGCGAATTTCCAAGCGTTCATAAAAGCGCGGGCCGCCGATCACGCGGTAGGGCAAGCCGATGGTCAGAAAGCGGTCTTCAAAGGCACGCATCTGGTGCGACGCGCGGACCAGAATTACCATATCATCAAGCGAAAAGGATTTAGGAACTGGAATGTTATCGAGTCCCGCAGAACCTAACACATTTGCTCGCTGCAGGTTTAAGTTGTAAATGTCACTTTCAGGGTCTGTTGAGCGCTTACCGTTCTTTGCGATACGCTCAGCTTCCTGAGCCACAGTAACCGAACGAACATTATGGCGACGCCTCGCAATTGATGATTCCCCATTGTTGAGTGAGATTAACTCATCACCGATCCAGCGCGCCTCTTCCTCACCATCCCAATGGCCGATCAGGCGGACTTTCTCGCCCGTTTCAGCCTCGGTCCACAGGGTTTTACCCAAACGGCCCGCGTTGCCCGCGATCACGGATGATGCGGCCGCAAGGATATGGGGGGTCGAGCGATAGTTTTGTTCGAGCCGCACAACCTCAGCGCCGGGGAAATCTTTTTCGAACCGCAGAATGTTGCCCACCTCGGCCCCGCGCCAGCCATAGATCGACTGGTCATCATCGCCGACGCAGCAGATGTTTTTATGCGATTGGGCCAGCAGGCGCAGCCACAGGTATTGGGCCACGTTGGTATCTTGGTATTCATCGACAAGGATATATTTGAACCAGCGTTGATATTGCTGCAAAATATCGGGGTGGGCCTGAAAGATGGTCACGCAATGCAGCAGCAAATCGCCAAAATCGGTGGCGTTCAGGGTGCGCAGACGTTCTTGATATTGCTGGTACAGTTCGGTCCCGCGGTTGTTATAGGCGGCGGCCTCGGACGCGGGCACCTTTTCGGGTGTCCAGGCGCGGTTTTTCCACGCATCAATGATGCCCGCCAACATCTTGGGCGGCCAGCGTTTTTCGTCAATCTCGTTGGCGGCCACAAGTTGCTTTAGCAGGCGCAGTTGGTCGTCGGTATCCAGAATGGTGAAATTCGATTTCAACCCCGCCAATTCGGCATGGCGGCGCAGGATTTTCACCGAGATCGAGTGGAACGTGCCCATCCACGCGAGGCCCGCATCCGAGCCGCCCATCAGCTTGGCCACCCGCAGTTTCATTTCGCGGGCGGCCTTGTTGGTGAAGGTCACGGCCAAAATCTCATTCGGGCGGGCGCGGGCGGTGTTTAGCAGATGCACGATGCGGCTGGTCAGCGCCTTGGTTTTGCCCGTCCCTGCCCCTGCGAGCATCAGAACAGGGCCATCCAACGCCTCAACCGCCGCACGTTGGGCGGGGTTCAGATCATCGAGATAGGGCGTAGGCCGCGCGGCCATGGCACGTTGCGAAAGCGGCACGGGGCGTGCTGCGGCCTCAAAGGCGTCATTTTCATCAAAACCGTTCATGCCCCCAAGTTAACGCCAGATCGCGCAAAGGGGAAGCACTGTTCTTGTATTGTTCATTATTTTGATACGGGATCGTGGCGCGCGGGGTATTGCTGGCGCATCCCTTCGGAATAACGGGCAAATAGCCGCGAAAATGCAAAAATGTCGTCATCGGACCAGTCGGCAAACAGCCGCAGGGTGCGGGCCCATTTGGCGTCAAGAAAGGCGTTCAGCAGCGCTTGGGCCTGTTCGGTTGGCGCCAGAATCGAGCGGCGACCATCATTTTGGCTGGCACCGCGCAAGATCAGGCCCCGGTCAACCAGATCGGCGGCGATACGGCTGGCGCGTGAGGGGTCGAGGCAGAGTTCCTCGGCCAACAGGCCCACGGTCGGTTCGGTTGGTTCGGTACGGCCAAAGCCGCTGCGAATGCGCATGATCGCGGAGAGCGCGTGGAATTGTGTGGCCTCTAGCCCTGCGTCCAGCTCTTCCATCAGGCTTTGCGGCACGTCGCCTTTCATGATGCGGCGCATGTATTGGAATTGCTCGGCCTCGAGCACCAGCAACGCGTCGGCGACATCATTCGACAGGCCTGCGGCACGCAGATGCGGCAGCACGCGGTCTTGGTAAGATTGGGGCAAGTTGGTTTTCGGATCTTCCATGGGCATCGCATTGCGCCATTCGCATAGGCCTGTCAACTGCCTGCCTTTCACATTTATGTGCGGTTGACATATATCTGTGATAGGCATAGCGGATTGTCACCTGCGACATAGTGACCAAACGGAGTGCCTCATGGCCAAAACCCTTTCCCCGCCCCCACCCGAGACCCAATCGATCAAGCTGGTGATTGGCTCGGTTGCCGTGCTGTTGCTGCTGGCCGCTTTGGACCAGACGATTGTTTCGACCGCGCTGCCGACGATCGTTGCCGATCTGGGCGGGTTGGAGCATCTGTCTTGGGTGGTGACGGCGTATATTCTGGCCTCGACCATTGCCGCGCCTTTGTATGGCAAGCTGGGGGATTTATACGGGCGGCGGGCGATGGTTTTTGTGTCGGTCGGGCTGTTTTTGATCGGGTCTACGCTGTGCGGCATCGCGCAATCGATGGAGTTTTTGATTGTGGCGCGGGCTTTGCAGGGCCTTGGGGGTGGCGGGCTGTTTGTGCTGGCGCTGTCGGTGATTGGCGATGTGATTCCGCCGCGGGATCGGGGTAAAATTCAAGGCGTGTTTGCGGCGGTGTTCTCGCTGTCTTCGGTTTTGGGGCCGCTTTTGGGCGGTTGGTTTGTTGATGCGCTAAGCTGGCACTGGATTTTCTTTATCAACCTGCCGTTGGGGGCCTTGGCGGTGGCGGGGTTTGCGATCGGGTTTTCGCCCACAGGCAACCGCGCAAAACACCGGATTGACTGGGCGGGGGCTGCCACACTTACGCTGGCATTGGGCAGCTTGACGCTGATGACCAGCCTTGGCGGGCGCAGTTTTGGCTGGGGTTCGGCGCCTGCCTTGGGGTTGATTGCGCTTTGCGTTCTGTCCACGGTGTCATTCATCGCCATTGAGCGCCGCGCGGCCGAGCCAATTTTGCCGCTGTCCTTGTTCAAGCAGAATGTTTTTGTTTTCACCAGCATCATCGGCTTTGTCGTTGGGGCGGTTTTGTTCGGGGCGGTGACGTTTTTGCCGCTGTATTTGCAGATTGCCAAAGGGATCAGCCCCACAGCTTCGGGGTTGATGCTGGTGCCGATGACGGCGGGGATCGTGGTTGCCTCGACCGGCGCAGGGCAGTTTATGGGCCGCACCGGGCGCTACCGGATTTTGCCGATGATCGGCACGGTTCTGGCGCTGCTGGGCAGCCTGCTGCTGACGCAGATTGACCGTGGTACCGGCACGCTGGCCTTTGGCGCCTCGATTGCGGTTCTGGGCCTTGGGCTGGGGTGCATTTTCCCTGTGGTGATGACGGCTGTGCAAAATGCGGTACCGCGCGCGCAACTGGGTACGGCCACGGCGGCGAGTGTGATGTTTCGCCAAATTGGCGGGTCGCTTGCTGTGGCGGTGTTTGGCGCGGTTTTCTCGGCGCGCATGGCCGATGTGTTGGGGGATAAGGCGACCGAGCTGGGGGGCGAGATTGGCCCGCGGATTATGGCCACGCTGTCCCCTGCCCTACAAGAAACTGTGGCCAGTGCGATTGTCACCGCGATCAACCCGATTTTCTGGGTCACGGCCACGATGGCATTGCTGGCTTTCGGCTTTTCGCTGCTGTTGGCCGAGGTGCCGCTGACAAACCGGATGGTTCCAAAAGGCGAATAATTCGGGCGATTGGTTGCGCAAACAGGGTAAAACGGGAAAATCGCCCGTTTTACCCGATTTCTTTCATAAATGTTTCAAAAAAATGCAAAGGGTCTATTGCGCTGCGGTGCGGCGCGCCTAAAGTGCGCCCAAACTTATTCTATGGGAGTGACCGACATGGCCGAATTCCGCAAAATTCTGATTGCAAACCGGGGCGAGATAGCCATCCGCGTGATGCGCGCCGCCAATGAGATGGGCAAAAAGACCGTTGCGGTTTACGCCGAAGAGGACAAGCTGGGCCTGCACCGGTTCAAGGCCGACGAGGCCTACCGGATTGGCGAAGGCCTGTCGCCGGTTGGGGCCTATCTGAGCATCCCCGAGATTATTCGCGTGGCGAAGATGTCGGGGGCAGATGCCATTCACCCCGGCTATGGTTTGTTGTCGGAAAACCCTGATTTTGTTGATGCTTGCGATGCGGCGGGGATTACCTTTATCGGCCCCAAAGCCGAAACCATGCGCGCACTGGGCGACAAGGCCAGCGCCCGCCGTGTGGCGGTTGAGGCCGGCGTGCCGGTTATTCCGGCGACCGATGTGCTGGGCGATGACATGGCGGTGATCAAGGCGCAGGCCGCCGAGGTTGGCTATCCGCTGATGCTCAAGGCGTCTTGGGGCGGTGGTGGCCGCGGGATGCGCCCGATCGCGTCCGAATCCGAACTGGCCGATAAAGTGCGCGAAGGTCGGCGCGAGGCCGAAGCCGCCTTTGGCAATGGCGAGGGTTTTCTGGAAAAGATGATCACCCGCGCCCGCCACGTTGAGGTGCAGATTCTGGGCGACAAGCATGGCGAGATTTACCACCTTTATGAGCGTGACTGCTCGGTCCAGCGCCGCAACCAAAAGGTGGTTGAACGTGCCCCTGCCCCTTATCTGACCGATGCGCAGCGCGCCGAAGTGTGCGAATTGGGCCGCAAGATCTGCGCCCATGTCGGCTATGAATGTGCAGGCACTGTTGAATTCCTGATGGATATGAACGACGACAAGTTCTATTTCATCGAGGTGAACCCGCGCGTTCAGGTGGAACATACCGTCACCGAAGAAGTCACCGGCATTGACATTGTGCAGGCGCAAATCCGTATTGCCGAGGGCAAGACGCTGGCCGAGGCCACAGGTGCAGCATCGCAAGCCGATGTGAAACTGTCGGGCCATGCGCTGCAATGCCGCGTGACAACCGAAGACCCGCAGAACAACTTTATCCCCGACTATGGCCGTTTGACGGCGTATCGTTCGGCCACGGGTATGGGCATTCGCCTTGATGGTGGCACCGCCTATGCGGGCGGCGTGATCACGCGCTATTATGACAGCTTGTTGGTGAAAGTAACTGCGTGGGCGCAGACCCCCGAAAAGGCGATTGCGCGGATGGACCGCGCGCTGCGCGAGTTTCGTATTCGCGGGGTTTCGACCAACATCGCATTCGTAGAAAACCTGCTGAAGCATCCGACATTTCTGGATGACACCTATACCACCAAGTTCATCGACACGACGCCCGAGCTGATGGATTTTAAAAAGCGCCGCGACCGTGCGACGAAAATCCTGACCTATATCGCTGATATTACGGTGAACGGGCATCCTGAAACCGCCGGTCGCCCACTGCCTGCTGCCGATATTCGGGTGCCAAAGCCGCCTGCCCTGCGTGCCGAGCCGCAGATGGGCACGCGCAACCTGCTGGAACAAAAAGGCCCGCAGGCTGTGGCCGACTGGATGAAAGCGCAGTCGAAACTGCTGATCACCGACACCACGATGCGCGATGGCCACCAATCGCTGCTGGCGACGCGTATGCGCTCGGTCGATATGATCCGCGTGGCACCGGCCTATGCGGCGAACCTTGGCGGGCTGTTCAGCGTTGAATGCTGGGGTGGGGCGACGTTTGACGTGGCCTACCGTTTCTTGCAGGAATGCCCGTGGCAGCGCCTGCGCGACATCCGCGCCGCCATGCCGAATGTGATGACGCAAATGCTGCTGCGTGCCAGCAACGGCGTGGGCTATACCAACTATCCTGACAACGTGGTGCAGGCCTTTGTGAAACAGGCCGCTGAAACCGGCGTTGATGTGTTCCGCGTGTTTGACAGCCTGAACTGGGTCGAAAACATGCGCGTCGCGATGGATGCGGTGGTTGAGGCGAATAAGGTCTGCGAAGGCACGATTTGCTATACCGGCGATATGCTGAACCCCGACCGCGCCAAGTATAACCTGAAATACTATGTCGCTATGGGTAAGGAATTGAAGGCCGGCGGCGCGCATATTCTGGGCCTGAAAGATATGGCTGGCCTGTTGAAACCAGCCGCTGCCCGTGTGCTGGTTAAGGCGCTGAAAGAGGAGGTCGGTTTGCCGATCCACTTCCACACGCATGACACGGCAGGGATTGCCTGTGCGACGATTCTGGCCGCTGCCGAGGCAGGTGTGGATGCGGTGGATTGCGCGATGGATGCGCTGTCGGGCAACACCTCGCAGGCCACACTTGGCACGATTGTCGAGGCGTTGCGCCATACCGACCGCGATACCGGCCTTGATATTGGCGCGATCCGCGAGATTTCCAACTATTGGGAAGGCGTGCGCGCGCATTATGCCGCGTTCGAATCCGGCCTGCAGGCGCCTGCTTCTGAAGTATACCTGCACGAAATGCCCGGCGGCCAGTTTACCAACCTGAAGGCGCAAGCGCGCTCATTGGGCCTCGAGGAACGCTGGCATGAGGTGGCGCAGACCTATGCCGATGTGAACCAGATGTTTGGTGACATTGTAAAGGTAACGCCATCGTCCAAAGTGGTCGGCGATATGGCCTTGATGATGGTGGCGCAAGGTTTGAACCGCGCGCAGGTCGAAGACCCCAAGGTTGACGTGGTCTTCCCCGATTCCGTGATCGACATGCTAAAGGGCAACCTTGGGCAACCGCATGGTGGCTGGCCAGAAGGTATCTTGAAAAAGGTGCTGAAAGGCGAGCCTGCCAATACCGAGCGCCCCGGTGCCCATCTGCCGCCCGTTGATTTTGACAGTGTGCGCGCCAAACTCGCCGCCGATCTGGCCAAAGGCGCCGAGGAACCGGATGAGGAAACCGTGGATGAGGAAGACCTGAACGGGTATCTGATGTACCCCAAGGTGTTCATGGATTACCGCACCCGTCACCGCCTATATGGCCCTGTACGCACTTTGCCCACGCGGACCTTCTTTTACGGGATGGACGCAGGTGAGGAAATCAGCGCCGAGATTGACCACGGCAAGACGCTGGAAATCCGCCTGCAAGCGGTCAGCGAAGTGGCCGATGACGGCAACGTAAAAGTGTTCTTTGAATTGAACGGCCAGCCGCGCGTGATCCGCGTGCCGAACCGTGCGATCAAGGCCAAAACCGCAGCCAAACCCAAGGCCGAAGATGGCAACTCGGCCCATATCGGCGCGCCGATGCCGGGCTCGATTGCCAGCGTTGGGGTGACGGTTGGCCAAAAGGTGAATGCGGGTGATTTGTTGCTGACGATTGAGGCAATGAAGATGGAAACCGGCCTGCATGCAGACCGCGCCGCAGTGGTCAAAGCGGTGCATGTGACGCCTGGTATGCAGATCGACGCCAAGGATTTGCTGATCGAGCTGGAATAAAACCGGCCCAGATAGATAGGGGCGCGCGGTTCACCCTGCGCGCCCTTTTTCATGCGCACAGGAACCCGCAAGAAACGGGTCGCCGGATTGGCGGGCAAGCCTTTAGAAACGGGGCTTCATTCAAACGGAGTTTGCCATGCGCTTTCAGATCCACGCTTTGCCCGCCCAAGACTTTTCGGCGCTGTTTGCTTTGCCCGATGATGAGCTGGCGCAGCGCAATGCCTGCCGTGTGGTCGTGACGGAATGCCCCGGCACACCCTGCCGCATCAGCCTTGCCGATGCCGAGATCGGTGAAACCGTGCTGCTGCTGAACTATCAGCACCAGAGCGCGCAAAGCCCCTATCAGGCCAGCCATGCGATCTTTGTGCGCCAAGGCGTGGCCGAGGCCAAACCCGCCGTGAATGAGGTGCCTTTGGCCATTCAGTCACGGCTTATTTCACTGCGGTTGTTTGACCAGAACCATATGATGGTCAACGCGGATGTGGTGCAGGGCACCGCTCTGGCGCAGGCGCTAATGGCGGCGTTTGCCGATCCTGCTGTCAGCTACGCACATCTGCACTATGCCAAGCCCGGCTGCTATGCCGCGCGGGTTACGCGGGTGGCCTGATATCAACGGCAGGCAACGCTTAGGATGGGATCTTGCCGGATTCGACTGCTGCGGCCAGTTCTTCCATGCTGATCTCACCGTTATGGTTGGTATCGGCCGCGCGGAAGTTTTCATCTGTGATGGTTGGAAAGGCGACTGCAAGCTCGGCCATGGAATAGCCGCCACTGCCGTCACTGTCGACTGCCATGGCCTGCGCCTGTGCTTGCGCGGCCGCCAAGACCAAAAGCGCGGTCAGGCCAAAAATCGAAGTCTTCATGGTTCAATCTCCTAAACCGTTCGGCGAAGGCACAGACCTAAGCCGGTGCCTTGTCAATATTGTGGCGCATGGGAAACCCCGTCAGGCGCAACAGCAACAGCGTATTATTTCTTTTTCACAAATTCCGTCAAGATGACGATCCGCTGACCTTCGACGCGGCCTTCGATATGGGCGGCGTTGTCAGCAACCAGCGAAATACTGCGCACGGCTGTGCCCCGCTTGGCGGTAAAACCGCCACCTTTGACCGGCAGATCCTTGATCAGCACCACAGTATCGCCCGCAGCCAGCACTGCGCCGTTGCTGTCACGGTGTTCAACTGCTGCGGGAGCATCAACCACGGCCTGAACTTCGGGCAGCAGCATCATGGCATCGCGGGCCTCGGTGGCCCATGCCTCATCCAAAGACCGCAGGCGGCGCCAGACGGCATATTGCACAGCCGGTTCTTGTGACCATGCCGCCCCTTCGAGGCAACGCCAGTGGCCCGCGCTATCAGGGCGATCACCGCGACACACAGCACATAGAACGATGGGGCCAAGCGGCGCCACCTCGACCCCGGCCAGCCGTTCATTCGCGCCGCAAAATTCGCACACACCGCCACTGCGGGCCAGAAGATCATCCAAAGTCATTGCACCGGCTCCTATCCGCTTTGGTATGGCATAGGCGGCGGCTGCGGTTTTGGCAATGGCCCCCAGGCCAGGCGGCGTGTGGTGCAAAAAACAGCAAAAAAAATTGAAAAGCCGCATTTTCCCTCTTGCAGAGGCGGCGCGGTGTTTATACATCCTGCTTCACCAAAACGGTGCGGGCGTAGCTCAGGGGTAGAGCATAACCTTGCCAAGGTTAGGGTCGGGCGTTCGAATCGCCTCGCCCGCTCCATTTTGGTAAAATGCGAAAACCGCGATAAAGGCCTCCATTCTTGGGGGCCTTTTCGGTTTTCAGGGCCAATTTGAACGGGCACCAATCGCGGAAAACGCTACCATTCATCTGGCCTTCATCCGGATTTGTGCCGCTGCGAAACCTGCCGCAACGGCGCAAGGCAAGGCCTTACAGCATCCCTGGCACAACCTGATCTGGCGGGCGGTGGCCATCGGCGAAGGTCTTGATATTGATGATGACTTTCTCGCCCATTTCGGCGCGGCCTTCGACGGTGGCCGACCCCATATGCGGCAACAGCACGACATTTGGCAGTTCGCGCAGGCGGGGGTTTACCTCATGCCCATGTTCAAACACGTCAAGGCCGGCACCTGCGATTTCACCTGCGCGCAAGCCTCGTGTCAGGGCGTTTTCATCGATCACCTCGCCGCGAGAGGTGTTCACGATCACCGCAGTGGGTTTAAGCAACTTTAGCCGCCGCGCGTTCATCAGATGAAAGGTCGAAGGCGTGTGCGGGCAGTTGATCGAGATCACATCCATCCGGCTGACCATCTGGTCAAGGCTTTCCCAATAGGTCGCATCAAGCGCCTGTTCGATTTCGGGGCGCAGGCGTTTGCGGTTGTGATAGTGGATCTGCATGCCAAAGGCCGCTGCGCGACGCGCCACCGCCTGACCAATGCGGCCCATGCCCAGAATACCAAGCCGCCGCCCGCCGATGCGCCCGCCAAGATGCGCCATCGGCGACCACCCCTGCCATCGGCCGGCCTGCATTTCGGCAAGCCCTTCGGGGATTTTACGGGTGACGGCAAGGATCAGCGCCAGCGTCATATCAGCAGTATCATCTGTAACCACACCCGGCGTGTTCGACACAAGGATACCGCGCTGGCGGGCGGTGGCCACATCGATATGGTCAATCCCTGCCCCGTAATTGGCGATCAGTTTCAGCTTATCACCTGCTTGGGCCAGCAAGTTCGCATCGATCTGGTCCGTCACACAAGGCACCAGAACATCAGCCCCGCGCATGGCGGCGGCCAGCTCTTCGCGGCTCATGCGGGTATCAGGATCGCGCAGCTGCACATCGAACAGCTCCTTCATGCGCGTTTCAACCGTTTCCGGCAGGCGGCGTGTCACAACAACACTAAGGCGTGGTGCAGGCATGAAAACTCCCCGATTCACTTTCAAATCTTCCTCATTAATGGCAAAGTGACGGTAAGCGGGGCGAGGTACAAGCCCCCGAACGCGATGGATGGGCAACAAAGACGGTTAGTCGCGGCAGAATGCCGTGATCGCAATATGACGGGCGGACAGGTAAATGCAGGTATCGGTGGCAAGAACGGCAGCAATGGCAATGGGGCTGGTTGCTTTAGTGGCAGGGATGGCGGCGGCGCAAGACATGCCCGCCGACGATACGGATGATTTGTCGCGTGGGGCAGTCACCAACCTGCCGCTGCCGCGCTATGTGTCGCTAAAGACCAACGAGGGCAATGCCCGGCGCGGGCCCGGCCTGACGCATCGTATCGATTGGGTGTTCAGCCGGGCGGGTATGCCGCTGCGGGTGACGGCAGAATATGAAAACTGGCGGCGGATCGAGGATGCCGAAGGCGTCGGCGGCTGGGTGCATTATTCCTTGCTATCTGGCACGCGGAGCATTCTGGTCACTGCCGCCATGCTGGATTTACACTCGGTCCCCTTGCCCGATGCCCCCGTGGTGTTGCGCGCCGAGGCGGGCGTGATCGGGCGGGTTTTGGAATGCAAACCCGATTGGTGCCGATTGAACATCAACGGCGAAAAAGGCTGGGCCCCGAAAACCGACTTTTGGGGGGTAGACCCCGAGGAGAGTTTCGAATAATCGCCCCGCTCACCCTTCGGCATTGGCCGGGAAAGGCATAGGATGCCCGCGCAAAACCCAACACGCCTAAACCTGTCGGCGGGCCTCGCATCGGTGCTGGTCGCGGGGCTTTTGGTTGCGCTGAAACTCTGGGCGCTGGGGGAAACCGGTGCGCTGTCCGTGGCGGCGTCATTGGCCGATAGCGCAATGGACCTGATGGTCAGCCTTGGCGCAATGGCCGCCATTTTCTATGCCGCGCGCCCGCCGGATGAAGACCATGTCTTCGGTCATAATTCAGCCGAAGACCTTGCCGCCTTGGGGCAATCGCTGTTCATCCTGATCTCGGCAGGGGTTATCACATGGGCTGCCGTATCGCGCTTGATCACGGCACGGCCCGAACGGCTGATGGCCGAAGGCGTGGGCATTCTGGCAATGGTACTGTCGATTTTGCTGACGCTGGCACTGATCGTCTGGCAAACCCGCGTGGCACGGCTAACCGGCAACAAGGTGGTCAAGGCCGACCGGCTGCATTATCTGGGCGACCTTTTGCCCAACCTCGGCGCGATTGCCTCGCTTTGGGCCTCTAGCCGCTTTGGCTTGATCCAGATTGACAGCATCATGGCGCTGGCCGCCGCAGGGATGCTGGCAATTGGCGCGCTGAAAATCGGCAAAGGCGCGTGGGATGCACTGATGGACCGCGCAGCAGACCCTGCCTTGATCGAAGGCATCGCCACGCTGGCCCGCGAATGGCCAGGGGTCCATGGCTTCCATGACCTGAAAACCCGTATGGCCGGCAGCAAGGTTTTCGTGCATTTGCATATCGAACTGGACGGCGATCTGACGCTGCGCGAGGCGCATGATATCGGCGCGGGCCTGCGCCGCACGATCCTGCTCGCCTATCCACAAACCGATGTGATCATTCACAAAGATGTCGCCAGGCTTTGAAGCATACACAGAAATCCTGCGTGTCTTAACATAGCTTTAACCCGGAGATGCAACACTTCATCAAAGTCCAAAACAACGGGGTTGAAGATGGGGTTCGAAAATTCCGATTTGCTGCTGCATAAACTGACGCGCAAGTTGGGCCTGCCGCTGGATCAATTTATCCGCGATGGCAAACTTCCCGACGATATTGCTGCCAATATGGCCCGAAATTGCGAAAGCTGCGCCGCACCTGCCCGGTGTGAGAGCTTTGTTTCCGAGCAGCCCGAGACAATCGCCGCACCCCCAAGCTTTTGCGTAAATTGCCGCCTTCTGACCTTTCTAGGCAAAACACTCTGCTCTAACAGCTGACCCTTCATTCTCTTTGGTCAAAATATCCCGGGGGCAGAGTTTGGCTTTTGGCCAAACTCGCTTGGGGGCAGCGCCCCCAACGCCCGCAGGGCAATATAAATGGCTTGCGCGCCTGCGCGCTCCGCTGCATTACGCCACCCGCGATGGAACACGGTTTTCAAACCAGCGAAAGGCCAAAACAATAAGCCCCGTGATGACCATATAAACCACTGCCAGCAACAACAATGGCTCATACACGATAAACGTATCCTGCCGCACGCGGCTTGCTACGGCATAGATATCAACAACGGTGATTGTCGCCACCAGCGGCGTGGCCTTTAGCTGCAACACGGTTTCACCGCCCAAGGTCGGTAATGCCCGCTGAATGGCCAGTGGCAGCCAGATCCGGCGCAGGATGGTCAAACGCGGCATACCCATAGCGCGCGCGGCCTCTAGCTGCCCACCGGCCACCCCTTTGAACGCACCGCGCATCACCTCGCCTTCATATCCGGCAAAACTGATGGTCAGCGCGAACACGGCATAGGGCCAGGCTTGGCGCAAATAGGGCCAGAGCTCGGACTGGCGAATGGCAGGGAATTGCGGGAACAGCGATCCAAGCCCATAATACAACAGCCAAAGCTGCAGCAGCAGCGGCGTGCCGCGAATAACCGTACAAAAGACGCGGGCCGGGCCGGCAAGGTACCACGGGCCAGCCGCCTGCGCCAATCCCAGTGGAATCGCCAGCAAAAACCCCAGCACCGAGGTCACAGCCAACAGCCAAAGCGTGCGCCAGATGCCTTCGCCGATCAGCGGCAAATATTTGGGCAACCAGTCCCAGCGCAAAAACAGCACGCACAGCACCACAATCGCCGCCCCGAACATCGCGAGTACGATACGGTGGGTTTGCCAGAACTTGGGCGTATCGCTCTGGCTCATTGCCCTGCCCCGTGGTTGCGCTGGCCACGGCGGGCCCATTTTTCAATCCGGCCAAAAATCACGCCCGACAACAGCGTCACCAGCAAATACAAAATCCCGGCCGCGAGGAAAAACGTCAGAAACGCTTTGGTCGAAGACGCCGCCTGCCGTGTTTGCAAGGTCAGCTCGGCAAAGCCGACGATAGCCAGAAGCGCCGTATCTTTGGTTGCAATCAGCCACAGATTGGCCAATCCCGGAATGGCGTTTGACAGCATCAGGGGCAAAGTGATGCGCCACGCGGTTTTCAAAGGTGGCATACCCATCGCCTTTGCGGCCTCTAGCTGGCCGGCAGGCACGGCCATGATCGCACCGCGGATCACCTCGACCGAATAGGCGCCTTGCACCACCCCGAGAACCGCAATCCCTGCCGCCACACCCGAAACCTGCACCCGCGCATAGCCCATCGCCACCATGCCTTGGTTCACAAGGTCGGTCACCGCGAAATAGAGAATCAGAATCAGCACCAGTTCCGGCACGGCACGGACAACGGTAGTGTAAATCGCCAGCAGATCACGGGTCACCGGCCCGCCGTGCAATTTGCCAAACGCCCCAAAGGTGCCGATCAGCAGCCCAAGCGCATAGGCCCCGAGCGCGATCTGGAGCGAATTTCCCAGACCACGCATCAGGTTCGCACCCCAGCCCGGCGGCTCCCATGCCAGCAGGGCCAGGGTTGGAAACGCATCAAGCAGCGTTTCCATCATGGTTTAACCGCCGTAGATCGACGAAGCGAAATAGGGCGCGGACACTTTTTCATAGGTGCCGTCTGCGACGATCTTTGCGATGGCTGCGTTGAATTTTGCTTTCAAGGCATCATCGCCTTTGCGCAGCCCCACGCCCACACCAAGCCCGAGGATATCTTTGTCATCCGCAACCGCGCCAACGATTTCACAGCAGGCGCCCGCGTCGGTTTTCAAGAACGCATCCAGCGCGATGCTGTCGGCCTGGGTCGCGTCAATGCGGCCGGCCACGAGGTCTTGGTTCGCTTCATCCTGTGTTTGATACAGTTTGATTTCTGCATCCTTGAAATGGGTTTGGGCATAATCCTGATGCACGGTTGAAACCTGAACGCCAAGGATCTTGCCCTTTAGCCCTTCGTCAGTGGGCGCGATGCCCGAGCCTTTGGCCGTCATGACAACGGTTGGCGTGTTGTAGTATTTATCCGAGAAATCAATCGTCTGCATACGGTCAGCCGTGATCGACATCGACGCCATGATTGCATCAATCTGGCCCGAGGTCAGCGACGGGATGATGCCATCCCAAGCGACTGGCGTAATTACGCAGTCCAGCTCGGCGGCCTTGCAAACAGCGCCGATCATATCAACCTCCCAGCCGACCCAGTTACCGGCGGCGTCAGGGGAGGCAAAGGGCGGATAGGGTTCCGACGCAATGCCGACCTTGATGGTTTCGGCCATAGCGGCTGTGCCAAGTGACAGGACGGCAATCGTCGTAAGCATAAGGTTTTTCATATTTTTCATCTCCTTGTTGGTATTTTCTCCGGATTTTATCCGGTATTGTTATGCCGGATGGTTGTTATCCGACGGTTTGTAGAAACTGTTTCAGCCGTTCGGATTGCGGGTTGCCGAACAGGGTTTCGGGTGGGCCCTCCTCTTCAATCACGCCGTTGTGCAGATAGATGACGTGGCTGGCGACTTCGCGTGCGAATTTCATTTCATGCGTCACCAGAATCATCGTGCGCCCTTCGGCAGCCAGATCGCGGATTACGCCCAGCACCTCGCCCACCAGCTCGGGGTCAAGCGCCGAGGTAGGTTCGTCAAACAGCATGGCGCGCGGCTCGATCGCCAGCGCACGGGCGATGGCGGCGCGTTGCTGCTGGCCGCCCGACATGAACGCGGGGTAAACATCGGCCTTTTCCGACAATCCCACACGCGCTAGCAGGGTTTGGGCGCGCGCAATGGCCTGCGCTTTGGGGGTGCCAAGAACGTGGACAGGCACCTCGATAAGGTTTTCCAGCACGGTTTTATGGCTCCACAGGTTGAACTGTTGGAAAACCATGCCAAGGCTTTGGCGTAGATGTTCTATTTGTTTGCGGTTCGCGGGTTGGCCGTCAGGACGCAGCGCCACCTCTTCGCCGCCAATCACGATACGGCCGGAGGTGGGGGTTTCAAGAAAGTTGATACAGCGCAGCATCGTCGATTTGCCAGACCCCGAACCGCCGATGATCGCAACCACATCGCCTTGGCGCGCGGTCAGGTTGACGCCCTTCAGCACCTCAAGATTGCCAAAGGATTTATGCAGCCCCTCAATATGGATTGCCTCGGGGCGGGTATCGGCTTGCGTCTGGTTTGCTTGAGTAATCATCGCGCCATCATCATTTCTTCATTGCAGTAAGACCGCCATCGGGTAATTATGCAAGCGTATAATTATATGCCCTGCCCAGAAAGTAGCCCTGTGACCGGAGATCGCCGCAAATTCAGCCGCCAGAATGAGGACGCGCGCCGCAGCGCCCTGATTGACGCGGCGATAGACCTTGTTGCCGATGGCGGGCCTGCCAAAGCCACGGTACGGGCGATTGCCGAGCAGGCAGGTGTAACGCCGGGGCTGATACGGCACTATTTTTCCACCAAAGAGGCATTGATGCGGGCCGCCTATGCCCAAGTGATGGACGGAATGACCGAAGCCAGCCTTGCGGTGCTGGCCACCGCCCCCGACCGGCCCGAAGCGCGTTTGGCGCTGTTTGTTGCAGCCAGCCTGCGCGCGCCGGTGGTTGACGGCCGCGCGATGGGGTTATGGGCGGGTTTCCTGCACCAGATGCGGCAAGACGAAGAAATGCGGGCGGCGCATGAGGCGGGCTATTTGCACTATCGCGATCTGCTGCAAGGCTTGATTGCCGAATTGCCGCGCGCGGTTGTGGGGGCGCGTTTGCGGGCCGATGCGATTGCCTGCAACGCGGTGATTGACGGGCTATGGCTGGAAGGCTCGGCCCTGCCCCATGCCTTTGCGGTGGGAGAGTTGGAACAGATTGGCCTGCAAGCCGTGGGCGCGATTTTGGGTTTGGATTTGGCGGCACAGATGCCGGAAAAGGATAAGTAATATGCGATATGCAGCAGTGACCGAACGTCTGGCAGGGCTTGGCGGGGCGAAATGGGCGGTGCATGCGCGGGCGCGGGCGCTAAAGGCCGCCGGGCAAGAGGTGATCGAGCTGACCATCGGCGAGCCGGATGTCGCGACCCCGCCCGAACTGATGGCGATTGCCGCGAAATCCATGCTGGCGGGGCGCACCGGCTATTCCAACGGTCAGGGCGAACCCGGGTTGTTGCGGGCCTTGGCGGCGCGCTACACCGCGCGGCGCGGGCGCGAGATTTCGCCCAGTCAGATCATGTGCTTTCCCGGCACGCAGACCACGCTTTACGCGGTATTGATGGGCCTGCTTGGGCCGGGGGATGAGGTGCTGGTTGGCGACCCGATGTACGCGACCTATGAAGGGTTGGTCGCTGCGACGGGCGCGAAAATGGTGCCGGTGCCACTGCTGGCCAATGCGGGTTTTCGCATTCGGGCGGCAGATATTGCTGACCGTATCACCCCCGCCACCCGCGTTATCTTTTTGAATTCGCCGCATAATCCAACGGGGGCTGTGCTGACGCGACAGGACTTTGCCGAAATTGGCGCCTTGGCCCGTGCGCATGACCTGTGGATCCTGTGTGACGAGGTGTATGAGGATTTGGTGTTTGAGGGCGTTACCTTTGCCTCGCCGCTTGATCTGCCCGATCTGGCCGAGCGGGTTATTGTGGCGTCGAGCATTTCCAAAAGCCATGCCGCCCCCGGTTTTCGCTCGGGGTGGTGCGTGGGGCCCGAGGAATTTATCAAACGCCTGCTGCCGCTGTCGGAAACCATGCTGTTTGGCAACCAACCCTTTATCGCGGATATGACGGCGCAGGCGATTGCCGATGGCTCGCCCGTGTCTGCCGGTATGGCGCAGCGCTTTGCCCGCCGTGCGCAGTTGGTGCGCGACCGGTTGGACGGCGTGGCGGGGATGCGGGTGCACTTGCCCGATGCGGGGATGTTTGCGTTGGTCGATGTGGGCGCGGTGGCGGAAGATGGGCAGGCATTCGCCTTGGCGCTGCTGGAAAACGCAGGCGTGGCGGTGATGCCGGGTGCGTCTTTTGGTGTGGCGTTGCGCAGCTGGCTGCGGCTGAGTTTGACCCAGCCCGACGAAGTGATTGAGGAAGCCTGCCGCCGGATTGCGGCATATGCTGCGGAGTACAAGCCATGAAAACAGTTGGACATGCCCTGACCGAAGGGTTGCGTGCGCGGGGTGTCGATGTGGTGTTCGGCATCCCCGGTGTGCATACGATCGAGCTCTATCGCGGGTTGTCGGGGTCTGGCATCCGCCATGTGACGCCGCGCCACGAACAGGGTGCGGGCTTTATGGCCGATGGGTATGCGCGGGTTTCGGGCAAGCCGGGTGTGGCCTTTGTGATTACCGGACCGGGGCTGACCAATGCGCTGACAGCAATGGCGCAGGCCAAGGCCGATTCGGTGCCAATGCTGGTGATTTCGGGGGTGAACCGGCGGGCCAGTTTGGGCCAAGGGCTTGGTTTACTGCATGAATTGCCCGATCAGGCGGGGTTGGTACGCGCGCTTTGCCCCAGTTTTCAGGTGACATCGCCCGACACGTTGGACCGCTGTTTGAACATGGCCTTTGCCGCGATGCTGGGCGGGCGGCCCGGCCCTGTGCATATCGAGGTGCCGACCGATGTGATGGGCATGCACGCAGCAGAGGCGGCCGCGCCGATAGCCGTTCGCATCGCCCCACCCGCGCCAGAGCAGGTGCAGCAAGCGGCAGGCCTGTTGAACCGCGCCAAGCGAGTTGTCATTCTGGCAGGCGGCGGCGCGCGTCATGCGGGGGCTGCGGTGCAGGCGCTGGCCGAGGCGCTGGATGCGCCGGTGGTGCAAACCACGAATGGTCGGGGTGTGATTGCGGGGCCGCTGTCAGTTGCCGCCTCGCCCAGTCTTGAAGCGGTACGGATGCTGATCGCGGGGGCCGATCAGCTGCTGGCGATTGGCACAGAATTGGGGCCAACTGATTATGATATGTATGTGCGCGGCGGCTTGCCAGATATGGAAGGGATGATCCGCATTGATTTGTGCCCGCTGCAACTGGCGCGGCATCCGCTGGCTATCGGCTTGCGGGCCGATGCGGCTGCGGCCTGCGCGGCACTGTCGGCACAAGTGACCGCGCGCAAGTCGGATGGTGCGGCACGGGCGGCAACCGCGATGGCCGCCGCGCGGGCCGAGGTGGCGGATTTGGGTGCCGAGATGCCCAACCAGATTGCCATGCTAGAGGCACTGCGCAATGCCGTGCCGGGTGCGATTGTGGTCGGTGACAGCACGCAACCAGTGTATGCGGGCAACCTGCTTTATAGCCACGACCGCGCGGGTGGCTGGTTTAACGCTGCCACCGGTTTCGGCGCACTCGGCTTTGCCCCCGGTGCGGCCGTAGGGGCAGCGCTGGCCACGGATGCGCGGGTGTTTTGCCTGATCGGCGATGGCGGTTTGCAATTCTCGCCTGCCGAATTGCGGGTCGCGGTGGATGAGGGTTTGGACATCACCTATCTGGTCTGGAACAACGCAGGCTATGGCGAGATTGCAGCCGCCATGCGGGCCGCCAACACCGAGGTGATCGGCTGCACGCCATCGCCTTTGGGGCTTGAGGCCTTTGCTGCGGCCTGTGGAATGGATTACGCCTGCATCAGGCCCGAACCAGAGGCTATGGCTGGGGCCGTCACCGAACCGGGGCCGCGGCTTGTAGAAATTCGTGCCTATTGACCGAAAAACGCCTGCGCAACCCTTTGGTCGCGCAGGCGTTTTGTATCAGGTTTCAACCGTTTCCGGTGCATCCACCGTTTTGGATTTGCCGATTTGCGGCGGCACGGCATTGGCCTGCGGGCGGGCAATCTCTATCCGGCGGGGTTTTAATGCCTCGGGCATTTCGCGCACCAGTTCGATATGCAACATGCCAAGTTCATGCACGGCCCCTGTGACGCGCATGTGATCGGCCAGTGCAAAGCGGCGTTCAAAGGCGCGAGTGGCAATGCCACGGTGCAGGTACTGGCCTGGCTTGGCGTCATCGGTTTTGCGGGCCGCGATGACCAGCGTGGCCTCTTTCACCTCGACCGACAATTCGTCAGGTGAAAAGCCGGCGACAGCAACGGAAATGCGATACGCATTTTCGTCTGTTTTTTCAATGTTATAAGGCGGGTAGCTGGGCTGGGTGACATCTGAGGTCAAGGCCCTATCCATCATATCGGCAATGCGGTCAAAGCCGACCGTGGCGCGATAAAGCGGGGTAAAATCGTAGTTACGCATATCATCCTCCGTAAAGCGATGCGTTAGCGGCCCTCCTTTGCGCTGGACGGGCCGGTTAGGTTTGGCCGGGCCCAAACGAGGCACCCGGTTAACCAAATTTGGGAAGGGACAAAGCCGTTTTCAAGGGCTTTGCATCAAACGGCTGTGCTTCACGGGTTTTGGCGGGGTTTGACAAACCGTGCGCCCGTTGTGCCATTTGCGCCCGTATTCACCCCGATCCGGCGGATTTGTGCGCGCGGTGTATCGCCTTTGGCCAAAATCACACCTTTGCCCGTGCGCAGAGCCGTTTTCAGTTCGGCAACCAGATCGGGCAATTGCATGCCATAGGAAATCGCGCCTTCGGCATCACGGTACCCCGAGGAAATGATCGAGACGATTCTGGCGCGCCCCTGCGACAGATCAAACACCGGCGCCCCCGAAGAGCCGTGATCGACATCGCAATCAAAGGCCAAAAGCACGCCGGAACGGCCTTTGATGCTGCAGGCCCGCTGCCATGACAACGTTTCTGCGCGGTCGCGGGCATAGGACACCACGCTGATTTGGGACTCTGCACCCGGAATGGCCACCGCGAAAGGTGCGGCGCGGCCTGCGGGGATAGGCTCGGCCAGTTCCATCAAGGCGACATCATGCGCGATGCTATCGGTGCTGACATCGCCAAAGGGGATAAATGCGGGATGGGCAACGGTGCGGCGCACTTTGGCCGTGGCGATGGATTTATCATCATGCAAACCCGCGCGGAATTGAATCTGCGAAGGCTCATAAGGTTGTTTGCTGCGGCTGTCATAGAGGCAATGCGCCGCGGTTAGCACAAGGTCGGGGGCGATCAACGTGCCTGTGCAAAAGGCCGAAGCCGCCAGATCAATACGGCCCACGGCCTCCCACCCCAGAACCTGATCTCGGCGGCCCAGCGCCTCTAGCGTGGTTGCAGTCTGGCTTTGGGCGGGTAGGCCCAAACCAAGAGACAGCAAAAGCGCAAGCCGCCCGATCATGGTTTTATGAATTTTGCGGTGCTGCCTGCACCGGCTTCCATTGTGCGCAATGCGGGGTCGGATTTTTGGAACGGGCTGCTTTCGGCCTCAAGCGTCGCCCTGAGGGCCTGCAACGGGCCTTGCAAATTCGTGCCAAGGGCGACTGGCGCACCACCGTAATCGGCCTTGGACGACACGACCGAGACCACCCTTGCCACGCCATTATGGATGGAAAAAATCGGCGCCCCGGACGAGCCGAAGTCAACATTGCACGACAAGACCAAAAGCTGGTCTTCTTGGTTCAGGACATGGCAGACCTCTTGCAGGCTGGGCGCCTCGGACCGGTCTTTGGCATAGGAAACCACGCCGACCTCATCGCCTTTATGCGGTGTCAGGTCAGTATCAAAAGGCGCGATAGAGGCCATGCGAATGGGGTGATCCAGTTCCAGCAACGCCAGATCAAAGGAAACGCGGGTCAGTTTGTTGCCGCCGCCATAGACATATTCGGGATGCGCCACCGCCCGTTTCACGCCGCGATAGGCCGCTGCGCGACCATTGCGCCAGCCGGCCAAGAACTCTATTTCCTGCGGATTGATACGCACACCGGTTTTGGCATCAAACAGGCAATGCGCAGCCGTCAGAACCAGATCAGGGGCAATCAGCGCGCCGGTGCAAAAGCTGCGCTTGCCCATGTTCAGGCGGCCCACGGCATCCCAGCCGCGGCTTTGATCGCCGGTATCAAGCCGACGCAGCGCAGATTCCTGGGCATTCGCCGTGGCTTGCAACGCCAAAACCAGTGTCACGCACAGAGTAGCGCGGGACAGGATACCAAGAAAAGCCATCGAACCTCCCATACCTCAGCCTTGGCGATACCGATGCTTTGCGGCCGTATTAAGGCTTTGGCATGATGCACCGCGTTTGTGCAAAAGGCATCATGCTTTCGTCAATGCTGTCGGCTTTGGGCCACCTGTTGCCCAATCCAGCAATTCCACTGTGTGCACAATAGGGATTTGCGTGCCAGACCCGATTTGCATCATGCAGCCAATATTGCCGGCGGCGATGATATCGGGGGTTTTCGCCTCAAGGGTTTTGACCTTGCGCGCCTTGAGTTGCTGGCTGATTTCAGGCTGCAACAGATTGTAGGTGCCTGCCGAGCCGCAACACAAATGGCTGTCGCTGGGTTCCACCACTGTGAATCCGGCGCGTTTCAGCAGGTCTTTGGGATAGGTCTTGATCTGCTGGCCATGCTGCAAGCTGCAGGCCGCGTGATAGGCGACTTTGATCCCCTTATCCGCGCCTTCCGGCAGGCCGATTTTCACCAGCAATTCGGAAATATCCATCGCCAAGGCCGAAACCACCGCCGCATCATCGGCAAGGGGGTCATTGCGAAACATATGGCCGTAATCCTTGACGGTCGTGCCGCAACCCGAAGTGTTGATGACCACCGCATCAAGGCCGCCCGCACGTTTCTCGGCCATCCAGGCATTGATATTGGCCGCGGCCGACGCATGCGATTGGTCGGCCTTGCCCATGTGATGGGTCAGCGCGCCGCAACAGCCCATCCCCTTGGCAACCACCACTTCGCAGCCAAGACGGCGCAGAATGCGGATCGTCGCGTCATTGATATCGGTGTTCAGCGCCTTTTGCGCGCATCCCGTCATCAGTGCCACACGAAACTTGCGCGGGCCTTGCGGGGCAAAGCTTTGCGGATCGTCGTTGCGGCTGACGGGCGGGATGGTTTTCGGGGCCATTTCCAACATCGCCCGCAGCCGCGCATCAGGCATCAAAAACGCCAAAGGCCGCCCAAGCTTTGCCCCCAGCAGGGCGAGCCGAAACCGCGTTGGGTGCGGGATAATCTGCGCAAGCGTCCAACGCAGCAAGCGGTCCATCAACGGGCGCTTGTAGGTTTTCTCGATATATTCGCGTGCGGTATCAACCAGATGCATGTAATGCACGCCGCTAGGGCAAGTGGTCATGCAGGCAAGGCAGGACAAGCAGCGGTCAATATGCTTGACCGTTTTGGCATCGGCAGGCCGCCCCTTTTCCAGCATATCCTTGATCAGGTAAATCCGGCCGCGCGGGCTATCCAACTCATCTCCCAACACCTGATAGGTTGGGCAAGTTGCTGTGCAAAACCCGCAGTGGACGCAGGTGCGCAATATCTCATTGGCGCGTTTGGTTGCGGGGTCTTTCAGCTGTTCGGGGGTGAATGTAGTTTGCATCTTAGGCTCCGAGGCTGAACATGATGGCGGCAAGGGCAGCTAAAGGCAAAGCCCCCAGCAAAGCGATATAATGGGCGGCAGCAAGGCGCGGCCCGGCCAGCCAGCGCAGCGCCTGGGCAAGTGCCGCAAGCCCGACCCCGCCAAGCGCCAGTATCCGTAAATTGCCCAAACCGGGCGCAGCAACAAATGCCGCCGCAATCATCGCCCCTGCGACGACCAAACCCAACAGGGCGGGTTTGCCTTTGGGCAAAACGGCGAGTGACGGGTAGATCACCAATGGCAGGCCAAGAACTAACAAACTGGTCATGGCCTATCCCATCAAACTGCGGTTCAAAGTACCCTTCGGGTCAAACTTGGCCCGCAAGCCTGCAGTCAGCGCCGCAATCGCCGGCGCTTCGGGCTGAAAGGCCGGAACCTGCGCGAAACCGGCCTCGGCCCGTATCAAGCTGGCATGCCCACCCAGCGGTGCAATCACCCCGCGCACATCTACCGGCTCTTCTACCCGCGCCCAGATCAGGCCGCCGCCCCAGTCACACAGGGTTTGCGCCCCTGCCAAACCCGCCAGAACCTGCACCATATCCGACGGTTTAACCGAAATCCGCCACACCTGCCCCGGCTTGCCTGCAAAGGCCTGCACATCACGAATTTCCAGCCATAGCGCGGCACTCGTCGCGGCGTCCACCGCCTGCCAGCCTGCGCCCAGCAATTTGGCCAAAGCCGCAGTCCGATACGCCACCGACCCCGCCATCCCTTCTATCCGCAAACGAACCTGGCCCCCTAGATAGGCTGCTCCCGTCACCTCAAAAGGCGAGCCAAGCGCTTGTGACATCGCCTGCACCGCCGCAGCAGGGTCCAACGCATCACGGATCAGGGTCGCCTCGACCTCGGGTCTCGGCAGCACTTTAAAGGCCACCTCGCTTAATACGCCCAAACAGCCGTGGCTGCCCGCTATCAACTTAACCAGATCATAGCCGGTGACGTTCTTCATCACCCGCCCGCCGTTCTTGATCACTGTTCCGACCCCGTCGACAAACCGCACCCCGATCAAGCTGTCCCGGCACGCCCCTGCCTGAATACGCCGCGGCCCCGAGGCATTCGCTGCCACAACCCCACCAATGGTCGACACGCCCTCGCGCTGCAACAACCCGCGCAAATCCGGCACCTCAAACGGCAGGCGCTGCCCGCCTCGCGCCAGCTCTGCCTCTACCTGCGCCAGCGGTGTGCCTGCCGCCGCAACAATCGTCAGCGCCCCCGGCTCATAAAGCGAAATTCCAGACAACCCTGACGTCTCCAACACCTCGCCCACAGGTGCAGGGCCGATCGACCGCGTGCCGCCCCCCACAACCCGCAACGGCCCCGCCGCATCTCGGATCGCCTCGGCCAGTTCCAACTCATTGGCAGGTCTCATTCCGCTGCCCTTTCTTTTCGGCAAAAATATCCTCGGGGGCGCGGGGTGGTTCGCCATTGGTTCAAGAACCACCCGGCGCGGGGGGCAGACAGCCCCCCAGCTCTTGGTTTGGGCCAAAGGGGGAACCCCCGGCAGTCACACGGCACGGCGGCTGGCGGTAATATCCAACGGAAATACCTTGGCAGGGTTCAGCAACCACTTGGGGTCAAACACATCTTTCACCCAAAGCTGCGCTTCCATATCCGCAGGCGCAAATTGCACTTTCATCAAGTCACGCTTTTCAATGCCCACGCCATGCTCGCCGGTCAGGCAGCCCCCAACCTCGACACATAGTTTCAACACATCGGCGCCAAAGGCCTCGCACAGCTCCAAATCGCCTGGCTTATTGGCATCAAACAAAATCAGAGGGTGCATATTGCCATCGCCCGCGTGGAACACATTGGCCACATCCAACCCGTATTCCTTGCTCATCTCGCCAATCCGGCGCAGCACGAAAGGCAGGCTTGAAACCGGAATAGTGCCGTCCAAACACATGTAATCATTGATACTTCCCATCGCCCCAAAGGCCGATTTTCGCCCCAGCCAAATGCGCTTGGCCTGGTCTTCATCTGCGGCCTCACGCAGCTCAATAGGGTTGTGACGCTTGGCAATCTCGATAATCAGTGCCAGTTGCTCGTCAATCTCGGGCTTAGAGCCCTCGACCTCAACAATCAGCAAGGCTTCACACTTAGGATAGCCAGCTTTGGCAAAGGCTTCGGTTGCCTCGATGCAGGGACGGTCCATGAATTCGATCGCCACAGGCAGAATGCCCGCTTTGATAATGTCCGACACGCATTCACCTGCAACTTCGTTGCTGTCAAAGCCCATCAACACAGGCCGCGCGCCTTCGGGTTTCGGCAAAATGCGTAAAACCGCCTCGGTCACGACCCCAAGCTGCCCTTCGGAGCCGCAAATTACGCCCAACAGATCAAGGCCAGCTGCATCCAGATGCGCGCCACCGATTTCCAGCACGGTGCCGTCCATCTGCACCAACGTCACGCCCAACAGGTTATTCGTCGTCACCCCATATTTCAAACAATGCGCCCCGCCCGAGTTCATGGCGATATTGCCCGCAATGGCGCAGGCAAGTTGGCTGGAAGGATCGGGCGCGTAAAAGAACCCGTCACTTTCCACAGCGCCCGTCACGCTCAGGTTCGTACGCCCCGATTGCACGCGGATAAAACGGTTCGGGTAATCGGTTTCAAGCACATCATGCATCCGCGCCACACCAAGGATCACGCAATCCCCCGTGGGCAAGGCGCCACCGGCAAGCGATGTCCCTGCCCCACGTGGCACCACAGGCACGCCCATCTGGTGACAAATGCGCAGCACATCCGATACCTCGGCGGTGGTTCGCGGCAGCACTGCGACAAGGGGCGGGCAGCGATAGGCGGTCAATGCGTCGCATTCATAGGCGCGAACTTCGGCCTCATCAAAGATCACGGCGTCATCGGGCAAAACCTCTTGCAGCGCCGCTATGATAGCCGGTTTGCGCGCAACAATTGCCGCGTCAATCTTTGGCATTTCCATAGGCTAGCCCCCTCTACCCCAAGCAACTGGTAAGTTTATATAACCAATACGGCCATCAATCAAGTATTCCTTTGCCGCGCCGAATGAATGGCTTTCGCGGCCCCGCCGTTTCAGGGTATGGCCTAGCGACACGGTTTAGCAACAGGCAGGCACACCCCTATGACAATGCCCCAAATGCTCTCGGCCTTTACCCCTTGGGATTTGGCGGCTGTTGCGCTTTTATTGATGGCGGCGGTTCTGATTGATTGGATTGTCGAACATCCACCTGCCAAGCGCCCCTCGGTCACGGTGCTGATGATGCAATACCGGCGCGACTGGATGGCGCAGTTTGTCACCCGTCAGCCCCGCATTTTTGATGCAACAGTGGTCGATAGCCTGCGCCAAGGCACCGCGTTTTTCGCCTCGGCCTGCATGATTACGTTGGGCGGCGGCATTGCGGTCATCGGCAATCGCGAGCGGCTGGATATGTTGGCGGCTGATCTGACATTGGATGCCCAAGGTGTGGTGCTGGAAATAAAGGTTGGGCTTGTACTGCTGTTTGTCGCTGATGCCTTGCTGAAATTCATCTGGGCGCACCGGTTGTTTGGGTACTGCACGATCATGATGGCGGCTGTTCCAAATGAACCCGAACATGCCGATGCCTATACCCGCGCCGCCGACGCTGCCGAGATCAACATCACAGCCGCGCGCAGCTTTAACAAAGGTCTGCGGTCGATCTATTTCGCTTTGGGGGCGCTCGGCTGGTTGTTGGGTCCGTGGGGGTTGTTTGCCACGGTTATGATAACAATCTCGGTTCTGCTGCGGCGCGAATTTTTCAGCGCCTCGCGGGCGGTCATCCTGCATCGCACGCATCCGTGATTTCCTTGGATCGGCTGGCTGTGGCACGGTTAGGGTATGAAATATCTTTTGCCTTTGCTGGCCCTAATGGTCGGCCCTGCCCTAGCCGAGCCGCCAGCCATTGTCTCTGCGATTGCCACAGCTACGGGCGATACGTGGCGGTTTGATGTAGCCTTGCGCCACCCCGACACAGGGTGGGACCATTACGCCGATGCGTGGGAGGTGCTGTCGCCCAATGGCGAGCGCCTTGGCCTGCGTGTTTTGGCCCATCCGCATGAGAATGAGCAACCATTCACAAGGTCGCTTGCGGGGGTCGCAGTGCCACAAGGTACGGACTATGTGATGATCCGCGCGCGCTGTCTGGTTGATGGCTGGGCCGACACTTTGGTGCAGGTACACCTGACCGAATAAGCACTGCCAATTCAATCGTCGCTTGAAATCAACCCTTTTGGCTAGCGCGCCCTTTGCGCCCTTCGACCAACCATGCAGACATTGCAAGCCCTGCGGCCAGCAGCAACCAGACCCACGCAGGCAGCAAGGCCGCGACGCGGATATCTTGCGTCAAATAGGCCCCGCGCGGGGTGATGCCGATCCAGCCTCGGCCGGCTGCGACGCGCCCTTCATCCACCGTGCGAATATCGGGTGTGCCTTGCCGCAGCAACAAGATGCCGCCGCGCGTGGGTGTTACGACGGGTTCCAACTTGTCACCGCTGGCGATGGTTTCCTCAAACTCCTTTGGCGCCGAGGGGCCAAGCGCCATGACGGTGGAAAGCGTGCCTTGGGTCATTTTATACAGCCCTATTTCCGGCGCATCCCAACTGGCGGAATAACGGCCCGGCGCAATTTCGGGCAGCATCAGCTCGGTTTTTGTGCCATCGGGCGCGGTAATCGTCACTGGCCCTGGCGCGTCACCGATTGTACGGCGCGTCAGGGTCAGCCTTTGACCGACGGCCGAGGCAACCAGCGCCTCTTCCTCAAGATCGGGCTCTTTCATCATCCAATGTGCAAGGCGACGCAGCAGTTCCAACTGCGGCCCGCCGCCCTCATAGCCCCTGCCCCATAGCCACATCTGGTCAGAGCCCAACACCGCAATCCGCCCTTGGTCAACACGGTCCAGCACCAGCAAGGGCTGGCCGTCGATGCCAGACATCACCGCCTGCCCCGATTTTTGCACCAATCCGATTTGGCGGAACCAGCGGCCCCAGCCCCCCTGCGGCGCCAGTTTTTCCAACCCTTCGGTCACGGGATGGCGCTTGCCCAGGTCCGTCAAACCCGGGCGAAAGCCTTGCTCATAGACGCGGCTGGTGGCATCGACAGGCATGATTTCGCCAAGGGGCGACCGCCAGAGGCTGTCGGCCGAGCCAAATTCGGGGCCTGCGGCAACCAGAACCGTACCGCCGCGTTTAACGTAATCACGCACATTTTGCAGATATGACGTAGGCAGAATGCCCCGCAGGCGGTAGCGATCAAAGATAATCAGGTCAAATTCGTCAATCTTTTCAACGAATAATTCGCGGGTTGGAAAGGCGATCAACGACAGCTCGCTTACCGGAATGCCGTCTTGCTTTTCCGGCGGGCGCAGAATGGTGAAGTGCACAAGATCAACCGACGGGTCCGATTTCAGCAGGTTGCGCCAGACGCGTTCGCCCGCGTGTGGTTCGCCCGAAACAAGCAGAACGCGCAACCGGTCCCGCACGCCGTTGATCTGCACAACGGCAGCATTGTTGCGGTCGGTCAGCTCGCCTTCGGTCACAGCTACCTGGAATTGCAGCACATTCATGCCGCCGTGCGGCAAGGTGACGGGCAGTTCCAGATCTTCGCCCACCGGCACGCGGTAAGATTGCGGGTCGCCCCCGTCAATCGCGATGGAAATCATGGCCGACCCTGCGACATCTGCGGGCACTGCGCCTTGGTCATCAATGCGCAGGGTCAGCGTGACAGATTCGCCCAAAATGGCAAAAGCAGGAGCGTTTTTGATAATCAGGCGGCGGTCCCAATCGCGTGCCTCGCCTGTCAGCAAGACATGCAAAGGCGCGGGCATATTCGGGGCCACAGGCATATCATGCGCCTGCCCATCGGTAATCAATATGGCGCCAGCGACACGTGCCCGCGGCTCTTCGGCCAGTGCCTCGGAAAGCGCGGTCATCAACTGGGTACCGGCATCGCCATCGCCGTCACCCACCCGCACTACGCGCAATTCGGTATTGGGCAAGCTGGCGATTTCGGCCTGCACGCGGGCCAATGCCGCCTCTGATTGGGCGGAACGGTTGCCAATGCGCTGACTTGCGCTGTCATCCACCACCGCAATCACAATATCCGAAAGCGGTTCACGGTCTTCGCGCTGGACCGAAGGGTTGGCGATAGCGGCGAGCAAGGCCAGCGCCCCCAAGCCACGCAATGCCCAGCCCGAAAGGCCGCGCCACAGGCCAAAGCCCACAATCAGCAAAGCCGCCAGTGCCAGCGCATACAGCGCCAGCATCGGGATCAGCGGATCAAGGATCAGGGTTCCCGTCATTGCCCCAACCTTTCCAACAACGCAGGCACATGGACCTGATCGGATTTATAATTGCCGGTCAACACATGCATGATCAGGTTGATGCCGAAACGGGTGGCAATCTCGCGCTGACGCTCACCTGTATATCCGCGCCCGATGGGGAACATCGCCGAGCCATTCTCATTCAACGCCCAAGCGGCCGCCCAATCATTCGCGCCAATTACCACAGGCGTCACACCATCATTCAGGTTGCGAAACGGCATCCCTTCGGCTTGTTCAGCATCGGGGGGGGCCGCCTCGACCCATAATTCGCGGCGGGTATAGCGACCGGGAAAATCCTGCAACAGGTAAAAGCTGCGGGTCAGCACATGGTCTTCGGGCAAGATTTCCAGCGGTGGAATATCAAGCGGCGCGGCCAGCAATTGCAGCTTGCGCGCTTGCGGGGTTTGGCCCGCGCCTGCGATGTCGCCATCGCGTGTGTCAAACAAGATCATCCCGCCTGTGCGCAGATAGCGGTTCAGTTTACTATAGGCCGCGGCCGAAGGACTGGGTTGATCCATCGTGATGGGCCAATACAGGAACGGGAAAAACAGCAGCTCATCAGTTTCGAGGTTTACCGCCAGCGGCAGATCCGGCTCTACCGTTGTGCGCTCATACAAACGCTGGCCAAGACCGCGCAGACCGGCCTCGGACACGCGATCAACCTTGGCGTCGCCCGTTACGACATAGCCCAAACGCACGGCTGTCGTTGCCTCGATTGCACGCGCATCTTGGTCTTGGGCGCGCAGCACATCAGGCGACAGCAGCGCAAGACCCAGCAGCAAAACAGCCGTATTGCGCAAGCCCCCGATCAACCGCCCCGACAGCGCCAGGGCTGCCAGAACATCTAGCAAAAGCAGTGACAGGGCGATTGCCAGTGCAGCGCCTTTCAAGGCCTGTTCCGCTTGCACCTCTAACCCTTCGCGCGCGACCGAGGCAGGCCAAACCGGCGCGGCCAAAGTGGTATCGGGCGCAATGACATTCAGCGCGATCCGGCGGTCATCGCCTGCGTAAAGCCCCGGCGGCAGTTTGGCCGAGGGACCGCTGGCCAAAGCCGCAGCAAGGGCCGTGCCGTCAACGCCCGCAACCTCGCCCGCGCTGCCCATGGTACCAAAGGCATTCAGCGCCACTTGTGGCACCCAGATCTGGCCTTCCAGATCGGCGGCATCGGGGCTGGCGGGGCGGGTCGATACCGCCAACCTTTCCAGCATTTGGACGAAAAGCCCCGACAGCGGCAGGGTCGACCATTCTGCGTTGGCGGTGACGTGGAACAGCACAACCTGTCCCTGCCCCACCGCCTTGCGAGTGACCAAAGGCGTGCCATCAGCCAGCGCCGCAATCGTGCGGCTGGCAAGATCGGGGTCGGGTTGCGCCAAAACTTGGGCCGTTACGGTCACGTCATCCGCAATCGGCAAGCCGTAGAACGGCGAGCCCTCGGCAAAGGGTGCCAGCGCTTTGGGTTCACCCCAGCTCATCGCGCCGCCGACATTGCGGCCGCCCATGCGCAGGCGCACAGGCATCAGCGCATCCTCGGTATCGCGGCTGACCTCGGACGCGGCAAGACGGGGACCGGCAAAGCGCAAAAGCAACCCGCCTTTGTCCAGCCAATCCAGAATTGCGTCATTTTCATCGGGCGACAGCGTGGCGACATCGGCCAGCACAATCACATCCGGATTGGCTAGTACCACATCTGCCAAACTGCCATCAATCAATTCTGCAACAGGTTCCAGCGCTTGGCGCAGGTAATGGGTGGGGGCCAAAAGCTGCAGCCCTTCGGCACCGCGACTGCCGGAAATAAGCGCCACTTTGCGGCGTTTCAGGCTGTCGTCTGTCAACGTCACCGCACCGGCCGAGCGGATGCCAGCAATTTCAAACCGGTTGATGCGGTTGCGCAACTCGGGCGGCAGGGAAAGGGCCGTTTCGGCAGTCGCCACATTTGCCGCAAAAGTCATTGGCACGCGGGCCAGTTCGCGTTCAATTCCCGCAGGGTCAAGACCACGGGCCGAGATTTCGATTTCGGCCTGATCCGTCGCAGGCAGACGGGTGGCCGAAAGCTTGATTGCGCCATCGGCAAACTGCGCGGGGCGCAGGGCGATCACGGGGCGCGGGCTTTCGAACACTGTAACCGCGCCGCGCGATTGCAGGGCCGTAAGCAAGGACGCCCGATCCGGATGGTCTACACCATCCGACAGCCAAAAGCTGGAAAAATTGCCCGCAGGCAAGTTGCCCGACCAGCCCTTGAAGTCGGGGTTCCACGGTTTCGGCGCCAGCCCTGCCATCAGCGGCGCTATGGCATTGGCGGCCTGAAAAACGCTTTCCGACGGTGCATCGGTAAGCCGGATAAGCGCCACGGGGCGGCCCGCACGGCCGGCCGCATTTATCATGTCCGTCGCACGATCCACACGCCGCGCCCAATCGCGCGCATCGGCCCAAGAGCCATCGATCAGTACCAAAAGCGGCTCGGTTTCGGCCTGATCGCGTTGCACGGGGTTCAGTACCGGACCCGCAAAACCGATGATTGCCGCAGCAAGGGCTGCCATGCGCAGCAACAGCAGCCACCACGGTGTTTTATCAGCCTCGGCCTCTGCATCCTTTAGCCCCAAAAGCAGCGCCACACCGGGAAAGCGGCGGCGGATTGGTGCAGGCGGCACCGCGCGCAGCAACAGCCACAGCACCGGCAAAGCGACCAGCCCCAGTAGCAACAGCGGCGCTGTAAACCCTATGGGCCCAAGCATAAACATCAGCGCCCCCGTTCCATCGCCGCGAACAACCACAAAAGCGCCGATTGCGCAGATTGGCCGGTATGGTGGCATAGGTAGTGCCAGCCCGAGGCGCGGGCAAGGGTTTCCAGCCGTGCTTTACGTTCGGCAAGCCGGTCGAGGTAACGCGTGCGCAAATCGCCCGCGCGCAAGGTTTCATGGCGCAAACTGCCGCCCATGGATTCGAATATCGTGCGGCCATCAAAAGGAAATTCTTCCTCGGCCGGATCAAGGATTTGCACCAAAGCGCCCTGAACGCCACGATCTGACGCCAAGCCCAGTGCGGTTTCAACCTGCTCTGGGTCGCCCAGAAAATCCGAAAAGAAAACGGCGCGGCTGTGGCTGGTCAGGTTGCCCACGTTGGGGGTGCCATAATCAGGGCTGTCGGTTGTGGCCGCCATGCCTTGCAGCAAATGCAACAGTTGCGCACGCCCCGCGCGCGGGCGCGCGGCATCGCCTGTCAGGCCCACACGCTCGCCCCCGCGCAGCAGCAAAACCGACAGCGCAAGCGCCAAAAGCTGGGCACGGTCGGCCTTGGTTGCGCGGGCGCTATCACCGGAAAACTGCAAGGACCGCGCCTGATCGACCCAAATCGACACAGTTTGTGCCGCCTGCCATTCACGTTCGCGCACGAAATGCTGGTCAGACCGCGCCGACCTGCGCCAATCGATCTGTGCCGCGCTATCGCCCGCATGGGCAGGGCGGTATTGCCAGAACTCGTCGCCCATGCCCGCACGGCGGCGGCCGTGATCGCCCAAGATCACCGTCGCAGCCAGATGCTCGGCCTGTGCCAAAAGCGCGGGCAGCGACGCGCCCAGACTTTCCGCACGCGACTGCAGGTCTATTGGCGCGGTTTGTGTCACGCTGCAGCCTCTAGCCCCAAACTGCGGCTGACGGTGGCGTCGATCAAGCCGGCGAGGCTTTCCCCCCGTGCGCGGGCGGCAAAGGACAGCGCCATACGGTGGATCAGAACAGGACGCGCCAGCGAGGCGACATCGGCCACCGAGGGCGCAAGCCGCCCGTCCAGCAAGGCCTGCGCGCGCACGGTCAGCATCAAGGCCTGTGCCGCACGCGGCCCCGGCCCCCACGAAAGTTGACCGCGCAGAGCCGCGCCTTCGGGTTCGTCGGGCCTGCAAGCGCGGACCAGATCAAGGATAGCTTCAACCACCTGCTCGCCCACCGGCATCCGGCGCAGCACCGATTGCGCGGCAAGCAGTTCGCCGGCGGTAAAGACGCCATGCACCTGCGCCTCTTCGGCACCTGTCGTGGCCAGCAAAATGTCACGCTCGGTCGCGCGGTCGGGGTAATGTACATCGACCTGCACAAGAAACCGGTCAAGCTGTGCCTCGGGCAGCGGATAGGTGCCCTCTTGCTCGATCGGGTTTTGGGTGGCGAGAACATGGAACGGGGCGCCAAGCGGGCGGTGCTTGCCTGCAATCGTGATCTCGCGTTCCTGCATTGCCTGCAACAGGGCCGATTGGGTACGCGGGCTGGCGCGGTTGATTTCATCCGCCATCAGAAGCTGGCAGAAAATCGGGCCTTCGATAAAGCGGAAGGCGCGGGTGCTGTCGCCGCTGTCCAGCACCTCGGACCCCAGAATATCGGCGGGCATCAGATCGGGGGTGAACTGGATGCGGTTGCCGTGTAACCCCATCACGGTGGACAAAGTGTCAATAAGCCGGGTTTTGCCAAGGCCGGGCAGGCCCACAAGCAGCGCGTGACCACCGCAGAGCAGTGACGCCAGCACGAGGTCAACCACCTTATCCTGACCGATGAACCGCTTGTTGATCGAGGCCTTGGCCGATTTCAGCTTTTCACCAAGCGCTTCGATTTCGGTGACCAAATGGGCGGCATCTGTTGTGTTGGGCATGACATTCCTCGGGCACAGGTTATATTAGGTCTATTAGAACGATTTATACCGCCGGGCACAAATGGCAAAAGCGGCGAAAGGACAATTGATTGTGAAGCCAACAGCAGAAGGTGTGATGAAGGCGGCGCAGGCTGCGGGCAAAGGCGCGGGACCGGCGCCTGTGCATCTGTGGAACCCGCCGTTTTGCGGGGATCTGGATATGCGGATCGCGCGGGATGGGACATGGTTTTACCTTGGCACGCCGATTGGGCGCCCTGCGCTGGTAAAGCTGTTTTCGAATATTCTAAAGCTGGAGGATGGCAAGTACTTCCTTGTCACCCCCGTTGAAAAAGTTGGAATCACCGTTGATGACGCGCCTTTTGTGGCCGTGGATTTTACTGCACAAGGTTCGGACGAAACCCAGGTTTTGACATTCGAAACCCAGGTCGGAGACAAAGTTGCAGCGGGACCGGATCACCCCATTCGCGTCGCATATGATGACGAAAGCGGCGAACCCTCGCCCTATGTCATGGTGCGTGCCGGGCTGGAGGCCTTGATCGACCGCAAATCGTTTTACCGTTTGGTGGAATTAGGTGTGCATCATCGGCAGGGCAACGATGCCTGGTTCGGACTATGGTCAAATGGGCAGTTTTTTCCTGTAATTCCAACTTCCGAGATGTTGTGACCGCTGCGGGGGGCCTTCTGCCCCCCCTGGCCTGACGGCCATTCCCCCCCAAGATATTTTTGGATAGATGATGCCTTGGGTCGTCGTGGCAAACGCATCGCTTTGCGGCAGGTTGATAAATTGGCAGCGACCCTTGCGGCACCCACCGGGATCGCTATCATAGCAGACGAAAGCTTTTTCGTAGAGAGATCAAAGTATGACCGCACCCGCCCCTGAAACCCGAGTCGTTTCGCAATGGAAAATCGCTTGTGACGGGGACGGACCGGCGTTGGGCCACCCGCGCGTTTGGCTGACAATTCCGCATGACTCCGGCTTTGTCGAATGTGGCTATTGCGACCGGCGTTATATTCACGAAAGCAAGGCCGACACAGTAAAGTGACATATGCGCCCGAGCCAAGCCCGGGCGAGTATGTGAGTTGTGAAGCCACGCTAGTGTTGGGCCATCCTTGTTGCAGGGATTGGCCATAGAGTCTCTACGGCTTGTGCGGGGGGCTAGTGCACCCCGCCGCGGCCGAACCTGATCGTTTCGGCAAACCTTTGGCCTGTTTGCCAGCAGGAATTAAGGATTGGCTTTTATTTGCATCAATGAACAGTCTCTTTGCGCTACATCTGCGCAGGCGGTGTGCAGGCAGGATGGTATTTTGACACCTGATCAACGCCTGCAATCCGGACCTGTGCATTCCACAGGTAGACCCCCGCGCCCGTCCATGCGATGTAAGAACAAACGCGCGGGGAGACTTGAACATGAGCGAGACATTCGGCAAAGGCCACCATCTGCATCTGATCGACGGGTCGGCCTATATCTTTCGCGCCTATCACGCGCTGCCGCCCCTGACGCGCAAATCCGACGGCTTGCCGGTGGGCGCGGTGGCGGGGTTTTGCAACATTCTGTTTCGCTACCTTAACGACAATAAAAACGGCGATGCGCCAACGCATGTGGCTGTTATCTTTGACCATTCGTCAAAGACCTTTCGCAATGACATCTACCCCGAATACAAAGCCAACCGTCCCGAACTGCCCGAAGACCTGCGCCCGCAATTCCCGCTGACGCGCGATGCCACCCGCGCCTTTAACATCGCCTGCATTGAAACCGAAGGCTATGAGGCCGATGACATCATCGCCACCCTGTCGTGCAAGGCGCGCGATGCAGGGGGGGATGTGACGATCATTTCATCCGACAAGGATTTGATGCAGTTGGTTGGCAATGGCGTCAATATGCTGGACCCGATGAAAAACAAACTGATCGGCCCGGATGAGGTGTTTGAGAAATTCGGCGTTGCCCCAAACCGCGTGGTCGACGTGCAATCGCTGGCGGGTGACGCGGTTGACAACGTGCCGGGTGCGCCGGGTATAGGCATCAAAACCGCCGCTTTGCTTATTCAGGAATATGGCGACCTTGAAACCTTGCTGGACCGCGCGGGTGAAATCAAGCAACCCAAGCGCCGCGAAACCCTGCAAAACAACGCAGATCAAATCCGCATTTCCAAACGACTCGTGCAACTAGATTGCGACACCCCGCTGGATTTCACGCTGGAAAGCCTTGAGGTGCGCGAGCCACAAGCCGATGATTTGCTTGGGTTCCTGAACCAGATGGAGTTTCGCACCCTAACCAAACGCGTGGCTAACAGCCTGAAAGTGGCACCCCCTGCGGCCCCCGCAGCGGCTGAGACGACCGGGGCAGCTGGGGCCGAAGACGCGCCCGCCCTGCCCTTTGATCACGCCAAATATGAAAACGTCCGTGATGAGGCCGCACTTCAGGTCTGGCTCGACCGCATCTATGCGCGCGGCTATGTCGCTGTGGATACCGAAACCACCAGCCTTGATGAGATGCGCGCCGAGCTGGTTGGCATCTCGCTCTGCGTCGAGGCAGGGCAAGCCTGCTATATCCCGCTGGGTCATAAGCAAGGCGGCGGCGATCTTTTCGGCTCGTCAGACTTGACCGATGGCCAATTGCCACTGGCCACTGCGCTGGAAATGCTGCGGCCGATGCTGCAAGATGCCAGCATCCTTAAAATCGGTCAGAATATGAAATATGACGCGAAAATCTTTGCGCGTCAGGGTATTGCTGTGGCCCCGATGGATGACACGATGCTGATGTCTTCGGCGTTAAATGCGGGCCTGCACAACCACGGCATGGATACGCTTGCCGATACCTATCTGGGCCACACGCCGATCCCGATCAAATCGCTGCTTGGCACGGGCAAATCGCAAATCACCTTTGATCTGGTTCCTGTGGATGAGGCCGTGAAATACGCGGCCGAAGATGCCGATATCACCCTGCGCCTTTGGCAATTGTTCAAACCGAAACTGCATAGCAAGCAAGTCACCACCGTTTATGAAACGCTAGAACGCCCTTTGGTGCCGGTTCTGGCGCAAATGGAGATGGCAGGCGTGCAGGTTGACCGCGATACCCTGTCGCGCATGTCGAACGCTTTTGCGCAGAAAATGGCGGCGTTGGAGGACGAGATTCAAACCATGGCGGGCCGCCCCTTCAACGTAGGGTCGCCCAAACAATTGGGTGAGATCTTGTTTGACGAACTTGCCTTGCCCGGCGGCAGTAAAGGCAAAACAGGTGCCTATGCGACCGGTGCGGATATCCTCGAAGACTTGGCGACCGAGCATAAACTGCCCGGCCTCGTGCTGGATTGGCGGCAATTGGCCAAGCTGAAATCAACCTACACGGATGCGCTGCAAACCCATATCAACCCCGAAACAGGCCGCGTTCACACGTCCTACTCGCTGGTTGGCGCGGTCACGGGGCGGCTGTCTTCGACCGATCCGAACCTGCAAAACATACCCGTGCGAACGGATGAGGGCCGCCGCATCCGCGAGGCCTTTGTCGCCCCCAAGGACCGCGTTATCGTCAGCCTCGACTACAGCCAGATCGAACTGCGCATCCTGGCCCATGTCGCCGATATTCCTGCGCTGAAACAAGCGTTTAAAGATGGCATCGACATTCACGCCATGACGGCGTCCGAGATGTTCAACGTGCCACTTGAGGGCATGGACCCGATGATCCGCCGCCAAGCCAAAGCGATCAACTTCGGCGTCATTTACGGCATTTCGGGCTTTGGCCTTGCGCGCAACCTGCGCATCCCCCGTGCCGAGGCACAGGGCTTTATCGACCGTTATTTTGAGCGTTTCCCCGGCATCCGTGAATACATGGATGCAACCGTACAATTCGCCAAGGATAACGGCTATGTCCAAACCCTGTTTGGCCGCCGCATCCACACACCCGAAATCAACGCAAAAGGCCCCGCCGCAGGTTTTGCCAAACGCGCCGCCATCAACGCCCCGATACAAGGCACCGCCGCCGATATCATCCGCCGCGCCATGATCCGCATGCCAAACGCTATCCGCGACATTGATGCCAAAATGCTGCTGCAAGTGCATGACGAACTGCTGTTCGAGGTGGCCCATGACGCCGTAGACCCGCTGATCAAGGCGGCCCGCGACATCATGGAAGGTGCAGCCGCCCCCGCAGTCCATCTCTCGGTGCCAATCACCGTTGATGCGGGCAAAGGCGCCAATTGGGCCGAGGCGCATTAACCGCTCGCCCCATCATCTATCCCAAAATATCCCCGTGCGGCGCACGCCCGCGCGGCGAGCGCATTGCAAATCAGCGGCGCGTCAGCGCCTCAATTTAACAACTGCCTTTCAGGCCTTGGAAACCATCACACCCATCGGGCGCCCGCCCAAGATATGCATGTGGTAGTGCGGCACCTCTTGCAATCCATGCGCCCCCGCATTCGCTATTGCTCGAAAGCCCGCACCGGCATCCAGTGATACCCCCATTTGCTGGCAAACCTTAGCCGCCGCGCGGTGAAAATCCACCAACTCGGCCTCGGATGCCTCACCCGCGAAATGGTCAAAGCTGACATAAGCGCCTTTGGGAATCACCAAGACATGCACTGGCGCCGCAGGGTTGATATCATGAAAGGCCAGTGTGTGTTCGGTTTCCAGTACCGTTTTATTCGGAATCTCACCGCGCAGGATACGGGCAAAAATATTGGTATCGTCGTAGGTATAGGCCATGTTTCAATCCACAAACAGATGGTTGGTTTCCGCGATCTCTCGCGCTTTTTCAATATTGATATCAAGAAACGCCGCCAAAGCCACGGCGTTTTCGGCAGGTGCCGCCGCTTCGCGCAATCGCAACAAGCCGCTGAAATCGGCATCCCGGATCATATCGCTTTCAAACTTTACGTCATAGCGAATGGTCGGCAACAACCGGTCAAGCACCTCTTGCGGGGTTTGATCACCGGCAAGCCCCACGCGGCGCGCATGGCCAATCAAAAACGCATCGCTGAACGCGCATTCCACCTCTAGCAAGCGAACCGTCGATTTATCTGAGACAAAATCGCGCATCAGGTCAACATTGGCAGGGTCGATACAGACGATCAACATATCGGTTTGCCAATAGTCAAACAACATCCGCACCAATGCCCGCCGATGCCGTGTACGCTTTTCCAAAGTGGATTGAATGCCGCCCAGATCTGGCAACGGAGTCGAGGCCTCGTTGAACACATAATCCACGGCCGCAATTCCGGTAACGGCCCTGATGCGTTCAACCAGCCGCTTGGCAACATGCCACTTCTTGCAAACCACCAACAACAGCGTACGCTCGCGGCCAAGGCTGCTTTCTGTTTCCCAAAACCGTGGCGCAAAACGGCGACCGATCCGGCCGCGGCCCGTCAAGAATTGAAACAGGCTGCGGCCTTCGTTGGAAATCGGAAAATCCACCCCGCTTTCGGCATAGAGCCGCCCCAAACGCTCTTTCAAGCTGGTCGCATCGACCGAGATCTTGCGGGCAAAGAGATAATCCTGACTAAGCAGCAGATCATAGTGATCGTTGTAAAAGGTAACCGGCATGCCATAATCGGTGAACATCAAAAACGTCAGCGACCGCGTGCGAATTTCATGTTCCGGCACCAAATGGCGGACCAAGGTTTGAAAAAACGTCTCATCCGGAATCCAGGTCGTTCTGAAAAACCGGATCACATCGCGGCGTCTGTCACAAAATTCCAGCAATGCCTCAATCGTGCGGCGCCGCAGGCACCACCACTGGCTGCCAATTTGCACCTGCAAATCTGCAGGCACTTTGCGGGCCAGCCCAAGCCGCTTTTGCAGCCGCATCGAGGCATAGAACGCCGCCTTTTGTTCGCGCTCATTAAACCAGTGTCGATAGATCAGGCGCTCTTCCGTGATCCCTGTCTTGATCCAACCGGATTTGAAAAAGTCAAAGCTTTCAATGTAATCCACATCTTCTTTGTCCAGCAGGTCATGGGCATATTCGGCGGTTTTGATCGGCATGCAGTCACCCGACAGCATGTAAAAATGCGTGGCGCGAGGAAAGGCTGTTACTGCCGCGCGCACCGCAAGCAGCGTGGCGGCAACAAGGCTCCACGCGCCCCAACCACATTTCAGCCGTTTGCGCGCAAATGTAATCGACGGGTTCGACGCCAATGCGTCGCGAATAGCGTCAAAATCCTGCGGTCGTGCCCGCGCATCAAAGTGGATTGAAACATAATCCCCGCCAGACGTCAGCCGCTCGGCCTGCGCGATAACACCCTTAGGGTCTTTATGAGACAGAAGAATATAGGCGATTTTTGCCATTACAGAAACTCTGAACCCTCATCTTGCCCCATTGTTTCCCTAAATACCTTTATCAGCCATTGAAATGACAGAGTTTCTTTGCTTTTTTGCAATCAAATCTCCCCAATCACCGGATAATCTGTGTGCAGGGCTATGGAGGCAGAGGTTTATGGGTTTTCCGGGTACATGGATGACAGAAAGCGAAAGCGTCATCTATCGTGTTGTTCCGAAATGTGCGTGTTCGACCATCGGTCAAATTATGTATTATTCCGACCATGGACAGTTTTTTGATGGCGACATTCACGACTCCTCCAATGGCCTGCATAAATGGGCGCAAGACTACAGTCAGGCACCTATCGAACGCAGTGTAAAGGCGGGGAAAACCTATGCCTTTACCTGCGTTCGAAACCCCTACACGCGCATTTTGTCGTCGTTTTTTGATAAGATCTGCGGCATCCAACGCAATGGCAAACGCTATCGTGGCAACCTTGTTCCATTGTTGGTCCAGAAATACGGCACCAAAGTTGGCGGTGATGATGGCAAGCAGGAATTTGACCAGATCAAAAGCTTTCGCCGCTTTCTTTTGTTCACCCGTGATACCATCCGCTGGCGCAAACCGATGGAACCCGACATCCATTGGTCGGCTATGTCTGGCCATGTCTCAACATTCATTGCCAATGGCGGCCGCTACAACAAGATTTTCTTTACTGAAAAATTCAATGACGGCATGGATGACGTTCTAAGCCACATCGACACGCCGCATAAAGTAGACCTGAAAGCGATTCCGAAGTTCAACGAAAGCGAAGGCCACGGCCCCAAACGCGCCCACCCTGTTGAGGCCTATTTCGATGATTTGTCGATGCATCTGGTCTGGGAAATCTACAAACGCGATTTCCAGCTGTTCAAATATGATTTCGACAATCCCGCCAATAAAATGCCGATTGCCGAAATTGATTTGGATGAGGTCCACGCAAAGCTGGGCGACTAGAGGTTCACGCCGCCCGGGCCCCATTGAGTGCCCGAGCATCACCCGGCCCTTGGTCGCGTCTATCAGGGCGCGCAGAGCCCCAAAGTGCGCGGACTGACCAGCCACGTACAGTCGGCTGGGCCATAAGTGCCTGGCTGATGCCAATAGCCATCGTCTGCCAGTACATTTTCAAAGGCAAACCCGCCGAAGATGCCAAAACCTGACACAGGCAGCGCCAAAAACCGTCACCGGCCTTCATCTTGGTCCAAATACCTAAATCCCTGCCCCAAAAAGCAACGGCTGCCCTATCCGCAATCCGCGATAGCAGCGCCAGGCCGATGGCTCCAAAGGGGCCTGAGGTCTGGCGCCCCGCCCTCAGATCACGTCATGCTGGGCAAACAGTTCCAACAAGTCAGCCTCGGGCCGCGCGCCGATATGGCTGATCACTTCAGAGGCCGCAATGTTGCCCATCCGTGCGGCAGTCTCATAGCTGTGCCCATTGGTAATCGCCCACAAGAATGCCCCCGCAAACAGATCCCCTGCCCCGGTTGCATCAACAATCTTGGTGGGCACCGCAGGCACGTGCCAGTGCTGCCCGTCTGCCAGCACATGCGCGCCATTCGCGCCATCCGTGCAGGCGACAATCGCTACATCCTTCGCCGCCGCTTGCAGCGCCGCGTCATAGTCATCTGTCTGATACATCGACAAAATTTCGGCGCGGTTGGCGAACAGCAGGTCCACATCCTCGACAATCATCTTGCGAAACGCATCGCGGTGGCGGTCAATGCAGAACGCATCCGACAAAGTAATGGAAACCTGCCCACCCGCGCCTTTGCAGGCCTCAATCGCGTCGGCAAAGGCTTGGTGGCTTTCCGGCCCGTCAAAGCGATACCCTTCCAGATAAATCCACTCGGCATTCGCCATCTGATCGGCATCAATATCGGCGGGGGTCAAGAACTCGGACCAGCCCAGGTAGGTGTTCATCGACCGCTCACCATCCGGCGTTACAAGCACAATGCAGCGTCCGGTTTCATGGCCACCATCCTTCGGCGCCATCTTGGTCTCATACACCGCGCCTTGCGCGCGCATATCATGGGCAAAGATCGCGCCCAACTGGTCATCTTTTACCTTGCCAACATAGGCCGTACGCCCGCCCAAATGCGCGATGCCTGCAATCGTATTGGCGGCCGACCCGCCCGAGATTTCCTTGGCCGGGCCGATACAGCCATAAAGCTCGACCGCGCGGCTCATATCGATCAGCTGCATGATGCCCTTGCCGATGCCGTTCGCATGCAGGAATGCGTCATCGGCATGGGCCAGCACATCCACCATCGCGTTGCCGATACCGACCACCTGAAACTTTTTCATATCGTTTTATCCTCATAGGGGCAGAGATCGCGGATCGGGCAGATCCCGCATTTGGGTTTGCGCGCAACACAGATATAGCGGCCATGCAAGATAAGCCAGTGGTGCGCATGGTGTTGAAATTCCGCGGGAACGTTATCTTCAATCGCGCGCTCTACGGCGTCGACATCTCGGCCGGCGCAAATGCCCGTGCGGTTGCCGATACGGAAAATATGGGTGTCAACGGCCTGCGCGGGCATGTGAAACCACATGTTCAGCACCACATTCGCCGTTTTGCGCCCCACGCCGGGCAAGGACTGCAGCGCGGCACGGCTTGATGGCACCTCGCCGCCGTAATCCGCCACCAAAATCTCGGCCATTTTCATCACATTCTTGGCCTTGGTGTTAAACAGCCCGATGGTCTTGATTGCCTCGGTCAGGCCCGCAAGCCCCAGATCAACCATCTTTTGCGGTGTATCCACTTGGGCAAACAGTGGCCGCGTGGCCTTGTTCACGCCCGCATCGGTTGCTTGCGCCGACAGCGCCACCGCCACCAACAAAGTATAGGCATTGGTGTGGAACAACTCACCTTTCGGTTCCGGCTCTATCGCCTGAAACCGGGTGAAAATCGCGTGCATCTGGTGATAGTCTAGCTGCTTTACCATTTCCAACCCTATGCCCAAATTGCGCTGTGTCTGCAAGGCTGGCCGGTAAATTTGCGCAGGAAACGGGTCGCGCCTGCCCCGCCACAACGCTAATCTGGGCAAAAGGGAGGCACCGATGCCAAACGATCTAAGTGACAGCTATCATTTCCACGTCATGCGCCGCGCGATTGATGCAATCGACGCACAGGATCAGCCCATGTCACTGGACCAACTTGCCGACACGATGGGAATGAGCCCCGCCCATTTTCAGCGATTGTTTTCGCAATGGGTCGGCGTATCGCCCAAACGCTATCAACAATACCTGACGCTCGATCATGCCCGCCGCTTGCTGGCCGACCGCTTTACCGTGTTGGAAACCAGCCTTGCCACCAATCTGTCGGGCACAGGCCGGTTGCATGATCTGTTCTTGCGGTGGGAGGCGATGAGCCCCGGTGACTACGCGATGGGCGGCGCGGGCCTGACCATCCGCTGGGGCTGGTTTGAAAGCCCGTTTGGCCCTGCCCTTGTGATGGGCACCGAGAAAGGCATTTGCGGGATCGGCTTTTTGTCAGAAACCACCGAGGCCGCAGCCATGCAAGACCTTACCTCGCGCTGGCCCAAGGCCCGGTTTGTCGCAGACGCCGAAATGCTGCGCCCTTGGGTAAAAACGGCCTTTGGTGCCGCTAAAACCAATGACAAAGCGCCGGTTTACATGATCGGCGCGCCGTTCCAGATAAAGGTTTGGGAGGCCCTGATGCGCATCCCCTCGGGGCATGTCACCACCTATTCCGAGATTGCCGCCGCCATTGGCCACCCCCGCGCGGTGCGGGCTGTGGGCACCGCCGTAGGGCGTAACCCCGTTAGCTGGCTGATCCCTTGCCACCGTGCCTTGCGCAAATCCGGCGCCTTGGGCGGCTATCACTGGGGATTGCCCGTCAAACGGGCGCTTTTGGCGTGGGAAGGCGCGCGGGCCGATCACGAAACACCGCTTGCCACAGGGTGATTGGCCAATTTCCGCCTAAGCCTTGGCTAGAAATGGTGCAGCCAATCGATTTCGAGTGTATGAAGAGTGGCTCCCCCTTTAGGGGCCAATGACATGAGGCTTTGAGATGATTTTGAAAACACCGATTGCCCTGCTGACGCTGGGCGCAATTACACTGGCAGGCTGCGTCCCGACCACCGAAGACAACCGTCGGCAAAACACGGGCGCCGTGACTGGCGCATTGCTGGGCGGCGCACTTGGCGCAACCTCGAAAGGCGACGACAAGCTGCTGAAAACCGTGGTTGGCGCCGGTATCGGTGCTGCGATCGGTGGCGCTATCGGTTCCAGCCTTGACGCACAAGCCGCCGAACTGCGCAATTCCATTGGCGACAACCGCGTGTCTATCACCAACACAGGTTCCGAACTGATCGTGAACCTGCCGCAAGACATCCTGTTCGCCACCGACAGCGCAACCCTGCGTGGTGATCTGACCCAGGATTTGCAGGCCGTTGCCCGCAGCCTGTTGAACTATCCTAACACCACTGTTCAGGTTGTAGGTCATACCGACAATACCGGCTCGGCCGCCTATAACCAGAACCTGTCGCAGCGCCGTGCGCAATCTGTCGCCTCGGTTCTGCAAGCCAATGGTGTTCCCGGGGGCCGCATTATTGCCATCGGCCGTGGTGAGGACCAGCCGATTGCGTCGAACCTGTCTGAGGCAGGCCGCGCGCAAAACCGCCGGGTCGAGATTGTTATCCGCCCGAACTGATTCTTTGAAAAACGCCAAAAAAGGGCGGGGATTTCCCCGCCCTTTTTTTTCATACCGCCACGCGCCAGCATTTAATCATTGAGACTTGCCCGCTCCGGTCATAGAATTTGACCAATACCGCAGCGGAGACTCTGATGCCCTTTGAACCCGTCCAAGCCGAGAAACTGTCTGCTGCCGTCATCCGGCAAGTCGAGCAGTTGATATTGCGCGGCATTTTGCGCGCCGGCGACCGGCTGCCCTCGGAACGCGAGCTCTCGGAACGCATGGGGGTCTCGCGGCCCAGCCTGCGCGATGCAATTGCCGAATTACAGACGCGCGGATTGCTCGACAGCCGTCCCGGCTCGGGTATCTTTGTTGCCGAGGTTCTTGGCTCGGCCTTCTCACCCGCATTGATCAACCTGTTTTCACAACACGAAGAATCTGTGTTCGACTACCTTGCCTTTCGTCGCGATATGGAAGGGCTGGCCGCCGAACGCGCAGCCAAGCTTGGCTCGGACACTGATCTGAAAGTAATCGACGCGATCTTTGCCAAAATGGAACTGGCGCATGGCAAACGCGCCTCCTCGGATGAGGCGGAACTCGACGCCGCCTTTCACATGGCGATTATCGAGGCGAGCCATAACGTCATCATGCTGCATATGATGCGGTCGATGTATGATCTGTTGAAACAGGGCGTATTTTACAATCGGCAGGTCATGTTTCGAAACAAGACCACCCGCTCAGTTCTTTTGGAACAACATCGCGCCATCAATAAAGGGTTGCAGGCCCGCGACCCTGTTGCCGCGCGATTGGCCGTAAATGCCCATCTTGATTTCGTCGAAGAGGCCCTGAGCGACCAGCTAAAGGCCGACAAAAACGAGGCGATTGCCCGCCAACGGTTTGAGCATGAGCTGTCGCGCTAGGTATTTCACCAAACCACCGCTAGATAACAAAAAACCCGGCACTATGGCCGGGTTTTTCAATTTGATTTTGCGACACGCGCTCAGTGCATCTTTGCGCCAACTTGCGTGATCGCCGCATCGATAGAGGCCGAAGCGGATTCTGCAGTTGCTTGCTTGGCAAGTACCTCACCAGCCGCCGCAACCGCGATTGCCACAGCTTGCTCACGCACAGCCCGCACTGCACCGGCTTCAGCCGAGGCGATACGGTCTTCGGCGGCAGCCACGCGACGTGCGATAGAATTGGCCAGATCAACTTTGGCCTGTGCAGCCGCAGCAGTCGCCTCTTCCTTAGCCGAAGCGACAATACGATCTGCCTGCTCCTGCACTTCTTTCTTTTTGCGCTCATAGCTGGCCAAAACGGCCTTGGCTTCTTCACGCAAAGCACGTGCTTCATCAAGATCGGCTTTGATCTGCTCGGCGCGCTTGTCCAGCATTCCGGTCAACTTGCCCGGCACGCCAAATTTCAGCAACACGCCAATGAACAGAATGAACGATACCGTCACAACAAAGTTGGTATTGCCAAGCGAGAAGAACGGGCCAGAGGCTGCCATCGCAGGGCTTGCAGCAACGCTTGCCAAAAGGATCAGCTTTTTCATGGCGTTATCCTTTCAGACGGGCGGAAACCGCCGCGGTGATCGAGCGTGCATCGGCTTTGCCACCCAAAGCTGCGATCAGCTCTTTGGCGGTGTCCTTTGCCACTTCTGTCACGCTTTCCAGCGCGCCAGCCCGAATTTCAGCAATCCGCTGTTCGGAAACCGCTGCTTTTGCATCAATATCAGCATCAGCCTTGGCAGTTGCCTTGGCAAGATCGGCCTCAATTTCAGCACGGGCAGCAGCCACGATTTTGCCAGCTTCGACACGCGCCGTTGCCAGCGCTTCGTTGTATGCGGCTTCAGCTTCGGTCGCCTTTTGCTTCAGCTCTTCGGCAGCGGCCAGATCATTGGTGATCGTGCCACGGCGTTCAGCCAAAACAGCGCTGATACGGGGCAAAGCGACCCGAGTCAGAATAAAGTAAATCGCGACCAGCGTGACCAAAAGCCAGAAAATCTGGTTCGGCCAGGTCGAAAAATCTAGCTGCGGCATTCCTACGGCGTGGCCAGCGTCGGCGGCTCCGTGGGTTGCTGCGGCAGCGTCATGCGCTTCAGTCGCCATGTCGTTTCTCCAGCATCTTAAAGACTTGGCCGGACAGGCATCATGCCCCCCCGGCCGAAAGCTCAGAAAATCTGGATCAGACCGCGAACATCAGCAGCAGAGCGATCAGGAACGAGAAGATGCCCAATGCTTCGGCGAACGCGATGCCGACGAACAGGTTTGCCATCTGGCCTGGTGCTGCCGAAGGGTTACGCAGAGCGCCCGACAGGAAGTTGCCTGCAATGATGCCCACGCCGACGCCAGCGCCGCCCAGACCCATCGTTGCCAGACCGGCGCCGATGAATTTACCCATTTGTGCGAATTGTTCTGCTGCTGCGAGATCCATGTGATACTCCTTAGGATTTTGTAAGATAGGTGAAAGAGAAAGACCTTAGTGATGCGCGCCGCCAACAGCGTCCCGCAAATACACACAAGTCAGGATGGTAAAGACATAGGCTTGAACCACTGCAACCAGCATTTCGAGCCCGTAGAGCGCTGTAACCGCACCGATAACAACCGGAGACGCAACAACCAGCGTTGCAAAGCCTGCGATCACTTTGATCACGGCGTGGCCCGCCATCAGGTTACCCGCCAAACGAATGGAGTGGGAAACCGGGCGAACGAAGTAAGAGATAATCTCGATCAGGGCCAGGATCGGACGAATGGCCAATGGCGCCGAGGTAACCCAGAACATGCCCAGAAAGCCGATGCCATTCTTGACAAAACCAAGGATGGTTACGCCAAGGAATACCATCAATGCCAGCACAACGGTCACAGCAACATGGCTGGTCGTGGTGAACGACATTGGCAGCAGGCCAAGCAGGTTCGAAAACAGGATGAACAGGAACAGGGTCATCACGTAGGGAAAGTATTTTACCCCTTCGTGACCGGTGACTTCTTCAACCATGTTATGGATGAAACCGTAAAGCAATTCCGCGACCGATTGGCTGCGCGACGGTACAATCGCGCGGCGGCGGGTGCCCAGCATCAACAAGGCCGCGATCACCAGAACAGCGATTGCCATCCACATCGTTACGTTGGTCACGGTGTACCAAGCGATATGGTCGCCGCCAAACAGCGGCTTTACGACAAACTGATCCATCGGGTGGATAGCGAACCCAGTGCTTGCTTCTTCAGACATCGTTGCCCTCGTCCTTATCAGGGGACACGCCCCCGTTTAATTTGTCATGCTCTACCGACATGGATTGCGCCGTTCTTAACATCGTCCGCACACCTGCCGCAAAGCCGAGCAGCGCAAAGATCACCAGGAAGAGTGGCTGCGTGCCGAACACAGTGTCCAACCCGAACCCGATCGACAGCCCCAGCAACATGCCGGTCACCAGCTCGATCACCATCCTCCAAGCCATCTCGCCCTGCGAGAATGCCTTGCCGTTCTCGGTCTTTGCCTTCGCCGGCTTGCCCTTTACCTTCGCAATTCGGGCCTCAAGGGCCTTTAGACGCGCGGTATCGGGTTCTTCCGTCATCACAAAGATGCCCCTCAAACAGTTGCGCCTTAACTACGCAGCAGAGGCCCCCGAGTCAAGTAACCACATGGACTTGTAATACACTGATAAATATATGAAAAATATTTAACACGTCGAATTCGGCCCCTTATTTGCTGTGCGCCTCACAAATCCGTGTGTCATAGCTTATTCAACCATCTGGTTGACGATTGCACAGCCCCATTGCACAAAACAACTATGACACATCCGCTTGATACCACTTTCGCTGCCCTTGCCGATCCGACGCGCCGCATGATCCTGTCAATGCTGCTTGAAGATGACATGGCTGTCACGGATGTCGCGGCGCCCTTTAGCACCTCGCTAGCAGCAATTTCGAAGCACCTTCAAGTGCTGGCCGATGCGGGCCTGATAAGTCAGGAAAAACGCGGTCGGGTTAAGTGGTGCAAGCTGGAACCCGATGCGCTGCGCGCGGCCTCGGTCTGGATGCAAGGGTTTGGCCAGTTCGAACCTGTCGATCTGGATGCGTTCGAGCGGTTCTTGGCGTCAGATCTCGCAAATGATCTGGATGACACGGACGTCCCCGCATAGCCCCCCACTGCCTGATCTGTTTTTCATTAAAACCTGGGCTTTGCACCCGTTAGCACCCCGTTTTTGCCATTATTGCGCCCCATTGTCGCGCAACCCTGAGGGGCAAGCTACGCAAAGGACCCTCTGCCATGACAACCGCCCGCAGCCTGATTGCCAACAGGCGCCGCCGCGCAGCCCAAACGGGCGATTGCTTTATCAAGCGAATTCTTCGGTTGGACCGCAATCGCGGCACACAACTGCCGAACCTGTTCCTGTTTAAAAAGCGATCGTCACGCCAGGCAGCTTAAGCTCGGCCATCAGGTCGCGCAGTTCCTGGCGGGCGGCAAGGTTGGACATGTTAAGCTGGTCAACGCCCGTATCCTTTAAATCCAGCAAGGTCAGCCCGCGCGGGAACAATTCACGAAAGATAACCCGTTCCGAGAAACCGGGTGCCACACGAAACCCGATCCGGCGCGACAAATCCTCAAGTGCGGCGCCGACCTTTTTCTTGTTGTGCATCTGCTGCGCGCCCAAACGGTTGCGGACAACCAGCCAATCGATCGGCTTTAGTCCCGCCTGCGCCCGCAACTGCCGCGCCTGCCAAACCATTTCCGAATAGATCGACGGGCCCGTCACCTTGCCGGTTTCGGCATCCACGCGCGCCAGCAAATCGAAATCGATGAAGCTGTCGTTCAGCGGTGTAATCAGCGTATCTGCCAGACTATGGGCAACCTGGCTTAGGCGCGTATGCGATCCGGGGCAGTCGATGATGATAAAATCCGACACCGACTCAAGCGCTGTTACCGCCGCCGACAAACGCGCATCATAGGGGTTTTCGCCCTCGGCAAGCGTTTCAGGCGCGATTTCTGGCAAGGTGCGATAGTCGGGCGTGGGCAGATCAAGTCCCGCGCGTTCCAGATAGGCCAAGCGATTCTCGACATAGCGACCAAAGCTGCGCTGCCGCAAATCGAGGTCCAGCGCACCGACGCGGTGCCCCATACGTACCAAAGCCGTGGCCACATGCATGGATGTCGTCGATTTACCCGACCCACCCTTTTCATTCCCGACAACGATGATATGCGCCATTATTAACCTGCCTTGCCTTAGGGGCGAATTGCCCTCTCTAATGACAATATGACGGACAAAGGGAAAGCCCCTTTTGGCGATTCCCCGCCCTTTCAGGCAAACTGCGGTGCCAACTGTTGCCCAAACTGCGCCACCGAACCCGCTGCGCCCCTGGCACCCTGCATCATAGCGCGCGCAGCACCTGCCCAAGCGTAGAAAACGAAAAACGCCGCCCCAAGGGACGGCGCTTTCCATAACATTGCTGCGGGTATCAGAAGCCCAAGCCAGCGTATTTGTTTTTGAACTTGGTCACGCGGCCACCGGTATCCATCAGGCGCGAGTTGCCGCCGGTCCAGGCCGGGTGTGCCAGTGGGTCGATATCCAGCGCCATTTGGTCGCCTTCTTTGCCCCAAGTGGTGCGCACTTGAAATACCGAACCGTCCGTCATTTTGACGTCGATCATGTGGTAGTCGGGGTGGATTCCATCTCTCATCGGTCCGCTCCTTATGCCTTAGGCGCTTTGTAATTGGTGTCTTCCACGATACGGGCAGACTTACCGCGACGGTCGCGCAGATAGTACAGCTTGGCGCGACGAACGCGGCCACGACGCACAACCTCGATGCTGTCGATGTTGGTGGAATAGAGCGGGAACACACGTTCTACGCCTTCACCGAAGGAAATTTTCCGAACGGTGAACGAGGCTGCCAAAGTGGCGCCGCCACGGCGAGAGATGCAAACGCCCTCATAATTCTGAACGCGCGAACGCGTGCCTTCGGTTACTTTGTAACCGACTTTGATCGTGTCGCCGGCTTTGAAGTCCGGGATGGTCTTGCCGAGGGCGGCGATCTGTTCCGCCTCGAGCTGTGCGATCAGGTTCATACCTGGTCCTTTCAGTTGCTCACGGTTTTCCCGCGAAGATGATGCTGCCCTATTGCTCTTGGTCTTCAACCGGGTCCCTACCATGCGATGCACAGTAAGCCCGCCAGAGATCAGGCCTGCGTTCTTTGGTCAGCCTTTCGGCCATTGCCTGCCGCCAGTCGGCGATGTTCCCGTGATGACCGGATTGAAGCACTTCCGGTATCTCAAGCCCGTTCCAAACGGCAGGTTTCGTAAACTGCGGAAACTCCAACAGCCCATCCGAAAAGCTCTCCTCTTCGGTGGACGTTTGATTCCCAAGTACGCGCGGTATAAGCCGCACTGTCGCATCAAGCAAGGCCGTTGCAGCTATCTCGCCGCCTGTCAGGACAAAATCGCCCAAAGAGACCTCTTCGACACCGTAATGATGTAGCACGCGCTCATCCACACCTTCAAACCGACCGCAGAGCATGGTGATCCCCTGCCCCGCCGCGAATCGCCGCGCCATCGCTTGGTCAAAGGGTTTGCCACGGGGGCTAAGGTATACCACCGGCCACTCGGCACGGCCGGGCGTGCCCGCGGCCGCCTCATCCAGTGCCGCCCCAACCACATCGGCGCGCAAAACCATGCCCGCACCACCGCCCGCAGGCGTGTCATCGACATTCTTATGTTTGCCGATACCAAAGCCGCGCAGATCAATCGTTTCCAGCGCCCACAAACCCAGATCCAGCGCCTTGCCCGTCAACGACAGGCCCAGAACACCCGGAAAGGCATCGGGAAACAGCGTGATAACTTTGGCCCGCCACGCGCCGGCGATGCGTACATCGGCCATAAGGTCACGCGGTTTCCGGCTGGCCTGCACCGAAATGCGGCCATGCGATCTTTGCTTTGCGGGGGGCGTGTCATCTTGTGTCATAAGTGGTCCTTAGCCCGCCTGTTCAGCCACGGAAAGGGGGCATTTCGCAACATGGGCTTACTTAGGCACTCCGGCCTGATGCGTCTAATCCAGCCCCTCGGGCAGATCGATCACAACCCGCCGCGCCGCCAGATCAACGGTTGGCACCGTAGCCATGGTAAAAGGCAGCAGCATCGAAGGCTTGCCACCGCCACCAATTTCCAGCACATCGCCTGCACCATGGTTGTGCACCGCTGTCACAGTGCCCAGCAAAGCACCGCCAGTATCGCGCGCCTCCAACCCGATCAGATCGGCATGGTAAAACTCATCATCCGGCAGGGCCGGCAGCTTATCGCGCGACACGAACAGGCTGGTTCCGCGCAAGGCATCCGCCTCTTCCTTGGTTGCCACACCGGTCAGCCGCGCGCCCAGACCACCGGCGACAGGCCGCGTCAATGTCACATTGAAACTGCGGCTGCCATCCTCGGTAAACAAAGGCCCATATTCAGCCAGCGCCGTCGGTTCGGCGCAAAAGCTTTTCAGCCGCACCTCACCGCGCACCCCGAAAGAGCCGGTAATCGCGCCAACACAAATCTGGTTGTTGGGGTCAGGTTTGGCCATTAGCGGCGCTCCACAAACAAAGCAGGGCTGCGTTTTTCCCAGCCTGCGGTTTCCAATTCAGGGGTTTTTGTCTCGATCTCGGGCCAACCAACACAAAGATAACCAATCAGCCGCCAACTGTCAGGCACGTCCAAATCCCGCGCCAGTTTCACGGGATCAATGATCGATACCCAGCCAATCCCCAACCCTTCGGCGCGTGCGGCAAGCCAGAACAAAGTGATTGCCCCGACCACAGAATAGGCGCGCGTTTCCGGCATCGATTGCGCACCCAGACCAGCGCCTTTGGCTGTGCCATCATCACTGAACACCGCCAATTGCACCGGTGCCTCGCGCATACCAGACAGTTTTAGCCCCGCGTAAATCTTGGCCTTTTCACTGCCGTATCCTGCCAAAGCCTCGGCATTCTCGGCCTCGAAATTCGCCAAAGCCGCAGCACGGGCTGCATCACTTTCCACCGCAATCACGCGCCACGGCTCGGATAACCCGACCGAAGGCGCCAGCGAGAACGCAGAAAGGCAGCGGTCCAAGACCGCTGCCTCTACCGGATCGGCGCGAAAGCGGCGCACATCGCGCCGCCAGCGCATCAAATCGCGTAACTCGGCCTGAAAGGCCTTGTCATACTGGCCTTTCACGGGCCGGGCCGATTATTCAGCGTCAGCTTCTGCCGGAGCAGCCGAACGCGCAGCTTTTTTCGCTGTCAATTCAGCCATACGCTTGCCGGGAACAGCCGCTTTCGGGTTGTTGCGAACTTTCTTTTCACGCACGCCGGCAGCTTCCAAGAAACGTGCAACACGATCGGTAGGCTGTGCGCCTTGGCTCAACCAGTACTGAACGCGCTCCATGTCCATTTTCACGCGGTCTTCGGAATCTTTGGCCAGCAGTGGGTTATAAGTGCCCAGCTTTTCCAGGAAGCGGCCGTCGCGTGGCATACGGCTGTCAGTTGCAACGATCGAATAGTGAGGGCGCTTTTTAGAACCACCACGGGCAAGACGGATTTTCATCGACATAGTATAGTCTCCTTAGGTTTGGTGTAGGGTGTGCTTCAGCGCACCGTTATTTGGTTATTTCTGTAGTATCTCGTGATGCCTGATCACTTCGGATATGATGAAGGTCAGGAATTTCTTGGCAAATTCGGGGTCAAGGTCGGCTTCTTTCGACAACCATTCCAACCGCTCGATCTGGCGCGCCTCGCGGCTTGGGTCAGAGGCAGGCAAATCATGCGAAGCCTTCAACTTGCCCACGGCTTGGGTCTGCTTGAACCGCTCGGCCAAAGTATAAACCAGAATTGCGTCCAGACGGTCAATGCTGTCACGGTGCGCTTTCAGCAGCTTGGCTGCGCGGTCTGCATCTGTGCTTGCTTCGGGGTTCATCGTCATTTCTTCTTCATCATGCCAGACAGGCCCGGTGGCAGGCTCATGCCGCCGCCCATGCCCGGAAATCCGCCACGGCCCATGCCAAGCCCTTGCTTCATTCCGCGCGCGGCTTCTTCCATCTGTTCGGGCGTCATCTGCGACGGGTCAGGCATGCCTTTGCCCCCCATCATCTGCTTGATGGCCGCTTTCATACCGCCACCTTTGCCCATTTTCTTCATCATATCAGCCATTTGCTTGTGCTGCTTCAGCAAACGGTTCAATTCTTGAACCTCAAGCCCCGCGCCTGCCGCGATCCGCTTTTTGCGGCTGGCGGCCAACAGATCAGGGTTGGCACGTTCGCGCTTGGTCATCGAGTTGATCAGCGCGATCTGGCGCTTCAGCATGGTATCATCGAAACCCGCCGCCTCGGCCTGCTTCGCCATTTTGCCCATGCCCGGCATCATGCCCATAAGGCCCTGCATGCCGCCCATTTTCATCATCTGCTCAAGCTGGCTTTTCAGGTCGTTCATGTTGAACAGACCCTTGGCAAAACGCTTGGCCATGCGCTCGGCAGCTTCGGCCTCAAACGTCTCTTGCGCCTTTTCAACCAGCGCAACAATGTCGCCCATGCCCAAGATACGGCCAGCAACGCGCTCGGCCTCAAAGGTTTCCAGCGCGTCCATCTTTTCGCCAAGACCGACAAAGCGGATAGGCTTGCCCGTTACCGCCCGCATCGACAGCGCCGCACCGCCACGACCATCGCCATCCATCCGCGTCAGAACAACGCCTGAAATGCCAACCTTGCCGTCGAACTCGGTCGCGACATTCACGGCGTCCTGACCAGTCAGACCGTCAACCACCAACAGCGTTTCACGCGGCTGGGCAATATCGCGTACCGCTTGGATTTCATCCATCAACACTTGGTCAATGTGCAAACGGCCTGCGGTATCAAGGAACACCACGTCATAGCCGCCCATCGAGGCCTGAACCTTGGCGCGCTTGGCAATCTGCACTGCAGACTCGCCTTTCACAATCGGCAGGCTGTCCACGCCGATCTGGCTGCCCAAAATCGCCAACTGCTCCATCGCCGCAGGGCGGTTTGTATCAAGCGAGGCGAGCAGCACCCGCTTTCCCATCCGCTCTTTCAGCCGTTTGGCCAATTTCGCAGTGGTAGTCGTTTTACCCGAGCCTTGCAGACCGACCATCAGGATCGTCGCAGGCGGGTTGTCAATTTTCAGCGCGTCAGGTTCGCCGTCACCTGCCAGAACCTTGATCAGCTCGTCATGAACGATTTTCACGACTTGCTGGCCCGGTGTTACCGACTTGGTGACATGCTGACCGGCCGCCTTGGCCGCGACCTTTTTCACAAAGTCACGCGCCACCGGCAGCGAGACGTCAGCCTCGAGCAGGGCCACACGCACTTCGCGCAGCGCGGTTTCAACATCGGCCTCGGTCAGCGCGCCTTGCTTGGTCAGCCGATCAAAGACACCGCCTAGGCGTTCTGATAGATTCTCGAACATGGGCTGCCTCCTTGGGCTGTTGCAAAAGACCGATATAGGAACCGGCGACGAAAAACCAATGCAAGGCGGCACCTGTGGGCGCAACGCGCTGACAGATGGCGATCCCGGCAAAAGCCATGGGACCGGAAGCAACACACTTCCGGGGAATTACGGGGCTGATAGGCCCATGCGATCGTAGAGTCAAGCCGCACAGCCCGGGTTTACCGGCCTGTGCGGCGCAAAAATGCATGATTAGCGGCTTTAAGCAAGGCCTCCGATGCAATAGGCTACAGATCAACGCGCAACGCAAAGGCCGTCAGATGGACAACTGGGACGAAATCAGAACAGCGTTTCATGTGGCACGTTTGGGCACCGTTTCCAGTGCAGCCGAGGTGCTGGGCGTCCACCATGCCACCGTGATCCGCCATATCGACAGCTTGGAAAAGCGCCTTGGCGAAAAGCTGTTCCAACGCCACGCCCGCGGCTATACCGCCACCGAAGCGGGCCGCGATCTGCTGGCCGTGGCCCAAATGGCCGAAGACCAGTTTATCCAACTGTCGAACCGCATCAAAGACCACGGCCAAACTGTCACCGGCGAGCTTATCATCACCTCTGTCGCCGATATCAGCCACCATCTGGCAAAAGTCCTTGCGCAGTTCCAGCAGGCCCATCCAAACATCACCCTACGCTTTCTGACGGGCCAAAGGCTGTTCCGGCTCGACTATGGCGAGGCCCATGTCGCCATCCGTGCGGGCTCTGCCCCGTCCGAGCCGGACTATGTCGTGCAACCCTTTATGTCGCTAAATCACGCGCTCTATGCCGCCCCCAGCTATGCCGAGGAACATGGTCTGCCCAAAGTCGATGCTGATCTGGCCCGGCACCAATTCGTCGTCAATGACAATATAGAAAGCCGTGCACCGTTTTCGCTTTGGCTGCGCGATCTGGTCCCGGTTGAAGCAATGCGCTTTCGCGCGGCCGAACCTGCGCCGATTTATGATGCGATCTGCGCAGGGGCCGGCCTTGGCTTTATGTCACGTGTGGCCGCACAGCAATTCCCCGATCTGATCGAGGTTTTGCCACCCCGTCCCGAATGGTCGGTCAATCTGTGGCTGGTCACCCATGTCGATCTGCATCGCACGCTAAAAGTGCAGCGTTTTCTGACCCACATCAAGAAAGCCGCCGCCGAATGCCAAGGCCTTTAGCCGCGCCGCGCCAAGCCTCATTACATGGTCATCTGGCAATGCTGGCCTTCTCGGCTTTGGTCGCAGGTTCGTTTTCGCTGGGCGCGATGGCCGCCCCTTATGTCGACCCCGCTGCCCTGACAACATTGCGCTTTGTCATCGCCTCGGTCATCGTTGGCACGGCAGCACTTACCACCAACGGTTTTAGCCGCTGCGCTTTTGCGGCCCCGTGGCGCTATCTGATCTTGGGCGGATTGCTGGCAATCTATTTTGTGCTGATGTTCGAAGGGCTGAAAACGGCAGCCCCTGTCTCTACCGCCGCCGTCTTTACCCTGACACCCTTGCTGGCCGCCGGATTTGGCTGGATATTGTTGCGACAGCGCACTACGCCGCGCATGGCACTCGCTTTGACTATAGGAGCCGCCGGGGCCGCTTGGGTCATTTTTCGTGCCGATTGGCAAGCGCTTATGGGTTTTCACATCGGCGGTGGCGAGATGATTTATTTCTGGGGCTGCGTCTGCCACGCCGTCTATGCCCCCATGGTCCGCAAATTGAACCGGGGCGAATCCGCCGTCGTTTTCAGTTTTGGTACCATGGTCGCTGGCACTCTGGTTCTGGCACTCTGGGCGTGGCCCGCCCTGTGCGCCACCAACTGGGCCGCGATGCCACCTATCGTCTGGATAACGCTGGCCTATGTCTCGGTTGCGGCCAGTGCCGCAACTTTCGTCTTGTTGCAATACGCGTCTTTGCGCCTACCCTCGGCCAAAGTCATGGCCTATACCTACCTTACACCGTCTTGGGTCATTTTATGGGAAATCGCCTTGGGGCGGGGCGTACCACCAGTGGGCGTGTTGGCGGGTATAGCCATGACCATCCTCGCGCTGTATTTGCTGCTAGAAGAGTAAACTAGCGCTGTTGCCCCTGCCGCATTCGTTTCTCCAACCTTCGCAGCGCCAATGACAGGCCGATCGTCATGGTCAGGTAAACCAGTGCCACCACGTTATATGTCTCAAAATACCGGAAGTTGCCCGCTGCCGTAACTTTGCCCAACTGCGTAATATCGGTAACGCCCAACACCGACACCAGCGAGCTGTCTTTCACCATTGCAACAAAATCATTGCCAAGTGGCGGCAAAATCACCCTGAAACCTTGGGGGAAAACAACGAGGCGAAAGGTGTGCCAGCGTGACAGGCCCAGCGCCTCGGCAGCCTCGATCTGCCCCCGATCGACCGAGGCAAGCCCCGCCCTAAACACCTCGGCCAAAAAGGCCGAATAGGCGATGGTCAAAGCAATCACCGCCCGCCAAAGCAAAGAAAAGTCGCGGTTGCGCGCAGGCTCGGCGCCCAGAAACCCCGTTAGCCAGTTCCACAAATCCACCAAAGCCGGTGCCAGCACAAAGGCGACATAAAGCAACAGCACGATGATCGGCACACCGCGCACCACCTCAATGTAAAACCGCGTGACTTGCCGGATGATGATAAACCGCGACCCGGCAGCAACCGCCAGCAGCAGGCCCAACCCCGCCGCCATACCAAAGGCCACAACTGTTACCATCACCGTCGTCCAGATCCCTTTGGACAGCGTTGTCAGCACCTGGGCATAAAGATCGTCGGACAAGACATGCCAAAACAAGTAGCTGCCAATCCCGATCAGGATCAGCAGCCAATAAGGAAAATCCGGCCTATCTTGTACGGGGCGCATCAGCCGCCAAAGCTGTAGTCAACAAACCACCGCTTATTCAGCGCATCCATCGTGCCATCGGCCTGCATATCGGCAATCGCCGCATTGATCGGCGCCACCAAATCCGAGCCTTTGGGGAAGATAAAGCCGAAATCCTCGGCCCCCAATTTGTCGCCAACGATTTTCAGCTTGCCTTCGGATGCAGCAACATAGCCCGCACCACCCGTGCTATCTGTCAACGCCAGATCAACATCTCCGTTGCGCAAGGCCTGCACACCTGCGCCAAAGGTTTCAAACATCTTGATGCGCGGGTTGGCCTCATTGCCATCCAATACCTCATAGACGCCAACATAAAACGGCGTTGTTCCGGGCTGGGCGGCCATCAACAGATCAGGATTGGCGGCAAAAGATTTGGCGTCATCAAAGCGCGTTTCATCGCCGCGCACCAGCATCACCATTTCCGACCGCATATAAGCATCCGAAAAATCAACTTTTTCTTTCCGGTCATCGCGAATCGTGATGCCTGTCATGCCCATGTCGAACTGGCCTTCCGACACCGCCGGAATCATCGCATCCCAGGAAATATTCTCATAGGCCACATTCAGGTTCAGCCGCTTGGCGATTTCGGCCACCGCGTCATATTCCCAACCCATCGCAACGCCATCCTTGGTGAATTGCAACGGCGGATAGGCATTCTCGGTGACAATGGTAATTTCTTTGCCGCCCAGATCCGGCAAATCAGCCGCAAAGACTGGTCCAGACAAAAGGGCTGCAAGGCCAAGCGCTAGGTGTAGTTTCATGGGTCAGGCTCCCGTAAGAATAATTTGGCGCAAGGTTAGCCACCAAATCGGGAATGTCCAGCCACCGCCGCCATCGCCGCTAAAGTAAAAGCTGCGCCAAAATCATCAAAGCACCCGATGCGGCCCAACTTCCCGCATCGATAGAGCGACTGACCGCACCCAGTTTCTTAAAGGCATTGTTCGAATACGCCATAATTACAAAGGCCAATATCCCCAAGACCAATGGCCCCAACTGCCCCCGCGCCATCATGACGCCAACAAAAGTTGCGTAAAGCAACAATCCAACAACCAAAGAGCCAAACGCCGCCCCCATCGGGTCGCCCTGCTGGTGGGTAACCTTGGCCGAAGCGCTCCATGCCGGGTAAAACCCTTTGGGTGAATACCAAAACCAGCCAAAGGCAAAGGATGCAAGCGCCCCCAAGCCAACCGCCAACCAATTCACGCCGTCAAAAAGTTGCATGACTGCCCTCCCCTTGTTCAGCAGCAGTATACACCTGAATCTGAAAGAAATCCGCACTGAATATGCGGCCGTTTCTGACAGCGTTCCTTTCAATCCATGCGCAGACATCAAGAGACCCGGTGCGTCAGGTATTGCTGTTACCACAAACCAAGCGCTCTAGGGCTTTGCCCCACAGGCCGCACAGCCTGCCCGCGATTTGGTCGCAATCACCCGCGCCTCGCTGTAAAGCCCGTCATAGATCATCAATCGGCCACGCAATCCCTGACCCGCATGGGTCAGATATTTCACCGCCTCCATCGCCATCATTGTGCCAATCACCCCCGGCAAAGGTGCTGCCACCCCCGCCTCGGCACAGGTCGGCACCATTCCATCCGCCGGCCTGTTTGGAAAAACGCACTCAAAGCACGGGCCACCGCGCGCAGGGTCATAAAGGCTAATCTGGCCTTCCCATTGCGTGATCGCCGCCGCAATCAGCGGCTTGCCCGCCGCCACACATAGGCGGTTTATCAAGTAGCGCGTGTCGAAATTATCGGTCCCGTCCAGAATCAGATCATAATCGGCAATCACTTCTGCGCTTGCTGCATCCAAGCGCCGCGCATAAGGCCGCAGGTCCACAAACGGGTTCAATGCCTGCATGGCAATCACAGCCGATTGCACCTTTGGCAGACCGATCCGATCATCGGTGTGGATCACTTGCCGCTGCAGGTTCGAGTTTTCGACTACATCCGCATCGATCACCCCGATCCGCCCCACCCCCGACGCCGCCAAATACAACAGCGCAGGGCTGCCCAAACCGCCAGCCCCCACCACCAAAACACCGGCATCCTTTAGCCGCCGCTGCCCCGCCCCGCCAATCTCGCGCAGCATGATATGGCGGGCATAGCGTTCCAGCTCGGCAGGTCGAAACGCCTTTGGATCGTCGGCAACCGGCTTATGCGCCGCCCCCTTGCGTCGCAATGCGCGCAACCCAAGCCAGTACCCGAACACAACCACGGCAACGGCCCCTAACATCAGCCAAGCACTTAGACTGCCGCCCAAAATGGCCGCTGCCCGATTGGGCTGCGGCAACAGCGGCGACTGCACCGCCACCAAAAGCCCCCACCAAAGCACGGCCAATCCAACCGCCAACCGTCGAGGTAAAAACCGGTACCCCAAGACCAGAACACCAAATCCCAAAACCCCGATCATACCAATATCCCAATCTTTAGCTTCCGGTAGAGCCGAACCCGCCAGCCCCCCGCGCAGTTTGAAGGCTGAACTCTTCGACAACCTCAAACTCTGGCCGGACAATCGGAACGAAAACCAACTGCGCAATACGCTCGCCCGCGGTTATCTCAATCGGCAAACTGTCAATGGGGCTGCGATTCCAAACGCTTATCAATATCTCGCCCGCATAATCCGAGTCGATCAGCCCGACCGTATTCCCAAGCACGAGCCCCTTCTTATGCCCCAACCCCGATCGCGGCAAAACAAGACCCGCCACCGACGCATCCCCAAAAGAAATTGCGATACCGGATTTAATAAGAACTGCAGGGCGCTGTGCCTCAATGCGAATAACACCATCAACACAGGCAAAAAGGTCAATCGCAGCTGCGCCTTCGGTTTGGAAACTTGGCAACCCCCACTCAAATACCCGCGCGTCCAGAACCTTGATCTGCATATTCGACCTCCAACAGCTGCCGCATCTTCATAGGGGCCTATAGGGCAGGTTTCAATCAACCGGAAACCTATGAACGCGCCCCCAACGGCAATCCCATCGCCGGGCCCAACTTTCTGCGCCCTATCATCTATCTCTAAATATCCCCGCCGGAGGCCGCATTTTTGCAAAAAATGCGTCAAGATCCAAGCGACTGCGCTATCCGCGCGGCCAAGCGTTGCGCCACCTCTGCCTTGCCCATCCGGGGCCAGCTCTCGGGCCCTTTGTCCGATATCACCGTCACCGCATTCTCGGCCCCCCCCATGATGCCCGTCGCTGGCGACACATCATTGGCCACGATCCAATCACAGCCCTTGCGCAACCGCTTGGCTGTGGCATGGGCAATTACATCATCGGTTTCAGCGGCAAATCCTACCACCAGCCCCGGACGGCCTGCTGCCATTTTTGACACACGCGCCAAAATATCCGGGTTCTCGGCAAATTCCAGCTCGGGCGCTTTGCCCGAACCGTCTTTTTTCATCTTTTGCCCTGCCGCATTGGCCACCCGCCAATCAGCCACCGCCGCTGCAAAAACCGCCGCATCGGCTGGCAAGGCCGCCTCAACGGCTGCCAGCATTTGCGCTGCCGTTTCAACCCGTTGCACATCAACTCCCTCGGGCGCAGGCACCACGGCAGGGCCGGTCACAAATGTCACCCGCGCCCCCAGATCGCGCAGCGCCGCCGCAATTGCCGTGCCTTGCGCCCCCGAGGACCGGTTGGCGATATAGCGTACCGGATCAATCGGTTCATGCGTCGGCCCCGAGGTCACCAGAACATGTTTGCCCACCAATGGCCCTTCGGCAAATTGGCCCTCGATCGCGGCTACAATTTCCATCGGTTCGGCCATCCGGCCCGGCCCGAATTCTCCGCAGGCCATGTCACCCTCATTCGGGCCGACAAAGCCGATACCATCGCCGCGCAGCAAGGCCATATTGCGTTGGGTCGCGGCATGCTGCCACATCCGCACATTCATCGCCGGCGCAACCAGTACCGGCGTGTCGGTCGCCAAAAGCAAGGTCGATGCCAAATCATCCGCCCGCCCCTGCGCCATTTTCGCCATCAAATCCGCAGTCGCCGGCGCCACGACGATCAAATCGGCCGAGCGCGACAATTGAATGTGCCCCATCTCGGCCTCATCCGTCAGGTCGAACAGGTCGCGGTAAAGTTTTGAACCTGCCAGCGCCGAAACGGATAAAGGGGTCACGAACTGTTCGCCTGCCCGCGTCAACACAGGCGTGACATGCGCCCCACGCTCTCGCAAGCGCCGGATTAGATCGAGCGATTTGAATGCTGCAATCCCGCCACCGATCACCAATAATATGCGCTTGCCTGCCAACATGAATGTTCCATCCGCTCTTGGGTTCGCTGCACCCTAACGCCATTTTTGGCTGCTGTGAACGGGGTTTGACATGTTCAAATCAAGCACCCTGCCGCTCTTGGCCCAAAGGACATTTTTAGAAAACAATGTGCCCATCGGGATAGTATTGTCAAAAAACCGGTCAGGGTTTCTTGAAACCGGCGCAGGGGTCGTCGCGCGGGGTAACATCGGTGACGATCCATCGATCAAACGGCGGGGTGTCGTCTGGCTCGCCTTCGATTTGCCCGAGGCTGAAAACCGGCAAATCCGGGGCTGCTACCGCCAATGCCGCAGGAACGCCACGTAGCCTGTCGGCATGGCCCGAACCTGTTATCACCACCACCGGCCCGCCGGTTTCCTGCAATGCGGTCAGGGCCGTACGTGCAAATGCCGCATCGCGCAGCCTTTGTGCCTCAACCATTCCCGATAGCATTTCCGCCGGAAGCGCGTCGCAATGGGCGCGCAACTGGTCAGCCTCACGCGCGGCTTGCTCGGTTGCGGATAGAGGTTGGGCAAGACCGAACTTTGCGGCATCATCGCCGAACACAGCCGCCGCGCCGACCTTGACCGCGCGGCGCACCTCGTCGTGATCTAGCGCCGCGCCATAAAGCCGTGCCCCGCCTGACGCGGCAAAAATCGGGTGATACATTGCGTAATCGGGCCAGCCCGTCCCTGCCCAGCCCAGCGCCGCCTCCATCGCGGCTTTGTCTTTGCGGTCCACATCTTTGGCCGAAGCTGCCTGCGCCGGGGTCAGCATTTCAAACACGATTGCTTTGGGGGCCCAGCGCGCGACAAGGTCTGCTTGGGTCAGGTGATGTGTCGGGTTGTCATGGATTTCGCCCAAGATCACAATTCGCGCAGGCGAGACTGCGGGCAATTCCGCTACTGAAACCTGTTGTGCAGCCGCATTTGCCCCGAGAGAGGTCATCATCGCCAGCAAGATCGCACCATATTTCATCACAAGAAATGATGCACCTCGCGGTTGCGGGTTTCAAGACTGCGGCGCAGCTTTACATAGGCCGCTGCTTCCAACTGCCGCACCCGCTCTTTCGACAACCCCAGTTCTGTGCCCAAAGACTCTAATGTGCGGCAGTCATCGCGCAGTTTGCGTTCGGCAATGATAAACCTTTCACGCGGGGTCAACCCGTTCATCGCGCTGACCAACCAATTGCGCAGATGTGCGCGGTCATGGCTGTCTTCGACCAGATCGGCGGCTTGCATGCCGTCATCCTCAAGGGCGTCAATCCATTCACGCCCCTCATCCTCGGATGATTGGGTCGCATTCAACGAATAGTCCGAGCCGCCAAGCCGCCCGTCCATCATTTCAACATCCTGCACCGGAACACCGATTTCGCTTGCGATCAGCGCGCGCAACTGATGGCCATCAAGTGCCTCGCCGCGCTGGCCAGCCTCGCGCTCTATCTTGGCCTGCACCCGACGCAGATTGAAAAACAGCGCCTTTTGGCTGCTGGTTGACCCCGTGCGCACCATCGACCAATTGCGCATCACATAGTCCTGAATGCTCGCTTTAATCCACCAAACGGCATAGGTTGAAAACCGCACGCCACGGTCGGGGTCAAACTTGTCTGCCGCCTTCATCAGGCCCAAAGACGCCTCTTGGATCAGATCATTCATTGGCGCGCCATAGCGGCGGAATTTGGACGCCATGCTGATCGCCAGGCGCATATAGGCCGTGATCAACCGATGCAGTGCCGCCTCATCACGCCGGTCACGCCAGGCATAGGCCAGCCGCAATTCGGTTTCAGCATCCAGAAGTTCCGCCTTCATCGCTTGGCGCGACATGGTTTGGTCGCTATATCCAGCTTGTGCCATACTTAACCCCCAAGTGTTAACGCCGTTACAATATCTCTACGTATCCCCCCGCCGATTGGATCAATCCAAGTGACCAAAACCACGCTTTCCCCGCTTACAATCGTCACAGGTGGCGCAAAATCTGGCAAATCACGTTATGCAGAGGGGCTCGTTACTGCGACAAACCGCCCGCGCATTTACATTGCCACTGCGCGCATCTGGGATGATGAAATGCGCGTCAAAATCAACGCACATCGCACAGATCGCGGCACTGACTGGCAAACCATCGAGGCCCCGCGCGATGTCGCCAGTGCCCTCGGGCAGGCCCCTGCAAACAGCGTGGTGCTGCTGGATTGCGCGACGATGTGGCTGACCAATTGCCTGCTGGACGAAAGCGACCTGTCGGCCGAAACGGCAGGCCTGCTGACTGCACTGCGTACCTGTGCCGCCCCCGTGGTTGTCGTCACGAATGAACTTGGCTGGTCAATCGTTCCCGAAAACGCCCTTGCACGGCGGTTTCGCGATGCGCAGGGGCGGCTGAACCAGGAAATGGCCGCGCAAGCCGACCTTGTGGTCGCTGTCATCTCTGGCATTCCGCTGGCGCTGAAAGGAAGCTTGTGACGCGCTTTCACCTTGTCCGCCACGGGCCAACCCATGCCAAAACGCTGGTCGGTTGGTCTGACCTGCCTGCCGATCTGTCCGATACCGCAGCCATTGCCCGACTGGCCGCCCATTTGCCACTGGCGCCTGTCATCTCATCAACCCTGCTGCGTGCCACGACCACAGCCGATGCCATTGCGGGCACGCGCCCTCGCCTGCCGCATGACCCCGACCTGCGCGAAATTCACTTTGGCGATTGGGAGTTGCAGCATTTCACCGAAGTCCAGGACCAAGCCCACATTCGCCGCTTTTGGGAAGAACCGGGCACCATCGCCCCGCCGAATGGTGAAAGCTGGAAAACCGTTTGCGCCCGCGTCAACGCCGCGATGGGCCGCTTGCTGGACCATGACGACATCATCATCGTCGCCCATTTCGGCGCTATCCTGACGCAGGTCCAACGCGCCCTCGGCATCAGCGGGTATGAGGCCTTCAGCTATAAAATCGACAATCTCTCTGTAACCGAAATCACCTATGACGGTACATGGTCGGCCGGGCGCATCAATCACATTCCGTGATGAATACACGCACAAAGCTTTGTTTTTCTTGACCAACCCTGCGCGCTAAAACACCCTGAACCCAGACCGTTTTCAGCCACAACGCCCGTCCAAAGGATACCTATATGACCTATGACCTTGCCATCGGTGACCGCGCCTATTCCAGTTGGAGCCTGCGCGGCTGGCTGCTATTCAACGCCTTTGGCATCCCCGTCAAAACCCAAAAGGCGCGGCTTTATACTGATGAGCTGCCACAGCTTTTGGCGTATTTCCAACCTGCCCGTACTGTGCCGGTAATGCGCACACCTGACGGCGTTGTGGTGCCCGACAGCATTGCCATGGCCGAGGAACTGACCACCCGCCACCCCGAAGCAGGCCTTTTACCCCAAGATCCAAAGGCCCGCGCCGTGGCCCGTGTCTTGATGGCTGAAATGCACGCAGGCTTTACCGCATTGCGCACCCATTGCCCGATGAACCTGCGCGTCAGCTATACCGATTGCGCGGCCCCCGAGGCAGTCCTGGCCGATCTGGCGCGCCTTCAAACCCTTTGGGCGTGGGCGCGTTCCGAAACCGGAAGCAATACGCCGTGGCTTTGCGGCGATTACTGCGCCGCCGATGCGTTTTTTGCCCCTGTCGCGGGTCGTATCGCGGGCTATAACCTTACCGTTGGCCCCGAGGCCGCCGCCTATGTCGCGGCCCATCTTGCGCATCAACCCTTCCGCCAATGGCGCGCGATGGGCCATGCGGATGGCGCCGATCAAGACAATTACTTCCGCAGCTACCCTCGCCGCCCATGGCCCGGCCCCGCACCGCTCGCCGCCAAAGCTGTTGCGACCGGCCCCTCTATCAACGCCGCTTGCCCCTATTCTGATAAACCCGTCACGCATTTTATGGAACTGGACGGCCGCGTCTGGGGCTTTTGCAACGCTTTTTGCCGCGATAAAACTGTAGCCGACCCACAGGCATGGCCGAAATTCATGGCCCTCTGTAATTCTTAAGCCCGTTCACACTTCGTAAACCATTGCCCCGCTACAGCTTAACCAAGGTTAACAGGAGTTGGGGCAATGGTTGCGCGGGCCTATACAGTGGCGTTCGAAGGCGTCGAGGCGCGGATGGTTGAGGTGCAATGCGCCCTCGCCGCAGGCCTTCCGCAATTCGGCATCGTTGGTTTGCCTGACAAAGCCGTGTCCGAGGCCCGTGAACGCGTCCGCGCGGCCCTTGCGTCGATGTCCATCGCGCTGCCCTCCAAACGTATCACCGTTAACCTTTCGCCCGCCGATCTGCCCAAGGAAGGCTCGCATTTCGACCTTCCGATCGCTTTGGCGCTGCTCGCCGCCTTGGAAATCATCCCCCGTGATGCCGTTGAAAACACTGTGGCTTTGGGCGAGCTTTCTCTCGATGGCCGCCTCGTTCCCGTCATAGGCGCCCTTCCCGCCGCCATGGCCGCCGCCGAGCAAGACCGCAGCCTCTTATGCCCCCGCGCCTGCGGCCCCGAAGCTGCATGGGTCGGCGCGACCCAAGTCCTCGGCGCCGCCACTTTGGATGAAGTCGTGCGCCATTTCACCGGACAGGCCCCGATTACCCCGGCCGAGGCGGGCGAGGTTCAGCCCCAAACCCACAGCCGCGACTTTGCCGATGTCAAAGGCCAGGAACGCGCCAAACGCGCGCTCGAAATCGCAGCGGCCGGTCGCCACCACTTGCTGATGGTTGGCTCGCCTGGTTCAGGTAAATCCATGCTCGCGGCCCGTCTGCCCGGCATTTTGCCTCCACTTTCGGCTGCTGAAGCGCTTGAAACCTCAATGATTCACTCGCTCGCGGGCCTTTTGTCCGAAGGCGGCATCTCGCGCCAACGCCCATTTTGCGAACCACATCACACCGCCTCAATGGCCGCTATCGTGGGCGGCGGGCGTGGCGCGAAACCGGGGCAAATCAGCCTTGCCCATAATGGCGTCCTGTTTATGGACGAATTTCCCGAATTTCCCCGCACCGTGCTGGAAACCCTGCGACAGCCAATAGAAACCGGCGAAGTCGTGGTCGCCCGCGCCAATGCGCATATCCGCTATCCTTGCCGTTTCTTGCTGATTGCAGCCGCCAACCCGTGCAAATGTGGCTATCTGGCCGAACCTGCCCGCGCCTGCGCCCGTGTTCCCGTATGCGGTGAGGATTACCTCGGCCGCATCTCGGGCCCGCTGATGGACCGCTTCGATCTGCGGGTCGAGGTGCCGCCTGTGGCCTATTCCGACCTCGATTTACCCAATGCTGGCGAATCTTCCGCGACTATCGCTGCGCGCGTGGCTACCGCCCGCGCCGTGCAATCCAAACGCTATGCGGCGTCAATCGGCGTACGGGTGAATGCCGAAGCCGAGGGCGCATTGCTTGATACTTTCGCGACCCCCGACAGTGATGGAAAAGCCCTGCTTGCCCGCGTCGCAGAACGTTTCGGCCTTTCAGCGCGCGGGTATCACCGCGTGCTACGCGTCGCCCGCACCATCGCCGACCTAGACCATTCCGCCGAGGTTCGCAGCCGGCACATCGCCGAGGCCGTCAGCTTTCGCCTGTCAATCGGGCAAACAGACACATAGGGGAAGCGTCCTATCGCTGCCGGAAAATTTACCAGTCAACGTCAGATAGGCCATTTGCCACGGCCTATTCACGACAGCCTGAACCAACACAGCCACATACTGATTAGAAAAGGCCAGCCCGCCATCTATTGTACCTACGACTCGCACGGCACCGACAAATCGTAGAGCTCGAGTTCGGTTTTCAAAGTTGACCAGCAAAGCCAAAGCAGCGCCGACTAGTTGTTACCCGGTCATTGAAGGCCAGCAGACAAGTATCCGCGTCATCAGGCCTAAAGGCCAAGTTCCATCGAGCTTGGCCCCGCCAACCAAGGGCAGATCAACTTTTGGCCCGCTTTGCCTCAATCACTTCCCAGATTTTTGCCGCAGTATTGGTACCGTCGAATCGCTCCAATTCCTGTATTCCCGTCGGCGACGTGACGTTAATCTCGGTCAACCAATCGCCGATCACATCGATGCCCACAAAAATCTGGCCATTGTCGCGCAAGGTTGGCCCAATCCGCGCACAAATTTCGCGGTCCCGCGCGGTCAATTCCACTTTCTCGGCCCGCCCGCCGACATGCATATTCGACCGCGTCTCACCCGGCTGCGGCACGCGGTTGATTGCGCCTACCGGCTCGCCATTCACCAAGATCACCCGTTTGTCACCTTTGGAAACGGCAGGTAAGAATTTCTGTGCGATCAAAGGCTCACGATTTATCCCCGAGAACAATTCATGCAGGGATGACAGGTTCCGGTCATCCGGCCCCAAGCGAAACACCCCCGCCCCACCATTGCCATAGAGAGGCTTCAAGATAATATCGCCATGCTCGGCCTTGAACGCACGGATCATAGCCAAATCCCGCGCAATCAATGTCGGCGGCGTCAAATCGGGGAACCGCAAAACCAACAGCTTTTCGGGGAAATTGCGCACCCAAAATGGATCATTCACCACCAAAGTCTTGGGGTGGATCATGTCCAATACATGCGTTGTCGTGATATAGCCCATGTCAAAGGGTGGGTCCTGGCGCAGCCACACAACATCAAAATCGGCCAGATCGACCTCGATCTCGTCTCCGAAACTGACGTGATTGCCTTTCTCACGCCGCAACTCGATCGGGAAACCACGCGCTACAACACGCCCCTCACGATATGCCAACTTGTCCGGCGTGTAATAAAACAGCGAATGCCCCCGCGCTTGCGCCTCAATGGCGATCCGAAAGGTACTATCCGCATCAATATTCACTGATCCAATCGGATCCATCTGCAAGGCGACTTTAAGGCTCATAGTGCATCCCTTTTTGTAACGCCCCTACTTGCCGCATGGCTCGCCACCTTGCAATCCATCATCACGAATTGTTTTCACCCCTGAAACGCATTCTCCAACACTTCAATACGCCCGTATGCATCAACCAAGGCAACATCAAACCGGCATTCCGTAGCCTGCCCCGCCGGCTCACCTGCCAAAAACTCGGAAGCAGCACCATAAATCCGCGCCATTTGCCGCGATGTCAGCCTTGCCGCCGCTTTGGCATGCGTTGCAGCTTTTTTCACTTCGACAAAAACAACTGCCGCCCCATCGCGCATGACCAAATCAATTTCACCTGAAACGCCCCGCCACCGCGCCGCCGCCAAAATCTGGCCCACATCAAAATAGCGCCGTGCCACTGCATCTTCAGCAGCAAGCCCTGCATGATAAGATACCAATCCACTCATTCCTTATCCTCTTCCTTACTCAGCCGCAACGCAAGCTGGTACAGCTCGCGCCTGGGCAAATTCAGCTCTAGCGCCACGTCGGCCGCAGCATCTTTTACCGTTTTTACGGCCAACGCCGTCCGCAACCGGTCTTCCACGCTGTCGGCATCCAACTGTTGCGGGACGGCCCGCCCAACAAGCACAACAATTTCGCCTTTCACCGCCCGGCCATCAAAAGCACGTTGCACATCGCCCAAACGGCCGCGCGTCACCTCTTCGAAACGTTTGGTCAATTCGCGGCACACCACCGCCTCGCGTTCTTCCCCCCAAATTTGCACCATTTCATCTAACAGGCGGTTAACGCGTTTCGGTGATTCGTAAATAATAAGCGTCGCCTGCACCTCTCCCAGCTCTTTCAGCATTCTTGCGCGCGCACCGGCTTGGTTTGGCGCAAATCCGGCAAACAAAAACCGGTCGCTCGGCAGGCCCGAAACAGTCAATGCCGCCAACACGGCCGAGGCCCCGGGTGCCGCCAAAACCGGCAATCCTTCTGCAATGGCCGCACGCCCCAGCTGAAACCCCGGATCGGCCACCAAGGGCGTACCGGCCTCGGACGCGTAAGCCACGGATTTCCCTTCACTCAGCGCGCGCAGCAGCTTGGGCCGCATCATTTCGCCATTATGATCATGATAAGCAAAGACATGCCGATCACCCAGCGCGACGCCATGTATTTCCATCAGATGTTTCAGCGTCCGTGTATCTTCAGCAGCAAGCACATCGGCTTTGGCCAAAATATCCAAGCCCCGCAAGGTGATATCGCGCGCCGCGCCAATCGGCGTCGAGACAAAATACAACCCCGGCGCCAGCGGCCTTGGGTCAGGCCGGAACGCGCCGACCTTGTAAACGCCGCCTTCTGCATCATTTTGTTCAGAACACATCTGCCCAGCCCCTTCAAAAGTTTACTTCATTCCCCGAACCGCATAGGGTTGTCTTGTTTGCTGTACCACCGGAATGAGGGACCCGCATGTTGTCGTTTTTAAGTTCTGCCCGCAAGTCACTGAAAGCTGCGGTACTTACTGTTTCCGCCTTGGCTGTGGCCGCCTGTCAGCCCGTTGGTGTCGCCTCTGGCCCCTCAATTGATACCTCGGCCCCGGTGCCAGTTGCGCTGTTGGTTCCCAGCGGGTCCGGTTCGGCAGGTGATGACGTCCTCGCGCGGTCGTTGGAAAACGCTGCCAGACTGGCGATAGCTGATCTCGGCAATGTGAAAATCGATCTGCGTGTTTACAGCACAGCGGGTAAACCCGCAGGCGCGCAAGCGGCCGCAATCAGGGCGGTTGATGAAGGCGCAGGAATTATCCTCGGCCCGGTATTTGCGCAAAACGCCAATGCGGCAGGCGTGGCCGTTGCCTCGCGTGGAGTCAACGTGCTGTCCTTTTCCAACAACACCGACATTGCAGGCGGCAACGTCTTTGTGCTTGGCCCAACCTTTCAAAACACAGCCAACCGGCTTTCGACCTTTGCAGTCGGGCAAGGTAAACGCAACATTCTGGTTGTGAATGACCGCACCCCTGCCGGCGAAGTCGGCCGCGTGGCAATCGAACGCGGTGTCGCCAATGCAGGCGGCTCGATCGTGGGCCGCGTGGGCTATGAGTTCTCGCAAAACGGTATCGTCAATGCGGCCCCCGAAATTGCAGCGCAGGTCCGCAGCTCGGGTGCACAAGCCGTTTTCATGACCGCCGATACCGCCGGCGCGTTGCCGCTGCTTACGCAGCTTTTGCGTGACAACCGCATTGATCCCTCGGTCGCCCAGTTCATCGGCCTGACCCGTTGGGATATCCCGACCGCAACAACCGCTTTGCCTGGCGTTCAGGGCGGCTGGTTCGCGATGCCCGACCCTGCCCTGTATCAACAATTCCAGAGCCGCTACCAAGCCGCCTATGGCGAACAACCGCACCCGATCGCGGGCCTTGCCTATGACGGTATTGCTGCAATCGGTGCCTTGGTCAAACAAGGCAATTCCGGCGCCCTTACGGCACAGGCCTTGACCCAAAGCTCTGGCTTTGTTGGCGTCAGCGGCATTTTCCGCCTGCGCGGTGATGGCAGCAATGAACGTGGCTTGGCTGTTGCACAAATCCGCGACAATCAGGTGGTCATCATTGATGCCGCCCCCCGCAGCTTTGGCGGTGCCGGGTTCTGACCCGGCCCACCACTTCGCCCACCACCCAAACGGATACATCCTATGCCCCGCACCAAAGCGGCCCAAGCCATACCCGCCGGATCTTCGGCGGGTATCCCCTTTCCCAGTCTGCCTGACCTAGGCTTTGATGACCTGATCCTGCCGCCCGCGCAGATCATCGATGCCCAAGCCCTGTTTGATCGCATCAAGGCCGATATCACCAATGTTCAGCAAAGCGCCGGACGCGAGGCCCGCGCCATCGCCGTCCAGCATCTGGCCGAGGCCCGCGCCGCTGCCAACGCACGGCTGGAAAAGGCGTTTGGTGAAAGCCCGCATGCCGCGCGTGGCCTGATCCGTGCCAATGCCTGGCTAACCGACCGCATCGTTTGCACGGCTTTGCAAGTCGCCACCACTTTTCTGCATCCATTGCCAAACCCGACCGAATCCGAGCGCATCGCGGTTGTCGCCGTCGGCGGTTATGGCCGGGCCGAAATGGCCCCACAATCCGACGTCGATCTGCTGTTCCTGACCCCTTACAAGGTCACGCCCTGGGCCGAGTCGGTTATTGAGTCGATGCTCTACATGCTGTGGGACTTGAAACTGAAAGTCGGCCATTCCACCCGCACCGTGCGTGATTGCATCCGCCTTGCCCGCGAAGACATCACTATCCGCACCGCCTTGCTGGAACGCCGCTTTCTGGCAGGCGAAGAGCCACTCGCCCAAGACCTGCGCACGCGCCTTTGGTCCGACCTCTTTCGCAAAACCGGCCCCGAATTTATCGAGGCCAAACTGGCAGAACGTGCCGAGCGGCACAAGCGACAGGGCGGCCAGCGTTACGTTCTGGAACCCAATGTCAAAGAGGGCAAAGGCGGCTTGCGCGATCTGCAAACCCTGTATTGGATCGGCAAATACCTGCACGAAGTCCGCACCGCCTCGGGCCTTGTTCAGGCAGGTTTGTTGACCCAGGACGAGTACGACATCTTTGCCACCGCCGAAAATTTCCTCTGGGATGTGCGCTGCCATTTGCACTACATCACCAATCGCGCGATGGATCAGCTTACCTTTGACCTGCAAGTCGAGGTCGCGGCCCGCATGGGTTACACCGATACTACCGGCCGCCGCGCCGTTGAATATTTCATGCAGGATTACTTTCGACACGCCACCCGCGTGGGCGAATTGACCCGCATCTTCCTGACACAGCTAGAGGCGCGTCACGCCAAATCCGAACCCGCGCTGATCGGCCTGTTCCGCCGCCGCAAAAAGCTGAAATACGGCTTTGCACTGGAACAAGGCCGCATCGTTTTTGGCAGTGGCGGGGATTTGAAATCCGAACCGCTGAACCTTATCCGCGTCTTTGAAGAGGCCCTGCGCACCGGCTATCTGATCCACCCCGTCGCCATGCGCGCCATCGCCGCCAATCTGCATCTGATTGACGATGACTTGCGCGCCGACCGCGAAACCCAGCGCATTTTCCTCGACTTGCTGCTAAAACACGGCAACCCCGAACGCAGCCTGCGCCGGATGAACGAATTGGGCGTGCTATCGGCCATCATCCCCGAGTTTGAGCCGATCGTGGCGATGATGCAGTTCAACGTCTATCACCACTACACGGTGGATGAGCACACAATCCAATGTATCTCGACCCTTGCGCAGATTGAACGGGGCGAACTGATCGAAGAGCTGCCCGTCGCGTCAAACATCCTAAAGGAAGGCGTGAACCGCAAGGTTATTTTCATCGCCCTGTTGCTGCATGATATCGGCAAAGGCCGCCCCGAAGACCATTCTATCCTGGGCGCGCAAATCGCCCGCAAAGTGGCACCGCGCCTTGGGCTGACCCCCGACGAATGCGAAACCGTCGAATGGCTGGTGCGCAACCACCTGCTGATGTCGGACGTGGCGCAAAAGCGTGATCTGTCCGACCCGCGCACCGTGCGCGATTTTGCCAAAATGGTGAAAACCCGCAAACGGCTGGATCTGCTCTGTGTGCTGACGGTTTGCGATATTCGCGGCGTTGGTCCGGGAACATGGAACAACTGGAAGGCCATGCTGCTGCGCCAGCTGTACCGCGACACCACGACGGCGCTGGAAGGCGGCTTGGAAACCCTGAACCGCGAACACCGCGCCGATGCCGCCAAAAAGCTGCTGCGCGACCGGCTTTCCACATGGGATGCCAAAGCCGTGCGCGCCGAGCTTGGCCGCCATTACCCCGCCTATTGGCAAGGCCTGCCGACCGAAACCCAAGCGGTCTTTGCGACCCTGCTGCAAGACATCTCGTCTGATGAAATCCGCATTGACCTGCACCCCGATGCCGACCGCGATGCCACCCGCGCCGCCTTTGCGCTGGCCGACCACCCCGGCATTTTCTCGCGTCTTGCCGGGGCTTTGGCACTGGTCGGGGCGAACGTGGTTGATGCCCGCACCTATACTTCCAAAGACGGCTGGGCCACCGCCGTCTTTTGGCTGCAAGACAGCGAGGGCCACCCCTATGAGGCCTCTCGCCTGCCGCGCCTGCGCAGCATGATCGAGAAAACGCTGAAAGGCGAAGTCGTCGCCCGTGACGCGCTGAAAGACCGCGACAAGGTGAAGAAACGCGAACGCGAGTTCCGCTTTCCCACCCATATCACCTTTGATAACGAAGGCTCTGAAATCTATACGATTGTCGAGGTTGATACCCGCGACCGGCCCGGCCTGCTCTATGACCTCACGCGCACGCTGGCGGCCAATAACATCTATATCGCCTCGGCTGTGATCGCGACCTTCGGGGCGCAAGTGGTTGACAGTTTCTACGTCAAAGACATGTTTGGCCTGAAACTGCACACCATCGGCAAGCAAGACGCGCTAGAGCGCAAATTGCGCCAAGCCATCATCGATGGTGTCGAAAGGGCAAAAACATGAAGCCTATCAGACTGGTCTCCGGCTTCCTGACTGTGGGGGGCTGGACGCTGGCCAGCCGCGGCGTGGGCTTTGTCCGCGATGTGATGATGGCGGCCTATCTGGGCACCGGCCCTATGGCCGAGGCGTTTTTGATTGCCTTCTCCCTGCCCAATATGTTTCGCCGCTTTTTCGCCGAGGGCGCGTTCAACATGGCCTTTGTGCCGCTGTTTGCCAAAAAGCTAGAGGCAAACGACGACCCGCACGGCTTTGCCCGCGATGCGTTTTCGGCTTTGGGTGCAATTTTGATCGTGTTTACGATTGTGGGAACCATTGCCATGCCTGCGCTGGTCTGGGCAATGGCATCGGGCTTTGTCGGCGATGCGCGGTTTGATCTGGCCGTGGAATACGGGCGCATCAGCTTTGTCTACATCCTGTTCATCTCGCTGGTGGCGCTGCTTTCTGGGGTGCTGACCACACTTGGCCGCTTTACCGAGGCCTCGTTTGTGCCGGTCCTGCTGAACCTGATCTTTATCGCGGCCATGCTGGTCGCGGGGTATCTGGGCTGGGATATGGGGATAACGCTGGCATGGACCGTGCCGGTAACGGGTATTGCTCAGTTCGCTTTCGCATGGATCTGGGCGCGCAACGCAGGCTTTACCCTGACGCCGCGCTGGCCCCGTATCACGCCCGAACTGAAACGCCTTGCCATCATCGCAGCGCCCGCCGTGCTGTCGGGCGGTGTGGTGCAGATCAACCTGCTGGTCGGGCGGCAAGTTGCGTCCTTTACCGAAGGCGCCGTCGCCTGGCTCAGCTATGCCGACCGGCTGTACCAACTGCCCTTGGGCGTTGTGGGCATCGCGATTGGCACCGTTCTGCTGCCCGACCTGTCACGCCGCCTGCGCGCGGGGGATGAGGATGGCGGCCAGAACAGCTATAACCGTGGCACCGAATTTGCGCTGGCACTAACGCTGCCCTCGGCCGTGGCGCTGATCGTGATTGCACAACCGCTGATTTCCGTGCTGTTCGAACGCGGCGCCTTTGACGCGTCCGACACAAGCCCGACCGCATTGGCACTGGCAATTTATGGCATCGGCCTGCCTGCATTCGTGCTGCAAAAAGTTCTGCAACCCCTGTATTACGCCCGCGAAGACAGCCGCCGCCCCTTCAACTTTGCCGTGATCTCAATGGTCGTGAATTTGGCGATTGCGGTTGGCCTATTGCCGATTATCGGCTTTGCCGCTGCTGCATGGGCAACCACCCTTTCGGGCTGGGTTATGGCGCTGCAACTGTGGCTTGGCGCGCGCAAAATGGGCAAAGCCGCGCAAATTGACGCCCGCCTGCGCCGTCGCACGCCGCGCATCTTTGCCGCCGCACTTCTGATGGGCGCTACACTTTACGGCATGTCTTGGTTGCTCGATCCGGCCTTGCACACAGAGGGCTGGCGCTACGGTGCGCTGTTGCTCCTCATTGTCACGGGTGCTGTCAGCTATTTCGGCCTTGGCGCAGCGATCGGCGCGTTTCGAATGTCGGATTTCACCGGCTCCCTGCGCCGCAATCGCAGCTAAGGGGCAGCTCCCGCCATTCGTTGACGCATCCGCGTCGCCTCAATGTTGGGCCCGGCCGCAAACCTAACGGTTTGCGGCGACTGCTCTGCCAAGCCCACCCGCATCATCTATCCAAAAATATCCCCGCCGGAGGCACCAGCATCGGCCAATAAAAACACCTTCAAAAAAATGTTTTAACCAATATCCACATGAGTTCTTCGTAGCGCAAAGAAACAAGGCGGCAAAGGTTTCCCCCTCACCGCCTCTCATCACCTATACCGCTATGCCACTACGGCCCTTAGGCCGGGTCGGCGATCACATCTTGCCGCTGCTGGCCCAAGCCTTCGATCGACAGCTCGATCACATCGCCCGCCTTCAAATATTGCGGCGGCTTCATGCCCATGCCAACGCCGGGCGGCGTACCGGTCGAGATCACATCGCCCGGATGCAGCGTCATGAACTGGCTAAGATATGCGACTACATGCGCCACCCCGTAGACCATGGTCTTGGTAGACCCGTTCTGCATCTTCTTGCCATTTACCGTCAGCCACATGCTCAGGTTTTGCGGATCAGCCACCTCATCGCGCGTCACCAGATACGGGCCGATCTGGCCAAAGTTGTCGCAAGACTTGCCTTTGGTCCATTGCCCCGCGCGTTCGGTCTGAAAGGCGCGCTCGGACACATCGTTTGAAACACAATAGCCCGCGACATAGTTCATCGCATCGGCCTCGGTCACATATTTGCACTTGGTGCCGATAATCACACCCAGCTCAACCTCCCAATCGGTCTTTTCCGACCCGCGCGGGATAATGACCGGATCATTCGGCCCACAAATTGCACTGGTGGCCTTCATGAAAATCACCGGCTCGGGCGGCACGGCCATACCGCTTTCGGCGGCGTGGTCGGCATAGTTAAGTCCGATGCAAATGAACTTGCCCGTGCCCGCAACACAAGCCCCCAAGCGCGTACCGGCGGCAACCTCTGGCAGCGTCGCAGGGTCAATCTTTGCCAAATTCGCCAAAGCCGCATCCGATAGCGCACTGCCGCCAATATCATCCACATGGACCGACAGATCGCGGATCGTACCATCCGACGCCAGAATACCCGGTTTTTCCTGCCCCAATGGGCCGTGACGCAACAATTTCATCGTGGTTCCTTTTTGGTTAAACGTTCGACCAGCCGCCATCAATCACATGGGCCGCCCCGGTTGTCAGACTGCTATCATCCGATGCCAGATAGACAACCAAATTTGCAATTTCTTCGGGTGTGCCAAGCTTACCCATCGGTTGGCGTGCGATAAACGAGGCGCGGCCAGCAGCGTAATCGCCGCCCCCCAGATCACGCATCCGCTGTTCAAGCGACGGGCTGTCGATCGTACCCGGGCAAATCGCGTTGCAGCGGATACCTTGGGTGATGAAATCGGCAGCAATCGCTTTGGTCATCCCGATCACCGCTGCTTTGGTCGCGCCATAAACATAGCGGTTCGGCGCAGCGATAATCGACGAGGCCACAGATGACATATTGATGATAGACCCGCCGCCATTCGCCAGCATCGCTGGCAAAAACGCCCGCGTCACGCGGTGCATCGATGTCATGTTCAAATCGACACTAAAGGCCCAATCGTCCTCATCACAGTCCAGAATTGTTCCGTGCGCCACAAAGCCCGCGCAGTTGAACAGCGCATTAATCGTTCCCACGCGCGCGGCCATCGCCGTTACCGCTGCAGGGTCGCGCACATCCAGCAGATGCGTTTCAACCCCTTCTTTGGCCAGCGTTGCCAAAGTGTCAGGATTGATATCCGTCGCAATCACCTCTGCGCCTTCCCGCGCCATGGCAATCGCTGCCGCACGGCCAATCCCCTGCCCTGCCGCTGTCACAAATGCCCGTTTTCCCGAAAGTCTACCCATCAACCCTCTCCCCCAAGACTGATCTGCCGCCAAAGTACCATACCAGTTATTAGGGCCATGATTTCGCCCCCCATGTCAACCGAAACTGCGCGCTTTGGTCAGAAATATTTGCCAAATCACCCCAATCGCACCGCAAGTCGCAATGCGCCATCAATGGCCTGGCCTTTCGGCGCAACAATTGCAGCTTGCACAGCTTCTGGCAAAAACGGCGCGTAATGCGGGCCAACGCCGCCCGACAGGCACAAAACATCAGGCGCAGCAAAGCCCATAACTGAAAGCGCCCGCGTCAAATACGCAGCCCCTTGCTGCATCAGCGCCACACCAACGGCATCCCCCGCCTGCGCTGCCGCCACAACATCAGGGGCAAAACCCGCATAATCGACAGACCGCGCCGTCGCAGCAAAGGCCACCAAGCCACGCGGATCACGGCCAAACCCTGCAAAGCACGCCTCGGTCAACGGTGAAAAGGCCTCTATCCCGTCATGCGCCAGCAAGACCCGTTGCAACAAAAGCCGCCCCAGCCATGCCCCCGAGGCATCATCAGACAGTTGAAACCCCCAACCACCAATACGCCACGCCTGCCCGCCGCGCTGCCCTGCCACAATCGTGCCAGTACCCAGTGCCAGCAAAACGCCGTCTGCCCCCGCCAAAGCGCCCTCAACCGCGATGGTCCGATCCTCGGTCACGCAGATTTGAACAAAGGGGAATTCAGCAGCAACGCGGGCTGCATCTTGGGGCGATTGCACATCGGCAAGGCCAAAATGCGCCACACCACGCAGCACCTCGGGCAGGCCAAGCCCCAGCTGTGCTGCGGCCCGCGCCAGTGCATCGCGCAGATTGGCAACCGCCTGATCAAAATCCGACGTCACATTTGCCGGGCCGCCGATGGCCTGCGCCAAAACGCGGCCTTGGCCATCAGCAATGACCAACCGGCAACCGGTGCCGCCGCCATCACAGCCAATGACAAAAGGCGCCATGCCTATTTCTTGGCTTCCAATGCCGCCAAACGTGCCGAGAGCGCCTCGTTTTCCTCACGCGCTTTTTGTGCCATCGCGCGGACAGCATCAAATTCCTCGCGCGTGACGAAATCACGCCCGGCAAGCCAGCGGTCAACCATGCTGCTCATCGCGGTTTCGGCCTCGGTTTTCGCACCTTGGGCAACGCCCATCGCATTGGTCATCAATTGCGACATATCGTCAAAGAACTTGTTACGTGTTTGCATCGGGGCCTCCTATGGCTGCCGCTCATCAAACGGCTGATCGAGATTACCCCCCTTATATGGCGATCTCACGCCGCAGGGGCAAGCGGCTGCGGCGAATTGGTTGACATCGCGCCTGCCGCGCCCGAAAACCCCCTCCAACTGCCTCGCATAAGGACCAAGCCATGCACGGCTACCTCCCCTTTCCCAATATCTCGCCCGAGCTGTTTTCGATCAGCATCGGCAGCATGACTTTTGCACTGCGCTGGTATGCGCTGGCCTATATCGCAGGTTTGCTGATCGGCTGGCGCTTGGTGCTGAACGCAATCGCCACGCCGCGGCTTTGGGCAGACAGCGCCCCGATGACCGCCGAACAAGTGGAACGCCTGCTGACTTGGGTGATCATGGGGGTGATTTTGGGTGGCCGGTTCGGGTTCGTGCTGTTCTACCAGCCCGGCTATTATCTGGCGCACCCGCTAGAGGTGCTCATGGTCTGGCAAGGCGGCATGTCGTTTCATGGCGGGTTCTTGGGTGTGGTTGTGGCCGCATACCTGTTTTTCCGCTCTGAAAAAATCCCTTTGCTGCCCGCCGCCGACCTGCTTGCCCTTGCCGCCCCGCCCGGCCTGCTGTTGGGCCGCATCGCCAATTTCATCAACGCCGAGCTGTGGGGCCGCCCAACCAACATGCCTTGGGCCGTGGCCTTTCCGGGCGAGGCTGCGCAATATTGCCCAGATGTGACGGGCATTTGCGCCCGCCATCCCAGCCAGATCTATGAGGCAGGGTTAGAGGGGCTACTGCTGGGTGCAGTGTTGCTCTGGCTGGTCTATCGCCGCAACTGGCTGCACCGCCCCGGTCAGGTAATGGGGCTGTTTTTTGCGGGCTATGGCGCTGCGCGGTTCTGTGTCGAGTTTTTCCGCCAACCCGATGCGCAATTCGTGACCGAGGGCAACCCGCTCGGCCTTGCGTTCCATGCGGGCGGCTACGGGTTGACGATGGGGCAAGCCCTGTCCCTGCCGATGATCTATGTCGGGCTGGTGCTGATTTGGTGGGCGCGTCGTGGCAAATCCTGAAACCCCATTGGACTCCCTGCTCAAGGCGCAAATCGCCGCCCAAGGCCCGATTACGCTGGCCGAGTTTATGGCGACCTGCCTGTTGCACCCTGAACATGGCTATTACACCACGCGCGACCCGCTGGGCCGTGCAGGCGACTTTATCACCGCACCCGAAATCAGCCAGATGTTCGGCGAATTGCTGGGGCTTTGCCTTGCCCAGGCTTGGGTAGACCAAGGCGCGCCGGACCGTTTCATTCTGGCCGAGCTTGGCCCCGGACGCGGCACTTTGATGGCCGATCTTTTGCGCGCCACGCATAAGGTGCCCGGCTTTCACGCCGCCGCCAACCTGCATTTGCTAGAGGCATCACCCAGCCTGCGCGCCCTGCAAAAACAAACACTTGCCGCCTATTCCGTCACGTGGACCGACAGCATTGACGCAGTGCCAGACGATGCCCCGCTGTTCCTGATCGCGAATGAGTTTTTTGACGCGCTGCCAATCCGGCAATTCACCCGCCACATCGACGGCTGGTGCGAAACCATCGTCGGCGTCGCGCAAGACCAGCTGGTCAAAGGCTATGCCGCGCCGGTCGCGCTGCCCGCGCTGGCGCACCGCCTCGATGATACCAAACCCGGCCAAGTGATCGAGACGCGCCCCGATGCCACGCCGATCATGGCACGTATCGGTGCGCAAATCAGCGCACACGGTGGGGCGGCGCTGATCATCGATTATGGCAACTGGCGCTCGAACGGCGACACGTTGCAAGCCATGCGCAACCACGCCTTTGCCGACCCGTTTGCAGCCCCCGGCCAGGCCGATCTGACCGCCCATGTCGATTTTGAGGCGCTCGCGCAGGCGGCCGCACCTGCCGTGGCAACAGGTCTGACCGATCAGGGCGCTTTGCTGGCACGCTTGGGTATTGGCGCCCGCGCCCAGCTTTTGTCGCGCAATCTTAGCGGCGCCGCGCTTGAAAATCATCTAGGGGCCACACAACGCTTGACCCGCGCCGAGGAAATGGGAAGCTTGTTCAAAGCGCTGGCCCTTTATGCCCCCCAACACCCAGCGCCCGCGGGGTTTGACTGATATGCTGGAAATCATCACCTCTGAGGCATTGCTGCCAACCCGACACGGGTTTTTCACCCGCAAAGGTGGGGCTTCATCGGGCATTTTTCACGGGCTGAATTGCGGCCCGGGCAGCACTGACCTGTCCGAGGCTGTCGATATTAACCGCGCCCGCGTGGCCGCCTATATGGATGTGCAGCCCAACCACTTGCAAACTGTGCATCAGGTGCATTCCCCCGATGTCGTCACCCTGACCGAACCGCTGATTATCCGCCCACAAGCCGATGCAATGGTGACGGCCGTGCCGGGCCTCGCGCTTGGCATCCTGACCGCCGATTGCCAACCGGTGCTGTTTTCCGACCCCGACGCAGGCGTGATTGGCGCGGCCCACGCGGGCTGGCGCGGGGTCAAAGATGGCGTGCTCGAGGCCACACTGGACGCGATGGAGGCACTGGGGGCCGACCGCGCCAACATCACCGCTGTCATTGGCCCCTGCATTTCCCAAGCCGCTTATGAGGTGGGACCGGAGTTTGTCGAAAGCTTTATCGATGACAACCCCGAAAACAGCCGCTTTTTTTCGGGCGGCAAGGGCGACCGCGCATTGTTCAATCTTCCGGTTTTCGGTCTGTCAAAACTGCGCAAAGCGGGCATAGGCCATGCTGAATGGTCAGGCCATTGCACCTATTCGGACCCCGAGCGCTTTTTTTCTTACCGCCGCACCACCCATTTGGGCGAGGCAGACTATGGTCGCCTGATTTCAGTGATCCGGCTGTAAACCAAAACCGGAATACGGCCAAATCGCGGCATATTTTGCCGCGCCGCAGCCGCAAATCCGTTGACGCCGCTTTGTGGGCCACCAATTCCACGTGCCCCAGCCAATAATTCACCCTTATTTTATGGCGCAATCGGGATTGCACAAAGCTGCCAAGGTTGACCCCAAACCAAGCGCTCTATTTTCCCAAAACCGGTGCCACCGTCAAATCCGTGCCCCAATGCTCAGGCATATTGCCCCGAACACAGACGAATACGCAGATGCAGGAGCAGATTATGACAAAACGCCGCTGGCTCAAATCCGTCATCGCCGCTAGCCAAGCGCCGACACCGGCTATGCCGTTTCAGCGTGCCAACCGGCGCAAGCCAACCATGCTCAAATCTGCGGCCTCTGGCCCGTCAACACAACAAGGTACACCCGTGAATCGTTAGACACCCCGCCAGATAGGCGCGGCAGCCCCCGTCATGCGCCATCGCCGATCACGTTCACGAAATCGTGGCCCAGATTAAAAATCCGGCCCCAATGCCTTCATAGTTTGGCCACATTTCTCACGTTAAAAGTACGCTCAATTTATGTTCGGGCATGGTCGCCCAATTCAAAGTAAATACGAGTTTAACTTTGACACTCAGCAACAATTTTGTCACTCTGTGCGTGTGACACAATTGATTGTGGCGCAAGACGGAAGTTCGGGCGGATCATGTGGTAAGACCGAAGGGCAATCGTGCCCAATGCACCCTTACCGCCCAAACAGCCAGGTTTCAAAAAGGCGGCCCTGATATACTCCTCTGGTGTATCGCGAAGGGGCCGCTCCTTTTGTGTCTGAAACTGATTTCAGATTTAGCAGCCAGTTTCCGGGCTGAAAATCCGCAAACGGCCTAAGCGTCGCGATTCAGCCGTGCTTCCAAAACTTCAAATGGCACGCCCGGCTCATCCTTGGCCCCACGGATCACAAGGCTGGTTTTCACACTTGCCACATTTTCGGCCTTCAGCAATTCACCAGTCAAAAAGCTTTGAAACGTCGAAAGATCAGGTGCCACGCATTTAAGAATAAAGTCGATCTCGCCGTTCAGCATGTGGCATTCGCGCACCAAAGGCCAGGCGCGGCACCGCGCTTCAAAAGAAGACAGATCGCCTTCGGCTTGGCTATGCAGCCGCACCATTGCAAAAACCTGCACTTCGAATCCCATTTCGCGCGCATCAATATCGGCGTGATAGCCTTTGATATAGCCCGCTTCCTCTAACGTGCGCACGCGGCGCAGGCAGGGCGGCGCCGAAATACCAACGCGTTTTGCCAATTCCACATTGGTCATCCGGCCGTCTGCCTGCAATTCTGCAAGGATCTGGCGGTCGATAGGATCCAGTTTCGAGCCAGCCATAACGTCAATTCCTTTTGTATCGCAAGTCATCTTGGCGGACCTTATGTTTTCCAGCCGGTTTGCGCAATAATGTTTCAACCTTGCGCAACAATTTATCATCCTCCACCCGGCCTCCTGTTGCCGTGGCACAAAGGGGTTTTCGCCCCCGCCCGCAGCGCCTATATGGAAAAGACAACAATTCCTTGGGGGCATAATGGCCGAGACACGTCACAGCAAAATTCTGATCATCGGCTCCGGCCCCGCAGGCTATACCGCCGCCGTTTACGCCGCACGTGCGATGACAAACCCGATTCTGGTCCAAGGCTTGCAACCGGGTGGCCAGCTGACCATCACCACCGAAGTCGAAAACTGGCCCGGCGACAGCCATGTCCAAGGCCCCGACCTGATGGTGCGGATGGAAGAACATGCAAAGGCGATGGGCGCCGAGGTGATCTCGGATTACATCTCCAGCCTGGATCTGTCCAAACGCCCGTTTACGGCACAAGCCGATAGCGGCACCACATTCACCGCAGATGCCGTGATTTTGGCGACAGGCGCACAAGCCAAATGGCTGGGACTGCCGTCTGAGGAAAAGTTCAAAGGTTTTGGCGTTTCGGCCTGTGCCACCTGCGACGGTTTTTTCTATCGCGGCAAAGAGGTTGTGGTAATCGGTGGCGGCAATACGGCTGTTGAGGAAGCGCTGTTCCTGACCAATTTTGCCACCAAAGTAACCCTGATCCACCGCCGCGACAGCCTGCGCGCCGAAAAGATCATGCAAGACCGGCTGTTCAAGAACCCCAAGGTGCAAGTGCTTTGGAACCACTCGGTTGAGGAAGTTCTGGGCGATACCTCGCCACTGGGCGTCACAGCGGTGCGGGCCAAGAATGTAGAAACCGGCGAGACTACCGATGTGCCTTGCGCCGGTTTCTTTGTTGCCATCGGCCACGCGCCGGCCTCAGAGCTGGTTAAGGATCAGCTCGAGTTGCACAATGGCGGCTATGTTAAGGTAAAACCGGGCAGCACGCTGACCTCTATTCCCGGCGTTTTTGCTGCGGGCGATTTGACCGACCACGTTTACCGTCAGGCTGTCACCTCGGCCGGAATGGGCTGCATGGCGGCGCTTGATGCCGAACGGTTCCTGGCCGAGCAAGACGAAGCCTAAAGAAAAAGGCCGGACCCAATTGGTGCCCGGCCTTTTAACCAAATTTTAGTGAACACTCACAGGCGCCAGATCATGGTCGCGCGCCAAATCGAATGCCATCCGCTTGTTGGCAACCAAGGCCAAACGCTCGCCATTGCCGCGATGCACCGCGAAAATCTGGGTCAGGCCCTCGGCTTGATCTTGCAACTCAGACGGCAAATCTGCCACCTCGACCGGGCGCACATAGACAATGCGGTCAGCAGTTTCGGTCATTTTGTCAAAAGGTGTTGTCATAAATCGTACTCCTTACCGACGATCAATAGGAATGGTTTGCACAACGACATCCGGCATGGCGCGACGTAATTCGATGTGCAGTAACCCATGTTCAAGCCCCGCACGCGCAACCTCGACCCCTTCGGCCAAGACGAAAGACCGCTGGAAAGCCCGCGCCGCGATACCCCGATGCAAGAAAAGACGCTCAGACTCATCCTCGGCCTGACGCCCGCGCACCACCAACTGACGATTCTCAACCGTGATGCCCAGATCATCTTCGCGAAATCCGGCCACGGCCAGTGTGATGCGATATTCGTTTTCAGACACAGCCTCGATATTAAACGGGGGGTACCCCTCAGCTGCAGTCTTGGCGGTGCGTTCGACCAGCCGTTCCAGCTGTTCAAAGCCCAAAAGATGGGGATGCGCCCCAAAGCTTAGTTTTGTCATCGACATGTCCTTTTCAAAGCGACAGTTCGGAGTGGCGGGCCCCGTAAGTGAGCACCCTTGTAATGTGAATATGGGGTGCAAAATCGAAGGCTGCAAGTGGCACGCCCCGGTTTGCACCGGCATATCCCACCGTAGTTTTCGCACATTTATTAAACTTCTTCGCTATAGTGCGATTCAAATGGAATAAGCGACTCGGTAACGACACATATATGAACGCCTCAAACGAACTGAAACACGATGATATCATGCGCATTCGGCTGGCGGTTTTGCAGCGCGAACATCGCGATCTGGATGAAGCAATTGTCGCGGTCGAGGCCAGCGTCAACCCGGACCAGTTGATGCTGCGGCGGCTGAAAAAGCAAAAGCTGGCGTTGAAGGAACGGATTGTGAAGATCGAGGATGAGCTGATCCCCGATATTATTGCCTGACGCAGGATAAGGCAGCGGGGGCGCTCGCGCCCCCCTTGGCCTGACGGCCAATTCCCCCCTGAGGATATTTGAGCCGAACAGAAAGCGGATTTGCGCGAATGGATTTCTGTGGTTTGGCTGGGTATTTGGGTGCCATTCCATCTTGCCCCCGCACTTGCCAACGCTATAGTGCCTGCTTTCTGAGGGCCTGAACAAGGAACCGGCTTATGGCTATCGACGTTGGGATCATTATGGGCAGTCAATCGGATTGGCCCACCATGAAAGAAGCCGCCGCGCTGTTGGATGAGCTTGGCATTCCTTATGAGGCGAAAATCGTTTCGGCCCATCGCACCCCTGACAGGCTGTGGTCTTATGGCAAATCGGCCGTTGATCGCGGGCTGAAGGTGATTATCGCAGGCGCAGGTGGGGCGGCGCATTTGCCTGGTATGATGGCCTCCAAAACCCGCATTCCAGTCGTTGGTGTGCCGGTGCAGACCCGTGCGCTTTCGGGGGTTGATAGCCTGTATTCCATTTTGCAGATGCCGCGCGGCTTTCCGGTGGCGACCATGGCAATCGGGTCGGCGGGGGCCGCGAATGCGGCACTGATGGCGGCTGGCATATTGGCGCTGAATGACCCGGCTTTGGCGCAGCGGCTTGATACATGGCGCGATGCGCTGTCGGCCTCTATCCCCGAGGAGCCGAGCGATGACTGAAGTTTTGGCGCTTGGCGCGACGATCGGCATTCTTGGCGGTGGTCAGTTGGGCCGCATGCTTTCGGTTGCGGCAGCGCGGCTGGGCTATAGGACCCATATCTTCGAGCCGGGCGCGAACCCGCCTGCGGCTGATGTTGCGCATGCGGTCGCCACAGCCGGTTATGATGATGCGGCTGCGCTGACGGATTTTGCCTCGGCCGTTGACGTTATTACCTATGAGTTTGAAAACATTCCCACTTCGGCGCTGGATTTGCTGGAATCCTTGCGCCCTATTCGCCCCGGCAGGCGCGCTTTGGCGATCAGTCAGGACCGTATTGCCGAGAAAGATTTTTTGACCGGTTTGGGCCTGACCGTGGCCCCCTATGCCGCTGTGCAAACGGCGGCTGATCTGGATGCGGCGATTGCCAAGATCGGCTGCCCTGCCATTCTGAAAACCACCCGTCTGGGTTATGATGGCAAAGGGCAAGCGCGGATCATGGCGGCAACCGATGCGGCGGCGGCACTTGCGGCGATGAACGGTGCCGATGCGGTGCTTGAAGGGTTTATCGACTTTACACATGAAGTGTCGGTGATTGCAGCCCGCGGCATGGATGGCTCGGTTTCGGCCTATGATCCGGGCGAAAACGTGCATCACAGCGGCATTTTGCACAGCACGACCGTGCCTGCCAAGCTAACGCCAAGCCAGCGTACGGATGCGGTTTTGTTGGCCGCCCGCATTCTGAACGCTTTGGACTATGTTGGCGTGATGGGGGTGGAATTGTTCGTCACCGCACAAGGCCTGATCGTGAATGAAATCGCGCCACGTGTCCACAACTCGGGCCATTGGACGCAAAATGGCTGCACAGTTGATCAGTTCGAACAGCATATTCGCGCAGTTGTGGGCCTGCCTTTGGGGGATGGCACGCGTTTTGCCGATGTGACGATGGAGAACCTGATCGGCGCCGATATGGACCGGGTGCCTGCGATCCTGGCCGAGAAAAACGCCGCCCTGCATCTTTATGGCAAGCCCGAGGCGCGGCCGGGCCGCAAGATGGGCCATGTCAACCGCATCACGCGCGGCATCAGCTAGGGGTTACAGCGCCCGCACCATACGCAGGCGCCGGTGCTGTAGCGGATCATCGGGGGCGGGTTCGAACAGCTTTTCCACCACAAAGCCTTGGCGCTGCCAAAACGCAAAACCGCCCGGGTTTGCCTCTAGCACCGCCACCAACTGCCGCGTGGCCCCGCGTGCCCGCGCCAGTTGCGTAAGCTCTGTCAATATCCTTTGTCCCACCCCCTGCCCCCTTGCCGCAGGGTCCAACAGCAATAGCCCGATATAGGCATCATCCGCATTGGGATAGCCAAAGCCCATATCCGCAATGCCGTATAATTGCCCGTCCGCTTCGGCACCGCGTTTTGCCGATTGCGCGACATCACCCCCCGGCACAACATCAGCAAAGAACGCCTCAACCGTGGCCATGTCGGGCGCATGGCCATATTCAAGCTGGATATAATCGGCTGCACGCTTGCACAAATCGAACACTGCATCGCGATCATTGCACAAATTAATCGGCCGGATAGACATGTTTTCCAACATCAGGCCTATTTTACCAGCAATTCCAACGGGTCATACAGCAGCGAGTCACCCCATGCCGCCTGCACCAAACTATCAGGCTTGAACCGTATGCCTGCCATCTCGCTCTGGCTGAAAAACCGGCGCTCGGTGACGATGCCTTCGGGGTCGCACCAATCGGCATCCAATGCTCCTGCCGCGATGGTACAGCGGAAATACACATCCACCTGATGAAACCCCTGCTCGGGGGCGTGAAACTCGTTCACCAAGGCCGGCGCGCCAACAGCCACAGTCAGGCCGGTCTCCTCGTGCACTTCGCGGATCAGGTTATCGGGCAAGCTGGCACCAAGCTCTACCCCGCCCCCCGGCGCGCACCACAAATCCGAAATGCCGCCACCATAGGCATTAACCAACAACAGCCGATCTTGCTGCAAGATCAGCGCCCGAACGGCCAGACGAGGAGAACGCGTTTTCATTGCCAAAGCCTGCAACTGCCCAACGCAATTGTCCAGCGCCAAGCATTGCAATTCGCACGGCGTAGCCTAGGGTGCAGGCATGAAATTCCTCACCCTTATCGCCCTAATCGCAGCCCCGATACCAAGCCTCGCCAGCCCGGCCGATTGCGTGGTGCTGCTGCACGGGTTGGCCCGCAGCGAAACCTCGCTGTTGCCGATGGAAACCGCGCTCAAGGCGCAAGGGTTCACGGTTATCAACCAAGGCTATCCCTCAACAACCGCGCCCATCGTCACGCTGGTCGAAGAAAACGTCATCCCCGCTGTCGCCGCCTGTGGCCGTGCGCGCACGCATTTTGTCACACATTCCATGGGCGGCATCCTGACCCGCGCCTATCTGGCCCGCTACCGACCCGAAAACATGGGCCGCGTCGTGATGTTGGCGCCGCCCAACCACGGGTCGGAACTGGTTGATATCCTTGGCGACCTATCGCTGTTTCAATGGATCAACGGGCCAGCGGGGGCCGAGCTTGGCACCACCGCGACCTCTACGCCAAACCAGCTACCGCGCCCCGACTACCCGCTGGGTATCATCGCGGGCACGGTCAGCCTTAACCCCGCCGCCGCCCTGATGATCGACGGGCCCGATGATGGCAAAGTCTCGGTCGAAAGCACCAAACTTGATGGAATGACCGCCCATCTGACGCTACCGGTCAGCCATACATTTATGATGCTGAACCCTCAGGTCATCGCGCAAACCATTGTTTTCCTGCGCCAGGGAGCCTTTGCACCCGACCTGCCGCTGGCCTCGGCGGTTCAGATCACTCTCGGCCAAATCAAGCCTTAACTAACTGCGGCGCCCGCCAAAACTCGCCAATCCCACGCCCCCCAATACCACCACCGCCGCCACGCCAAAGCGCCAGGTCAACGGCTCACCCAGCAGCAGCGCACCCGCTACTGCCGCCAAAACCGGCACCGAAAGCTGCGCCACGCCGGCACGCGACGCGCCCAACTGCGGCACAACCGCATACCACAACGCATAGCCCATACCCGACATCACCGCCCCCGAAAGCGCTGCCAACAGCGTCGCCGCCAGTGTCAACGCCGCAAAATCAAGGCGCCACAGCGCCACAATCAGCATCACCGGCACCGCGAGGCAAAAATTCGCGGCCGTCGCCGCCAAAGGGTCACGTGCGCCCCGCCCCGCCAATGAATAAATCCCCCAGCCAATACCCGCCGCCGCCATCAACAACGCAGGCTGCACCGCTACCGCCTGCCCTGCTGGTGAAACCAGCCACACCAAACCGCCAAAGGCCAGCCCGGCCCCCAACCACCGCAGCAAGGGCACGTTTTCCCGCGCCAGAACAGCACCGCCGAACATGGTCACCTGCACCATCCCAAACAGTATCAGCGCACCAATGCCTGCCGCCAAATCCACATAAGCCAAGGAAAACCCGAACAAATACACCAACAAACCAATCACGCCCGGCGCGCGCCCGGCCCAACCCGGCCAAACCGTCCTACCGCGCAGCAACACCAAAAGCGCCAGAACCACCGCCCCCGACAACAGGCGCAACACGGCAAAATCCAACGGGTCCATCCCATATTGCGCTACCGCCATCCGGTTCAAAACCGAATTCGCCGCAAAAGCAGCCATCGCCAGCGCCGTCACCCAAAACAACCGCATTCCCGCTTCCTTGCCTCTGCAGCCCAACACGCCGCCCCAATTTCATCTTGGCACAAATACCTGAAAACACCTGCCCCGCAATCGGCCTCACAAACACTTGCGCGACAACCCATAACGAAAAAGAGCACCCGCAAAGGTGCCCTTTCCCAATTGTCCCGCAGAGGGGGTAGATCATTTCATGCAAAGCATGAAATTACATCATGCCGCCCATACCGCCCATGCCGCCCATGTCTGGCATGCCGCCACCGGCGCCGCCGTCTTTGGATGGCTTGTCAGCGATCATCGCTTCAGTGGTGATCAGCAAGCTTGCAACCGAAGCCGCGTCTTGCAGAGCTGTACGCACAACCTTAGCAGGGTCGATAACACCAAACTTGAACATGTCGCCATATTCGTCGGTCTGGGCGTTATAGCCGAACTTCGGATCGTTGGACTCGCGCACTTTGCCAGCCACAACCGAACCATCAACACCAGCGTTCTGTGCGATCTGGCGCAGCGGTGCTTCCAGTGCTTTGCGAACGATGTTGATGCCGTTGGTCTGGTCAGCGTTTGCGCCTTCCAGGCCCAGCAATGCTTTGCCAGCCTGAACCAGAGCAACACCGCCGCCAACAACAACGCCTTCTTGTACGGCCGCGCGGGTCGCGTTCAGGGCGTCATCAACGCGGTCTTTGCGCTCTTTCACTTCGATTTCCGACATGCCGCCAACGCGGATCACAGCAACACCGCCAGCCAGTTTGGCCACGCGCTCTTGCAGTTTTTCTTTGTCGTAGTCCGAAGTGGTTTCTTCGATCTGGGTGCGGATCTGGGCAACGCGTGCTTCGATCTCGGCCTTTTCGCCAGCGCCATCAACGATGGTGGTGGTGTCTTTGGTGATGGTCACTTTCTTGGCGCGGCCAAGCATGTCCATGCCAACGTTTTCCAGCTTCATGCCGAGGTCATCGGAGATAACCTGACCACCGGTCAAGATCGCGATGTCTTGCAACATGGCTTTACGACGATCGCCGAAACCAGGTGCTTTAACAGCCGCGATTTTCAGGCCGCCGCGCAGTTTGTTCACAACCAAAGTTGCAAGCGCTTCGCCTTCAACATCTTCGGAAATGATCAGCAAAGGCTTTTGCGACTGGATCACTTGCTCCAGCAAAGGCACCATTGGCTGCAACGAAGACAGTTTCTTTTCGTGCAACAGGATCATCACGTCTTCAAGGTCAGCAACCATCTTGTCTGGGTTGGTGACAAAGTATGGGCTCAGGTAACCACGGTCGAACTGCATGCCTTCGACAACTTCGGTTTCTGTTTCCAGACCCTTGTTTTCTTCAACGGTGATAACACCCTCGTTGCCGACTTTCTGCATCGCGTCCGCAATCTGACGGCCGATTTCAGCTTCGCCGTTGGCCGAGATTGTACCAACTTGCGCAACTTCTGCGCTGTCCGAAACCGGACGAGCAGCCGCTTTGATCGCTTCAACAACAGTCGCTGTTGCCAGATCGATGCCGCGCTTCAGGTCCATCGGGTTCATGCCAGCCGCAACCGACTTCAGACCTTCGATGATGATCGCTTGAGCCAACACGGTCGCAGTGGTGGTGCCGTCGCCAGCCTCATCATTGGTACGGGAAGCAACTTCCTTGACCATCTGCGCGCCCATGTTCTCGAACTTGTCCGAAAGTTCGATCTCTTTGGCAACCGAAACACCGTCTTTGGTGATGCGTGGTGCGCCGAAAGATTTTTCGATCACAACGTTGCGGCCTTTCGGGCCCAAAGTTACCTTTACCGCATTGGCAAGGGTGTTCACGCCGCGCAACATACGGTCACGGGCATCGGTATCAAATTTGACGTCCTTAGCAGCCATTTTGCTTGCTCCAGTTTGTCTTGAATTTCAATTGATTAGCGTATCACTTGTAGGGTGCGCTTCAGCGCACCGCCGGTCAAAGGCCTCAGCCGATGATCCCCATGATGTCGCTTTCTTTCATGATCAGAAGTTCTTTGCCTTCCAGCGTCACTTCTGTGCCCGACCATTTGCCGAACAACACGCGGTCGCCAACCTTTACAGCAGGGGCGATCAGCTCGCCGCTGTCTTTGCGTGCGCCCGCGCCTACGGCGATCACTTCGCCTTCGGCAGGTTTTTCTTTTGCGGTGTCGGGGATGATCAGGCCGCCCTTGGTTTTATCTTCGCCTTCGATGCGGCGAACCAACACTCGGTCATGCAGCGGTGTAAATGCCATCTGAGAACACTCCCTTAGGTTCCAGGTTAAAATCGATTAGCACTCAGTCACCCCGAGTGCTAACGACACTTACCTAGGCAGAGTCCCTCAACCTGTCAACACATCGCTGATTAAAAATTTTTCGTCATTTGCAAAGCCCGGCAGCCCATGGCAATTTTGCGCTTCACGCTGTTCCTTTCCCGCACAAGGCCCATCAAATGCTGCGCATTGCCCTCGCCCTTTCATTGCTTTTTGGCGTTTCCGCCGCCCGCGCCCAATGTATGGGCGAAAACCTGATCGACGCGCTACCGCCTGCCGATCAAACCGCCCTGCTCACTGCCGCCCATTCAGCGCCCTTTGCCACCGGCAACCTGTGGCAAGCCACGCGTGGCGATGAAACCCTTTATCTCACTGGCACCTTTCACCTTGATGATCCCCGCCATGACGCGATGATGGAACAGCTTTTGCCGCTTTTGGCCCAATCCAAAACCCTGCTGGTCGAGGCTGGCCCGAAAGAAGAGGCCGAATTGCAAGCAAAGCTCGCCTCTGACCCAACCGGCATGATGGAAATGGCAGGCTCTGGCCTGAAAGAGGCCCTGTCACCCGAGGATTGGCAGGCTCTTACCGCGGCCTTGCTGCAACGCGGCATCCCCTCCTCGCTGGCCGAAAAGCTGCGGCCTTGGTTTGTGTCGATGATGTTGGCCATTCCGCCTTGCGCCTTGCAGATGGCCGCCAAAGGCGGCGGGCTGGATAAGCGCCTCATCGATGCCGCAACCGAACGCGGCATTCCTGTTGCTGCGCTAGAGCCGTTCGACACCGCCCTCGGGCTGTTCGACGGACTGAGCCAAGAGGAAAAACTCTTGATGATCCGCAACGCCCTGCAGGTCGAACAAAACTCCGAGGATTTTCTGACCACCACAGCCGATGCCTTCTTTGCCGGTGAAAGCCGCCTGATCTGGGAATATTCGCGCCGCATCGCCAATGCCCTGCCCGGTGCCACGCCTGCCGCAACCGATGCCGATTTCGCCAAATCCGAAAAGGTGCTGATGGCCGATCGCAATGCCGCATGGATTCCGCATATCGAGGCCGCATTGAAAAACGGCCCCGCCCTTGCTGCCTTTGGCGCGCTGCATCTTTCGGGCGATCAAGGCGTGTTGGCCCTACTTCAGGCGCGCGGTTTCACCATCACCGCACTGGCCAATTAACCCGCGCGGGCCGCGTGACAAACCCGCCGCCCGCGCCTATAAAGCGGCAAATCGAACAGCACACAGGTTTGCAGCAATGACCACACTCGTATTCGGCCACAAATCCCCCGACACCGACAGCACGGGCTCGCCCATCATCTGGGCCTGGTACCTGACCGAGGTTCTCGGCACCCCCGCCAAACCTGTTCTGCTGGGCGAACCCAATACCGAAGCCGCCTTTGTGCTGAAACACTGGGACCTCGCAAAACCCGAAATCATCGCCGATGTTTCGGCCTCCGATACCTGCTGGATCGTCGACACCAACAACCCAGCCGAGCTGCCAGCCTCGATCAATGACGCAAATGTTGTGGGCATTATCGACCACCACCTGCTGGTCGGTGGCATCAAAACCAAAGCGCCGATTGACATCACAATCCGCCCTCTGGCCTGCACCGCCACCATCATGCATGACCTGATCGGTGATGCGCTGTCACGTGCACCGCGTGCCATCAAAGGCGCGATGCTGTCGTGCATCATCTCGGACACGCTGCAATTCCGCAGCCCGACCACCACGCCACATGACCGCGCTGTGGCCGAAAATCTGGCAGCCGATCTGGGTGTCGCTATCCCCGAGCTTGCAGACGCACTTTTCGCTGCAAAATCTGATGTTTCGGCCTTTTCCGATGCCGAACTGCTGCGCATGGACAGCAAGGAATACACCGTCGCGGGCAAGGATTTGCGCGTCTCGGTTCTGGAAACCACAGCCCCCGCCGTTGTGCTTGACCGCAAAGCCAGCCTGATGGCCTCGATGAGCACTGTCGCCGCCGAGGATGGCGCCGATCAGGTGTTGCTGTTCGTGGTCGATATCATCAAGGAAGAGGCGACCCTGCTGGTGCCCAACGACCTTGTAAAACAAATGGCCGAGGCGTCCTTTGGCGTCACCGTCACCGGCGATACGGTCGTTCTGCCCGGCGTGATGAGCCGCAAAAAGCAAATCATCCCCGCGCTGAAACTCTAAGCCATCCGCACCTTTGGTTTTTCGGCGAAGACCCTGATTTTTCGCCGAAAATCACCTCCCCCCGATACTGGACCCAATATGCCCCAAATCCTGACCAGCTTTGCTGAAATCGCCCCCAAATATCGCGCCCTGTTTTGCGATCTTTGGGGCTGCGTGCATGACGGCGTAAAGCCATTTCCGGCGGCCGTAGCAGCTTTGCAGGCGTTTCGCGCCCAAGGCGGTGTTGTTATCCTCGTATCAAACGCCCCCCGCCCGAAACCCAGCGTTTTGCAGCAACTTGACCGTATCGGCGTGCCCCGCGATGCCTATGATGAGGTGATAACCTCGGGCGACGCCACGCAATATGCCTATCTCTCGGGTGCGGTCGGAACTCGCGTGCACCACATCGGCCCTATGCCCAAAGATCAGGCCTTCTTTGATGAATTCGCCGATCCTGCACTGGCAAAAATGGCCGCCGCAAACCCGATCGAGCGCGTTCCCCTTGATCAGGCGACAGGTATCATCTGCACCGGTCCCAACGCGGAATTTGATGAAACCCCTGATGACTATCGCCCCGCGTTCCTCTATGCCAAAACCAACGGCCTGAAGATGCTTTGCGCCAACCCTGATATCGTCGTCGATTTCGGTGACAAACGCATCTATTGCGCTGGCGCTTTGGCCCAGCTTTATGAGGAAATGGGCGGCGAGGTGCTGTATTTCGGCAAACCCCACCCCCCTATCTATGACCTCGCACGCCGCCGCCTAACGGCCTTGGCCGGCGAAACCTTGGATGCCGACATCCTTTGCGTCGGCGATGGCATCAACACAGATGTGCTTGGCGCCATGCAAGAAAACCTCGACAGCCTGTTCCTGACCGAGGGGCTGTGCGTCGGCCAATTCGGCCCTGCCGACAATCTGGATGCCGCCGCTCTGGATGCCTGGCTTGCCACCGAACAGCGCAATCCGACCTATGTCATGGGCATCCTGCGCTAGTCCTACACGCAAGATTGTTGCAAATAAAGTAGTGCAATCGAAAATAAATTACCAACACGATTGCGCTGCACTGCGGCATTTGCTATGTTTTCCCGGTGATGCCTAATTGGGACAACATAGGGATTCGGTCATGCTTGATAATCAACCACGCGGAACCATCTGCATCGAAGATATTGAAATCGGCATGTCCCGCCATCTCTATAAAACCGTCACCGACCGCGACATCGAACTGTTTGCCGAGGTTTCGACCGACCGGAACCCCGTGCATCTGGATGATGCCTATGCCCAAGACACGATATTTGAAGGCCGCATCGCGCATGGAATGCTGACCGCCGGCCTGATTTCAGCGGTGATCGGCGAGCAACTTCCCGGCCATGGTGCGGTCTATCTGGGCCAAAGCCTGAAATTTATGGCCCCCGTCCGCCCCGGTGATCGCGTCTATGCCGAGGTGAAAGTCACTGCGATAGATATCGGTCGCCGCCGTGTTACCCTTGAAACCCATTGCACAGTGGGCGATACCGTGGTGCTAAAGGGCGAAGCACTGGTTTTGGCGCCAAGCCGCAAGTTTGATTGACATCGGGCATCGCCCGTAAGGACGGGCATGCAGGTTTATCAACATTGGCAAGGGATTTCCCCCGAACACCGCGGCGCATCCGTTGCGATGGGCAATTTTGACGGCGTTCACCTTGGCCACCAACACGTCATCTCGCTTGCAGCACAGCATGGCCCCTTGGGAATTGTGACGTTTGAACCCCACCCCCGCAGCTATTTCGCCCCGCACTCCGCCCCGTTTCGCCTGATGAATGCCGAGGCCCGCGCCAACCGCTTGGCCAAACTGGGCGTCCAAACCCTGTTCGAGCTGCCTTTTGACGCCACCCTCGCCAGCCTGTCACCGCAAGCCTTCGTGACGCAGGTTCTGGCCGATGGCCTTGGTGTGTCGCATGTCACCGTCGGCGCCGATTTCTGCTTTGGCCAAGGCCGCAAAGGCACCGCCGCCGATTTGAAAACCCTATGTGCCGAACAGGGCATCACGGTCCATCTTGCCGATCTTGTGCAGGTGGATAACACCGATATTTCCTCAACCCGCATCCGGCAGGCCTTGTCAGACGGCGACACCAGAACCGCCAGCCAAATGCTGGGCCATTGGCACCGCATCGATGGCGCGGTGATCCATGGCGAAAAGCGCGGGCGGCAACTGGGCTTTCCCACCGCCAATATGGATGTGACCGGCCTGCACCTGCCCCGAAATGGCGTTTACGCCGTTTATGCCGATGTGCTGACCGGCCCGCAAAAAGGCCATTACCTTGGCGCCGCCAACCTTGGCACCCGCCCGATGTTTGGCGAAAACCGCCCCAACCTTGAAACCTTTCTCTTTGATTTCAAAGGCGATCTTTATGGCCAGCACTTGTCCATCGCCTTTGTCGAATGGCTGCGTGGCGAGGAAAAGTTCGACAGCCTTGATGCCCTAGTCACCCAAATGCACGCCGATTGCGACCGCGCGCGCAACATTCTGCAGGCTGTAAAATGACCGAAAAACTGCCCCCTATCGCCGCCGCCACCGGCCTGCGCCCGCGCTATTGGGAAACTGTGCCGCTGAAAAAGATGTCAGGCGCAGAATGGGAGGCGCTGTGCGATGGCTGCGGCAAATGCTGCCTGAACAAGATCGAATATGAAGACAATGGCGAGGTTGCCTTTACCCGCGTCGCCTGCCGCCTGCTTGATGGCGATAGCTGCCGCTGCTCCAACTACGCGACCCGCCACAAATATGTGCCGGAATGCGTGCAGCTTACCCCCAAAAAGCTGGAACAAATCGCCTATTGGTTGCCCACCACCTGCGCCTATCGTTTGGTCCATGAAGGCAAACCCTTGGCCGATTGGCACCCCCTCATTTCCGGCGATCCGGAATCGGTGCACCTCGCAGATGCCTCTGTGCGCGGCTGGACCGTGCCGGAATCGCAGGTGGATGAGGAAGACTGGGAAAACTATATCATAGCGGAGCGTCCCTGATGTTTTTCGCCTCAGACAACGGCGCGCCCATCCCGCAGCCGATCATGGATGCCCTGACCCGCGCCAACACCGGCCAAACCCTGTCTTACGGGGCCGATGCACCGATGGCCCACTTGCGCAGCCAAATCCGCGACGTATTTGACGCGCCCGAGGCCGAGGTTCACCTTGTCACCACCGGCACCGCCGCCAATGCGCTGGCGCTGGCGCTTTACACCCCGCCTTTCGGCGCCGTTCTCTGCCACCGCCGCGCCCATATCGCCGAGGATGAATGCGGCGCGCCCGAGTTTTTCAGCGGCGGCGCCAAGCTGCTTTTGGCCGAAGGCGCGCATGGCAAAATGACGCCCGATACGCTGGCAGCCGCCTTGGCGCAAACCGACGGCTCGGTGCATTCGGTGCAGCCCTCAACCCTGTCCCTGACCAACGTGACCGAGGCCGGCACCACCTATTCGGTTGCCGAAACCACCGCCCTGACCGCGCTTGCCAAGTCGGCGGGCCTTGCCACGCATCTGGATGGCGCCCGCTTTGCCAACGCGCTGGCCGCCACCAACGCCAGCCCCGCCGATCTGACGTGGCGCGCAGGTGTTGATGTGCTGACGCTGGGTGGCACCAAAAACGGTCTCTTGGGGGCCGAGGCGATTGTCCTCTTTGATCCCGCCAAGTCATGGGAGCTGGAGCTGCGCCGCAAACGCGCGGGCCACCTCACCTCAAAAATGCGCTATGTCGCGGCACAGCTTGGGGCATGGTTTGAAAACGGCTATTGGCTGGAATTGGCCCGCCATTCCAACGCGATGGCCGCCCGCCTTGCCACAGGTCTAGGCGCGATTGACGGCGCAGAGCTGCTGCATCCGGTGCAGGCCAATATCGCCTTTGCCCGCCTGCCCGCTGCCGCCCATGCCCGCGCCAAAGCGGCTGGGGCGGTTTATTACGACATGGGCGACGGATTGTGCCGCCTTGTCACCGCATGGTGCACCACAGCGCAAGAGGTTGACGCGCTGCTAGACGCCTTTCGCGGCTAACAGCGCCCGCGCCTTACAGCTTGCCTGCCAGATACAGATCCAGGTCCTCTAGCCGGTCCTGGCCCCAAAACTTCTCGTCGCCAACCACATAGAACGGCGCACCGAACACCCCGCGCGAAACGGCCTCTTCCAGATTGGCGGCATAGGTCTCGGCCCCTGCCAACATCCCGCGATCGGCAAGCCCCGCATCAAACCCTGCCGCCGTCAGCGCCGCGCGGATCACCTCATCCTCGGCGATGTTCTTTTCTTCCGCCCAGCAGGCCCGCGTGATGGCATGGACCAAACCGCCCAAATCCCCACCACCCGCCGCCTGTGCCGCAATAATGGCATAGGATGACGGCGCGGGGTTGGTAGGGAAAAACATCGGCGCAGGGGTCATCGGCATCGCCAGTTTGGCCGCCTGCCGCCGCATTTCCTGCACGCGATAGGCCTTGCGGCTTTCATGCCGGTCCTTTGGCGCCTGCCCGCCGGTGCGGCCAAACAGCGCCACCACATCCAACGGCTTATACGCAATGCTTGCCCCATGCCTTGCGGCGATTTCTTCCAGCCGTGTGCCCGCCAAATAAGTGAACGGGGAAATAGTGGCAAAGTAGTAATCAATATGGGTCATTTTAGCGCCTCTCCGGCTGTCCAAGGTTTGCGCCGACCCTAGCCCGATGATAAGCGGTGTCAATGCCACCCGAATCCCTGCTGCCACTGCTCAAAGGACGAACCCATGGCCACCAGCAATGAACCCAAGTTAATCTCCGGCAATGCCAACATGCCCTTGGCAACCGCCATTGCGCGGCGCATGTCACTGCACCGTGGCATGAGCGTGGGATTGGTTGACGCACGGGTGGAACGGTTCAACGATGGCGAGATTTTCGTCGAAGTGTTCGAAAACGTCCGTGGCGAGGATATGTTCATCATCCAGCCCACCTCGAACCCTGCCAACGACAACCTGATGGAACTGCTGATCATGACCGACGCGCTGCGCCGTTCATCGGCCGCGCGCATCACCGCTGTGATCCCCTATTTCGGCTATGCCCGCCAAGATCGCCGCACCAAGGCCCGCACACCGATTTCATCGAAACTGGTGGCGAATATGATGGTCGAGGCCGGCATCGAACGCATCCTGACGCTCGATCTGCACGCAGCCCAGATTCAGGGTTTCTTCGATATTCCGGTTGATAACCTCTACGCCTCACCGATCTTTGCGCTCGACATCATGTCGCAATTCAAAGGCTCGATGGCGGATACAATGGTCGTGTCGCCCGACGTAGGCGGCGTGGCCCGTGCACGCGAATTGGCCAAACGCATCGGCGCCCCCCTGTCAATCGTTGATAAACGCCGCGAAAAGGCCGGTGAAGTGGCTGAAATGACGGTGATTGGTGATGTCACGGGCAAGAAATGCATTATCGTCGACGACATGTGCGATACGGCGGGCACCCTGTGCAAAGCCGCCGAAGTGCTGCTTGAAAACGGTGCGTCCGAGGTTCACGCCTATATCACCCACGGTGTGATGTCTGGCCCCGCAGTCGCCCGCGTGACCAATTCCGTGATGAAATCTTTGGTTATCACCGATTCCATCGCCGCCACAGATGCCGTCAAAAACTGCCCCAACATCCGCATCCTGCCAACCGCACCAATGTTTGCCCAGGCTATTTTGAACATCTGGAACGGCACATCCGTGTCCTCGCTGTTCGAAACTGAAACCCTTAGCCCGATTTACGAAGGCATGTACCGCAGCTAAAACGCCTGCGGTCCGTTGAATGTGCCCCCCTACAAACGGGGGGGCGCCTGCCTAATCCAGCACCCAATCATCCGCATCGCGCAGGCTGCCAATCGCGGTCCAATCCGCGCGGATACGGGCCACTCGTGTATCGCCCCAGGTGCGAAACACCAGATGAAACCCCTCGGCCGTCACTTCCTCGCTTGTAATATCGACCCGCGAATTGGTCGCGCGGTCCATATCCCACATCGAAATCGAAACCGTGACCACCGGCACGCCGACAAAAGCCTCCGAAAACGTCACAACATGGCGGCTTTCGCGCGGGCCATTCCCGGTCCACATCGCGCCGCCATCGGCAAAATCTGAAAACAACACAGGCGAGCCCTGCTCGATGCCCAAACTATGGGCCAAAAATCGCTTCATTCCAAATCGTCCCACTGCTTTAAATCCCAAAGCCCCGCGACAGAATAGATGCAGCCCAGAAAATCACTAGTCCAAATCACTAGCCCCAATCACGCGGCCAAACCCAAGGCCCCCCTGCCCGAATAAAAAAGGCCCCGAACAACGTCGGGGCCTTTTCAGAATTTTATCACGGGCTTAGTGCGCTTCGTGGTTCCGCAAAACCATCATATCCTGCACCAGCTTTTCCGCTGCATCCTTATCCTCGGGCAATGCCATAGCGGCCAGCTCGCGGGCTTGTTCGATCATGCCATCCAGCACAGTGCCAGACAGATCATCGACTGCAACAGCTTGCTCGGCCAGAACCGAAACACCTGCCGCCGTGATTTCGGCAAAACCGCCGGTCACAGCAAACGCCAATGTTTGATCGGCACCAACTGCCTTCAGAATGCCGGGGCGCAAGGTGGTGATGGTGGGGGAATGCCCCTCCATCGCCGTCATGTCGCCATCAGCGCCCGGAATCTGGACTTCGACCGCCTGAAACGAGGCAAGCCGCTTTTCCGGTGATACCAGGTCGAATTGCAAAGTCGCGGCCATGTCGCCCCCTTATGCCGCAGCTGCAGCAAGACGCTGCGCTTTGGCGATAACATCATCAATGTCGCCAACCATATAGAAGGCAGCTTCTGGCAGGTGGTCATATTCACCAGCAACCACAGCTTTGAACGAAGCGATGGTTTTTTCCAATGGCACCTGAACGCCGTCGGAACCGGTAAATACCTTTGCCACGTCGAAAGGCTGGCTCAGGAAACGCTCAATCTTACGCGCGCGGGCAACGGCCACTTTGTCGTCTTCCGACAATTCGTCCATACCCAAAATCGCGATGATATCCTGCAACGACTTATAGCGCTGCAAAGTCTGCTGAACAGATGTTGCCACCGCATAATGCTCTTCACCGATGATCAGCGGGTCAAGCAGACGCGAGGTCGAACCAAGCGGGTCCACAGCCGGGTAAATACCCTTTTCCGAGATCGAGCGGTCCAGAACGGTCGTCGCGTCCAAGTGGGCGAACGAGGTTGCAGGCGCAGGGTCGGTAAGGTCATCCGCAGGTACGTACACGGCCTGAACCGAGGTAATCGAACCGTTTTTGGTCGATGTAATACGTTCCTGCATGGCGCCCATGTCGGTTGCCAGTGTTGGCTGATAGCCCACAGCCGAAGGAATACGGCCAAGCAGAGCCGACACTTCCGAACCAGCTTGGGTAAAGCGGAAGATGTTGTCCACAAAGAACAAAACGTCCGAACCGGTGTCATCACGGAACTGTTCCGCCAGGGTCAGACCCGACAAAGCAACCCGCATACGCGCCCCTGGAGGCTCGTTCATCTGGCCATACACCAGCGCAATTTTCGACTTTTCCAGATCATCGGGAACGATAACGCCGGATTCGATCATCTCGTGGTAAAGGTCGTTGCCTTCACGGGTACGTTCACCCACGCCAGCAAACACCGACACGCCCGAGTGCACTTTGGCGATGTTGTTGATCAATTCCATGATCAAAACGGTTTTGCCAACGCCCGCGCCGCCGAACAGACCGATTTTACCACCTTTGGTGTAAGGTGCCAAAAGGTCGATAACCTTAATGCCGGTCACAAGAATTTCGGTCTCGGTCGACTGTTCGGCAAAGGTCGGTGCCTCACCGTGGATCGAGCGACGCTCTTTCGTGCTTACCGGGCCTTTTTCGTCAACCGGGTCGCCGGTTACGTTCATGATGCGGCCCAGTGTGGCCGAACCAACTGGAACCGAAATCGGCAGGCCTGTGTCGGAAACAGCTTCGCCACGAACCAAACCTTCGGTCGCGTCCATAGCAATCGCACGAACAGTGCTTTCGCCAAGGTGCTGCGCAACTTCAAGGATCAGTTTCTTGCCGTTGTTGGTTGTTTCAAGTGCGTTCAGGATGGCCGGAAGGTCACCCTCAAACTGCACGTCCACGACAGCGCCGATTACCTGCGTAATCTTACCGGCTGCTTTTGGTGCTTTCGCCATGTCAATACTCCGTTAAGCGGGTCAGAGCGCCTCAGCGCCCGAGATGATTTCAATAAGCTCTTTGGTGATCGCAGCCTGACGCGAGCGGTTGTAGATCGTCGTATACTTGTCGATCATATCGCCGGCGTTGCGGGTTGCGTTGTCCATCGCACTCATCCGGGCACCCTGTTCCGAGGCCCCGTTTTCAAGCAAAGCGGTAAAGACTTGCGTCGCTACACCGCGCGGCAACAGGTCGGCAAGGATGCCTTCCTCTGACGGCTCGTAATCGTACAAAGCAACTGCATCGCCTGCATCCGCCGCATCAAACTTTGCGGGAATTACCTGCTGCGCAGTTGGGACTTGGCTGATAACCGATTGGAAACGGTTAAAGAACAGCGTCGCCACGTCAAACTCACCCGCGTCAAAGCGTGTCAGAATGTCTTTGGCAATCGCCTGCGCTTGGGTATAGCCCACCCGCTTCACCTCAGACAGGTCAACGTGACCGATCATCAATGACGCGAAATCGCGCTTCAGCTGTTCCCGGCCTTTTTTGCCAACGGTCAAAATCTTGACCGTCTTACCTTTGCCCAGCAGTTCCTGCGCCTTCAACCGTGCCATCCGCACGATCGAAGAGTTGAAACCGCCACAAAGGCCGCGTTCAGCCGTCATCACCACCAGCAGATGCACCTTGTCCTCGCCGGTCCCGGCCAAAAGCCGGGGCGCCGAGGCAGAGGTGCCAACCGAGGCCGCAAGCCCCGCCATCACTGCTGTCATCCGCTCGGCATAGGGCCGACCAGCTTCGGCAGCTTCCTGCGCGCGGCGAAGTTTCGCCGCGGCAACCATCTGCATGGCTTTTGTAATCTTACGAGTATTTTTGATACTCGTGATCTTGTTTTTTAAGTCCTTTAGGCTCGGCATCTACCTACCCCTTTAGGCGAAATCTTTTGCGTATGCATTCAATGCGGCTTTGATCTTGTCCTCAAGCTCGCCCTTCACCTTACGGTCGTTGTTGGTGATATCCGCCAACAGATCCGCATGGTTAGAACGCAGGTGCTTCAGCAAGCCAGCCTCATAACGACCAACATCTTTTACCGCGATTTTATCAAGGTAGCCCTTGGTACCGGCAAAGATCACGCAGACAATTTCTGCGCCTGTCAGCGGTGCATACTGTGGCTGCTTCATCAATTCGGTCAAACGCGCACCACGGTTCAGCAACTGCTGGGTCGAGGCGTCAAGGTCGGAACCAAACTGCGCAAAGGCCGCCATTTCGCGGTACTGCGCCAATTCCAGCTTAACCGGACCAGCCACCGATTTCATCGCATCCGTCTGAGCAGACGACCCAACGCGCGACACCGACAGACCGGTGTTCACAGCGGGGCGGATGCCCTGATAGAACAGTTCGGTTTCAAGGAAGATCTGACCGTCGGTGATCGAAATCACGTTTGTCGGAATAAACGCCGAAACGTCGCCGCCTTGGGTTTCAATGATCGGCAGCGCGGTCAACGAACCCGAACCATGATCTTTGTTCAACTTCGACGAACGCTCCAACAGGCGCGAGTGAAGATAGAAAACGTCGCCAGGATAGGCTTCGCGGCCTGGTGGGCGGCGCAAAAGCAGCGACATCTGACGATAAGATACAGCCTGCTTGGACAAATCATCATAGATGATCAGCGCGTGGCGGCCATTGTCACGGAAGTGTTCGGCAATCGAGGTCGCGGCGTAAGGTGCCAGGAACTGCATCGGTGCCGGATCAGAAGCGGTCGCAGCCACAACAGTGGTGTATGCAATCGCGCCGGTTTCTTCCAGCTTCTTCACCAACTGCGCAACAGTCGAACGCTTTTGGCCGATAGCTACGTAAACGCAGTACAGCTTTTTGCTTTCGTCATCGCCAGCGGCTTTGTTGTAGGACGCCTGGTTCAGAATGGTGTCCAGCGCGATGGCTGTTTTACCTGTCTGACGGTCACCAATGATCAATTCGCGCTGGCCACGGCCAACGGGGATCATCGCGTCAACCGATTTCAGGCCGGTTGCCATTGGCTCATGCACCGACTGGCGCGGAATGATGCCGGGGGCCTTAACGTCTGCAATCGCACGCTTTTTCGCGCCGATCGGGCCTTTGCCGTCGATCGGGTTACCCAGACCGTCAACAACACGGCCCAGCAGCTCGTCACCAACTGGAACGTCCACGATCGACTTGGTGCGCTTGACAACGTCACCTTCTTTAATCGCGCGGTCATCGCCGAAAATAACGATACCGACGTTATCGACTTCGAGGTTAAGGGCCATACCGCGGATACCACCGGGGAATTCGACCATCTCACCTGCCTGAACCTTGTCCAGACCATGAACACGGGCGATACCATCGCCTACGCTCAATACGCGGCCAACTTCGGCCACTTCGGCTTCTTGGCCAAAGTTTTTGATCTGGTCCTTCAGGATCGCAGAAATTTCAGCTGCTTGGATACCCATTTATCCGACCTCTTTCATTGCATTCTGGAGAGCCGCGAGCTTTGCCTTAACCGACGTATCGATCATGGTAGAACCCAGCTTTACGATCAGACCACCGATGAGGGATTCATCGACAGCGGTTTTCAGTTTCACATCCTTGCCGACACTGGCTTTCAGTGTCGCGGCAAGGCTTTTCGCCTGTGCAGCGCTCAGCTTGACGGCCGAAGTCACCTCAGCGGTCACCTCGCCTTTTTCTTCGCTGATCTTGTCTTGCACAATCTTGGTCAGATGCGGCAACACAAACAGACGGCGTTTTGACGCCATCAATGCCAATGTATTGGCGCTCAGGGGTGAAAGCCCCATTTTCGCGGCAATTGCTGCAATCGCTTTTGCCTGATCCGCGCGGGTGTATACCGGCGAGGCGATCAAGGCATTCAGGTCGGCAGAGCTGCCCAAGGCCGCATCAAGGGCGTCAATGTCACCCTCCAGCGTCTTGATCGCTTTGCTTTCCTTCGCCAGCTCGAACAGAGCAGTGGCGTAGCGTGCAGCAATGCCGGAGGAGATCGAAGCTGATTCTGACACGTCATCCCTTCCGAAATTAGGCCCCGTTTCACGTCACATAAAACAAGGGCATCCTATGGCGCATACACATGCATGCGTCTGAATTTTGAAGGTGTGTAGCAGAGGCGGTTTTCTGCCGCAACCATGAAGAAATAGTAAATTGCCTGTGATCTGCGCTAACATGTCGCGCTGCATCTAAACAGCATCATCCCAACGCCGAAAACAAGTTCAATCTGTAGTTTTGCCCCGAAAGGCGCCGCCCCGCCTGCCCGAATATGAAAAACTTATGCCGGTTTCACAAAACAATGGCCCCAAGGGGCGGCATCATGATTCTGGTTTGGGCGCCCCTTTCGCTCTCGCAGTTCAGGTGCAACAATTTACCGGCTTCAAACTCAGGCAGCAGCCCTCTCGCCAATCGCGCAGCATGGGCCGCATGCGATGTGCATCACCGCCCGCACGGCGAATCAGCAGGCGCGCGTCCATGCCATGCGGTATGGTTCAGTCACCCGTCGGCGCTTTGCCCCGCAGCGCAGGTTCGGGCGCGCCTTGGCCCATGCCCTCCAGCACCCGCAACGGGCGGCGCACCACAGCCCCCAAGCCCCCCTGCACCGGCGCGCGCTGCTGCTTTGACACCTCGACGATCAGCACGCCACCGGTCAGCAAGGCCGAACACCGCCTGCCGTTGCGCTCAAAGAAATCGGATGTCCGCAGCCAGAACGGATGCCCCGAGGGCGGCCCAAACAGCGCCGATGTGCTGTGCTCGATCGTGAAGTCATGCTGCTTTAATTGCGTTTCCAGCTGGCGCATCGAAAAAGGGCGGCCAAAACCGAAAGGCGTTCCATCGCGCCGCGCCCACAGGCCCGAACGTGACGGCACGATAAACAGCGCCCGCCCGCCGGGGCCAAGCACCCGCGCGGCCTCTTCCAAGACAAAAGACGGCTGCTCCGATGTTTCAAGCCCGTGCATCATGATCAGCCGGTCCACAATTCCTGTGGCCAGCGGCCATGCGGTTTCTTCGCACAGCACCGCCACATTCGCCATGCCCGCAGGCCAGGGCATCACCCCTTGCGGCGCGGGCATCAACGCCAGCACCCGCCGCGCATCGGCCAGATAGGGCCGCATCAATGGCGCGGCAAAGCCAAAGCCGACAACCGTTTGTCCGGCGGCCGAAGGCCACATCCGCACCACCGTATCCCTGATCGCACGCTGCGCCACGCGGCCCAGTTTGGTCCGATAATAGAAATTGCGAAGATCCAGCACATCAAGATGCATTGCAGCCAAGGCCTTTTTCGGGCGAAGTTAACATAACAATACCGAAACCGAGGCAAAAGACCATGGCACTTGAAATCCTGACCATCCCCTGCCTGAAAGACAATTACGCATATCTCATCCACAACGCGGCCACGCAGGAAACCGCGCTGGTAGACATCCCCGAGGCCGCTCCCATCCTTGCGGCCCTTGCGGCCCGCGGCTGGCAGCTTACCGATGTCTTGTTAACACATCATCACTGGGACCATATCGACGGCCTGCCCGATCTTGTCGCAGGCTTGCCCGCGCGGCCAAAAATCTGGGGCGCCGCTGCCGATGCCCACCGCTTGCCCGCGCTGGATCATTCGCTAAAGGATGGCGAAACCGTCACGATCTGCGGCGAACGCGCCGATATTTTCGACCTCTCGGGCCATACGCTCGGCCATATCACCTTTCACTTTCCCACAACGCAGGCACTGTTTTCCGGTGACAGCCTTATGGTGATGGGCTGCGGCCGCCTGTTCGAAGGCACGCCCGCGCAAATGTGGACCAGCCTGCAAAAGCTGACGCCCCTGCCCGATGCCACCCGCCTGTTTTCCGGCCATGAATATACCGCCAGCAATATTCGTTTTGCACTGGCCCTTGAACCCGGCAATTCCGGCCTTATGTCTTTATCCGACAAGGTGGATAAACTGCGCGGCGCAAACATGCCGACGATCCCTACAACCTTGGCGCAAGAACGTCAGTTCAACCCGTTCCTCCGCGCCCCGAACCCCGACATGAAAGCCGCGATTGGCATGACAGGCGCGCTTGATGTCGATGTTTTTGCCGAAATCCGTGCCCGCAAGGACAAATTTTAACCCTATCCCCCCACCCTTCATCACTTTTTTCCACAGTTACGACAGAAACCTCAAATAATCGGAAAAAAGACTTGAAGCTGCCGAAATAAAACCGATCCTTAATAGTATGAGGCCATGGTCAAAGGGGTAACGCGCCCCAAAGGCCAGCAGAACACGAGGAGCACTATACCGTGCCATCATTTTCCACGACGCTTGAACAGGCAATCCATGGCGCTTTGGCTTTGGCCAACGCGCGCCGCCACGAACTTGCCACGCTGGAACATTTGCTTCTGGCATTGATTGATGAACCCGAGGCCTCGCGCGTCATGAAGGCGTGCTCGGTTGATCTGGATGAATTGCGCAAAACGCTTGTCGATTTCATTGATGATGACCTGTCCACGCTGGTCACCGATGTTGACGGGTCCGAGGCTGTGCCCACAGCCGCCTTCCAGCGCGTCATCCAGCGTGCCGCCATTCACGTTCAATCCTCTGGCCGTAACGAAGTTACCGGCGCCAACGTGCTGGTCGCCATCTTTGCCGAACGCGAATCCAACGCCGCCTACTTCCTGCAAGAACAAGATATGACCCGCTATGACGCGGTCAATTACATCGCCCACGGCGTCGCCAAAGACCCCGAGTTTGGCGAATCCCGGCCGATCACCGGCGCCGAAGAGCATATGGAAACCCCCAAGGGCGAGGCTGGCGAAGCCAAAGAATCGGCACTGTCCAAATACTGCGTCGATCTGAACGTCAAAGCCATCAAAGGCGATGTCGACCCCCTGATCGGGCGTGAGGCCGAGGTAGAGCGCTGCATCCAGGTCCTCTGCCGCCGCCGCAAAAACAACCCGCTTTTGGTGGGCGACCCCGGCGTAGGCAAAACCGCCATCGCCGAAGGTCTGGCATGGAAAATTGTCCGCCATGAAACCCCCGAAATCCTGTCCAAGGCCACGATTTACAGCCTTGATATGGGCGCATTGCTGGCCGGCACCCGCTACCGTGGCGATTTCGAAGAACGCCTGAAAGCCGTCATCAAAGAAACCGAGGAACACCCCGACGCAATTCTCTTTATTGACGAAATTCACACCATCATCGGTGCCGGCGCCACCTCGGGCGGTGCTATGGATGCCTCAAACCTGCTGAAACCCGCGCTTCAGGGCGGCAAACTGCGCACCATGGGCTCGACGACCTATAAAGAGTTCCGTCAGCACTTTGAAAAAGACCGCGCCCTCTCGCGTCGCTTCCAAAAGATCGACGTGAACGAACCTTCCGTGCCGGACGCGATCAAAATCCTGATGGGCCTTAAACCGCATTTTGAGGAACACCACGATCTGCGCTACACCGCCGATGCGATCAAAACGGCTGTTGAACTGGCGTCGCGCTATATCAACGACCGCAAGCTGCCCGACTCCGCAATCGACGTGATTGATGAGGCAGGCGCCGCACAGCATCTTGTAGCCGAATCCAAACGCCGCAAAACCATCGGCACCAAGGAAATTGAGGCTGTGGTCGCCAAGATCGCCCGCATCCCGCCGAAAAACGTCACCAAAGACGATGCCGAGGTGCTGCGCGATCTGGAAAAATCGCTAAAACGTGTGGTCTTTGGTCAGGACAAGGCGATCGAGGCGCTGGCCTCGTCGATCAAACTTGCACGCGCCGGCCTGCGCGAGCCTGAAAAACCGATCGGCAACTATCTGTTTGCCGGCCCCACAGGCGTCGGCAAAACCGAGGTGGCAAAGCAACTTGCCAATACATTGGGCTTGGAACTGCTGCGCTTTGACATGTCCGAATACATGGAAAAACACGCCGTTTCACGCCTGATCGGCGCCCCTCCGGGCTATGTCGGGTTTGATCAGGGCGGCATGTTGACCGATGGCGTTGACCAGCACCCGCATTGTGTGCTGTTGCTGGATGAAATGGAAAAGGCGCATCCGGATGTGTACAACATCCTGCTGCAAGTCATGGATCACGGCAAACTGACCGACCATAACGGCCGGACCGTCGATTTCCGCAATGTCATCCTCATCATGACCTCGAACGCCGGCGCGCAAGAAATGTCCAAATCCGCCATCGGCTTTGGCCGTGACCGGCGGACTGGCGAAGATACCGCCGCGGTAGAGCGTACCTTTACCCCCGAATTCCGCAACCGCCTTGACGCGGTGATCAGCTTTGCCCCCTTGGGCCGCGAAGTCATCCGCCAAGTGGTCGAAAAATTCGTCTTGCAACTCGAGGCGCAGCTTTTGGATCGCAATGTCCATATCGAGCTGTCCGAAGAGGCTGCGAACTGGCTGGGCGAAAAGGGCTATGATGATAAAATGGGTGCGCGTCCCCTTGGCCGCGTGATTCAGGAACACATCAAGAAGCCTCTGGCCGAAGAACTGCTCTTTGGCAAGTTGATGAAAGGCGGCGTGGTCAAGGTTGGCATCAAAGACGGCAGCCTCGACCTTAGCTATGAAGAGCCGGGCAAGCCGCGCATCACCGGCAAGAAAACCCCGCTGCTCACTGCCGAGTAACGGGGCAAAATGAAGGCCCTTACCATTCTGCTTTTGGCCCCTGCATCTGCGGGGGCCTTTTCTTTGACTTTTCCTGTCGATTGCACGCTGACAGAAACCTGTTTCATCCAGCAATATGTCGATCACGACCCCGGCCCGCAGGCCCGCGATTTTACCTGCGGCCCGCTCAGCTATGACGGCCACAAAGGCACCGATATCGCGGTTCCCACGCTTGCTGACATGGAAAAGGGTGTCACGGTTCGCGCGGCCGCTGCAGGTACGGTGCGCGCGACACGCGATGGCCTGCCAGATATAATGGCCAATGCGCCCGATGCGCCAGATATTAACGGCCAAGATTGCGGCAATGGCGTGGTTCTTGCCCATCCCGAGGGGTGGGAAACCCAGTATTGCCACCTCAAACGGGGCAGCATCAAAGTGCGGCAGGGTCAGAGCGTCAGCATCGGCACGCCGCTCGGCCAGATCGGCCTTTCCGGTAACACCGAATTCCCGCATCTTCACTTGTCCCTGCGCCACAATGGTCAGGTGGTTGACCCGTTTTCCCCGACCGATATCGCAAGTTGCGATGCCCCTGCGCCAAGCCTCTTTTCTCCGGCCCTGCCCTTTCAACCCGGCGGTCTGATTTCAGTCGGTTTCGGCCCAGCTATTCCCAGTTTTGATGCGGTAAAATCCGGCACTGCCGTCAACGCCCGCTTGCCCCAAACTGCTCCGGTTCTGGCGCTCTGGGCGCATCTCTTTGGCACCCGCGCTGGTGACAGGCTCATTTTCACACTCACCGGACCGGACGGCAAGATCTTGCATGAAACTGTCACCCTGTCCAAAACCCAGGCCCGCGCCATGCGCACCATCGGCAAACGCCGCCCGCCCAAGGGTTGGCCGAAAGGCAGCTACACGGGCATTGTCGCGCATCAGCGTGGCGTGGAAACGCTTGGCCAAAAAGCCGTTACCGTAGAAATCTTGCCCTAGCGCATGCGTTGAGATTTCTGCGTTCATCGCGCCAAACACGCTATTTCGCGGCGCAAAGACCCGTCCGCGCCAGCCTTTTCCACAGCAAACCAGACCGTGGGATGGCGGGTTACTAAAAGGTTAATTTTTTAAGAAATATTATTTTATTACAATGCGTTGCGGAAACGTCCGCACGCGGGCGATATGCGAATGCGGGCTCAGCGCTCGGTCAGTTTCAACTCGATCCGCCGGTTCTGCGCCCGCGCGGCCTCGGTGTCTCCTGCTGCTACAGGCTGCCATTCCCCGAACCCCGTGGCGGCCATCCGGTTCGGCGGAAAACCCAGATCATTTTGCATGAAACGTACCACCGAAAGGGCGCGGGCCTGGCTCAGCTCCCAGTTATCGGCAAAGGCTCCGGCCCCCGAAAGCGGGACATTATCGGTGTGGCCATCCACCCGGATAATCCAGTCAATCCCGGCTGGAATTTGCCCTGAAACCTCACGCAAAGTAGCGACAACACCCGCGATCTGGCTGCGACCTTCGGGGGCCAGATCGGCCGATCCGGGTTGAAACAAGACTTCGCTTGAAAATACAAACCGGTCGCCCACAATCCGAACGCCGTCCCGCCCGGCCAGAACGCTCCGCAGCTGGCCAAAGAATTCGGACCTGAAGGTTTCCAGCTTCTTCGTCTCGGCCTCCAATCGCTTGCGCTCGGCCTCCTCCAGCTCGGCCCGCTTCTTTTGCTCGGCCGCAACCTGCGCAAGCGCCGTATTCAGCTGCGTCCCCAAGGAATCGAGTCGAACATCGGCGGCCTGATCTTTGGCTGCAGCGGCATCCAGCAGGCCTTGCAAATCACCCAACTGGCCGCGCAATGCCGCGATTTGCTCGTTCAACAGCGCCACCCTGCGGGCATTATCTTCTGATTTGGTCTTTTCCTCGGCCAAAGCTGCGCGGGCTGTGGCAAGCAGCGCGTCCTTGCCCGTCAGATCATCGCCAGATTGGGCCGCCGCTGCCTGCGCTGCCGCCAACAAGGTCAGCGTTTCTTCGGCCCGTTTGCGCTGTTCTTCCAAGGCCAAAGTCATTGCCGTCAGCTCGGTTTCTGACGAGGCAAGTTTCGCCCGCAGTGCCTCTGCCGCTGCAAGATCGGCAAGCCGCGCCTCTTCTTCTGCGGTCAGCTTGGTCTCGACCCCTTCAAGCCGCGCCCGCAAAGCCTCGGCGGCGGCCCGTTCTGCCAACAAAGCGGCCTGCTCTTTGGTCAGAGAGGTCTCGGCCCCTTTCAACTGGTTTCGCAAGGCTTCGGCGGCGGCAAGCTCGGCCAACCGGTTTTTCTCGGCCTCGGACAGGCTGGCCTCTAGGGTGACCATGCGGTCCTTTAGGGACTGCACATCCTGGTTCGCACCTTGCGCCAGCAGCAACTCTTTTTGCAACCGCGCAACTTCGGCGGCCAACGCTTCGGCACGCGCATTTGTTTTTGTTTGCGCGTCAGTCGCGGCGCCTAGCCGTGCGGCCAGTGCGGCCAATTCCGCACCGCTATTTTTGGCTTTTCCTTCGGCCTCGGTCAGGCGGGCAAGGGTGTCGGCAAGGCTTGTCTGACCTTCTGACAGCTTGTTTTTCAAATCCGCGACCATCGCATCCAAAGCCTCGCGCCGGGCGGCGGCCAAACGGGCAGTCTCGGCTTGTGCGTCCACTTCGTCGCGGGCGCGGGCCAAGGCAAGGTTCAGTGCTTCTTGCTCGGAAATCAACCGGCTTTGCGCGGCCTCAAGGTCGCTTACGGTGGCAGTCAGGGTTTCAGCCTGCCCCCGTGCGGCATCACGCTCGGCAAGCAGACTTGCGACTTGTTGTTCAAAACTGCTAATCCGCGCGGTCGCGGCGTCAAGCTCGGTCTGGCGTGCGGTCAACTGGCTGGCAAGCGAGGCCGCCAGTGCCGCCTGGGTTTCGCCTTCGGCCTGCGCTGCTGACAGGCTTTTGCCCAGCTGCCCGACCTCGGCCGCCAAATTATCAGCGCGGTTTCGTTCAAGACCCAACGCATCGGCAAGGCCCGCAACTTGGGCGGTCAAGCTGTCCAACTCATGGTCTTGGGTGTCAATGGTTTCGCGCAGAACCGACTGCACGATCATAAAGATTGACAGCACAAACATCAGCACCAGCAAAAGTGCCGTCATCGCATCGACAAATCCCGGCCAGATCGAGCCGTTCATCTTTTGCCCGTTGCGACGGCTGAGCGCCATGGTCTAGCCCCGCCCTGCGGCACTGCGGGACAACTGCCGGACAGCATTGGTCAGGCCTGCGATATCTGCCCGCAGATCGGAAACGCTTTCTTGGCGGCCTGCTGAAATCTCTTCCAGAATTCGCAGCAATTGCACATCGATAGACCGCAAGCGCATCCGGTTTTCGGCCTCGGGGCTTTCCTCGTTCAGGTTTGCCAATACCAAGGCATAGCTGTCCTGGCCATCGGCGATGCGGGTTAGAACTTCGGTCTGCGTCATGGCTATTTGGGTAAGCTGCTCTTGGGTTTTGCTATCGGCCTGTACTTTCGACGACAATTCCTTGACCGCCTCGGCCAAACTGCCCAGCCGTTCGTCGGCCGAACTGCGCGCGGCGTCGGCCTTTACAATCAGTCCTTGCAGGGATTCCAACTGGCGGGCCACCTGTTCCAAAACGCCGCCGATCCCCGAATGATCCCCACCGTCGCCGTCGCCCGCGCCATCGCCGGTTGAAAAACCAAGGCGGGTGATTGACGACAGCCATTCCTCTAGCTCGCGGTAAAAACGATTCTGGCCGTGGCTTGCGAACAGTTCCAAAAGCCCGACGACCAGAGAGCCTGCCAGCCCCAAAAGCGAGGATGAGAACGCCGTTCCCATGCCGCCCAGCTGCGCCTCGAGCCCGCCCATCAGCTTGCCGAACACATCCATACCCGATTCACCCGGTTGCGGGGCAAGGTTGCGGATGGTTTCGACAACGGCCGGAACAGTGGTGGCAAGGCCGTAGAACGTGCCTAAAAGCCCAAGAAATATCAGCAGGTTAACAAGGTAACGGGTAATATCGCGGGCCTCGTCGATCCGCGTGGCAACGCTGTCCTGGATAGAGCGTGAGGACGAGGCCGAGATTTGCATCCGCGCCCCACGGCTGCGCAGCAATGCCGCCAGAGGGGCAAGCAATCGTGGCGCGTGAACCTGTTCTGCTGCCGGGTCGGGCTGTACAAAACCGACAATCCAGCGCACGGATTGCATCAGCTGCATGACTTGCCAAAAACAAGCCAACACGCCAAAAACAAAAACGAGAGCGATAAAACCGTTCAGCCAGACGTTGGCCAGAAATATCCCCGATAGCAGCCCCCAAGCCACAAAGGCCCCGAAGGCCACAAGCACAACCACGGCCAGCATCAAGACGATCTGACGGATCGGGTGGGTAAATGACAACTCAGCCTCTACTGTGGTCCTGTCCATGCGGCGCGCTCGACCCTTCTGGTTTATCTTGGTTTAACTTAGGCGTGTTAAAGCCCTGTGCCAACCATCATTTCGTACCTGTATCTTGCAAAACACTGACCCGCGCGCAAAGCCATTCCAGATCGGCATCGCCAATCCCCAATTGCGCCAGATGTGCCGAAGTATTGAACAAATATTCACAGTTGCGCCCCCGCCCGCCGATCGCTTGGGCAATGATCTGGGCCTGATCTTCAAGGGGCATGGTGCAATACTGGTCATGCGCGGGGTCGATGACATAGCACAGCGCAGTGACCTCGCCGCCATCATCCAACCGCAACGGCAGCCAATCCTCTAGATAGGCGGATGAGATCAATTCGCGTTCGCGCAGGGCATCGAGTGTTGCCTCTTCCGTGCCATCCTGGACGCGGAATGCCACACCGGCGCAATGGGCCGATGCTGCGCGATCAAGGGCGAGCACAAGGCCGGGGGCTGTTTCGGTGCCACGGTGATGAATAGAGCGCATGCAAAAGCTGCGGTGCCAGCCGTGCAGGGTCGCGACCCGCTGTTCGGCCACGGCGAAACCGGGGTTCCAGACCAATGATCCGTAACCGAATACCCAAAGTGGCTTTTGCATCTACTGGCCCTCCGCTCTTGGCCCTTGTAGACAGCATATGCGGCGAAATGAAAAGAGGGCGCAAGATGCGGTGGTTGACAGGCTTGGTTTTGGTGTTGGGCTGCCTTTGGGGCGGATATTGGTTTGTGGGCGAGCGCGGTTTTGAGACTGCAGCACGTGACTGGTTTGACGCGTTAGAGGCCAGCGGCAAGGTTGCCACCAACGCCGGGTTAGAGGTGCATGGCTTTCCCAACCGGTTTGACCTGACAGTCACGGAACCGCATCTGGCCGACCCCGCAACCGGGCTGGGCTGGCAAGCGCCGTTTTTTCAAGTGCTAAGCCTAAGTTACAAACCCTGGCACGTAATCGCGGCCTTTCCGCCCGAACAGCGCCTGACGCTGCCGCATGAGGGAATGACACTGCGGTCGGGCAAGTTGCAGGCAAGTGTGGTGGTCAAACCGCAACCCGCGCTGCCCTTGGACAGGTTTACCCTGATCGGCAATGCGATTGAGGCGGATGGCGATCGTGGGTGGGTCGTGACGGCCGAAAGCTTGCAATTCGCGACCCGGCTGGATGAAAGCCGCGTGAACCGGCATGAAATTGGCCTGAATGTAACCAACATTGTGCCAGATGCCGCCCTGATGGCCGTGTTTGCGGGCGCCTTACCATCGCAAGTCGGTTTGATCCGCGTAGATGCGCATATCGGATTTACGGGGCCGATTGACCGCCAAGCGCTGACCGCGCCACCACAGATAGCCAGCGTTGAACTGGACAATCTGCGCATTGAGTGGGGCCAAATGCAGGTGACGGCGCAAGGCAACGTAACCGCCGATGCCGCCGGTTTTGCCGAAGGAAATAGCGTGTTGCAGCTGAAAAATTGGCGCGTGGCGCTGGATGTGGCGCAGAGCATGGGGATTTTATCCCAGAATGACCGTAAGCTTTGGGAACAGGCTGCGATGTTTCTGGCAAAACAATCCGACAGCTTGGACCTGCCATTACAGTTCAAGAATGGTCGCAGTTTCATCGGGCCGCTTGCTGTTGGGCCGGCACCGCGCCTGCGCTAGGGCTATTTGCAGTAGGGTCCGCCACGATATTTGGCAGTGTCCAGATGCAAGTGGTTCTCATGATAGCCATCCGAGCCGGGGCCAAGCGTGGTGCCAAAAATACCGCAAGCACCTTTGTGGGCCTTGCGGATCGCCTTGCCGCGGTTGGATTTGTAGTCATCTAGCACCGTAACCTCGGTGCCATTTGCCAGTTTGAACCCTGCAATATCAATAGCTTTGCCACGACCATGTTCGCTGATCTTGGCGCCTTTGACATTGTTTTGACTGCGACAAACGAAATGGGCGGCAACATCCAGACCAACCACTTTGGTATTGCCAAAGGCCGGTTTGACCTTGGTCGTAACCCATTTGCGCAGGGCACGGGCGGTATTGCAGTCGATCGTAGCGGGCATCGAGAGTTTCACACCGTCAACCGCCGTAACACGTACTGGGGCATCGACGCCGCACCCGTTTTGAGCACCCTTTATAGCGGTGATCATTGTGCCTTCAATCGCGCGATCCTTGCACACAAGCCCGCCAGTGTTGGAATTGGGCTGTTTGTCGCCGCCGCCTTTCGGGCCAATCAGCTTGCTGACGATCCCTTTTGAAGGGGCGCTGGCCTGCGCGACAAAACCTTTCGGGCGTGGTTGAGGGCGGATGGACGAGGCTAAAATCAGGTTTGAGTTGTCAGGCGCCAGTTGGACCGGCACAGATTGTGACAGCACAGGGCGTGGCATTGGGCGGACCGAGCTGAACTCGGCCCAAGCTGGTGCGCAAATGCTGCACGACAGGCAGGCGGCGATAACCAGACGGTTCATGCTTTTGTTGCGGGTTTGGTTTGGCCCGCAGGCTGGCCGCCACGGCCGAAATCGGGGGCGTCTGTATCCTGGCCCGCCTGAATAATGCTGCGGCGGATGGCGCGGGTGCGGGTGAAATAATCGTGCAGATGTGCACCGTCGCCTTTGCGAATGGCACGCTGGAGGGCGAACAGTTCCTCGGTGAAACGGCCAAGAATTTCCAGCGTGGCGTCTTTGTTGGTCAGAAACACATCGCGCCACATCGTCGGGTCGCTGGCCGCGATACGGGTAAAATCGCGAAAGCCAGCGGCCGAGTATTTGATCACTTCGCTATCGGTCACGCGGCGCAGATCATCGGCCACACCGACCATCGTATAGGCGATCAGGTGCGGGGTGTGACTGGTCACGGCCAGCACCAGATCATGGTGCGGCGCGTCCATTTCTTCGACATTGGCACCCATACCTTCGCACAAGTGGCGCAGGCGAGTCACGGCTGCAGGGTCGCAGCCTTCGGGGGGCGTCAGCAGCCACCAGCGGTTTTCAAACAGCGTGGCAAAGCCCGAACGCGGGCCGGAGTGTTCAGTCCCTGCAAGCGGGTGGCCGGGGATAAAATGAACCCCCTGCGGGATATGCGGGGCAACCGCGTCAATCACTGCCTGCTTTACCGAGCCGACATCGGTGACGGTGGCGCCGGCCTTCAAATGCGGGCCAATTTCGATTGCGATGCTTTCCATCGCGCCCACCGGCACAGCCAAAACCACAAGGTCGGCCCCCGTAACCGCCTGCGCAGCGGTATCGAACACCGCATCACAAAAGCCCAATTCCATTGCGGCATCGCGTGTTGCGGCTGATTTTGCATGGCCAACAACCATTTTCGCCAGACCACGTTGCCGCATGGCATGCGCCATGGAAGACGCAATCAGCCCCATGCCGATCAGAGCGACTTTTTCATAGATCACAGCCATCAACGCTTGCCTTTGAACTGCGCCACGGCATGCGCCACACGACGGCACGCGCTTTCGTCGCCCACGGTAATGCGCAGGCAATGTGGCAGCTTATACCCCGCCACGCGGCGCACGATCAGCCCTTGGTCACGCAAGAACGCATCACATGCCTCGGCCTCGGCGGTATCGGCAAAGCGGGCCAGCACAAAATTGGCCAAGGACGTATCCGAGGGCACACCAAGCTCGGCCAAGGCTTCGGCAAGCCATATCCGCATCCGCGCGTTATCAGCGCGGCACCGGTTGATATAATCCTGGTCGCGCATAGCGGCCTCGGCGGCCTCAAGTTGCGTGTTGGACAGGTTGAACGGACCCCGAATGCGGTTCAAAACGTCGATAATTGCGCGGGGGCCATAGCCCCAGCCGATGCGCAGGCCACCTAAACCATAGATTTTTGAAAACGTCCGCGTCATCACCACGTTGTCGCGCGACTCGATCAGCGACAGACCGCCATCATAGCCATCGACGTATTCGGCATAGGCACCATCCAAAACCAGAATCGCCTGCGGCGGCAAGCCTTCGGCCAGTTGCGCCACTTCGGCGGCCGAAATCATTGTGCCGGTCGGGTTGTTGGGGTTTGCAATAAACACCAGCTTCGTACGCTCGTTGCAGGCAGCCAACAAGGCGGCGACATCGGTTGTGCAGTCACGTTCGGCCACCTCAACCGGGGTTGCACCTGCGGCCATTGCCGAAATGCGATACATCAGAAAGCCGTGCTCGGTGAACAAGACTTCATCGCCCGGCCCGGCATAGGCCTGACAGAGGAAATGGATGATTTCGTCACTGCCAACGCCACAAATCACGCGGTCGGCATCCAGCCCTTGCACCTCGGCAATCGCTTCGCGCAAGGCTGCGTGATCGGTGCTGGGATAACGGTGCAAGTTGTGGACAGACCGCGAAAACGCCTCTTTGGCCTTATCTGACGGGCCAAACGGATTCTCATTCGACGAGAGTTTGATAGTATTGGATTTGCCCGCAACCGTGGCCGCACCGCCTTCGTATAAGGCGATATCCATAATGCCCGGCTGTGGCCGAATGTCAGACGTCATAAACGCGCTCCCCCGAGATGCTGCGCCTTGTTAGCGGCTTCGTCTGCGCCTGACCAGAGGTCGCAAACGCAAAACGCCGCCCAATTTGGGCGGCGTCTCATTTGGCCCACAGTTGAGGGCCGTATTGCAACCAAGATTAGTTCTTGGCGTAATATTCGACCACGAGGTTTGGTTCCATAACAACTGGATATGGCACGTCGCCCAAAGTTGGGGTGCGTACGAAAGTCGCAGTCATTTTCGAGTGGTCTACTTCAACGTAATCAGGAACGTCACGTTCAGCCAGAGCAACAGCTTCTAGAACGATTGCCAATTGCTTGGAACGGTCACGAACAGCGATCACGTCGCCTTCTTTAACGCGGTAGGACGCGATGTTTACGCGCTGGCCGTTTACAGTAACGTGGCCGTGGTTCACGAACTGACGTGCAGCAAACACAGTTGGCACGAATTTCGCGCGGTATACAACAGCGTCCAAGCGACGCTCGAGCAGACCTACCAGCATCTCGCCGGTGTCGCCCTTAACGCGTTCCGCTTCGGTATAGATCTTGCGGAATTGCTTTTCGGTCAGGTCGCCGTAGTAACCCTTCAATTTCTGCTTTGCGCGCAACTGTGTACCGAAATCGGACAGTTTGTTCTTGCGGCGCTGGCCGTGCTGGCCCGGACCGTATTCACGCTTGTTCACTGGCGACTTTGGACGGCCCCAGATGTTTTCGCCCATGCGGCGGTCAATTTTGTACTTGGCAGAGGTGCGTTTTGTCATCTCTGATCTCCTTCTTAGGTTACGAAGGGCGTTGTCCTTCCCCTTGGCCCCCCGATAACTTGGGCAACCGCGGGTGACAGGGTTCCTTTTGCAAGGGCCACCAACACCAATGAAAAGCCCTCGGACGTAAATCCGAAGACAGGCGGGCTTATATAGGCCCATGGCGGGGTGTCAACCAGTTAAGCTGCTAAAGCATGTCGCAAAATAGCGGCTTCGGGGCCCGAAAGATTGCGCCGCGCATAATCGCCGTAGATTTGCGGGGTATCGGCAAGACCCGGCAGAACCTGCAGCAAGCCTTGGCGTTGGTCGGGCGCGACATTATCCAAGGCGGTGTTAGACGGATGAAAGCTCTCGGTTTCAAGCCCGTTTGCCCAGATGACCTGATGGTTTTCCAGCAAGATATGAATATAGGTCACGTCCCGCAAAGTTTGGTCAATGAAAATAGAGGTATCATTAATCAGGTCATGTGCCGCGACCAAAACTTCGGGGGTGTTGAACAGGGCCATCGCCGCCGCGCCTTGCACCAACATGCGGTGTTGCGGCGAAACCAAAAGGTCATGCTCGGGGCGATCAAGGCCCAGCGCCCCTGCCCGCAGCCAAACTGGCCGTAAATGGGGCATTGCGTGCAACCTTGCGCCCGATATCCGGCGAGTGCCAATCCACAGGATTTTCTGCAAGCCATTGTCTTTGGTGGCAATAAAATCGCCGACGCGTAAATTCTCAACCAATCGGGGGCCGTTTACGCCGCGAATGGTGGTTCCGGGGGTAAAGCAAATCACCCCGGCTGGTGCCTCTGCCTCCGCCACTTGCGCACCAAGGTCTACAGCCGTTCGGACAACCCAAAGATCTTGGTTTGCAGGTGGCAGTTCACCGACCAACATCAACAAACGACTGCCGCTGCCAGGCACATCAATCAAAGTAATCGTATAACTCTGGCGGCCATCGGTGACGATAAAGCCTTGTTCTGGCAAGTCATTCCCGATGTCGGTTGCCGCCGATGCGCTGCTGTTTGGCGCAAACTCGGCCCCCAACAGCCGCCGCACCTTGCGCGCCGCGCGCAATCTGAGTTCCGCCGCCCCTTCGGCTCCGCTAAGTAACAAGACATCTTTCGCACCGTCAACGCGAACCGGCTCTCCCATCCAGCGCCACGTGGCGCCAACGGCAAGTACGTCCATCGGTGCGGCCATTAAACCGTCTGTTTCTGTCTGCGCCCAAGAGATGACGAACGTGCCGTATATGCCCGTTCCCATTGCCTGTATGCCTGCTCGTTTCTTTATTGTTTATGGGGTTAGGCTAACAGGTGGTGTGCCGCTTGGCTATGGCATAGGCGCCACAGGTGCGAAGAAATGAATAGTCACGCCCGACATATGGATTCTTAACTAACATACAAGTATACCACTATTGATTTAGCAGGAGTCCATGATGAAACCCTACCCATCTCGCCACACAGACGCACACAATGCCACCAGCCGCGATGCGGCGTTTTGGGCCGATTGGTTTTGGCGCGACCTGTTAGGCGGTTGGATGGCGCAAGTACAGGATGGCGATTTTGGCGTTTTCGACGCGCTTGATGCCAAAGGCAAACCGGACTTGACCGCGCCGAAATCACTGCTGGCGCAGGCGCGCACATTGTTCACCCTGTCCCATGCCGCGCTGCTATCAGGTGACCCTGCCCTAAAGGCCGCAGCCGAAAAGCAAGCGGCCTTTCTGCAGCGTTTTCGCAAGGCACCCGGTCTTTACCGTTGCAATGCCAAGCGTGACGGCAGCCCAACCGGCCAAGCCGCAGATGAGGCCGCCCGCAGCTATGACCAAACCTTTGTCATTCTGGGGCTGGTCACATGGAACCGCCTATCCCCCTCGGATGAGGTTCCACAATTGATTGAGGACTGCTGGCAAGCGCTGACAACCCAGCTGACGGACCCTGCCACGGGGTTGCTGTTGAACGATGACATCGGGGGCAACCTGACGCCAGCCCAGAACCCGCATATGCATTTGTATGAGGCCTGCCTGCAAGCCATACGCATGACGGGCGATCCGCATTGGCTGGAACGAGCGGCAGATTTGCGCAGCATCGCTTTGCGACATTTCATGGACCACGACAGCGGCAGCATTGCCGAATTCCTGACCCCTGACCTTTTGCCCCTGCCCGGTGCCGATGGCCAACGGCGCGAGGTTGGCCATCAATGCGAATGGGCCTGGCTGCTGCTGCAAGAGGCCGAGTTGGCGGCACAACCGGACATCGGCGCACCCGCAGCGCAGCTATTGGCCTTTGCAGACCGCTTTGGATTTGCAAAAACCGGCCCACTGACAGGCGCTGCGTTCGATGCCGTCTCGGCCGCGGGCGAGGTGATGGAAAACAGTTTCCTGTTGTGGCCGCAGACCGAGGCGATCAAGACGCTTGCCATTCGCCACATCGCAGGTGAACCCGAGGCGGCAGCGCGTGCACAAGCCTTGATGTGCCTGATGTTTGAAAGCTGGTTTGCAGGCCGCCCCGTGTTCGTAAACCGGCTGGACGCCACAGGGGATAGCCTGTGGTCCGAGGCACTTACGCGGCTAATGTATCATATCATACTGGCAATGACCGAAGGGGCGCGTGCAGGGCTGTGGCCCGGCCCGACAACACGGGCATAAGATCGGCGGCCTTTTGCTTGTAGGGCATGGCGATCACGGGCTTTGCGTATTGAGAGATGAAAGCGCGGCAGCAATCGGCTAGCCTGTGGTCAAAGTGATTGGACCGCGCGCATGATTGACACGCCAACCCTTGCCGCCTTTCGTTTTGGCTATGGTCTGCCCTATGCCAACTCCCCCTCGCCAAAGGCGATGCTGGCGGCGTTGGCTGGCCCTGATGATATGGCTGTGCACCATCCGACAATGGGCCTGGTCGAGGCATTGCCACTAATGGCCCGCGCGTTTGAGGCGCGGAAAATGGCACGCAAAGACAAGATGTTGGGGGACAAATACAAATCCGCCATCCGCGCGGTTACACTAGCAGCCGAGGCGGATATTCGGGCGCAGTTTGCCCGTGCGTTGGATGCCCAAGACGGGTTTCGCGAACGCTTGGTCGCCTTTTGGGCAGATCATTTCACCACAAAGGCACGGTCGGCAATGGAACGGGGCCTGCCCGGCGCGATGATCCATGATGCGATCCGGCCACATATATCGGGCCGGTTTGCCGATATGTTGATCGCGGCCACCTTGCATCCGGCGATGCTGTCGTTCCTTGATCAATCCGCCTCGACAGGGCCAAATTCGCCGGTTGGCCAAAGGCGCAAACGTGGCCTGAATGAAAACCTTGCACGCGAGCTGTTGGAACTGCACAGCCTTGGCGTAGGGGCAAACTATAGCCAAACCGATGTACGGCAAATGGCGCTATTGCTGACGGGGCTAGAGTCTAACCCGCTGAAAGGGTTTCAGTTTCATGCCAATCGGGCCGAGCCGGGGGCTGAAGTGGTTTTAGGAATGCCCTATGGCGGCGAAGGCATTGCGCCGATCAAAGCCGCGCTGACCGACCTTGCACAACGACCCGAAACTGCCGCCCATATCGCAAACAAGCTTGCCGTGCATTTTGTGGCCGACCAGCCAAACCCTGAATTGGTGGTCGCGATGACCCGCGCCTATCTGGACAGTGGCGGCGATTTGCAAAAGGTTTATGCCGCGATGCTGGATCACCCAGCTGCGTGGGCACCCGAACGGGTAAAGGCCCGCCAACCCGTCGAGTTTGTGCTGGCCGCGCTGCGGGCCTTTGGCATGACGGGTCCTGCACTCCGGCGTATGGGGCGCGGCCAGTTTTTGCGCATTGTTCTGCGGCCTATGCGGTTGATGGGGCAAGAGTGGCAGCAGCCCATCGGCCCCAATGGCTGGCCCGAGGACGCTGCGGCATGGATCACGCCGCAAGGGCTGGGCGCGCGGATCACTTGGGCAATGGAGGTGCCGGGCCGCCTGATGACACCAATGCCCGACCCTGCAGGCTTTGCCAGAACTGCATTGGGCACTGCTGCGGATGAGCGGCTTCGTTGGGCAGTGGCGCGGGCGGAATCAAAACGCGAAGGCGTGGGGCTGGTGCTTGCCTCGCCCGCCTTTAACCGGAGGTAACCGATGGATAGACGGCAGCTTTTGCGTGCGATGACTTGGGCAGGATGCTCGGCTGCGGCCTATCCTTGGCTTACCTCGGTCACGATGGCCCAAGGCGCGGGCCTTGGCGAAAACCGCCTGATTGTTGTGATTTTGCGTGGGGCTATGGACGGGCTTGATGTTGTGCAACCCATAGGGGACCGCGATTTCGCAGCACTGCGACCGGGCCTGCCGACCAGCGAGATCAACCTGTCAGGACCGTTTGCGTTGCATCCGGGTTTAGGGGGGCTGCAAAAGATGTGGCAGGCTGGCCAATTGGGCTTTGTGCATGCAACATCAACGTCTTACCGCGACAAGCGCAGCCATTTCGACGGCCAAACCCTGCTTGAGGCTGGCACCGGAATGGACGTGCCGATCGGCGCGCAACATGATGGTTGGCTGAACCGCATGTTGCAATCTGTTCCGGGTCTGACGGCCGAAACCGCCTATGCCGTTGGGCGAGAGGCACTGCCTTTGCTTGCGGGCAAAGGCGCAAGCCGGGCCTGGACCCCAGAAGTGAAGCTAGTGCTGTCGCAACAAAGCCAGACCTTGCTGGACCACATCTATCACGATGATGACCTGTTTCGAGAGGCCGGGACTGAGGCGATGGAACTGTCACAAGAGCTTGCTGGTCGCGTGGTGCGCAGCGCCAACGAAAGCACAACCGGCAACTCTGCGATGGGCGAAGACAAGGCGTGGCCTGACATCGACAGCTTGGTCGATTTCGCGGCCGGGCGATTGGCCGGTGCCACGCGCATTGCTGCGTTTTCGCTTGCAGGATGGGATACCCACCGCCGACAAGTCGCCGCGATTGGTCGCCCGCTGTCACGTTTACAAAGGATCATCCTGCGCATGCAATCGCAACTCGGTCCGCAGACATGGGGGCGGACCACACTGATTGCGATGACAGAGTTTGGCCGCACCGCACGCCAGAACGGCAGCGGCGGCACCGATCACGGCACGGGCGGTGCGATGATTCTTGCAGGCGGGGCGTTGCGGGGCGGTTCTGTACTGGGCAACTGGCCAGGATTGGCCGAAGCAGCGCTGTATGATCGCCGCGACCTGATGCCAACTTCGGATGTGCGGGCCTGGGCCGCCTGGGCAATGCGCGGCATGTTTGGCCTGCAGCGGTCGGTGCTTGAAGGCGCGGTTTTTCCGGGGCTAGACATGGGCGACGACCCCAAGCTTATCCTGTAACGGCAGCAGGATTATCCTGCATCAATTGGGTGTTGCCGTTGCGCGGGTAAATCCGCATAACTGGGCAATTCACTTTTTGAACAGGGCGCGCATATGTCAAAAGATCTTTCAAAGTGGGCCCCACCTGTGACCCCCGTTGGTGCGCCGCTTAGGGGCATCTATGTCGCGCTAGAACGGCTTGACGCCGATGTACATGCGGCAGATCTTCACCGTGCGTTTTCTGGCCATGATAGTTTGTGGGATTATATGCCCTATGGCCCTTTCGCCTCGGCGGCAGCATATCATCGCTGGGCCAAAGAAATGGCCGCACAGGAGGATCCGCTCTTTTATGTTTTGCGCAATCTGACGACAGGTCATTGCGGTGGCGTTGCAAGTTATTTGCGCATCGCGCCGACTGCCGGCTCTATCGAGGTTGGCCATATCTGCATTAGCCCCGAGCTGCAAAACAGCGCCGCCGCAACTGAGGCGATGTTTTTGATGATGCAATGGGCATTTGACGCGGGCTATCGCCGGTATGAGTGGAAGTGCAACGCAGCCAATTTGGCGTCACGCCGCGCGGCACAGCGCTTTGGCTTTTCTTATGAAGGCATCTTTCGCCAAGCCGCCGTTGTCAAAGGCCGCAACCGCGATACCGCCTGGTTTTCGGTAATCGACAGTGAGTGGCCTGCTTTGCGCGAGGCGTTTTCGGCATGGCTTGCGCCTTCGAATTTCGACACGAACGGTAGGCAGCGCGAACGCCTGAGCGACCTGACCAATCTGGTACGCGCCAATGATGACCCTGCCCTGAAAATGATTACCTGATCGTCAACCACAAGGGTTACTGTCAGCGCTTCGCCTTGTGGTTGCTGGCTTTGCAAATGGATCACTGGCGCAATTTATCCGCTGTGAGAGGGCTTGGCCGAGCCCCGCCAGACCTTGGGACGAGCTACGGGCCTGCATGGCGGCACCTTCAAGGGTCAGATCATGGCTGCTGCGGGCCAGCCCGCGTACAAAATCGACAACATATCGATCGTCAGCACCGCCGCCACTTTCGATCAGATCGGCGGCATGTATCAGATCGTCTTGCAGTGCTTGTTTGTCTGGCTGAATGTGTCGCTTTTCCTGTTCATCGCCATATTGCGCCAACCTGACGTGCGGCGTGCCCGTAAGATGGCCCAAAATCACTTGTTGAAACTTGGACAGGCTTTCCAATGGCTTTTCAATGAACCCGGCCGCGCCTGCCCGCACGGCAGACGACCAGCCATCAGGATCACCGCTAATGGCCAGAACCACGCTTTGGCCTTGTTTGTTCTTGACCAGTTCACGGATCAGATCAACGCCATTGCCATCAGGCAAACCCAGATCGATCAGCACGACATCGGGGCGATACACGGCAAGGTGACGACGTGCCGCTGCCAGAGTGTCAACCCTGCGCAGGCGTGCGCCGCTGCGTTGGCACAACAAGCGCAACGCCTCCGATGCAAAACGGCTGTCTTCGACCGCCAAAATGGTAATTCCGGCTAGTGGAAGCGCAAATGTGTGTTTGATGTGGGCAAAACCTGGTCCTTCGGGCAGTGCATAAGACGGTACGGCAAGAGGCAACGGAGACGGCATGGCGGTCCTTTCAATCTGGCAAAGGCTGTCACCAAGTTGAACGCCGAATCCCCTAACGAAGGGTGAATCAGCCCCATAAAAACTGAATCTATCCACAAAAACCCCCGCGGCAGCGCGCCCCCTTGCCCCTGCCGCGATGACACCGCATAAAGCCACGCAAACCCGCCAGAACGGAGCCACAGATGATTGGACGCCTGAATCACGTTGCCATTGCCGTGCCTGACCTAGAGGCCGCCGCCGCTCAATACCGCAACACGTTGGGTGCCGATGTCGGCCCCCCACAAGATGAGCCCGACCACGGCGTGACGGTTGTGTTCATTACGCTTCCGAATACCAAGATCGAACTGCTGTACCCATTGGGCGAAAACTCACCCATCAATGGTTTTTTAGAGAAAAATCCGGCTGGCGGCATTCACCATATCTGCTACGAAGTCGATGATATTCTGGCTGCACGCGACAAGCTTCAAGCTGCAGGCGCGCGGGTTCTGGGCAGTGGAGAGCCGAAAATCGGCGCACATGGCAAGCCGGTTTTGTTTCTGCACCCCAAGGATTTCAACGGCTGTCTTGTAGAATTGGAGCAGGTATGACCATCACCGCAGCAATCGTCATGTTCGCCGTCTGCTGGTTCATGACGTTTTTCGTCGTGCTGCCCTTGCGGTTCAAGTCACAGGGCGACGTGGGCGAGGTTGTGCCCGGCACACCCAAAAGCGCGCCCTCGGGTTTCGTAGTGAAACGCAAAGCCTGGATCACTACGATCGCCGCCACGATCATCTGGGTAATATTGTGCAGCATTATCCTGTCGGGCAAAATCACCGTGCGCGATTTCGACTTTATGGGCCGGATGCCGCCAACAACGATACAGAATTAACGGCGCTGTTCCATCGCCTCCAAGCGGTGGAACAAATGCGTAAAAGTAGCGGCTCCCAACACGGGTATCAGCAGGTTGACCAAAGGGATAGACAACGGCGCAGCCATCAGCCCCCCTGCCCACCATACAGTCAGCCAATGGCGTTTGCGCAGCGCTTTAGCCGCCTTACGCCCCATGCGCCGCGCGGCCACCAGCGTAAAATACTCGCGCCCCAGCAACAGGCCGTTGACAGCCCAAAAGACCACCGGAATGAATGGCCCTGCAAAGGCATAAAGCACCAGCGCCAACACGTTCACAAAAACTAGCAACGCAAAGAAATTCAGCGTATCGATCGCGGCATCGCCAAAGCTTTGCTTTTGTGCGGGCGGCAGGCCGGGATAGTGCCTGTCCTCAACGGCTTGCGCCACATCATCAAGAAACAACGAGGTAAAAGCCGAGGCCACAGGCATCATCAAGAAGACCGACAAGCCGATCATCAATAGCGCCGAGCCCCAGCTAAGTAACGTATCAAGCCCTCCCACAGCGCCGACAAAAGGGATGTTCACGCTGTCAGGGACAAAGGTCTGGATTACCGCCAAAAAGCCAGCATAGACGCCTACCAAAAGCGCTAGCGTAAGCCCCACGCCCCAAAGCAAAACACGGCGAAAGCGGCGGTCGCCCAACTGGCCAATCGCTTTTAGAAAATCTGAAAAGATCATGCACTTACCCATTCCACTCGCGCCGCGACATCAGGGCGCGGCCGGTCGGGCGGGCTGTTCTGCGCAGTTCCGATATGAATGATGCCGGCCACGGTTTCCGTATCATGCAGGCCTAGGCCTCGGGCCAAAAATTCGCGATCATGCGACGGCCAACCAGAAAGCCAGTTCGCCCCCCAACCCGCCGCCAAAGCCGCATTCAGCAAAGAAAGACACACAGCGCCGGCCGAATAAACCTGCTCGCTCAGCGGTATTTTATCAGACGGCTTAGGGCTGGAAATCACCACAACCGCCAGATTGCCCGTTTCAAACTGTGCCGAGCCTTTGACAGCTTTCTCGGCATCCAAACCAAGCTCGCCCGCTCGGGTCACGGCCAAAGCCGCAAGCCGCGTCATTGCGGCCTTCTCCAGCACCAATAGACGCCAAGGCTCCAGCTTGCCATGGTCTGGCACGCGCAAACCGGCGGTTAGCAACGGCATCAAAGCTGCGCGGTCCGGCACCGGAAGACCCAGCATCTTGGCAGGCACAGACCTGCGGCTTTGCAAAAATGCGGATGCTGATTGTTCGATATTTGCCATGAGCGGCCTCCTAAGGTTCCCTCTTGATGTCGGGGATTAGCAACGCTTGGTCAAGGGGAACCACACAAAAGCAGCAACACATCACGCTTTAGAAAGCGCCATTTGCTTGCAGCAAGAAATATTCCACACGCAAATCCAAAAACGATCCAACCCGTTCATCTTGGCAAAAATACCTGCGGGGGGTCCGGGGGCAGCGCAGCCCCCCGGCGGTCGGATCAAATCGCATCACCCCAAGGCGTAGCCCGCCCCGCGCACCGTGCGCAGCGGATCCTCGCCGCCATGCTGGCACAGCGCCTTGCGCAAGCGGCCGATATGGACGTCGACCGTGCGGGTATCAACGTAAATATCGCGCCCCCACACCCGATCAAGCAATTGGTCGCGCGCCCAAACACGGCCCGGTTTTTCCATGAATGTAGACAGCAGGCGAAACTCGGTCGGGCCCAGTTTCAACACCTTGTCCGCACGGTAAACCCGGTGGGTCTCGGCATCCAAGCGGATATCTTCAAACTCCAGCACCAGCCCCATTGTCGCGGGGCGCACCCGACGCAAAGCAGCGCGCACGCGGGCCATCAACTCGACAACCGAGTAGGGCTTGATGATATAGTCGTCTGCCCCCGTTTCCAACCCGCGCACACGGTCAACCTCTTCGGCGCGGGCTGATAACATGATAATGCCGATATTACGTGTTTCAGCTGACATTTTCAGCCGCCGACACACCTCGATCCCAGACACAAGCGGCAACATCCAATCCAACACGATCAGATCGGGTGCAGCTTCATCCACCAACATCAGTGCTTCTTCGCCATCTGCAGCCTGAACCACCCGAAATCCTTCAGCTTCTAGGTTATAGGCCAATACTTCGCGTTGGGCAGGTTCATCTTCGACCAGTAATACAAGCGGAAGTTCGGCAGCGGCCATTAGCGTTGCTCCGACAGGTTTGCCGCCGTAGAGGTCATGTCAGCCTTTGGCCGCCCCTCTTCAGGCAATGCGCCGGTGACCAGATAAATCACTTGCTCGGCAATCCCGGTGGCATGATCGCCAACCCGTTCAATGTTCTTAGCGATGAAATGCAGGTGCATGCAGGCCGAAATATTGCGCGGATCTTCCAGCATATGGGTCAGGAATTCACGAAACAGGGCGTTATACATCTGGTCCACGTCGGCATCACGTTGGCGCACATCGGAGGCAAGCTCGACATCGCGCTGGATAAGGCTGTCGAGCGCGTCTTTCAACTGCAATTGCACTGCTTTAGCCATTCGGCGAATTGCCCCTGCAGTCCCATCAATTACAGGCATTTGCGACAACACAACCGAGCGTTTGGCAAGGTTTTTGGCATAATCGCCGCAGCGTTCCAATGAACCTGCAATTTTCATCACCGTCAGCACGGTGCGCAAATCGCCAGCTGTTGGCGCACGAAGGGCGATCAATCGGGCGGCCTCGGTGTTGACCTGCTCTTCCAGCGCGTCAACGGCTTTGTCACCCGCGCGCACCTTGGCGGCCAGTTCGTCATCACGGCTTTCCAGTGCGAGGGCGGCATCCAGCAGCGCGGCCTCGACCAGCCCACCCATTTTCAAAACTAGCGCCTGAATGGCTTCGAGATCGCGGTCAAAGGCGCGGGCAATATGGGGATCGTTTTGCATCTTGTTTCTCCCTTAGCCGATACGGCCAGTGATGTAGCTTTCGGTGCGCGGGTCTTTTGGTGCAGTGAAAATCTGACCGGTTTCGCCATATTCCACCAAGTTCCCAAGGTGAAAGAACGCAGTACGCTGGCTGACGCGGGCTGCCTGTTGCATCGAGTGGGTTACGATGACTACGGAAAACTGCGCACGTAGTTCGTCAATCAGTTCCTCAACCTGTGCAGTGGCGATCGGGTCCAATGCCGAGCATGGCTCATCCATCAGCAGCACTTCGGGGCTGGTCGCAATGGCGCGGGCAATGCACAGACGCTGCTGCTGCCCGCCCGAAAGGCCGGTGCCCGGTGCTTGCAAGCGGTCCTTTACCTCATTCCAGATCGCGGCCTTGCGCAGCGAGGTTTCAACCACTTCGTCCAGCTCGGCCTTGTTGCGGGTCAGGCCGTGGATTTTGGGGCCGTAGGCCACGTTGTCATAGATCGACTTTGGAAACGGGTTCGGCTTTTGAAACACCATGCCAACCTTGGCGCGCAGCTGCACAGGGTCAACTTTCGGGTTATAGATATTCTCGCCGTCCAGCAAAATCTCGCCTTTGACGCGGCAAATATCAATCGTGTCATTCATCCGGTTCAGGCAGCGCAAGAACGTCGATTTACCGCAACCCGAAGGGCCGATAAATGCGGTCACAGTGTTGTCGAGGATGTCGACATCCACCCCTTTGATCGCGTGGCTGCCGCCGTAAAACACATCAACGCCGCGCGCAGTGATCTTGTTGGTATGGGTATTCACATCTCTCTCCACAATTCGCAGGTCGTCCATTTCAGGTCCCCTTTACCAGCGACGTTCAAAACGGCGGCGCAACAGGATTGCGACGAAGTTCATGATTACAAGGAATATCAGCAGCACGATTATAGCGCCGGAAGCGCGTTCCACAAAGGCAGGATCGGCGCGCTGCGTCCAGTTGTACACCTGCACCGGCAAGGCGGCAGCAGGGTCAAAGAACCCTTCGGGCGGCGCACCCGGATAGTCGCGCACAAAGGCCACCATGCCGATCAGCAACAAAGGTGCCGTTTCGCCCAAGGCCTGTGCAAGGCCGATGATCGCGCCTGTCAAAATGCCCGGCATTGCCAGCGGCAAGACATGATGAAAGATCGACTGCATCTTGGACGCACCAACCCCCAGCGCCGCCTCACGGATAGACGGTGGCACGGCCTTAAGGGCGGCACGCGTGGCGATGATGATCGTCGGCAAGGTCATCAGCGTCAGCACCAGCGCGCCGACAATCGGGGCCGATTGCGGCAGGCCGACAAAGTTGATGAACACAGCCAGCCCCAGAATACCGAACACAATCGACGGCACGGCGGCAAGGTTGGAAATATTCACCTCGATCAAGTCGGTGATGCGGTTTTGGGGCGCAAATTCTTCAAGATAGATCGAGGCTGCGACACCAATCGGCAGGGAAAGAACCAGCACGATAATCATCATATAGGCCGAACCCAAAATCGCCACGCCCAGGCCTGCCGCCTCGGGCCGCAGTTCCGACGCGTCGGGGGCAGTGATGAACAGCCAGTTGAACGGCATATCCAGCAAGCCCTTTTCGTGCAGCGCATCAGCAAGATGCAGCTGATTGACCGAAACATTGCTGTCCCTCTCGGCTGTTTCCAGCGTTACGCGGCCTTTCATGTAGCCATCAATCCGGCCATTCGCCAAAACCTGAAAGCTGACGGTTTGACCGATCAAATCGGGATTTGCCAGAACGCGGCCCCGAATTTGCGCAGGGGCCTCTTTGGAAATCATGTCTTTGACGTCTTTTGACGTCAGCCCGTCAACCACAATGCCATTGTCGGTGATTGCCTTGTCCAACGCATCGGAAATAAGGCGGCCATAGCCGATGGTCGTAACCTTGGCCAAATCATCCGGATTACGATTCCCTTTTTTATCCAACACCTTGGCGTCCAGTGTTACTGGCAGCTCCAGCATGGTTTGGCGAAAAGAACTGGTCCCGTTAAACAGAACGGACGACAGCAACATGACCAAGGCGGCAAGGCCAATGGTAACAGAAATCAGACCAAAAAGGCGAAACCGGGCCTCGGAGTTGTTGCGGCGCGCCGTGCGGGCATCGGGCGCAAACAGTGACGTGCGGGGCGCTTGGGCGTTTGCATCGGTCATTCGTATTGCTCCCGGTATTTACGCACGACGATCAGGGCGATCACATTCAGTGCAAGAGTAAAGAAAAACAGCATCATCCCCAGCGCAAAGGCCACCAGCGTTTCGGGCGAGGCGAACTCGGTGTCGCCAGTCAATTGGCTGACGATTTTAACGGTGATTGTGGTCATCGCCTCAAACGGGTTCAGGCCCAGCTTGGCCGCCGCCCCTGCCCCCATAACCACGATCATGGTTTCACCAATCGCGCGGCTGGCAGCCAACAAAACCGCACCGACAATACCAGGCAGAGCTGCAGGAAACACCACCTTGCGGATGGTTTCGGACTGCGTAGCCCCAAGCCCGAACGACCCATCGCGCAAAGATTGCGGCACAGCGCTGATAATATCATCCGAAAGCGACGACACAAACGGGATCAACATGATGCCCATCACCAACCCCGCCGTCATCACCGACGAAGACGACGTACCAAGCCCAAGCGGCTGGGCAAAATAGTCGCGCAAGAACGGGCCAACGGTGATAAGGGCAAATAGGCCGTAAACAATCGTCGGAATACCGGCAAGAATTTCGATCGCCGGTTTGGCAAAGGTCCGCAGCCGTTTTGACGCATATTCCGACAGGTAAATCGCAATCATCAACCCGATTGGCACCGCAACCAGCAGCGCCACAAAAGACACATAGAGCGTACCCCACAGCAGCGGCCAGATGCCAAGCGACGAGCCGCCGCGAAATTGTGGGTTCCATGTCAGGCTAAAGAAAAACTCTTTGGCGGGGTACAGTTGAAAGAAGTGGATCGATTCAAACAACATCGAAAACAAGATGCCAAAGGTGGTTAGAACTGCGACCATTGACGAGGCGATCAGCAGTGCCTTGACGAAACTCTCAAACACGTTGCGGGCGCGGAAATCGGGAGAGAGCCGCTTGTAAGACAAGGCAAGCCCTAGAACAGACGCCAACAGAACCACCGCCGCCATAACGGCCTGCGCCGTGCCTTGCTGGCCGCGATAGGCCTTTGCGGCCTCAAGCACGTTGGTCTGCACATCGCTGCCAAGTGCAATGCCGACAGAGCCCAACTGACCGCGCACATCGGCGGTCTCGGTGCGCAAGGTGGTCAGTGCGGCCTCGGTCAACTGGCCTTGGGCGACAAGGGTATCAAGCCCGTTGGCAATGCGGCGCACATCCGACATCACAAGGCTAAGCGAGCCACCTTCGGGAATATCGCCAGGTTGCAACATCGACGACACGCGGCCGTCTATCACCACCGGTTGCAGCAATAGCCAAGCGCCCAGCAGCAACAACGCCGGAACCGTGGCAAACAGAAAAACAGTATGGCCATAATAGCCGATCAGGGAATGCAAGCGGCGGCGGTCGCCATTGGCCTGCGCAGTCACGCGGGCGCGGGCAAGGGCGTATCCTGCAACGCCAAGCGCCAAAACGATGAGGATAAGGAGGGAAAGGCTCATGTTGGCTAGATCCGGTTTCAGAGGGACGGGTGGCGCTGGGATGCGCCACCCGAATTGTTTGTTTATTTCAAAGGACCCATTGGTGTTTCAGCTTCAACCATTGCTTGGGTTGCGGCCAATTCAGGATCGGACACCAAGCCATAGGCCGCCAGCGGGCCGTCTGGACCAGCCATATCATCAGACACAAAGAAGTTTACATATTCACGCAGACCTGGGATCACACCCAAGTGCGCGTTCTTTACGTAGAAATACAGTGGGCGCGACACCGGATAGTCACCCGAGGCAATGGTTTCTGTCGAAGGCAACACGCCTGACATGGTTGCCACGCGCAGCTTGTCTGTGTTGTTTTCATAGAATGACAGGCCAAACACGCCGATTGCGTTTTTGTTGGCCGACAGGCGCGACAGGGTTTCGGTATAATCGCCGTCGATATCTACAGATACGCCATCTGTGCGCAGGGCAAGGCATTCCTTGTCGGCATCCAGACCATCTGCCTCGAATGCGGCTTTGGCGCCCGAAGCTTCACAGCCAGCTTCGATAACCTTTACATCAAACACTTCGCGCGTGCCGTGCTTGGTGCCTGGGATGAAGGTCAGAATGTCTTGCGCGGGAAGCGCGGCATTCACATCTGCCCAGGTTTTGTTAGCATTTTCAACAACAGCACCGTCTTTTACCACTTTGGCCGCAATCGCGTTGTACCAATCAGACGGCGTAAAAGCGAATTCCGCACCGTCGATTTCACTAGCGAAAACGATGCCGTCATAGCCGATCCGCACTTCCATAATCGCATCAACGCCGTTGGCTGCGCAGTTGTCGATATCGGATTGTTTGATCCGCGACGACGAGTTCGCGATGTCGATGGTGGTTTCGCCCACGCCTTCGCACAGCTTTTTACGGCCAGCGCCCGAACCGCCGCCTTCGACAACCGGGGTCGGGAAATCAAAATTCTCACCAAAAGCTTCGGCTACGATGGTTGCATAGGGCAACACTGTCGACGAGCCCGAAATCTGCACTTGGTCACGCGCCGAGGCAGCGGTGGCGGAAAGGGCAGCAATTGCGATTGCTGAAGTAAGCATAGCGGTTTTCATAGCAGTCTCCTGTCTGATGGCAGCCTGTTTGGCTTGGTCCGATGCCTAACGGGTTTGTGTGACAGCCATGCCAAAACTATGTAACAGCTATATGACGATGCCCTCTTTCTAAAACTTGCTACTTCCAGCTAATCAATTGATATTAATAACTTTAAGCAAATTCACTACTAGCCAAAGGCTTTTATCACTTTGTAATATTTCTGCCTATGCTCGACACACTCGGCGCATATGCAGCGTGATTCTGCGGGGTTTCGCACCGCCCGCCCTACGACGGATGCTTTAGCCTTGAATGACAAGGTGGCGCGATTGAAAGGGGCATCGAGCCCCGTTCAAACGCGTTGCCAAGCAACTTGGGTACTGAGGTCAAGCTTGGGTTTTGGTGCCAAGACGGAGGAGTTGCTCGGGCCAGTGCATGTGGTTCAGCACGCCACCATTGCGGCGCAACTCATGGATAGCGTCCAGCGACACCTCTGCTATCGCCCAACCCGGTTCATTCAATGCCGTTTCTGCAAAAATGCCATTTGCGGGAAAGCCATGGTCTGGCGGACCATAAATTGATGCCGAACCGATGTTAACGTCAACGGCAGGGCAAAAATCGCAATCTCCAACCGTAGGCGCATGAACGACGATACACTGGTTTTCCAACGCCCGCGCCATCGACCCCACCCGCACGCGGGTAAAGCCTGCATAACTGTCAGTACAGGACGGCGCGAGAAGGATTTCGGCACCGGCCTCAACCAAGCTACGGGCCAGCAAAGGAAATTCGCTGTCATAGCAGATCACGACGCCGATTTTGCCAATGGGTGTGTCGAATACAGGTAGGCCCGCACCTGCGACCACGTCCCATGTTTCGCGTTCGAACCTGGTCATGATTTGCTTGTCTTGATGGCCTATTACACCGTCGGGCCCGTAAAACACGGCGCGATTGACGGGCCTATCGCCAATGAAAAATGGTGCCGAGGCCCCTAGAATATAAACGCCATGCTTGGCCGCGAGTTCGCAATGCAGCGCGTCGACAGCCGGCCAATGGCGGGCGACCTCATGCAAGGCGGCCTCGATATCCTTGGCCACGTCATGGCCGCCAAGGCTTGCCAGTTCCATCGCGCCATATTCAGGAAACACCAAGAGTTTTGCGCCCTGCCCTGCGGCATCGGCTACCCATTGCGTAATCTTGGCGCGATACTCGGCGAAATCAGCAAGATCACTAAGCGGATAGGCGGCGGCAGCGATTTTCATAGCGGTATTCCTTTACAGCGAGCGCATCCAGAATTGGAGCGATTTTCGGCTGGGCACGGTTTGCCCCACATCCAGCCAGTCGAATTCAGCAACAACACCAGCCAAAGGCGCATAGCCACGCCCGCGCCAGAACGCGTGGTTGGAACGCGCATCAGCAGGCCGCAGCGGGTGATCTTCGGGGCGAATGACAGAACAAAATGCTACATGTCGACGGCCTAGCGCGCGGGCATGCGCCTCGCGTATGTCAAAAAAACCATGCCCTAGGCCTTGGCCGCGATGACTAGGCAAAAGCACCGATTCAGCGCAGTAAAATATCTGGTTTAAGGGGATATTTTGCGTGGCAAAGGGGGCTGAAAATTCGCCCGCGTGATCCTCCATCGGGGTGCCAGTGGCTGCGCCAACCTGTGCCGTGCCGTCAAAAGCACCGACAACAATCGCGGATTTGCTGTTGCGGTAGGTCGCCATATAGTCGCACTCATGTTGCAAGGTACCGTCATACAGATAAGGCCAGTCGCGAAACACCGCGATACGCAGACGGGCAACATCATCCAAAGCGGCATCCAGCGCCGCGCCGGTCAGGGTACGCAGGTCAGTCACGATATTTGAGCGATCCAGTCATTGAGGTTGTAAAACGTGGTGATCCGCGCGATTTTGCCGCCGCGCAGGTCGAAAAACGCCCCGGCAGGCAAGATATAGGTCTGGCCATTGGCCTCCGGCAAGCCCGGATCGGTTTGCAGATAGGTGCCGTGGACGGTGAATTCCGCAGCACCCCGACTGCCATCGTCCGAGGCAAAAACAACAATGTCGCGCAAGGTTTCGCGGTAACTGACGCCCATGTGGCTGCAAAATTCAGCAAACTTGTCGCGGCCATGCCGAACGCCGCCCTCATTCACGCGGTGTTCCACATCATCAGTCACACAGGCCAGCATGCCATTTGCATCGCCAGCGTTAAAGGCCGCATAATAGCGCGAAATCAGGTCTTTGCTCATGTGTTTTCCTCAATCGGGGGGCCAAAACGGTCCAGCATCTTGGTGCGAATCTGATCACGCGCCTGACGGTAGGCCGACAGCTTGGCCTCGCGCGCCTCGCCCAAGCCCGTCGGGTCGAGTATCGGCCAATATTCGATATCCAGATGGTGAAATCGCGTCAATTCCAGAGCCATGCGTTGGCTGGCAGGCGACAGTGCCACGATCAGATCGAATTGCGACAGATCATCGCCCCATAGCTGCATTTCTTCAAACGACCTGCTGCGATGGCGCGACAACTCAATCCCCAATTCGCGGCATACGGCGATGGAAAACCCGTCCACCTCCATATCGTTCTTGACACCTGCCGACTGCACATAGGCCTTTTGACCATACAGCTTTTTCATCAAACCTTCGGCCATGGGCGAGCGCACAGCGTTATGGTCGCAGCAAAACAACACCGATTGGGGGAAACCGGCCAAAACTACCCCCAATGCAAAACGCAGATCAGGGTAAACAGGCGGCGGGCGGTGTCGATATCGACCTCAGCCTTGCCTTCCAGACGCTCTTGCAAAACCCGTGCACCTTCGTTGTGTATCCCGCGGCGGCCCATATCGATCGCCTCGATCTGGCTGGGCGGCAGGCGCTTTACGGCCTCAAAATAGCTTGCACAGATCTGGAAATAGTCTTTGACAACCTGCCGGAACGGGCCGAGCGACAGGTGAAACTCGCCCACCTTTTCCATGTCTTCAGTGCCAATATCAAATACCAACCGCCCCTCACGAATAGCAAGAGCAAGGCGGTACGGCCCGTCAGGCACTGGTTTGCCCTCACGCTTGGGCAGCGCAAACGTGTTTTCTTCAAGCAGGTCAAAGATCGCAACTTTGCGCTCTTGCTCGATTTCAGGCGTCGGGGCTGCAAGGCCGGATTCGTCTATTTCGATATGGCAAATGCGGGTCATTTGGGTCTTTTCCATCGCAGGTACTTTAGATTGATGGCCTTTTGCGCCCACGGGTGCAAGGGGCTAGTCATTCAACTGGTCCAAACGCGCCTGCACCGACAACCCATGCGCCTGCAAGCTTTCCGATGTGGCAAGCCGCACCGCCGAAGGGCCGATCGCGCGCAGCGCCGCTGGCGTCATCTGCGCCAAAGTCGTGCGCTTCATGAAATCCAGCACCGATAATCCGCTGGAAAACCTTGCGGATCGTGCAGTGGGCAACACGTGATTGGGCCCCCCAACATAGTCGCCAATCGCCTCGGGCGTGTATTGGCCAAGGAAAATCGCACCTGCATGGGTGATCTGCTGGCTCAAGCCGTCAGGGTCAGCGACGCAAAGCTCCAAATGCTCGGGTGCCACGCGGTTCGACAGTTTGGCTGCCTCGACCAGATCGCGCACCACGATCACGGCGCCATTATCGCGCCAGCTTGGGCCGGCAATCGCGCCGCGCTCCAACGTTTCCAGCCGCGCGTCCACCGCCTGCGCCACATCACGCGCAAACCCGGCGTCATCGGTGATCAGAATACTTTGCGCGCTTTCGTCATGCTCGGCCTGAGACAGCAGATCAAGTGCGATCCAGTCCGGGTTGTTATCACGATCCGCAATCACCAAAATCTCGGACGGGCCCGCGATCATATCAATCCCCACGCGGCCAAACACCCGCCGCTTGGCCGCCGCAACAAAGGCATTGCCCGGCCCGGTAATTTTGTCGACAGGTGCAATCGTCGCGGTGCCATAGGCCAATGCAGCCACCGCCTGCGCACCACCAATGCGGTAGACCTCGGTCACACCCGAAATTTTTGCGGCCAACAATACCAAAGGGTTCACAATACCATCCGGCGTAGGGCAACAGATCACCAAGCGTTCGACCCCGGCAACCTGCGCTGGAATGGCATTCATCAAAACGCTGGAAGGATAGCTCGCCAGCCCGCCAGGAACGTAAAGCCCCGCGGCCGAAACCGGCGTCCAGCGCCAACCCAAACGCGCGCCGGTCGGTTCGTCCCACATAGCATCTTCAGGCTTTTGGCGGGCATGATAGTTGCGAATGCGCTCCGCCGCCAACTCCAATGCCGCACGATCCTCGGCCGATACCTTGGCACACTCGGCCTCAATTTCCTCTGCCGTAAAACGCATGGCCTCGGCGGTCAGGTCTAGCCGGTCAAAGCGCTTGGTCAGTTCCAGCACCGCCGCATCGCCGCGTCCGCGCACATCCGCAATGATGCCCGCTACAACATCATCCACGTCAACGCTATCTTCGCGCTTGGCCCCCAAGAGACCTGCAAACTTGGCTTCAAAATCGGCATCCGAGGTGGATAGAAAAACCGGCATAACGCGCCCCTTTTATGGTGTTGCCACCCCTTTAGCGCGCCCCGCCCGCCACCTCAAGCACCGGCCTGGATGCACAAGGACACCCCACCATTTCATCTTGGCAAAAATACCTAAAATCGGCAGCCACATCACTGGCTTTGGCAAGCACTCAACCCTCGTGACGCGGCATCTTGCGCGAAGGGGCCGCATAGGGCCGCGTTACATCGCGCGCCGTCGCATTCACTGACTCGACGTCCAAAGCTACCTCGCCATCGCCCGCCAAAGTCAGCACTACACGGCCCGTTCCATCCGCCCCCGGCACAAAAGCCACCGATAACAACGACACGACCGTATCCTTGTCCCGCTGCGAAATCCCTTGCGATCGAACCGCCAAAACATCACCGAACACCAGCATGCAGCGCACCCGCTCATAGGCACGCCCAGCCCGTTCCGCTGCCGACTGATCCTCCCACCGAAACCGGTTCAATAGCAATCCAAACTCGCGCCGCTTGGCATCATAGCGCATGTCAGACACCATCAGCACTGCATCTTGCAGCAGCGCCGACATCACCTGCAAATCATCGGCATCGGCAGCGATCAGCGCCAACGGGGCCTCGGCGCCATCTTGGAAACGGGCATCAGTCATGTTGCGATCCGCTCGATATGGGCACCACATGCGCCCAATTTTTCTTCAACGCGTTCATAGCCACGATCAAGGTGATAAACGCGGCTGACCACGGTTTCACCCTCGGCTGCCATTGCCGCCAAAATAAGGCTGACGCTGGCCCGAAGATCAGTCGCCATAACGCGGGCGCCTTTCAGCTTTTCAACACCGGTCACAGTTGCATGGCCGCCATGCACATCAATTTTGGCGCCCATGCGGATCAGCTCTGGCGCGTGCATAAAGCGGTTTTCAAAGATCTTCTCTTCCAGCACACTTTTGCCGTTGGCAGTGCACAGCAACGCCATCATCTGTGCCTGCAAATCGGTAGGAAAACCGGGGAAAGGCTCGGTGGTCACGTCAACCGCATTTACACGACCGTTCTTGCGCTTCACCTTCAAGCCACGCTCGGTTTGCTCAACCGAAACGCCTGCGGCATCCAATTTCTCACAAAACGCACCAACAAGCTCTATCCGGCCACCAAGGCATTCCACTTCGCCACCGCAAATCGCTGGCGCAAGCATATAGGTGCCCAACTCGATACGGTCGGTAACCACAGGATGCGTGGCCCCACCCAAACGATCCACACCTTGAATGGTAATGGTATTCGTGCCCTCGCCTTCAATCTGCGCGCCCATGCGACGTAGACATTGGGCCAAATCAACGATTTCAGGCTCGCGCGCCGCATTTTTGATGACAGTCGTGCCTTTAGCCAAAGTGGCCGCCAACAGCGCGTTTTCTGTGGCCCCGACCGAAACAATCGGAAATTCAATCACGCCACCGCGCAAGCGCCCGCCTGTCGCCTTGGCATGCACATAGCCGTCGCGCAGGTCGAGCTCGGCGCCCAAAGCCTCAAGCGCTTGCAAATGCAAATCGACCGGCCGCGCGCCAATCGCACAGCCACCGGGCAGTGACACAATCGCATGGCCGTCGCGCGCCAGCATCGGCCCCAGCACCAGAATCGAGGCCCGCATCTTGCGTACGATGTCATAATCGGCCGTATGATTATTGATATCGTGGCTCGACATCGCCAAGACTTGCCCGCCCTGAAGACTTGCAACCTCGGCCCCCAATGACCCTAAAAGCTGCGTCATCGTCCGGATATCGGACAACCGCGGCGCGTTGGTCAATGTCAGCGGCTCTTCTGTCAGCAAAGTGGCCGGCATCAAGGTCAGGCAAGCATTTTTTGCGCCCGCAATCGGAATCACTCCGTTAAGTTCGCCGCCGCCTCGTACCAGAATCGAATCCATCTACTGCCCCTCAGTTTTGTCATTAACTTGGCCCGTTCGGGCCTTTGCCTGTGCCTTGCGCCGCGCCATATTGGCCTTCAACGCCTGTTTTTGCCGCTCTTCACGCAACTCGGCGCCTGTTTTCTGGCGCCTCATAGCAGTGTTTTTTGGGCTTGGATTGCTTTGTTTATCGCTATTCATCCCCCTTCTCTACATCGCAATGCAAAAAGGGTCCAGATTAGGCTTGCGCCCTCGGTAGTTTCAGATTAATCAGCCGCCACGCCAACCGAAAAGAACCGGTAACGCGAAAGATGCTGTGGTAGCTCAGTGGTAGAGCACACCCTTGGTAAGGGTGAGGTCGAGAGTTCAATCCTCTCTCACAGCACCATCTTTCCCGTTGAAATCATTATATGCTCTTGCAAACAAAAGGGTTTTCCCGTTTGACTGCTACAAAGCTTGTTACAAAACGGGTGCATAATGGCGGGCAAACTCAGATACTTTCAAACGCGCAACGGTAGCTACTACGCACGCATGAGCGTTCCCAGATTACTGCGCCCAATTATCGGAAAAGACGAACTTACAAAGGCTTTAGGACCCGACCGACGAGCGGCGGAGCGAGCGCTTGCAGGTGTGGTTGCCGGTTTCCAAACTCAAATCATGGATGCGGCGCGACAACACGCAGAACGGCAAGGTGCGCCCGTGCAACTTGCCCCCTTCCCCCTGACGAACAGTCAGATCGCCCGTAAGCAGTACGAGATGCGTCTCGAACAGGATGCCGAGGCCCGCAATCACGGCACAGCTTACTCAAGTGTAGGTAGTGTCGTAAACTTCTCTGGGTTTCATCTGAACCCCGATGGAGCAATGCTTGGCTCTCCGCGCGAAGCAGACAGGCGGGTCAGAACGGTGATAGATTTCAAGCGCGTTCACTACCCAAAGGCGGTAATCCTGCATGCTGTGTTTTTCTATGCACGCTATGCCGTCTCATACCGCGACATATACGAAATCCTGGCCGAGCGCGGCGTGGCCCTCGACCACGCTACGCTGAACCGGTGGCTTGTGAAGTCTTCGCAGCTGATCGCGGCCACCGCCCAAGCCAAAAAGCGCGCGATGGCCAAATGTTGGCGGATGGACGACTTATGTAAAGGTTCGCGGCAAGTGGGCGTATCCAATCCAAGCGGTCAACCGCGCAGGATAAACCCTTGATTTCATGCCCTCAAAGCGCCGCGATACGGCTGCAGCGCGACATTTTTCAAGCAGGTGATCACCGTAAACAGCCAGCCAGACCGCGTAAACACTGATAAAAGCTGCACCAATTTTGCGGGGATTCAGGCGGTGAACGTGATCCTTAAAATTAAAGGGAATGGCCAGTTGATCACCATCCGGCAAAGGAACACCTCAAAAATATCCTTGAACAAAATCACCGCTGCAAAAAGCATATCACCGGTCCGATGCTTGGCTTCAATGCCTTTCATTGTGCGGCAGCAACCAACGCTGGCATTGAGGATTTGCAAGGGTCAGTTCGGCGCCATAAGGCTTTCCGCATTCCAGCAATTTGCCGCCCTCGCAGCGTAATCATATCGCGAAGTTTGGCACCCTCTGGCTACCCCAAAGTGTGAGACACAACCAGATCCTCTTTGTCTCGTAAGTTGAGAGCAAGTCGATTCTACGCCCAAACTGCGCAAGAGCTCACGGAGCGCGGGAAGGTATAGCCTTTCAGGCGGGGCTGGCAAATCTGACGACCCATCGTCGCGCGCAAAACACAGTTGATGCACAGGTCAATAACTTGGCAATGCTTGGTTGGCGAATGCTCTGCGCGAGGGGCGGCACTTCTACAGCAAGTTCAAGTTTAAATTTTGGTAGAAAGCGCACGCTCTATCCCTGTGAAACTTGGATGCTGTTTGGGCATGGCGCATCGCAAACCGGGCCGGTCGCTAATCAACAATCCTTGCTTCACGCCGCGCCTCTAGCACAACACTTTGGCGAAATGCGGAATAGCGATCAATCGCAACGGCAGCCATAAGCACTGCGCCGCGCACCATGTCATAGATGTAGGGCGAGGCATTCAGCAAATTCAAACCATTGTCGATCAATACTAGAAACACCGCTCCAATAACCGAACCAACAATGGTCCCTGACCCGCCGGTCAGTTTTGTGCCCCCCAGAATTACCGCCGCAATCACTGTAAATTCGATGCCGATACCGATGCCCGATTGCAACCCCCCTACGCGGGCCAGCAAAATCAAGCCTGCTACACCGGCCATAAAACCGCTGAGCGCGTAGACCAGAACCGTTATCCGCGCCACCGGAAGGCTGGTTTCACGCGCCGAGCGATCAGAGTTGCCAATCGCGCGGGCATATACCCCAAGCCTTGTATGGTTCAGGATATAGACGCCGATAATGACTATAACTATCAGCACAAGGATCGGCACCGGAATGCCCCAAAGGCGCCCGTTGCCCAAAAAGCCCATCTCACGTGGGACCGGAATGTTTTGCGCGCCGGTCAGATGTATCGCCGCGCCGCGATAGATCGAATAAGTGGCCAGCGTGGTAATTAGGGGTGACACTGCAAAACGGACAACCAACAAGCCGTTCAACAACCCGAGCACGGTTGCACTGATCAATGTGACGCTGAAGGCCAAGGCATAATTGCCCGTAACCAGCATCAACTGTGCAAACAGCGCCGAGGTCACGAACAAGATCGCCCCGACCGAAATGTCGATACCGGCAGTTAGAATGATAAAGGTCATGCCAACTGCCATGATGGCCGTTACGCTGGACTGCACAAGGATCGCTTGAAAGTTGGACAGCGTCAGGAATACCGGCGACACCACCGACAAAACACCCGCCAACACGATGGTTGCAACCGCAATCGCGACCCATTTTTGCCGCGAGACGATGGTTTGCAATCTTTTAGGCTGCATCCTGGCCTCCTTCGTTCGAGCTGGCGGCAAGGGAAATAATTTTAACTGAGTCAAAATCCGAGCGCAGAAACTCGCCGACAATCCGCCCTTTGCGCATGACCAGCATTCGGTGCGTTATGTGCAGCAGCTCTGGAAGGTCAGACGAGACAATGATTATCGCCTTGCCCGTGGCAGCCAAAGCCGCAATTTTTTCATGGATGTCGAACTTGGCACCAATATCCACGCCCTTGGTCGGCTCGTCGAAGATCAGAATCTCGGGGTTCGTCGCCAACCACCTTCCGAGCATGACTTTTTGCTGATTGCCGCCCGACAAGTCGCTGACGTTGTTTTCAATATGCGGAACTGAAATATTCATGTCGGAAACAAGGTCATGCGCGCGCGCTTTTTCTCCACGAAACCCAAAGCCGCGCAGTTTGCGCTGCACAAACCCCGCGATATGCGCGGCCGACAGGTTCTCGCGCACGGGGCGGTTCAGGAACAGCCCGTTTTTCCGGCGGTCCTCGGTCACGTAACACAGCCCGCTGGCCATCATCGCGGACACGTCGCGCGGAACAGCCTTGCCGTCGATCCGAACCTCGCCCACGGCTGCCCGCAGCCCGAAAATCGCTTCGGCAATCTCGGTGCGTCCTGCGCCCATCAGGCCCGCAATGCCCAAAATCTCACCGCGATGCACCGTCAGATTGATATCCTTAAAGTCGGATGAAGACAGGCCGCGAACCTCTAACGCCGGAGTTTGCGAGGGTGCCGCCAGATTGACCCGCGCATCCTCTAGCGTGCGCCCGACCATCATTTCCTCTAGGCTACGCTGGCTAACCTCGGCCAACCGCCCTTGCCCAACCTGACACCCGTCTCGAAGTGCCACAAAGCTGTCGCAGACGCGGTAAATCTCTTCCATGAAATGCGAGATGAACACGATGGCCAAGCCGCGCGCCTTTAGCTTGTCAATGATAACAAACAGCTTTTCCCGCTCGACAGCGGTTAGCGATGTTGTCGGTTCATCTAGGATCAAAACCTTGCTGGCATGCAGCAACGCCTTGGCGATCTCGACAATCTGCTGCTTGCCCGCGCCCAATGTCTCGACCAAAGCGCGGGCGTCAATTTCGATACCCAAGAATGCGATCTGCTCCTGCGCGATCCGTTCGGCGGCCGCCCAGTCAACCCGCATCTTGGCACCGGGCAAATCCGAGATACAAATATTCTCGGCAACGCTTAACGAGCCAAACAGTGACAGCTCTTGATGCACCGCCGAAATGCCATGTTCGGCCCCGATGACCTTGGGAACGGTTTGACCGTTAACCAGAATTGTACCGGTTGTGGGGGTCAACAAGCCGCACAGCATGTTCTTGGTGGTTGACTTGCCCGCCCCGTTTTCACCAACCAGCGCCAACGCTTCACCCGCAAACAGATCAAAGGTAACGCCAGACACAACGGTTTTACCGACAAATGATTTGCTCAGCCCGCGCACCGAGACCACAGGGTTGGAATGAACACTCATGCGTCTCTCCGATTGCCAAACCGTGTGGCCATCCAGGTGCCAATGAAAATTAGCACGCCTTGAATGATTAGCTGGTCATAAAAGGGAATACCTATCAGGTTTAAGCCGTTGGTCAGAATAGCCAAAATGGCAACGCCCAAAACGGTACGCCCGATCGACCCTTCGCCACCCGCCATCCCTGTTCCGCCCAAAACGACAGCGCCGATGATAATCAGCAGCAGCGTGTCGCCAACGCCGGGAATCGCATTTCCCAGATTGGCGATTGAAATAAAGCCCGCGATGCCACCTAGCGCCCCTGAAAAGAGATAAACACTAAAGGTCACCCACGGCACATGTATGCCGCTGAACCGCGCGGCATCGACGTTCGAGCCTACCAACATGACCTGCCGCCCCCATGTGGTCTGCGTCATAGCTACGCCGGCAAGACCGACAATCATAAGGCTGATAACTGTTACCGCCGGAATGCCAAACCATTGAACGAACCCGAAATCGAGCATCCAGAACGGCGTTCCTTTGACGGCGATGCCCGCGCTCATCACAAAGGCCACGCCCCGCGCGATCAGCTGGGTTGCCATCGTGGTGATGAACGGGGTCAACTGGAAAAAGCCGATAAGAACGCCATTCAACGCGCCAAAACCCAACCCAACCGCCACAGCCACGGCGGCACCCAAGGCTACACTGCCCGTCGCGGCCATTGCCAAACCGGATATCACCGCGCTAGCACTGATTACGGTTGAAATTGAGAGATCAATGCCCCCTGCCAGAAACACCACCGTCATACCGACGGCAGCAATCATCACAACCGCATTTGCGCCAAGCATCGCCTCAATATTACCCGAAGACGCAAAATGTGGCGACAAGACCGAAAAGCCGATTGCAAGTGCTACCACAATCACCAGCGCGGGATAAGTTTTTAGCAACGTCAGAATTCGCGGCACGCGGCATCCTCCACCAGAAATCAAAATGCGGCGCCTCCCCAGTGGGAAACGCCGCAACGCGGTTTGCGATTATTTCGGTGCGCCCCAAATCTTGGCCGCATTCGCCGCAGCATCGGCACCCGTATATAGATTGCCGCCAACATAGTTGGTCCGTTCAACAGCCTTGCCGTCAAGGATATTTGCGACCAGTTCAACCGCTTTGCGACCGGTTGCCTCGGTTCCCATTACGACAAACGCGTCCGCAGTGCCATTCACCACTGCGTCATACCCGTCACGCGAGCCGTTGACGCCGGTAATCACCACGTGATCTTTTTCGCCAACGGGCACCAAGCGGCCAAGGTCGGTCAGCACGGTTTCAACCGCTGGAATATGTGTATCGGTTGCCGCAAATACCGCTGCGATATTCGGTGTCGCTTGAAAGGCGTTCTGGGTGCCAGACAATGCGCGGGCCGAATCCCAATCGGTTGGAACCTCGATGATATTCACGTCTTTCAACGAGGCAATCCCCTCGCGGAAACCGGCAGAGCGGTCGATGCCGTTCTGGTCGTTCAACGCGCCGATCAGTTCTAAAATGTTGATCTGGCCCTCATATCCTGCAAGCGCCTTGGCGGTGTATTCCCCCGCCAAACGGCCATCGACTTTGGAATCCGGCCCGACAAAAGATTGCACGACGGCGCTGTCTGGCAAGTCACGATCATAGGCAACGACAGGAATATCGGCTCTTTTAGCTGCGACCAATGCACGCTCGACAGTGTTTTGATCCACGGCGCAAACCAGAATGGCGCTAACCCCTTGTGCGATAAGCGATTGGATCTGTGCATTTTGCTGCTGTGCGTCGCCGTCGGCCACGACCTCTACGACCTTATACCCACGATCTTTGGCCTCGGCGTGAATCCCGTTATTCACGGCAACACGGCTTTCGAACAGTTGGTCAACGGCTAGCCCGATTGTTACATCGGCAGCATTCGCCTGCGATGATAGTAGAATGGCCGCGCTTGCAGCAGCACCAAGTATCTTTTTCATGATTGTATCTCCTCCATGTAGTACCCGACGCCTTGGGGCGCCTCCTCCGGGTAGATTTCATTCACTTTCATATAGACAAATAATTTTGACTTATGCAAGTACCGATGTCATTTTTACTTTAGACAGACTAAACTCAACTCTTTTACTCAATACTGCAGAATAATCAACATATGATGCATTTTTGGTAGAACCAAATTTCACTAAATGCGCGCCGAGAAATAAAGCAGTCAAACTTCCTCAGGTCTGCGTCCAGTCGGCCACTGAAATCGCCGGATTTCTTGTGCGGACGGCGAAATAATCCTAAACGAATTAGAAACCACATTGTGGGCAAGGGAATTGGCACGATGATGCAAAACACCACTGGAAGAGCCGCCGATCATGTCGTCAGCACCCTAGAGCAGCGAATCCTGGAGGGTATCTGGGCAGATGGCCAAGCTTTGCCGTCAGAGCGCGACTTGATGCTGGAGTTTGGGATCAGCCGCACCGTGGTACGCGAAGCGGTACGGCTGTTATCCGCCCGCGGGTTGGTCGAGGCTAAACCGCGTTTTCGCCCCGTGGTCCGCAAGGCAGGGTTTGAGGCCGTGGTCGAGGCTGCGGGATCGGTTGTCACAAACTTGCTGCAACAACCCGGCGGCGTACGAAATATGTTCGACACCCGTATTCTGATCGAGGCAGGGCTGGTGCGCGAGGCTGCAAAATCGGCCAACGCAGCAGATATTGTTGCGCTGAAAAATGCGCTTGCGGCAAATGCTGCCGCGATCAATGACAGTGATCTATTTTACCTGACCGACACCGCCTTTCACGCGGTATTCTATGCAATCCCCCGCAATCCGGTTTTGCCCGCTATTCACAGTGCCTATTCCACTTGGCTTGCACCACAATGGAGCCAGATGCCCCGCCTTTTGGATCGCAATAAGGCGAACCTAGCCGCGCATACCGCGATTTTTGACGCGGTACTGATGCGCGACCCGGATGCCGCCGAAGCGGCATTACGCAGCCATTTGATTGCGGCATGGAACCAAGTGCGTCAAACATTTGGCGATATTTGACGCACAAAAGAGTGGCCCTTAATAGGCCATGTAAACTGTCCGCTTTTGCAAGTAACCTTCCAAGCCATGGATGCCATCCTCACCACCGACACCGCTTAGCTTGTGGCCATTGTGATAGCCCTGCACCAAACCGGTTATGCCAGAGTTCAAGAAAATCGTACCCGTTTCCAGCCGTTGGATTGCGTCCATATAAACGGCAGGGTTGCGCGTCCAAAGATAGGCTGACAGCCCATCCGGCCGCGCGTTGGCAATGGCCAGCGCCGCCTCATAATCCGCCACGCGCACAATAGGCAGCACGGGACCAAAGATTTCTTCGCGCACGGCGGCCGTATCTGCGTTGGCATTGACCAGCACTGTCGGCTCGTACCAATTGCCTTTGGCGAACGCTGCGCCCTCTGGCCGTTTGCCACCCGCAACAATCCGCGCGCCACCCGCGACCGAGTCTGCGACGATCCGTTCAATACGCGCCAACGCATCGGGGGTTGTCACCGGTCCCATGCCGCCGTTGGTCTTGGGGTCGCCCAGCTTTACTTGCGCCACACGTTTCAGCAGCTTTTCCGTGAACTCATCCGCGATTGCCTCTTCGACCAGAACGGTCTCGTTGCAAATACAGACCTGCCCCGCATTTGCAAATCGCGCGATCACAGCCGCATCAACTGCCGCATCGATATCGGCGTCTTTCAGCACGATAAACGGCGCCGAGCCACCAAGTTCCAGCGACAGTGCCGTAATATTCTTGGCAGCCGCAGCCATTACCCCCTGACCCGCGCGGATAGAGCCTGTCAGCGTGATCATCCGCACGACCGGACTTTCGACCAAAGGCGCGCCTACATCTTTACCCGTGCCGGTGACCATGTTGATGACGCCGGCCGGCAAACCTGCCTCTTGGCAAATCTGGCAAAACACCGATGCCGTGACGGGTGTGGCCTCATGTGGTTTCAAGATCATGGTGTTACCTGTCACCAAGGCAGGCCCAGCTTTGCGCCCGATCAGCGCCAACGGGTAATTATAGGCACATAGCCCCAAGGTAACGCCGTAAGGCACGCGGTAGATATACAGCTGTTCGCGGGGCCGGTCAGAGGGCAGTATCTCGCCTTGGATCCGCCGCGCACCTTCGGCTGAATAGGTCAAATAGCGAATTGTATCCGTTACCTCACCCGCTGCTTCGGCACGGGTTTTGCCCTGTTCCTTGACCAACAGTTCTTCAAGCAGATCCCGTCGGCGCTCAATCCCCTCGGCTATCTTATAGATATAGCCCGCCCGCTCAATCGCAGGCAGCATCTTCCACGTTTGCTGTGCGCGCGCTGACGTCTCGATTGCGCGCGCCACATCTGCCGCGGTACACGCAGGCACCTCGGCCCAAATCTCACCCGTGGCTGGGTCCGATACGGACATGCGTTTACCGTCAGAGGCGTCGCTGAATGTGTTGTCGATAAAGGCTTGATAATAGGTCATTTTGGTTCCTTCAGTGTGCGGTGGCGGCCTGGGTTCCGACCCCCGCCATATCGGCGAGCATCCGGTCTTTGTTGAAGTGGGGGTGGGCGTACTCGGCAACTGACCGCCCTTGATACAACGTGATCACCCGATCTGCGAGCAACATAACCTCGTCTATTTCATAGCTGAGAACCAAAATTCCCACACCTCGCAGCGCCAGATCTTCGATGATACGGTAAATATCTGCCTTGGCGTGGACATCAATGCCACGGGTTGGTTCCAGCAAAATCAGCAGCTCCAACCCGTCATCCAGCCAGCGTGAAAAGCAGATCTTTTGCTTGTTTCCGCCCGAAAGAAACCGGATTTCCTGGGCCGCGGATGCCGTTTTGGTCGATGTATCCCGGATCGCCTTGGCCACCAGTGCATCTATACGCCCGCCGTCAATCAGGCCACCGCGCGTGGCCTTTTCCAGATAGGGCAAGGCGATATTGTCGCGCACGGACAGCGGGGCCAGAATACCGTTTTTGTCGCGGTTTTCAGTCACAAGGCCCATACCGTCGCGCACCGACACCGCAGGCCCGCGCCCCGGCGATAGCGGCTTGCCGCGATAGTTGACCGTACCGCTATAGCCGCCATCTAGACCAAAGATCGCCTTGGCCAGCTCTGGCGCGCCGCAACCCCTTAGACCCGTCAGCACCAGTATTTCGCCTCGTCGCAAGGAAAATGATACATTTTCATAGTGTTGTGGCTTACTTAGCGTCGCGACTTCCAGCAGCACATCGCCCTGTATCTGCTTGGGTGGTTTGACAAAATCGTCAAGTTCGGTGCCGGTCATGGATTGGATCACCGCCGCTTCGGTGGTGTCACCCGTCCGCTCGGATAGCACGATCTTACCGTCACGCATCACCGTCACCTGCTCGGCTATTCCGAAAATCTCTGGCATATGATGCGAGATATAGATGATCGCTACGCCTTCGGCCTTCATCCGCCGGATGAATTCGAACAAGCGTTCTTTATCCTCTTCGGACAGGGCCGAGGTCGGTTCATCCATCACGATCAGCCAGCTATTGGACATCAGCGCGCGGATAATCTCGACAATCTGCTTTTCACCTGAATTCAACTCTCGGACAGGGCGCGCGGGATCCAGCGTCAGGCCAAACCGGTCTAGCTGTGTCCGCACCTGCCTTGCCATTTCGCGCTTATCCAGAAAGGGCGTTCGGCCAAGGTATAGCTCGCGGCCCAAAAAGATGTTGGCCGCAACCGTCAGCTCGTTGATCAAGGAATATTCTTGATGGATCATCGCGATCCCCAATCCTGTCGCATCGGCGGGTGAGGCGATGCGCACGGCCACGCCGTCAACTGTGATTGCACCTTCGTCGCAGGCGATCACCCCGCCAAGCACCTTCATCAGGGTGGATTTGCCCGCACCGTTCAGGCCAACCAGCGCATGAACCTCGCCCGATACACAGGAAAAATCAACGCGGTCAAGGGCTCGGGTAGCAAAAAAGCTTTTGCCGATTCCGGTCATATCGATACGTTTGGTCATGATGTTTTCCCCCGCTGGGTCCATGTATCCAGCAACACCACACCAAGCAGGATCATCCCTTTGATAAGGCTTTGCAGATAGGGGTTGGTGCCAGTTAAGACCAACCCGTTGATAATAATGCCATAAAGCAAAACACCCAAAATCGTCCCCAAAAGCCGCCCTCGGCCGCCAAACAATGACGTGCCGCCAAGGATCACGGCGGTGATGGCATCAAATTCAAGGTAAAGCCCGGACCACGGCTGCCCGGATGAAACCCGCCCCACAGTCACGATTGCCGAAAGCCCGGCCAATGCGCCCGACAGCACATAAATCCACACAAGAGTCCGTTCAGGTCTGCGGCCAAGCACAAAGGATGTGTTAAAATTGGCGCCGGCTGCATAGACATTCCGGCCAAAGGGCGTGTTGTACAACAAGACCGAAAGCCCTACAAAAACCACGACCACAAAGGGAATAACAACTGGCATACTGCCCCAGCTAACCCCACCCAGCCACAAGAATGCCGCGTTTGAAACGTTGATCGAATTTGCATCATAGATTACAAGCGCAAGCCCCCGCGCCAGCGCGTAGGTCGCAAGCGAAACCATGAACGCCGAAAGCCGCAGCCGCCCGATAAAGACGCCGTTTATCGCCCCAATTGCCATGCCCGCCAACACCGCAGCCGCAAACCCAAGCGGCGCACTGCCTGTGGTGGTTAAGGTGATAACGCCAACCCCGCCCGAAAAGGCTACGTTCGAGCCGACAGACAGGTCAATACCGCCAGTCAGCATCACAAAGGTCATGCCCATCGACACCAAGAACAGCACAGCAATGGAGCGCAACAAAATGCCGAAATTTGTGAGGGAATAAAAGTTCTCATTCGCAAGGCCAAAGCCCACGGATGCGATCACGATCAACCCAAGCAGCACAAGGTATCGCAGGCTTAGGCCGCTCAGACGCGGAGTTGTAGATGTGGAAATGCTGGTCATGGGGCACCTTTCAGAAAAGGCGCCGCCGACACAAATAAGTGCCGGCGGCGAATTCAAGCTATTTGACCGAGTCTGGGCCGAATTCGATATCACCCTTGGCCGCCACATCCAGCGCCTTGGCGACGTTGTAAACTTCGATATCAGCCGGGAACCCGTTCTTGAGCGCAAGTGCATAGTTTTCATCGCTCATCACCAGCGGGGTGAAAAAGTCGTAAACCTTTTCAACCTCTTGCCCCATATGGATACGGTAAGCCATTTGAACGAAATTCCAACCTTCACGCGTGCCCGACAGCAAGATGTCGGCCTTAACCTGCCCCCCCTCCATTTGCTGGATGATCGGAATATCACCGTCATAGCCATAAAACTGAAGATCGGTTCTGCCAGAGTTGGCCGCAATCGCGATTGACGGGTACATATAGCCATCCGTCACACCCGAAATCGCATTCAGGTCGGGAAATTGGGTCATCCAGTTTTCGGCCAGTGTCTGCGCCTTGACAGTATCCCAATCTGCGGGTTGCTCGGCCACGACCTTAACGTTGTCACAGGTCTTGATGCCTTCCAAAATACCCTGGTGGCGTGCATCGCCCGACGGGTTGCCCGCCTGCCCCAGCATGATAGCGACGTTAAAGGGCTTGCCACCCGACAGCGCGCACATCGCAAGGCCTTGGTTTTTGCCGTTTTCCACATCGCCAAGGGTAAAACTGTAGTCGGCGCTTTCCATCGGCGAATGAACTGCGATCCAAACGATACCCGCGGCTTTGGCCTTGGCAACAAGCGGCTCAAACGCGTCTACGTTGATCGCGTTGACGAACATGACATCGGGTTTCTCGTTGATTGTGACTTCGGCCTGTTGGATCATTTTTTCCAGGCTGCCTTCGGCTGAAAGCCAGCGACCGGTAATCTTGGTATCCGGAAACGCAGTGTCATAGGCCGCAATCGCGTCTTCAAAACCCGAAAGCCACGCAACATGATACGGCGCGACATGGCCGTCATTGATGAACACGATGTCCAGCTTGCCATCGCTGGCAAACGCCGTAGTGCCCATTGCCGCGCCAAGCACAAGCCCAAGTGCCGTAGTTGATGTAAATTTCATTGGTTCTTACCTCCATAATGAACCGTTGGATTGACCACAATTGGCCGTAAAGCAGTGCCGTTGCTAATGCGCCTCTGATTGCCGTGACTGCCACAACAGCCAGTTCACACCGAGCGCCGCAAGGATCACGAGACCCTTGAAAACCTGATGCCAAACGTCCTCTACATTCAGCAAATTCAACGCATTATTGATAATTCCGATAAAGGCGACGCCCCAAAGCGCGCCGCCAATCGTGCCTCTGCCGCCTTGGATCAAAGTGCCGCCGATAATGATTGCGGCAATCGCGTCTAGCAGCAGACCGTTGCCATCAAGCCCCGGCTGCACAAACCCCATCCGCGTTGACAGCATGATCCCGGCAAACCCGCTGCACAGGCCTGAAAACATAAAGACGCCGATTTTTACGCGGTCAACGTTGATGCCCGCCAGCTTGGCGTTGTCTTCGCTGTTGCCGATGGCAATGATCGCAGCACCGATGCGGGTATGGTTATAAACAACATAGGCCAGCCCGCCCAGCGCGATGAGGAACCAGACGGACAGGTAAATTCCAAGCAGTTTCTCCGAACCGGCCCATTGGAAAAATCCACCCATCAGAAAAATCTGCTGCCCGCGTGAGATAATCAGGCCTGACAGGCCTTGCGCTACGAATAAGGTTGAAAGCGTGACAATAAAGGCAGGCAACCGCAGCTTGGCAACCAGTGCGCCATTCACGAACCCCATCGCCAAAGACGCCACGATCACGGCCAATAGGCCAATGCCAACACCGCCCGTCAGTCCAAAAAATACCCCCAGCACCACCGCAAACAGAACCGAGGCCATGCCCAGCGACAGGTCAATATTGCCCGACACAATGACAAAAAACTGTCCCAGCATAATCAGACCGATCGGCACGATTTGGCGCGATATGGCCGACATGTTATCAACGCTCAGAAACCGTGGGCTGAGAACGTAAAAGACTATGCAGCACAGCAATGTCACCACGACGATATTGCGTTCTTGTAGGGTTCTCGCGATGTTTTGCATGTTAGTCCTCCAGTTTCGGTTGCCAAAAAGGCAGGCACTTAGGGCAGGCAACGGGGTGTAGTTTCCCCCCAGCCAAAACGGTGTTGGGCCGGGGGGGCATTTCACAATCTGCCCAGAACAAGATCTGCACAGCGGTCGCCCAATACCATCGCGGGGGCATTGGTGTTTCCGGCCGGAATGTCAGGCACAGCCGACATGTCACAAACCCGCAGTCCAGCAATGCCGCGCACCCGCATCCGCGCATCCAAAACGGCCATCGGGTCGCCATCCGCGCCCATTTTGGCAGTGCCGACGGGGTGGAAATTGGTTTTGACCACTTTGCGGCAATGCGCGGCCAAACCGGCGTCTGACATATCCAGCGGTGCGACCACTTCCTTGATACGGTCGGCCAAAGGCTTGGTATCCATGGTTTTGCGGAAGTAGCGCAGACCAGCAATCATCGCCTCCATATCAGCCGGATGCTTTAGGAAGTTTGGCGAAATCATGGGCATCGCTGCAGGATCGGCCGATCGTAGGCGGACCTCGCCTACTGATTGCGGCTTCAGCAGCACCATTTGAATGGAAACCCCGGGCCCGTCACCGATTTGCTTTAGCGTCGCGGGGTCGAGGTACATCACGGGGATGCAATACGCCTCATGCGTGGGGGGCGCATCGGGGTCAGTCGGGTTGACAAAACACGCCGCCTCTAGCCCCGTTGTGGTGATAAGCCCGCGCCCGAACAGCTTGAATTCAAGCCCGTTGCGGATCATATTCCAACCGCTATCCTGACCATAATAGCCGTAAGGCCCGTTGGCCCGCGCGACCACCGACACATCGGGGTGGTCTTTCAGGTTTTGGCCAACGCCGGCCAAATCGACCTCTACATCAATACCATGCTTACGCAGATGATCGGCGGGGCCAATGCCCGACAGCATCAGTATTTTCGGCGTAACAAACGCCCCCGCAGACAAGATCACTTCGCCGTTGGTTCGAACCTCATGCAGCCCGCGTTTGTCGCGGTACACAACACCCACCGCACGACCATTTTCGATGACAATCCGTTGCACCTCGGCCTGCAACCGAATGGTCAACCGCGGGTCGCCTTTCAGTGGGTCAAGGAATGCATAGGCCGTGGATACCCGCTGGCCCTTGTCATAAGTAAACTGAAAAAAGCCGACGCCGCGTTGGGATTTGCCATTGAAATCAGGGTTGAACGGCTCTCCTTGGGCCTGAAGTGCCTGCACAAACCAACGGGCCATATCGCCAATATGGCCGGGGTCTGAAACCGTCAGTTTGCCCTCGGTGCCGTGCAGATCGTCGTTAAAGGTCCGGTTACCCTCTAGCCGTTTGAAATGCGGCAAAACATCATCCCAGCCCCAACCGATCGCATCGTTATTGCCGCGAAGCGTTTCATTCCACGCGTCATAATCCGATGGTCGCCCGCGCACATAGGCCTGCCCATTGACCGAGCTGCCGCCACCCAGAACGTTCCCTTGCGGAATCTCGGCGCGTCGCCCGTCCAGTTGCGCCTGCGGTTCAGACAAGTGGGTTTTGAAAAACTTGGACCCGTTTTTCAGCAGTTTGAACACACCCGGCGGCATATCAAGCAAGGGGTGGCGGTGATGATGCCCTGCCTCAAGCAGCAAGACGCGCCCGCCACCGTCTTCGACCAAGCGCGACGCGGCAACCGAACCGGCAGAACCGCCGCCTATCACGATATGATCAAAGACCTCGGCCATGGTTACCCCCCCTGACCTAGCAAGATAATCTTGCCGAATGCCTGCCCTGCCCCCATCGCCTCAAGCGCCGCTGCGGCCTCGGCCATGGGATAGGCTTCGGCGGTCAGCACGTCGAAATCAACGGTTCCGGCCTCGATCAGTTGCACAGCCTCTTCAAACTCTCGGTTGAACTGGAAAGACCCGACAACTTCGATTTCCTTAAGCATGATCTGGTTCAGGTTCACCTGTGCTTCACGCAGCTGAATATTGCTTAGAATGGCGACGCGGCCCTTTTGGCGAATGGCGCGTAAGGCAGTGTTGAATGCGGGAATCGCGCCGCTGGCCTCGACCACCACATCAAACTTGCGGTCCAAGATCGCCTCGTCAAACGCGCCAATCACAAGGCCGGTCGCACCTGCACGCACGGCAACATCCACCGCACCCGCACGCAGATCAATCGCCGTAACTTCGGCCCCGCGCGCAACGGCACCGGCAATCGCCAGCAAACCCATAGGGCCGCATCCGGTTACCAAAACCTTTTGCCCCGCCACAACGCCGCCTTTGTTCAGGGCGTGCAAAGCGCAAGCCATTGGTTCTGCAAAGGTCAAATGACGCGGGCTCACCCCATCGGCCACCGGACGGCAGCAGCGCGCCGGATGGTCAATCACATCGCGGAAAAACCCGTCCAAATGCGGAACTGTGGTGGCCGAGCCGGGGAATTTCTTAGCCGTGCACAGGTTTTCCTCGCCACGCAGGCAGGCCGCACAGCTTTCGCAATTCATAATCGGATTCAACGCCACAAGTTGCCCAACCTTCAGGTCAGTACCATTGGCATCGGTGACATAGGCGCAGGCTTCATGGCCCAAAGTCACAGGATTTTGCAGCAAGAATCCGGCGTTGGAAAAGTGGGAATAATAGTGCAGATCGGTGCCGCACAGGCTTGCCACAGCCAGCTGCAGGCGCACATGCCCATCGGCAATCGCGTTGCTGGGAGTTTGTGGACCTACGACAATGGTGCGCGCCGCTGTCAGTTTTGTCTCAATGCTCATGTTTAGAACCCCACCGCATAACCGCCGTCAACCTGCAAATTGACCCCGTTCACATAGGCTGCTTGATCCGATGCAAGATAGAACACCGCGTTAGCGACATCTTCGGGCGTGCCAAATTTGCGCCCCGGAATACGCCCTTCAATCTTGTCGCGGCGCGCCGGATCTTTGGCCAGAATGGCGCGCGTCATATCGGTATCAATGAAGCCAGGGCTGACCGCGTTGCAGCGAATACCAAATTGCGCCGCATCAACCGCGACCGAACGCGTTAGCCCGACAACTGCGGTTTTGGCCGTCACATAGGCGGCCGCCGACGGCAGCGCCATAATTCCACCCATGGAAGCAATGTTAACGATTGCGCCGCCTGTATCGCGGTGCAACGCGATATACCGCCCACAGGCAGCAAACATTGCGCCGACGTTGATACCCAAAACATGGTCCAACTCATCGCGCGATACGTCCCACACGGGCTTTTTCAGATGCACACCGGCGTTATTCACCAAAGCGGCAATCGGGCCTGCTTTGGCATGGATTTGGGTTACGAAATCGGCGTCACGGTCTGCGGCCACATCGCATTCAAAGAAATGCGCACCTGCGCCAAGGCTCGCGGTATCGGCCGGCGTGCGGGCGACAACATAAACCTCATATCCGGCCTGCAAAAACCTGCGGCTCTGGCTTAGTCCGAGGCCTTTATTGCCCCCCGTGATAATTGCGATGGGCATCGATCATGCTCCCTTAAGATGATGGCGGTAGAGGGTGTTCAGCGTTCCAAGGAAGGTTTCAGCCGGAATCGCTTTGCGGAAAAAGTCTGGCATAATGGCGCAAACATCATCGACAAAGCCCAGAAACCAAACATCGCGTGGGCGGGTCCACGCCGTGTCGATTGTGCTAAATCCACCTTGGAAGAACGGCGCAACAGCGGGGTCGGCAGCTTGTGCCAGCCATGTTTTGCGGTTTGCAGGTTGGCCGTTATTTGCCAAATAGACGCCTGACTGCACCGGTTCGGATGTGATCCATTGCGCGAAAGCAAGGGCTGCCTGGGGGTCGCTTGTGCGGGCCGAAACCCCAATGCCGGCCCCGCCCAGAATGGACCGCGATCCTGTGTAGCCATCACACTGCGGCAGGTCGAAATACCCTAGCCGATGCTTGCGAAACCCCGGACGGGCATAGTTTACATAACCGAACAGACAAGGCGAACAAGCAAAGTCATCCGTGCCAGACAGCGCCTCGAGCACCGCAATCGGGTTCATCGCGACCTGTTCATCCGGCCCCAGCGCATAAAGCGCCCGCAAGATGCCCAAGGCATAAAGCCCGTTTGCGTCGGTAACAAATTCCTGCGGGTTGCGCGGTAGATCAGCCTCACCCCGACCGGCGACAATCGTCATCAACATATCAAAGGCATCAACCGGCAACAGCGGTGTCAGGGCGCGGTATTTCGCGGCATCCGCGCGCAAGAAATCTTCCCATTTACGCGGCAGAGGTGCGCCCAGATCTGGCCGGTACGCCGCCATTTGACACGCCGCGTCCAACGCATAGGCCCAGCATCGCCCGCCCCAAAAATAGCTTTCCTCGGACCCACCCAACGAGGTGCCTTGGCCAGTCGAGGGGGGCAAGGCCAGCAGCGCGCCGGTCTCGGCAATTTGCCCGACATGTGGATGGTCGAGCACAATAAAATCGTATTTCGCGGCCAAATCAAGAATTGGCGCATCGGCAAAGGCCTGAAGCGACCGCTTATCCCACTCAATCTTTACGCCGGTTTCGGCGCCGTAGGCCTCGGCCGCAGCGACCACGCAGTCGTAGCCGCGCGGATGGTCCCAAGTCATGCCTCTTAGCGTCGTCATCCGTGCCCCCCTTGAATCTCTGGCACTGTCACTATGGGCGCAGCACTCCCTAATTTGCAAGTATAAAAATTACTTTGACATATGAAATATGCATGCTATCCCAAAAGCACTCGCCGGATGTTCGGCCAGCGAGACCGGCGGCGGGAGGGCCGCAGACATGGGAGGAACCAGATGTCATTCCACACCGGCCTAAAAGGCCTTGCATTCCTTATGACCACCGCACTCATCGCGCCCAACATCGCAGCGGCACAGGATTATACGTTCCGCCTTGCGCATGTGACCTCGGACAAAGAGCCGATCCAGCAAGCGATGCAGCAATTCGCCGATAACGTGGCCAAGCGAACCGAAGGCCGCGTAGCGATTGAGATTTTTGCGAATGCGATGCTCGGTTCGAACCCCGAAGTTTATGAGCAAATGCGCAGCGGCGCGCCGATCATCACCATTGCCGACCCCGGTTTTCTGTCAGATTTCGTGCCAGACTTTGGCGTGCTCGGCGGCCCGTACCTGATGAAAGATCCACGCGACTTCCAAAAGATCGTTAATTCCGACCTCTACACAGATCTTGTTGACCAGCTGCGCAAGGACGGCGGGATTGAGCTTTTGGCAATGAACTGGTTTTTTGGCGCACGGCATATGATTGCGAACAAGCCTATCACCGGACCGGATGACATCGCAGGCATGAGCTTCCGCACACCCGAGAATATCATGTGGACCGAAACCTTTACCGCCATGGGCGCGCGTCCGACCACTTTGGCCTGGGCCGAGGTGTATTCCGCGCTGGGTTCTGGTGTGGTGGATGGGGCAGAGGCACCGCTGCCGTCAATCTACAGCTCTAAACTGCATGAGGTACGCCCATACATATCGCTGACAGGGCATTTCAAGGGCTTTACCGGACTTATCATGAATGGTGATACATTTGCGGCCTTGCCGGCCGATATTCAAACAATCCTGTCCGAAGAGGCTACAAGTGCGGGCGTCTATATGACCGACCTGATGCTGACCTCGCAAGACGACTGGATCGCCAAGCTGGAGAGCGAGGGGGCTACGGTCAACCGTGATGTGGATGTAGATGCATTTCAGGCGATGACCGATGTCGTTTACACCAAATTCCCCGCTTGGTCGGACGGTCTCTATGGCAAGGTCCGCGCCATCCTCGACAACTGATCCAATGCGGCCCGGCGATCTGGCGTCGGGCCGCGAACACCTTGGGGGGATGCCATGACCGCTTTATCTAAATTTGTACGCCATACGGAAAATGCTGTTACATTTATGGCGTTGTTGATGTTGGTTCTTTGCGTGCTTTGGGGTGTTTTTACCCGCTACATCAGCACGCAACCGGCGGCCTGGACAGGCGAGCTTTCGGGTATATTGTTCACTTGGGTCGTGTTTATCGGCGCAGCCACCGCTTTTCGGGACGGGCGCCATATCCGTGTAGATTTATTGGTGGAAATGTTGCCATCCCGCGCCGCATGGGCCTTGCGGCTCTTGGCCGATCTGATCGTGGTGGCCTTTTTGGCCTATTCCACATTTCTAAGTGTGCAAATGTTGATGCAAGGCGCGTCGCGCGTGTCGCCCGTGCTGCGCATTCCGTTTTCTTGGGTGTATCTGGCCCCCGCGATTGCCTTTGGACTTATGACCATTGCCGCGGCGCTGCGCCTGCTCGGCCTTGCCGCAGCCCCTGCCCCAATCGCGCCCGAGGACACATTATGACCCTGCTTCCCATCGCTTTGCTGCTGCTGGGCATTGCCATCGGCATTCCTGTCGCCCTTGCAATCGCCATTGCTGGCCTGTCATTTTTCCTGACATCGGGCGCAATGCCACCGGAACTTTTCATCCAGCGCATTGTCGCAGTTACCCAATCCTTTCCCCTGCTGGCTGTGCCGCTGTTTGTGATGACAGGCATTGTGATGAACTATGCGGGCATCACCGGCCGCATGATGCAGTTTGCCGAGGCGATGACAGGACATTGGCGGGGCGGCTTGGCGCAGGTCAATGTGCTTTTGTCAACTTTGATGGGCGGCGTATCGGGTTCTGCTAATGCCGATGCAGCGATGCAATCTAAAGTGCTGGTGCCAGAAATGACCAAGCGCGGCTATGACGTCGCGTTTTCCTCAGCAGTGACGGCGTCATCCTCGATTATCAGCGTTATCATTCCACCGGGCATTGGCCTGATCCTGTATGGCTTTATGGGCAACGTCTCTATCGGGCGGCTGTTTTTAGCGGGGATTGTGCCGGGGGCGCTGCTTTGTATCGCGATGATGCTGCTGGTGGCTTTGCTTGCCAAACGTCACGGCCTGCGCCCTGCGTTTGACGCTCCAATGCCTTGGCCACAGCGTTTGGCAACCCTGCGCGCGGCATGCCTTGCTATGACAGTGCCTTTCGGTATCGTTTTCGGAATTCGGTTTGGCTGGTTCACCCCCACCGAAGCCGGCGCAATGGCGGTTTTGTTCGCAGTGATCGTAGGGCTGCTGTACCGAGAGCTGAAGTGGTCGCATGTTGTTCCTATTCTGGAGCAAACGGCGCAAGCAACGGCGATCATCCTGCTGGTGATCTGTGCGGCACAGGCCTTTGGGTTCTACATGACATGGGAGCGTATTCCCGAAACCATTGCCCGCGCGATGCTGGCATTGACCGAAAACCCCATTCTGCTGTTGTTGATTATCAACCTGTTGCTGATCATTGTCGGCATGTTCATCGAAGGCACTGCGGCGATTATCTTGCTCGCCCCTATTCTGGTGCCGGTGATTGCGTCGGTGAATATTGATCCCGTGCATTTCGGTATCATCATGGTGCTGAACCTGACCATCGCCGGCGTCACGCCACCTCTTGGCACGCTGATGTTTACAACCTGCGCCATCACCGGCGTTTCAATCGGGGCTTTTGTGCGCGCGTCACTGCCGTTCTACGCCCTGCTTTTTGGCATGCTGATGCTCATCAGCTACCTGCCCGAACTGTCCTTGTGGCTACCTGACTTTAGAATGAACTGATGGAGATCTCTATGTCCGAAATATCCCAACCAATGGACGACGGCTGCGTGCGCTTTGAACATAGCGGCAGCGTGGCCGAGATCATTCTGGACCGCCCCACAAAACACAATGCCTTAACGCCCAAAATGTACCGTGACATCGCCGACTGCTGCGCGCGCGCGAATGAGGATGACACGGTTCATGCGGTCATTTTCCACGGCGCCGGTGAGCGGGCGTTTTGTGCGGGGTCCGACATCAAAGCGCTGGACGGCTATGCCGACTTTTGGGCATGGCGCAACCGCACCGACTACATTCCCCCAATCATCAACCTGCGCAAACCGGCGATAGCGGCGGTGAAAGGTTGGGCCTTGGGGGGCGGGTTAGAGATTGCGCTGGCCTGTGATATCCGCGTCGTGGCGCGTTCGGCGGTCTTTTCGGCGCCCGAGGTTGCGCTTGGCTGGAACGGCGCCGGCGGGGCTGCGCAACATCTGGCGCGGATGTGCGGCTATGGCCAGGCGATGAAGTTGCTGCTGACCGGCGACCGCTTTGACGCCCATGAGGCACACAGCATCGGCATGGTCGAATATCTGGTTGATGACAGCGAAGAGCTGGCAACCGCCCGCGCCTTGGCCGAAAAAATCGCGGCCCATTCTTCGGTGGCTACCCAAGCGGTTAAGGCTGCGGTACGTTCTGCGCTTGATGTAACAGTCGCGCAGGGATTGAAGATTGAGAATGACCTCATGTCCCTGTGCTTTGCCAAAGTCGAACAGACCAAGGCCAAATCCGCAAGCTAGGGAACGCCATGACCAAACAGGCCGCCAACAACGATGATACAAAAAAGAGCAAATCGGCGGTTCCGTCGGTTGAAAAGGCGTTCGATATTCTCGAACTTCTGGCAAACGTTGAAGACGGCCTGACGATGAACGAAATGGTGGATGTGCTGGGGCGCACCATGGGCGAAATTTACCGCATTGTGATCTATCTGACCGAACGCGGCTTTCTGGTACAGCACCCCGACACCAGCAAATACGCCCTAACGCTCAAGCTGTTCGAACTGTCGCACCGCCATGACCCGACCGCACGTCTGATTGCACGGGCCATGCCCATTATGGAACGCATTGCAAAGACGACCGAGCAATCCTGCCATCTTGGGGTCTTGAACCATAATAACGTACTGGTTTTGGCCTCGGTACCCAGCCCCCGTCCGGCAGGGTATGCCGTGCGAACCGGCGCGCTGTTTCCGGTCGAGCGTACAAGTTCGGGCCATGTGATTTTGGCCTTTTCCGCCCCGCATGTGCAGACGGGCTATCTGAACAGCGCCGGTTGTGCAGACGGTACTGACCTGCGCTTTGCCGCCATTCGGGAAAGCGGGTATGAGGATACGCCCAGCACGATGATTGCAGGCGTCCGAAATCTCTGCGTTCCAGTCTTTGACAATCGCGGCATCACAGCGGCGATAACCACCGGCTATATTTCCCAAATCGACACAAAGGCTTCGGCCGAGGAAACCCTTTCCATCCTGCGCACTGCCGCGCTTGAGCTGTCACAATCGCTCGGGTTTGGCATTGCAGAGGCTGCGGAAGGGGCATCAACCCCCTAACACACAGAAATGAAACACCATGCTCCAGTCTGATCACCCTGTCGCCGACCTTCCGCTTGCTGGCCTTCGTGTCTTGGATTTTGCCCAGTTTCTTGCAGGGCCAGTGGCCGCGCTGCGGTTGTCCGATCTGGGGGCCGAGGTGATCAAGATAGAGCGGCCAGATGGCGGCGATTTGTGCCGATCTATGGTGGTCAACAACCAGATTCTGGATGGTGACAGCTTGGTGTTTCATACCTTTAACCGTGGCAAGAAAAGCGTGGCAGCCGATTTAAAGGCCCCCGCCGACCTGGCCAAGGTACGCGCCCTGATTGCCACCGCCGATGTGATGATTCACAATTTCCGGCCCGGCGTGATGGAGAGGATCGGGCTTGGCTATGACGCCATTCGCGCACTGAACCCGCGTCTGGTCTACGGGTCAGTAACTGGGTACGGCACTATGGGGCCGTGGCGCGATAAGCCTGGGCAGGATTTGCTGGTGCAGTCGCTTTCGGGCATCACATGGCTGAACGGCAATGCCGCCGATGGGCCCGTACCGACCGGTTTTGCGATGCTTGATGTGGCAACTGCGGCCAACTTGGTGCAAGGTATTCTGGCCTGCCTTGTGCGGCGTGGCGTCACGGGCAAAGGCGGCCTTGTCGAGGTTGATCTAATGTCTTCAGCCATTGATGTGACCTTTGAGCAATTCACCTGTTTTCTGAATGACGGCGGGAAGCAACCGCAGCGCCATGCAATTGGCAACGCCAACCCCTATCAGCCGGCCCCTTATGGCATATACCGCGCGTCGGACGGCTACTTTGCCTTTGCAATGACCCCGCTTGCCAAAGTGGCAGAACTGCTGGACGCCCCCGAGATCGCCGCCTTTGCCCAGACCGAGGCGTATAGCCGCAAGGATGACATCAAAGCCATTGTCGCGCGCATTTGCGCGGGCAAACCGGTACAGCATTGGCTGGACATTTTGGAACCCGCAGGCATCTGGTGCGCGCCGGTTCTGGATTGGCCGGACTTTGTGGCAACGAATGGTTTTGCAGCACTTGACCCGGTTCAAACGATCCGCACCGCCGCAGGGACCGAGGCCCGCACCACCCGCTGCCCTATCCGGCTTGATGGCCATAAACTGGCTTGCGCGGCGGCTGCCCCAACGCTTGGCGCCGACACCACAGCGGTATTCGAAGGCCTCGCCCCCCTATGATCTGGCCCCTCGAAGGCATTCTTGTTGTTGATTTCAGCCAGTTTTTGGCTGGGCCATACGCCTCATTGCGCCTGCTTGATATGGGCGCACGGGTTATAAAGGTTGAAAATGTGGATGGTGGTGATCTGTGCCGCTATCACTACTTGTCAGACACACGAATTGGCGGCGACTCGACCCTGTTTCACGCGATCAACCGCGGCAAGGAAAGCATCGCGCTCGATCTGAAATCTGCCGAAGGGCTGGCCTGCGCCCGCAGATTGGTTGCAAAAGCTGATGTGGTTATCCAGAACTTCCGGCCCGGCGTGATGGAGCGGTTGGGTCTGGGGTATGAGGCCGCGCGCGCCATCAATCCGGATGTGATTTACGGCTCGATCAGCGGCTATGGCGTGGCGGGCAATTGGTCCCACTTGGCCGGCCAAGACCTGCTGGCGCAGGCTCGGTCGGGGATTATGTGGCTTAGCGGTAACGCGGATGACGGTCCGGTGCCAATAGGCCTGCCGATTGCCGATATCAGCACAGGCGCAAACCTTGCGATGGGCCTGCTTGGGGCGCTGTTTCGCCATGCGCGTATGGGGACCGGTGCTTTGGTCGAAACCAGCCTACTGGAATCGCTGGCGGATATGCAATTTGAACTGCTGACAACCTTTTTGAACAACGGGCACAAACCGCCACAACGCCTTGGTTCTGGTTCGGCGCATGGCTATTTGGGCGCACCATATGGCGTCTATGAAACCGCACGCGGGCATCTGGCGCTGGCGATGTCACCGATAGCGGATCTCGCCGAAGCCCTTCAGCTCGACGCCTTGCACGGGTTTTCGGGCCAAGCCAATGCGGGGTTTGCGCATCGTGAAACGCTGCACCGCCTGATAGGCACACATTTGCGCACCCGCCCCGCCGAAGAATGGGAAACCATTCTGGCCACGAAAGACATCTGGTGCGCCCGCGTTTTGACTTGGCCTGAAATGATCAATAGCCCCGCCTTTCGCGCCCTTGATATGGTGCGAACCATGACCACCCCCGATGAAGCGCCCGCGCATTTCATGCAAGGCCCGTTTCGCATGGACGGGCAAAGACCACAGGTGCGCGGTGCCGGCCCTAACCTGGACGCCGACGGCGACAAGGTCCGTGCCGAGTTTGGGCCTTAAGCGCCGATTGGCGGGTCGCGAAAGTGGTGCGAACGCAATCATGCGGTGAGCCCGTTTTCGTCGAGTTGCTCCTTTCAGATCATGTGCGCCGTCTCGATCCCGGCCGATATTGCCTTGGCCGAAGCGGAGGCCTTGCAGCCAAGCATCGGGCGCGTGATCCGCTGCTGGTTGCAGCCCCCCGCCTGGGGCCGACAACGGCGCAAAATGATCGTTTCGCTTCAAGCGATGGATGACTGGCTGCTGCGTGATGTCGTGAGCAGGTTTGATGACTGCGAACCGTTGATGGCCCTGCCGTCAACGCGGCAACAGGCACCGACGATCAACCAGCGCCTAGGGCAGCGCGACGGATCACTGTGACTGCCTCAACGTCGCCCCGCCTTGCCAAATGAACAGTTCGGTTTGCGCCGGAACTGCGCAACTGCCGCATTTTGAAATGGCGCATCCGCCGCAAGCTGTGGTCTCCATCTGCCGTCGGATCAGGCCTTTTTGCACCCAATGTTCCAGCATTCCGCGCAGCGCATCGGGGGGGTGCCGAAACCGGTTCGCCAGATCTTGCAAACTAACCGCGCCTTGATCGGCAATGTGATTTCGCAGCGTCAAAAGCAGTGACATGTCAAACCCCCGTCATAAGCTGCGCGCGCCGCCGTTGCCCGACACCGTGCAAAGCCAATGCCACAAGCCCGAGCGCACCAAGCATTCCTGAGATCCACCACAGTGACGACACCGGATGCCGCGCAAAGGTCGCCGCTTGGTAAAACACCACCGCCGAGCCATAGGCGAGACCCATGGTCCACAGGCTTGCGAAACTTGCCCATTTCCAACCGGTTTCGCGCCAAATTGCGCCCATCGCAGCAACGCAGGGCATATAAAGCAGGATCATCAGCAAATAGGCAAAGGCACCGGCCTGGCCGTCAAACCTCGCCGCCATCGAGCCGAAAGTTGTGGTTTGCACGCCCTGGGCCTCGGCTGCGATTTCGGCATCCCTAATATCACCAAGGTTCAGGCCCAGCGGGTCGCCTGCCATACCCATCGCATCGTGCAAATTGGGGCCGATGGTTGCGGCGGCTTCTTTAAATCCGTCGATCAGGGAAAATGCGCTGCCGTCCACCTCCGATGCGCCACCATAAAGCGTGTTCAAGGTGCCGACGACCGCCTCTTTCGCCAAAATACCGGTAAAAATACCCACCGTTGCGGGCCAGTTGTCTTGCTCAATCCCCATCGGTGCAAAGACTGGCGTCAGCGACTGCCCGATCTCGGACAGAACCGAGTTTTCGCCATTATCATTGCCGAAACTTCCATCCGCACCCCACGAATTTAGAAACGCCAGCACCGCAACCATCACAATAATCACTTGCCCCGCCTCTTGCAAAAAATCGCGCAACCGGTGCCATGTGCGGGTTGTAAGCCCGTAAAGCGTGGGCAGATGATAGGGTGGCAACTCCATCACAAACGGGGTCGGCTTGCCCTGCAAAACCGTAGCTTTCAGCAAAAGCCCCGTGCCAACAGCCGCCAGCAAGCCAAGGAAATACAACCCGAAAACAATGTTTTGCCCACCCGTTGGAAAGAACGCCGCCGCAAATAGCGCATAGACCGGCAGACGCGCGCCGCAAGACATGAAGGGGGCCATCATCACCGTCAACACGCGGTCGCGTTCGCTATCCAAGGTGCGCGTCGCCATGATCGCAGGCACGTTACAGCCAAAGGCTACGATCAACGGCACAAAACTTTTACCGGGCAACCCGATCATCCGCATGAACCTGTCCATCACAAAGGCCGCGCGGGCCATATACCCGCTATCCTCTAGCACCGAGAGAGCGAAAAACAGGCAGGCAACGATGGGAATAAAGGTGGCCACCGTCTGGATGCCGCCGCCAACCCCTTGGGCAAGCAGAGTCACCAGCCAATCGGGCGCGCCAAGTTGCGCCAGCAACACTGCCGCCCCATCGACAAAAACCGTACCGGCAGCGATATCGAAAAAGTCGATAAAAGCGCCACCGATATTGATCGTGAACATGAACATCAGATACATCACGCCAAGAAAAATCGGGATACCAAACAGGCGGTGCAAAATCGCACGGTCGATGCGGTCAGACAGCGGGCGGCTAACCTCATCCAGCCGGTTGACGGAACCGGCGACCAGATTGGCAACAAAATCGTAACGGGCGCAGGCAATCAGCGTGTCGGCATCGACGCCTGTATCCGCCTCTAGGGCCGCGCGCACTGTGGCTGCATGGGCTTGTAAACTTGCATTAGTCATCTCGGGGCGCAATACGTCGCCTTCCAGATGTTTAATCGCACGCCAGCGGTTTGACCCCTCCCCCTGCGCAGTGACCATTTCAGGCAATAACTGCGCCAGTGCGGCCTCTATCTCGGGGCTAAAACGGGTGGTTTGGGGTGCGCTGGCGGGGGGTGTAATCATCTGGTCACGCAGCTCTGCCAACCCGTTTTTGCCCGAGGCGACAATCGGCACCACGGGGCAACCAAGCTGCGCCGCAAGGGCTTCGGGATCAATCTTGATCCGCCGAAGCCGCGCAATATCCATCATATTCAACGCCACAATCAGCGGCGCGCCCATCTCTAACAGCTGGGTGGTCAGGTACAGGTTGCGTTCCAAATTAGCGGCGTCGAGGACGTTGATAATCCGATCAGGCCGTTCGGTCAGAATGAAATCCCGCGCAAGCCTTTCATCAATCGAGCCGGAGTCGGTAACCGAAAGAGAGTAAACACCCGGCAAATCGATTAACCGGATCGCATGATTGCCATGCCGAAGCCTGCCGGTTTTCTGTTCAACCGTGACGCCCGGCCAGTTACCGATTTGCTGATGTGATCCGGTTAATGCGTTGAATAACGTCGTCTTTCCGCAGTTCGGATTGCCGACTATTGCGATGGTTAACGGCGCGTTCATGATGCAATCCGACTTAGGTTCAGGGCGTCCGCCTCATCTTTGCGCAGGCTTAATGCATAGCCACGCAGCCGGATTTCGATCGGGTCACCAAGCGGTGCGATACGCTGCACGGTGAACTGCGTGCCAAGCGTTAGGCCCATAGACAAAAGTTTGCGACGATAGGCAGAGGAACTTGCCGCAAAGCCGCTGATCAGGGCGCGGTCCCCCAAACTCAACTCTTTCAATTTCATCATCGGGGCCTTTCCGAGCGCTTTAATCCTGAGTAATTTTGTATCCTTTTAGTGAGGGCCGCAGCGCATCGTCTTGACTAAAGTCAAAACGATGCTGTCTGATTACAAATTGCGAAGATGGTTTTCTGGGCAGTTTTAGACTGGACCATCCGATGAGAACACTCCAACCTCGGCTTAATCCTCGCAGCCGACAGCGAAGTTCACTTCTGCCCTAAAGCCGCAGTGTTTTAGGACGCTTACTGACAGGTCACTTTGGCCTGTAAAATGCGGCCCGGGCCTCGCTTGCGGGTCGGCCAAACCGAACCAGATTGGCCATTTCCTTCAATCTATCCCCCGCGTGGTGAAAGAACATTTTATAACTTTCACAGAAATAATTATGGCCATGCTCGCCATTCCGTGTGCGAGCAAAACGATGCTTGGGGCACCCGCCATTACAGGCGAAACGGAAAGCACAAGACCGGCATTGCGCGGTCAACTGGTCAAGTTTGTCGTTGCCGAATGCCTGCTGCCGTTCGGTCCAAAGCATTTCGCGCAATGGCGTTTTTGTCAGATTGCCAAGGCGGTATTCGGGATAAACATAGTGATCGCAGGAATAAAGACTGCCGTCATGTTCCAGAGCCAAACCGTTCCCGCAGCTTTCTGCAAAAACACACAGCGTAGAAGGTGCGCCCAGCCAAAGCCCAAGCTGTACGTCAAAAAACTGAACAAATGTTGTGCCAATATCGTGCCGAAACCAGACATCGAAAACATCGCACAAGAACTTGCCATAGGCACGGGGGCTAACGCTCCATGCTGTGACGCTGTTGCCAGGTTCCATATCAACCTGCGGCGCGCTGGCAAGGCCAGCCCCTGCGCTGCGTTCGACAATCGGGATGAATTGAATAAACTCAATCCCAAGCCCCTTTAGAAAGCTGTAGACCTCTTTGCCTTTGCCACTGTTTGCGTGCTGCACAACGGTCAGCGCGTTATGCTCTACCTTGTGGCGCTGCAGCACATCCAGCCCGCGCATGACGGCATCGAACGTGGGCCGCCCCGCCCGATCAAGCCGGTAACGGTCGTGGATCTTTTTAGGCCCGTCAATGCTGATCCCGACAAGAAAGCGATTGTCATGCAGAAAAGCGCCCCATTCCTCATCAAGCAACGTCCCATTGGTTTGAAATGCATTTGTAATTTTCAAACCGTTTGGCGCATGTTTTTTCTGTAACGCAACGATTTTTCTGAAATAATCCACGCCCAGCATCGTCGGCTCGCCTCCTTGCCACGCAAACGGCACCTCGGTCAAACCCGCCTCGGCAGAGGCTGCGATCACTTGGCTAATCGTTGACTCTAGCACATCATCGGCCATCCGGAATTTCTTTTCATCGGGGTAGAGTTTTTCTTTCTCAAGGTAGTAGCAATATTCGCAGCTGATGTTACAGCGCGGACCAATAGGTTTTATCATTATATTAAAGGGACTTGCGGTCTGCATTGCGTGACAATCCTTGTCGGCGGCGCCTTGCGGGCTTTGGCTGCGATATGCCAAACAGATGCAAAACATTGGGCGGCACCGCGATGATCTCAATCAAGGCTTTCAGCCTTTGCCTGCGACAAATTACCCGCCCTGGGCCGTGGGTTAGCGCCGCGCGGACCGTTTCAACGGCCTTTAATAATCAAGTGCGGCAAGACGGCTTTGAACACGCCGTCAATGTGCTGCGTCCGCTTGCCATTTGTGACCCCGTTTGACAAAGGTTCGCCCTATCCCGCTGGCGCCCTAAAGCTGCCCCCGACCAAAACGCCGGAGTCGTCGTTTTCTGGGGTTTCCAGTGAAAAGCTGACGCTCGCCGGATCCTCGGCCTGATCTGCCAGCCAGCCGGAATTCCAGCCGTCCGCCTGATCGCTAGGGTCTGGACTCATTGAGTTTAAAAGCCAGCAGATGACAATGGCCGCGAGAGCGATTGCTGACAGAAAGACCTTCGGACATCTATCGTATCGGGTCGCCACACGCCGCCAATCCTTGAGTCTGCCGAACTTGATCTCGATCCGATTGCGCTGTTTGTATGGGCGCTTGTCGTACTTCACAGCCTTCTTCCGCTGTTTCCGACCAGGGATGCAGGCTCGTATGCCTTTGCCTTTCAACGCTTCTCTGAACCAATCCGCGTCATAGCCCCGGTCGCCGAGCAGACAATCGACATTCGGCAAGCTGCTCAACAAGGCCCGCGCGCCGATAGGCGGAAATCAATGGGCCTTGCCCCTAACGCGTGACACGCTCGTCGCAGCCTTGGAACAAACCCAAAGCCGTGTAGAAACCGCAGATGCGAAGGTGTGCGCCTATGCCAAAAGCTGAACGGGTGGTGGGTCACTGTTTGCAGGCAGACCATAGGCTTCCTATCCAGTCCCAAGCGTTCGTGGAATAGCCATTAAGAGCCGTCTCAGTCCATCCTCGGCAAATAGAATGTCAGAAAACCTAGAAACAATAGCACTGGCAAACCGTTAAAAACCTGCTGCATACCGAACTGATCCGCAAAGGCCCCCAACGCCGCAGCCCCAAGCGCCCCTATTCCGAACGCAAAACCAAAGATAAACCCCGACACCATGCCGACCTTTTGTGGCATCAACTCTTGCGCGTAGACCACTATGGCCGAAAAGGCCGAGGCAAGAATAAACCCGATCAGGATGCTAAGCACGATCGTCCCCATCAAATTCGCCTGCGGCAACATAAGCGCGAAAGGCAATGCCCCCAAGATCGACACCCAGATCACCTTTTTACGGCCAATACGGTCGCCGATAGGGCCACCCGCAAAGGTGCCAAGAGCAACAGCCCCCAAAAAGACAAACAGTGTTGTCTGCGCTGCTTTGATCTCTATCCCGAAGCGCTCGATAAGAAAAAACGTGTAATAGCTTTTGAATGTTTCAATATAAACGAACTTGCTCAGCAGCAGCGCCCCGATAATCGAAAACGCAAGGATGAGCCGGGGCTTTGGTAATGTTGGGGCAGTGACTATCGGTTTTCCTGCTGCTTTTGTGACGCGTTGATGGTTCACAAACCATCGCGCAACCCAAACTAAAACCATCACTGCGACCACGGCAAGCAGGCCGAACCAGACCGTACTAATCTGACCCAGCGGCAGAACGAAAAGTGCCGCCGCAAGTGGCCCTAATGCGGTGCCGGTGTTGCCGCCAACCTGAAAACTCGATTGCGCAAAGCCAAGTTTCCCACCCGATGCCATACGACAAACCCGCGATGCCTCGGGGTGAAACAGGGCGGACCCTATGCCCAAAACCGTTGCTGCCAAAAGCAGTAAAGCAAAAGAACCAGCTGTCGCGAGCAGAACAATCCCCACAGCAACCACCGCCATTGAAACTGCCAGTGCATATGGCTTGGGCTTCAAGTCTCCGTATAGGCCCATGACCGGTTGCAAAATACAGGCCGTGATCTGCTGGGCCAAAGTAAGCAGGCCAAGCTGGAAATAACTCAGCGCATATTCCGATTTGAAAACCGGATACAGCGCGGGCAACAAAAACTGGATTAAGTCATTGATCAGATGTGTGCCGCTAACGGCCAATATCACTGAATAAGACGTGGGTATCAGGGTCTCGTGTCTCGTCGCCATCTTGATGCTCGTTCTTGTTTGGGTGAGACAGATATTGTCCACGGTTAACCTGCACATTGGTCTAAAGTCGGCCATAGCCGTGCAAATCACATTGACCTAATTCCATCAGGCTTTCGCGCCAGAAAGGAACGCGCTATGCTGTAGAAAATCTATAGGCTTGAAATGTTGAAATCGCGCCGTACCTTGCCACCCCTTAACGCTTTGCGGGCCTTTGAAGCATCAGGGCGGCGATTGAATTTCCGTGAGGCATCGGAAGAGCTTGGCGTTACACAAGGCGCCGTTGCCCAACAGGTGCGACTACTTGAGGATCATCTGGGGCTATCGCTTTTTTATCGCTTGCCGCGCGGAGTGGCGCTTACGACGCAGGGCACGGCCTACCTTGCCGAGATAACGCGGGCTTTTGATATTATGGGCAAGGCAACAGGTCAGCTCTATAATCGTGCCGATGCGTTGACGATTAGCGTCACACCAACATTTGCAACCAAGTTGTTAATCCCTCAGCTATCACTGCTGAAAACAGCGTTGCCGTGGATCGAGTTGCGCACAATCGCGACCGAGGCCGTTTCCGACTTTGACCGCGACCAAGTCGATATTGCCGTACGCCAGACCCGCCCCCCCTTTCCCGCAACACTCGAGGCCCAGCTTTTGTTTCGCCAAGACCTCGTCGTCGTGGCAAACTCACATCTGTTGCGCGATCTTCGCCTTCCTTTATCGGTCGAGCAGATTAGGGCTTTGCCGCTGCTGCACGATGCCTCCCATCACTGGCAAAAGTTTTTTGGCGCGGGCGAGCCTTTGTCCGGTGCGGTTTTCAACCAGACGACGCTGGCTCTTGATGCCGCGCTGGCCGGTCAAGGCGCTGCAATCGCCTGTCGTGCATTTGTGCAAGCAGACCTGGAGGCTGGGCGGTTGATAGAGATTTGCCCCGCAGGCTTTGATGTCAAGTCGGATTTTTACCTCATCCGCAAGCACAGACCGCAACCACGCGAAAGCGTTGACGCAGTTTGGGCATGGTGCCTTTCAAACTGGGTCGCGCCGAAAGCAGAATGACCGGCGGTATCATCACCCCTTCCGCTCGTGGTTAGAACGCAGCAGGCGCAATGCGTTCAGGGTCACAAGCAGGTTGCGCCCGTGTCGGCCAGAATGGCGATGCTCTGGCCGGTTATCCCAAAAGCCGAGGCCACAAGAAACACCCCCTTCAGCCCCAAGGCCAGCGTCACATTCTGCCAGATAGTCGCCATTGCCGCGCGCGACAGCCGGATTTGTGTCGGCACGTATGTCACCCGATTGCGCAGAATGGCAGCGAGATGCACCGCGCCCACCGTAGTCCCAATCAGTCGCTTGACATGTCCACCAAAGTGAGGGCTTTGCAAGCGGGCGATAGGCCGGATTGTTCCACCATTCCGCGCAGGTCGAATGAAAGGCACGGGATCGAAAATTGCGGCCAGTGTCGACTTGAATGCTGTCCGGCCTGCCCTGCGTGGGCCACGGGACAATAAACTCGATGTCAGCCAGAAACTCTGCTTTGGGGCGACGGCCCGCGTGAAGCACAAGGCACTGCGGATTTTTGTCACATCTCGCACTGGGGTGAGGCGTTCTCGCCAAAGGAAATATCGCGTCAAATGCTCTTTGATGATGCCCTCGACATCACCGAACACCATGACAAACCCGTGGGTTGGCCGTGTTTGCGGGGAACAAGGGCGCTTGTCCGGCCACCTCCTTCTGCAAACCGTCGGCTCCAGTGCCAGGCAGTGGTCTTGCTGACGCCAAGCGCCCAGATTGAATCACGTATACCGCTCTCCAAGCTTCCGTTGCAGTTGAGATGCACCTGAACAAGCGGTCGAAGGGCTGATGCCGACCTAGCGCTTCAGCACCAACATCGCCACTTTTTTCGTCATTGTCTTCTATCGCTCACAGCCGTCATATCCCGTGAATCCTGTGTCAGATTTAACGGTAAAAACGTCGGATTTAGAAACAAGCTATCGTATTGAATGACAAAAGCATCCCATTGATTTTGTTGACTACTCTATACCGCACTCAAAGGCTACGCGACAAACAATTTGCTGTGTTCGCGGTATAGCCATGTCCAAAATATAGCCCTTTTCCATCCCTTACAGAAATTTGCGGCGGAACCAAAAGAACAGCAAAACTCTTGGTTCGACCGTCCCCAAAAACCGTTGCTCGGTATCAGGCCAATGGCTTGGCCTTTCCCAACGCCATTGCCGAGCGACTGATGTCGGACACCAGAGGCAACAGGTCTGCCTGCAAAGCGTGATAGATATCAGGCTTGCCCGAAAATTGATCAGCGGCGATTCCATTGCTGTCTGAAAGTTCCGGATACCAGCCACCACGGACATGGTCGATCAAATGGGCATCTGCAAACCCCCACAATCGACGATACCAGATTTCATCTTCCGGCTGCGCATCAAACTTGATCAGACAGGCCAACGCGCCAATGGCCTCAGTCACCGGCCACCAATACCGGGCATTGCGCAGCACAGTTCCATCCGATGCCAGAGTATAGATAAAACCGCCACGTTCAGTCTGCCATGCATCCTGTAGGGCTCGCGTGATCAAACGGCGGGCGTTTGCTGGCGCGGTTGTGTCAAAACGGCCCGACAGATCCCACAGTTGCAGCAAAAGGCGCGCAAGTTCAAATGAATGGCCGGGAGTTGACCCTGCCGGGCGAAACATCGGATTGCCTTCATAGGCACGATCTATTTGCCAATCTTGGGTATAGTGTTCCGGAATGCGCCAGTTTTCAGCCGGGGCAATGCGTCCCACGAAAAAGTCGAGGATACGGCTGGCACGTTCCAGAAAAATCGCCTGTCCGCCGGCCTCATATGCGGTCAACATTGCTTCAACGGCGTGCATATTGGCGTTCATTCCGCGATATGACGAGAAGGGCTGCCATTCGCGGGTGAACTCATCACGAAACAGCCCCGCTTGATCGTCCCAGAAATATCGGTCCAGAGCCTCGGCAACATCGGCGAGCAAGCGATCCGCGTCAGGGTGACCTGCCTGTTTCGCGGTGGAGGCCGCCAGCAAGACAAACACATGCCCATAGGCCAGTTTCACACCATCCACGATACCGTTTTGGCCAACGCCCCAAGCATAGCCACCATACCGCGTGTCACGATGGCGGTTCCAAAGATCGGACATGCCCCTATCGATGATACCCGCATGATCGGGCCGCCCTGCTATTTGCGCCAAGCCATAGCTATGAACCAGCCGTGTGGTAGTGATCAATTCTTGTGGGCCCGAGAGGGGTTTGCCCGCAAAATCCAGAGTTGCCAGCCCACCACTTTCGCCAAGGCTGGCGTCAAAAAAATCCAGCTGCCGCTTTGCATCCCGGACAAGATAGGCCCGATGCGTCGGATCGTTAAGCCAAAAGCCATCTGCGGGAGACGAAAGCGGAAGGGACATCGTGAATCAGCCTTTTAGAGGGTTACGTGCATTGCCCAGACGTTGAGATCGTGTCAGCGATTATGGCTAAATAATTTGGAAAACGACAAAGCCAGAGTGATCAATGCTCAGGTTCATCCCCAATTTCTGCCATTTTCGCGTCCAGCTCGGCCTGCAACGCCATGCGAATATCGGCATAGGCTGGATCATCGACCACATTGAACAACTCTAGCGGGTCTTTTTCACAGTCGAACAATTCCCACTCCCGATCCTCTCCGCCGTGATTGGTGCCGGGCAACTCATAGCCCTCATTATACCAGTAGATCAGCTTGTAGCGCTGATTGCGCACGCCGTAATGCGAATAGGCGTTATGATCGGGGTCGCGGTGCATCCAATAGCGGTGATAGGCCAGTTGCGGCCAATCTGCGGGGGTTTTGCCTTCAAACACCTTTCGGGCCGAGCGGCCTTGCATGTAATTCGGCACCACCTGCCCCGCGAAATCGAGGAATGTCGGCGCGAAATCGACATTGCACATAATGTCATTGCAGACCTGACCTGCCGGAATGGCGGCGGGATAGCGGATGAGGAAGGGCATCTGGAACGATTCCTCATACATGAACCGTTTGTCGAACCAACCATGTTCACCCAAAAAAAATCCTTGATCCGAGGTATAGATCACGATGGTGTTTTCGGCCTGACCGCTTTCATCCAGCCAATCCAGCAACCGCCCGACACTCTCATCTACCGATTGAATTGTCCGCAAATAGCGCTTCAGATAGCGCTGATATTTGAAGTGATTCAGCTCTTTTTGCGTGGCAAAGGTGAACACCTCACCGGTATCGCGGTCAATCAGGCGCATTCCGGTCACATCTTCAGGGTTCGGGATCTTGCGGTTGATATCGCCGACCTTCACCCGCTCGCCGACCTCTGATCCGCCTTCGGGTTGCACGAGGCCAAGGTCGATATATTTCATATCATCCTTGATCCGCATTTTGGCCTCGGCGGCGGCGCGGGCACGGTTGCGGTAATCATCGTCGAAACTTTCCGGCACTTTGATGTCATCGGTGTAAAGGTCACGGTTTTTGGGGTGCGGTTCCCATTCGCGGTGCGGTGCCTTGTGGTGGCACATCAGGAAAAACGGCTTGTCAGGATCGCAAGACTTCAACCACTCAAGACTTTTGTCGGTGATGATATCCGTCGTATAGCCCGGCACCTCAATCTCTTCGCCCATCTCGATCATATAGGGGTCGAAATACTCGCCCTGCCCTGGCAGCACTGACCAGAAATCAAAGCCGCTGGGTTCATGCGCCTTGCCTTCGCCCAGATGCCATTTCCCGACAATCGCCGTCTGATAGCCCGTCCCGCGCAGATGTTTAGCCACATTCGGCCCGCGACTGTGGATCGGGGTGTTCAGTGTGGTGACATTGTTCACATGGTTATAAGTGCCCGTCAGGATTGCCGCGCGGCTCGGGGTGCAGATAGAGTTGGTCACATAGCAATGGTTCAACCTCATCCCTTCCTTGGCGATGCGGTCAAGGTTGGGGGTATGGTTAATTCCGTGGCCATAGCAACTTATCGCTTTGGAAGCGTGATCGTCGGCCATGATGAACAGGATATTGGGGCGTTTTGTCATAAGCGATTGTCCTATTGCTTGGCCTCGGAGTGGATGGAAAGACCCGTCTTGGGATGAAATGCGTGTAGCCGTGCCGGGTCGATGCGGACGCGCACAGACTGGCCCGCAAGCGGGAAATCAGTGCCACCGACACGCGCCAGCATGGGTTGGCCCATCACCGACAGGTTCAGCAAGGCATCAGCACCAAGCAGCTCTGCCAGTTTGACCTTTGCGTCAAAGACCCATGGGCCTTCGGGTGCGTCCTCAGGGGCAAACACTTCCAGATGTTCAGGGCGAACACCCAGCGTCAGAGCGGGGTCAGTTGATTGCAACCTTTCAGTCGCGTGCAACACCAGATCTGAATCGATAATCTGCCAATGGTCTCCTGTCCGCCGCCCCGACATGAAATTCATCGCGGGACTACCGATAAAACCAGCCACAAACTCGGTTGCCGGATGATCATACACCTCGCGCGGTGTGCCAATTTGGGCAACCTTGCCGCCGTTCAAAATGACAATCCGGTCGGCCAGCGTCATCGCCTCCACCTGATCATGGGTCACATAGATTGAGGTGACGCCCATCCGGCCATGCAGTTCCTGCAGCTCCATTCGCATCTTGACCCGCAGCTTGGCGTCAAGGTTGGAAAGCGGCTCGTCAAACAAGAACACTTCGGGCGTACGAACAATGGCCCGTCCAATGGCAACACGTTGCCGCTGACCGCCAGACAGGGCAGCGGGTTTGCGCTCTAGATATGGGGTCAGGCCCAACATGTCAGCCACGCCGTTTACCCGCTCGGCAATCTCAGCCTTAGGCATTTTTTGCAGCTTCAAGGCCATCGCCATGTTGTCAAACACGGATTTATGCGGATAAAGCGCATAGTTCTGGAACACCATCGCCACGCCGCGATCCTTTGGGTCGATATCATTCACCCGCTTGCCACCGATCATCAGGTCGCCGTGCGTAATACTTTCCAAGCCAGCTATCATCCGCAGCGTGGTGGATTTACCGCAGCCCGAAGGCCCCAACAGAACCAGAAACTCACCATCTGCAATTTCCAGATCGAATTGTTCAACCGCTGTCACAGCCCCGTAGGCTTTGCCAATTTGGTTGAGTGTTACACTTGCCATGTCAGACCCTCATTTGCCAGCGCCAGCAGTCAACCCGCCGACAATCTGTTTTTGGAATATTGCGGTAATGACCAGAACCGGGATAATTGCCAGAACGGTCGCAGTTGAAATTGTTTCCCACGGAAAGGCGTATTCGCCGGGATAAAGCGAGATGCCGACGGGGGCGGTCCGCATCGCGTTTTGCGTCATCAAGACCAAGGCAAGCGGAAACTCATTCCACGAAAAGATAAAGACAATCAATCCTGTAGCCACAAACCCCGGCCATGACAGCGGCAGCACGATTGTCAGGAAAATCCGCAAAAAGCCCATGCCATCCATGCGGGCGGCTTCCTCAATCTCCACCGGCAGGGTGGCGAAATAACTGGCCAGCATCCAGACGGTAAAGGGCAGGAACAGACCAGCATGGGCAAGGATAAGCCCCGTATATGTATTGAGCAGCCCAAAGTTCAGAAAGTTCTGGAACAGGGACGGCAGCAGCGACACGGGTGGAAACATCGACACAGCCAGAATGCCCACCATCAACACGCCCGCAAACCGCATTCCCAACCGCGACAGCGCATAGGCCGAAAGCCCCCCCAGCAGCAGCGTGATGGCGGTCGTCCCAACCCCTACGATAAAGCTGTTCAGAATATAGCGCAGCAGTTCGGGTGAATTGGTGAAAATAGAGATATAGTTTTCCAGCGTGAACGGGTCCGGCCAGTATTGCGGTGGCCAGGCATAGATGCCCGCTGTGTTTTTGAACGACGTCAGGATCAGCCAGACAATCGGAAAGAAGGAGATCACCACCGACAAGGTGACAAGGGCATAAAGGCCAAAGCGCGGTTTCTGGTTCATGATCTCAATCCTTATTCCGAAGGGCGATGACATAGATCAGGCTCATCGCGAAGATCACGAGAAACTGCACCACGACCACTGCCGCACCAAAGTTGAAATCGAGGAAATCGAAAATCACCTTATAGGCATAAAGTGACAGGCTTTCGGTCGCGTTTACCGGCCCGCCATCGGTCAGGTTGAACGGCAATTCAAAGGTGCGCAGCGCGTCCATCGACCGGATAATAAGCGCCACAAGGATTGGGCCTTTCAGCAAAGGCAGGGTGATCTGGCGAAACTCTTGCCATTTGGTCATGCCGTCCATGCGGCCTGCCTCAAACAGGTCTTTGGGGATGGATTGCAGGCCTGCCAGAATGATCAGCGCCATGAAAGAACTGGTCTTCCAAACCGCCACAACCACCATCGACCCCATGGCAAGCGAGGTGTCACCCAGAAAGTTGATGGGCCTGTCCGCCAACCCGCTTTGCAAGGCCACGGCATTAAACAACCCGTAATCCGAATTATACATCCAGCGCCAGATCAATGTGTTCAACGCCGTAGGCAGTGCCCAGGGGAACAGGATGGCCAAACGCGCCAGCCCCTTGCCTTTGAAGCTTTCGTTCATCAGCAGGGCCAGCCCGATACCCAGCGCCAGCTCCAACGGAATAGACAGCGCGGTGAAAGTAAAGGTCACGCCAAGGGCGTTCCAGAACTGGCTGTCACCCATCAACTTGGCGTAATGCTGCAAGCCTACAAAATGATAGGGCTCGGACCCGTCGATGCTGGATTGTCCAAAGCTAAGCACGACCGACTGAATGATCGGATAGATCAGGATCAGCGCAATAATGATAACGGTCGGCGTGACAAAGCCGATCCCGGTCAGCGCCGTGCGCTGTTCCAAGTTCATGGTGCGGTTCATGGTCAACCCATCTGTTTTGAAAATCCCCGCGCGGGAAAGGATCGCGCGCGGGGTGATTGACTTACTTGCCGAGGATAGAATTGATCTCGGTCTCTGCGTCGTTCAGCGCTTGCTCTACCGTTTTTTCGCGATGCAAAGCGTTGGTGATTTCGGTTTGCATAGTCTCGGAAATACGTGGGTAGAGATTCCCCGTTGTTGCTGACGGGCGCACCACGCCAACCGCAAAGTCATTCCCAAGTTTCTTCAGCAACGCAGCCTTTTCCATTTCTGGCGCGGCATAAACATCTGTCCGGCCGGGGGCACGGTTTTCGTCCAGCGCCGCCGCGAGCTGCGCGTCATAAGAGGTGAAATATTCCACCAATTTCGCCGCAGCTTCCTTATGCTCCGAATTCGCATTTACAGCCAAAAGCCAACCACCCATTGCTGTGGAATGACCGTCGGGATGGCCCTCGAAATAGGGGTTGCGGGTGAAATCGAACTTGCCCGCAACCGGGCTATCGGCAGCGCTTAGCGGGGCATAGACAAAATCCTGCACCATCATGAACACCGCGCGGCCTTGTTGGAACAACGTGCGTGCGTCATCTGGTTTCATCGTCAGAATTGAATCCGGCACGATCTTGTCTTTATAGATCATGTCAACCATGGTTTGCGTGGCGGCAATCGCCTCGGGAGAGTTGACCGCGACGTTGCCATCGGCATCAAAGAAGGTCGCGCCATTGGCACCGGTGAACGATAACCAGTTCATGAACAAGCCTTCAATCTTGGCCCACATCGAGACAAAACCGTAAAGTTGTGGATTGCCTTCGCCCTCCATCACGGTTTTAGAGGCGGCGATGACCTCTTCCCAGGTCTTTGGCACTGGAATGTTGTATTTTTCCAAAAGATCGCTGCGATAGAACAGGTGCGTGCCATCGACATAAAGCGGTGCAGCAAAAACCTTGCCATCCACTGTCGCGGCAGACAGGAACGACGGGTTATAGGCCGCAATCGTGTCTGCGCCCAGATAATCGCTCAATGGCTCAAGCCAGCCGCGTTGCGCAAATTCGCCCGCCCAGATCACATCAATCGCAAAGACATCCGGTGTGGGGCTTTTCGCTGTCAGACCCGTGACATAGAGCTTACGGCTGTCACCGGGAACATCCGACACTTTCAACCATTCCACTGATGTGCCGGGGTTGGCAGCCTCAAACGCTTTGATATTCCGCTCGACCATGCCGCCGTAGCCGCGAGACCCGATCGACATGACCAGATCTTGCGCTGTCGCCATTACCGGCGCGCAAAGCGCCATGGCCGCCGCAATCCCAGCGGCACCTTTAAATGTAAACTTCATCTTATCCTCCCTCATTTCCACCTCACTAAGCCTGATACGTCAAATTTTGTCTTGCCAACTTGCTGCCGCTTTCAACGGCCGCTTTTGCCTCCAACAGCACGGCGCGCACCTGTGCCACATGCGCGTCTACATCCCGCACCGGCGTTGCCGCTTCGGCTGCAGTCATAAGCCCGACGAATTCCCCTTCGTCGCCATGAATTGCCACGCAAAAGCGGCGCACACCCTTGGCATTGCCCATCAGATCAAATTGCATTTCCGCCGTATCAACGGCCAATATCTGCTCGCGCGCCTCATCCCACGACACTTTGCGACCGGACACGCCCACTTCGTAAAAGCCAGCAATATCCCAGCTCGTCTCTACCTCTGACAACGGCAAATGCGCTAGAGCCATACGCGTTATGCAATCCAGTTCATACATGCCGCGCACAAACCCAACCCCTGCGCGCAGCCGAATGGATTGATTGGGGTGCCCTTCGGCGACATGCCAAAACAGCGTTTCACGCCGCATGGCGATGAATTCCGAAGCGGCAACCAATGCAACGCAGACCAATTGGCAAGCATCAGACAAGCGCCCAATATCAACTCCACCAAAGCTCATGCCTTGTTCAAAATGGAATTTCGGAAACAGACGGCGATCATCGGATTTGCGTATATATCCGAGCGCCTCAAGCTCTTGAACCAAGCGATAAACGGTTGAACTGGCCAAACCTGTTTGCTCGACCAACTGCGCAACAGTTACCCCCGCACGCTTTGCAGCCGAGAGATGCTCTAGCAAGATCAGAGTGCGGTTAAGATTTTCGCTCATTTGATTCCCTATCTTGGGATTAATTATTCCCAATTTAGAGAAAAGTCAAATTTATTTTGTATCTTTCTGTCACGTCGATATCGCGTAGCCCTATTTTTGGATCATCCTCAGTTTGTGTGGTGGGGCGGCAGCAGACTGGCCCTCAGCAAATTCGAACCCGCCTTGCCGTACATGGTGCGTTTCAAGGCTTTCAACCGGTTGACCTGGCTTTCAGCTTGGTCGTTGCTCTACGGTTGTTCGATGGCATTTCTGACAGCATCGATGTTACAGTGAAGCGTTCGAGCAATCGCACGACTGGAGCAAGGTTTGCGCCGATCGCATCGTCGCGAAGGCAGGAGAACCGGCTTTCTATGCATCGACCTTGCGTGCCTGATCGTGTGAGAGGTTTGCCTTGGGCTTGATACACAACACTGCGGCTCCACCCGGCAAGCAGGCGCTGCAAGTGTGTCAGACTACCTTCATGTCCCCGATTTTGATCTACTGGAACAGGGCACTGCCGGTGCGAACGCCGTCTCTTCACCATTGGTTCAAGTACTCTTCGGAATACCACTGCGGAGTTGGCTTCATTGTCACTCGCCTAAGGTCTGCTAGCTTCATACATCAGCCACTTTGCGACACCGCGACGCCTGAACCCTGTCCTTCGCTGGACCTCGCTGCACGACGGTCCATGCTGTTGAAGGGCATGAACGCTCTCAACTATTTCTTCTCGGGACTTGCGAAAAGCTAGGCGGGACCGCAACAGATGTTTGGCGGTGCTGATGTTATTCGCATCAGAGAGAAAGGCCCTACCGGTCGCGCGACCGTGCAAGTTCATTCACACTTCAATCGCCATGCGAAGGCTCTGGATGATATAAAACCGCGCCGCGACTTGTACCGTCTGTGGGGCACCTTAATCGGCAGCCTGTGCGCAGGGACCATAACGATCCCGGCTGATACCCTCGATTTCGGGGGGGCGACGCCGCCACTCCGTGGATATGTCCACGTTGCGCTCGTCAAGGATGCCGACAGCGGAGCGATTTTCAAGATCGATGACGATTGTCCCGCACGTCTACAATTTCCGCCAGCTCCAGCCATCAATACCAATGACGCTTAGCGGCCAGGCATTGAGCCTAGACGCACAGAGTATTTGGCGAATGACCGTATCATCACTGTTCCGAATGCCAGCAACCGCATGAAGCAGGATCCGATGGTCGGCAGACGATATTTGCATCACCGCAAGGCTGGCGATCCGGGCATTAGACATGGCCGTGGCGTTGCGGCCCCCACCAGAGGGTGACATTCAACATACCAACCGCGATGCGCAATATTGATCACATGACTATCAGAAGCGTCTTGCGTGGCAGAAACAGTCCCCCGTACGGTTTCCTGATCCTCCTCACGTTCTTCAAATCCCTCAGGGCAGAGCTTATCTGGCGAAACCGTTGGGAAACCCGACGCTTTACCGAAAGAGCGATATTCCAGTATATCAATGGGTTCTAAAATCTGCGGCGGCGCCATTCATCGCTGGGCCGCAAAGCCCCTAGGCCTTCGAACGAAAGGCCGCCTAAAAGAGTTGCGAGACCAGAACACAAACGGGACAAGTAAAAATCAGCTGCCGTTATTCTCAACGTCTACTTTTGCGCGGAAATCGCAGCGTAATGATCGCCAAACTTCCGACAACCAGCACGACGCCAGCCCATCCAAGGCTTGGCAAACGCTCGCCGACGATGATTACCGCCAGCAGCGCTGCGATAACCGGTTCCAGCAGCGTGAGCACCGTTGCCATGCTTGCCGCAACGCGGGCAAGGCCATAGCCGAATGCAATGTAACCAAGAAACATTGGCACTGCAGCCATATAGACCCCAACAGCCGCATTGGACCATGAGGCAAAAAACGGGGCGCCCGTCATGATCAACACCGGCAACAGCAGCAGGCCGCCAAGGCCAAACGTAGCACCCATCGCGACCGAAGACTGCGTGCCGCCCAACATCATTCGGCGCGCGGTCCAGGAATAAAGCGCATAGGTTAGCCCGCCGATCAGCCCCAAAAGCACACCCAAGAGCACGTAATCGCCGCCGATTGCCGCGCCATGGGATGCATTTTCCGCGATACAGATCAGTACTATACCAACCACACCAACAACGGCCCCAATGCTCCAACGCAATGTCAGGAGTGTCCGGTCAAGCACATATTCGATTAACGCCGATAGCAAAGGTGCCGAACCAATGGTGACGACCGTGCCAACCGTCACACCTGCCATCCGCATAGAGCCATAAAACGCCAATGGATAGATCATGACAGCCACGGCGCCAAAGACCAAAAGCAGACGCTGGTCCCAAAGCGCCTTACGCGACCGCACAATACCGCGTGCAGCCCAAAGGGCCTGACCAATGCCGCCAACGCCCATTGCGGCAGCACCAATCGCCGCGGCGCTGACATCGGGTGCAAAGGTCGCAGCTGTACCTGTCGTGCCCCAGACAGTTGCGGAGAACAGTATGGCTATCACACCCCACGCATATTCTTTTGGCACCACAAAGTCCCTTCGTCGTATATTAGGCTATGTCCTGTAACCTGATCACCCGGACAATTGCTAGCGAATTGCATGGTGCGGTCAATTGCATACACTTGATTGATGAACGGGTGCATCAAGGCAATGGTTTTCGCCAAAAGCCTTGGCGATAGCAAACGTCGCCTCCCCGAATGGCACAAAGCCGAAAGCTGCACCAATTGTGGCCATATGCTACCGGACAAATGCTCTTGCCACCATTGCACATGGCGCTGCCGACGATTTCAAACCCCAAGTGCCGAAAATCTGCATGCGGCGGCCAATGGCGGGTCGCTTTTTATAGCGCTCAAATCCGCAAAGCTTGCAATTCGAAGTGGGCTCGTATGGACGGGCACAAAGATAGCCCTATTTTCGCTTTCAAAACCCGTCTTTTATGTGCCACAGGATTGCACAAAGAGAACTCTCGACTACCATTCCGACTAGCCCAGACTTGCCAAAGAAATGAGGCCCAACATGAGAAAATCTGCCATCTTGGTGGCCCATGGCTCACCAGCCGACCCAGTGCCACAAGAGGCCACGATGCAAGCACTTGCAGTACGTGTTGCCATGTGGTTGCCAGGCTGGCAGATAATTGGTGCGACCTTGGCGCAAGAGGGGGCGCTGGAAAACGCCCTGTCCAAAGTAGAAAAGCCCTTTATCTATCCGTTTTTCATGGCCGAGGGGTGGTTTACGCGCACCAATTTGCCACGCAGGCTTGCGGCAGCCCATCGCACGGATCTGGTGCAGCTTGCGCCATTTGGTACCGACCCAGCATTGGTTGGACTAATGGCGAAGGCAGCCAGATCAGGCGGTGCCGCCAAAGGGGTATTGATTGCCGCACATGGTAGCAAAGTTTCGAAAACGTCGTCAGATACGACCTATGCAATGATTTCGCAGTTAGAAAGCTTGGGCATTGGCCCGATCGAGGCAGGCTTTATAGAAGAGGCACCTTTCTTGGCAGATGTTGCCCGCGATATGCCCGAGGCTATTTGCCTGCCATTCTTTGCTTTGCGCGCCGGACATATTGTGCAGGATATTCCTCAGGCTTTGAAGGAAGCGCAATTTCAGGGTACCGTTTTACCGCCCATTGGCGAAGATATCGGAACGGCACAGTTGATTGCAGCGGCTTTGAACCGCGCCCCGAGCTGATTTAAACTGACCCTTGATTAAACGCAGCCGCGACACTCGCCAAAAGTAGTGCCAAGCATCTTACCTTTGCGACAAGTTTGTTGGAAATGGCCGCGCCCGACACGCGTACCCGCGCATATCTGGAACATTTGCCCCCATAAGTAGGGTGTTTTTATAAGAAACAATCAAACCCAGCTTGCAACACGCACAGATCGTGCGCTATGGCCATGCAGTGGATGCAAGGGGCGGCAACACTTACATGGACAAGCCGAGTATCATTCGAAACCCGATAGGATTCCTAGCGGGCGGACGAAACCGGCGCAATTTGCCGGAAGGCGCGCCGCAGCCCATCAATTTTATTGTGGCGACAAGGTATCTGGCAAAGAAGCATTCTCGGATAGAAAACTGTTTCGCCAGCAGCGCATGTCACACAGTTTTTCGACATCGGTTTGACCAGCAAACGGCCCTCTGCAGTGGGCGTATCAGATAATGCAAACTCTGGTACCTCTTGGCGGTGAACGGCGTTGGACAGCTGTGTTGATGGCCGACTTGGCAGGATCAACGGTTATCACCGAACAGATTGGTACCGAGAATGCTTACCTATTACTGACTCGGCTTATTGCCATGGCCGTCAGCGCCGTAGAGCATGAAGGCGGAACCGCCCTAACCTTTGGCGGAGACAGCTTGTTAGCGTCTTTTGGCGCCCCAATCGCAGTAGAGGAAGCGTCGTTGCGGGCCTGCCGGGCGGCACTTGCCTTTCAAGCCGCCGTCGTCGAAGAAACCGACAGAATCGAGGCGCAGTTTGACGTCCGCCCCACCTTTCGGATCGGCATTAGCGGCGGCATGGTCGTCGTAGGCCATATGGGCCCAAACGCCGGAATGGACCTGAACATCATGGGCCAGCCGGTAAATATGGCCGCACGCTTGCAAGAGCTTGCCAAGCCGGGCCAAATTCTCTTGTCCGACGCGATATTCGAGCAAGTTGCCGGAGAGGTCGAGTTTGAAAACCTGGGGCCTCACACGCTGAGAGGCATTGCGGGCAAGTCGCCGGTCTTTGCATTGCACAGAACGATTGAATCGTCACAAAGGTTTGCAGGGCGGATCAGGCGCGGTCTGGTCGATATGGTTGGGCGCAGAGACCAACTTAGCGCGCTGCACAACCTATCGCAGACCGCGCCTGTTGGTTGGAACTTGGGCCTGATCGAGGGGCCCCCGGGTATCGGAAAGTCACGCTTGCTGCACGACCTGCGGTTTTCCCTGCAAGGTGAACGACGCATTTTTCAGGGCCAATGCCGCGCCGGTTCCAAAGTGCTGTTTCAACCGTTTGCGGATATTATTGTCGCTGCGAGCCAGGTTGATCCAACTGAGGGCCAAAATGCTGTGTTGGCAGGCCTGCAGCAAGTGCTGGGACAAGATATAGATCTTGGACCTTTGCAACATGTTCTGTCGCCGGGCAAAGATGTCGATATTTCCAGTACCCCGACCAACCAGGCCCTTGCACTGCGCTTGTGCCTCAAACAGGCACTGGCGCGTCTTTACGAAACCCAACCCTGCCTTTTGGTAATCGAAGATGTACATTGGATCGACGGCTCCAGCCGAAACCTGCTTGATGACTTGCTGCGGGACTCCGATTTCCAAGCCAACATCACTGCCCGCCCCATATTGCTGACCAGCCGACCAGAAGGCACGCACCATTGGGCAAAGCACGAAAAGGTCACCACGCTACATCTGGAAAGCCTGACCTTAAAAGAGACAAAAGCATTGGCATCCCGCAGATTGCGCAACGCAAAGCTGTCGGCCGGATTGGTGCAGACCCTCTATGAAAAATCAGAGGGTAACCCTTTGTTTATCGAAGAAATCCTGCGCTATCTTGGCGCAACCGATGCGATAGGGGATGGCAAGGATGGGTTGACGATTCTGGGCAATGCAGACATCGGCTTGGCAAGCGGAAACCTTCAACATCTTGTCATGTCTCGCGTCGATGCCCTGCCCGCACCGATGCGCCGAACGCTCCGTTTTGCCGCTGTGCAAGGCCGTCAGTTCAGCGCGCTCGTGTTGAAAACCGTTCAGCTTGGGCAAGATATTTCCCAGCATCTGGCCGAAGCGGCAGATCGCGGTTTGATCGAGGTCGCGCCACTGGGCAAAAAAGACTGTTGGCGCTTTCGTCACGCGCTGCTTCGAGATGCAATTTACAGCAGCCTGCTTGAAGATGATCGCCGCCTGATGCACCACACCGTTGGCACGATGATCGAGCACCTTAATTTGGCGCGGCTTGACGAAGTTTCGGAAACCTTGGCCTTTCACTTTCATACGGCCCAAACCCCTACGCGCGCCGCCCCTTACTTAATCCGATCTGCCCGCAAAGCATTGCAAGTTTATGATCTGAGCGAAGTCGACCGCCTATTACTGCTGGTCCGCGACATGCTACGCGAAAACCCTGAAGTTATTGATCAGGCCAAGATAGACCAAATGGTTATGATTTGGGGAGAGGCCATGACGCTCAAGGGCGATTTTGCCCGCGCTATCGAAGTGGGGCGCGAATTCTTGCCTAAACTGCGGGCCGGAGGAAATGCGCGTGCAATTGAAATTACGGTCTCACATTACGCCACAGCCTTGGCCCATACGCGCCACTACCAACAGGCGATCGAGCTGGCACTGAATGGGATCGATCAGGCCCGACGGCGTGGCGACGAAATGTCGGCCGCATGGCTGCATCTGCCTTTGCTACGGGCCTATGATGAAACCAACGCCGTCTCGCTCGAGGCCTATATGCAGCTGTCCAACGACAGTTTGCATATTGCCGAGAGGCTTGGCGAAACGCGCTTGAAAATGCAGCTCATTTATTTGCAGGCTGCAAAATACCGGTCCCATGGGAAAATGAATGCGGCACGCGAACGCAGCCTTGCACTGCAGGATTTTGCGATCTCTGAAAACGATAAACGCGGCCAAAGTTTTGCAGCCTGGTCCCTAAGTCTGTTGCATCAAATTGCCGAAGAAAATGAGGCCGCAGTTCAACTGACCGAAGCCGCTATGCCGCTGAGTCTGGCTGGAACTGCGGATGCACATGTACTGAAGTCTGTTTGGGCGGCAAATGTCGTGTTGGGCAGCACCCCCCAAAAGGCCCGTGCAACGCTGGATGAAATGCTGGAGCTGTCGCGCAAATATCTCGATTATAACATCATTCAAGGGAATGAGCTGATCGATGCAATCTACCATTTGCGACTTGGAATGATAAGGATCGGCTGGACCCGGCTTTGCGCAGTTATCGAACGCACCCGCATTGATGGGAATGTTGTGTTCAGCCGCTACTTCCATCTGGTACGCGCTGAAGTACTGCTGAAAATTGCGGGTTTGATGAAAGAACCGGTGCCTGCACCGGATTTGCCAGACCGCAGCGTACAGCCCCCACCACAGCCGGGGCTGAAAGACATTGCGACAGTGATCGCCATTCGCTTTAAGGCGCGCAAACTGGCGGCGGCAGACCTCGCTTATTTTCGCGCAAACTATCACGGTGATGGCACCGGCCTTCTTGAGGCACGCGTGTTGACTTGCGAGGCACTTTTGACCCGCAATAGAAATCTGCGCAGCGAAATGCTGCACCGTGCCAGTCAACTGGCGCAGGACGAAGGAATGCAGATATTGCAAAGCAGGATCAAAGCCCAGCTTTAGGGCTGTGGATGGGCCCTACCCGTAACGTGGCGGCGATTGATCGATGCAGGCCGCCCCGGCAGCGCAAGGTTGGCATCATTGCGCTGCCGTTTGGCAACCAACTTACCTTTTGACACAACGGCAAGCCTGTCTGGCCGCAGGCGCAGCGCCTCAACCGGCCCACCAGCATCCAGCACGACAAGGCTAGCTTGTGCGCCAACCCGCAAACCGTAGTCCTGCAGGTTCATAATGGTTGCGTTTTGCGTAGTTACCATATCGAAACAACGCGCCATCTCGTCAGGTGAAGTCATCTGCGCAACATGCAAGCCCATGAACGCCACATCCAGCATATCGGCTGTGCCAAGGCAGTACCAAGGATCCAAAACGCAATCCTGCCCCCAACCCACAGTGATACCATGCGCCTGCATTTCTTTTACCCGCGTCAGGCCGCGCCGTTTCGGAAACGTATCGTGCCGCCCCTGCAATGTAATATTTATCAATGGGTTAGGAATGGCACACAAACCGCTTTCGGCAATCAAGGGCAGTAACTTCGACACATAATAATTGTCCATCGAATGCATCGAGGTCAGGTGACTGCCCGCCGCCCTGCTGCCAAGGTCCAACCGCTGCACCTCATAGGCCAAAGTTTCCACATGGCGCGACATAGGGTCGTCGGTTTCATCACAATGCAAATCCAGCATCAGACCACGGTCTGCCGCAATTTGCGCAAGGTCCGTTACCGAGGCCGCTCCCTCTGCCATTGTTCGTTCAAAATGCGGAATCCCGCCCACCACATCGACGCCCATTTCCAAGGCCCGGATCAGGTTTTCGCGTCCGGTTTTCGTGCGATACAGCCCGTCTTGCGGAAAGGCCACCAGCTGTAGATCAAGGTAGGGCGCGACGCGGCGCTTGACCTCTAACATCGCCTCAACCCCGCGCAAATGGTCTGGCGTGGTATCGACATGGCTGCGAATGGCCAAAAGACCCATGGAAACCGCCCAGTCGCAGTAGTCTACTGCGCGGGAAATCATTTCATCTACAGTGGCAATATCGCGCAGTTCGCCCCACAGGTTGATGCCTTCCAGCAAGGTACCCGAAGCGTTCAGACGCGGCGTGCCATACGATAGCGTGGCATCCATGTGAAAATGCGGGTCTACAAAGGGTGGGCTAACCAAATCACCTGTTGCATCAATAATTTGCCTAGCAGCATCGGGTAAATTTCCCATCGCCGCAATACGGTCACCGGAAATGCCAATATCACTGCGGGTGCCATCGGGCAATGTGCCGCCTTTGATCAGCAGATCGAACATCAACGCTCTCCTTTGTTGAATGGCACCATTAGCGCCGAGGGCACTTGGGCGCGGCGTGACATCAAGATCAGCGCGAGGATAGACAGGAAATAAGGTGCCATCAGAAACACCTGATAAGGTACCGCCTGCCCGATAGGTGTTTGTTGCAAACGAATTTGCAGCGCGTCAAAGCCAGCAAACAGCAGCGCCCCCAGCAGCGCCTTGCCGGGCCGCCAAGCCCCGAAAACGACCAACGCAATGCAAATCCAGCCGCGCCCGTTAACCATCTCAAAGAAAAAGCTGGAAAACGCCGAGAGCGTCAGGAATGCCCCGCCAACGGCCATCAGCCCCGAGCCCACAATAACCGCCCCCATCCGCAAGCGCGTAACCGAAAGCCCTTGGGCCGCCACTGCGTTCGGGCTTTCGCCGGCCGCACGAATGGCAAGGCCAAGCGGTGTGCGATACAGGATAAGCACGGTCAGGGCCACCACGGCGAATGCCGCATATGTAAGTGCGGTTTGTGCAAATAGTGCTGGGCCAAGCAATGGAATATCAACAAGATAGGGAACCTCCACAGCCTGAAAAGGTTCGATTTTTGGTGGGCTTGTCACCTCGGGCAAGATTAGCCGATAGGCGAAATAACTGGTCGATGTCGCCAAAAGCGTAATGCCAAGCCCAACCACATGCTGGCTAAGGCCAAAGGGTACTGTCAGCGTGGCGTGCAGCAGGCCAAACAGCATCCCCGCCAGCATCGCGACGAAAACACCGCCCCAAAGGCCCATCCCCAGATACACCGCCATCCAACCCGAAAACGCGCCAATGACCATGATCCCTTCGATCCCAAGGTTCAGCACGCCTGCCCGTTCGCAAATCAACTCTCCCATCGTGGCAAAGATCAGGGGCGAGGCAATCCTCACTGCAGCGGCCCAAAAGCTGGCAGTCAGCAGAATGTCAAACAGCGCGTTCATCCCCGCACCATGCGATACTTGGTCAGGCCAATCGCCAAGACCATCAGCAGCAGTGCCGTCGCCAGCAGCATATCGGCGATATATGTCGGCACTTGCGCCGCACGGCTCATGCTATCGGCCCCCACGAAAATACCCGCAACAAAAATCGCTGAAATAACAACGCCTAACGGATGAAGCAGTGCCAACATCGCGACAATAATCCCCGTATAGCCAAACCCCGGCGACAGATCGAGGCTCAGGTGCCCCTTTAGCCCAGCCACCTCGGAAAACCCTGCAAGTGCCGCCAAACCGCCGGAAAGCAAGGCGGTTTTCACCAAAACCCGGTTCAGCGGAATTCCCGCAAACCGCGCCGCCTGTGGGTTAAACCCCACGGCCCGCATCTCATAACCCAGTGTGGTGCGGGTTTGCAAAAACCAGATTAAGGCCGCTGAAATCAGGGCCAATCCGAACCCCCAATGCAGGCGCAGCCCCGCCACAATCCGCGGTAAGCGCAGATCCTTATCCAGCGGAGCCGATTTGGGCCAGCCCATACCCATCGGGTCTTTCATCGGGCCTTCGAGCAGGTAAGATACCAGTAACAGCATGATAAAATTTAACAAAAGCGTAGTCACCACCTCGTCCACACCATAACGGGTTTTAAGCATAACAGGTACCAGCAGGACCACAGCACCAGCCAACATGGCGCCCAAAGCAATCAATGGCAGCGCCGCCCCGCCAAAGTTTGATAGCGCCGAAGTCCCCAGAATAACCGTTACAATCGCGCCCCCATAAAGCTGCGCCTCGGCGCCGATGTTCCACAGCTTTGCCCGGAACGCGACAGCAATTGCTAAACCCGTGAAGATAAGCGGAGTCGCACGGTTCAGCGTTTCTAGCAGTGCGAATTTTGACCCCGCGGCCCCCTGAACAATCAGCCCCAAGGTTTGCAAGGGGTTGCCGCCCGCAATGGCCGCCAAACCAGAGGCAACCAGCACAGTCACACAAATCGCCAGCGCCGGAAAACCGAGGCTGCGGGCAAGGCTAGGGTTCGCGATTGGTTCAAGCCGCATCTGAAAATCCTTGCCCCGCCATCCATAGCCCCAGTTCGGCCGCTGTAAGGGCGCCACGTCTGAATTCCGGCGACAAGCGCCCCTCGGACATCACATGAATAACATCTGACAATCCCATGATTTCATCCAGATCTTCTGATATCAACAACACCGCCGCACCTGCATCGCGTGCCGCCAACAGCCGTCCGTGAACATAGGTGATCGCCCCTATATCCAACCCGCGCACTGGCTGGTTTGCCAGAACAATCTTTGGCCCCAACTCTAGCACCCGCCCCAAAATCAGCTTTTGCATATTGCCGCCAGAAAGCTGGCGGATCGGGCCTGACGGACCGGGGCAGCGCACGTCATAGGTATCGATCAGCTTGCGGGTGTGGTCTTCGGCCGCGCGCCAGTTCATCAGGCCGTTGCGGCTGAACGGGGCCTGCGCATAGGTTTCCAGAATGGCGTTTTCAGTCAAAGAAAAATCTGCGATTGTGCCGGTTTTATGCCGATCCTCGGGGATGCGCGCGATGCCTGCCGCCACAGCCGCGCGGGGCGACCAAGCGGCTGCGGCAAAATCCAACTCTAGCGCACCGGTTTCGGGTGTCAAAAGCCCCGAAATCAGGTCAGACAGCGCAGATTGCCCATTCCCCGAAACGCCTGCAAGGCCGGTAATCTGCCCTGCCCGCAACGCAAGCGACACGGATTTTAGGCCAGGGGCCGCGCCCATGCTGCGAGTAGTCACGTCGCGCAAGGTTAAAAGCGCAGGGCCGGGCAAACCAGGCGCAACACTTGGCAGCGTAACCTCGGCCCCGACCATCAATTCGGCAAGCGCGTGGCGGTCGGTATCACGGGTGGCAACCTCGCCAACCAATCGCCCGTGCCGCAACACCAAAACACGCGAGGACAAGGCCGTAACTTCATGCAATTTATGTGAAATAAAGATGACAGACAGGCCGGCTTTTACTGCCCGCCGCAAGGTATCAAACAGCGCCTCGCTTTCTTGTGGCGTCAGCACTGCGGTCGGTTCGTCCAGAATTAGGATCCGAGCATCGCGGTACAATGCCTTAAGGATTTCAACCCGCTGTCTTTCGCCCACAGTCAGGCTGCCCACCAAAGCGTCAGGATCAACCCTTAGGCCAAAATCATTCATAAGCCGCGCCAGTTTGGCCCGCGCAGCGGTTCCTTTCAAGCTAAACCGCCACAGCGGCACCGTGCCAAGCTGGATGTTTTCCAGCACGGTTAAGTTATCGGCCAGCGTGAAATGCTGATGCACCATGCCCAAGCCAGCCGCCAATGCGGCGCGGGGGTTGCCGGGTGGCAAGGGCTTGCCAAACACCTGCACGCTACCTTCATCGGCCGTATATTGGCCAAACAGAATGTTCATCAACGTGGTCTTGCCCGCGCCGTTTTCACCCAACAGGGCTATGACTTCACCACGACGCAAATCCAAAGAAATCGCGTCATTCGCGGTTAACGCGCCGAAACGTTTCGTGATGCGATCAAGGCGCAGAACAATGTCCTGCGCCCCCGAAGATATTGATGTCACGAGGATTTCGGCTCTTCGTCGTTAACCTCAACCGTAAAGGCACCTGATTTGATCGCGGCCTCTTTTTCAGCCACGAGCGCCAGCGCGGCCTCGGGTACTTTGCCCTCAAATGTGCCCAGCGGGGCCAGCGAACAACCACCCTCTTTCATCAAGGAATAGGTGCCATAATTAGCCGCTTTAAAGCTGCCTGCCTGCACGGCGGCAACGGCTGCGTTAAAAGTCGGCTCAAATTGCCACAGCGCCGAGGCGACGACGGTTTCGGGGTAATCGGCCTGCGTATCAATCACGTTGCCGATTGCCAGAACGCCCTTTTCCATCGCCGCATCCGACACGCCAAAGCGCTCGGCATAAAGCATATCCGCGCCGTTTTCGATCATCGCAAAGGCAGTTTCTTTGGCCTTTGGCGGATCAAACCACGAGCCGATAAAGCTGATCTGAAACTTGATCTCGGGGTTGGATTCTTTGGCGCCGGCCATAAAGGCGTGCATCAGGCGGTTCACCTCGGGGATCGGAAAGCCGCCTACCATGCCGATATTGCCTTTGGTCATCGCCCCCGCAATGATGCCCGACAGATAGCTGGCATCCTGAATATAGTTGTCAAACACCGCAAGGTTTGGCAGCGCCTCATCGGGCATAAAGCTGGAGCCCATAAGGAACGCCACATCAGGGTATTCGGCGGCCACTTCGCGGGCCTCTTGCTCAACGCCGAAAATCTCGCCCACGATCAGTTGCACGCCGCTTTCAGCATATTCACGCATGACGCGCGGGTAATCGGTGTTCGAGGTGTTTTCGGTGTAGGTGTAATCCACCTGTCCCGCCGCTTTGGCCGCCTCGGCCGCGACATGGATGCGGCTGACCCATTGCTGTTCAACCGGCACCGTATAGATGCCTGCGACTTTGATCGGCGTTTGTGCGCTGGCAATGCGGGGCAGCAGCCCTGCACCAAGCGCGGCCCCTGCCCCTATAAGAAGGCTACGGCGTGACGTGGAATACATCATCTTGTGCATGTTTTGTCCTATCCCTGTTTGTTTTTGATGTTTGACCAGATGGTAAAGCAAGAATGCGATTCGCTACAAGCAAGCAGAAAATGTTTTGCCATCATCCACAGCATCCGGCCAAACTGCTACACAAACAGGCACCCGCAGCTGTATTGCGCATATTTTGCGCAACGACTGTTACGAGAAATCTATTTCGCCAAAGCCAAAAGGCCCGACACATCGATATACCGCTCTAAATGGGTGGCCAAAGCATCCAGAGTTTGCTCAACAGCAGCGCTGTAAGACATGGTTGATGCCGCTGCCCCCCGCGCCGCCAGAAACGCTGCACGAAAGCTGTCATCAACAAAGAGGCCGTGCAAATAGCTGCCCATGATACGACCGTCGTTTGAGACCGCACCTTCAGGCGTGCCATTCACTGTCGCAAATGGCCGTGCGCGCGCGGGGCCCTCGCTGCGGCCAATGTGGATTTCATAGCCTGAAATGGGGCAGCCGGTTTCAACATGCGTGGCGGAAACGCGGGTCAGGGTTTTGTCGGGGCTCATCACTGTTTCAATATCCAAAAGGCCAAGGCCCATTGTGTCGCCGGCCACGCCTTCGATTCCATGCGGATCGCGCACCCATTCGCCAAGCATCTGATACCCGCCGCAAATGCCCAGCACCGCCCCCCCGCGCCGCACATGGCCCGCAATATCGACATCCCAGCCCTGGGCGCGCAGATAGGCCAAATCGCCACGCGTGGATTTGGACCCCGGAATGATGATCAGATCGGTATCCCCCGGCACCACCTCGCCCGCGCGGATCATGCGTAGGGACACGCCCGGTTCCTGCGCCAGCGGGTCGAGATCGTCGAAATTGGCGATGCGCGACAGGGCAAGGCAGGCGATTTTATAGCTGCCCGTGCCACCGCCGCACGGCAGGTCAAGCGCATCCTCGGCCGGCAAGCGGCTGGCATCTGCGAAAAACGGCACCACGCCAAAACCGGGCCATGTGGTGCGATCGGCAATCAGTTTGTAACCATCATCAAACAATGACACATCACCGCGAAATTTGTTGATCAGAAACCCTGCGATCAAGGCATTATCGGCGGGGGCCAGCACGGCTTGGGTACCGATCATCTGCGCAATCACGCCGCCACGGTCAATATCCCCCACCAGCACCACCGGAACGCCAGCCGCTGCCGCAAAGCCCATATTGGCAATGTCACCGCTGCGCAGGTTCACCTCGGCTGGGCTGCCTGCACCTTCGACGATCACCAGATCACATTGCGATTTCAGGCGGTTAAAACTGTCGAGCACGGGCGCCATCAGGCTGGGTTTCAGGGCCGAGTATTCGCGCGCCTTAACCGTGGCTACCCGCCTGCCTTGTACAATTACCTGCGAACCGACCTCGGATTCCGGTTTCAGCAAGACCGGGTTCATATCAACCATCGGGTCCACCCCGCAGGCCATCGCCTGCAACGCCTGTGCGCGGCCGATTTCGCCACCATCGGCGGTGACGGCGGCGTTGTTCGACATATTTTGCGGCTTGAACGGGCGCACCGACAGGCCGCGCAGTTTCGCCGCACGGCACAAGCCCGCCACCAGCAAGGATTTCCCGACGTTCGAGCCAGCCCCTTGGATCATCAGCGCAGGCATAAGTCAGACCTGTTTTGGCAAAAACGCCTCAACCGCCGCCGTGGCGATCACCAGCACATTGCCATTATCGGGGTTGGTGACGTTCAAACCGCCGTGGGTCGCGGTCACAACCGCCCGCCCGCGCGGCAGGTTCTTTGCCAGCGCCGCACAATCAACTACTTCAGGGTTTTGCACGCCAATCGTCACCCGCACCTCCATGTCCGAATGCGCAAGACCCATCGCATCGAACATCGGAATAGAGGAATGGCGGATCGCATCCTCGATCGCGCGGGCGGCGGCTTTGGTGTAATCTTGGCCGTATTGGTCGTTACCCATGCCCATTTCAATAATAAAGCGCTGCATCTAAACCTCGAATGAAACGGAAATGGCAGCATTGGCGATGACCGTGGGCAGGCCGCCATCAGCGCGCGGCACATCGAGCCCGCCGTGAACGACGCGCACCGAAACCTGCCCGTACGGGAACACGCCCGCCAGTGCATCCGTGTCCACGCGGTCGGGCTGCTGGACGCCAATTTCCAGATCAATCAACATATCCGATTTATCGCGGCCGAAAAGCTCGGCCAAGTTGATCGAATTATGCCACAGCGCGTCTTTGACCGCCCGCACCGCCGCCTCGGTATAATCCTGACGGCGCAGGGATGTCCCCATCCCCATTTCGGTAAGCATCCGTTTTTTCACCTAAAACTCCACACCCTTTTGCGCCTTGATCCCCGAGCGGAACGGATGCTTGATCAAGGTCATTTCTGTCACCAGATCGGCCAGTTCGATCAATTCCTCTTTCGCATTGCGGCCTGTCAGAACCACATGGGTCATCGGCGGCTTATGATCGCGCAAAAAGGCCACGACTTCGGCGATATCCAAGTAGTCATAGCGTAGGGCGATGTTGATTTCATCCAGCAAAACAAACTGGATCTCGGGGTCAAGGATCAGCTCCTTTGCCTTGGCCCAACCAGCTTGGGCGGCGGCCACGTCGCGCTCGCGGTCTTGGGTTTCCCATGTAAACCCTTCGCCCATCGCGTAAAACTGGCAAAGTTCGGAAAAATTCGCCTCGATCAAACGCCGCTCGCCAGTGTCCCACGCGCCTTTGATAAACTGCACCACCGCGCAAGGCATCTCATGCGCGATGCAGCGCAGGATCATCCCGAAACCGGATGAGGATTTGCCTTTACCCGCCCCCGTATGCACAATCACAAGGCCCTTATCGCCTTCTTTGGTCGCCATGATCTTATCGCGGGCGGCTTTTTTCTTGGCCATTTTACTGGCGTGGCGGGCGTTATCTACAGGCGGTTTTTCATTTGCGGATTCGGGCATGGCATCAGGTCCTTTTCGGTCGGTTTGGCGTATCATTGGCACCAGTTGCCGCCCACTACAACCCGAACCCACGGCACTTGCCGCGACAATTGCGGCAGGGTTGGATTACGGGGGCGCTTGACTCCGCCCTGTTACATACGCCAAACGTGCCATGCTGGTGCCCGAAACATTCGGGTGAAAAGGGAATGTGCCAAGGCGATCCGCCCCAAACACAGCCGCCCCCGCGACCGTGACCGGAGAGGTCGCCCAAAGCCACTGGCCGCGAGGTACGGGAAGGCGGGGCAGCCGACAGGGCCAACCCGATTTGGGTACCCCCTGACATCCGCAAGCCGGGAGACCTGCCAGCCATAAGACAAGACGTTTCCGGGCGGGGTGCCCCGGTGTCGGGCATTACTATGCGCCCGCCATTTACCCCGGTCCCTGTTGCCAAAAAGGACCGATGAGATGCCAGACCAACCAGATGCCACCTTGCCAGATGCCGAATTACTGATCTGCGTGACCTGCAAATCCAGCGTCGTAACTGACCCAACGGATGATGATACTCGTCCCGGCGCACTGCTTTATGCGGCCTTGATGGCGGGCGAGATTCCTTCGGGCGTTAAGGTGCATGCCGTCGAATGCCTGTCCAACTGCACACGCGGTTGCACGGTTGCGCTGCGGGGTGGTGACCGTTGGTCCTATGTTTACGGTAACCTGAACCCCGAAACTGATGTCGAAACCCTGCGCGATGGCGCTGCCCGCTATCAAGCTGCCGCAGATGGGCTGGTGCCATGGCGCGAAAGATCGCAACACTTTCGCAAGAATTGTATCGCCCGCATTCCTCCACTTACCTTGACCAAGGAAACCCCAAATGTCTGATCTATCCAAAATCCCCGTTACCGTGATCACCGGTTTCCTCGGCTCGGGCAAAACCACGCTGATCCGGCATTTGATGATGAACCCGCAGGGCAAGCGGCTGGCGGTGTTGGTCAATGAATTTGGCACCGTGGGCGTCGATGGCGATATTCTGAAATCCTGCGCCGATGATAACTGCCCCGCCGAAAATATTGTCGAGCTGGCAAATGGTTGCATCTGCTGCACCGTGGCCGATGATTTCATCCCGACGATTGAGGCGCTGATGGCGCTGCCGCAACGCCCTGACCATATTCTTATTGAGACCTCGGGCTTGGCGCTGCCTAAACCGCTGCTCAAGGCGTTTGACTGGCCTGCAATCCGGTCGAAAATCACTGTTGATGGTGTGATCGCGCTGGCCGATGCCGAGGCTGTGGCCGCTGGCCGCTTTGCCCCCGATGTGGCGGCGGTGGATGCCCAGCGCGCGGCTGATGACAGCATTGACCATGAAACCCCTTTGTCCGAGGTGTTTGAGGATCAGATCTCCTGCGCCGACATCATCCTGCTGTCCAAGGCTGACCTGGCGGGTGAGGCTGGTCTGGCCGCTGCCCGTGCCGTGATTGCGGCGGAAACCCCGCGCGAGTTGCCGATGATCGCGATGACCGATGGCATCATTGATCCGCGCGTGATCCTTGGCCTGAACGCAGCCGCCGAAGATGACATCGACGCCCGCCCCAGCCACCACGACGGCCATGACGACCACGAGCATGACGATTTCGAATCCGTGGTGATCGACCTGCCCGAAGTGGCCGACCCCGAGGCGCTGCAAGCTGCGATTATCCGCCTTGCCCGCGAACAGCATATCCTGCGCGTCAAAGGTTATGTCGCCGTGACGGGCAAACCGATGCGGATGCTGGTGCAAGCCGTGGGCGAACGCATCCGCGCGCAATACGACCGGCCTTGGGGCGACACAACGCGCCAAACCCGCCTTGTGGTGATTGCCGAGCATGACCATGTAGATGAGGCCGCCATCCGCGCCGTTCTGGTGGGCTAGGCCATGCATGTCGTCTTTCGCGAAAGCCACGGGCTAGAGGAAACGGACGCGCCGTTTGACGTGGGGCAAAGCCCTGCCGATTTGGTGGTGCTGTCGTTTTCTGATAGCGACCTTGGGGCTTTCGCGGCAGGCTGGCATCGCGGTAAGGGCAAGCTGCCCTCGACCCGTTTGGCCAATCTGGTGGCGCTGCGGCATCCGCTGTCGGTTGATACCTATGTCGAAAATACGCTGGCAGGGGCCAAGGGCATTCTGATCCGCCTGATCGGCGGCGAAAGCTATTGGCCCTACGGCTTGGCGCAGGTGCAGGATCTGTGCCGCCGCCAAGGTATTGCGCTGGCGGTTGTGCCTGCCGATGGCCGACCAGATGATCGGTTAGATGCACTGTCCACCCTGCCCCTGTCTACCCTGCGCCGGCTGTCTGCGCTATGCGAAGCAGGCGGTGCAGTGGCAGCCCAAGCGGCATTGGCACAACTTGCCCTTGCGGCGGGGCTTTATGCCGGGCCCGTCGCGGGTGATAAATCCATGCCCGAATGTGGCTGGTATGACCCAGATATGGGCGTGGTAGCAGGGCCTGTGGGCGGTGGCCCAACCGTCGTCGTTACATTCTATCGCAGTTATCTGACTTCGGCCGATACCGACCCTGTGGATGCGCTGATCACCCGCCTGCGCAGGCGCGGTTTCAACGCGATCGGCCTGTTTGCCAATTCACTGAAAGCCCCTGTTTCTGCAGCTTGGGTGCGCCAATCTCTGGTTACGCTTGCCCCTGTCGCCGTGATCAATGCCACCGCCTTTTCGGCCAAAGGGGCCGATGGCACCTCGCCCCTTGACGCCGCCGGTTGCCCTGTGTTTCAGGTCGGGCTGTCTACGGCGCGGCGGCGCGAATGGGCGGCGGCCGATCGTGGGTTGTCGCCCGCCGATCTGGCAATGCATGTGGTGCTGCCCGAGGTGGATGGCCGCATTTTCGCAGGCGCCGTCAGCTTTAAATCCCCCACCCCGCGCGACCCTGACCTGCAATATTCGCGCTTTACCCACCGCGCGGATGCGGGGTTGGTCGACGCTATTGTCGAGAAAGTCGCCGCTTGGCACCAGTTGGCACAAACGCCCGCGCCCGACCGCCGTTTGGCGCTGGTGCTGTCCACTTATCCGGGCAAAACTTATCAGCTGGCCCATGCCGTTGGCCTTGATGCACTCGCGTCAACCGAGGCGATATTGGCCAGTCTTCAAGCGGCGGGTTATGACGCTGCAGCGGGTGAATCCCTTGGCTTGGAACTTACACATCACACGCTATCGTGGTCGCTTGACGCTTATAAAACCGCGCTGAAAACCTTGCCACAAGCTTTGCAAGATGATCTGGCCGCTGCTTGGGGAGATGTTACATCCGACCACTGCTATCGCGATGGCGCCTTCCATTTCAGCGCCCTACGTCGAGGCTCAACCCTGATCGCGCTGCAACCCGAACGCGGCGAGGTTGCAAGCCGCGACGATGATTACCACGACCTGTCTCGCACGCCGCGCCATGGATATGTGGCGTTTTACCTCTGGCTGCGCGCCCAAGGACTGCACGCGCTGGTGCATGTTGGCGCGCATGGTACGTTGGAATGGCTGCCGGGCAAATCGGTGGCCCTGTCGGCCACCTGCTGGCCTGACGCATTAACCGGCCCCCTGCCCGTCATCTATCCCTTTATCGTCAATGACCCGGGTGAGGCCGCGCAGGCCAAGCGCCGCATCGGCGCGGTCACGCTGGGCCATATGCCGCCGCCTTTGGCGCTATCGGAAACGCCTGCCAATATGACACGGCTGGAACGGCTGCTGGATGAATATTCCACCGCCGATGGTTTGGACCCCGCGCGCCGCACCCGCCTGATTGCCGATGTGCGGGCCGAGGCGCAGGCCGCAGGGGTCGAGGCTGATCTGGGCCTTGCCCCCGATGCCTCACCCGCCGAGGCGATCACGCGGATTGACCGCTTTGTCTGTGATATCAAAGAAAGCCAATACGGCGAAGGGCTGCATATCTTTGGCCCCAATGGCGAGATGGAGGGTCTGCTGACCGCTCTGTCCGGCCGCCGCGTGGCCGCTGGTCCGTCAGGGTCGCCCTATCGTGGCCGCACCGATGTGTTGCCGACGGGGCGCAATCTGTTTTCGGTTGACCCGCGTGCGGTGCCGTCGCGTTCGGCCCATGCCCAAGGCGTGAAGCTGGCCGAGGAACTGCTGCGCCGCCATTTGCAAGACCACGGCGATTGGCCGCGGGGGTTGGTGATTGATCTGTGGGGCTCGGCATCTATGCGGACCAGTGGCGAAGAATTTGCCATGGCGATGCATCTGGCAGGTGTTGCCCCGCGCTGGGACGACGGGTCTGAACGCGTCTCGGGTTATGAAATCACACCATTGGCCCTGCTGCGCCGCCCGCGCATTGACGTAACCTTGCGGGTGTCTGGTCTGTTTCGCGACATCTTCCCCGGCCTTGCACAGCTGTTCGAATCCGCAGCCGAGGCACTTTCACAGCGCGATGAGGCCCCCGAGGACAACCCCTACACCCAGCGCAGCCCCCGCGTTTTCGGCCCCAAACCGGGGCTGTATGGTATGGGCATGACCGACGCTCTTGAGGATTATTCCGACGCAGGCCGTGCGGCGGCTGGCGAAGCGTGGCTAAAAGGGTCTGAATGGGCGATCAATGCCCAAGGTACGGCGCATCATGCGCGGGACGCGCTAGAGGCCCGTGTTTTGGCCGCCGACGGCTTTGCCCATGTGCAGGATTTGGCCGAAACTGATGTGCTAGTGGCATCCGATTACGCCGCCCATGAAGGCGGGTTTGCGGCAGCGGTGGCAGCGCTTGGCGGGCAAGCACCTGCGCTTTATCATCTGGACGCCACCCGCGCCGACAGCCCCCGCGCCCGCACTTTGGCCGAAGAAATCGCCCGCGTTATCCGCGCCCGTGCCGCCAACCCGAATTGGGCCAACAGCATGATGAACCACGGTTTTCGCGGTGCTGCCGAGGTGGCGGCGACGCTGGATCACCTTGCCTCTTTCGCGCATCTAACCCGCGCCGTACCGCCGCATCTGTTTGATTTGTACCATGATGCAACCTTGGGCCGCGAGGATCTAGTGGCCTTTTTGGAGCGCGAAAACCCTTCTGCCTTGGTTGCAATGCAGGCGAAATTCGCGGCCTTGCGCGATGCAGGCTTGTGGCTGACACGCCGCAACTCTATCGCCGCGACATTGGAGCCGCAGCGATGACGATGGCCCAAGCCCCAATCATTCAAGGCTGGTGCCCGGGTGCCCTGCGGCCGATGATGTCGGGCGACGGCCTTGTGGTGCGGGTGCGCCCACGTGGTGGCAAGCTGACCGCAGCGCAGGCGATTGCCATTGCCGAACTGGCGGCACGTCATGGCAACGGGCTGCTAGACCTGTCCAATCGCGCCAACCTGCAAATCCGTGGCGTGACGCAAGGCAACCACCCTGCACTGATCAAGGGTCTGCGCGAAATTGGTTGCCTTGATGAAACCGCCGAGATTGAAGCCCGCCGCAACATCATGGTTTCACCGTTCTGGACCGAAACTGATGACACGCTGGCGATTTACACGGCCTTAGCTGCAGAACTTGCGGCCGAGAATGCGCCGCAACTTCCTGGAAAATTTGGCTTTTCGATTGATCTGTCAGCTGACAACCAGCTTGCAAGCGCCCCCGCCGATATTCGGATAGAGGCGGCCAAAGGCGGTATTTTGGTACGTGGAGAAGGCTTTGCAACTGGCGCGTTGGCAAGCAATGCCAAGGCGGCGGCCACGCTTGCAATCGCACTGGCCCATTGGTTCACCCAAACGGGCCATATTCAGAACGGGCGTGGCCGTATGGCGACGGTTTTTGCCGATCTTGCTAGCCAAGATCGCCACAAGCGCCTGCCCGCAGTCTTTCAAACACACCCTGCGCGGTCGGCAAACCCGTGGCCTCCGCAGATCGGGCCTTGCGCCAAAGGAATGTTCATAGGTTTTGCCTTTGGCCAAATGCAGGCGCAAACCCTTGCTGATCTTGCCAAATTCGGCGACCTGCGGCTAACCCCTTGGCGGATGGTTTTGGTTGAAAATCTGGCAACACCGCCCGACCTTGCTGGTCTGATCACCAGCCCCGATGACCCACTTACGCGCGTGGTCGCTTGCACCGGCGCGCCCGGGTGTCCGCAGGCATTGGCACCCACCCGCGCCCTGGCCACGGCTTTGGCCCCCCATGTGCCCGCTGGCAAAACCCTGCATGTTTCCGGATGTTCCAAAGGCTGCGCACACCCCGCATCGGCTAATTACACCCTTGTCGCCACCGTCACTGGCTTTGCCCCGTTGCACAATGCCACCGCAGCCGCTACGCCCCGCACCACCCATCCTGCCGCCGATCTGGCCGCAAACCCCGATCTTTTGTTTGAGAACCCCAATGCCCCATAAGTATGAGACCGACGGCGCTGCCATCTACCTGCAATCCTTTGCGATGATCCGCGCCGAGGCCGATCTGGCGCGTTTCACACCCGAGGAAGAAATTGTTGCGGTGCGCATGATACACGCCGCGGGCATGGTGGGGTTGGAGCAATACATCCAGTTCTCGCAGGGTATGGCGATTGCCGCACGGGCGGCACTGGAAGACGGTGCGCCGATTTTCTGCGATGCGCATATGGTATCTGAAGGCATCACCCGCACCCGCCTGCCGCGTGACAATGAGGTGATCTGCACCCTGCGCGACCCTGCGGTGGCGGGCTTGGCGACGGAAATGGCGAACACCCGTTCAGCGGCGGCGCTGGAACTGTGGCGCCCCAAACTCGCCGGCGCCGTTGTGGCGATTGGCAACGCGCCTACTGCACTGTTTCACCTGCTGAACATGCTAGAGGACCCAAGCTGCCCGCGACCTGCGGCGATTATCGGCTGCCCCGTGGGGTTCGTGGGTGCTGCCGAAAGCAAAGAGGCGCTGATCACCGCACCACCTGTCCCATCATTGGTGGTTTCAGGGCGGCTTGGCGGGTCAGCCATCACTGTGGCCGCGGTAAACGCGCTTGCCAGCCGAAAGGAATAACCATGGCCCGTATCATCTGCGCAGGGCTTGGGCCGGGCGACCCCGATCTAATCTCGGTTAAATCGGACCGCGCGGTGCGGGGTGGGGAAACCATCGCCTATTTCCGCAAAGCCGGTAAACGCGGCCAAGCCCGCCAGATTGTCGAAGGCATGTTGCGCGAAGGCGCGGTGGAATTGGCAATGGAATACCCTGTCACCACCGAAATTCCGTTCAACAGCCCGGAATATAACGACCTTTTGGCGCATTTTTACGATGACTGGGCCGAACGCCTTGCCACCATGCCCGGCGAGGTGGTGGTGCTGTGCGAAGGTGACCCCTTCTTTTACGGTTCCTTCATGCACCTCTATACCCGCCTATTGGGGCGGGTCGAGATGGACGTGATTCCCGGTATCACGGGGATGACCGGCTGCTGGAATGCGACCGGCGTGCCGATCACTTGGGGCGATGATGTGATGAGCGTGGTCATGGCCACCCTGCCCGAAGAGGATCTGGTGCACCATATCGGCCAAGCCGATGCGCTGGTAATTATGAAAACCGGCCGCAACCTGCCCAAAGTACGCCGCGCGCTGGAAACGGCAGGGCGGCTGGATCAGGCTTGGCTGGTGGAACGCGGCACCATGCCAAAACAACGGGTGATGAAGCTGGCCGATTTGCATGACAGTGACACGCCCTATTTCGCCATCGTGCTGGTGCATGGCCACGGGCGCAGGCCGGAGATTGCAGAATGAGCACTTCAAACTCAGGTTGGCTGGTGGTCGTAGGGCTTGGCCCCGGTGCGGAAGATTTGGTAACACCGCAGGTTGCCGCAGCTTTGGCGCAGGCGACTGATGTTGTCGGCTATATCCCTTATGTGGCCCGCGTGGCACCGCGTGAGGGGCTAACCCTGCATCCCTCCGATAACCGTGTGGAAATTGACCGCGCCCAACATGCCTTGCAATTGGCAGCGCAAGGCCGACGCGTGGTCGTTGTCTCATCAGGCGATCCGGGGGTTTTCGCTATGGCCTCGGCTATTTTTGAGGCGTTAGAGGCGCGGCCTGAATACCTTAACCTCGATATTCGTATTCTGCCCGGCATTACAGCAATGCTGGCGGCGGCCGCGAGTGCGGGCGCGCCATTGGGCCATGATTTCTGCGCGATCAACCTGAGCGACAACCTAAAACCCTTTGCCACAGTGGAAAAACGGGTCGCCCTAGCCGCACAGGGTGATTTTGCAATGGCATTTTACAACCCGCGCTCGGCCAGCCGCCCGCATCAATTCGCCCGCGTGCTAGAAGTGCTGCGCGAACATTGCGAGCCGTCGCGCATGATCATCTTTGCCCGCGCGGTTTCCACGCCGGATGAGGCGCTGAACACCGTCACATTGGCCGAGGCGACGCCGGAAATGGCGGATATGCGCACGGTTGTGCTGGTCGGCAATTCACAGACCCGCCGCATCGGGCCACATATTTACACGCCACGTTCCGCGCTATGACCCAACCACGCCAGCACCTCGGTGACCGAACCCACGACATGACGCGGCGGCAAAACCGGCCGGTCGATCAAGATCACAGTCACGCCCAGCGCGCGGGCGGCAACCAACTTTGCCTCTGCCCCGCTGCCACCGGCATTTTTGGCGACAATATGGGTGATGGCATTGGCTTGCAGCAGCGCGCTATCACCCGCAACATCAAACGGACCACGTGCAATGATCGCTGTGGCATTGGCCAGGAGCAAGGCACTGGGCCTATCCACCAGACGCAGCAGGTAAAAATGTTGGGGCTTGGCGGCAAAGGGCGCAAGGTTCTGCTTGCCTATCGCAAGGAAAACGCGGGCGGGCGCATCGGGCAAGGCTGCGACAGCGCCCCCGATATCTGGCACATGCTGCCAATCATCGCCCTGAATGGCACCCCACGGCTGACGCTCCAGTACCAAAAGCGGAATGCCACAGTTATGGCTGGCCTCAAGAGCATTCCGGCTTATTTGCGCGGCAAAGGGGTGAGTGGCGTCAATGATATGCGTAATGCCTTGGGCCCGAATATAGGCCGAAAGCCCCGCAACGCCTCCAAACCCGCCCACCCGCGTCGGCAAGGGCTGCGCCACGGGCTGCGCGGTGCGCCCGGCATAGGAAAAGACGGCATCCATGCCCCGCGCGGCCAAAGCTGCGGCAAGGTTGGAGGCTTCGGTCGTTCCACCCAGCAGGAGGATGCGCATGGCTGATCCTTGGTTGCATGTCATTGGCTTGAATGAAGACGGCTTGTGCGGTTTGTCAAGCACTGCCCGCAAAGCGCTTGATGCGGCTGCGGTGATCTTTGGTGGCCCGCGCCATTTGGAACTGGCGCAAGTTGGGGCGCGTGGGCAGGCTTGGCCAGTGCCATTCTCAGTTGATCCTGTGCTGGCCCTGCGCGGGCAAAAGGTGGTTATCCTCGCCTCGGGTGATCCGTTATGGTTTGGCGCCGGCGGGTCGATTGTGCCGCATCTGGCGCCCGATGAATGGCGCAGCTTTCCGGCCCCGTCCACCTTTGCGCTTGCCGCAAACCAATTGGGCTGGCGGCTAGAGGATACGCGCTGTTTTGGCCTGCATGCTGCGCCTTTTGCGCAGCTTTCGGGGCATTTGCACAAAGATCAACAGCTGATCTGCCTATTGCGCGATGGGGCTGCACCTGCCGAACTGGCCGCTTGGTTGGTGGCCCAAGGCGCCGCGCAAACCGAAATGCATGTCATGGAACGCCTTGGCGGGCCGCAAGAACGGCTGCGCCATGCCCGCGCTGATGGGTTTGACCTGACGGATGTGCAGGCCCCTGTCGCCGTAGCCCTTCACATCACCCAAAACGCGGGCCGCGCCAATTCGCCCGGCCTGCCCGACGACAGCTTTGCCCATGACGGGCAAATCACTAAACAACCGATCCGTACACTGACAATCGCGGCCCTTGCCCCGCGCAAAGGCGCGCTGCTGTGGGATATCGGCGCGGGTTCTGGCTCGATCTCGGTCGAATGGTGCCTTGCGGGCGGCCGCGCTGTGGCAATGGAAGCAAAGCCACAGCGTTGTGCCAATATCACTAGCAACATTGCGGGATTTGGACTGGCGCAGCAGATGACGCTGGTTGAAGGAAAAGTGGAACCCACCCGCCTGCACAATTTACCCCAGCCCGATGCGGTGTTCATAGGGGGCGGGGCAAATGAGGCACTTGTCGCGGCGCTTTTTGACCTGCTACCGCAAGGTACGCGGCTGGTTATAAACGGCGTGACCTTGGAAACGGAAATGCTGCTGGCTGACTGGCACGCGCGAAAAGGCGGCAGCCTGTTGCGGATTGAACTGGCCAGTGCGGCCCCTCTTGGCAAAATGCGCGGCTGGCAACCCGCCCGCCCCGTAGTGCAGTGGAGCGTGGTGCTATGATTATCGCAGGTTTTGGCTTTCGTGCCTCGGTAACGTTGCCCAGCCTGCGCGGGCTGTTGGGGGCAACCCAAGTTGATGCGCTGGCCGTGGTTGCCGACAAGGCTGATCACCCCGCAATTCTGGCTCTTAGCCATGAGATAAACAAACCGCTGCTGTGCGTACCGCTGGATGCGCTGGCAAGTGACCGCGCCCGAACCCCTGCGCCACACCAACCGCCCCGCTATGGCAAAACCTCGGTCGCCGAGGCCGCGGCCTTGGCCGCCGCTGGACCAGGGTCTATACTGATACAAAGCCGCATCACCGCGCCCGATGGCACGGCGACCATGGCCCTTGCACAAAGGAAAAACTCATGACCGTTCATTTCATCGGGGCAGGCCCCGGTGCCGCCGACCTGATCACCTTGCGCGGGCGTGACCTGATCGCCGCCAGCCCTGTCTGCCTTTACGCAGGTTCGCTGGTACCGCAGGCACTGCTGGCCCATTGCCCCGAAGGTGCGCGGATTGTGAACACGGCATCCTTATCGCTGGATGAGATTATGGCCGAGATTTCTAGCGCCCATTCTGTGGGCCAAGATGTCGCCCGCCTGCATTCCGGCGATTTGTCGGTCTGGTCGGCGATGGGCGAGCAACTGCGCCGTTTGCGCAGCCTTGGCATTCCTTATGATGTGACCCCCGGCGTACCATCCTTTGCCGCCGCCGCAGCGACCCTGGGCGCCGAGCTTACTCTGCCCGGCGTGGCGCAATCGGTGATTTTGACCCGCACCTCGGGCCGCGCCAGTGCGATGCCGCCGGGCGAAACCCTATCGGCCTTTGCCGCCACCGGGGCCACGCTTGCCATTCATTTGTCGGTGCATGTGCTGGACCGAGTGATCGCAGAACTGACGCCGCATTACGGGCCCGATTGCCCCGTCGCGGTGGTGTGGCGTGCAAGCTGGCCCGACCAGCGCGTGGTCAAAGCCACGCTAGAGACGTTGGAAACAGCGATTGGCGCGGAAATGGAGCGCACTGCCCTTATTCTTGTCGGACACGCGATCGGGGCCGAGAGTTTTGACGAAAGCCGCCTTTATGCCGGCGATTATGATCGCCGCTATCGTCCCGTCGGCACCGAGCCGCGATTTCCCGATACAGCTCTATGATCAGAGGCTTGCTGATATCTGCGCCCGCGTCCGGCACGGGAAAAACCACGGTAACGCTGGGGCTTCTGGCCGCCTTGCGCGCCCAAGGTATTTCAGTGCAACCCTACAAAAGCGGGCCGGATTATATCGACCCCGCATTTCATACCGCCGCATCGGGGCGCGCCTCGTTCAACCTTGATAGCTGGGCAATGCCCAAAGATACGCTCGGCAATATGTTGGCACATGCGGCGGGGGCCGATCTGATCCTGGCCGAAGGCTCGATGGGTCTGTTTGACGGCGTAGCGACTGTGGGCGAAACCGGCAGTGGCGCAAGCGCGGATATGGCGACGCTCATGGGCTGGCCTGTGGTGCTGGTAATCGATGTGTCAGGTCAGGCGCAATCGGCCGCGGCCGTGGCGCTCGGCTTTGCCAAATTGCGGCCCGAGATGCCATTTGCGGGTGTTATTCTGAACCGCATCGCCTCGCCCCGACACGAAGCGTTGGTCCGTGCAGGGATGGAAGCTGCAGGCATCCGGGTGTTCGGCGCCCTGCCCCGCAATCCCGAAATCACCTTGCCCGAGCGCCACCTCGGGTTGATCCAAGCTGAGGAAAACCCTGTTCTTGAGACGATTTTGCAACGGGCGGCTGCTTTTGTGGCGGCACATGTCGATATTCCAGCACTGCTTTTGGCGGCAAAAGCCACAGAAGTCACAATAGCAGAACCTCTACGCTTGCCGCCGCCGGGCATGCGCATTGCCCTTGCGCGCGACGCTGCCTTTTCATTCATTTACCCGCATTTGCTTGAGGGCTGGCGACAGGCTGGCGCGACAATTCTGCCGTTTTCTCCGTTAGGTAACGAAGGCCCCGATGACAGCGCCGATTGCTGTTGGCTACCGGGGGGATACCCAGAGCTACACGCCGGAAAAATCGCAGGTGCTTCGGTTTTTCTACAAAAAATCAAACGCTTTGCCGAAAGCCGCCCAGTGCATGGCGAGTGCGGCGGATACATGGCGATGGGTGCTGCGCTCATTGACAAAGACGGTGTGCGGCACGAAATGGCCGGGCTGCTGGGCCTTGTTACGTCCTACGAAAAGCGCAAAATGCATCTTGGCTACCGGATTGCGAAACTGGCACATGCTATGCCCGGCCATGCTTCGGGCAGCGGCTTGCGCGGGCATGAGTTTCACTATTCCACAATTCTAGACCAACCCGATGCCCCCTTGGCCGAGGTACACGATGCAAATGGTGCCACCGTCCCCGAAACCGGCTCCTTGCGCCGCCACGCGCAAGGTGGCATTGCAACGGGAACTTATTTCCACCTAATCGGGCGCGCGACATGACCGGCTTTGTTTCTTTCGTCTCTTCTGGCCCCGGCGATCCGGATTTATTGACGCTTGCTGCGCTAAAGCGGCTGCAAGCTGCGGATGTCGTCTTGTACGATGACCTGTCGTCTGGCCCGATCCTAGAGCATGCGCGGCAAGGTGCCGACCTTATCAGCGTTGGTAAACGCGCGGGGCGCCCGTCCGCCAAGCAAGAGCATGTGAACCGGTTGTTGGTAGACCACGCCCAAAGTGGATCCCACGTTGTGCGGCTGAAATCAGGCGATTCAGGCGTATTCGGGCGGTTAGAGGAAGAAATCACCGCATTGCGCGCCGAAGGCATCCGGTTTGAAATTATCCCGGGCGTTACATCTGCCTCGGCTGCTGCGGCAGCCGTTGGCATCCCGCTGACGCGCCGCCTGACCGCGCGGCGGGTACAGTTTTTGACTGGCGCAGATGTAACCGGCCAACTGCCCAAAGGATTGAACTGGGCCGCACTTGCCGACCCCGAAGCCACGACGGTTATTTACATGGGCAAACGTACCAGTGCCGCCTTGGCTACGCAGCTACAAGCACATGGGCTGCCCGCCGAAACCCCTGTATTGCTTGCGCAAAACGTCTCTAAACCTGATCAGAGCATGACACGTGGAACGCTAGGCACCCTTGCACAGATCGTGGCGGACCAAGACAATGACGGACCGGCCCTGATAATGATCGGGCCATTGATGATGGGGCCCCTGACCGACGGCGCCTGAAATCTGACTGGCAGTCGTTACGGGGTCGGGAATTCATACCATTGTGCCGCTATTTGCCTTGACCAGATCGTGCCATTCGCACCAAATGAATTGGCATAGGTGTTCGATTGGCGCAAAGCGCCCGAACTGAAACGGGAATGGGAAAAGGTGGACCAAATTGCGGCGCCTCAATCCCAACCGCCCCCGCGACTGTATGCGGAGAGCGGCTTTCCAATTTGCCACTGACCGGGGTTCTGGTTGGGAAGGCGGAAAGCAGCTTGGACCCGCGAGTCAGGAGACCGGCCTGCGCAGGAAACAATAACGCCGTCGGGTGTGACGGCATAGGAGACTGACATGCATATCGAACCAGGCATCGTAACTGGCGCCAAGATTCTGTTCAGCTATGGCACCGCCGCCGCTGCTGCGACCTATTCCGTGAAACTGATTGCCGACGCGTTGCGTGAAAAAGGCGTGTTTTCACTTGCCGCCCGCGCAATGTTTTCAACTGTTTCGGTCTTTATCTTCTTTCAAGTCCTACCGCATTTCTCGGTCGGCGTGTCAGAAGTTCACTTCATTCTGGGCTCAACTTTGTTCTTGTTGTTGGGCGCGGCACCAGCGGCCCTAGGCCTTGCTCTGGGTCTGTTGATCCAAGGCATGTTCTTTTCGCCGATCGATCTGCCGCAATACGGCATGAACATGACCACACTTTTGGTGCCGCTGTTCGCGATCCAGGCGATTGCCGCACGTGTTATTTCGGCCAACACCGCCTATGTTGATCTGAGCTACAAGCAAGCGCTCATGCTTTCGACCACCTATCAAGCCGGCGTTGTCGCCTGGGTTGCGTTCTGGGCGATCCTTGGCAACGGGTTTGCCGCCGCCAATTTGGCCAGCATTGCAACTTTCGGTATTGCCTATATGTCGGTGATTCTGTTGGAGCCACTGGTTGACTTGGCTGTTTTGGCTCTGGCCAAAAACCTCAGGGGCTCGACCCTTCTCACCCCGCGCCTGCACAACGCGGCCTGATCTTACAAACGACATCAAAGGCAGCCCCTTGTGGGCTGCTTTTTTATGGGAGCGCCTAAGTTGAAACAGCTTTTCCTTGTTGGTATTGGTACTGGCAACCCCGAGCATCTGACCTTGCAAGCTATCCGCACCTTGAACGAGGTCGACGTGATTTTAATCCCGCGCAAAGGCGAAAGCAAAGCAGAGCTGGCTGAACTGCGCCGCGATATCTGCTCCAAGGTGCTGACCAACCCATTGACACGTATCGTTGAATTCGACCTACCCACGCGCGATGCAGCCCTGCCCGACTATGTGCAACGCGTTGAAAACTGGCACGACCGCATCGCCCACATTTGGGCCGAGGCGCTCGCACAAACTCACAGCCCCAAGGAAAAAGTTGCTCTGCTCGTCTGGGGGGATCCATCGCTTTATGACAGTACGCTGCGTATTGCAGCAAGGCTCACCCCCACACCGAAAATAACGGTCATCCCCGGCATCACGTCACTGCAAGGGCTTACAGCGGCACATGCCATTCCGCTGAACGATCTTGCCGCCCCATTCACAGTCACCACGGGGCGCCAATTGCGTGACAACGGCTGGCCAGCTGGCAGCAACCGTATTGCGGTAATGCTTGATGGCGAATGCTCTTTCCAAAACATCCCTCAACAGAACATTCAGGTATGGTGGGCGGCCTACGCAGGCATGCCACAAGAAACCATTCTCTCGGGTTCACTCGCCCAGACTTCGCCGCTGATTATAGAAACGCGTAAAAAACTACGCGCCAAACATGGCTGGATCATGGACATCTACATCCTTGAGCGAACGCCTTAATCTTTTTCAAAGATAATGTTCTCCTTCTTTATAAGCACCAAATGTATCATGTGGCCAGCCATCGTTCATTGAGCGTTCGGTACAATACCCGGTCGTTGGCGAAAACCGGATACGCCGTACCTGTTCACCACCCAACGCCCGTTTCACGACCGCCAAATCATGTGAGACAAGGAATCTAAGAGCCGAATCCGCATTTCGCTTACCGATATTTCGACGGCCATCATGGCTCTTGGCGCCGCCGAACAAGCTGGCTTGTAGTCGGTTCAAATTTCCGCCCATTTCTTCAACGCGCGCCATTAAATCCGAGATCGCTTGATTGCAAAACCGCTGTTCATGTGGGGCATGCATTTCGCCGTCAGGAAACAGAAAATGCGCCACCCCCCCAAGCCTTTTTTCGGGATCAAAAAGGCAAACAGCGACGCAGGCGCCCAAAATTGTCGTAAAGGTAACATTGGGATCGGCCGACACCGCAACCTGACCTTGCACCACATGCAAGACGCGAGCTACGCCAAGAACATCACTTTTCATCCGCAAACCTTCGCATCAAATAACTGCCATTGCCAAACTTCAAATAGTCGGTCGGGAGATTCGGTGACCGGCATATGCCAAGCCTAGCCAATCCATCCTAACCAATCGTGAAACAAAACCAATATTCGTTGAATGGGATGCAAGAATGCTGCGACTCGGGCTTGAAATCCCGACTGGCCGTGGTATCAGAGCGGCAGCTAGGATGGGTGGCCGAGCGGTTTAAGGCTCTAGTCTTGAAAACTAGCGTGCGGGGAACCGTACCGTGGGTTCGAATCCCACCCCATCCGCCAGACACCATTGAAAACATTAGATATTTTCAACATTCACTCGCCACACCCATCATTAAACCCCACAAAGAAAAAACGCTTGGGAAGTGCTTCACTTCGCCCGACTCGTGCCTCAAATTCCGACAAGTCTAAGCCCCGCAATCGTTTATCAAGCTGTCTGGTTACAAAAAGGCCCCGCAGTTAGCAGGGCCTTCCTTTAGTCTGGCAACGCAAAGCTGCATTGCATCAAAGTTTCACAGCCGCCGTTTCTGCCCGTTCCAAATCGCCCAGAATGTCAAAAGCCAATTCCGCCGCCATATCCAGAACACGCCCACCTCCAACATGGCCCAGCGTTGCCGCCGCCACGTCTTCGCCATCAACTGCCAGCGATAGAACCTTGAGCAGGCTCATAAGGTCATAGGCTTTGTCGATTGTGGTTTTTGCTTTGGTCATGGCTTCACCCGGTCCAAGTCTTGCGCCAAGCGGTCGGCCCGTTCGATTAGGCTTTGAAGCATTGCAGGCATGGAATTGCTTGCGGGGGAAAGGTCGGTTTTGATTATGTCGTAAAGCACGTCGATGCCTTGGGCCATTGCGTGAAGGAATGTTGCATCCGTTTGCAGGTCTGAAATGGTTTTCGGCGTTGTCGCGTTTTCGGTGGTCATGGTCCTATCCTCTCTTGGATTGATTGAAGTGTTTAAGCGGCCATATGGGCGGCTTGGGTGCGCAGGGTCGAAAGGCGGGCAATGCCAGCAACGCCCAAACGGTCGGTATTTTCCAGCGCTGCAATCTGGGCATCAAGGCATTCGGCGGGGGTCGGGATGATTGCGGCGCGGATAATGCGCTTTGCAGCGGCCCACGCCATGCGCAGGCATGAAGCGAAGCGGATGGCCCGAACACGCTTTGACAGTTTGGTCACGTCAATGCTGCGAAACTGAACCCAAGCGGCTTTCATGATTTCCGATTTGTTGAACATTGCGGCCTCCTTGCGCTGCTTACTGATAGCTTTATATCAGTAGACTTTACTGATAGCAAGTGCACAGTGATTGAAAGTTATCAGAAGGATTCGCCATGAAGGTTCAGATTAAAGCTGCTCGTGATCTATTAGCCATGACGCAGCAAGAATTGTGCGAAATTGCGCAAGTTCCCCTCATCACACTACGCCGCATTGAAGGAAGGCCGGACCATACAGGGCTTGTCGGGGCGGAAACTGTATCGCGCGTTAAAGCGGCCCTTGAAGCGCAGGGCGTCCAATTCTTGGAAGCTGGGCAAGTTGCGGCAGGTGCTGGGGTCGCGTTTAGAGGTACGAAAGAATGAGATTTCTTGCATTAGCCGCTTCACTTGGAATTCAGTTTGCCCCTGCTTTGGCAGGCCCTGACGCATCGGCGAGTTACCTTACTAACACACCAGTATCGATGATGGATTTAGGAGTATTGCGGCTAGACTTGGCGCTTCAAAACGACCCCGGCGGTTACGCAGAATATGACTGGGATTCAAATCGTATTGATATTAGCGCGCCACTCGGCATCGTTCTGAAAATTTTTCCAACCAAAGACGAAGCTGAAACAGAATGCGCAACATGGATTACTAACGTGAAGCGTCTGTTTGGCCTCAATCTTGAGACAGGGGAACCGCTATTTGCAGAAATTTCGAGAGCTGCAAGGTTGTTTAAGCATGAAGGCTACTACAATAAGAATGAACCCGAAACCCTTTTCAAAGACCTTGATCGAATGTTCCTTCTGACTTGCTCCACTGCCACAGCAGACTGGAAAGTGACGGTTTCAAGTCCTTTGCTCGGGAAAGGGTATTCGGTGGCAAAAGACTAGGTTAAATGGCATCATAATTATTAGGCTCTCGTCGCCGCTGCCGCGCGGCTTTCTTGCGGCAAGATTCACGGCAATAAACCGCATCTGCACGGCGAAATAGAGGCACGTAGCCCCCACATTGCGGGCAACACCAATCACCCCAATGCATGTTGCGCAGGATGCGCTTTGCACGGGCAAGGCGGTGTTTTTTATTCTGGCAAAGGAAAAAGGACACTGACAGGGACAAAGGCCCATTGCTGCCCGGCTCAATGCCGTGTGGGTCGGGTTCTGGCATGGGTTTCTCTCTCGTTCTATTGACCGTATTTTGGGGGCCACAGGCGGGCTAAGGCGTTGGAATAGGCGGGGGGCGTGAATTTACCCCCCTGCCACTTCAATTTGGTTCTGGGGCGCTTGCACCGCTGGCAAGCAAAGCCGCGATTGCAGCGCGCTTATCGGTGCTATTGAAAGCCTTTGCAGCCAACGGCCCACCGTTCCGAATGGTTTGCATCAGCTTATCAATCTGCCGCTTTGTCAAAGCCTCGGCCCCGGCTTTAGCTCCGTAGCCAATGACAGAAGGCAACACGCCAAGCGGCCCGAATGATGCGCCACTGGCAAGCCCGCCCATCGCGGACAACGCCCCAGAGGTAGGGGAGAACCGTCCGGCTAGGCGCAAGGCGTTCTGCGCAGGCGTTCCCCTGACAATAGATTCCATCTGTTCCCGTTCCGCAGCGCTAAAGCCTCGGCTTTGCTTTGGATTGTCGAGCATCGCGCGAATGTTCTGCCGTGTCGTGTTTACCTCATTGCCACCCGTGCCAGATGATGCGGCGCGGCGCTCGGCCTTCGTGACAGCGCCTGTGACGGCCTCGGCCTTCTTTATCCGCTGTGTCATTTCGCGCCCATCTTGCAGCCGCCCAAGCGTTGCGCTGGCATCCGGCCCAAGCCCCCCATTATCGGCAAGCCCTCTAAGATAGGCGTCGATTTCGTCTTTCATGCCTTGGCCTATCATGGCCTCGGACGGGTCGAGCGAGCCAGCAACATCACGCCCGACAAGGCGGCGTTTTTGCTCTACATCAGCAATGCGTGGCGATGGTTCTAGGCTATCCATCCGGCTCATGGTGCGATTTGCGCGGGGGTGCAAAAATTCGTCCATATCCATTGCATCGGTGCGCCCGCGCATGTGGTCAATAAGCCCTTGCCGTTGCGTGGGGTCGAGCCGTGCCTGTGACGCGTCTACATCGGTATAAGCCGCCGCTTGCTGCTGTTTGAGATTGTCCAGCGTGGGGGCCTGTGGGCCGGGTCTCAGTGCCCGCCTTGCCACGACTGGGCCAATGCCGCCAATCATAGACGCTATCATGTCGGCGGTTGCATTGCCGGGGGCAATCTCTTGCGAGGTCTGGCCCGCAAGCCCAGCGCCCAAGGCGCTTGCAACTTCTGTTCCGGCTAAAGCAATCGGTGCCGCTGCGCCGCGCATCATTACACCACCGGGAACAGCCGCCGCGCCAACTTCCTGCCCAATCCGCCGCCCGTAGCGCTGGGCAGTTGTTTGTGGTGCGACTTCGGAAATGGTGGGCGAAAGCAAGTCTCGGAACGTGCCGCTACCACCAACGGGGTTTTCAATGCTGGGCAGGTTTGTCCCTGCTACCGCGTTAATGCCCTTGGCCCCCATATTTAGCGCGCCCGCCATCAGGTCAACCGGGGCGCCAAGCATCCCTGCAATGCCCTCGTTTATTCCGCTTGTTGATTGCTCGAAAAGGTTGGTTTGCGGGGCGGCAGATGGTTGCGCCACACCATCACGGCGGGCAATCGCAATTTGTGCAACACGCTTGGCGCTTTCCATGTCACCAGCCGCCGCAAGTTCGCGGCTCTTGGCAATCATTTCGGCATATGTCGAAGGCTTACCTTGCACCTCTGTATCAGTGCGCAGTTTTCTGGCGGCTGCGATAGCCGCAAACTGTTCCGGGGTGAATGATTGAGTAGCGCGCGCGGCGCTCTCTATGTCCGGCGCTTGCACCTCATAAATTTGCCCATCCGGTCCCTGAACCTCAAAAACGGGCTGTTCTTGCTGCTGGGCTGGTTGCGCAGAAGGAAACCTATTTAGTGCCGCTGCCATTTCCGCGCGTGACATGCCTTTGGGTAAACGCGCCTTGCGCCCGTCTGGCATATCAAATTCAATAAAATCGGCAGGGTTTGAACCTCCGTTTGTAGGGCGTATTTGCTGCCCTTCTGCAATTGCGCGGCGCTTTTTTGCTTCCGCTACGGCGGCTTGCTGTTCTGGTGTCATTTTGTAATTTCCTCATGATTTAGGGGAGTAAGAAATTGGTCAGAGCGGAACCTGCGGAACCTTTTCCCACACATTTCGTCCGAGCGCGCAAACACCCAGAATAAGCGGAACCTGCGGAACCGACTTATACCCGATAACCTCATTATTTTCATATAGTTAAGGGTTCTGGTGAAATGTGTGGGAAAAGGTTCCGCAAGGTTCCGCATTTGCGGGCTATGTCTGTTTTTACAGGGTTTTTTCGGGCAGGTGGCGCAAGAGGTTCCGCAGGGGGTTCCGCACTCAAACATGGTGGCCCCCCTTTGGTGCCACATAGCGCGATAGGTCGCGATTTGGCCCGCTTGTGAATTTGCCTTCGCGCGCCCATCCGGCGCGGGTCAAAATGCCTGTTATCCGCATGGCATCGGCTTTGCCGCGCCGATCAATGGCTATATCGAGTAGCTGGAAAACATCGCGGGTGCTGACTTCGCTTAGGCCATCCACAACGCGCAACACGTCAGCCGACCAAGGGTCATCTGCCGCGCGGGTTGCCACCACTGCCGCCGCCGCGCTTTCGTCTGTCTTGTCGAGCCACCACCGCGCGCCGTTGCGGTATAGGTCCACTGCCTCAGCCCATATTTGTTCCCGGTCGGCGGTCAATTCGTCCAGATTCACCGCGCCCACAGTGACAGGCCAGAACCGCCGCCCACCCGTGTCGTCTGTCAGGTAGTCATTGCGGTTGGTCGTGCCAGCAAAGACGCATCGGCGCGGCTCAATAACCTCTGTGCGGCCATAGGCGGGGCGATAGCGTTCCTCTGTGCGGCTAAGGAAGGCTTTGACCGCTTCGGTATCAGATCGGCGCATAGCTGACAGTTCAGGCAGTTCAATAATCCACTTGCCCCGCAAGGCGGCGCTGGCGTCCTTGCCGTGCATATCGCTTAGGCCGTCATGGAACCACTCATCCCCCGCCAAGGCCCGCAGGATAGACGACTTGCCCGCGCCCTGCTTGCCCTCTAGCACAAGGGCGCAATCAGCCTTGCAGCCCGGTTTCAACACCCGCGCAACGGCAGAGACAAGCCAAGCGGTGCCGACTTTGGCGGTCAGGTCGGAACGTTCGGCCCCGCAGTATTGGGAAAGCCAGTTTTGCACCCTCGGAAAGCCATCCCAAGCCAAGCCCTCTAGGAAGTGTCGGACGGGTGAAATGATGGTGCTGGACGCGACTAGGAAAAGGGCATCCGCCGCGCCGTTCTTGGTGGCATCTGGAAAACCATTGCGATTAAACCAACGCACCGCCGCCGTTATGTCGGTGTCTGCAATCGGGCGCGGCGTGAAGGTCGAGCGGGGAACCGTTGTTCCCGGGATTGGCTTCAATAGCAGGTAAAGCCCCGCAAATTCGTCATAGGCCAGAACCTCGGCCCAATCGGGATTTGTCTCCAGAATTGTGCAAGCAATATCTGCGCACCACTTGGCACGGGTTTTGCCTTCATTTCCGCTGCGCTGCTTTTGGTTATCAGAGGCTGGCCCAGCGCTGGGCTTTGGCATAGCGCGGCGGGTCGTGTTCTGATTACCCTTATGCAGCTTTGCAATAGCGCCTAAATCGGCCCCGTTCTGCCGTGCCAGTTCGCAAACGCTACCCCAGCCCGCGCCGCCGCCCAACTGAAAGCCTCGCCACTTTGCAGAGACTTCACCGGGCTTGTATTTGTAGCCCTTGGCGCTCCAATCGTCTGCGATGGATAGGCCCGCCGTGGATCCGTCGAAATGGTCATGTAAGCCCATAAGTACCGCCACCCAATCGCTATAACTGCAATCGGGCGGGATATGCGCCAAGAGGTCCAGAACCTCGGCGGCATCGGTCTTTTGCTCCAACCCTTGAAGGCCCCGCAGCGGTTGGTGTGGTGCGCTATGGCCCCGCAGCCTCTCTAGAATCGCATCAGGGGCGCTTTGCAGGCTTTCCCGCGTCAAAGGGCTATTCAACAGGACATACGCACCGGCTGGCGTTACAGAGCCGGGGGCGATGATATAACCGCCATTCCCGCGCGTGTCGATTTTCGGCCCCAGCTTGTTGGCTGTGCTGCCCAACCCGCAATCGCGGAAATAAAGGTGCCGCCCGCCGCTTGGGGTGGCAACCGTGGGAACCGCGCCGATCAGGTGGGATAGGCCCAGCGCGGCCAATGACGCTTCGCCAACCACTTCGCCCGTTTGGCGGTCGGTATCGAGGTCTACCACGAATAGGCCAGAGGTTTCCCCCGTGGGAAGCCCGACAAGCGCCCTGGGGTTTGCCTGCCAGTATGCGGCCACCGCGTCCAAGTTGGTTGTCGCATCCTTGAACCCGTGGGGCGTAAGGGGTTTTTTGTCTGACCCGCAAGGAAAGACGGGAAACCCCGCGCGCGCCCAGCTTGCCGCAACTTGCGCAGGAATTTGGGCCAAGCTGCTATCTTGTCGAATTGCGAAGGCTTCACCCATACGGCCCATCCTTTCGCAGTCCCGCCGCGCGGGTATGGTGGGCAACTGTCATTCGCGGCCCTCCCCATAGGCAAGCTGGGCCAGAATCCCCGCAAGCGGCCCGCTGAGGCCACACAGGCGGCGAAGGCGGGCAAGGCGTAACGCGCTCATGCTGCCGCCCCCCGCATCTTAAATGGGCGCTTCATTGTGTCGGCAGTCGCCTTTGCATCGGCAATCGCAGCCTCACGGTCAGACCAACGGCGCAACCGTGTTTTCAGGTCTTTGCCGGGGCAAGGCGTCACTAAGACCACGTCGAAGTTGCGGCCCGCCTTGTTTACGGTGTAAAAACTGATAGCCGCCGTTGGCAGTTTTTGGACGTTGCTCATGCCGCCGCCCCCTCTTGCCCTGCCAAGCGGAACGGGGTCACAGTCGAGCGGCAAACATACCGGGCATGATGGCCCTTGAAGTCACCCTCATGCGGTTCGGTGATAGTCTCGATTTCAACACCAAGCCCCCGAATATTATGCACATACGCTGACCAACGTGGCCCCGGATGGTCAATCGGTGTGCAGCCTTTAGGCCCAGCGCGTAGCAAGTTTTCAAGGGCCCAACGGTCGCGGCCTTTAACGCTGATGCGGAATGTTTCGCCTGTAGTTTTGTGAACGTCGAATGCGGCAAGCGCCCAAGTTTGTTTCATTGTGTTAGCCTCATTGTATTGTTGTTTGAGGCAGGTGGTGCTATGTTTTCGGTATCCAGATACCGTGCAAAGAACATGCCTCCACCCTGCCGGGGGTGGGGGTTCTTATGCGGCTTGGCTTTGCGCGGTTTCCCACGCTTGCACATCAGCCCATTTCCAGCGTGTCATTTGTGGTGAAAGCTTCACCGGGGCTGGAAAGCCATTGTGCTTAACCCAACCCCAGACTGTCGCGCGATTTACACCGAAATGCGCGGCAAGCGCCGTGTCGGTTGCGTAGGCAGGGCGGTCGGTCGGTGTTGCAATTTGCTTTGGCATTGTGTTGCGTCCCTCATGTCAGCGTGACTTCATGGGGATAAACATGCGGCATTGGGGTGCGACGGTCACGCGAAGCCGGGGGTAGAAACCTTAGGAGGTTTTTACCGCCTCTCTATACTCCGACATTTTAGAGCGCCCAAAGCGGCGATAAGCATTGCGGACGGTGGCTTCGCTTTTGCCTTCACTCACAGAAACTTTCTTGATTGCAGCCATTAACTTTGGGTGTCTGCCTGCGCTTTCTTCGAATAGAATTTCGATAACTACCAATTTTGCAAGGCGCTGGAGTTGGTCTCGTGTCTTTGCCTTTCGGGCAATCCCCTTTGCTCCTTGAAACCTCCCCTCCAATTCGAAGCAGTGGCCCAGTGTCTTTCCGCCCTCTACGTTTTGTTGTCCAAGATACTCGGCCCAGCCCATTGCCAGAGTGCGAAGAAAAGCAAATGGAATTGGCACAGTATCCTCTCGCCATGCCTTGACGGGCAAAGCAGCCAATATCTCATCGCTAGAAATGCCGCCATTGTGGGCTGACGCCATGGCCCGCATGAGGTCAAGTGCAATATATGCCTCGGATATGTTGCCTTCTTTATCATTCAGCCTTTGCAGAAATTGTTTACTTCGGGCTTCTAACCCCTCTAAAAATGCGGCCTTTTCCATCAGAGGCTCACTCATGCGCCAATCCTCACCACATTGCCGCCCAGTGCACGGCCTTGCAGAAAGTCAGCCCAATCGGCCATCATGCGGCGGCGCTTTTCCATCATATCGCCGCGCCGATATGCAGCCTCTACCGCGCTATTGATACTGTGCGCCAAGGCCACCTCGGCCATATCGCCGGGATATTGGGTTTTCTCTGCCACCCAATCTCGGAAAGTGCTGCGCAGGCCATGCGGAACGGCTGGGCGCTTGCTTCGAGCGTCCAGATATCCGGCGTTATCCCCACCCCCTGCCCGTTCTTTCTCGGCCTCATTCATGCGGCGCATGGTGGCGGAAAGGGTCATATCCGAAAGCATCCCGCCCCGTGCAGCTGGAAAAACCAAGCCAGAATCGTTCAAACGTGGCAAGGCGCGCAACATCGCCACTGCGGCGGGCGTAAGCGGAACGCGGTGTTCGCGGGTCATTTTCATGCGCTGGGCCGGAATAGTCCAAATTTCCGCCTCTAGGTCGATTTCATCCCAAACCGCGCCCCTGACTTCGCCGGAACGGACGGCGGTCAATGCGGCCAGTTCCAAGGCCCGCGCGCCAAAGCCGTCGCGCTTGCGCAGATCGGCAAACCATGCGGCTGCATCGCCCAGCGCCAAGGCAGGTTGGTTATCGCTTTTTTTGACTGCCGCCGCCGCTGGCAACAGCTCTTTCAGGTTACCCGCCCAGCGCGCCGGATTATCGCCCGTGCGGTGGCCCGACACAGTTGCCCAAGAAAGAACGGCCTCAATCCGGCCCCGAAGGCGCGCAGCGGTTTCTGTCTTACCTGTCCAGATCGGTTCCAAGACACGCAACACGTCTTGCACGGTTATATCCTGCACGGCCATTTTGCCCAGTTCCGGCGTTGCGTAAGTGTCAAGCGTGGCGCGCCATTGCTTGCGGTGCTTTTCATTCTTGAAGGCTTCCAGCTTTGCACCCAAAGCCTTTTCCACCGCTTCAGAAAAGAGCATCCCCCGGCGCTGGGCGGCGGTCAGAGCCGCTTTAGTCGCCTTGCGTTCTTCTACAGGGTCAATGCCAGCTTCAACCTTGGTACGGGCTACACGCGCTTTGTCGCGGGCTTGCGATAGCGTGACAGTCGGATATCCACCCAAGCCAATATCGCGGCGGCGGTCACCAACCTGCATTCGCAGTATCCATGTCTTGCCATTATTGGGGGTGACTTGCAGGTAAAGGCCAGCAACGCCCCCTACTGGAACCATGTTCGCCCACTTCCCGCCATTGTGAGCAATTCTTTTGACGTCTAGCGGCCCTAATTCAGATGCAGTTCTCGGCATTTAGCTTTCACCCACTATCTTACCCATCATAAATAGAATAACGGGAAGGCTACGGGATGCAACGGGAAAGGACGGGCAGAATGCAAATATGTATGAAAATAAGCGCTTAAAGCCAATATTTGCCACGGGAACGGCACGGGATACGCCTTAGCAATGGCAGTCACCCCATCCGCCAATACAATTGAAAACGCTGTATAAATTTGGCAAACAAGCCAAAGCCCTAGTCCCAGATGTGTTGCGCTTGTCGCTCGACAGCTTCGGGAAGATTGAAACCATGCCTAAGGCATTTAGCGGCAGTTCTTCGCAGTCCAAATTCGCCACGACACATGATGCCGATGTGGGGCGCGGCATCGCCAGCACAAGTATTTAATTTCAACCGCTTAAGACCATCTGACAAGTGCCAAGGGCATTGGAATATCATCCGGCTGCAACGTATTTTGATCATGATGTTAGGCCTACAAATCGCGATTGCCATTTGCCCCTGCATAACCACCAAAACGCCGGACGCGCGCCTCGAATGCGGCCACCTTTTCGGCGGCCCCGTCAGATCTTGCGGCCATACCGACAAGCAGCATCTCGACCGCAAGAAAAGCCGAGTTAAGCGAGGGCATGAATAGCGGGCCGGCCATCGGCAGTCGCAACGTCTTCCAAGCCCCGATTGCAATGGGTGAGGCATAGCTGTCGGTCAGCGCAAGCACACGCGCGCAATTGCTGCGGGCAATTTCACAGGCGCGAACCACTTCGGCGGAATAGTGTTCATAGGTGATTGCGATGACAATATCTTGGGGGCCAACTTGTGACATCTGGTCAGCAATTGCACCGGGAAGCGACGGCAGATCAACAAAGTTCTCAAATGCCATGCCACCAACATAGCTAAAATAATGAGCAATAGAATAGCAACTGCGAACGCCAACACTATGGATTTTACGCGCATCAAGCAGAGGATCGATACAGCTTTCCAACAATTCAAGCGTCTCGGCCGAAAAAATGGCTGCGGAATTCTGATAATTGGCGTCGATCACTGCGGCAAACGCATCATGGCCGCTGCGGCTCCGCAATGCGCGTGCGCGCTCGGCATAGCTTTCGGCGGGTGTTTGCAGTGCGGTTTGCACCTCGGCGCGGAAGGCATCATAGCCAGTATAGCCGAGTTCCTTTGCCAATCGGGTCACTGTATTGGGGTTGACCGCGGCCTGCTTGGCAAGGCCGCGTATGGAATTGAAGGCGACAAGCGGCATGTTGTCCAAGAGCCAAGCCGCAAAGCTGCGCAAGGCAGGGGTACCTTGGGCGCAAAGATCGGCCAATTGGCGGCGGATAACGTCAGGTTGTTCCATAAAGCCCATAGCATCAGAAAAGGATCAATAATTCACTTGCATTACATTTTGCCAGAAAATAATACAATCGAATTATTCCTCTTTGCGCAATCTATATAGGCGCCAAACCATGAAAGGTCTCTGGCATGACCAGCCACATCTTTGGACGATCCACGAAAGGTGCGCTTCCTGTCGCTGTGGCAGGGGACGGTTGCTATTTGATTGACGCCGAGGGGCGGCGCTATCTGGATGGGTCTGGCGGGGCCGCGGTATCTTGTCTCGGGCATTCCAACGCGGCGGTGCGTGCGGCGTTGCACGGCCAGATTGATCGGCTTGCTTTTGCACACACGGGTTTCTTCACCTCGGAACCGGCCGAGAAGTTGGCGGACCGATTGATCGCCAATGCGCCAACGGGGATAGAGCGTGTTTATCTGGTCTCGGGCGGGTCCGAAGCAGTTGAGGCCGCAATCAAGCTTGCGCGCCAGTATTTTCTTGAGGTCGGTCAACCTGAACGGCGCCGCGTGATCGCACGGCGGCAAAGCTATCATGGTAACACATTGGGCGCATTGGCGGCGGGTGGGAATGCTTGGCGGCGGGCGCAGTTTGCCCCGCTGTTGGCCGAGACAAGCCATATCAACCCCTGCTATGAATACCGTGACCGCCAAGACGGTGAAGCCCAGGCGGACTATGGCTTGCGCGTCGCCAATGAACTAGAGGCCGAAATCCTGCGCCTTGGGCCAGAGACGGTGATGGCCTTTATCGCCGAGCCGGTGGTTGGTGCGACCTCGGGTGCGGTGCCCGCCGTGCCCGGCTATTTCAAGCGTATCCGCGAAATTTGTGACAAGTACGGCGTGCTGTTGATTTTGGACGAGGTCATGTGCGGCATGGGGCGGACAGGGCATATTTTTGCTTGCCTTGAGGATGAGGTTTCCCCCGATATGATCACCATCGCCAAAGGGCTTGGCGCAGGGTATCAACCTATCGGCGCCTTGTTGACTTCGGGCAAAATCTACGACGCCATTGCGGCGGGCAGCGGTTTTTTTCAGCATGGCCACACCTATATGGGGCACGCGATGGCTGCTACAGCGGCGAATGCGGTGCTGGACGAAATTCTGGAAGGCGGGTTATTGGCGCGTGTTCGCGAGCAAGGTGCCAAGCTGGATACGGCATTGCGCGGCGCTTTTGGCCAGCACCCGCATGTCGGCGATATTCGCGGGCGCGGGCTGTTTCGGGGGGTGGAGCTGGTGGAAGATCGTGCCTCCAAATCCACCTTTAACCCCAAGCGCGGTTTGGCGGCGCGGGTTAAGAAAGAGGCCTTTGCAGCCGGTTTGATCTGCTATCCAATGTCGGGGACGATTGACGGGCAAAACGGCGACCATATTCTGCTTGCCCCCCCGTTCATCATCGAAGACGCCCAGATTGATGAATTGGTTGACAAGCTGTCGGTCGCAATTGCCAGGGCGCTGGCACCATGATGCCGCTACCACGCATCATGGTGGCGCCAAACGGGGCCAGGTTGACCAAGGCAGATCATCCAGCCTTGCCCGTGACCATCGAAGACGTGGTTGCTTGCGCCGTCGATTGCCAAGCTGCGGGCGCTGACGGTTGCATGCCCATGTGCGCGATGCCGATCAGCGGCATGTGCTTGATGCGGGGCTTTATGCCGAATTACTGGCCGAGCTTGGGCTGCGCGCGCCTGGCCTCTACGTGCAAATCACGTCAGAGGCGGTGGGGCGCTACACCCCCGCTGAACAACGCCGCTTGGTGCAAGACCTACGCCCCGCAGCGGTATCGATTGCGCTGCGTGAAATCACCGCAGGTCAGGATGATGCGATCTCGCGCCGCTTTTTCGCGAGTTGTGCCGAGGCAGATATCGGCGTTCAACACATCCTTTACGATTCCGCCGATGTAGCGCATCTGGGCAGGCTTGTTGAAACCGGTTGCGTGCCGCGCAAAGGCCTGATGGCGCTGATTGTTCTCGGGCGCTATTCGGTAGGGCAGGTCAGCTTGCCATCTGATGTAAGTCCGCTCGCACAATTGCTGAAATCATCAGTTCCGGGTGTCGATTGGGGCGCCTGCGCCTTTGGCCCGCAGGAAACGGCTTGCCTGATAGAGGCTATGCGTCAGGGTGGAAAAGCGCGGATCGGGTTTGAAAACAACCGTTTGAACATGGACGGCACCACAGCCGCCGATAATGCCGAACGCGTACGTGAATTGGTTGGTCAGATCGAAATCATGGAAAGCAAATAGCCTGCCCTTTTGCCATAACCAAAGTCATTCGGCTTATGCGTTATGCGAACTGCGCGATATGGTCGCGTGAAATGACAGAATGCAGCTTGGCTAAAACTGGGGTGCTTCAGATTACCTTTTGCGCCTCAATTTTCTGGTTCATCGTAACCTCTTGATCGGCAAGATGAACCAGAATTCTTGTGGGGATCAAATCCTCACATCAGTGCCTAAGCGGCTGACGTCAGATAGTTTGTTCGGATTAAATCATACAACCGATCACTCGCTGCGCGTGGCCCAAGTTTGATATGGGGCCAAGTCTGCATCACAAGGTTTCAGCAACAAGGCCTTAATTTGGTTTGTGTCACTGCGACCCGAGCGGGTTTCCGCGCCGACGGTCAAGCACATGTCAGGGGCTTCGGTCGGGGTGATCATACCTTGGCCAGAGAAGACAAAGCTTTGCGCCTTGCTGCCATCACAGGCTGCAAGATCAACCGACGCACCTTCCTCAAACCCGCTCATCTGGGCGCAGACATCGAATTCGGTCATGTAAAGCGTGCCCTTGGCAAAACGCTCGGTGTCAAAGGTCTGGTCCTCCAACAACGAACCGAGCGGGCTGTAACAGGTGTGGCCCTGCAGCCCATTCGACGGGTCGGCATCGGCGCCTTTTCCGCCTGCGATATCCAGGCAATATCCGGCCTGAGTGTTGTCGAGCATATCAGTCAGATAGATTTCTACAGGGGTGGCCTGTGCGACGCCTGCGGATAGGCATACCGCAATCAGGGTGGCAGGGATCATGGGTTTGAACATTGTGTTTCCTTTTGTCGAAAGTCGTGGATTTTGGTCGGCGGGTGTTTGTTTCACCCGCCAATGATGTCAGGGCCTAGCGCACACAGCGCACAAGGTTATCAGGGCGGTTGTAATCGCAGGCATTGACCGAACATGTGGTTTCTTCGGTCATCTCTTGACCTGCAACCGATTTGATCGACGAGCGTTGGGCACCCGCGCCATGCCAATCAGTGTATTCGGTCTGATCGCCCGCTTTGCTAAGGGCTTTGCCAAAGGCTATGACGTTCGCGTAATTTTTCCAGTCGCCAAAGGTTGTGCTGGTCCAGAAATCCAGCGTATCGGAATCTTCGGTGATGGAAAAGACAGAGGTGTCAATCGCTGGCAAATCGGTGCGGTGATAATCGACGATGCTTTGCAGCTCTTTCGAGTTGGGCAAATACCAGTCGTCATGCCCGCCAAGGTCCAGCGCCTCGCAATAGGCCAAAGCTTCGGGCCAGTCGCGGCGGGTGCCGTCATCAGATTGCTGCCACATACGACCCGTGGCGGCATCGGTGACGGTGCCATCGCCGTTGGCTGTAAAGGCGTTTACGCCATAAACCGCCTCATCGCCACTGACGCAGCGCACATAGTTGCCGGGGGCCTTGCCATCGGCGGGCCCGTTAGACAGGCCACTGCTTGCCGCCTCGCCGCCCGAATAAAAATCCAGACCCGTGCCATAGGCTTTGATGTGGCCGTCTGCAAAGTTGAAGCCGAAAGCGCCCTGGTTCGCGCCGTTCATAGCCGGCCCTTTGACATAGAGCGTGCTGCTCCAATATTGCCCGGCAAAGATCATGCCACGATCAGGATAGAAGAAGTCAAAGGCCGTGGTGTCGATATAGGGCCGCGGTTCACCCTCTTCCGGCTTCAGCAGCTCGCCGCGAAAATCGGCCAGTGAGTACAGTTCCTTAATTGTAGGCACGCGCCAATCGTCGCGTCCACCCAAGCTTAGGGCGCTGCAATAGGATAAGGCTTCGGCATATTGCAGGCGGGCGTTTTCGGGCGTCTTTTGCCAGACAAGCGCCGTGTTATTATCAGTGACCGTTTCATCGCCATTGTCGGTGTAGGATGCAGCAAGCCGGTGGTGCTGGGCATCTTGGCCGTAAAGCGCCTCACCCTCGGCGGGGCAGGTAATCTTGGCCCCAGTCGTGTCAAAACAAGCATCTTGCATCGTATCGACGAGGGGGTAGGTCAGGTTTTGCGCCATGCCCCCTGGCGCCGACAGTAACAGAAGTGCCGCGGCAAAAGCTGGTGCCTTTAAGGTGAAAATATGTGTCATGGGACGGGTTCTTTCTAAACATAATTGTTGATTGTCATTGAGAACTGACCCGGCACCAGCAGAAATTGTCATTGAGAATTGACCCATGTGTAACCTTGCCCCGGCTTGAATCAGCTGGGGGCGCATGGAGTGATAGACATGGGATTTTTGAGGGTAATTCGGAAATGGGCACTGCGGGATAAGATGCCTATTCGCGAGATCGCGCGGCGGACGGGCGTATCTCGCAACACGATCAAGAAGTATCTGCGGGAGGGGATTGTTGAACCTGCATTTCAGGTGCCAGATCGCCCCAGCAAGCTGGACCCTTATGCTAAGCATCTTACTGCGTGGCTGACGACTGATCAGCGCAAATCACGCAAGGAACGCCGAACGGCGAAGCTGATGCATGCCGATCTTGTAAAGCTTGGATATGACGGTTCCTACGAACGTGTTGCGGCCTTTGTGCGGGAATGGAAGGGTGACCGGCAGCGTGCGCATCACACGACAGATCGTGGGACTTTCGTGCCGCTGGTGTTCGCGCCGGGCGAGGCTTTCCAGTTCGATTGGAGCGAGGACTGGGCCTATGTCGGCGGCGAGCGTATCAAGCTGCAGGTCGCGCATATCAAGCTGTCGCACAGCCGGGCATTTTTGGTGCGGGCCTATCTGTTGCAAACGCATGAGATGCTGTTTGATGCCCACTGGCATGCATTCCGCGTCTTCGAAGGCGTCCCCGGGCGTGGCATCTATGATAACATGAAGAC
>NZ_LGHT01000044.1 GCF_001202035.1 Pseudorhodobacter wandonensis | reverse complement strand
GCCTATCACATGAAGGCGGCCCGCTTTCCGGCTTACAAGGACCTTTCCGGCTTCGACTTTGCCGCCAGCGAGATCCGTGAAGCATTAGTCAGACAACTCCATCGTTGTGAGTTCATGGACGCGGCCGAGAATGTGGTGCTGATCGGAGGTCCGGGAACAGGGAAATCGCATGTTGCAACCGCCCTTGGCATTCAGGCCATCGAGCATCACCGTAAGCGCGTCCGCTTCTTCTCGACGGTTGAACTGGTCAACGCACTGGAGCAGGAAAAGGCCCAAGGCAAGGCCGGGAAGATCGCTGAGGCGCTGGTCAAAACCGACTTGGTGATCCTGGATGAGCTGGGATATCTGCCGTTCAGCGCCTCCGGCGGCGCGTTGCTCTTCCATCTTCTGAGCAAGCTGTATGAACGCACCAGCGTCATCATCACCACCAACCTGAGCTTCAGTGAATGGGCCAGCGTCTTTGGCGATGCCAAAATGACCACAGCACTGCTCGATCGTCTCACACATCGCTGCCACATCCTCGAGACCGGCAATGACAGCTACCGCTTCAAGGCCAGCTCCGAAACAGCGAAGAAAAAGCGAAAGGAGGCAACAGCATTGACGCCATCATAACCAGCAGATCATAACGGCTGGGTGGGTCAGATCTCGATGAAAATGCCGGGTCAGTTCTCAATGACAATCAACAGCCTCGCATAGGTCTGCCATTTGTAAAGGGTCCTGTCATTGGCGAGATTGAGCTTTGGCACGCGCACAGCCGCTTCAATCCCAATAGCACCTGGGATTTGATTTTTCTCTTCGTCAGCTGGGTTCCAGAACATGGTTTTGTTGACCATTTCATCCAGCTTTCGGCCATTGAGGTTCGCCAAGAATCCAGTTTTCGTCGTTTTTCACGAAGCGCTGTTCCGCCGCCTAGGCAAGTTGCCCAATTACCGGTGGCGTTGACCCATCTTTGCAAATTTCCGAGCCTGCATTTCGTTTTGAGTGCCTGCATTTGAGGCAAGTTCGATCATCTCAAGTATGGCGTAAAATGTATATTTATTAATTACTTAATTCTGTTTTGAAGCTTGGCAAAGACTCCCTCGAAACCGAAACGAAATCGTTCTTCGAAACCTCGCAGAAATGAATTTTTGCGAGTAATCCCACCCTCACCTCGCCCCCTCCAGAAGGGACCCGATGTTTTCATGGGCCGGTGAGCGCGCCGGTTGAACAGGACCAGCGCCAACACGAGCACGGTGCATCACAAAGGCGAGCAGCACCATCATACAAAAATCCCAACGCTGCGCAGGTCGCATTTAGTCACCAAGCCCCGTCCAATCATTTCCCGAGCCATGTTTGCTTTGATGGCGCTGGCCGGAACCGACCGACCCGACTTGACCCAATCCGCGTAAAATTCGGCAGGCGTCGCGAATTTGGACGCTGGCGCGGGCAGCTTGGAAGCCCCTTCCTGTTCTGTCCAGCGCTGCTTTTCGAGCCAACTGTCAGAACCTGCGATGTAGCGCCTCTCCGTGCCGGAGACCTCATTTGCATAGGAGCGAGCCCCATCGAGAATCCGTGAAATATTAACACCACTCTCGACAGCCTCCAGGAACAACTTGCGGCTTCTGGCCTCATTTCGCTTCCTGGGAAACAAATTCCATAATTCAGAAAATCCATCCGTTATTTCTTTGGTTCCTTTAAGGTTCCTTACAGGTTCCTCTCCACTGGGGTGGAGTTTGTCCCCCTCAAGAGTGGAGTTAGCCCCTGCCGAAAGTGGTGTTTGCTTTTCACCTATCTCCACTGAGGTAGAGTTAGGGCTGTCTCCACTTAGTGAAGTTTGCCCAGTTTCGGCGTTGAAGTCGCAGGCCAAGATATAATAGGTGCGGCGCGTAGATGTTCCGGGGATCGTTGATCGCACGCGGTTAAAATGCCCCGCTTTTTCGAGGCTATTTAGGCATTTGTTTAATCCCGCATTTGATAGAGCCGTTTTTTCTATCAGTTTTTCTTGTGATGGATAGCAGGCCCGCCTCGGGGCTTTATTGGAATTGTGACAATCGCATAGATGGAATAGCACACGAAACTCACCTGCCTTCAAGAGTGGTGGATCAATCCCGGCAAACCACTTAGTCGCTTTGTGGCTCATAGCGCCGCCCCCCGTGTCACGGGTAAACAAAGGCTTGTGCGATCATTCAGTTTTTGATGGGTTTTCAGCACTTCCTCTACCCGTTCTGTAGATTTTCATCGACGCCTCGCCAAATCACAGTGGCGGGGCGCTATGCGTTTATTTGGATGTGGGGTCAGGCCGTTTGAGCCTTGCGCTCTCGTTGGTCTCAATCGCCGCATTCAACGCCCAAGCCTTCTCGATCACCAATTCGATTGTAGGGCTGCATGGCGTTTCGGGCGCTTCACAGATGCGCAATCCTCTGGCGCTTTGCTGGCCTCATGAATAACGTCGAGCCTTTCGGCCATTCTAGCTAGAGTGCAGGATTGGTCCCAAAGCTTTGAAAGGGATTTGTCGGCCATCACGATGCGCGCCCCTGTTCAGCTTGGGCGTTCAACCACGCGATGATGTCTGCCACACGCCAATAACGTCTTCTTCCGATGTAGATCGGACGAGGAAATGCTTTTCCCGGATCATTCAGCCAACGGTGCAGTGTCCTGTCAGACACGCCCCCGCACATATTGCGGACAATCGATGCTGGAATTCTAATGTGCGGTTCAAATAACCGAACGGCGCCGCAAGCCGTCTTGCCGAGCATTGTCTTAGAAGGCTCAACGTCCGCCTTTCGGCGCCCGTCCTGGCACAAGTAAGTACGATGAACCGCAAACCCGCCACTGCCTTCGATTCGCGCAGTTATTGCGGGCTGTCGCGTGCGAGTAGTACCGTGAAACGCTGACGGATGGAATCGGAATGAGTACCCTAAGTCGCAGGTGATGCCACGCCCGCGCAGATAAGCTTCTGCGGGCGAGTTAGTGACCGGCTCCGCAGCGTTCCACAATGCTTCCGCCAGATCGGCCCGCCTGCTTTGCATGTCGCGCTGGTAGAGGCTCCGCCGCCTCAGTTCGAATGGGTTCGGCTGGACGGAAGAGATTGGCCAAATGCCCGTAGCGATAAAGGTCGCATCGAAGGTGCAGTTTGCTCGTTTGAAGTGAAGCAATAGCCGCCCATCGCATCCGTTTGCGCTGGTCAATGCGTTCTGGTCACGGCGCCTATCCAGTTGACAAATTGGACACGCGGCAGTGCCATTGGAGCCGCGCCTGCAGCCCCCTAACGTGGCTGTAATCGCACGAGCATAGTTCGAGTTAGGATCGTTCATCGGGTTTCCTTTTGGGAATTGCCCGGTGCAACCATTGGTGCTAGAAATTGCAAGTCGCCCCCACAGCGTACTTGTTTTCCCCGTACGGTCGCAGCCGGGCGGAGTCATTTATTTTCGATAGAGGGTTCGATCATGCTGCATGCTGCCGCGAGCAAACACACCCTAAAGTCGATAAGTTTAAAAGCAGTTTTCTGAACGCTAAATTGTGAATTACTGGGTGCCATCATGGGGCCACCTCGCGTGCAGCAAGCCAAGCAAGTACGTCCGCTTCCCGAAAATAGCGACGGCGGCCAATGTAGATTGGTCGGGGAAACTTTAATGCCGAGTCATTGATCCAGCGCCACAAGGTCATATCGCTTATATCACCGCAAATTTTGCGAACGTATGCTGCATTTACTCGCCGTTCGCGGATTCTTACTTGTTCCATGGTTTAACTCCGTGTTGGACCATGAAAGTAACATGCCGCGAGCTAGGCCAGCCCGTCCACGGACAAACCCGGAAGCTATTTGTCCCCATGCGCGCGTTGTTTGCGCTTGACAATCTTGCGGACCGCCTCTGGGTCCATACCGTATACTTCAGCTAACTCATTCTCTAACTTCCCACTCGTCCATCCTCGCGCGGCGAAATCTTCCATGAGGCTCAAAATTTCCTGATCGCGCAAGAGGCGTTCCGACGGGGATGGACCTTTTAGCTTTTCACAATACGCGGCACGTAGAAGCGCCGCGATTGCAGGGCCGATCTTCGGTGCGCCTGGCCATTCGTGGCGTTCAGCCGCCTCTGCCAACAGCTCGACGTCGCCGTTCTTAGTGCGACCGTCGAAGGTTTTGGCGTAAGACCGCCACAGAAAATCGAGCAGCTCCGCAGGTGCACTCATTATTAATCTACCAGCGCAAGTAAGTTCTCCGGCGTCTCGACGACCGACAGCACGTGTGAGCTCCAAGCGTCTAACGCACGGCGTTTTTCCTCAGCGTAATTGTGGCGCTGATACACGGCTACGATCCCCCCTCCAGTTCCTGACACGTGGTTTAAAACCGCCTCAGTCACGCGCACGGGAGTACCGAGTCGCGCCATTCCGGTAGCGGCAGTGCGCCGCAGGTCGTGGAATGTCCAGTGCGCAATCTCCACCGGTTCTCCACGTTCCCTAAATGCTATCAAAGCCATGCGCTGGGCGATATGGCCTCGCCCTTTGGAGAATCCGCTTACCGGTGTGGTCCCGTTGGTAGTGAATAATAGCTCGGCGGTGCTAGGCACGCGCTCCTCGCCGGTCAAAATCGCAAGCGCTTTGGCACAAAGCGGCACAGTGTGTGCCAGTCCGTTTTTGGATCTCTGCGCAGGGAGATGCCACAAATCTCCAGAGATCTCGGTGGCCGAAATATGCGCCACCTCTCTAAGCCTTTGGCCGGTAAGGAGCAGCGCTTGTCCGAGGGTACCCCACGGTTGCCCGAGCTCAGCACAAGCTTTCCAGAACCACCTGACCTCAACATCTGAGAGAACGCGAGTACGAGATACCTCCGACAGGCGCTTCACTCCAATAACTGGATTATGGTCGAGCATGTCACGTTCGATACACCAATTGAAAAGGCCACTTAGACGCGTACGAATCCGGTTTGCTGTGATGAGTTTGCCTTCATCCATGATATCATCCATCAATTCTCGAATATCACGCCGTGTGATGGTTTTGATCTCGCGCTTTGCCCACCGGCTCACCACATAGCGATCAAGTGAGCTCTTAGTGTCGTGGCCGCGTTTAAGCCTTACAAGATGGCGCTTGTTATAGAGCTCAACGACCCCGGCCACGGTGTCATCCGGCGCTCCGGCGCTCTGTGCGTCCCTCTGAGCGCGCCTGACTTCTGCCGGGTCAACTCTCCTCTCGATCAATTGGAGCGCCTCGGTGGCCTCTCTGCGTGCGTCTGCCACACTTGTAACTGGCCATCGCCCAAGCGTGAGCTTCTTGGGCTTATGAGCGAATCGATAACGTAAGGCCCAGCTTTTCACCCCAGACGGCTGTACAACGAGATAAAGCCCAGACAATGCCGGATCTGGAATCTCTCGACGCTTGCAATCGGGCTTCAAGTTTTCGACGACCTTTGTGGTTAATGCTTTGGACATAATCAGCTCCGGGGTAACGTGCGGGTAACACAATCCACTGTCTTGGATAGTTACACCACGTTAGCCAAAAGGCCTAACGAATAGTACAAGCATTTGTTTTATTATGTATGAAATCATATTCAATGTGATCTTTTGTTTGCCCAAGATAAGAACAATAATCTGCTTCGGGAGCAGGGGGTCGGAGGTTCGAATCCTCTCGCTCCGACCAATTTCCCGTTTTTTGCGTTTGCAATTGTATGGGCCACGGCGTCTGTTACGGTGGTGCCATGACCCAAAAGACCCTTTCAAACCCGCTTGCACGCCGTCTGTTTTTGCATCGCCATGCCTTGGGCGAGGCCCCGACCGGCACGGGCAAAGGTGCCGATTTGGTTAGGGTGATCGAACAAATCGGCTTTGTGCAAGTTGACAGCATTCGCACGGTCGCCCGCGCGCATGACCTGATCTTATATTCGCGGCGACACAATTACCGCCCCCCCGCGCTGAAACGGCTGTTGGAAAAAGACCGCGCGATGTTCGAGCATTGGACACATGACGCCTCGATCATTCCGGCACAGTATTTTCCGCATTGGCAACATCGGTTTGACCGCGATGCCGAAAAACTGCGCAAGGGCTGGAAACGATGGTTTCGCGATGGATACGAGGAACAATTTGAAACCGTGTTGACCCATATTCGTGAGGGCGGCCCCGTGACCTGTTCGGATGTCGGCCAGGATGAACCGCGCAGCAAAGGCGGTTGGTGGGATTGGCATCCCTCGAAAACCGCCTTGGAATGGCTGTGGCGGACAGGGCAGCTTTCGATTTCCGGGCGCAATAATTTCCAGAAAATCTATGATCTGACCGAACGGGTCATTCCGGATACCCACCGCACAAAAGTGCCGACCCAAGCAGAGCATATTGACTGGGCCTGTACATCCGCGCTTGAACGGCTGGGATTTGCTACACCGAACGAGCTGGCAGCATTTTGGGCAGCTATTTCGATTGCCGATGCCCGCAATTGGTGTATGCGCGCGCTGCGCGAGGGCCGTATAACCCAAGTAGACATCGAAGGCGCCGACGGCACTCTGCGGCCCAGCTATGCATGGCCAAATGTGATTGAAGCCGCGCAGGATTTGCCCCCTGCCCCGGCCCGCATCCGGATTCTGTCGCCATTTGATCCGGCGCTGCGTGATAGAGCGCGGGCAGAGCGGCTATTTGGGTTTTTCTACCGGATAGAAGTGTTTGTGCCGCAGGCCAAGCGCCAATACGGCTATTACGTTTTTCCGGTACTGGAAGGGGAGAAAATCATCGGGCGCATTGATGCCAAGGCGTTTCGCGACGAAAACTGTTTGCGGGTCCAGGGGTTTTGGCCCGAAGCTGGTGTTACGATAGGCAAAGGGCGGATGGCGCGGCTGGAAGGTGCGCTGCAGCGTTTGGCGCAATTCGCGGACTGCGACAACGTGGCGTGGAATGACGGCTGGCTACGTTGCTGAGCATTGTTCCGTTGCCAAGCGCCGGGGGGCTAGCCCCCCGGACCCCCCAGGATATTTTGACCGAAAAGAAAGCATGTATCGGTTTTAGCCCTGCCCCCGCCTTGCATCTTGGGCTGTGGCATGGAACCAAGGATTCTGGCCTTTTGGAAACCATGCCTCGATGATTGCAATATTGTTAAAAACGCTGCCTTTCTTTGCGCTGATCGGGGTGGGTTATTGGGCGGGACGGGTGCGGTTTTTTACGCCCGAAGCAACGGCTTGGCTGACCAAATTTGTTTTCTACTTTGCGCTATCGGCGATGTTATTTCGCTTTGCCTCAAACCTGTCGGTTGCCGAAATCTGGGACGCGCGCTTTGTGGCGGCTTATTTATGGGGCTGTGGTGTCGTCTATGCGATTGCCATGGGGGTAGCGTTCTGGCGCGGGATCTCGGTTGAAGAGGCGGCGATCGAGGCGCAATGCGCGGTGATTGGCAACACCGGATTTCTGGGTGTGCCGATGTTGGTGGTACTGATGGGACCAGAGGCGGCGGGACCAATACTGATGGTGCTATCGATTGATTTGATTGTATTTTCTACGATTGTAACGCTGATTATTACTGGCGTGCGGCAAGGCCGGATGAGCCTTGGGATCATAAAGGCATTGGCGATTGGCCTGTTGAAAAACCCGATGATTGTGTCGATGGCGCTGGGGCTGGCATGGTCGGCCACGGGCTTTGCCGTGCCTGCGCCGGTCAATGATTTCATGGCACTGTTGGGCGGGGCTGCGACCCCCGGCGCGCTGTTTGCGATTGGCGCGTCACTGGCGACCAAATCGGCCGAACGGGTAGCCGTGGCGGGATGGCTTTCATTTTGTAAGCTGGTGCTGCACCCCAGTGCGGTGGCCTTTGCCGCGATTTACCTGTTCAATGTAGCGCCCGGTCCTGCCTCAGTCATGATTGCGGCGGCGGCCTTGCCTGTCGCGGGCAATGTCTACATTCTGGCCCAGCACTTCGGCGTGGCACCGCAACGGGTTTCGGCCTCGATCCTGATTTCGACGGCGCTAAGTATTCTGACTGTGACGATTGTGATGGCCCTTGTAACGGGTTGAAAAGGAACAAAAATGAAGACGATTTCTGAGAACCGCGCTTTTGGTGGCGTACAAGGTGTTTACAGCCACCCGTCCGAGGTGTGTGGATGTGACATGACCTTTGGCCTGTTTTTGCCTGCCGAGGCCGAGCATGAGGCTGTGCCGGTGATCTGGTATCTGTCGGGCCTGACCTGCACGCATGAAAACGCAATGGTAAAGGCCGGCGCGCAGGCTTGGGCAGCCGAGCATGGCGTGGCGCTCATTTTCCCCGATACCAGCCCGCGCGGCGCAGGCATAGCCAATGATGACGCCTATGATCTGGGCCAAGGCGCTGGTTTCTACGTCAACGCAACCGAGGCCCCGTGGGCCACGAACTACCAAATGTGGAGCTACCTGACCGAAGAACTACCGCATCTGCTGTTTAGCGCCTATCCCTTGGACGAGGGGCGGCAAGCGATTACCGGCCATTCGATGGGCGGCCATGGCGCACTGACGATTGCCATGTCTTTCCCCGGTCGGTTCCGCTCGGTCTCGGCTTTTGCGCCGATTGCCAACCCGTCTGCCAGTGAATGGGGCCGCAAACAATTCACCGCCTATCTGGGCAAGGATGAGAGCAAATGGGCACCGCATGATGCGACCCTGTTGATGAAAAAGCGCGGCTTTGACGGACCGATCTTGATTGACCAAGGTGCCTCGGACCAGTTTTTAGACAAGCTGATGCCCGAAGCATTGGCCGAGGCGATGATTGCGGGCCGGCAAAACGCGATGATGCGGATGCAAAAAGGCTATGATCACAGCTATTTCTTTGTGGCGACCTTTATGCAAGATCACATCGCCTTTCACGCGGATGCGCTTTATGACTAAGGCGTTGTTATGACAGTGATCTACATTGACGCCGACGCCTGCCCTGTTAAGGCCGAGGCCGAAAAAGTCGCCACGAGGCATGGGGTGCGGATGATGCTGGTATCGAACGGCGGTATCCGGCCTTCGGCCAACCCTTTGGTTGAAAGCGTATTTGTGGCCGATGGGCCGGATGTGGCGGATATGTGGATCGCCGAGCGTGCGGGTTCGGGCGATGTGGTTGTAACCAGTGACATCCCGCTGGCCGCGAAATGCGTCGAGGCTGGGGCCAAAGTGCTGAAACATAACGGTGAGGAACTGCACGCCCGCAACATCGGGCAGGTGCTGGCGACGCGCGATTTGATGCAGGATTTGCGCAGCGCCGACCCGTTTCGGCAAGGCGGCGGCAAACCGTTTTCCAAGATCGATCGCTCGCGGTTTCTTGATGCGCTAGAGCGGGTTTTGCAGGCGGCCAAACGCCTGTGATCGGGCACAAGATGTCGCCTGCAGAACAGACAAAGCCGGTTTTGGCGGGCCAATTTGACCAATGATAAACACGCTCCCCTTTGATCGCCGCGTTCTTTTGCTGGGCATTGCCTCAGCTCTGGGCGCATCCGTATTTTTCTCGATCAACGACAGTTCGATCAAATTTCTAAGCGGCGGCTATGCTTTGCATCAGATTGTGTTGATCCGGTCAGTGATCGGGATGGCCGTGATGCTGGCAATTGTGCTGCCTGCACGGGGTGGCTTGGCGGTGTTTCGCACGCAACGGCTGGGGATGCATCTGGTGCGGGGCGGTTTTGTTGTCACCTCGAATTTTTGCTTTTTTCTCGGGCTGGCAGCGATGCCGATTGCCGATGCGGTGGCGCTGTTTTTCATTGCCCCCTTGCTGATTACGGCATTGTCAGTGCCGATGCTGGGTGAAAAGGTGGGCGCAAGGCGCTGGATGGCGGTGGGGGTGGGGCTGATCGGGGTGATTGTAATGCTGCGGCCGGGGGCGGGCATTTTCAACCCGACGATGTTGCTGCCGCTATTTGCAGCATTTTGCTATGCGATGCTGCACATGCTGACCCGGCGAATGGGCGCGACAGAAAGTGCGCTGACGTTGACTGTCTATGTGCAACTGACCTTTATCGCGGTCAGCATTCTCAGCGGTCTTGTGCTGGGGCACGGCGGCTTTGCCAGTGACGACAACCTGTCGATCGGGTTTCTGACACGGGCCTGGGCCTGGCCAAAACCAGCAGATTGGCCAATTTTGGTGCTGATCGGCTGCGCCTCGGTTGCAGGGGCTTTGCTTATTACCCACGCCTATCGGTCTTGCGAGGCGGCTTTGGTGGCGCCTTTCGAATATATCTCGATGCCTTTGGCAATCATATTTGGCTTGGTGATTTTTGGTGAATGGCCGGATACGGCAGCATGGGTAGGGATTGCGCTGATTTGTGGCGCGGGGCTTTACACGGTTTGGCGTGAGACACGGGCAAACCCCGACACGCCTCCTCTTGCATCGGCGCCCGGAAATCTGCGATCTTCGGCTTTGGGTGCGGCGGAGGATGAGCATGTGGACCGTTGAGGCAGTGGTTTTTGACATCGGCAATGTGCTGATTGAATGGCAGCCCGAGCGATATTACGACGTCCGCATCGGCACGGCGCGGCGGCAGGCGTTGTTTGCCGCTGTCGATCTGCACGCCATGAACGAACGGATCGATGCAGGCGGGATGTTTCGCGACACAGTCTATGATTGCGCCGCCGCCAACCCCGATTGGGCGCAGGAAATCCGCTGGTGGTATGACCATTGGATCGGGCTGGCCTCGCCCCGTATCGAGCATTCGATCAGTTTGCTGCGTCAGTTGCGGGCCAAGGGTGTTCCGGTCTTTGCCCTGACCAATTTTGGCGATGATGCCTTTTCTTATGCGCAGACCCAGTATGAGTTCTTGAACGAGTTTGACCGAACCTATGTGTCGGGACGTTTGCAGGTGACCAAGCCCGCGCCGGCGATCTATGCCGCGGTTGAGGCTGATTGCGGCATCTTTCCCGAGGCGCTGTTATTCGTCGATGACCGCGCTGACAATATTCAGGCCGCAGCCTTGCGCGGCTGGCAAACCCATCACTTCACCGGCCCGCAAGGCTGGGCCGACCGGCTGGTTGAGGCCGGATTGCTGACCAAACAGGAGGCCATGCCATGACTATCGAAACCGTCCCATTTGAGGCCGAAGCCGTGTTGAAGTGGCACACCCTGACCGACGCGCTAGAGGCCGGGCACCGCCTGCCGCGGGCCGAAGTGGCGGATAGTTTTCTTTATCGTGGCAATGATACGCTGCTGAACCGCGCGGCCTGGATTGACGGGTTGGGGCAATTGGTGAAAACGGCCACGATCTTTCCGGGCAACGGGGCGCATGGCTTGGCCTCGATCAACGGGGCGGTGACATTGTTTTCCGACCAAACCGGCACGCTAGAGGCCTTGGTCGATTTTCATCTGGTGACCAAATGGAAGACGGCGGGTGATAGCCTGCTGGCGGCGAAAAAACTGGCCCGTAAAGACAGCAGAAAGATTTTGCTGGTCGGGGCGGGCGCTGTGGCGGGCACGATGATTGATGCCTATTCCAGTACCTTTGCAGGGGCGGAGTTCACGGTTTGGGGCCGCAATCCGGTGGCTGCGCAATCCTTTGCCGAAGGGCGGGGGATTCAGGCTGCGGCGGATCTGGAAACGGCGGTGCGGGGCGCGGATATTATCTGCACGGCCACCATGTCAAAAGAGCCGCTGATACGGGGCGAGTGGTTGCAGGCGGGCCAGCATCTGGACCTGATTGGTGCCTTCCGGCCGGATATGCGCGAGGTCGATGATGAGGCCATGAAACGGGCGCGGCTGTTTGTGGATTCGAGGGCGACGACGGTGCATCATATCGGAGAAATTATGATGCCGATTGCCAGCGGGGCGATCAGTGAGGGGCATATTGCGGCCGATTTTTATGACATGCCAAAAGGAAGCTATGCCCGCCGATCGGAGGATGAAATCACGATCGCGAAAAATGGCGGCGGGGCGCATCTGGATTTGATGACGGCAACCTATATTTTGCAGGCTTGGCGGGCGCGCTAGGCTGCGTGACCGCGCGCGGACAATTCTTTATCTTGTTGATATTGAAGTGTAATCGCTGCGTTGTTAACGTTTTTTTAACTGGTGAAATGTTGGCTGGGAGTGGGAGTCGGGGTGAACCCCGACCTACGGGGCGTTTATTCGCCTAAGCCTGCCTCGGCGGCGATCTGCGGGCGCGTTCGGTGGCCGATTTCAGCTGGCCACAAGCGGCCATGATATCCTCACCGCGCGGTTTGCGGATAGGCGAGGCATAGCCTGCCTCATGGATGATATCGGCAAAGGCGTGAATGCGGTTGCCCGAAGACCGTTTATACGGTGCACCCGGCCATTCGTTGAACGGGATCAGGTTGATCTTGGCCGGAATGCCTCGGATCAATTCAACCAGACGATACGCATCTTCCTTGCTGTCATTCACCCCGTCGAGCATCACATATTCAAAGGTGATGCGTTCGGAATTGGTCAGGCCCGGATAGGCGCGCAGAGCATCGAGCAGGGCCGCGATGTTCCACTTTTTGTTGATCGGCACCAATTGGTCGCGCACCTCATCGGTGGTGGCGTGGAAGGATACGGCCAGCAAACAACCGATTTCCTGCGCGGTGCGGGCGATTTCGGGCACGACACCGCTGGTGGACAGCGTAATGCGCGGCGGCCAAGGGCGATACCTTCGCCATCCATCACGATATTCATCGCATCACGGACGTTTTCAAAGTTATAAAGCGGCTCGCCCATGCCCATCAGCACGACGTTTGACACAAGGCGCGCTGCCGGATCGGCGTTGGACGCACCCTTGACCGGCCATTCGTTCAGATCATCACGGGCCAGCATTACCTGCCCGACGATTTCACCGGCTGTCAGGTTGCGCACCAGCTTTTGCGTGCCGGTATGGCAGAACGAACAGGTCAGGGTACAACCGACCTGCGACGAGATGCACAGCGTGCCGCGATCGGTTTCGGGGATATAGACCACCTCTACCTCATGCCCGCCCTGGATGCGAACAAGGTATTTGCGGGTGCCATCCTCGGACACTTGGCGGGTGACAACCTCGGGCAAGACCAGTTCAAACTTGTCGGCCAAGAGGGCGCGGAAATCCTTGGACAGGTTGGTCATTTCGTTAAAATCGCGCAGGCCAAAGAAATAGACCCATTGCCAGATTTGCCCGACCCGCATTTTTGCCTGCTTTTCCGGGCAGCCCGCCGCAATAAGCGCCGCACGCAACTGATCGCGCGTCAGACCGATGATATTGGTTTTGCCACCCTCGGGCAATTTGCGCGGGATGGTATGGACATCTTGCGTGATAGGGGCTTGGGCAGTTGGGGCGGTCATGGCGGGCATCCTGATTGGCAAGCGGTGTCTATAACGGATTCGCGGGCAAAAGAAAACGCCCCAGCGCGCATGGCACCGAGGCGTTTTCAAAAGGGATCAAGCGGCTTATTTGCAGCGCTGCTCGGCCTCGGTCATCGCGGCGGTAAAGCCGCTGAGCGAGAAGGTGTCTTTGGTTTGCGTACCACGGGCAGAGCGCGCGGTGACAACGGCCGAAGAACCGGCCTTCATCGCGGCCAAAAGCCCTGCGTCATCCGAGGTGCTTGCTGGCCAAGCCCATTCACCATCGCTGAACAGATCAAACGACTTGCCGTTGATATCGACGTTCACGGTGGACCCCGGCGCAAACGGGTAGCCGCCGGTAAAGGATACTTCGCCCTTGGCGCCCGTACCGGGGCGGAAGGTGACGAACATCAAGATATCGCCGCGGCGGGCCGAAACGGGTTTGCCATCGCGGCTGTTGACCGTTTCTTTGGGCTTGGAAACGCCCCAGCATTCTTTGGGCTGCTGCCAGACGCAGACGCTCCAATCGGTTTTGGCCGAGACGCACTCGGTTTCGGATTGAGCGAAGGCAGCGGAGGCCCCCATCCCGAGCGATGCGCCGATAAGCGCGCCGATGATGTGTGATTTCATGTCGTTCACAGCCTCCAGCTGTTTGATGCCTCTTTGACGGGGCCACCTAGCCTATTACCTTAAGCTTTTCCTGTGGCGCAGGTCGTTTCAACTCGATATTTCATGCATAACGCAAAAAGGGCAGTCCGTAAAAGCCCTATGCGCAGAAAATCGCGCATGTTTGGTAAGGAAACCGTGAAAAGGGGCAGAGAAATGACGGATCCGGTGGCTGTAGCCGAGTTATGGCGTGGTGGTCAGTTAGAAGGAAGGCATCTGGGGCATGCAGTGATTTGCGGCGCGGATGGCGGGATTGAGCAAGCTTGGGGCGATCCGGCGGCGGTGATTTTCCCGCGGTCGAGCTGCAAGATGGTGCAAGCCTTGCCCCTGATGGAAAGCGGGGCGGGCCGTGGGCTGACCGCGCGGCAGTTGGGGTTGGTCTGTGCCAGTCATAATGCAGCGGCGATCCACTCGCAGGCTGTGACGGCCTGGCTGGCCGATATGGGGCTGGGCGAGGTAGATTTGCGCTGTGGCCCGCAAGAGCCGAGGGACCGTGCCGAGCGTGACCGCCTGATCAAGACCGATAGCAGCCCGTGCCAGATCCACAACAATTGCTCGGGCAAGCATGCGGGTTTTCTGATGCTGAACAAGCATCTGGGTGGGCATGCCGAATATATCGAGGCTGACCATCCGGTGCAGCTGGCGGTTAAAGCGGCGCATGAGGAGGTAACAGGCGAGACGAGTGCGGGCTATGGCATCGACGGCTGTTCGGCGCCGAACTATTCGACCAGCCTGCATGGGCTGGCGCGGGCGATGGCGTTTTTTGCCACGGCGCAGGAAGGGGCCGATGCGCGGCAGGATGCGGCGTTCAAGCTGGCGCGTGGCATGATGGGATTTCCCGAGATGGTGGCAGGCGAGGGCCGCGCCTGCACCGAGCTGATGCGGGCCATGAACGGGCGCGTCGCCGTCAAGACCGGGGCCGAGGCGGTGTTTGTGGCGATCATCCCCGAGCTGAAAAAGGGGATTGCGGTGAAGATTGTTGATGGCGGCACGCGGGCGGCGGAGCTGGCGATTGCTGCTTTGTTGGTCAAGCTGGGCGTGCTGGCGGCGGAGCATCCGGCAACGCGCAAGGTGCTGAACACGGTAGAGCGGAACCGGCGCGGTATTGCCACGGGTTCGTTGCGGGTCGCGGATGGCTTTGCCTGAACGGGGCCGGGGCTGACCTTGGGGGAATAAGAAACGCCGTCAGCACCATTTGCGGAGCTGACGGCGTTCTTTTCGGTGTAACGGGTTGGCCCGTTGATCCGGCCTGGGTGGGGGCATTAAGTCCGTGTCACCGAGCCAACCTTGATCGCTACTGGAACCTGTATGGCGGGGGTTCGTGGCGGAATCTGGGCAAGATCGCGGCGTTCCTGAGGAAATTTCAAATTGTGTTTGCGTGCTTGGGTGTCTGGCACGCAGCCCTTTAGGTATTTGGGCCAAGATGAAGCCAAATTTTATTTAAATTTTAGAGGCTTAGGCCAGGTGTGATTAGTTTTTTGCGTTGAAGAAATCAGAGATCTTTTGGGCCAAGGGTTCGGAAATACCGCCGACCGCCATCAGATCGGGGATCGCGGCGCGGGAGACCGCCTTGGCCGAGCCGAAATGCGCCAGAAGCGCGCGTTTGCGGGCGGCGCCGACGCCGGGGATGTCATCCAGCGGGGTGGCCGAAACCGCTTTGGCGCGTTTGGCGCGGTGGGCACCGATGGCCCAGCGGTGTGCCTCATCGCGCAGGCGCTGCACGAAATAAAGCACGGGGTCGTTCATGCGCAGGGCAAAGGGGCGCTGGCCTGTACGGTGGAACTCTTCCTTGCCGTGATCGCGGTCTACGCCTTTGGCCACGCCGACCATGGCGATGTCTTCGACGCCAAGCTCGGCCATGATTTCAGCCACGGCTGACACCTGCCCTGCCCCGCCGTCGATCAGCAGGAGGTCTGGCCACGCATCGGATTTGCGCTCGGGGTCTTCTTTCAGCAGGCGTTCAAAGCGGCGGGTCAGCACCTCTTTCATCATGCCAAAGTCATCGGAATTGGCACCGGCGGCCGATTTGATGTTGAACTTGCGGTATTGCGATTTCAGGAACCCGTCCGCCCCCGCCACGATCATACCGCCAACGGCATTGGTGCCCTGAATATGCGAGTTGTCATAGACCTCTATCCGTTTGGGCGGTGCGTCGAGATCGAATGCCTCGGCCAAGCCTGCCAGCAATTTGTTTTGCGTCGCAGATTCCGACATTTTGCGTGCAAGGCTTTCGCGGGCGTTGCGGGCGGCGTTTTCGACCAGCTCGGCCTTTTCGCCGCGTTGAGGGACGACCACCTCGACCTTGCGGCCGGCGCGTTCGGCCAAGGCCTGCGAGACCAGATCTTCGTTATCGACGGCATGTGACAAGAGCAGCAGCGGCGGTGGCTCTTTATCATCATAGAACTGGGTGATGAACGCCTCGAGAATCTCGGATTCCTCGGCCCCGGCAGGGATGCGGGGATAAAAATCGCGGTTGCCCCAGGATTGGTTGGCGCGGATGAAAAACAGCTGCACGCAGGCCTGCCCGTTTTCCAGATGCAGCGCGATGACATCGGCCTCGGACACGCCGCGCGGGTTGATGCCTTGGGCGGATTGCACCTGCGTCAGCGCCTTGATGCGATCGCGCAGCGCGGCGGCGCGTTCAAATTCCAACGCATCCGAGGCGCTTGCCATTTCGGCCGCAAGATTGGCCTGCACGGCGGTGGTTTTGCCCTCTAGAAACCGTTTGGCATCGGCGACGAGGGTTGCGTAATCCCCAGCGCTGATTTTATCGACACAAGGGCCGGCGCAGCGTTTGATCTGATATTGCAGGCAGGGGCGGGTGCGGCCCGAAAACATCGAGTCGGTGCAGTTGCGCAGCAGGAACACGCGCTGCAACTGGTTCAGCGTGCGGTTCACAGCACCGGCCGAGGCGAAGGGGCCAAAGTAATGACCCTTTTCCGAGCGCTTGCCGCGATGCTTGCGGATCATCGGAAAGGGGTGGTCGGTGGGAATGACGATATAGGGAAAGGATTTGTCATCGCGCAGCAGCACGTTGTAGCGCGGCTTTAGCTGCTTGATGAGGTTCTGTTCCAGCAGCAGTGCCTCGGTTTCGGTGCGCGTGGTCAGGAACATCATCGAGGCGGTTTCGGTAATCATCCGCTGGATGCGCGCCGAATGGCCGGTGATACGCGAATAGTTTGACACGCGGTTGCGCAGGTTGCGGGCCTTGCCGACATACAGCACCTCGCTGGCGGCATTCAGCATCCGGTATACGCCGGGCGAGCCGTCAAGCGTTTTCAAATAGGCCTGAATGACCTCATGACCGGTCGCGATGCTTGGCCCGTCTTGTATCACGCTGAATCATCCTTTCTGCGTCATATCGATTCCCCTTCGTGCTGCAATGATATTGGAGCAAGGGCAAGGGCAAACCTATCCCCGTTTTCTGTGGATAACTCTGTTGAAACTAATCTGTGAAGGCTGTTTTACCCTTGTTTTTAGGCCTCTTCAGCGGTTCGCCTAAAAAATAGGCGATCCTGTAACCCACTGTTATTAAATGTAATTATTTTTTGACCGTGGCAAAGCCCTGATATGAAAGGACAAATCGTCACAAAATCGTAGTACTTGCAGGGGGAGTGCACAACTTGTCGCAGGGTAAGCCGGTGCGCCTATTCCACCCCAAGGATATCGGGCGTTTTCCACCCCAGATGCTGCCCGCCATCAACGCAAATAAGCTGCCCTGTGACCGCAGGTGCATCGAGGAAAAACCCAAGCGCCGCAGTCACATCGGCAGGATTTGCGCCGCGTTTCAGGATGGTACTGGCGCGTTGGCCAGAGAAATGCGCATCGGTTTGCCGCGCGCCTTTTAGCGTGGGTCCGGGGCCGATGGCATTGACGCGAATGGCAGGTGCAAGCGCCTGCGCGGTGGTTTGGGTTAGCGCCCAAAGCCCCATTTTCGCCAAAGTGTAGGTCATAAATTCGGGGGTCAGTTTGCGGACTCGTTGATCGACCATGTTGATGATCAGCGAAGGGGCGAGCGATTCGCCGTTTTCATCGGTCAAGGCGGGCAAGGCCTGCGCGGCAAAGGCCTGCGTCAGCAGGAACGGTGCCCGCAGGTTTGACCCGATATGCCTGTCCCAGCTGCGGCGCGTGGCGCTGGTGATGGTGTCATATTCAAAGATCGAGGCGTTATTGATTAGCACTGTCAACGGGCCACCCAATGCCGCTGTGGCGCGGGGGATCAGGGTTTCCGTTTGGGCATCATCCAGCAGGTCGGCCTGCACGGCGACGGCGTTCTGGCCCATGGCGGTGATCTCGGCCACGAGGCTGTCGGCCTCGGCCTGCGAGCTGGCGTAATGGACGGCGATGTCATGCCCCCGCCCTGCCAGATAAAGCGCCATCGCGCGGCCCAAGCGACGCCCTGCGCCGGTGATAAGTGCACGTGCCATTCAGACCACCAATGACAAAGTATAGGCGGCATAGGCCGCGACAAAGACGATACCCACCGTGCGGGTGATATGGTGACGCATCAGGATGAACGGCACCAGCAGCAAAGACACTGCCGCCATGACCCACAGGTCGTAGTGCAGCATTTGGTCGGGTACAGGGATTTCCCCGACAAAGCCCGCGACACCAATTATCCCCAGCAGGTTAAACACGTTCGAGCCGATCACATTGCCCATCGCCACATCGGCTTGTTTTTTGAACGCCGCGATGATCGATGTGGCCAGTTCGGGCAGCGATGTACCAATGGCAACCAGTGTAAGCCCGATCACGGTTTCCGATATGCCAAAGACGCGGGCGATGCTGGCGGCGCCTTCGACCAGATAATTCGCACCCAGCGGCAGGCCGATCAGGCCCACGACCAGAAACGCGATGATTTTCCACCACGGGGCAGATGGGTCTGCACCTTCAAGATCGTCGGCTTTGGCAGCAATGCGGGCGCTGCGGGCGGTGCGGATATTGTCAAAAATCATCAAGGCCAGACCGGCCAGCAAGATCAAACCGTGCCACCAGGTGATAGGGCCAAGAAAACACAGCGCGATGAACAGCGCGGCCGAGGCCAGCATGGTGATAAACCCGCGCGTGACCCCCAGATCGCTGGAATGGATGGTGGAAATGATCGCAGGAATGCCCAGCACCAGCAGGATATTGGCGATGTTGGACCCGACGACATTGCCCAGCGCAATGCCCGGCGCGTTATCCATAACAGCCTTGACCGACACCAGCAGCTCGGGCGCCGAGGTGCCAAAAGCCACAACCGTAAGCCCGACGATCAGCGGCGGAATGCCCAAGCGCAGGCTAAGGTTAACCGCGCCGCGCACCAGCGCATCACCCGCCAGCACCAGCAGGATAAGCCCTGCGACCACATACCCAATATCCATCAGCATCGACGGGACTATCCTTTTTTAGGGGGAAGACGGTCGCAATCGCAACCTTTGGAGCCGATGATATGACGGCCGCATTTCTTGCAGAGTTTGGGCTTGGCGCGGCGCAGGCCTTTGGGGGCAAGTGTGCCCAGCCAGCCCAATTTGCCGAACATCGCCAAAGTGACGATCACGATAAGGAATATTGTGACGACTTTGATCATTATAAGCCGTAACGCGCCCAGAGCGAGCGGTCTTCGACCTCGGCCAGTGCGCCGGATGCGAGCGAAGCGCCGACCCCGCCAAAGCTGACGCCAAAGCGTTGCAGCAGGGTTTTGCGTTCGCCAATCACGTTAAACACGACCTTGTCGCCGTAAAGCGCCTTCATCTTGGGCACCAGATGCGCCACGCCATCGGCCAGCCCGACATCGACAGCGCCCTGCCCCACCCAGATACCGGCGTTGAACAAGTCTGTCGTCGTAGACAGCCGCTGCCCGCGCCGCGATTTGACATGTTCGATAAAGGCCGCATGGATCGGTTCTTGCATGGCCTTTAGCCGCGCGACATCTTCGGGCTTTTCGGGCAGGAACGGATCGGCCAGCGATTTTGAGGTGCCGGCCGTATGCACGCGGCGTTCGACCCCGTGCTTTGCCATCAGGCCCGGAAAGCCAAAGCTGGCAAAGATGACGCCGATCGAGCCGACGATCGAGCTGTTATCGACCCAGATATTATCGGCGGCACAGGCCAGCCAATAGCCACCCGAGGCCGCGACATCCTCGACAAAAGCATGAACGGGGATGCCCTTTTCATCGGCCAGCCGCCGGATGCGGGCGGCAATCAGGCTGGATTGCACGGGTGACCCGCCGGGCGAATTGATGACCAAGGCCACCGCTGCCGGTTTGCCACGGCGAAAGGCCCGCTCTATTTGCTGTGCAAGGCCTGCGTCGGACAAAGCGGGGCTGAAACGACCGCCGCTTCCGATGCTGCCAGACAGCCGGATAACGGGGACAACGGGCGGTTTTTTCGTGAAGGGGATAAATTTGCGCATGGCCGTGATGTATGCCGCGCAGGCCCTTGCTACAAGAAGGCAACTGCGAATTCTTGCGCAGTGCTGCTTTTTTGCGGTTCGGGGGCGGCGGTTGTGTGGCCAATTGCGCCGCCCCCAGAGGTTAGTTGCCGCCGATGATTGCGCCGGCCAGCAGGGCCACGATGCCGGTTTGGTCGATATAACCGGTTACCTCTTGGCCGCGCGCCTTTTGAAAGCGGCGGATGGCGCGGCGGGATTTTTCATCAAACTCGCCATCGGCGGTACCGGGATCAAAGCCAAGACCGGCCAGACGTTCTTCGATCAGGCGGCGGGTCAGGGGGTTCAGGCCCAGCGCATCCTCGGCGGCTTGGGCTGCGGCGCGGGCCTCGCCTCGGTCACCAACGCCCTCGGCCTCTTGTGCGGCGGCAATGCGGGTTTGGGCCTCGGCAACGAATGCGCCTTGCGGAAATTGGGTCAGATATTCGGTGTAGCTGTCACTTGTGTTGGTCTGTTCGGCCTGTTGCCATGCCGCACGATCGGCTGCGGCGGCCTGATTTTGGCGGGCAAGATCAAAGGCGGCAAGGCGGTTGGTGGCGATATCGGCATAAAGCCCGTCAGGGTATTGGCGCAGATAGGTGCGCAAGCCATCCTCGGCGCCACTGGCCCCGCTGCGTTCCCAAAAACTGCGGTCCTCACGGTCAAGCTGGGCTTGGCGGGCGGCGGCTTCGGCCTCTAGCTCGGCCGCGCGGCGGTCGGCGGCGGCGGCAAGCCGGTCAAGTTCGAGCGCCGACAGATAGCCTGTCGCGGGGGTATTTTGCGCCTTTTGCCAAGCGGTTATGGCGGCGCGGCTGCCGCGGCCCAAGATGCCATCTACGCCGCGCGTATCAAACCCCAGCAGCGTAAGCTGGCGCTGAATGGCGCGGCGCTGGTCGCGGCTGAGGTTCATCGCTTCCTCGGCCGTTTGGGCCAAAAGCGTGGGGTCGTTGCGCAGGCGGGTCAGCTCGGTCATGGCCGCGCGGTAGTTGGGGCTGGCGGGATAGGTTTGCACAAAGGCCTGATAGGCCGCGATGGTACCTGCCTTTTGCGCAGCGGCCCATGCGGCGACCTCTTGGGCGCGGGTTTTCTCGGCATCAGCCGTTTTGGCCGGTGTCACAGGGTTTGCGCTGGCCTGCATCTCGCGGAAGGCGATGCCTTGGGGCAAAAACCCGCTGCCTGTCAGATTACGGGCGCCACGCAGCATTTGCGCAAGGCTTTGGCCGCGTGTTGTCAGCCCTGATTGCGCAAAGCGTGACAGATCGGCGGTGCCGCCCTGTACCACGGCCACGCCTTGCGGAATTGCCAGATCGCCAAGGCCGGCAGTCAGCCCGCGCCCCAGCGGCAGGCGATTGCCATCGGTGCCAAGCATCACCAGCGCCCGCCCCGGCGCAAGGGCCGCGATATCAAACACCGTCGCGAGGTTGATCGCTGTTGCGCCGATGGTGGCCAGCGTCAGCGGATCGGTGGGATCGGGTGACAGAAACCATGATTGGCGGTCGGAATGCGCAAAATCACCGGCCAACAGAATGACCAGCGTATCTGTTGGCCCCAGATCGCGCAAAACCTGCCCCATGCGGCCGCGCAGCGCGTCTGTATCCAGATTGCTGCCGTCCAGCGTGGTGAAACCTGCTGTGTTCAGCGCCCGCGAAATGCGAAACACCTCGCTTGCGACGGCAACTGTGCTGGTCGGATCAACCGGATCATTGCCGATGACAAGCGAGCGATCCTCCGCCCAAAGCGGAGCCGCGCCAAGGGCAAGCCCCATCAAGATTGCAACGGAAAATCTGCGCATAACACTTCCTCCTTTGGGCCGGATTGCGGGCCCTTGATCGTAAGCTTAGCGGTTTCGCGTCAGGTTCAAAGGCCTAACGCCATTCGGGTGGGCAGGGTATGGCGCTTGGGCGATATTTTGCCAAATTCGCGCCTTAGGGTTTGGTGATCGAGGACTGATAGTCCTGTTCCAGATGCGATCTGTCGGCGCGCGGGGGTGTTGGCGCATAGCCGCTTTCTTCGCTATAGCGCACCAGACGCAGATAGGCCCACATACCCAAGCCACCGCCAAGCGCTGCAAGAATAAAGGCGATGGTAACCTGGGCCGTATCGGTCCAATCGGCAGACAGGGCCAGGTAGCCAAAGGCCCAGAACCCCGCCCAAGCGATAACATTGGTGATGGCGATAGCCTTTTTCACAGCGGCTGATGACATATTAACCTCACTTTTACCTGCAACATGGCACGCTTTTGCTGTGATGCAAGGATAGGGGACGTTTTTGCCAACATATAGAAGAAATTGATTATGGGCGTGTCAGCCGGTCACTACGGTCAGGTAGTGGCCTTGGGTTTGCGCATATTGGCCGGTCAGCGTGTAACCTGCGGCAAAGCCGGGCACCGTTTGGGTGAAACGGGCGGTAAAATTGTTGGTGCCAAGGGTGATATGGATCACCTCAAACCCGAACAGGGTTTGAGAGCGGGGGTATTGCGCCTTATAGGCGGCCTCTTTGGCCGAAAAGATCAGCTTGGCGATACGTGCCGCGTCGGGCAAATGCATCAGCGCCGCGCGTTCGTCGGGCAGCAAAACCGTATCCCACAAATTGAAATCCAGCGGGGTTGCCGGTTCCAGATCGATGCCGATCAGGTGCGGTGCCGCAGTGACGGCCGCAAGGCAAAGGCTGGCGCTATGGGTGATCGAGCCGCTGATACCACACGGCCAGATGGGCGCGCGGTTGGCAGCGATAGGGATGGCCTGTTGCGGCAGGCCCAGTTGCGCCATTGCCACGCGGGCGGCTTGGCGGCCCGCTGCAAATTCGCGCTGGCGGGCATCAACGGCTTTGGGCAGCGCCTCGCCGCGCCAGAGCGGAGGCGCGGGTTGGGTCGGGTCGGTTGCGGCCACTGCAATGCTGGCGGGTAAAAGCCCCCTTGCCGTTGCCGTAAGGGCCGCAAGATCGGGCATCAGCCATTCACCCGCGCCCGCATGGCACGGCGGCGCGCCATCGCATCGGCCCGCGCATCTGCCCGTGTCTCTGGCTGTGTGATTTCACCAGCGTCAGTTGCGGACGAAGCAGCGGCGGGTTGCGGCGTTGTGTCTGCCTGTGATTGGGCGACAGGTTTTACGGCCGGATTGGCCGTTTTTTCGATATGCGCGGCAAGGGATTCGAGCACCGGAAAGCGGAAGATGTCGGTGATCGACAGCTTGGCCGCGCCCAATTCGGCCCTGATTTCGCGGTGGGCCTGAACGGCCAGCAACGAATGGCCGCCAATGGCAAAGAAGTTATCCTTGGCACCCACTTTCGGCACACCCAACACCCGCGACCAGATGGCGGCAAGCGCCTCGGCCACGCCGATAGGCGCGACATAGGTTTCCGTGGCAGGAGCAGCGGTGGCCGAAGGAACGGGCAGCGCCTTGCGGTCAACCTTGCGATTTGGCGTCAGCGGAAAAGCATCAAGCGCCACGAAATGCTGCGGCACCATATGGGCGGGCAGCGCGTCGGCAAGTGCGGGGCGCAACCTGCCCTCAGTCGCTGTGCCGCGCAGATAGGCCACAAGGCGCAGATCGCCGGGGGTATCTTCGCGGGCCATAACGACGGCTTGGTCAACGCCGGGTTGGGATTCGAGCACGGTTTCAATCTCGCCCAATTCAATCCGGTAGCCGCGCAGCTTGACCTGATGGTCGGCACGGCCAAGGAAATCGAGCTTGCCATCGGCCCGCCAGCGCACAAGGTCACCGGTGCGGTACATCCGGCCCGCGTGAAACGGGTTGGGCAGGAACCGTTCGGCCGTCAGGTCATCGCGCTGCCAATAGCCGCGCGTCACACCATCGCCGCCGATCCACAGCTCGCCCGCCACGCCCAGCGGCACGGGGGCTTGGGCCTCATCCAGCACATAGACCTGCGTGTTGGCGATGGGCGTGCCGATATTCACGACACCCTGCCCTGCTTGCGCGGCCTCGGTCGTGGACCAGATGGTGGTTTCCGTCGGGCCGTACATGTTTTCGATATGGGCCGACGTGGCCTTATTCAGATCGGCAACAAGGGCCGAGGGCAGCGCCTCGCCGCCCAGCATCAGGGTTTTCACGCCTGCCAGCGCGGCGCGGCTGTCATCGTTCATCGCAATCATCCGCGCCATTGACGGCGTGCATTGCAGATGTGTGACCTTATGGCGGACAAGCTGCGCCGCGATGGAAAAATCATGCGCCTCGGGGCCGGATTGGTTGGACCGGCGCAGCACCTCGGCCAGCGGATAAAGCCCCTCCATCACGGTTTCCGTCGCGATGCCGTAGTCGATCAGGCAGGCCACCTCGGTCACGCCGATTTTCTTCAGGGTTTCCACACGGGCAAGGCAATCATCGACCGTGCCGAACAGGCCCGAATCCTCAAAATACCGTTTGAAGGCAAAGTCGAGGATCGCCTCGTTTTCCTCATCCGACAGGGATTGCAGATCAATCTGCATCGGGTTTTCGACGCCTGCGGGCTTTTTGAACGCGGGAAAGGCCCAGGCGTATTGCTTGATCAGCCCGGCCGCCGAGCGCAGGTAATCCTTCATCGGTTCGCGGGATATTTCGCGCGCGAGTTCGCGGTCACGGGCGATATAGGTGTGCAGCATCAGGGTGACGGTGAAATCGGCAGGGTCATGGCCCGCGCCGCGCAGGGCATCGTGATAGATTTTGATTTTGTCGCCGACCTCATCAACCGATTGCCCAAGCAGGTGGGTCAGGACGTTCGCGCCAATCTCGCCCGCCTCGCGCCATGTGGCGGGGTTGCCGGCGGTGGTCACCCAGATCGGCAGTTCACGCGATACGGGGCGCGGCTGGGTGGCCACGCCGAATGTGCCACCCGAAGCCGTAGGAAAATCAACGGTTTCGCCGCGCCACAAACGGCGCACTTGGTCGATGGATTTGAACATCGCATCGCGGTTGTTGGGCGGCGTATTTTCGGGGCGCAGCACAAAATCATCAGGGTGCCAGCCGCTGGCAATCGCAAGGCCCGCGCGGCCGTTGGTCAGGTTGTCGATGACGCCCCATTCCTCGGCGATGCGGGCCGGATGGTGCAAGGGGGCCACGCAAGAGCCCGCGCGCACGCCGATGTTTTTGGTGACGGCCGCCACCGCAGCGCCCGTGACCGAGGGGTTCGGATAAGGGCCGCCAAAGGCGTGAAAGTGACGCTCGGGCGTCCAGACGGCGCAAAAGCCGTGGGCATCGGCAAATTTCGCGCCTTCCAGCAACATTTCGTATTTCTTGGGGCCGGCGCCATCGTCATTGCCCCAGTAGTAAATCGAAAACTCCATCCCCTTGGCCGAGGTGATGGTGCCGGATGATACCAAGGCGCGGTTTTCATCGGATGAGAGCACCAGCTTTAAGCCGCGCGCCAATGTCCAGAACAGTTCCAACACCGAAATATCGAATGACAGCGAGGTGACGGCCAACCAGACCGAGCCTGCGGCATGGTCAATCCGGTCATCCATGCCGGAGAAAAAATTGGCGACGTTGCGGTGTTCGACCATTACGCCTTTGGGCCGGCCGGTCGAACCAGAGGTATAGATCATATAGGCCAGATCGCCCGCAGTGACGCCGCTGCTGGGGTTATGGTCGGGGGCATCTGCGATGCGGGGATCACTGTCGATGCACAGGGTTTGGGCGGTGCCTGTGGGCAGGCTATCTGCCAGCGCCGATTGGGTGACAATCACCGGCGCGGCGCTATCCTCGATGAACAGCGCGATACGTTCGGCGGGATAGGCAGGGTCCATCGGCAAATAGGCGCCGCCGGCCTTTTGAATGGCCAGCGCCCCGATCAGCATATCAAGCGAGCGGGTAGCGCAAAGGCCCACGAGCGTACCGGGGGCCACGCCCATTGCCGCCAGAACATGTGCGGCGCGGTTGGCACGGCTGTTCAACTGGGCGTAGGTCAGGGTTTTGGCCTCAAACACCACAGCGGTGGCGTTGGGGGTTTTTTGCACCTGTGCTTCAAACGCCTGATGCACGGTTTGGCTGTGGTCATAATCTTTGGCGGTGGCGTTCCATTGGTTCAGGATCAGGTCACGTTCCTCTGCCGGAAGGATGGGCAGATCGGCGCACAGGATTTGCGGGGCGGCGGTTTGCAAGGCGGCGGCTAGGGTGGACAGGCGGGCGGCAAAGGCCGCGGCCTCGGCTGCGCTAATTTTGGCCGCGTCGAAATGCAGGGTGTCGGGCGTCAGCGTGATGGCGGTGCCGCGCACGGGGCCTGTATCCGACAGGCCAATGGCGGGGGTTTGCATGGTGGCAAGCGCAGGGTCACGGCGCGGCAGGTCTATGGCGAACCCGGCAGAGGCCTGCGCGGCGGTCAGTGCCGTGGCAAAGGCGGTTTGTGCCTGTTCAATGGTGCCATTGGCATCAAGGTGCAGCGGCGACCACCCCGACAAATAGGGCGATTGCTGCAAGGATTGCACAGCCAGATCAACCGCGCCCTGCCCCAAGGCCCGCGCAACGCCCAGCGCATTGGCAAAGGGGCTTGCGGCATGCGGCAGGCTTTGCCAATCGGGTGCGGTCGCACTGCGTTGCGGCAGATCAAGCGGCGTAAGGGCGGCCAAAGCGCGGCGCATCGCGCCCTCATTCGGGGCGGCGGCGGCGATGGCTGTGGTAATGGTTTCGCCATCTTCAGGGCTGGCGAGATGCGTGCCCCCCAAGGATTTCGGGCAAACCGCAGCGCCGTTCAGATCGGTCAGCCCCGACAGATGCACAGCCCCCGTGGCGCAAGTGACGATAAGGCCGGCCTCGCTTGCCTCGGTCACGGTGCCTGCTGCGCCACTGCCTGCGGGCAAGGCCTCGGCCTTGGTGACCAGCAGGATACGGCCTGCAACGTCGATTTTCGGTATGGCGAGCGGGTTGGCATAGGTGCCGTGATCCAAACCGCGGACCAATGCCGCAACCTGATCGGCGCTTTGGGTAAAGGTCAGTCGGGCGGCGGCGGCGGGGCGGTCAGCGCGGCGATATTCGATGCGTTGGGTCAGGTCTTGGGCGATGCCAATTGCGTTGGATTCGAGCGCATCCAGCACAGAAGGAAAGCTGTTGATCGCCGCCTCGAAGCACTTGGTGTTCAGCGTCAGCGCGGTGTCATTTGGCGCGATGTCAAACAGGGTTTGGGCAAGGATGGTGCCTTTATCGACGCCAGTAACCATGCGGTGCCATGTGATGCCATGCTGGGACTCATTATTCAAAATCGCCCAGACGGGGGCATTCAGGCCCGCATAGCGCGGCAACGGGCCATCGTGAAAGTTCACCGCTTGGTCAGCCAGCGCCAGTACCGGCGCGGGGATTACATTCAGGTTGGCGATCGAGAGCAGCCAGTCGACGTGCATCCCTGCCAACCGGTCCGCCAGATCTGCGCCTTGCGGCACCACCCGCAGCCCCTGGCCCTGCGCCCATGCCCGCACATCGGCGTTGCGCGTGACCAAGGCGGCGATGGAATGGCCGCGCGACAGCAGCGCCTGTGCGCATTGGATGGTCAGGGATTCATTGCCGATAATCAGGGCACGAGACATCATACTCTCCTTCCTCGCGCGGGGGCGAGGTTACTCATTTATCCGCCGGGGCGCGGGCGGCATTTTATGTTGCGTGCCGGCGGTAAACCAACGCACGGCATGGGCAATCAGATCACGAAGAAAGCGCGGGGGGTCGCCCTTGTCTTTGCGTTGGATCAACAGCCGCAACCGCCAAAGGATAGACCCGAAGATCAGCGATACTGTGGCCAAAACCGCATAGGCCCGGCCATGGGTTTTGCTGAAATAATGCAGCCTGCTGTCAAACCAGTAATCGGGCATTCGCGCCCAGGTGCGCATACCGGTGGAAACCGACCCGATATGCGTGACATGGCTGGTTTGAACATAGTCACAGGTATAGCCCGCAGAAATGACGCGGTGGCACAGCTCGGTCTCTTCGAAATACAGAAAGAACGTTTCGTCAAACAGGCCGATCTGGTCCAGCACATCTTGGCGCATCATCATGCTGGCACCGGCAAGCCAGTCAACCGAGGTTGTGCTATCCGGCAGCGGTTGGGCGACGATATAGCGGCGCAGCAGGCGGCTGATCGGGCCAAAGCGGACCGAGGATTCGAACTCCGCCAGAATAGATGGGAACCGAAAGGCGGTGCGATGGGGGATGCCATCGTCGCCAAGGGTATGGCTGCCGGCAAAGGCCGCAGCAGGATGGGTGTTCAGATGATCATACAGCGCGCGAATGGCGCCTGTATCGGGAAAGGCATCGGAGTTCAGGATATAAACATAATCGGGCCGCGCATGGTCTGGCAGGCCTGCGCGGATGCCCACGTTATTGCCCGCGCCAAAGCCGCCGTTATGCCCCGATTGGATAACACGCACCGGCGTTTGCGCCGTGTCCCAGCCGCGCGCCGCCACCTGCGCGGTAAGGGTTTCAAACGAGCCATCGCCGCTGTCATTGTCAACGATGGTCAAAGCGCCGGGGATGCCTTGCATCGCGCGCAAGGCGGCCTCGGCCGATTGCAGCGTCATATCAGGCGTGCGCCAGTTCAGAATGACGGTCAAAAGGGTTTTCATAGGTTATTCCGCAGCCGCCAAAGAGGATGATACAGGTGATGCTAGCGTATTGGTCTCGGCTTCGGCAATCGCACGGCGCAGGGCGCCTGCCAGCACGCGGACATTGGGTTCCAACACCATGGAATCGTGATCGCCCGGCACCTCGACCACCTGAAGTGCAGGGGCAAAACGGGTTAGGTCATTGTCGTGGAACACATATTCCTTGGCGGCGCTGACCCAGTTGCCACCTGTGACCTGCCAGTGCAGATCAAGCGGCGGGCGGAACAGGGCAGTGGCACCCTTGCGCAGCGGCAAGGGGTACAAAGGCAAGGCGGCGCGGAAGGCTGCCTCGATCGCGGCGTTGTGGAAGGCCCCTTCGGCATCAATCTTGGGGGCGTTCTTTGTGCGCTCCCATTCCCAGCGGGCGCGGGCCCAATCGACCAGATAGGCGGGGCCACGTTTGCGCAGCTCGGCCAGTTTGATGACGGCTTTGTCGGCGCGTGACAGGCCGGGGCGCAGCGGCAGAGGCGTATCAAGCAAGGTCAGCAGCGCCACCTCTTCGCCGGCCTGTTCCAGTTGATGCGCCATTTCCCATGCCGTCAGCCCGCCACCGGAAAAGCCGCCCAAAAGATAGGGGCCATGTGGTTGCACCTGTCGCAGCTCGGCGATGTAATCGGCTGCGGCCTCGGGGATGGTGGTATGGGGCGGCTGGTCGCCATAAAGGCCGCGGGCCTGCAAACCATAGAACGGACGGTCGCCGCCGATCAGCTGGGCAAGGTGGCGCAGGTTCAGCACGTTGCCAAACATGCCGGCAACAAGGAAGAACGGCGTTTTCGGCCCGCCATCGCGTTCATGCATGGCGACCAGATGGGTAAAGCGGCGCTTGGTTTTCGGGGCCTCGCCGCCCGCCTTGGTTGCAGCTTGGCTGTCTTGCGGGCCGATGCGGTCCTCGATCAATTCGGCACAGGCGGCGATGGTCGGTGCCTCAAACAGCACCGAGATCGGGAAATCGACACGGTAGGTTTTGCGCACCATGGCAAACAGCCGCACAGCGATCAGGGAATGGCCACCGAGGGCGAAGAAGTCATCCATCACGCCAACCTGGCCCACGCCCAGCAAGTCTTGCCAGAAGCCTGTCAAACTGCGCTCGATATCATTGCGCGGCGCGATATAGTCGCTGTCGAGGTCGGGGCGGGCAAAGCTTTGGCCTTGTTTCGGGGCTGCATCAACGCGCGCGGTTTGCGCGATCAGGGCGGGCAGATCCAATGAGGACACGATGATTTGCGGCATATCCAGCGCCAATGCACGGGCAAAAGCCTCGGCGCCTTGGGTAGGTTCGATGCCTTGCGACAAGGTATGGGCAAGCCGTTCCTCGGCAGGCGACAGTGGTTTGTCGCCTGTATCGTCAAAGGCCAGTTCGCGCGGATCGGGGGCAGCAAAGGACAGCGCGCCATCCAGTTTGCGGATGGTAAAGCCTGTGATTTCAACGCAAACCTTGCCCGAAGCATCGGCAAGCGTCACGTCGAACACGGCTGTGGCATCTGCGGCGCGGTTCGGTGCGGCATTGCGCACCCAAGAGGTGATGCGCGCGGGCAGCGGGCCGTAAACCCGCACACTGCCATAGGACATCGGCACCCAAAGGTGATCGGGCTGATAGCCCGAAATCAGCCCCATCGCCCAGCCGGTTGCCAGATCCATCAACGCGGGGTGCAGATGCCACGGGCCGGCCTCGGATTGAAAGGCGGCAGGCAGGGCCAGTTCGGCGATACCTTCGCCTGTGCCATAGGCGCGGCTGTTCAGCACCCGCCAGCGCGGGCCAAAGCTCAGATGCGCCTCTTGCGGCGAGGGCAGGCCTTGGCCTGTTTCCGCAGGCGCACAGCGGGCGGCGATGCCTGCGTCGAGGTGTGGCGCGGGATCAGTTAGCGGCAGCAGGCGGGCCTGAGCGTTCAACTGCCAGCCGGTACGGTTTTTATTGGTGATGCCCGAGCGCAGCTCGAACCCGAAGCCTTCATCTGTTGGGGTCAGCGTGGCGCGGATATCCGGCACATCCAGCGGGCGGAAAAAATAGAGATCGCGGATTTCAAAGGTGGTCAGACCTTGATGTGCCATCGCCTCGGCGGCGATTTCCAGATAGCCGGTGCCGGGGATCAGCGCATGGCCCGCCTTGGTGCGGTGGCCATCCAGCACCCAACGGTCCTGCCCCAGATGCGCGGTGAACAGCCGATGCCCTGCACCGTCGAAACTGGCATTATCCAACATCGGCAGGTTGAGGGGCAGCAGAGGGGCGGCGGCCCGTGTTCCCGTGCGTTCGGCCAGTGCCTCGGCCGCCATGCCAACATCGGCCCAAATGCCCCAGTTCAGCGCGGTGACACGGGTTTTGCCGCCTTTTCGCGACTGGGCATAGGCGTTCAGATATTCATTCGCCGCAACATAATCGACCTGCCCTGCAGGGCCGGTAACGGTTGACGTTGATGAAAACAGCACCAGCCGGTCAATCGACCCGTCGGGGAACAGCGCGTCCAGCACCCGCGTGCCATGCAGTTTCGGGGCAAAAACCTCCTCTATCGCGGCGGGGGATTTGCCCAGCAGCGGGCCGTCATCAATCACCCCTGCGGCGTGGATAACGGTATGCAGCGGCCCAAGGGCTTTGGTTGCAGCATCGACCGCTGCACGCATTTCTTGGGCGTTGGTCACATCGGCCGCCAGCACCAGAACCTCGCCGCCCAGACCCTCTAGGCGTTGCAGGGCAAGGATGCGGCGGCTGGTGGCATCCGAGGGGCTGTGTTTGGCCAGATAGGCGGGCCAATCGGCGCGGGTCGGCAAAGGCCGACGCGCGATCAGGGCGATTTTCGCGCCGTGGTCGGTGATCAGCTTTTCCGCCAGCGTCAGGCCGATACCGCCAAAGCCGCCCGTCAGCAGCACCGGCGCACCTTGCGGCATGGTCAGCGGGGTTTCGGGCAGAGCGGCGGGTTTTACGCCCTTCTCCAGCCGTTTTGCCCCGCGCAGGGCCGCCGTATGGTTGGCGGGCAGTGCCAGCAATTCATCCAGCACTTGCGGGACCAGCGCCGCAAAATCGGGTTTGCCACGGCGTGGGCGGGCGGGCAGTTGCAGATCAAGCGTGCTGCAGGTTGCCCCCGGCACCTCGCGCGGGATCACCATTGCGGGGCCTGCGATCATCGCCTTTTCGGGGTGTGGCAGTCCCTCGGCCCGCAGTTGCACCGCGCCATTGGTAAACACTGTAATATGTGGCGGTTGGGCAAGGTTTTCCTCGGCCAAGGCTTGGCCCAGGAACATCAGTGAATAGAACCCCTGTTCAATATTGCGATGGAAAAAGCTGGAACCGGGGCGGAAGGTTTCTCCGTTGGTCACCAGCCAGAAATGCGCGATACGGTCGGGCGTGTTCCCGTGCGCGATAAGGTCTTGCAGCAGCGCGTCATAGCCTTCGCGGCCGCGTTCGGGGGCAAGCCGGTAGCCGCCCTTGCCATCTGCACCGAACGCGTCACCGGGGCGTACGGGGATGACCCTATGGCCGGCTGCGGCCAGCGGGGCAAAGGCGGCCTCGGCCAGACCTGCGGCATCGATGAACACGAGCCATGTTTGCGGGGCGGTCTCATTCAAACCCGCCTCTATATCCACATCGGTTTCGACTGCGCGGGGCCGCCAATGGGTTTGCCAGCCCCATTGCGCCACATCCTGCACCCGCATTGGCAGGTCGGGGGTTGTTGCTGCCGCCTGCCCCGGTTCGATATAATATTGTTTGCGTTGAAAGGCATAGGTTGGCAGTGGCACGCGCTGGCGGGCAGCATCGCCCCAGATCGGCGTCCAATCGGCATCAATCCCGCAGGCCCAAAGCCGCCCGATGGTGGCGATATGCCATTGGTCATCGGGGATGATTTGTTCTGGGTGTCGCAGGGCCGCGATCACTTGGCCCGCAGGCACGCCATTGGCTTGGGCCAGTGATGACATCGTGCGGCCCGGCCCCATTTCCAGATAGACACGGTTGGGGGTTTTCAGCGTCTCCATACAGGCGGCAAAGTTGACAGTGTTGCGCAGATGGGCGACCCAGTATTCGGGGTCGGTGGCCTGTGCGGTGGTTAGCGCCAAACCTGTGCGGTTGGAAATGATTGGCAGTTGCGGGGCATGCAGAGGGATTGATCGCAGGTAATCGCCAAAGCGGGCAAGGATGGGTTCCAGCATTTTGGAATGGGCGGCGATGTCAATCGCGATGCGCTGGGTTTCCACCTCTTGCGCCGCCAATGTTTCGGCCAGCGCCTTTAGCGCCGCATCGGGGCCGGATACCACGCAAAGGCCCGGCGCGTTCACAGATGCCATATCCAGATCGGGTGCAAGCATCGGGCGCAGCTGCGCCGCATCCAGCGGGATTGACAGCATCCCACCCGCGGGCACTGTATCAAACAATGTGCCGCGCAGATGCACCAAGCCGATGCAATCCTGAAAGCTGATTACCCCTGCCAGACAGGCGGCGGTATTTTCACCCATTGAATGGCCGACCAAGGCCTGCGGTTCAACGCCCCAAGACTGGTACAGCTTTGCCAGCGCATATTCGGTGATCATAATCAGCGGCAGTTGCACAGACGGCTTTTTCAGCGCGTCATTTGCTGCACCCTCGGCCCCCTTTTCGGGCAGCCATAGATTGCGGATGTCGTAGTCGAGTTTGGGTTGCAGGATGTCCAAACCACGGTCCATCCAATCGGCAAACTCGGGCTCGGTTGCGTAAAGATCGCGCGCCATGCCTGCATATTGCGCACCACCACCGGGGAACATGAACACCACATCGGGGGCATCCAAGTGGTCATGGTTAAAGATGCGGCGCGGGTCTTTGCCCTCTAGCAGATCAGCGGCGGCGGTGTGGTTTTCGGCCACGATCACGCGGCGTTTTTCAAAGGCGCGGCGACCGTGTTTCAGCGTCCATGCCACATCGGCAAGCGGCTGTTCGGGGTGCGCGCGCAAATGGGCGGCAAGGTTTTTGGCCTGCCCGTCCAAGGCGGCCTTGGATTTGGCAGAAAGCACCAGCAGTTGAAACGGCCAATCGCTGTCGGCGCTCGGCGCGCGGGCGGGGGCTTCCTCAAGCACCACATGCGCATTGGTGCCGCCAACGCCCAGCGAGTTGACGCCCGCACGGCGCGGGCCTTTGCGGTGGGGCCAATCTGTCAGGCGGTCATTGACGCGAAAGGGGCTGGATTCAAAATCAATCGAGGGGTTTGGCGAGGTATAGTTCAGGCTGGGCGGCATTTGGCCGTGGTGCAGCGACAGGCTGGCCTTGATCAGGCTGGCGACACCGGCTGCTGTATCCAGATGGCCGATATTGGTTTTCACCGAACCGATGCGGCAAAACCCGACCTCGTCGGTAGTTTCGGCAAAGGCCTCGGTCAGGGCTGCAACCTCAATCGGGTCGCCAAGGAAGGTGCCGGTGCCGTGGCATTCGATATAGTCGATCGTGTCGGCCGTCACGCCAGCAATCGCCTGCGCCTCGGCAATCGCGCGGGCTTGGCCATCGACGGACGGGGCCAGATAGCCTGCCTTGGCAGAGCCATCGTTATTGACGGCCGAGCCTTTGATGATGGCCCAGATATGATCGCCATCGCGCACCGCATCCAGCGCGCGACGCAGCACAACCACACCCGCGCCCGAGCCGAAAACCGTGCCTTGGGCCGATGCGTCAAAGGCGTGGCAATGGCCGTCGGGCGACAGGATTTCGCCGTCGTTAAAGATGTAGCCCCTGCCTTGTGGCAGTTCTATCGTTACGCCGCCTGCCAGCGCCATGTCACATTCGCCCGTCAGCAAGGCTTGCGCCGCGTAATGCACGGCGACCAACGACGTCGAACACGCCGTTTGCACGTTGATGCTGGGGCCTTTCAGATCAAAGATATGGCTGACGCGGGTGGACAGGAAATCTTTGTCATTGCCGGTGTGGCGCAGCAAAAACATACCGGTGTTTTCAACCAGATCAGGGTTGGAACACAGGTTGAAATAGAAATAGCTGCCCATGCCGCAGCCGCCATAAACCCCGATAGTTCCGGCGAAGGATTCAGGCGGGTGGCCTGCATCCTCTAACGCCTCCCACGCCACCTCTAGGAATTGGCGGTGCTGGGGGTCAAGGATCGCGGCCTCTTTGGGGGAAAAGCCGAAAAACTCGGCGTCGAAATGGTCAAAATTATCCAATGGCGCGGCGGCGGGCACATAGTTGCGGTGGCGCATGCGGGCGGGGCTTTCGCCAGCGGCCAGCAGCTCGGCCTCGGACAACTGGCGGATGCTTTCGACACCGGCGGCAAGATTGGCCCAGTATTGCGAAACAGACCCTGCCCCCGGAAGATGCGCGGCCATGCCCACAATCGCGATATCGTTTTCACCCAGTTCCGTCCGGTTTGCCACGTTTGTCATAATGACCGCCTTGGCCCTTTCACATCGTCAAATACTCGGGGCCTTACGCTGACACCGCTACAACCACTTATTCAATTGTGCCAAATTTACCCCAAACAACGCTATTTGAATACCCGCAACACGCGCGCAGACCGATCATTGCACCAACAGCGACAATGCCGCGGTGATGCCATATTGATGCCGCCTTGGCCGCCTGCGGGGCATCAAAAAGGGGGGATACTGTCTTGAACTGGTTCATGGACAAGAACAGGCCACAGAGATTGGGTCGGTTTTGGAAACAATGCTTGGTGCTTGTCGGGCGGGCACGGGGCGAATCAAATGCGGGTTTGCTCATATAATGGTACGCGGTCTTGGCGATGGGACAGGGCTGGCAATGTGCTGCGCAACCGGGCCAAGCTTGCGTTGGATTGCCAAGGTTTCGGCATAGCCCATCAAGGCCCCCGCCATCAGCCATGTGAACGGGATCAGCGTGGCGTTGGGCAACAGATCGGCAAGATTGGCCGCATAGATCAGCGCAATCCCGCAGGCAAAGGGCGACAGCATTTGTGACCGCTGGGCAAGCGCCTCGCGGCCAAGATAGAGCAGCGGCAAGATCAGCAGGCCAAATTCGCAGATATAGCCCAGCCAGCCATAGGTTCCCAAAACGATGATCCACTGGCCGTCAGGGATGGTTAAGATGCCGCCGGTAATGGGATCAAGGATAAGGTTGCGGCCATATCCGCCCCAACCGAACCACGGCTTTTCCATCGCGCGGGCCAAAAGATCCTCTTCGTTCACGATGCGGAAATTCAGCGATTGGTGGCGTTCGGGATTGATCGACATCGCATAGTCAAGGATGGTATCAAGCGGGATAAGCTGGGCACCACGCAGCAGCGGATAGGTGATGACGATCACGCCCATCATTGCCGCCAATATCAGTTGCCAGCGCCGACCGACGAACAGGATAATCGGGCTGAGCGCCAAGGCATACACCATCGGCCCTACGCTTTTGCAGATATAAAGCAAAAACATCAGGTAGATAAAAACCGCTATGTCGCGCGGCTTGTTCTGGCCGGTTCCGTTGCGCAACATGATCAGCGCCGACATTGCTGCCATCAGCGCAAAGAACGCGACCCACAACCCGTGGGGCATGAACACCAGCGGGCGAAAGCCGTCACCACGCATCGCCTGCAAAAAGTTGTGCTGGAAAAAGCCATAGACCCAGACGTTCAGCTGCGGTGAAAGCCGCGCCTCTAGCAACATCGGCAAGGAATAGATCAGACCGGCCGTCACCAAGGCGCCGACCAACAGCTTCATCGCCAGTTCTGTTCGCAACAACTGCCGCGCCAGAAAGAACGGGATCAGGGCGATGAACTGATAACTGATCGTCGCGACAGAGTCGTACATCCGCAATGCAGGGACATCCTTTGCGACAATCGGAATAATGTCCGGGTTTGTCAAAGCGGTCGCAAACGGGCTGGCAATATACAGAACGATCAGAATCCGGCCAATCGGGCTGCGCGGGAAAAAGCTGACTTTTTCATGCAGCACCCAAATTGTCAGCACCAAGGCGCTAAGGTTGGCAATGGTGAATTTATCCATATCCGGCACGGCGGGCAGGTTGATATTCGCCAGCGGCGGCAACAGCATGTAAGCCGCCAGAATGGACCAGATCAGTGCTTTTTCACGGGGCAAACGATTGAAAAGCACCGCTGCGATAACGGGCCAGACAATCAGCATGATATAGGCAAGTGCGTTGGGCATCGCCGGTGCGTTCAATCTATAGATGCAAAAGCATAAAGCCTGCCGTGGGTTACAATTTTTACGTTAGCACGCGGTGGTATTCTACACTATCCAGCACGTGCCAAGGCGAAAAAGAGTGTTGCTATCTGACACGCCTCGGCGCCCGATTTTAGGGGGCAAAATCAAGGTAACCCATTTATACTTATATGTTTTATCCGTTTTTAGTCAAGTTTGACGCCAAATCCCTGTTTTCGAAACAAATTGTTGCCACTTGCGCGCCTCAGAATAGGCACTAAAGTTTCGCAACGTGGATGCTTGCGTGCTAGGAACGCACCATCGGGTTGAGGATTGCGATTTTGAAGTTTGTTTTTGGCGGTGCCGATATAGCTATCACCCACCCCGATGCAGGTTCGGTTTTGACCGAAGTGGCACAGAGATTGCGTGCCGGAAACGGATTTGCGCTGGCGACCATCAACCTTGACCACCTTGTAAAGCTGGGTGCCCATGCGGGCTTTCGCGCGGCATATGCTTTGCATGATATTGTGGTAGCCGATGGCAACCCGATTGTCTGGCTGTCACGGTTGGCGCGCCGCCCTGTGAGTTTGACCACAGGTTCTGATTTGATTTTACCTTTGGTGCGGGTAGCCACGCAAGAGCGTCGGCCCGTTGTGCTGTTTGGCAGCTCTTTGGCCGCGCTAGAGGGGGCTGCCCGTGCATTGCGCCAAGCAGTGCCCGAGGTGGTGATTGCACATACAATCGCGCCAGAGCTGGGCTTTGACCCAAAGGGAGAGGCCGCCAAAAGCGCGTTGCGGCGGATGGCCGAGGACGGGCCTTGCCTGTGTTTGGTGGCACTAGGCGCGCCCAAGCAAGAAGAATTTGCAGCACTTGGCCGCGAACTTGCACCACAAGTCGGCTTTGCTTCGGTGGGTGCGGGCGTTGATTTTCTGTCGGGGCAGCAAATTCGGGCGCCGATGTGGGCGCGGCGTCTGGCACTGGAATGGCTGTGGCGGGCGATGCAAAGCCCCAAGCGGATGGTGCCGCGCTATCTGAGCTGCGCTGCAATTTTGCCCGGACAAGGCTGGCGGGCGTGGCAGTTGCGCAAAGCCGGTCCGGATGCGGCTACTTATACTCTATCAGAGACGCGCGATTGCGCCGCAACCGTCCCCACCAATAGCCCAAGACACCCTGTGCCTCAGGCAGCTTTCCAAGAACAGAAAAGCCAGCCGCGGCAAACCCAAGACGTGGTGTAAGGCGCAATACCTGCAAAGGCCATGCCAATAGCAAGGCAAGGCCAGCTGGATGCAACAGCCCAAATAGCACAGCCGACACAGGCAAAACCGCCCCCCAAAGCAGGGCGCGGCGGGTTTCAACCACCCAATGGCGCTCGTCCGCGCGGCCGTAACGGGCGGCGCCTTCGGCAAAGGCATGGCCCGCGCGCCGACTGCGCTGCCACCATTGCGACAGCCGCGAAATTGCCGCGTCATGCAGGGTCATCTCGGCATCAATGCGCCAGATCTCGGCCCCGTTGCGGGCCAGCCGCAAGCAGAGATCAGGCTCTTCGCCCGCGATCAGGCTGGCATCAAAGCCGCCGACAGCCCGTAAGGGGGAAACCTGCATCAAGGCATCGCCGCCGCAGGCCAAGGCACGCCCAACGGGGGTATTCCACTCGGCATCAATCAGGCGGTTATAGACAGAGGCGTCGGGAAAACGCTCGCGGCGGCGACCGCAGATGACCACAGCCTGATTGTGGCTTGCCGCAAAGGCCAAAGCCGTCGCCACCCAATCGGCAGCAACCACGCAATCGCCATCGACAAATTGCACATAATCGGCACGCACAAGGGCCAAGCCCGCATTGCGCGCCCGTGCGGCTGTAAAGGGCTGGGCCAGATCAAGCGCCACAACCTCGGCCCCCAAAGCGCGGGCCACAGCGATGCTGCCATCCGTTGAGCCGCTATCAACATAGATCACCCGATCGACCTGCGGGATCAACGACGCGATGCAGGCCTGCAAACGCGCGCCTTCATTCCGGCCGATCACAACCGCCTCGACCCCTTTGGGCCGTGCGGTCGGCGGGCTGTGCTGGAAGGGCTGATCCTGCGGCATTGATTGCTTTCATCCTAATCGCTTTATGCGGTTATAGACCCATTTTGCCGGCCCTTCCAAGACCGCCGCAATATGCCCTGAAGTCTTTTATTTTAAACGGGTATCTGCTAAAGTTGTGCTTCCGGGCGGGGGCTTGGGCGAATCTGAATGCTGTGCATCTTTTGGGTGTCGCTGCTGAACTGGCCTAAGTTTACGCCTGCTTCAAAGCGGGTGCCTTTTTGTGTAACCGCCTGTGTCGGCCACCGTCGCACCGGGCAGCAGGAGCCCGATTTCGTATGGCCAACCACGATATCTTGACGTCATCTGCCAAATGGCAGACGGATTTGGGGCGGGCGCCGATGGATGACGATAACTTCCGCAAAATGGCCGAAGATGCAAAGCGACCGCCCTCGACAGGGGTTTCGGTATTTCGCGCCATAAACACGCCTGCTGCCGCCCCTGCCATCGTCGCTGAAAACGTGACGGCCCTGCCCGGCGCCGCGCTGAACCTGTCGCGGCCCAACCCCGAGCGGGTGTGGGAATCACTTAGTTCGGTGGCGCTGGATGAGGCAGTGCTGATTGGAAAAGGTCTGTTTACGAATCCGCAACAATCGAAATCGACGGGCTATTTTGACATTCTGCGCACGCGCTTGCTGCACGCGATGCAAGAGCGGGGATGGAAGCGGATCGCTATTACCTCGCCCACCCATGGCTGCGGCAAGACCTATATCGCCGCAAACCTGGCCCTGAGCCTGGCGCGCCGCCCGTCAAGCAAAACCGTGCTGCTGGATATGGAACTGCGCCAGCCCGGTTTGGCCAAGGCGTTGGGCCTGACCGATGTCGGCACTATCCGTGATTTTCTGAACGGTGACCAACCGCTGGAAAGCCATTTCAAACGGGTCGGCCGCACTTTGGCGCTGGGCTTGAATGATGCCCCACTTGCCGATGCCTCTGAAATGCTGCACGAACCTTCGACCCGCGCGTCACTTTCCGAAATGATTGCACAACTGGACCCCGAGATGGTGGTCTTTGACGCGCCGCCAACCTTGGTGAACGATGACGTGCTGGCGCTGCTGCCGCAGGTGGACGCGGTTTTGCTGGTGGTTGATGGCACCAAGACCACTGCCGAAGAGGTACGTGCCTGCGAACGGCTGTTTACCGATCAATGCCCTTTGATGGGCGTGGTTTTGAACCGTGCACAAGACCGCAGCCTGCGCCGCTATCGCTATGGCAACATGTAACAGGGTATAGGTATGGGCCAGATTCAAAGCATCGACGAACTTATCGGGCTGCTGCTGCGCCGTCGGCTGATTATCGGGTTGGTGACGGTTTTGGGCATTGTTGCAACCTTGTTTTACGTCATTTCAAAACCGGATGTGTTTGAAAGCACGTCGGTGATTCAGGTGCAAAGCCCGAATGTGGCTACCACGGATGAAACGACAACTGCCCCGCATGAAGGCTCGGCGCAGCGGTTGCAGACCATCCAGCAACAGCTGACAACACGCGATAACATGCTTGCGGTAATCAAACGCCATGACCTCTATGTCGGCTTGCCGCTATCCGACGACGAAAAGGTGCATTTGCTGCGCCTTGCCCTGCGGTTTGAACCGGTCGCAAGCGCTGCAACGGCAGCCTATGGCCAATCGGCCGAGGTTTCGGCCTTGTTGATCAGCGCGCAAGCCGCCACCCGTGCCCAGGCCGCCCGCGTTGCGAATGATTTTGCCCAAGGGATTTTGGATGCCGGCGCGGACAGCCAGGCCGAGCAACTTCGCCAGGCGCTCAGCTTTTTCCGCGAGGAGGCTGCTCGCCTGCAACAACAGATTTCGTCTGTTACCAAAGAGTTAGCGGTCTATCAGTCCCAAAACCTTGATGCCCTGCCCGCCCAACGCGATGCCTTGCGGACCGAGATGACGGGCATTGAAACCGAGTTGCGCAGTTTGGAGCAAGCGCTAGTCGCGGCACGCAATGACCGCGCGATAATCGAACGCAAGCAAGTTCTGCGCGCGACAGACCGCCGCCAGCTTGACAGTCTGATCGCCCAGATTGAGACCCAATCCGCACAGGCCGAGGCCTTGCAGGCGCGACGGACCGAGATATTGGCGATTTTGTCCAAGGCCCAAGACTTTGACCGCACGATCGACAGCTATCAGCGCAACCTGTCCCAACTGCAAAGCCAATATGCCGAGGTTACGCGCAAAAGTGTAAGTGCCGAAACCGACGCCAAGCTGCAGGACCGCCAGCAATCTGAAACCTTTACCCTGCTAGAGCGTGCCGCCGAACCGGATTACCCAATCACCGGCGGGCGGCGCAAGCTGGCGATGGCGGGGGCGATAGCCAGTTTGATGTTTGGCGTGTTTGTCGCCTTTTTGCTGGATCATCTCCGCCCGATTTTGCGCACCCGCACCCAGCTGGAGCGCGAGCTGGGTCTGCGGCCCATCGTGGCAATTCCGGAAATCAAGCAGGCTCGTACCGGCGGGCGCAAATGGTCTGGTGGGTAATCCGTCCGGCAATTCAGTTCTGTGCCAGAAAATCAGCCGCTGTCGCGGTGTTTGCCTTTGGGGCATCGCGACCGCAGCATTTGCCGCAACAGTCTATTTGTGAAAAGGCCCGCGCCATTGGCTTGGCACAGGCTTTTTGAACGCAGTATCGTAATTTTGGGCAGCTTGACAAATCAACGCCGAGCCATATGCCGGTTTGCACCCGACCGGTAATTGACCGGCTGCAAACCGCATTAGTAACCGGTGCAGTTCATCACCACGCCGAGGGTTCGGGACAAGATCTTTACGTCTGTCGCCAGAGATAGCTCGGCATCATAAGCTTCGTCGTAAACCGCGCGCGATTCAAATGTCGTGCCATTGCGACCACCGGTCTGCCAATAGCCGGTGATGCCCGGACGCAACCGGTAATAGGCCGAGCCAGGATACAGCGCTTGCTGGCTCAACATAATCGGGCGCGGGCCGACAAGGCTCATGTCTCCGATCAGAACGTTCCACAACTGGGGCAACTCATCCAGCGATGAGCGGCGCAAAAACCGGCCGAAACGCGTAATGCGCGGATCATTCTTCAGCTTTTGGGTTGTTTCCCATTCAATCCGTGCTTTCGGATTGGAACTCAGATACTCGGCCATCCGGTCATCTGCATCAGTCACCATGCTGCGCAGCTTCCACATGCGGAAATGACGCCCATCCATGCCTACGCGCATTTGGCTGTAAAACGCACCGCCACCATCGCGGCGCACACCCCAAGCCAATCCCAAAACAATCGGCGCAACAACAGGAGCAGCAAGAACGACCGCAGCAATATCCAACGCACGTTTGAACACATTGCGGTACACACCACGGCGCGGAGGATTTGCTTGAAATGCCTTAGGCGAAACTTCCGCCACACGGCCAAGATGCTCTACCCCGCCAGTAACACTGGCAGTTATGTCAGAAAAACTGATTGTCATTTTTTACGCCCCCAACTTCAACCGGAGGTCATTTGGCAGCACATTAACCACAGCCCGACGGTGCTGGCTGAAAGAAGCCAGAGATAAAAACACAGTCAGGCCACAAAGCAATTGAATAAAGCAGACCATAAAACATACTCGGCAGTTACGCCCCCAGTCACACTTTAGCCTAATTTGAGGGGCTTTGGCGAGTAATATTGTCGTAGTTGCGCCATGTTTAGGTCACATTTCAACAAATTCAGCGCGTCTTTTTGTCAATAATCTGGCGAATACAACCTGGGCGGGAAACTCAGGTTTGGAAAAATCAGACTAGACGTTGTAGTGATTCGCGGCTCGGGCACCAATACTGGCGTTGATAGAGCAATTTTTAGGGGAGTCGATCAGGCCGGGGATGGTATCATCACCTGGCCGAGTGTTTCCAATTACGGGAAAGTCTAATTCCAATTACGGCAAAGTCAGGCTGCGCTTATTTGTAGTAATCAACCGCAAAGCCGCGGGAACCGCTGTGTTCTGCCCCATCGGTACGCAGAAAAGACATTGCGATAAAGCCGACAGCGCCAAAAGCACCAAACATGGGATAGGCAATAACTGCCAACCACACTGGGGCACCCATCAACAAGGACGCCATTGAAGCAATCAGTCCAAAGAAGATACCCGAAAGTAGCACGCCGATAACCATTTCAAACCTTTCCCGCCAGATAGCTTTGGCTTTTGTTCGTGTTGCATGTCGGCAGCATGACTTCCCCTGCCTTCTGGTTACTGTGTATTCAGAATATGTCAAGACTCGGGCAATAATAAAGCTACTACACGGCAGCTTGAAATAGTGTGTTAATTTTCGGCCATTTCTCGCTTAATCCCTACGAAATACCGCCTATAGGCACTTACGCGCGGTTCGGGGTTTGCAACGGCGCGGCTGCGCTTTACACGTGAATAATATCAAATCGAGGCGAAATTGTGAAAATCGCTTATCTTATAAACACATATCCACGCGCCTCGCACACGTTCATCCGCCGCGAAGTGCAGGCGCTAGAGAGATTGGGGCATCATATCCACCGCTTTGCGATGCGATCCGAGCGGGAAAACCTGGTCGATCCTGCCGATTTGGCCGAAGATGACCGCACCGAGCATGTGTTGCAAAAAGGTTTGGCACCCGTTTTCTTGGCGGCCTTACGCTGGGCCACAGCGAATCCATCACGATTTGTCAAGGCATTTGCGGCAGCGATTCGCGCAGGAAAACGTGGGGCAGGGCAAACGCCGGGCACCGGTGGTCGGCTGCGCCAGATGATTTACCTGATCGAGGCGGCCTATGTCGCCCAGCGCTGCAAATCCTTGGGCATTCAGCATCTGCATGCCCATTTCGGCACAAACTCGGCTGCGGTTGCGATGCTGGCGTATTTGCTCGGCGGCCCGCGCTATAGCTTCACTGTGCACGGACCCGAGGAATTTGACGCGCCATTGGCCTTGATGCTGGGTGAAAAGGTCCATCACGCGGCGTTTGTTGTGGCGATCAGCAGTTTTGGCCGCAGCCAGCTGTGCCGTTGGGCCGCGCTATCGGATTGGGACAAGCTGCATGTCGTGCATTGCGGGATAGAGCCCGAGAAATTTGCTGTTACCAGCCCGCTGCCCGGCAATGGCCCGCATTTGGTGGCAATCGGGCGCTTGGCCGAACAAAAGGGCTTTTCCCTGCTGATCGAGGCCTTGGCACTGGCGCGGCCCAAGCACCCCGACTTGCGGCTGACATTGGTCGGTGACGGCCCGATGCGCCCTGAAATTGAGGCGCTGATTGCCGCCAAGGGCCTGTCGCAAAACGTGGTGATGGCCGGATGGCAAGACGAGGCAGGCGTGCAGGCGGCACTGGCAAATGCCCAAGCGCTGATCTTGCCATCCTTTGCCGAGGGGCTGCCGATGGTGGTGATGGAGGCGATGGCATCGGGGCGACCGGTGATTGCCACTGCGATTGCAGGGGTGCCGGAATTGGTGGTCGCGGGTAAAACCGGCTGGATTGTGCCCGCAGGCGACCCAAATGCGCTGGCCGAGGCGATTGCAGAGCTTGCGCACACGCCACAAGACAAGCTTGCCGCGATGGGCCAAGCCGCGCGTGAACGGGTGTTTGAACGCCATGATATAGATGTCGAGGCCAAAAAACTTTCGGCGCTGATCGCAGGCCAGCAGGCCTAGCGCCCACGCGTCCAATCCGAATTGCGGCGCCGCGCCTTTACTGCCACCGAAACCGCCGCATAGGTGGCAAAGCCCAGCGGATCGGCCAAAGCACGGCGCAACAGCCCCGACAGGCCAAGCCGCGCCTTGCCCTCTTTTGCCAGAATACCGGGAAAACGCTCGGCAAGCTGCGCCACACCTGCATCTTGCCTGCGCCGCACGCGTGCCAATGCGCCAAACCCTTCGATCATCGGCCAGTAATAGGACGCGGGCACGCCCACCCTTTCATCCGGCATGAATTGCAGCCGCACAAAGGTATCGTCTGAAATAATGTCAGGAAAGGCGCCCCAGCGATTGCGGCCTGCTGCATTCACCGCAAACAGCCCATAGCCCGGGGCCACCGATTGCGCGAAAGGCAAAGTTTGCCAAAACCGCGCATAGGCACGGGTGACCGCCGATTTGGCACGCGGAATAACCGCCCTGCCCGAACCATAGCGCGGCGCGGCAACCAAAAGCGCCTGTTCCAGCTGCACCATCAGATCGGGGCTGACCACCACATCAGCGTCAAGATAGACCCGAATATCACCCCGTGCCGCCGCATCGCCTGCGTTCAGTGCCCCGATCTTGCCGCCCGTTGGCAGGTTGATGACCTGTAAATCCCAGCCCTTTGCTGCGGCCGTTTCGGCAAACCCTTGGGCGCGGGCGGCGGTATCATCGTGGCAACCGTTGGCGACCACGATCACCTCGGCCGATGGCACGCCGTTTGACGCAAACAATGCGGTCAGGCAGGGGCCGATATAGGCTGCCTCGTTGCTGGCAGGGATAATGACGGTTAGCAAGTTGTGCACCCGCGGACGAGCACTTGCCAGCGCGGGTTGTCATCGCCCAGATGCCGCAAGCCGCCCCAGCTGCCCCATTTGCTTGGCGCATAGACATCGACAAAGGCATTGAACGGCGCCGGCGTCAGCTTGGCCCACCCCGCCAACAAGTGGTCATAAAGCGTGCCCATCTGCCGCGAATAGTTCAGATGCTGGAAAAACGCGGTGATCTCGGCATCGTCCAACAACCTGCCATTGGCGACAACATGTGTGCCGCCCTCATACATCATCAGCGTTAGCCCGCGTTGCTTTGCCACGGCGGCGTGATGCGGCAGAACCTCGGTGACAAGATTCGACAGGCTGCCGTCAACCTGTCCCGTGATGGAACCGTTTTCCAACTCGCTTGCGGCAAGGTTGGTTGCCAGATCAAACCGATTGGCTGTGACAAAGTCGGCCTTTGGCTGGCCTGTCAGCCCTTGTTTATCGGCGTTGGCGGCCGCAAATGCGCGGCTATCATCCAGCCAGCCGTGCAACAGCCCCGCCCTGTCATCGCTGCCCAATCCGGCCGAGAAATAGCCGGTCACGGCATAGGCATCAAAGCTGTCGACTGGTTTCTTATGCCCTTCGGCCACCGACAAAGGCGCGTCGAGGATTTGGTCCTCCAACCCTATCCAGCCGGTTTGCGTAGAGATAACGCGGGTCAGGCGGGTTTTGGCGCTGTCGCCAAACACGTCGGCCCAGATGTCAGCCACCTCGGCGGCGCGCATGCCGTAATATTGCACCCAGCAATCATTGGCTTTCCAGCGGGCGCGGCATTGCGCATCGGCCCATGCCGCCTGCGTGAACTGCCAATTCCAAACCTCGTTCGAGTATTCGACCTGCGCATGCAACCCCGGTGCCAAGCCATCGTGCACCACAGTCGCGTAATAGCGCACCAGCGCGTCACTGGCCAAATGCGGTAGCGTGAACCAAGCATCGCTGCGCAATTCATTGGCCAGCGCAACCATCACCTCGACCGGAACACCGTTGACGGCCCAACTAAAGTCGCCTGGCTTTGGGCGGTCCTGCACTTCGGCCAAAGTAGAGTTGTTGGTTGCCATCCAATCCATGAACCGCAGGCCTTTGACGCCGCGGATGCGGGCCAGCCAATCGGGGTTGAACAGCGCCCCGCCATCAAAGGCGGCCAGATGATCTGCACGAACCACCGATATATCGCGGATTGGGTCGGCGGCATCCAAGGCCGAAACCGTCACGACAACGCTTCCCGGCCCCGGCGTGTAGTCAAAACTGATTGCGCCGGGCGTGGCGGCGATGTTTTCTGCCCGCCCTGCCAGTTTTATCTGCCCCTTGCCGCTGTAGCGCAGCACGTAGCTGCCGGCGACCTTGCCCGCATCCGTCGGCAGATCGGTCAGCACCAGCGTAGAGATGCCGACCACATCGGGCGGGAATGCTTTGGGCCAGCCGTTGGCATCCAGATAGCCACCTGCCCGCAACGCATCATATTCCACCCCGCCCCACGCATCCGAAACCTGCCCTATCCACGGGCGTGCGGTTTTCATCACATCGAGAAAGGGCTGTTGGACGGACCAATCGACAACACTGGCCAGCCCCAAAGACAGGCGCGGATTGGTGATCGCGCCCGCCGGATTGGCTGTGCTGTCGGCCTGTTGGGCAAACACGGTGGGTGCGGGAGCGGGTTCCGTTGCGGGCTCTGCCGCAATTGCGGGCGCGGGAACAATCGGTGCGACCACTGTGGGCGCTGCCAATGCGGCGGGCTGGTTCGGCGCGGCAGCAAGTGCCAAGGCCTCTATTCGTGGCAGGTCATCGGCGCGATATTCATTGACAGCGGCCCAAGCGATACGTTGAAACGCTGCGGCCTGCGCGTCGCTGATGGCTGCGCTGCGGCTGATCCAATGGCGCGTCAGTTTGGCGGGCAGGCCCCTTGGGTCTTGCCCCGTAATCACCGCAATATGCACCATAGCAAGGAAATAGAGCGCGCGGTCATCCGGATGGATGTCATCATCAAACAAGGCATCAATGCTGGTAATTTCGGGCATCTCACCTGCCGCAATCGCATCGGCCAGCCGCCCCATTGCTTGCCCCGCAGGGATCAGCCGCACCAAAGGCGCGCCATCGGGGCGGGTGGCATTGGCGGCGGCGGTCGCACCTTCCCACAACGGCAGATCAGCCGTCAGCCGGTCACGCCACGGCATGGCTGCCCCGGCGTCACCTTCGGTCTTTTGCGCCGAGCCGCTGTTCAGGCTGGGCCATGTCTCATAGATATAGACCTGCGTATCGGGCCGCGTTTGCCACGCCAAACCTGCAAATTTCGCGACATATTCGGCTGTGTCGTTCCATTCCACCTGCGCGGCAATCGGGGTCGCCTCGGTCAATATCAGGATGTCTGTTGCGCCTCGGGGCAAGACGCTGCGTGCATCCGCGCGCTCTCCCTCGCGGCTGTTTTCCCAGCTAAAACGCAGCGGCGCGCCGTTTATCACTTGCGCCGAAACGGCTGCGGGCTGGCCCTGCTTGGCCAGACCTGCCTCGATCATTGGTGGCAACGAGGGGCCGACCAGGCTGTGCCCGACAAACAGGATATCCATTAACAGGGCCATCACAGACATCGGCACCCTTTCCTATATCATGCGCGAACCAACCGCCGCAAAACCAAATCAACATCGGGGGTTAGACTGAAACACCTGTCAAAGCATAACCCGAGACAACCTGCCAGACCAGCCGTTGCAGCGGCAAAACTGCCGCTTGTGGCAGTGCCGCGGCCAATTGCCCGTTTGCCAGTGACAAGTCATGCGGCAAGCCTTGGGGGCTGCGGTGGTACAGTACCGCAAAATGGGTCAAGGCGATGATATAGGCCCCAAGATCGTTCAGATGTATCGGGTCAACCGTGCCATCTGCAGCCTTGGCAAACAGATCCTCGCGGCGGGTCAGCCCCGGCACTGTGCCTGCCTCTATCGCGCGCACGGCAGCGGCCAAAACCTGCCCGCCTGGGATAAGGTAAATCGTACCGACCGCCGGATCAGCCATCGCGACGCGCATCAGCGCATCTTGCCACGCCTGCGCAAGATCACTGTCAATGCGGGCAAGCCAGCCCTCGGGATCATCCAGCCGGTGCCATGTTTCATATAGATACAGCCGCGCATCCGGGTTGCCCCGCCGCGCCAGCCGCGCCCAATGGGCAAGTGCGGCGCCGCTGTCGTGGTAGCGGATTGCATCGCGGATCTCGACCATTTCGGTAAAGATGACAGCATCATATCCGGCCTGCCCAAGGCTTTTGGCAGGTAGGTGCTTTGCATGGGCGTTTTCCTGTTCAAAGCCCGAAATGTCGCCGCTGCGGTGTTGGTCAAGGCTGGTCCCCCAGCCCAACTGGCTGGCGTGATGATGGGCCGCAAAGCCCGCCGCCTGCGCCAGTTGATCAAGCATCACCGGCATATCGCGCCCGACAAGGCTGTGGCCCAGATGATAAACCGACAGCCCCTTGCGCGGCGCCGTCAGCGGCACGGCGTAACGCGCGGCAAAGGCATCGGCCGACAACCGTTTCGGCCCTAACCAGCGCGACAGGCCAAACCCCGCAAGCGTACAGGCCGCCCCTGCCAAAACCGCCCGCCGCACCCGGCTGTGCCGTATAACTTTCCCCATCGTCTGGCAAATTTCCCTGTTGCTTTGGTCTAAATCTGGTATCTCTTGGTGCAGAAACCAAGCCTGGGGGGCCAAAAATGATCGGTTTCCATCTTTTGCGCAACCGCAAAGGCTGTACGCGCTACTACCGTGTCGATGTGGCCTATAACCTGTTTGGGGAATACTCGGTGCTGCGCGAATGGGGGCTGCGGGGCAGGCCCGGCGCTGGCACGGGCAACCGCCACGTGACGTGGTTTTCCAATCTGCGCGATGCCTGCCTTGCCGCCGAAACCTGGCAAAAACGTGCGATGCGCCGCGGATATGACCGCTTGATCAACGATTAGGGACAGCAAGACATGACACATATCTGGGTTCGCGCCGAACAGCGCCCGAATGAAGAGCGCGTAGGCATTACCCCCCAAGGCGTGGCCGCGATGCTGGCGGCGGGCTTTCAGGTCACGGTTGAGGAAAGCTCGGTTCGGGCTATTCCGATTGACGGCTACCGTGCCACAGGCTGTGCGATTGCGGCTGAGAACAGCTGGCCCGATGCGCCCCGCGATGCGATCATCTTTGGCCTAAAAGAGCTGCCCGAGGATGGCACGCCCCTGCCGCATCGCCACATCCTGTTTGGCCATGCCTACAAGGGCCAGCCCGATGGCCAAACCCTGCTGCGCCGGTTCAAGGCGGGCGGTGGCACCCTGTATGATATCGAATATCTGGTTGATGAGTCCGGCCGCCGTGTCGCGGCTTTTGGCTATTGGGCGGGCTATGCCGGCGCGGCCGTGGCGCTGAAATGCTGGGCCGCGCAGCAAAGGGGCGGCATCGCCGGCCCCGTGGCGAAATACACGGGCAAGCAGGCATTGCTGGCCGATCTGCACGCCGAACTTGCCGCATACCCCCGCCCCCGTGCGCTGGTGATCGGGGCTTTGGGCCGTGTTGGCACAGGTGCCGCCGATCTGTGCGAGGCTTTGGGTGTGGCTGTCACCAAATGGGACATGGCCGAAACCGCGCAGGGCGGCCCCTTTCCCGAAGTGTTGGCGCATGAGATCTTTTTGAACTGCATTCTGGCCCGCCCCGGTGCGCCGGTGTTTGCGCCAAAAACCGCGCTGACAGACCCGCGCGCGCTGTCGGTCATCGGCGATATTGCATGTGATCCGACATCCGACTTTTCACCGATCAAGGTCTATGACCGCGCGACCGATTGGGCCGCCCCTGCCCTGCGTGTGGCCGAAAACCCTGTGCTGGATGTGACGGCGATTGACAACCTGCCCTCACTTTTGCCCGTCGAAAGCAGCGAGGATTTTGCTGGCCTGTTGTTGCCGTCCTTGCTGGAGCTGGATGATCTGGCGGCAGGCGTTTGGGGCCGCGCGAAAACCCTGTTTGATACGCATATCGCGAAAATCTAGGGCCTTTGCCAAAAAAATATGCGTGGCGAGCGATCCAATACCGGCCTGCCCGCGTATTAGGGTTATGTTTGATTTCACAACGCCTGAAAAAATAGCTGCACAGCCTGCACCGCCGCCCTATGATGGGCGAGAGCCTAAGAATGTGTTGCGCCGGAAAGGGCAGCTTGTGTCGAATAAAGCTGTGCCAGATCAAACGATGACTGAACAAGACGACTGGGGCGCGATGATCCTGCGTGTCAGTGCCAACCAAGACAAAGAGGCCTTTGCGGCGCTGTTTCGGCATTTCGCCCCGCGCATCAAAGGCTTCTTGATGAAGTCCGGCGCCAATGCCGGGCTGGCCGAAGAATGCGCACAGGATGTGATGGCCACGCTATGGCATAAGGCGCATCTGTTTGATCCCACTCGCGCCTCGGCGGCAACATGGGTGTTTACCATTGCCCGCAACCGCCGCATCGACGCCTTGCGCAAATCGCGCAGGCCCGAGCCCGAAGATTTGCCTTGGGGGCCAGAACCCGAACCTGACCAGCACGATGTGCTGGAATTAAGCCAGGAAACCGCGCGTCTGGCCGAGGCGCTTGCCGATTTACCAAAGGCCCAGCGCGACCTGATTTCCCGCGCCTATTTTGGCGAGTTGTCACATAGCGAGATCGCAGCCGAAACCGGCCTGCCGCTGGGCACAATTAAGTCTCGTATACGTCTGGCGCTTGACCGCCTGCGCCATAAGTTAAGCTGAAAGAATGCAAATGCCGATCCGTCATCATATCTCTGACCAATTGCTCATGGCCTATTCTGCTGGCCAATTGCCCGAGGCGTTTAGTCTGGTCATGGCCGTTCACCTGTCGATGTGCGACGAATGCAAGGCGCGTCTGGGGGCGTTTGATGCTGTGGGCGGTGCAGTGATGGACCGTTGTGACGTGGTGGCGATGGACACGGGCAGCCTTGCCGCGACATTGGCCAAGCTTGATATGCCTGTTAAGGGCACGCCTTCGCAGGCCTTGCCCCATGTGCAAAGCAGCCTTCCGGCCCCTTTGGCAGATTACATCGGCGGAGATTTGTCAGCCGTGAAATGGCGCAGCCTTGGCGCAGGGGTACGTCAGGCGATACTGCCAACAGACAATACCGCAAGTGCGCGTTTGCTGTATATTCCGGCGGGAAAAGCGGTGCCAGATCATAGCCATCGCGGCACCGAACTGACCCTGGTTTTGCAAGGCGCGTTCCATGACGAAATTGACCGCTTTGGCCCCGGTGATCTGGAAATCTCCGATGAAGACATAAACCACCAACCGATTGCCGAGGCGGGCGAGGCTTGCATTTGTCTTGCCGCGACCGATGCGCCGTTGCGGTTCAACGCGCTGGTCCCACGCCTTTTGCAGCCGTTCTTTAGAATTTAGGCTTTCGCATTTAGCGGGTGTCGGTCAAGGGGTCAGAAATCGACCGCGATGCCCTTTTTCTCCCAATCGCCATAGCGAACGGCCTCGGGGCCGTTGCGGCCACCCAATTCGGTGGGCAGGGGTGGGGCGGCATCAGCGGCTTTGCGGCGCTCTTCAGCCTCGGCCAGCGCACGTTGGGCGGCAGGAGGAAGATTTGCAGGCGGCAGGTCGTTCATATCGCGGGTTTCATCGGGCATCACACAGCCTTCCTTGTCTGAACATCGGGTTTGATATAGGCCGCAATGAACAGGCAAACAACAGGAACAGCACAATGGCAGTCGATGGAGCAGCCGCGCGCGGCGCAGCAGTGGCCCTTTTGGGGGCGGTTCTGGATGAGGGCCAGCAGTTCAGCCAAGTGATTGACGCAGCAGATGGCCCGCTTGCCGGCCTGCCGCCATCGGAAAAGGCCCGCGCTCAACGGCTGGCCTTGACCACGTTGCGCCACATCGAACAGGCCGACCGCGTGCTGAAACCTTACTTGCGCAAAGCGCCGCCAGATCTGGTGATGAACGCGTTGCGTTTGGGCGTTGTGGAACTGGCGGTTGAAGGCGGGGCCGCGCATGGCGTGGTGAACGCGGTGGTTGATCTGGTCAGCCGTGGCAATCGCACCGGGCATATGAAGGGACTCGCCAACGCTGTGATGCGCAAAGTGGCCGATACGCCCGAACCCTTTGCCAAGCTGCCGCCGCAGCGCATGCCGCAATGGCTGCGCCAACCGCTGGTGCATCGCTGGGGGCGGGATGTGGTCACTGCGATTGAGGCGGTGCAAGGCCAGACCCCGCCGCTTGATCTGACTGCCAAAGGGCAGATGCCCGCGATTGATGGTGCCACAGCCCTGCCCATCGGCAGCACGCGGCTGGCACAGGCGACCCAAGTGTCAAACCTGCCCGGTTTTGCGACTGGCGACTGGTGGGTGCAGGATGCCGCCGCCAGCCTTGCCGCGCGCTTGCTGGAGGCAAAGGCGGGCGAGACAGTGCTGGACCTTTGCGCCGCACCGGGCGGCAAAACGCTGCAACTGGCCGCAGCGGGGGCAACTGTAACCGCGCTGGATATTTCTTCGCCCCGCCTGAACCGTTTGCGCGAAAACCTTGCCCGCACGGGGCTGACGGCAGAAATTATCGCCACCGATGCGCTGCATTGGCAGCCGCCCGCGCTGTTTGATGCGGTGCTGCTGGATGCGCCATGCTCGGCCACGGGCACCCTGCGCCGCCACCCCGACTTGCCGTTTATCAAGGATGACAGCGACATTCCGGCATTGGTCGCCCTGCAAGCGCAACTGATCGACAAGGCGCTGACCTTTCTGAAACACGGCGGGCGCTTGGTGTTTTGCACCTGCTCGCTGCTGCCGCAGGAAGGCGAGGACCAGCTGGCCGCCACTCTTGCCCGCCACCCCACGCTGAAGGTTGAGGCGCCTGCCCTGCAAGGCATTGCCCCCGAATGGATCACAGCCGAAGGCGGGCTGCGCCTGCGCCCCGATTACTGGGCCGAATCCGGCGGGATGGACGGGTTTTTCATGGCACGGCTGCGGCTTCCTGCGTAACGACGTTCAATTGACGGTGACAGCGCGGGCCTGCGCCGCTATGGTCGCCCATAAGCAGACCCCCGAACGGGCGCAGAATTGAGTGGCAGCTATGATGAGGCACCTTGGCTAACCCCGGTAAAAATGGGTTCGCGGCGCGGATGACGCGTTTGCAGAACAGGCTGGCAGCTTGGCGGGCACAGCGCAGCCGTGCCGCAACGGGATTCGCTATACAGCCCGAACCGCGCAGCATCGGCATGTTCGCACGTGGCAAGCAACTGACCGCCGGCAATTTCATGTTTGCAGGCCGTTTGGTTGAGGCACCGGGCCAATCGCTATGGGATGCCCCTACCAAATCGGCTGATTTCTGGGTCGAGGCGCATGGCTTTGCCTGGCTTGATGATCTTGCCGCCGTTGGTGACCCGATCGCCCGCGCGCGGGCGCAAAGCTGGACCTGGGTCTGGATTGCCCAATTCGGCAAGGGCAAGGGGCCGGGCTGGACGCCCGATCTAACCGGCCGTCGGGTGATCCGCTGGATCAACCACGCGGTTTTCTTGCTGCACGGCCGCGGGCCAGAGGACAGCGCGCTTTTCTTCAAGGCCTTGTCGGCGCAGACCGTGTTTCTGTCGCGCCGCTGGCAGGCCGCTGAAACCGGTTTGCCGCGGTTTGAGGCCCTGACCGGCTTGATTTGCGCAGGTGTTGCGCTGACCGGAATGGACCAATTGGTTGCCCCTGCCGTGATGGAATTGGCGCAGGAATGCGATTCGGAAATCGATGATCATGGCGGGCTGCCTACCCGCAACCCCGAAGAGCTGCTCGAGGTCTTCACCTTGCTGACTTGGGCTGCAAAAGCCCTTGGCGAGGCGGGTCAAACCGTGCCCCAGGCCCATCGCGCCGCGATTGAACGCATTGCCCCCACCCTACGCAGCCTGCGCCATGCAGATGGGTCGCTTGCGCGGTTTCACGGTGGCGGGCGCGGGTTGGAAGGGCGGCTGGATCACGCGCTTGCGGCGTCAAACATTCGCGCAGCGGCGGGCAATGGCCCTGCGATGGGGTATTTACGGCTGGCCGCGGCACGGACATCCATAATCATTGATGCCGCAGACCCGCCGGGCGCGGCGGCGGGTGCCTCGGCCCATGCCTCGACCCTTGCGTTCGAGATGACCTCGGGGCGCAGGCCGGTTATTGTGAACTGCGGGTCGGGCGCGCCCTTTGGTGCCGAATGGTACCGCGCGGGCCGTGCCACACCCAGCCATTCCACTTTGACGCTGCAGGGCTATTCCTCCAGCCGTCTGACCCTTGGCAAAACCGAAATCATGGCCGACCGCGCCCATGTTACCCAAACCCGCCCCAGCGAAACCGCCGAAGGCCATGCCTTGCGCCTTGCCCATGATGGCTGGGTTGCCACGCACGGGCTGACCCATTCACGCCTGCTGCTGCTGTCGCATGATGGCCGCCATATCGGCGGGCAGGATGAGCTGAGCGCCATCTCGGACCAAGACCGTGCGCGCGTCGCTGCGGTTATGCGGCGCAGTGCGAATGCACCGATTCGTTTCTCTATCCGCTTTCACCTGCACCCCGATGTTGATGCTGCAATCGACATGGGCGGAAATGCCGTGTCATTGGCGCTGAAAAGCGGCGAGATCTGGATTTTCCGCCATACAGGGGCAAAAGGCCTGTCGCTGGAACCCTCGGTTTACCTTGAAAAAGGCCGTTTGACCCCGCGCGCGTCGAAACAAATCGTCCTTTCTGGCGATGTTGCCGACTATGATGCCGTGATTGGCTGGACCTTGGCCAAAGCACAGGATACTCCGCTGGCCATCCGCGATCTGGAACAAGACGAGTTCCCGATTAAGTCCTGACCCCAAGCTGCCCAAAGGTATTTGCCCATGCCCGCCGATATGCCCGCCACAACTGCCCCCAATCTTGCCCCCGTTAAACGCGCGCTTTTGTCTGTTTCTGATAAGACAGGGCTGATTGATCTGGCCAAGGCGCTGGCGGCCCACGGGGTTGAATTGCTGTCTACCGGCGGCTCTGCCGCTGCGCTGCGCGATGCAGGTCTGGTGGTGCGCGATGTGGCCGATGTAACCGGCTTTCCCGAAATGATGGACGGGCGGGTGAAAACCCTGCACCCTATGGTTCACGGTGGCTTGCTTGCCCTGCGTGACAATGCCGACCACCAGGCGGCGATGGAAACCCATGGCATTGCGCCGATCGACCTGCTGGTTGTGAACCTGTATCCGTTTGAGGCGACAGTGGCCAAAGGTGCCGATTATGACACCTGTATCGAGAATATTGATATTGGCGGCCCAGCGATGATCCGCGCGGCGTCGAAAAACCATGCCTTTGTCAGCGTGGTCACCGACCCCGAAGATTACAGCGCCTTGCTGGCCGAACTGGATGCCAATAACGGCAACACCACCTATGCATTCCGTCAGCGCCTGTCGCAAATCGCCTATGGGCGCACGGCAGCCTATGATGCGGCTGTTTCCAACTGGATGGCCGGAGCTTTGGATATTGCAGCCCCCCGCCGCCGTGCCTTTGCAGGCACCTTGGCGCAAACCCTGCGCTACGGCGAAAACCCGCATCAGGCCGCGGCCTTTTACACCGATGGCACAGGCCGCGCCGGTGTGGCAACCGCCAAGCAATGGCAGGGCAAAGAGCTGTCCTATAACAACATCAACGATACAGACGCCGCGTTTGAACTGGTTGCCGAATTTGCGGGCAAAGGGCCAGCTTGCGCGATTATCAAACACGCGAACCCCTGCGGCGTGGCAATGGGTGCAACACTGGCTGAGGCCTATGCCCGCGCCTTTGATTGCGACCGCACCTCGGCCTTTGGCGGGATTATCGCGCTGAACCAGACGCTTGACGGCCCGACAGCCGAAAAGATTGTGGAAATATTCACCGAAGTCGTCATCGCCCCCGACGCGGATGAAGCTGCCCGCGCGGTGTTTGCGTCCAAGAAAAACCTGCGCTTGCTGACCACCGGCACTTTGCCGGATGCCTCGACCCTTGGCCTTGCCTATCGTCAGGTCGCTGGTGGGTTCTTGGTACAAGACCGTGACGCCGCCAATGTAACGCTGGATGATCTGCGCGTGGTGACAAAACGCGCGCCAACCGATGCCGAGATGCGCGATTTGCTGATGGCTTGGACTGTGGCAAAGCATGTCAAATCCAACGCGATTATCTATGTCAAAGACGGCGCGACCGTGGGCGTGGGCGCAGGCCAGATGAGCCGCGTTGACAGTACCCGCATCGCCGCCCGCAAGGCGCAAGATATGGCCGAGGCTATGGGCCTGCCCAACCCGCTGACCATCGGGTCGGTTGTGGCGTCGGATGCGTTTTTCCCCTTTGCCGACGGATTGATTACAGCAGCCGAGGCCGGGGCAACGGCGATTATCCAACCCGGCGGATCGATGCGCGATGATGAGGTGATTGCAGCAGCCGATGCAGCGGGCCTTGCGATGGTGTTCACCGGTCAGCGGCATTTCCGGCACTAAGATGCGGATGTTCTGGGCGGCCCTTATCGTTTTCGCTTTGGATCAGGCCAGCAAACTGGCCGTGGTCTTTGGCCTGAACCTGCGTGAAATCGGGCATCTGGATATTTGGCCGCCCTACCTGGCCTTTCGCATGGCGTGGAACACGGGCGTCAACTTTGGCCTGTTTTCGCATAATGCTGATGCGATGCGCTGGGTGCTGATCGCCGTGTCGCTGGCAATTACCGCTTGGGTCTGGCGGTGGATGGCGCGGGCAACGCAACCCAAACTGGCACAAATCTCGGCCGGGGTGCTGATTGGCGGGGCATTGGGCAATGTAATTGACCGCGTTGTTTACGGCGCAGTGGCCGATTTTCTGAATATGTCTTGCTGCGGCTTTGAAAACCCCTATGCATTCAATGTAGCCGACATTGCGATCTTTGCCGGCGCGGCGGGCTTGGTGTTTTTCGCGGCCGATGGCAAGACAAAGACGCGAAAGACCCCGTGACGTGCCGATAAGTTTCGGCTAAACAGGGTTCGAATGATTTGAAGGAGGCGGAAATGCTTGCAGGAAAAGGGGTATTGGCTCTCGCAACAGCGACGATGCTAACGCTTGCCGCCTGTTCTGGCGACACTCCGCAGCTGATGCATTTGCACGCTTCGGGTGACGGGCCAGATGAATTCGCGATTTTGCCCACAAAACCACTGCAAATGCCCACCGATTTGAAAGCTTTGCCAGAACCAACGCTTGGCGGCACCAACCTGACCGACCCAACCCCCGAGGCCGACATCGCCCTGGCGCTTGGTGGCCGTCTGCGTGATGGCACAGGTATTCCGGCAGGTGATTCTGCGCTTGTGAACCATGCCGCACGGTATGGCCGTTCGGCCTCGATCCGGCCAGAGCTGGCCGCCGACGATCTGCAATACCGCCGCGATAACGATGGCCGACTGCTGGAACGCCTGTTCAGCGTGAACGTCTATTTCAAAGCCTATGCAAAACAGTCGCTTGATCAGCATGCTGAACTGGAAAGATGGCGCAACCGCGGTGTGCGTACCGTTTCGGCCCCACCTGCCAAGGCGGATGAGTAAAACCTGCGTTAACAACGGCCCCCATTGTGCTTTGAAGGCTTGACCCTGCGGTTGCTGCGCTTAGGTGTAGGCCGGTACGCCGAACGGAGGATTGCCGATGCTGCGCAAACTGTTGATTCCCATTGTCTTGGGGGTGCTTTCTGTTTCCCCGGCACTTGCCGATAAGGTCACAACCTTTACCTTGCCAAACGGGCTAGAGGCCGTGGTCATCGAAGACCACCGCGCGCCCGTCGTGACGCATATGATGTGGTACAAGATCGGGTCAGCGGATGAACCGCGCGGCAAATCGGGCATCGCGCATTTTCTGGAACATCTGATGTTCAAAGGCACAAAAACTGTCGCCCCCGGCGCGTTTTCTGCCACGGTCGAGGCACAGGGCGGCGACGACAACGCCTTTACCTATTACGATTATACTGCCTATTTTCAACGTGTTGCCACCGACCGCCTTGATCTGATGATGACGATGGAGGCCGACCGTATGCGCGGGCTGATCCTATCCGAAGATAACGTCACAACCGAACGCGCCGTCATTATCGAGGAACGCGCCCAGCGCACCGACAGCGACCCAAGCGCGCTGTTTGGCGAACAGCGCCGCGCCGCGCAATATCTGAACCACCCCTACGGCACCCCCGTCATCGGCTGGAAGCATGAGGCCGAAGCCCTGACCCGCGAGGATGCGCTGTCGTTCTACCGCACCTATTATGCGCCCAATAATGCGGTGCTGGTGGTCGCGGGCGACGTGAACCCAGATGAAGTGCGCGCCATGGCCGAGGCCCATTACGGCCCCATCGCCCCCACCCCCGGCCTTGGCGAACGTCACCGCGTGACCGAGCCGCCGCAACTGGCCGAACGCAGGCTGGCCATGACCGACCCGCGCGTCGCACAACCCTATGTTATCCGCAGCTATCTTGCCCCCGAGCGCAACGCCGGCGCCCAAGAAAAAGCCGCGGCCCTGACCGTTCTGGCCGAGCTGCTGGGCGGCAATTCGACAACTTCGCTGCTGGCGCGTGCCTTGCAATTCGGCGACGCGCCCAAAGCGATTTACACCAGCGCCTATTATGATGGTTTGTCACTTGATATCAGCGACTTCGGCTTTGTTGCCATCCCCACCCCCGACACCTCGCTTGCCGATCTCGAGGCTGCTGTCGATGGCGTGTTGGCCGATTTTCTGAAAAACGGCGTTGACCAGACCGCCTTTGATCGCATCAAACGCCAGCTCCGCGCAGATGAGATTTATGCGCGCGACAATGTGGATGGATTGGCCCGCGACTATGGCAGCGCCTTGACCAGTGGCCTGACGGTCGCCGATGTGCAGGCCTGGCCCGATATATTACAGGCGGTCACACCCGAAGACGTCCTGCAAGCTGCGCGCGATGTCCTGAACCGCAACAACGCCGTCACCGGCTGGCTAGAACGCCCGGACGCGCCGAAAGTCGAGGTAACCCAATGATAAAACGCCTTTTCGTTGCTGCGCTGGTGGCCTTTGCCTTGCCCGCGCATGCAGAACTGCCGATCCAAAAGGTTACCTCGCCCGGTGGTATCACCGCCTGGCTGGTCGAAGACCATGAAATCCCGTTTACCGCGCTGGAAATCCAGTTTCGCGGCGGCACCTCGCTTGACCCGGCCGAGCAGCGCGGCGGCGTGAACCTGATGACCGCCTTGCTAGAGGAAGGCGCCGGCGATCTGGATGCGCAGGCCTTTGCCAACGCCCGCGATGCGCTTGCGGCCCATTTCGGCTTTAGCTCGGGCACCGATAGCGTCAGCATTTCGGCGCAGTTTCTAACCGAGAATCGCGATCAGGCGGTTGATTTGCTGCGCCTCGCGATCACCGAGCCGCGCTTTGACGCCGATGCGGTGGAACGTGTGCGCGGCCAGGTTTTGTCCGGCATCCGCGCCAATCTGAAAAGCCCCGAGGCGATTGCCGCCAACAGCTTTGACCAGCTTGCCTTTGGCAACCATCCCTATGGCAGCAACGGCGATGGCAATGAAATGAGCGTGGCCGGCCTGAGTCGCGCCGATATCGAGGAGGCCTTTAAAGGCGCGATCAGCCGTGACCGCGTGTATGTGGCGGCAACCGGCGATATTGACGCAGCCCAGCTTGGTGCCTTGCTTGATACGCTTTTGGGGGGCTTGCCCGCCAAAGGTGCGCCTTTGCCCAAACGGGCCGAATGGCACCTGAAACCCGGTGTTACCGTGGTTGATTTTCCCAGCCCGCAATCGGTCATTTACTTTGGCCATCAAGGCATTAAGCGCGACGACCCCGAGTTTTTCGCAGCCTATATCCTGAACGAAATTCTGGGCGGCGGGCGCTTTACAGCGCGTTTAATGACCGAAGTGCGCGACAAGCGCGGACTGACCTATGGCATCGGCAGCTATCTGGTGCCGCAAGATTACGCCGAACTGATGGTCGGTCAGTTTTCCAGCGCCAATGCCACCACAGCGCAAGCCATTGATATTGTGCGCGCCGAATGGAAGCGGCTCTATGACAATGGCGTCACAGCCGAGGAACTGGCCAAAACCAAAACCTATCTGACCGGCTCGTACCCGCTGCGGTTTGACGGCAACGCGCGGATTGCGCGGATTCTGGTTGGCATGCAGGCCGATGGCTTGCCGATTGACTACGCCCAAACCCGCAATGCCAAAATTGAGGCGGTAACACTGGAAGACATCGCCAAAATCGCGAAACGGTTGCTGAAGCCCGATGATTTGCATTTCGTCGTGGTCGGCCAGCCCGAAGGGTTGCCCAAGCCGTAGAGGCGTTCAAAACAGTGGATAACTGCGCTGGCATGGTGGCAAGACTGCCGCTGCCATGCTAGAAATGGTGGTATGAACACCGCCAGCCCCAACATACACGCCCCTGCGCGCCCGATCATCCGCCAGTTGGACGAATCCGCCATCAACCGCATTGCTGCGGGTGAAGTGGTTGAACGGCCTGCCTCGGCGGTGAAAGAGCTGGTTGAAAACGCGCTGGATGCAGGCGCTCGCCGGATCAGCATCGACTATGCCGATGGCGGCAAAACCCTGATTCGCGTGACAGATGATGGCTGCGGAATGACGGCCGAAGATCTGCCGCTGGCGCTTTCCCGCCATGCCACGTCAAAAATCGACGGCTCTGACCTGCTGAACATCCATTCCTTCGGCTTTCGCGGCGAGGCGCTGCCCTCGCTGGGTGCGGTCGGGCGGCTGACCATCAGTTCCCGCCCCGAAGGCGGTGACGGCATGATGATCGCGGTTTCCGGTGGCCGCATGGACCCCGTGCGCCCCAGCCCGCTGTCACAAGGCACCGTGGTCGAGCTGCGCGACCTGTTCTACGCCACCCCTGCGCGGCTGAAATTTATGCGCTCGGACCGTGCCGAATCGATGGCGATTGCCGAGGTGATCAAACGGCTGGCACTGGCCGAACCCGAGGTTGGCTTTACCCTGCGTGACGTCTCAAACGGCGACACGCGGGTGATGTTTCGCGCCGATCCCGTAACGGGCGACTTTTTTGATGCGCTGCACGGGCGTGTCACCTCGGTTCTTGGCCGCGATTTTGCTGATAACGCCTTGGCCATTGACCATCGCCGTGAGGGGTTGCGGCTGGTTGGCTATGCCGCCCTGCCCACCTATTCGCGCGGGTCATCGGCGGCGCAATATCTGTTTGTGAATGGCCGCCCCGTGCAAGATCGCGCGCTGTTTGGCGCCTTGCGCGCGGCCTATATGGATGTGCTCAGCCGTGATCGCCACCCCGCTGCGGTGCTGAACATCGAATGCGATCCGCAAAGCGTTGACGTGAACGTCCACCCAGCGAAATCCGAAGTGCGCTTTCGCGACCCCGCCCTTGCCCGCGCGCTGATTGTTTCCACCCTGCGCCATGCACTGGCCGAGGCCGGGCATCGTGCGTCCTCGACCGTTGGCGCCGAAACCTTGGGCGCGTTTCAGCCGGAACCCGGCCAACCGCCGCGCGTCTACCAAATGGACAGGCCATCGTCTGGTGCGATTTCCAGCGCCTATGCCTTTCAGGCCCCCACCCCGAACATGGGTTTCGCCGAGGCCCCGACCGCGCGGATAGAGGCGCAAGACATCGCGCAGGCCGACACCGCCCACCCTTTGGGGGCCGCCCGCGCACAGGTGCATGAAAACTATATCATCGCCCAAACCGCCGATGGCATGGTGATTGTAGACCAACACGCCGCGCATGAACGGCTGGTCTATGAGCGGCTGAAGGCCCAGCGCGATGCCAGTGGCATTACCGCCCAGGCCTTGCTTATCCCTGAAATCATTGAGCTTTCTGCCGCAGACACCGCCCACTTGCTGGACGCAGCCCCGGAACTTGCACAGCTTGGTCTGGTGATTGAGGCCTTTGGCGGCACAGCGATTGCGGTGCGCGAAACCCCGGCAATATTGGGCCGCGTGAATGCAACTGCCCTGTTGCGCGATATTCTGGATGACCTTGCCGACCTTGGCACATCCGACCGGCTGCAGGCCCGCATGGACGCGGTTTTGTCACGCATGGCCTGCCACGGGTCCATCCGATCAGGTCGCCAAATGCGGGCCGAGGAAATGAATGCGCTGCTGCGCGAGATGGAGGCGACGCCGCTTTCCGGTCAATGCAACCATGGCCGTCCGACCTATGTCGAGCTGAAACTGGCCGATATTGAAAAGCTGTTTGGCCGCCGATGATAGAGATTGCAGGACAGATTTATCACTGGAACGACCCGCTGGTGTTAGTCATCGCAGGGGTGGCACTTGTAGTTCTGGGGTTCTTCGTGCTGATTCTGCGCGCGACAGGGCAATCGGCACGCGCAACTGAACCTTTGCTGCGCGAAATGGGCTGGCTGGGCCAACGTGTGCAAAACCTGTCCGAAGGTCAGGAACGGCTGGCAGGTGGGCTGAACCATGTGTCGGAAACCCAGGCCCATTCGCAAACTGCCATGCTGCAACTGATGGAAAAACGGCTGGCCGAGGTGCAACGCGGCATGACGGAAAGCCTGCAAGGCACATCAACCCGCACCGCCCACAGCCTTGGCGAATTGCAGCAACGGCTGGCAACCATCGACAAAGCACAGGCCAATATTGAAAAGCTGTCAGGCAATGTCTTGGGGTTGCAGGACATCCTGTCCAACAAGCAAACCCGCGGCGCCTTTGGTGAAATTCAGCTGAATGACATCGTGCGCAAGGCGCTGCCATCTGATGCCTATACAATGCAGGCCACGCTTTCCAACGGCAAGCGTGCCGACTGCCTGATCCACCTGCCCAACCCGCCCGGCCCGATTGTTATCGACAGCAAATTCCCGCTGGAGGCCTATGAGGCACTGCGCCGCGCCGGCACATCGGCCGAACAGACCGAGGCTGCGCGCTTTATGCGCCTTTCCGTGCGTGCGCATATCAAGGCGATTTCGGAAAAATACATCCTTGAGGGCGAAACTGCCGATGGGGCGTTGCTGTTTTTGCCGTCCGAGGCGGTCTATGCCGAGCTGCACGCCAATTTCCCCGAACTGGTGCGCGACGGCTTTGCCGCCAAGGTTTGGATCGTATCACCGACCACTTGCATGGCCACGCTGAACACGATGCGCGCGGTGCTAAAGGATGCGCGGATGCGCGAACAGGCCGGCGCAATTCGCGCCACTTTGCGCCTGCTTCACCGCGATGTGGAACTGGTTGTCAGCCGCGTGGACAAACTGAACACCCATTTCCATCAGGCAAGAACCGACCTTGAAGGCATCAGCACTGCCGCCGAACGGGCCGGCAAACGCGCAGCAAAGCTGGATAATTTCGACTTTGAAGAACTGGCACCCGAGCCCGCACCCCCCGGCATCGGCAAGGCCGCCGCCGAATAACAGACCCTAATGCTTGGCCCCCCAGCTAAGGGACGCATGTTTGCGGGTAAAGTTTTCGGCGATCAAGCCGATGATAAGGATCACAAACGTCACCTTTAGCGGGTACATGTAATTGCTGTAATGCGGGTGATAATTCAAAAAGATAAACCCGCGCCCTTGGTCGATTGTGTGAAACAAAGGGTTCCAATCAAACAGTTTCAGCTTGGACGTCGGCATGGCATTGGCCAAAAACATCTTGCCGCTCGCGATCATATTGGCGCGTTGATACAGCTGGGTGACGATGCTCATGGTTTCGGGCTGCCAAGGCTTTAGCGCCAGAAAAAGCGTCCCGATTGCCGCACCGCTCGCCCAGGAAATTAGCAACATCCCGATAGCACCCGGAAGATCGTGAAATTCGATCGGCTGAATGGCCGCGTGATAGACATAGATCACCACCCCCGCCGACAGCACCTGAATGTAAAGCGAACTAAGCGCGGCCGAGGCAATGGCCACCAGCGTATTCATCGGGGCATGTTTCATCATCGCCGAGGTCGGCCCGCCACAGCCCGCCACCGCCCCCAAGGCCTTGATATGCGTCATATACATAAAAATGCCCGACATCACGTATAGTAAAAAGTCGCCGCGAATGGCATTGCGGCGCAGGCCAAGCACATGGAACATGATATAGAACACACCGACCAGCATGACCGTCTGAAAGATGTTCATCAACAGCCCGATTGCAGGGTTGCCGTGGTTCTTGCGGACGTTTCTGACCGTAGCATGAAAGATCAACTCCATCATGCCGAACGCCGTGCTTACCCGATTCTTTCGGGCCTCGCGCTGAAACATCCTAGATCCTACCTTTGCTCGTGGGCGGCCCTCGTGACTCGCTACTGTCGTTTTTATACCTTGGAATCTTGATGATTCCGTGGCGACAGAAGATAAAGGGCAACACGTGTTTTAACAATATTGTCAAAACCGGTCAAAAATATGGAGAGTATGATGGAATCCACCCCCTTTGTGGCGCTGATGCGGAAACTGGCGCTAGAGGCTGGTGACAAGATCATGGAAGTTTATGCTGCTCCTGATTTTGACGTGCGGGCCAAATCAGATGCCAGCCCGGTGACCGAGGCGGATGAAGCAGCCGATGCCATCATCTCGGCAGGTCTGCGTGCGGCCTATCCCGATGTGACCCTTATCACCGAAGAGCAGGCCGATAGCCATGCCCTGCAAGCCCATACCTTTCTGATCGTTGACCCGCTGGATGGCACCAAGGAATTCGTACAGCGGCGCGGTGATTTCACAGTGAATATCGCCTATGTCGAAAACGGCGTGCCAAAGCTGGGGGTCGTCTATGCCCCTGCCAAGGGCCGTCTGTTCTATACCCGCGCCGATGGGCAAGCCGTCGAAGAAACCGGCGCCTTTCTAAAAGATACGCCCGGCCCGACGCGCGAAATTCACGTATCTACCCCCGATAATGCTGCCTTGATGGTGGTTGCGTCAAAATCGCACCGCGATGCCGCGACCGATGCCTATATCGGCAAATATGCTGTGCGCGATATGACCTCGGCGGGCAGCAGCCTGAAATTCTGTCTTGTCGCCACGGGCGAGGCCGACCTCTACCCCCGTCTTGGCCGCACGATGGAATGGGATACCGCGGCCGGTGATGCGGTGTTGCGCGGCGCGGGCGGGCATGTTGTGCGCTTTGATACGCATGCGCCGCTGGCCTATGGTAAGGCGGGGTGGGATAACCCGTTCTTCATCGCCTATGCGCCGGGCGTGTCATTGAAAAAATGACGGCGCAGCCTGCCAGTCTTATTATTGTCAGCCGCCACCGGCCTGCGGCGCTGAAGTTGGCACTGGCAGGCGTGGCCCAGATGGATCACCCCTGCATTGAGGTGATCGTCGTCACCGATCCGGCCTCGGCAGCGATGGTGCGCGGGTTGGGGATGCAGGTAAAACTGGCTGAATATGACCAGCCCAACATCTCGGCCGCGCGCAATATCGGGCTGCAACTGGCTGCGGCCCCCGTTGTGGCCTTTCTCGATGATGATGCAGTCCCCGAGCCAAGCTGGCTGTCACGGCTGGCCGCACCCTTTGCCGACCCGCAGGTCACAGCGGCGGGCGGGTTTGTTCTGGGGCGCTCGGGCCTTGCGTGGCAATGGCGGGCGATGTGGGTCGATCGTGACGGCTTTGACCACCCGTTTGATGCGGGCACAGATACCAGCCTGCACCAGGGCACCCCCCAACGCGCAATCAAAACCCAAGGCACCAACTGCGCCTTTCGCCGCGATACGGTTCTGGCGCTGGGTGGCTTTGACCCGGCCTATGCCTTTTATCTTGATGAAACCGACCTGAACCTGCGCATAGCGGCCAAAGGCGGGGTAACGGCGGTTGTGCCGGGCGCGGTGGTGCACCACGGCTTTGCGGCCTCGGACCGACGGCGCAAAAACCGCGTGCCGACGGACCTGTTCCAAATCGGCCAGAGCCTCGCATATTTTACGGCCCGCCACGGCCAAGACCCTGCGGCGCTGCAAAAGCACGTGGCCGATCAGCGCGCCCGTCTGCGCCGCCTTGTGTTGCGCGGCAAGTTGGGGCCACATACGGCGCGCAGGCTTTGGGCAGGCCTACAACGCGGAATCGCCGCCGCACAGGGGCAGGCCCCAAACCTGCAGCCGCTTTGCCCGACAGAATCAGCTTTGCTACCCCTGCCCGGCACAGGCCCGCGCACAGGCTGCCTGCTATTTGGCACCTGCGCAGACCGCAGCCGTTTGGAACAACAGGCCAAAGCCGCCCGCGCCACAGGCCAAATTGTCACGCTGATCCTTTTATCACGCGGAATCCGCCCCCATACCCATCGATTTACCGAAAATGGCTGGTGGGAACAGACCGGAGGCCGCTTTGGCAGATCTTTTAGATTCGGTAAGCGCATTGCGTTTAGAAACATGCTAGAACGCCAACAGGAAGAATCTTGCCGCCTTGCGGGCTTGCGACCAGTTGGCACTATCAAAAGCGACTAAAAAAACTTAAGCAGCCGTTAATTGTTTCCAGTGCGTCAACTTTCTGCCGAAATTATACCCCAATTGAATGCGAAACCATGCTCACAGGTTTACAACACACCGAAACAAACTGGGTTAGGTCGAGTCCATGAACAATAGAAAAATTACCAAAGCAGTGTTTCCCGTCGCCGGCAAAGGGACACGCTTTTTGCCCGCAACCAAGTCCATCCCGAAAGAGATCATGACGCTTGTTGACCGGCCGTTGATCCAATACGCGATTGACGAGGCACGCGCGGCAGGCATCACTGAATTCATCTTTGTTACCTCGCGCGGCAAATCCGCGCTTGAGGATTACTTTGACATCGCCCCCGAGCTTGAAGCCACGCTGCGCGATGCTGGCAAAACCGAATTGCTGGAAGTTCTGAGCAAAACCAACATGGACAGCGGCGCTATTTCCTATGTCCGCCAGAACCAGGCCCTGGGTCTTGGCCATGCGGTCTGGTGCGCCCGCCGTTTGATCGGTGATGAACCCTTTGCGGTTTTGCTGCCAGACGATGTGATCGCGGCGGAAAAGCCCTGCCTGAAACAGATGGTTGAGGCCTATGCCGAAACCGGCGGCAACATGGTGGCAACCATGGAAGTACGCCCCGAAAAGGCCGGCTCTTACGGTGTTCTGGATGTTGCTGACGACATGGGCGATATTGTTCGCGCCAAAGGCATGGTTGAAAAGCCAAAGCTTGGCGAGGCCCCGTCCAATCTTGCCGTCATCGGTCGCTATATCCTCTCGCCGAACGTTCTGAACAATCTGAACGACATGAAACGCGGCGCAGGTGGTGAAATCCAATTGACCGACGCGATCGCCCAAGATCTGAACGACGGCGCACCTGTCTATGGCTTCCGCTTCCGCGGCCAGCGCTATGACTGCGGATCGAAAGCCGGCTTCTTGCAAGCAACCGTCGCCTTCGGCCTGTCCCGTCCTGACCTGCAAGACGAGTTTGCCGAATACCTGCATGACGTGATCGACGTGCAAAAGGCGGCTCAGTAAACTCATGGCCTCGACCGTTCGGCTGCTTGATCTTACGCGCTTGGTTCAGCGCTTGGGGAAAGGGCAGCCGACCGGCATTGACCGGGTTGAGGCGGCTTATCTTGCCCATTTCTTGCAGCTGGAAACGCCGGTTTACGGCCTTGTGCGCAGCAGACTGGGCTTTTTGTTGTTGAACAGGCAAGGCATGTCCAGTTTTCAACACCTTCTCTCAACGCGGCAACTTCCGCCCGCAGATCTGCGCTCGCGCCTGACAAGGCGCCGCGACCCGCAGCTTGCCCGCGCCGAAACCGCCACGCGCAAGCTGGCCTTTGCCCGTTGCAGCCCGTGGCGTCTGGCATCGGGCTTGCGGCAGCACCTGCCTGACGGCTTTGCCTATTTCAACGCAGGCCATGCCAATCTGACACTGAAAACCCTTGCCGGCATTAAGGCCGGGGGCGGGCGATTGGCCGTTCTGGTGCATGATACCATTCCCCTCGACCACCCCGAATTTACCCGCCCAGATACCATAGCCCGCTTTGGCGAAAAGCTGGCAGCCGTGGCCGCCAAGGCCGATCTGGTGATCCACACCGCACAGACCACCCGTGCCCTGACAGAGACGCATTTTGCCCGTCTTGGCCGCACGCCACCGGGTGTTGTGGCCCCTTTGGGCATCACGCCGCTTGAACCAGTCCCTGCGCCCCCCCGCCCCCACCCCTATTTCGTGACTTTGGGCACGATAGAGCCGCGTAAGAACCACGACTTTTTACTGGATATATGGCAAGAGATGCACCGCAGCCTTTCCCCCGCTGCGATCCCCCATCTCTTGATCCTCGGGCGGCGCGGCTGGTCGAACGAGGCTGTTTTTAAACGTCTTGATACGCTGCCATTCATCGGCCAGACCGTGTTTGAGCTGCCCGATCTGCCGGATGGCGATGTGGCAAACCTGCTGGCCCGTTCTTGCGGCTTGCTGTTTCCCAGCCATGTCGAGGGTTACGGCCTTCCGCCGCTAGAAGCTGCAAGTTTGGGCGTTGCGGTTATTGTGCCACCTTTGGCAATATATCGTGAAACGCTGGGCAATTACCCGGTTTACGCAAGCCTGGATGACCGTTACTCATGGAGGGATATAATAATCCGCCTGAAAAACAGGCATGAATTAAAAGAGGCGACAGAGCAGAGCAACGCTAAAAGGCCTAACCCTGCGGCCATTATTCCGCGCTGGGATCAGCATTTCAAGTTTGCTTTAAGCTCTTTTTGATAACGATTTAGGCGCAGGCTCATAGTCATCTGCGCAAGTTTAGCACGTCTGGGAAACAACGAGTGAGTATTTTTTCTGCATATAGGTTAAGGTTGGCACGCAAACGCTGGCTATTTCGCGCCTTCCGCAAGCGGCGCGAGATAAAGCCTGTTGTAGGCCGCACCAAGGCGATCAAACCGTCGGACATTTTGCTGTTTTCCACCCTGCGAAATGAGCGTGTGCGCCTGCCGTTTTTCCTGAAATACTACCGTGACCTTGGGGTTAACCACTTTCTGATCGTCGACAATGACAGCGATGATGGTTCGCGCGAATACCTGCAAGAACAGGATGACGTGTCGCTTTGGCACACTAAACACAGCTATAAAAAATCGCGTTTCGGGGTGGATTGGCTGAATTGGTTGCAAAGACGCTATGCCCATAATCATTGGGCGCTGGTTGTCGATCCGGATGAATTTTTCGTCTACCCGTTTTGCGATACCCGCCCCTTGCGCGCGCTGACCGACTGGCTTGACGCCTCGTCGATCAAATCCTTTTCCGCGATGCTGCTGGATATGTACCCCAAAGGCCCGATAGGCGCGCAGCCCTACCAAGAGGGGCAGGATCCGTTCGAAATCGCGCAATGGTTTGACAGTGGAAACTACACGATCAGCCGCAATGGCCAGTATGGCAACCTCTGGATTCAAGGTGGCCCGCGCGGGCGCATGTTCTTTGCCGACGCCCCCGAACGCGCGCCGGCGCTGAACAAGATTCCGCTGGTGAAATGGCAGCGCGACTATGCCTTTGCCTCCTCGACCCATATGCTGCTGCCGCGCGGTTTGAACCTTGTGTATGACGAATGGGGCGGCGAAAAAGCCAGTGGTTGCCTGCTGCACGCCAAATTCCTTGATACTTTTGCCACCAAGGCCGAGGAAGAGATGCAACGCGGCCAGCACTATGCCAACAGCCATGAGTACAAAGCCTATAAGGCCGCGCTGGATGACAGCCCCGATCTGTGGTGCAAGTGGTCTGAAAAATATATCAACTGGCGCCAGCTGGAAATTCTGGGCCTCATGTCAAAAGGAAACTGGGCATGAGTTTGGGTGTTGTCATGCTGTGTCATACCGCGCTGGACCGCGCAGCCCAAGTGGCGCGCCATTGGGTTTCGCGCGGTTGCCCCGTTGTCATCCATGTTGACAAGCGCGTGCCGAGAGCTGAATTCGACCGCTTGCAAGATGCCCTGGCCGATGTCGAGGATGTGCGCTTTTCGGCCCGTTACGCCTGTGAATGGGGCACATGGGGTATCGTCGCGGCAACCCAGGCGGCCGCTGCCACAATGCTGCGCGATTTTGCAAAGGTGCGGCATGTCTATCTGGCCTCGGGGTCGTGCCTGCCGCTGCGCCCCGTGCACGAACTTGTCACCTATCTGGATGAACGTCCGCGCACCGATTTCATCGAATCCGTTACCACCGCCGATGTCGGCTGGACGGTGGGCGGGCTTGATCTTGAACGCTTTACCCTGCGCTTTCCGTTTTCGTGGCGCAAACATCGCCGCCTGTTTGATGGCTATGTACGCCTGCAACGCCGCATCGGGTTTCATCGCAAAATTCCGGCCGATATCGTCCCGCATCTGGGCAGCCAATGGTGGTGCCTGACGCGCCAAACCCTGTCGGCCATTCTCGAAGCCCCCGAGCGTGAGGAAATTGACCGCTATTTCCGCCGCGTCTGGATACCTGACGAATCCTATTTTCAAACGCTGGTGCGGCGCTATTCGTCCCATATCGAAAGCCGTTCTCTGACCCTGTCGAAATTCGACTTTCAGGGCAAACCGCATATTTTCTATGATGACCATCTGCAGCTTTTGCGGCGGTCTGATTGCTTTGTCGCCCGCAAAATCTGGCCCCATGCCAATAAACTCTACCGCGTTTTCATGACCGAGGAAGGCGTGGGCCAAGCCGAAGCCGAGCCGAACCCCGGCAAAATCGACCGCTTGTTTTCCAAGGCGATCGAGCGCCGCACCAAGGGGCGTGCGGGCCTGTATATGCAAAGCCGCTTTCCGAACGAAAACTGGGAAAACGGCAAAAGCGCAGCACCCTATTCCGTGTTTGAAGGCTTTGCCGAGCTGTTTGAAAACTTTGAACCCTGGCTTGGCAAAGTGACCGGCGCGCGCGTGCATGGCCATCTTTTCGCCCACGACAAGGTTGAATTTGCAGGCGGTGAAAGTGTTTACAACGGCGCGTTGCCTTCATCCGCGGCGTTGCGTGACTATAATCACAAAAGCTTTCTTGCCAATTTGCTGTGGAACACGCGCGGCGAACGGCAGTGTTTCCAATTCGGCCCCGCCGACAATCAAGGTATCAACTGGCAACTTGCAGGCGATTCCAACGCGACAATCTCGGTCATTTCGGGTGCTTGGGCGATACCCTTGTTCAAGTCCAACCTGAATTTTTCCGAAATCCGGCAAGAGGCCGCGCGTCTGCAACGACAAGAGCAAGAGCATCTGAATGTGCTGCGCAGCCCGTGGACAAAGGCCCGCACCCGCATCTGGAACCTTGCCGAATTTGTCGAAAACCCGATGGAGCCGATTCAAACCATCGTCGATGAAATCAGCCCGCGTGCGCTGCGCCGCCTGACCGAGGCACCGCTTATGACCGACCTGACCGGTTTCGGCCAATTCCTGCAAAACCTGCGCAATCAGGGCATGCAACCCGTTCTGATGGGCGATTTCCCCTTGAACGACGATTTCCAGCAAAACGCCGTCCGCAGGGGACGGCCCTATTTGGTAAAGTAGCCCCTTGGAACGGAAATTTGATAGCTTTGTCTTGCTTGCCGAGATGCGCACCGGCAGCAACTTTCTTGAGGCCAACCTGAACACCCTGCCCGATACCGCCTGCTATGGTGAGGCGTTTAACCCGCATTTCATCGGCAAACTGAATCAGGAAGCGGCGTTTGGCGTCACCCTTGCACAACGCGAGGCTGACCCAACCCTGTTGTTGCGCCAAATGCGCGCGCAGGGCCCCGGCCTGACCGGCTTTCGCTATTTCCACGATCACGACCCCCGCGTTTTGCCGCTGGTTCTGGCCGACGAACGTTGTGCCAAAATCATCCTGACCCGCAATCCGGTCGAAAGCTATGTCAGCTTGAAAATCGCCCAAGCCACGGGCCAATGGAAGCTGACCCAAGCAAAACGCCTGAAAACCGCCAAGGCGCAGTTTGACGGGCCGGAATTCACCGCCCATTTGGCGCAGTTGCAGGAATTCCAGCTTGCCTTGATGCATGGGCTGCAAACCAGCGGCCAAACCGCGTTTTACATCGACTATGAAGACATCAACGACACCGATGTTCTGAACGGCCTCGCCCGGTTTTTGGGTGTTGATGCGACCTTTGCTGCGCCCGATGACACGCTGAAAAAGCAAAACCCCGAGGATATCTCGGAAAAGGTTGAAAATTTTGAAGAAATGGCTGCTGCCTTGTCGCAGCTTGATCGTTTCAACCTGTCGCGCACGCCAAATTTTGAACCGCGCCGCGCACCGGCCATTCCGTCTTTTCTGGCGGCAGGTTCGGCGCTCTATATGCCCCTGCGTGGTGGCCCCGAAGACGCCGTGACCCAATGGTTAACCGGCCTTGGCCCAATCACCGCCGAATTCAACCAAAAATCGCTGCGCCAATGGCTGCGCAAAAACCCCAATCACCGAAGCTTTACCGTGCTGCGCCACCCCGTGGCCCGCGCCCATGCCGGTTTTTGCAACCGCATCTTGGGCGGCGCTTTGCCACAGATCCGCGAAGGGCTGATCAAAACCTATAGGATTGCTTTGCCAAAGGTAGGTGAGGTGATGTCGCTGCATGATCACCGCCAAGCCTTCGTCGATTTTCTGCGCTTTCTAAAGCTGAACGTCGCAGGGCAATCGGGTTTGCGCATCGACCCGCATTTCGCCAGCCAAACCGCTGTTTTGCAGGGTTTCGCGCAGTTCCAAGGCCCCGACCTTGTATTGCGTGAAGATAGCCTGCCGATGGGCCTCGGCTTTCTCGCCGCTGAAATCGGGGCCACGTGTCCGGCGATCCCCGCCTTGCCCGACCCTTCGCGCGATCTGTTGGCCCAGATTTACGATGCCGAGATTGAGGCCGCGACGCGCGATGCCTATAGTCGCGATTACATGGGCTACGGCTTCAACGACTGGCGCAGTTCCTAAAAATCCAGATCGGCGTAATGCGATGGTGGCGGGAAACCCGGCACCTGATCGGCCAGCAACGGCCGGAACGATGGCCGCGATTTTATCTTGGCATACCAATCTTTTACATTGCTCGACCGGTTCCAGTCGACATCGGAAATATAGTCCAGACAGCTCAGATGCGCCGCAGCCGTAAAATCGGCCAGCGACATTTCATTCCCCGCCAGCCAGCGCCGCTGATCCAGCAACCAGGCCATATAATCCAGATGGTATTTGATCCGGCTCGCGCCTTGCTTCACCGCTTTGCTATCAGGATAGCCCAGCTTCATTACCTTTTTATTCACCCGCTCATACAGCAGGTTCGACGTCACCTCGGAATGGAATTTGTCGTCAAACCAAGCACATAGCCGCCGCACCTCAAACCGGCCGTCCACGTCACGCGGCATCAATGCCGGTGTCGGGAATTTTTCTTCCAGATACTCGCATATTGCCTGACTTTCGGTCAGCATCTTGGTGTCGGTTTTCAAAATCGGCACCTTGCCCGCGGGGTTCCGGCGCAGAAAATCGGCAGACGGTTCCCAATAACGCTCTTCCACCAGTTCCACTTCCTGCTTTTTCTCGGCCAGCGTCAACCTGACCTTGCGGCAGAACGGTGAGAGCGGGAAATGGTAAAGTCGGTTCATCGCGTCTAATCTTTCGGCAAAAAGGAATAGGCCACTTATCTGCCAATTTGCAGAGATTTCAATCCCACTTGCCGATTAAGGCTCAAAACAAGCGGCTCTTCCGTCACTTTGGATGGTGGCCGCGCCGTCAAAAATCGCGGCTGACCGTTTGCGCAGCGCCGCACTCGGCTTTTCGGCATTGCGGTCTTTCGGGTCAGGCAAAACAGCCGCAAGCCGTGCAGCATGTACCGCCGTCAGGTCTGCGGGCTCGACAGCAAAATAGCTGGCCGCAGCCGCCTTGACGCCAAACACGCCTTGGTCAAACTCGGCCACGTTCAGATAAACTTCCAAAATCCGGCGCTTGGACCAGATCATCTCGATCACAGGCGTAATAACCGCCTCTAACGCCTTGCGCGTATAGGTTCGGCCTTGCCACAAAAACACATTCTTAGCGACCTGCTGGGTCAGGGTGGACGCCCCGCGATTGCCACCCGCGTCAATCGCCGCGCGAATGGCTTGCATATCAAACCCCCAGTGCAGGCAAAAATTCGCATCCTCGGCCGCCACCACCGACCGCAGCATCACCGGCGCGATTTCATCCAGACTGGCCCATTCCTGCTTTACCTTGCCAAGGCGCTGCCCCTCTTGCCACATGTAAAACGTGGTTGGCGGGTTCACGACAGAAAACAGCAGCACCAGCGCCACCATTGCCAGCGCCGCGCCGACAATCAGCCGAAACACCCAGCGCATAAGCCATTTCAACAGGCGCGGGCGGGTCGGATTTGGTTTTTTCTGGGTGCGTTTTACCATGCCTTGTTAAGCCATGAAGCCCAGCCGCGATCAAGCGCGGACTGCCCCCCAAACGTAGCCGCAGAAAAGAAAAACCCGGCGAATTGCTCCGCCGGGTTTGAAATCATAGGTGCTTGCGCACTGGCTTACTCGGCCGGCACGGCCTCGCGTTCATCCGAAAGCGGATGCGGCAAATGCACCAGCATTTCTTTCGGGCAGGCTTGCAGGAAATTCGCCCGCTCTTCCGCCCAATCGTTCAGGATCGCCTTGGCCTTAAGGCTGCCGGTTTCGTCAGCATGACGCTGGATCAGGCCTTTCAGCTGCGCCTCCCAATGCGGATGGCTGACGGCACAGGTCACCAGCGTTTCCACGTTCATGAACTCTTCGGCCACGCCGTCGGGATCATAAAGATAGGCCATACCGCCCGACATACCGGCACCAAAGTTGGCCCCGATGCTGCCCAGAATAACTGCCACACCGCCGGTCATATACTCACAACCATTGGTGCCACAGCCCTCAACCACCACCGACGCGCCCGAGTTGCGCACAGCAAACCGCTCACCCGCGCGGCCACTGGCGAACAGATTCCCGGCAGTCGCACCATACAGCACCGTGTTGCCGATAATCGTGTTGGCAGATGCATCCAGCGGGCTGGACATATGCGGCCGCACCGTGATGGTCGCCCCCGACAGGCCCTTGCCGACATAGTCATTGGCGTCGCCATAGACTTCCAGCTTGATGCCCCGCACAGCGAACGCCCCCAGCGACTGCCCACAAGACCCCGACAGTTTCACTGTCAGGTGGTCTTCTTGCAGACTGTTGCGCATGCCAAACCGTTTTACGATATGGCTAGAGGCCCGTGTCCCGATAGTGCGCAGCGTGTTGCGCACGGCATAGGACAGCTGCATCTTTTCACCATCTTCAAAGAAGCGCGCGGCGTCGCGGATGATTTCGGCATCCAGCGTATCCGGCACCGCATTGCGCGGTTTGCTGCGGTCATAGGTGATCCGGTTCGCGCCATCGACGGTAATCAACAACGGGTTCAAATCAAGGTCATCCAGATGCGCCGAGCCGCGCGAAACCTGGCTCAGCAAATCCGCCCGCCCGATCACCTCATCCATTGACCGCGCGCCGATGCTTGCCAAAATCTCACGCACTTCTTGCGCATAGAAGGTGATCAGGTTGACCACTTTATCCGCATTGCCCGTGAACTTTTTGCGCAGCTCATCGCTTTGGGTACAGACGCCTACGGGGCAAGTGTTGCTTTGGCACTGACGCACCATGATGCAACCCATCGCGATCAAGGCAGCGGTACCGATGCCGTATTCCTCGGCCCCCATCATCGCGGCCATCACGATATCACGGCCCGTGCGCAAACCACCATCGGTGCGCAGGGTGACGCGTTCGCGCAGGTTGTTCATCGACAACACCTGATGCGCCTCGGTCAGGCCCATTTCCCATGGCAAACCAGCGTATTTGATGCTGGTCCCCGGGCTGGCACCCGTGCCGCCGTTATGGCCCGAAATCAGGATCACATCGGCCTTGGCCTTGGCCACGCCAGCCGCAATCGTCCCCACACCCGAAGATGACACCAACTTGACCGTCACTTTGGCCCGCGGGTTGATCTGCTTCAGGTCATAGATCAGCTGCGCCAAATCCTCGATCGAATAGATGTCGTGGTGCGGCGGCGGCGAAATCAGCGTCACGCCTTGGGTCGAATGGCGCAACCGCGCGATCAAGGCCGTAACCTTCATCCCCGGCAACTGCCCGCCTTCACCCGGTTTCGCCCCTTGGGCCACCTTGATTTCCAGCTCTTCACAGGCGTTCAGATATTCCGCCGTGACACCAAAGCGCCCCGAGGCCACCTGCTTGATTTTCGCAGACGGGTTGTCACCATTCGCCTCGGGCAGGAAATGCGCGGGGTCTTCACCGCCCTCACCCGAATCCGATTTCGCACCGATACGGTTCATCGCAACGTTCAGCGTTTTATGCGCCTCGGGCGACAGCGCCCCCAGTGACATCCCTGGCGTCACAAAGCGTTTGCGGATCGAGGTGATGCTTTCCACCTCTTCAATCGGCACCGGTTTGCCCAGCGATTTGATATCCAGCAAGTCGCGCAAATGGATCGGCGGGTTGGCCCGCATCGCGGCCGAATACTGTTTCCAGATGTCATAGCTGGTGCGGTCACAGGCCGATTGCAGCATGTGCATCGTCTGCGCTTCCCAAGCGTGCTTTTCACCCGAGCGCCGCGCCTTGTAGATACCGCCGATTGGCAGCACATCCGAACCGCCCAGCCAGCCGCGTGCGTGCACTTCTTCCAGCTTGCGCTGAATGCCCGACACGCCAATCCCGGAAATCCGGCTTTGCATACCTGGGAAATACTCGGCCACCATAGCGCGTGACAGGCCCACAGCTTCAAAGTTCAAGCCGCCACGATACGAGGAAATCACCGAAATCCCCATCTTGGCCATGATCTTCAACAGACCCGCATCGACGGCATCACGATAGCGCCGCGCGGCATCAGTCAGGCTGCCTTCCAGCAGGCCGCGGTCAATCCGGTCGGCAAGGCTGTCTTGCGCCAGATAAGCGTTTACCGTGGTCGCACCGCAACCGATCAACACCGCAAAATAATGCGGGTCAACACATTCCGCCGACCGCAGGTTGACCGAACAGAACGTCCGCAGCCCCTTGCGCGTCAGCCAGCTGTGCACAGCCGAGGTCGCCAAGATCATCGGCATGGCCACGCGGTCCGGCCCTTGGTGTTCATCCGTCAGCACCAAATGCCCGGCACCCGAGCGCACGGCATCCTCGGCATCGGCGCGAATACGCTCCAAGCACTGGCGCAAACGGTCAGGATGCGCGTCACGCGGGAAGGTACAGTCGATCACCGACACGGTATCGCCGAAATGCTCCATCATCGCGTGAAACTCGGCATTGGCGACAAACGGGCTTTCCAGCACCAGAATCTCGGTTTGGCTGCTGTTTTCGTCCAGCACGTTTTTCAGGTTCCCGAACCGCGTTTTCAGGCTCATCACGCGGCTTTCGCGCAAGCTGTCAATCGGCGGGTTGGTGACCTGGCTAAAGTTCTGGCGGAAGAAATGCGACAGCGGGCGGTAGATGCTGGACAGCACAGCCGCCGGCGTATCATCGCCCATCGACGCGATCATTTCCTTGCCGTCTTCGGCCATCGGGGCCAGCACCTGCTCCAGCTCTTCCAGCGAATAGCCCGCTGCAATCTGGCGCTTGCGCAACTCGGCCCCTTTGAATTCGGCAGCCTCTGGCACGTCATGCAGCAGGTTGTTCAGATCAACAACCTTTTCAATCCAGTCCCCAAACGGCTGCGCTGCGGCCAGTTTGTTTTTCAGCGGCGTGTCGTGGTACAGCTTGCCCTCGGCCAGATCGACAGCAATCATCTGCCCCGGCCCAAGCGCGCCTTTTTCACGCACGATATTTTCATCAACCGGTACCATGCCCGCCTCGGACCCTGCGATCAGCAGGCCGTCACCGGTCACAACATAGCGCATCGGGCGCAAACCGTTACGGTCAAGCCCGGCACACACCCAGCGCCCATCGGTCATGGCAAGCGCAGCAGGGCCGTCCCACGGCTCCATCACGGCATTGCAATAGGCATACATATCGGCCCAGGCTTTGGGCATATCGGTCGTGGCTTTGCTCCAGGCTTCCGGCACCAGCATCGTCTTGGTAAACGGCGCATTGCGGCCCGAGCGTACCATCACCTCAAACACCGCATCCAGCGCACCCGAATCGGACGTGCCTGCCGGAATGATCGGCTTGATATCCTCGGCCATGTCGCCGAACGTGTTGGACGCCATACGAATTTCATGGCTGCGCATCCAGTTCACGTTGCCTTTCAACGTGTTGATCTCGCCGTTATGGGCCAGCATGCGGAAAGGCTGGGCCAGCCACCACTGCGGGAACGTGTTGGTAGAATAGCGCTGGTGGTAAATCGCAAAGGCACTCTCAAACCGCTCATCCATCAGGTCAGGATAGAAAACGGCGACCTGTTCGGCCAACATCATGCCTTTGTAAATGATTGACCGGCACGACAGGCTGCACAGATAGAGGCCTGCAATATGCGCCTCGCTAGCCGCTTTTTCCACGCGACGGCGGATGATATACAGCTCACGCTCAAACTGGTCCTGGTCAATATCCTTGTCACAACGGATCAGGATCTGCTCAATTTCCGGCCGCGTTGCATTGGCCTTTTCGCCCAGCACCGTGGTTTCTACCGGCACATGCCGCCAGCCGTAAATGTAATGGCCCATCCGCAGAACTTCGGTTTCCATGATGGTCCGGCAGCGTTCTTGCGCGCCAAAATCGGTGCGTGGCAAAAACACCTGCCCCACCGCGATCAGCTTTTTGGTATCAGGCTCATGCCCCGTGCGCCGCACTTGGTCATAGAAAAACTTGACAGGAATCTGCACATGGATACCCGCGCCATCGCCGGTTTTGCCATCAGCATCAACCGCGCCACGGTGCCAGATCGCCTTTAGCGCGTTGATGCCGTTTTCAACCACTTTGCGCGTTGGTTTCCCTGAAATCGACGCGACAAGCCCAACCCCACAGGACGAATGCTCATCCTCGGATTTATAGAGGCTGTGCGTGTCCATATAGGCGCGCTTTGCTTCCTCTGCGGCCACCCAGGCTGCGTCATAAACCGGTGTCTTTGTCATTGGGTCACTCCTTCGGAAGGATCGAAATTTAAAACTTGGGCGGGCAATTTGCCCTGAAAAGCGCGGCTCATTCGTCCGCCTCTTCGAAATCAGACATCATCTTGGCGTAAACCTCATTGGGCGACATCGTCCAAGGAAAGGCCTCGCCCTGATCATAGGCACTGCGCCAAACGTGGTAGTTATCTTCGAAAACCGCCTCATCCACATAGAACGGGTCGGCCTCCATAAACTCGGCCGTCATGACAACACTTTGCCAGAACGGTGCCATTTCAATCACTTGGCTGCCCTCTTCCGGGCTGCGCACCATCAGGCTCAGCGTTGGTTCGGCTGCCACACCGCCCAGATCGTCGGGCAAATCGATACGGCCTACCCAGATCACAACAGGGTCAAACCCGTCTTGCTCGCTGGTGTAAAACTCGCCGATTTCCAGCTCAATTTCCATGCGCCGCCTCTTTGGAATAGCTGCTCAGGATCGCGTCGCATTCAAACAGTGGCTCGGTGCTGAAAAACCCTGGCTCACCCGGAAAGATGAACTGCAACGGGCTGCCATCCATCGGCACATAGCCGCTGCCATCATTCCATTCCGACGGGCCCGCGAAAAACAGCCGCCAATCCGCGTTGATATATTCATTCCCGCGCGACTTTACGACAGAACCATCCGTCTTGGTCTCGGCAAATTCGAACTGGGTTTCTTGCAGGGTAACCCCGTCAATCACAACCGTTCTACCCGTCAACCGGTCAAAACCCTGCACATCCGAGGCCCCGCCATCATCACGGCGCAGCGAAAAGGCAAAGGTATCCGCCCCGCCCAGCAGCTCGGTAAAAGACGCAGGGTCTGCGGCCCCCGGAACCAGTGTCTGGCGCACCATCGGGTTCATATCGATGCTTTCCACCCACTGCCCCTCCTTGTCGGTGCGGCTGGCAAAAAACAAACCCTCTTGGTCAAAATCGGTGCGCCACTGATCGCCCGGCGCATCCTGCGTGCATTTGTAAAAGTTCGAAACACGGCAGGCGCGCCCTTGCACCGTCAGCCACCCCGTACAGCCTGCGGGCGGCGTAAAACTGCCCGCATGGCCTGCCACGGGCAGCATTATCGCCCCCAAAACCACCGGCATGATGGAGCGGCAGAGCGACAAAATAGCATTGGTCATTGCAGCATCCTTTCCCACTTGGTGGTTGGTGTGGCCGCGCTTATTCAGCGGCAACCACGGCTTCCTGCGCCATATACTCCAACATCGCCTCGGCTGCCTCGCGCCCGTCGCGAATGGCCCAAACCACAAGGCTGGCCCCGCGCACAATGTCGCCGACAGCATAGACGCCTTGCATATTGGTCGCATGAGTTTTGAAATCGGCCTTGATCGTCCCCCAACGGGTCACGCCCAATTCAGGTTGGCCCCACAGCGTCGGCAAGTCTTCGGGCTCGAACCCCAGCGCCATGATGGCAAGATCGGCAGGCTCGACATAATCCGCGCCTTCAATCACTTCGGGCATCTGGCGGCCCGATGCATCCGGCGCGCCCAGACGCATCTTTTGCACCATCACACCTTCAACCCTATCGCCACCGGTAAAGCCCTTTGGCGCCGAAAGCCAAACAAACTCAACGCCTTCTTCCTCGGCATTCTGGGTTTCGCGCTGGCTGCCCGGCATGTTCGCCTTATCGCGGCGATAGAGGCATTTCACGCTTGTCGCCCCTTCGCGAATGGCCGTGCGCACACAGTCCATCGCGGTATCGCCACCGCCGATAACCACAACCCGCTTACCCGCCGCATTCAGCGTACCGTTGTCATAGTCTGGCACATCATCGCCAAAGCTTTTGCGGTTGCTGGCGGTCAAGAATTCCAACGCGGGCACAATGCCCTTGGCGCCAACACCGGGTGCTGCCAAATCGCGCGCCTTGTAAACGCCCGTCGCAATCAGCACGGCGTCATGCTGGCCGCGGATCGCATCAAAGGTCAGGTCTTTGCCAACTGTGCAGTTCAGCACAAATTGCACGCCGCCGGCCTCCAGCTGCTCAATCCGTTGCATCACAACATCTTTTTCCAGCTTGAAGCCGGGGATACCATAGGTCAGCAACCCGCCCGCGCGGTCATAGCTGTCATAAACAGTCACCTGCACACCTGCGCGGCGCAGCACATCAGCCGCCGACAGGCCACCCGGCCCCGCGCCGATAATCCCCACCGATTCCGCGCGCTCGCGTGCCGGTTTGATCGGCTTAACCCAGCCGTTTTCCCATGCCAGATCGGTCAGGTACTTCTCAACCGAGCCAATCGTAACAGTGCCGTGGCCCGACTGCTCAATCACGCAGTTGCCTTCGCACAAACGGTCTTGCGGGCAAATCCGGCCGCAGACTTCGGGAAAGGTATTCGTCGCCTGCGACAGTTCATAGGCCTCTTGCAAACGGCCCTCGGCGGTCAGGCGCAGCCAGTCGGGAATGTTGTTATGCAACGGGCAATGCGACTGGCAAAACGGCACGCCACATTGGCTGCACCGGCTGGCTTGCTCGGCGGCTTTTTCGGCGGCAAAATCACGATAGATTTCGTGGAAGTCCTTGGCGCGCAAGTTTGGCGGACGCTTTTCGGGCATCTCCCGAGAAACATTCACGAAGCGGAGCATCCGTTCCTTGGCCATTCTAAGCGCCTCCCTTTGGGTCTTTTGCTGGGTCGTATTGCGGGTCTTGGGCAATAGCGACTTCATACTTTGCGGCAAAACGGAATAAAAGTCAGCAAGACTGACCTAAATGACAGTATTTTATCGAAATACGTCGACGCCCGCACATTTATAGCAAATAATAGGTAAGCACAGCTTACCTAACCGCTCAATACCCCAATGAAAGCGCAGCCAGGGCCAGCCCGCCCACGATGATTCGCCACCAGCCAAACAGCGCATAGCCATGGCGGCTCACATAACCCAGCAACCAGCGCACAACCAAAACAGCCGCAATAAACGCCACGACAAAGCCTATCACGATTTCATTCACAGCGCTCGCATCCAGCACATCACGGTTCTTATACAGGTCATAGGCAAAAGCGCCCGCCATCGTCGGCATAGACAGAAAGAACGAAAACTCGGCCGCAGCGCGCTTGTTCGCGCCCAACATCAAGGCGCCGACAATCGTGGCGCCCGAACGCGACACCCCGGGAATCATCGCAAGGCATTGAATAAAGCCGATTTTCAACGCCATCCCAAGCGGCAGCTTCATCGCGTCATCATAGCGCGGTTCTGGCGCAAAGCGGTCCACGAACACCAAAACGATGCCGCCCAAAATCAACATGATGGAAATCAGTCGCGGGCTTTCAAACAGCACCGACTTGATAAAATCATGCGCAGCCACGCCGATAAACACCGCCGGCAAAAACGCAATCAGCACCGATAGAATCGTCCGCCGCGCCTCGGCGCTATGCGGGGCGGCGCTAAACACGCCCCACAGCTTTGCCGCGTAAACCGACAAAACCGCCAGCACCGCGCCCAGCTGGATAACCACCTCAAACGTCTTGCCCGAGCTTTCAAACCCGATGAAATGCCCCGCCAGCAAAATATGCCCGGTCGAAGAAACGGGTATAAACTCGGTCAGCCCCTCAAGAACCCCCAGAAAAAGGGCCGCCAGCGTGGTATCAGCCATAGCAGGCCCCTCTCAGGTTCAGATTTTGCGCAGGTTCTTGGCGCTGCCTTTAATCGCAGCATATTGGCCCGAGGGGCGGTAGGGCCAAAGATACTCGGGCAGCATCGAGTCCATCGTCACCGGCTTGATCCCAAGATCGGCAAAGCTTTTTGCCCCCTCATGCACCACATTGTCATGGCGCAGGCTTTTCACCTGATCGCGGGTCAAAATGCGGTTGGCAATCAGCCCACCGGTCACGGCCGACAGCACGTCAAACGACGCACCCATAATGGACGCAAACACAAATGGAATATTCACGATCAAGCGCCGACGCTGAATGACCGCCAACATCTGCTTCATCAAATCGCGGAACGTCGCCACATCCGGCCCGCCCAGCTCGTAAACGCCGGGCTTTGCAACACCTTCGGCGCCCATAGCCGCCGCTTTGGCAACATCATCCACAAAAACCGGCTGAAAACGTGTGTTCGCGCCAACGACTGGCAAAACCGGCCCCATGCCTGCCATGCCCGCAAAGCGGTTAAAGAACCCGTCTTCGGCACCGAAAATAACCGACGGGCGCAGAATAACCGCATTCGGAAACGCCGCCAGCACAGCCGCCTCACCTTGGCCCTTGGTACGGGCATAGGCGCTTTCGGCCGCTACATCCGCTCCGATGGCCGAGATTTGCACCAAATTGCCAACCGATTCTTCGGCTGCAATCCGTGCGATCCGGCCCGCGCCTTCGGCTTGCACGGCCTTAAAATTATTCTTGCCGCCTTTGTCAAAGGTGCCGACGCAGTTCACAACCGCATCCGCCCCCATCAACGCGCGACGCACCGAGGCATCGTCGCGGATATTGCACAAAACCGGCTCTACCTGGCCAACAGCCCCAATGGTCCGCACGAAAAGCGCTTCATTCGGCCTGCGCACGGCCACGCGCACGCGCCAACCGTCTTTTGCCATGCGCCGCGCGATATACCGCCCGACAAACCCCGAACCGCCATAAATTGTGACCAGTTTGCTCATCCGTCTCGCCTCCATCTGGAAAGCTTTCCATCCGATTGCCTGCATATCCCCACAAGGCTTTCCAAACAAGCAACAAAAGACCTGATGATTTTTGTTTAACCCCCGTTGACACCGCCACACGGTCCGGCTACATCGCCCTCACTACCTCCGGCCCAGATGGCGGAACTGGTAGACGCGCACGGTTCAGGTCCGTGTGCCGCAAGGCGTGGAGGTTCGAGTCCTCTTCTGGGCACCAATACTACCAAGAAAACCCAGCAACTTTAAACAGTTGCTGGGTTTCTTTGTTTTCAGACCGATGCAAGGCCCAAGGTCAGGCCCCGCATTTCTCTTTGGCTCAAATATCCTCGCCGAAGGCACGGTTTTTCCCCGAAAAACCGCCCCGCCTTACGGCGCAATCAACGCATCCAACATGGCGCGCGCATTCACCCCATCCCACTCGGCATCACCAATCAGCCGCGCAATTTCTTGCCCCTCGGGGTTCAAAATAACCGTCAGCGGCAGGCCAAGCACCCCCATCTGACGGGCCAGCGCCGATTTGGGGTCCAGCAGCACGGGCAGGCTCTCCACCCCGATTTCCTCAAAAAACCGCGTCACGGCGGCAGGCGGGTTGCGGCCCGTCGCAACAGTTACCACGGCCACATCTTCACCCACAGTCTGCGCCAACCGGTCAAGGCTTGGCATTTCCTTGCGGCACGGTGCGCACCATGTGGCCCAGAAATTCAGCACGACCCATTTGCCCTGCCAATCCGCCAACTCGTGTTCTACCCCGTCCAAATCGGCCAAAACCTCGTCCGGCACCGCTTTGGCCTCTTCATGAAACGACAGTTTGCGCATATCGCCCGCCAGCACGGCCTTGGCCGCAGTCACATCGGCCAAGGCCGGGTTTGCACCAAGCATCAAGGCGGTATAAAGGACGCAAAGACCTATTCGCAGCATTCTCATCTCCTCAGGGGCAAGCCCATGACCAATTCTTCCAAACCCGAAACACCAGCCGCCAACGCCATGTGGGGCGGCCGCTTTGAAGGCGGCAATGACGCCATCATGCAGGCCATCAACGCCTCCATCGGGTTTGACCGCCGCCTCGCGGCTCAGGATATTACCGGCTCTCGGGCCCATGCCGCCATGTTGGCCGCACAGGGTATCCTGACGTCTAGCGATGCCGAGGCGATCCGTGAAGGCCTGCTCACGGTGTTGTCAGAAATTGAAGGCGGAAAATTTCCGTTTCGCGTGGAACTCGAAGACATCCACATGAACGTCGAGGCGCGGCTGAAAGAAATCATCGGCGAACCTGCGGGCCGTTTGCACACAGGCCGCTCGCGCAATGATCAGGTCGCGCTGGATTTTCGGCTGTGGGTGCGTGACCAATGCGATGCCGCAATCACCGGGCTTGAGGCACTGATGAAAGCGTTTCTTGCGCAGGCCGAGGCAGGGGCCGATTGGGTGATGCCCGGCTTTACCCACCTGCAAACCGCGCAGCCTGTCACATGGGGCCACCATATGCTGGCCTATGTGGAAATGTTCGCGCGTGACCGGTCGCGCTTTGTCGATGCCCGCAAACGCATGAACGAATGCCCTCTGGGTGCGGCCGCCCTTGCCGGCACATCCTTCCCGATTGACCGCGACGCTACGGCGGCCGCTTTGGGCTTTGACCGCCCCACCGCCAACAGCCTCGATTCGGTATCCGACCGCGATTTCGCGCTCGAATTCCTGTCGGCCTCCTCAATCTGCGCCATGCACCTCTCCCGCTTTGCCGAAGAATTGGTCATCTGGTCCTCGTCGCAATTCCGTTTTGTCAAACTGTCCGACAAATGGACGACTGGCTCTTCGATCATGCCGCAAAAGAAAAACCCCGATGCGGCCGAATTGCTGCGCTCAAAACTCGGGCGTATTCTGGGGGCAACAGTGGCTCTGTTCACCATCATGAAGGGTCTTGCCCTGACCTATTCCAAGGACATGCAAGAGGACAAAGAGCAAACCTTTGACGCCGCCGACAGCCTGATGCTCGGCCTTGCCGCGATGACGGGCATGGTGGGCGATATGACCGCGCTGCGCGACAACCTGAAAACCGCCGCCGCATCCGGCTTTTCCACCGCGACTGACCTAGCCGACTGGCTGGTGCGCGAACTTGGAATGCCCTTCCGCGATGCCCACCATGTTACCGGTACGCTTGTGGCGATGGCCGAAAAGGCTGGCATTGATCTACCCGACCTGACGCTTGCACAGATGAAATCGGTGCATGACGGCATTCGCGCCGATGTGTTTGATGTTCTGGGCGTAGAAAACTCGGTGCGCAGCCGCATGTCCTATGGCGGCACGGCCCCTACCCAGGTACGCGCCCAAATCGCGCGCTGGAAAGAGGCCCTTGAATGAAACCCCAACCTTACCCGATTGCACCACACGCAGGGGGCGGCGCACCCGTGTTCGCATCTTGATGCGCCCCATCGCTATATTGGCCGCGCTTGTGCTGGCCGGGTGCTCCAGCCCCGGCCTAAGCACAAATATCGGTATTGGCCCCAATGGTATTTCCGTAACCCCGGTAGCAACGGCCAAGATTGCCGGCGCCCGGGTTTCCGTCAGACCCTAAGTCACCCTTTTGAAAAGGTAACCCAATGCGCCTGATTTTTGCTCTTCTCACCCTTTCTGCCCTTGTCGCCTGCGGCGCCGATGGCGAACCCACCGCCCCCGGCCTGCGCGTGTCCGGCACTACGGCGATAGGCGTCACAACCGGCAACTAAAGCGTTCCAAGGATAGCGCAGAACACCCCGATCTCTCGGCACACACCTTGCGAAACAAACCGCGGTTTGAACAAATCGCCGCAGTTTCGCCACAGGCCTTTCGCATTACCACTGCATTTGCGCGGCACCTTTCCCGAAAGGCAAACCGCGCAAACGCAAAGGCTGCATATGACGCACCCATTCGCCATTCTCGGGGCACAACACCCATCGACACAACTGACCCCGCAGCAAATCGTTGCGCGGAAATACAAGGTCAGCACCCTGCGCCAACTCGCCGATATCTATACGCTCAAACTCGGCCCGAATTACCTGACCGCCCGCGAATATTACGCGCATGAGGTGTACCGCCCCGACCTGACCCAAGCCGAAAAACACGCCTTTGTCGGTGAACTCGGGTCAACCAGACTGAATGCGGCGCTGCAAAAACCCAAAGCCGCCAGCCCGCCACTTGCGCCGCTTTGTTCGCGCGACACACTGACCCAACACCCTCAGGTCTCTACCCTAACCGGCAGCCAGACAGTCAGCCGGTTGCGGTTGGTCACCGTTTGGCAAGGCCGTTGCAGTCGCGTGCTTTACGCGCTCTGGACCATTCCGCGCGACCAGACAACGCCGCAAACCGTGCCCCATTCGGGCGGTATGATCGGCGAAATCGACATCGGCAGCGGCAAGGTCCGCAGCATGCGCAAAGGCGTCGGCACCGATACGCAATGGCCAACCAACCACCCTAGAACCGGTGTGCATCTGATGGGTGCAGCACTGCCACACTGGCAATCCGTGCTTGATACGGTGCGCGTCGCCCATAACAGCCAACGCGCCTATGCGCTGCTGGGTTGGGATCTGGCAATTTGCCCCGATGGCGCGCGGCTGATCGGCGGCACCGCAAACCCGCATCACGGGCTTTACCAATTCGCCACCGCACGCGGCATCTTGAACGAAACTTTCGCGCCGGTTTTTGAAGAAATCAAAGCCGCCCACTGAACCACCTGCCATTTCCCCCTTGCTCCGCATCGCGCCACGCCCCAGCATGGCCCGAATGCAAAAGCGGGGATTTCAGATGAACCAACACAGCTCAACCGGCCATAACCTGACCCACAAGGCCGAGCGCGTCGATATGGCCGCCGCCTTTCGCTGGACCGCCCGGCTGAACATGCACGAGGCCGTCGCCAACCACTTTTCGCTAGCCGTGTCAGATGATGGCAAGGATTTCCTGATCAACCCCAATCAGCGCCACTTTTCCCTTATTAAGGCCAGCGACCTGCTGCTGCTGAATGCCGATGATCCTGCCGCACTTGATCGCCCTGATGCCCCCGACCCGACGGCGTGGGGGCTGCACGGATCCATTCACCGCCATGTGCCACACGCCCGCTGCGTGATGCATGTGCATTCGATCTTTTCGACCGTTCTGGCCAGCTTGGCCGACAGCCGCCTGCCCCCGATTGACCAAAACACCGCCACCTTCTTCAACCGTGTGGTGATCGACGAAGGCTATGGCGGATTGGCGTTTGAAGACGAAGGCACCCGCTGCGCCGCCATGCTGCAAAACCCGCGCCATAAGGTCATGGTCATGGGCAATCACGGCGTTCTTGTGCTCGGCTCATCGGTCGCCGATGCCTTCAACCGGCTCTATTATTTTGAACGCTCGGCCGAAACCTATATCCGCGCGCTGCAAACCGGCCAAAAACTGCGGCTTTTGTCGGATGAGGTCGCCGAAGGCGTGGCAAATGCGATGGACCATTATGATGGCCAGGCAGACCGCTTTTTCGACGACATCAAAACCCTGCTAGACAAAAGCGAACCCGATTTTCGCAGCTAGGGCGGCCCTACTTGGCTGTGCGGCCGATACCATGTAAACGCAGGCCAAGGCAGATCGCACCAAAGGGATTATGATGGACCATTTTCAGTATAAATCCGGCAAACTTTACGCCGAAGACGTGGCCCTTGCTGACATCGCGGCCCAGGTTGGTACGCCGTTTTACTGCTATTCCACCGCCACCCTGACCCGCCATTACCAGCTGTTCACCGAGGCGCTGTCGCCGCTGCCACACCTTGTCTGCTTTGCGATCAAATCGCTGTCCAACGTGGCTGTGCTGAAAACCCTTGGCAATCTGGGCGCGGGCATGGATGTCGTCTCGGGCGGCGAGTATCTGCGCGCCAAGGCTGCCGGTGTTCCGGGCGACCGGATCGTGTTTTCCGGCGTTGGCAAAACGCGGCAGGAAATGCATCTCGCGCTGACCGGCGGCATCCGCCAGTTCAACATCGAATCAGAGCCCGAAATGCGCGTGCTGTCCGAGGTGGCGCATGGGCTTGGCATGGTCGCCCCCATCACCATCCGCGTGAACCCCGATGTTGACGCCAAAACCCACGAAAAAATCTCGACCGGTAAAAAGGGCGATAAATTCGGCATCCCGATTTCCCGCGCGCGTGAGGTTTATGCCGAGGCCGCAACCCTGCCCGGCCTGAAAGTTGTGGGCATCGACGTGCATATCGGCAGCCAGCTAACCGCGCTGGAACCGTTTGAAGCGGCCTACCTAAAGGTGGCCGAGCTAACCCACGCCCTGCGCGCCGATGGCCACACGATTGAGCGCCTCGATCTGGGCGGCGGGCTTGGCATCCCTTATACCCGCGACAATAACGCCCCACCCTTGCCGATGGATTACGGCGCGCTGATCAAACGCACCGTCGGCGATCTGGGCTGCGAGATCGAAATCGAACCCGGCCGCCTGATTTCCGGCAACGCAGGGATTCTGGTGTCCGAGGTGATCTATGTGAAAAACGGCGAAGACCGTGATTTCCTGATCGTCGATGCCGCGATGAACGACCTGATCCGCCCCGCCATGTATGGCTCGCACCATGATATCATCGCGCTGAATGAACCGGCTGCGGGGGCTGAACAACAGCCCTATGACATCGTCGGCCCGATTTGCGAATCGGGGGATACCTTTGCCAAGGCCCGCAATCTGCCCGCGTTGCAGGCAGGTGACCTGATTGCCCTGCGCTCGGCCGGTGCCTATGGCGCGGTGATGTCGTCCGAATACAACTCGCGCCCCTTGGTGCCTGAGGTTTTGGTGCATGGCGATCACTTTGCAGTCATCCGCGCCCGTCCAACGTTTGACGAAATGCTTTCTCGCGATACCATACCTGAATGGCTGTGACGCTTCACAGCGCAACAGGCCCAAATCGCCAAGGCAGGTAAATGACGCAATCCCCGCGCGACAGCATCAATGACCAGCTAAAACGCCCGGCTGCCCTAACGCAGGCGGGGCTTTGGGCTGAACGGCTGACGCGCAGTTTCTGGCCACTGTGGTCGGTGCTGATAACGGTTTTGGCTGTTCTGGCCTTTGGGTTGCAAGATTTCGCGCCTTTGCCTGCGGTGTGGGCAGGCTTGGCGGTGGCACTTGTTGCGATGATGGTCGCCCTGTGGCGCGGCTTTCGCAGCTTTACGCGCCCCAACCGCCAAGACGCGCTGAACCGGCTTGATGCCACCCTGCCCGGCCGCCCCATTGCCACGCTTGCCGATACCCAGGCCATTGGCGCCAGCGACCCTGCATCCCAGGCGGTTTGGGCGGCCCATCTGTCGCGCATGGCCCGCGCCGCATCAAACGCCCGCGCCGTCGCCCCCGACCTGCGGCTTGCCTCGCGCGACCGCTTTGGCCTGCGCTACATCGCGCTGACAGCGCTTGTCATGGCGCTGATGTTCGGCTCGCTCTGGCGCATCGCTTCGGTCACCGGCCTCGGCCCCACTCAGGCACAGGCGCTGAACGGCCCCAGCTGGGAAGGCTGGCTTCAGCCCCCGCCCTATACCGGCAAGCCCGCGCTTTACCTCAATGACATCACCCAACCCGCGCTAGAGGTGCCAACTGGCAGCCGCGTACAATTGCGTTTTTATGGCGAGGTAGGAGCGCTTTCGCTGACCCAAACCGTATCAAACCCCGCGCCACGTGATGCCAATGCCCCGCCCCCAACCGCGCATGATTTTGAAATCACCCAAAGCGGCGACATCACCATCAACGGCACAGGTGGCCGCACTTGGGCCATTACCACCAGCATCGACACCCCCCCCAGCATCCGCGCCAAAGCCGACCTGACGCGTGAGGCAAACGGCAGCCTGAAACTGCCCTTCGAGGCCGCAGACGACTTTGGCGTCACCGCGGGCAAAGCCGTCATCGCGCTGGATCTGGCCGCAATTGACCGTCGCTATGGCCTTGCCGCAGACCCCGAAACCACCGACCCGATCACGCTTGACCTGCCGCTGCCGATCAGCGGCCAACGCACCGATTTCACCGAAACCCTGCTGGATGATCTGTCACAACACGTCTATGCCAACCTGCCCGTCATCATCACCCTGTCTGCCAGTGATGCGCCCGGCCAAACCGGCACCGCTGCCCCGATGCATGTCACCCTGCCCGGCAAACGCTTTTTCGACCCGCTGGCAGCCGCCGTCATAGAAATGCGCCGCGATCTGCTCTGGTCGCGCAAAAACGCCCCGCGCAGCGTGCAAATTTTCAACGCCATCACCAACCGCCCCGACGGCCTGTTTTCCAATGAAAAGGCCTATCTGCGCCTGCGCGTCGCCCAACGCCGCCTCGAATCGCAGCAAAACGACCTGACGGTTGCGGCACGCGATGATCTGGCCGCCGCGCTATGGGATATCGCTGTGCTGATCGAGGAAGGCGACCTCAATTCCGCCCGCGAGCGTCTGAAACGCGCTCAAGACCGTTTGAACGAGGCGATCCGCAACGGCGCCGACCCGTCCGAGATTGACCAGCTGATGCAAGAGCTGCGGCAGGCGATGGATGACTACATGCGCCAGCTTGCCCAAGAGGCCGAGCGCAACCCGAATGGCCAAGCCGCCGATGAACAAAACTCGATGGAAATCACCGGCGACCAGCTGCAAGACATGCTGAAAGAACTGCAAAAACTGCTGGAAGAAGGCCGGATGGAAGAGGCCGCCGAGCTGATGGAAATGCTGCGCCAGTTGATGGAAAACATCCAGGTAACCCAAGGCGAAGGGGGCCAAGGCGGCCCCGGCCAGCAAGCCATGAAAAACCTCGGCAACACCCTGCGCGACCAACAAGACCTTTCGGATGACAGCTTTTCCGAATTGCAAAACCCCGACGGCCAAGATGGCCAGCAAGACGGGCAACAAGATGGGCAACAGGGCGAGCAAGGCCAACAACAAGACGGCCAGCAGGGCGAGGACGGTCAACAAGGCCAAGGCGAAAACGGCCAATCCCAACAGGGCCAGAACCAACAAGGCACTGGCGCCGACGGCACCGGCCAAGATCAACGCCAAAGCCTCGAACAGCGCCAACGCGACCTGCGCGACCGCCTGAACCGGCTGAATGGCAATATGCTGCCCGGTGCTGGCACCGAACAAGGCGAGGCAGGCCGCCGCTCGCTGGATGAAGCGGGCCGCGCGATGCAAGATGCCGAACGCGCCCTGCGCCAAGACGACTTGGCAGGCGCTTTGGACAAACAGGCCGATGCCATGCGGGCCATGCGCGAAGGCATGCGCAGCCTGAACGAATCTATGGCGCAAGAGCGCCGCGACAACGGCAACACCAACCAGGGCGAGGCCATAGGCCGCGCCGACCCCAATTCTGCACGTGACCCGCTGGGCCGCGAACCGGGCGAAGGCGCGCGCATCGGATCAGATCGCAATCTGCTGCAAGGCGATGATGTCTATCGCCGGGCGCAGGATTTGCTGGATGAAATCCGCCGCCGTCAGGGCGAGCAAACCCGCCCCGAAAGCGAACGCGACTATCTGAAACGCCTGCTGGAACTGTATTAAACCGTTTGAAAGCAACCGGATACGCGCGCTGCACCGTTGCGTGTACGGCATACCGAACCTTGGGGGCAGCGCACCCCGATCGCAGCAGGCGTTAGCTTTTTGCCCCGCTTGTCAGGTTTTGCAACGCGGCAATCGCATTGCGCATCGCATTGTCCAGCCACACCCGCGCCGCATCAACCCACGCGACATAGCTGGTCATCGCGCCCTCGGCTGCCGGAAATTGCGCAACAATCTTGGGCGCAGCGACATAGGCCGCAACCAGCACCACAGCGATCAGCAACATCAGTGAAAACCCGCTGCGAAAACCGGTGTCAGGGGGGGCGGCACTGTGATCTTTCCCCGAAACCTCTGTATCTTCGCGACGGCGGTTTTCCGAACTGGCGCGCAGGGTAGAGTTGATTTCTTCAATATCGGGCAACAAATCGCGCCGCGCCGTGGGCTTGTCGCTTGTATCCGGTGCGGCCTCTTCGCCTTGCAAACGGGCCAGACGGTCGCGCACGGCCTTGGCGGCACCTGCCGCGCCGGCGGTATCTTGCAACCCCAAATCGGGCTGCGTTTCCAACGGACGCGGGGTTTGCGACCGCCGAACCGCGGTTTCACGCTCGGCCTCTTCGCGCAACACGGCTTTCAGGCTATCGTCCAACGGCCGACGCGGTGCGACGGTTGGCTGGGGCGGGGCATTTCCCGCCGGATGATCCGATGCCGCAGACCCGCCTTGCGCCGCCGACTCTGATGAGGCGTTTCCAACATTTGCTGCCGCGTTGGTTTGCCTTTCGGCAGCCGCTGCCGATTTCCGCGCACTGGCTTCGGCAAGCTTGGCCGATGCCGCCGCCGCTGCGGTCTGCTTTTCGTCATCTGTCGGCTTGTCTGCGTCATGTCCGCTCAAAGGTCGCGACGCTTTGACATAGGCACCAAGCGGGTTCTTGTTGGACGTCCGGGCCGAGGGCTCATGCGCGACAGGCAAAGGGGCCACACGACGCACCGTCGGCACGGCTTTGGCAACCCTCTCCTCTTCCTCAGCCTCACGCTCGGCTTCGATTTCGGGCGGCAGCTGAAACCATGTATGGCCACAGTTCGAACATTGCACATCGCGGCCCTCTTCCGAGATAGCATCCTCGGCAAGCTCGTACTGTGCATCGCAATTCGGACAAACCAGCCTCATTTGCCACCTCTCCGTCCAAAAATTACAAGTTCACCTTAACTTTGTATCCTCGATATTCTGTATATCCAAGCCTTTGTCCTCAATCAGCAACGATTAGGGCGTTGAAACCGCCCCGACTCTGGGCAAAACTGCAACAAACACGCGGCACGCAGCCGCATGATCTGCTGCAAGACGGAGCAATGCGTGATAGCCTTTGAAAATGTTGCCTATTCCTATGGCGGGGGCGAGCTATTGTCCGAAGTCAGCTTGCGGTTGGCACCGGGGTCGTTTCATTTTCTGACGGGGCCATCAGGGGCGGGTAAATCCACGTTGCTCAAACTCTGCTATGCCGAACTTTTGCCCACGGCCGGCCATATCACCCTGTTTGACCGTGATGTCCGCAGCCTGAGCCGCGACGAAGTGGCCTTGATGCGGCGACGCATCGGCGTGGTGCATCAGGATTGCCAGTTCCTCGACCACTTGCCGCTGTCTGCCAATGTCACCTTGCCTGCAATGGTTTCCGGGCGGGATTCGGCAATAGCCGACCTTGACGATCTGCTAAACTGGGTCGGGCTGGCGAAACTGACGGCATCCCTGCCGCCGCAACTTTCGGGGGGCGAGCGTCAACGCGCAGCCCTTGCCCGCGCGGTAATCATGTCACCCGATGTGCTGCTGGCCGATGAACCCACTGGCAACCTCGACTGGGAAATGTCGCTGCGGCTGCTGACCCTGCTGGTCGAGCTGAACAAGATGGGCAAAACCATCCTGATCGCCACACATGACATGAACCTGATCCGCGCGGCAAAACAACAAGTGCCCGCCCGCGTGCTGCGCATTGCCAAACGCCGCGTGCAACTTGCGGGGGCCGATCTGTGAAGCTTTTGCTCCTTGCCGATATGCTGCGTGGCGACAAACATGCCGACCGCGTGGTGCCCCCTTCGGGCCATACAGCGTGGCTGACCAGCTTTACAGCGGCAGCAATGACCTTTCTGGCGGTGTTTGCACTGGCCCTGTCACTGGCTTCGGGCCGATTGGCCGACCGCTGGGGCGATGCGCTGGCCCGCAGCGCCACCATCCGTATCTCTGCGCCGACTGGCCAAATGGATGCGCAAACCCGCGCCGTGCTGGATGTGCTGGCCACGACGCCCGGCATTGCCCGCGCCCGCGCCATGACCGACGCCGAACAACGCGCCCTGCTGGAACCATGGTTCGGCCCAGACCTGCCCCTCGATGCCTTGCCGATTCCACGCTTGATCGAAATTACCGAGGACGACGCCGGCTATGACAGCGAAGGCCTGCGCCAACGCCTGACCGCCGAAGCCCCCGGTGCCGTGCTGGATGACCATTCCCGCTGGCGCAAACCGCTGGTCATGGCGGCCGAGCGGTTGCGGCTGCTGGGGTTGATGTCGATCCTTTTGATTGGGGCGACGATGGCGGCGATGATTATTTTAGCCGCCAATGCAGCACTTGCCGCAAATGCCCAAGTGATCCGCGTGCTGCGGCTGGTTGGCGCGCGTGACGCCTATATCGCCCGCGCCTTTGTACGCCGATTTACCCTGCGTACCCTGGCCGGATCGACCCTTGGCGCAATACTGGGTATGCTGGGCGCGGCCTTGCTGCCCTCGGCCGATGTGGCCGGCGGGTTTCTGACGGGCCTCAGTTTTCAAGGGGCGGGTTGGCTTTTACCGCTGATCCTGCCACCACTGGCGGCACTTGTGGCCTTTGCCGCCACCCGCTTTGCCGCCTTTCGCAAACTTAAGGAATTGACCTGATGCGCGCTGCCCTGACTTACGCACTCCAATGGCTGCTGTCGCTGATTTTCATCATACAGATGTATGTCGCGATGCTGGTGGTGGGCGTTTTGTACTTTCCTTACGCCTTGATCAAACGCGATGGCGCCTTGGCCGCCTGCCATGCCTATTGCGCTTGGGTGCTGTTCTCGCTGCGTATTCTGACAGGTATGAAAACCGAAGTACGCGGCACACCGCCCACCCATCCCGTTCTGATCGCAGCCAAACATCAAAGCTTTCTGGACATTCTGATGATCTTTAACGCCGTCCCGCGCGGACGGTTCATCATGAAAAAAGAGCTGACCTATGCCCCGATTCTGGGCTGGTTCGGCTTGCGCATCGGCTGCATCCCCGTAGATCGCGGCAAGCGCGGCGCGGCAATCACCAAAATGAAAGCCGATGTGAAATCAGGCCTGCTGCATCCGGGCCAGCTTATCATCTACAGCCAAGGCACGCGTGTCGCGCCCGGTGTCAAAGCCCCTTACAAGGCCGGAACTGCGGCGCTCTACCTGCAAATGGGTCAGGATTGCGTGCCTGTTGCCACCAATGTCGGCGTGCTCTGGCCCAAACGCGGTATCATGCGCAAACGCGGTACAGCGGTTGTGGAATTCTTGCCCACCATTGAACCGGGCCTGAAAGGCGCCGCTTTTATGGAGCGTTTGGAACGCGAGGTTGAAACCGCCTCAGACGCCTTGATGGCCGAAGCCGGATTCAAATTTCCCACCTGAAGGGGCCGCCACCTTGGGGGGCATCGAGCCCCCGCGCGGCGGCTTTGGCACCCGGAACCAAAGACAAATCAAGCAGGGATACGGATGCGCCCGTCGCCGATGCGCACCGCCGTTCCCGCCACCCGCACCGATTGCACGCCGCTGGCGTTACAAACCACCGTCAGGCCAATTTCACTGCGTCGCCCCATCTCGACACCTTGTAACAGGGCCAGATGCGTTTCGCCCTCGGCAACCGCCCCTGCAGCCCATAACTGCGCGGCCAAAATCGCACTGGCCGAACCTGTTGCCGGATCTTCGGGAATGCCTGCTGTCGGTGAAAACATCCGCGCCTGATAATCCGCGCCTGTGCCGGGTGTATAAAGATAGGCACTATCCACCCCGCCCGCCGCCATCAGCTGCGACCAGGCAGGCTCAATCGGGCGGGCTTTGGCAAGCACAGACAGGTCTTTGACCGGCACATAGAGAAAACGCGGGCCACCCTGCCACAGACCGGCCACATGCTTGCCAAAACCGATCTCATCCTTGGCAAGGCCCAGTGCTGCCGCCACCACATCAACCGCCACAGCGCCACTGGTTGCGGCATGTGGCGTCACAGGCGCGGTAAATTCGGCCACCGCCGCCCCACCCTGCCGCGAGATCACAACCGGCACCAATCCCGCCTCTTCCTCTAGGATAATCTGCACAGGCCCGTCGCCCTCGGCGCCTTCGGCCAGCAAAATTGCGCAGCCAATCGTCGGATGGCCGGCAAAAGGAATCTCGGCCGTTGGGAAAAAGATCCGCACCCGCGCTGTATGCGCCGGATTTTGCGGGCGCATGACAAAAATCGTCTCGGACAGATTGAACTCACGCGCGATGGTCTGCATCTGCGCATCTGTCAGACCATCGGCCCCCAGAACCACCGCCAAAGGGTTGCCCGCAAAGGGGGTATCCGTGAACACATCCAGCGTGTGAAATTCCAGCATATGCCCCCCGATACCGCGCGAACGCGGGTTAATAATTGGTAAAGAAGACCAATTATATCGTTATAAATCAATGCCTTGCGCAAATGACCGCGCGCGGACGTCAGCTCAGCATTCCGCCATCGCTATCATCCCCCGCCGCCTCTTGCAGGGCATCAAAATCTTCGATCGTGACATGCCGTTTGCCTTCAAGCGAGATCACCTTATCTTTGCGCAGCGCCGAAATCTGCCGCGACACGGTTTCCAGCGTCAGCCCCAGATAATCGGCCATTTCCTCACGCGTCAGCGGCAGGTCAAAAACCAGACGCTTGCTGCCCTGTTTCAAAGCAAGGCTGGCATCACGCCGCGCAATAATCGAAAGCAGGCTCGCAATCTTTTCCCGCGCCGTCTTGCGCCCCAAAAGCAGCATCCATTCCCGCGCAGAATCAAGCTCATCCAGCGTCATTTCCAGCAACCTCTGCCCCACATGCGGGGTCGAGAGCATCATGTCCTCGAACGGCTTTTTCCGGAAACAACACATCACAAGATCGGTCGTCGCCGTCACATCATAGGCCACCGAATCGCGCCCCGGCCGCCCGACGAAATCCGATGGCAACAAAAGCCCCACCATCTGCCGCCGCCCGTCCTCCATCGTCTGGCTTAAAGTGGCCACGCCGCTGACGACCGAGGCCACGAAATCCATGCGGTCCCCCGACCAAATCACCGTTTGGCCTGCCTGATAGCTGCGATAATACTTGATCTGCTCTAACCGCTCTAATTCATCTCCCTCACATCGGGCACAGACCGCGCGATACCGAATGGGGCAATCGCCGCATGCATGTGAAAAGGTGGGTGTGTCGAGCATCGCCATATCGCGTTTCCGATTTGATCTGTGTCAAGGTTTTCAATCTCATTATACGCCACAGATTCAAATATGAACACACACTCAGAACTCAAGCGCCTCGGTCTATTTGACGCGCGTGTCCCGCGATATACCAGCTACCCCACTGCCCCGCATTTCGCGGGCGGAGTTGACGCTGGCCAGTTTGCCAATTGGATCGAGGCCGTGCCTGCGGGCGCCGAAATCTCGCTCTATGTTCACGTGCCGTTTTGCCGCCGATTGTGCTGGTTCTGCGCCTGTCGGACCCAAGGCACCACCTCGGATGCGCCGGTCATTGCCTATGCTGAAATGCTGCGCGATGAGATCGCTTTGCTGCGCCGCCATCTGGCCCCTGGCGTCACTTTATCCCGCCTGCATTGGGGCGGCGGTACGCCAACCCTGTTGTCGCCTGACCTGATGCGCGGCCTGGCCGACCAGATTTTTGATGCCGTTCCGCTGGCCAAAGGCGGTGAGTTCTCGGTTGAAATTGACCCCAATGAAATTGACGCCGGGCGGCTGGATGCCCTGGTCGCCTCGGGTATGAACCGCGCATCGATTGGCGTGCAGGATTTCGACCCCGAGATCCAGAAAACCATCGGCCGAGAGCAGAGTTACGAACTGACCAAGCAAGTCGCTGACATGATCCGCGACCGTGGCGTGGCCAGCCTGAACGCCGATATTTTATATGGCCTGCCGCACCAGACCAACATTCGCATCGCTGATTCGGTGCAAAAACTGCTAACCTTGTCACCCGATCGCGTGGCGTTATACGGCTATGCCCATGTACCATGGATGAGCCGCCGCCAGCAGTTGATCCCGTCTGACAAGATCCCCGCCCCACAAGACCGTTTATCACTGTTTGAAACCGCACGTGAACTGTTCACCTTGGACGGCTATACCGAGATAGGCATCGACCACTTCGCCCTGCCCTCGGACGGTTTGGCCAAGGCCCAAGCTGCGGGTACGCTGCGCCGCAATTTCCAAGGCTATACCGATGATACGGCTGCGGCCCTGATCGGGCTTGGTGCCTCGTCCATCTCGCGCTTTCCACAAGGCTTTGCGCAAAATGCCAGCGCCACGGCGGCCCATACCAAAGCCATCCGCGACGGACATTTCTCGACCCACCGCGGCCATATCTTCACGGGCGAGGACTTGCTGCGCGCCCGGATGATTGAGGCCGTAATGTGCGATTTCCGTATTGATCGGGTTGAGCTGCTGCGCGATTTTGATGTGAGCGCCGAACGGCTTGAGACATTGCTGCAAGCCGCCAAAACCGCCTTTGGCGACATGGTCACACTGAATGACGACGGGCTGACCGTTCCGCCGCACGCAAGGCCATTGACGCGGATGATCGCGCGCAGTTTTGATGAATATGACCACGCCAAGGCACAGCATTCGGCCGCAGTCTAAGCCGTTGGTGCAAAGCCTTCGACAAACGCAACCATGCGCGGCATGCAGACATTCTGCAGGTCGTAATTGTCGACAATCGTTTGGCGCGCGGCACGGCGAAAGGGCAGGAACCGCTCAGGTTCGGCCAGCCCCTGCGCCAACGCATCGGCCCATGCCTTGATATCAAAGAAATCGACCAAGCGGCCATTAACGCCGTCCGTGATCACTTCCTCGACCGGCGCAGTGCGCGAGCCGACAACATAGGCCCCCGCTGACATCGCCTCTAGCATCGACCAAGACAGCACAAAGGGATAGGTCAGATAGGCATGCACGCGGCTGATCTGCATCAGCGCGACAAAATCGGAATAGGGCACTTTGCCCAGAAAATGCACGCGGCCTAGGTCGATCCTGTCCTTGACCTCATCCAGAAAAAACTGTTTCCAGCTTTGGCCTTCTGGTGCAGCCGCACCATAGCTCACGTCATCTCCGCCCACGATCACCACTTGCGCATTTGGCCGGGCGGCCAACACATCGGGCAAGGACCGCACAAAGGTATGATAGCCGCGATACGGTTCAAGATTGCGGTTCACAAAGGTCAGCACCTCATCACCCGTGCGCAACTGCAATCCATTCGGCAGGGTCAGGCTGGCCGCCGCATTCGGCGCCACCAAATCGGTATTCACACCGTCAAAGATCACGTTAATCATCGGGCGCAGGGCAGGCGGAAAGGTGCTTGCCTGCCAGTTCGTCGGCGCGATTGCGGCATCGGCGTGCAACAAGGATTGCCCCAGATGCGCCGCCCGCGACTGTGCGGTCATAACGCCGTCAAAGCCCCCTCGCGAAAACTCGGGGTCAAAACCAACATCGCGATCAACGCCGCGATAGTAAAACTCGGCATAGATGATCAGCTTTGCATCGGGCCATACCTCTTTCAGAAACAGCGTCTCACCCCAGCCGGAATGCCCGATGATTACGTCAGGCACATAGCCATGCTTGTCACGCATTTGCATGCAGGCGCGCGCGGCTGAAACGCCTCGGTCGGTCATCTGCGTAAAATTCCGCCCCAGTCGCGTGGACTTTGGATCAGGCAGCGGCACGTTATGGCGATAGCGCATGATGGGAATTTTGCTGTCGCGTTTGTTGCTGGCATCGGTCAGGGCGCGGCAATCATGCCCGCGGGCCTGCAAGGCGGGTGCCAAATGCAGGAACTGGCCCGGAAAGTTCTGGTGAACGAAGAGGATCTTCATCAAACCGCCTTATGCGCCGCCCTGCCCGAATGCGGCCGCCATCAATGCCTTGGTATAGTCGGTTTGCGGGTTGTCAAACACTTGTGCGCCGATGCCCTGTTCAACCACATCACCCTGTTTCATCACGATGACCTTATGCGCCAAGGCCCTGACAACCCGCAAATCATGGCTGATAAACAGATAGGCAAGCCCCTGTTTGCGCTGCAAATCACGCAGCAATTCCACGATTTGCACCTGCACCGTCATATCCAGCGCGCTGGTCGGTTCATCCAGCAGCACCAGTTTCGGCCGCAAGATCATCGCGCGCGCAATCGCCACGCGTTGGCGCTGGCCGCCCGAAAACTCATGCGGGTAACGCCCCATCGTTGCGGGGTCGAGCCCCACCTCGGTCATAATATCCGCCACCATCTGCCGATGGTCCATGCCTTTGGCGGTGCCATGTACACCCAAACCTTCGGCGATGATTTGTTCAATCGTCATACGGGGCGACAGGCTGCCATAAGGGTCTTGGAACACCACCTGCATCTGCTTGCGCAGGTCGCGCATTTGCTTTGCAGGCCAGTTTTGCACATTCTGGCCCATGAACACGATCGGCCCATCAGATGCGATCAGCCGCAATATCGCCAGTGCCAGCGTGGTTTTACCCGACCCGCTTTCGCCCACAATCCCCAGTGTTTCGCCTGCGTTGATGGAAATGCTGGCCGCGTTCACCGCCTTTACATGCCCCGTCACCTTGCGCAGAAAACCGCGATGAATGGGGAACCAGACGCGCAGGTTTTCGGTGCGCACGATTTCCGCCCCGCCCACAGGCGCGGGTTCGGGGCGGCCTTTGGGTTCGGCCTCTAGCAGCGTCTTGGTATAGGGATGCTGCGGGTTGGCAAAAATCTCGGCGGTCGCGCCTTGTTCAACTATCTCGCCGCCTTTCATCACACACACGCGGTCAGCGATGCGGCGCACAATGCCAAGGTCATGCGTAATGAACAAAAGGCTTAGCCCTTCGGCGCGTTTCAGTTCGGCCAGCAGTTCCAGAATTTGCGCCTGAATGGTTACATCCAGCGCGGTTGTCGGCTCATCCGCGATCAGCAGTTCCGGCCCGTTGGCCAGCGCCATCGCTATCATCACGCGCTGGCGTTGCCCGCCCGACAACTGATGCGGATACGCCCCAAGCCGACTTTCGGCGTCGCGAATGCCAACCTTATCCAGCAGCTCCAAAATCCGCGCGCGGGCGGCTTTGCCGTCAAGGCCTTGGTGCAGCTCAAGACTTTCGGCCAGCTGCTTTTCAATCGTGTGCAGCGGGTTCAGGCTGGTCATCGGCTCCTGGAAAATAAAGCTGATGTCATTGCCGCGCACACGGCGCAAATCGGCCTCAGGCGCGCCGATCATCTGGGTACCGTTATAGATAATCGACCCCGCAACCTGCGCCGAACTTGGCAACAGCGACACGGTGGAAAGGGCAGTCACCGATTTTCCAGACCCGCTTTCGCCCACCAAGGCCACGGTTTCCCCCTTGGCCACTGTAAAGGACACACCTTTGACGGCCTCAATCAGACGGCCGTCCTGACGAAAGCCGATAGTCAGGTTTTCAACGGCAAGAACGGTATCGGTCATTGGAAGGTCTTTCGCGGGTCAAAGGCATCGCGCACGCCTTCAAAGATGAACACCAGCAGCGACAGCATGATCGCAAACACCGAAAACGCGGTAAAGGCGAGCCACGGCGCTTGCAGGTTTTGCTTGGCTTGCAACGTCAGCTCGCCCAAAGACGGGGCCGAGGCAGGCAGGCCAAAGCCAAGGAAATCCAGCACCGCAAGCGAGCCGATGGTGCCAGTGATGATAAACGGCAGCATGGTCAGCGTGGCGACCATCGCATTCGGCAGCACATGGCGGAACATGATCACACGGTCGGAAACCCCCAGCGCACGCGCCGCGCGGACATACTCGAAATTGCGCGCGCGCAGAAATTCGGCCCGCACCACGCCCACCAGTGACGTCCAGCCAAACAGCACCATCAGGCCCACCAGCAGCCAGAAATTCATCCGCCAGATCGCCGCGACGATGATGATGATGTAAAGACTGGGGGTTGAGCCCCAAATTTCCAGCACCCGCTGGAAAATCAGGTCAACCCAGCCGCCGAAATAGCCCTGCACCGCCCCCGCAGCCACCCCGATCACCGAGGTGAGGAACGTCACAATCAGCGCAAATGACACGGACAGCCGGAAGCCATAAATCACCCGCGCCGTCACATCCCGCGCGGTATCATCGGTGCCAAGCCAGTGGTTCGCATCGGGCGGGCTGGGCGCTGCGCGGCCAATATCATTGATGGTGTTAAAGCTATAAGGAATGGGCGGCCACAGCACCCAGCCCTTTTGCGCGCCTTCCAACGTATCCGCATCAAGTGCGGCAAGCGAGGCGTCAGGGTCATCCAGACAGGCCTCAACCCCGCCGGAACGGATCAGGCAGCGCACCTCGGGGTCGCGGTATTTCGCTTCGGTCCGGAAATCGCCGCCAAAGGCGGTTTCGGGGTAAAATTGCAAAAATGGCGCGCGAATTTCACCGCGATAGCTGACCAGCAGCGGCTTGTCATTCGCCAGCACCTCGGCAAACATCGACAGCCCGTAGAGCACCAAAAGCAGCCAGAACGACCAGAACGCACGGCGGTTGGCTTTGAAATTGCGCCAGCGGCGCTGGTTTAGCGGGGAAAGAGCCATTATCCGCGCCCCTCAAAATCAATGCGTGGGTCGATCCAGACATACATCAGATCCGAGATAATCCCTACCAATAGCCCCATGATACCAAAGGCATAAAGCGTGCCAAACATCACAGGGTAATCACGTTCCACCACGGCCTTGAACCCCATTTGCCCCAAACCATCCAGCGAAAAGATCGTTTCAATAATCAGGCTTTGACCAAAGAAGATCGACACAAAGGCCGCCGGAAAGCCCGCAATCACAATCAGCATAGCGTTGCGGAATACATGACCATAGAGCACGCGGCTTTCTGATAGACCCTTGGCCTTGGCCGTCATCACATACTGCTTGCCTATTTCATCCAGAAAACTGTTTTTCGTCAGCAAGGTCAGCGTGGCAAAGCTGGCAATCGTCGAGGCGGTGATCGGCAGCGCCATGTGCCACATATAATCCAAGGCTTTCCCCATCAACGACAGGTCGGAAAACCCCTCGGACGTCAGGCCGCGCAGAGGGAAAATCTTGTAATACGACCCGCCGGCAAAAAGCACCAACAGCAAAATCGCGAACAAAAACCCAGGGATAGCATAGGCCACGATAATCGCGCCCGAGGTCCAGGTATCAAAGGCCGTACCATCGCGCACCGCCTTGCGAATGCCCAAAGGAATAGACACGAGATAGGCTATCAGCGTTGACCACAGGCCCAAACTGATCGACACAGGCATCTTTTCCAGCACCAGATCCGTGACGGAAATAGACCGGAAATAGCTTTCGCCAAAATCGAACCGCGCGTAATTCCACAGCATATCAAGGAAACGCTGCAACGGCGGCTTATCAAAACCGAACTGCTTTTCCAGCTCGGCGATAAACTCGGGCGGCAAACCGCGTGCGCCCAGATACTGGCTGTCACCTGCGGCCTCGGTTCCCGCATCACCGCTACCCGAGATCCCTTGTAGCGCATCACCGCCACCATCCAGCCGCGCCAGAACCTGCTCAATCGGGCCGCCCGGCACGAATTGGATCATCGCAAAGTTGATGATCATAATCCCAAGCAAGGTTGGAATGATCAGCAACAATCGCCGAAGGATATAGGCACCCATACTGCTTACCTGCCAGTTTTTTGTTATTTCAACACGCCTGCAGCCTTTAGCGCGGCGGCCTTTTCGGCGTTATACCACCAGAAGCTCAGCTCGCCCAGCGCATAGGGCGGCAGCGTGTCAGGATGTTCAAAAATGTCATAATAGGCAACGGTATGCTTAGCCTTGAACCATTGGAAAATGGCAAAACGCTCGGCCCGCATCACGCGGTCCAATGCCTTTGTTGCAGTGGTCAGGTTTTGCAACGTGTCGGCGGCCAGAACGATTTTGGTCATCCGGTCCACAGCCGCGCTTTTCAATCCCATGGCGTTAAAGCTGGACACATCCGCCGTTTGCGACCCGTAATACTGCTCTAGTTCGGAACCCGAAAAATAGTTGGTCCGCTGGAAATGGTTGGTAATGTCGAAATCATATTTCGGCGGGCGGGTGCGGTCTTCCATCTGGGCGTTATCGACGCGGGTTAGCACCGCATCCACGCCAAGGCTGCGCAGGTTCTCGACAAAGGGGTTGATGACGCGGTCAAAGCTGGGGCTGTCCTCAAGAAACTCGACCCGCAGCAATTCACCTTTGGCATTGCGGCGCATACCGTCATCGCCAACAATCCAGCCTGCATCTGCCAGCAACGCCGAAGCTTTGCGCAGATTGCCACGGTCCAGCTGCCTGTCCCCCGAAACCGGCGACATCACGGCCTCATCCGTCAGAATGGATGCATCCAGCAACCCGTCATCGACAAGCGGCTGCAACAACGCCACTTCCTCGGGCGATGGCGTTCCCGTTGCCTCCATAAAGCTGTTGTCCCAGAACGAATTGATCCGCGCATAAATTCCGTAAAACAGGGTTTTGTTTGACCATTCAAAGTTGAACATCAGGCCAATCGCCTCGCGCACGCGCGGATCTTGGAATTTCTCGCGGCGCAGGTTGAAAACGAACGACTGGCCGGTCGATTTAGAACCGTCTGCCAATTCGGCCTTGATGACCTGGCCATTTTTTACCGTCGGGAAATCATACCCCGTTGCCCATTTAATCGAGGATGCCTCATTGCGGAAGGTATAGCTGCCGCCTTTAAACCCTTCAAACGCCGCATCATAATCGGAAAAATACTCGATGCGGATTTTATCAAAGTTGTTGGTGCCAACACGCAGCGGATGGTTGGCCCCCCAATAATCGGGGTTACGCTTATAGGTAATCGATTCGCCAACCCGCATGGAATCAAGCACATAGGGGCCAGTGCCGACAAAAGGCGTCATGCTGCTTTCGGCAAGGTCCAGCCCCTTTGCCTCATACTGCGCTTTGGAAAGAATCGGCATTCCGCCCACATCTTGTGGCAAATCGCGCGTAGGGATGCCGGTTTTAAACGTGTATTTCACACGATGCGCGTCCAGCGCCTCGACAGATTCGACCTTGGTCGCAAGGATGGTACGAAAATCCGTCAGGCCTTTGGTCAGGAAAACATTGAAGGAAAAGACCACGTCATTTGCGGTCATTGGCGTGCCATCCGAAAACTTTACGTCATCGCGCAGGTTGAAAATCACCCAAGAGCGATCTTCGGGATATTCAAGACTTGAACAGAGCAGGCAATAACTGGCGCCGATTTCATCATCAGTGCCTTCCAAAATTGCTTCAAACGCTGCCGAAGACAGGGCCGCCGCGCGTCCTTTGATAGAATAGGGGTTCATGCTGTCAAACCCGCCCGAGGTCCATTCCGATATCTCGCCGCCTTTGGGCGCGTCGGGGTTCACATAGGCAAGATGCTTGAAATCCGCAGGGTAGTTTAGCTCGCCAAAGGTTGAAATTCCGTGTGCGGTAATGGTCTCGGACCGCGCTGCCACGGCCGTGGCCGCTAGGGCGAGGATAACAGCACCGCCCATCAGCCCCATTTTCACCAAACCTAGTTCCGCCTTTGCCACCGCCTGCCGTGCCTGCTTCATCGTCTTCCTCCTGCATGCCCCGATGGTTCCGGGGTCATGGCATAGGGCTGTGCCCTGCCAAATTAATCTCGCATCTGGGGATCATGCTAGAATGTAAGCACTAGGGGCAACAAGTTGCGATTGCGTGATAATGCCCGAGAAACGCAAAAGGCCGCCCAAACGGACGGCCCCTGCATAAAAATCGGGTCAGATTATGGCTGGGTAGCCAACCAAGCAATCAGGTTTGCGCGGTCGGTGTCTTTTGGCAAACCGGCAAAGCTCATCTTGGTGCCGGGCGCGTATTTCTTGGGGTTGGTCAAGAAGGCGTCAAGTTTGGCCGGTTCCCATTTTTCGGATGACATCGCCATCAGCGCGTCAGAATAACCAAAGCCTTCTACATGCGCCTTTTCGCGATTAACAACGCCGTTCAAATGCGGGCCGGTGCCGTTGGACCCGTCAACCTTGTGGCAAGCCTTGCATTTGGAAAACACTTTTTCGCCGGCAGCGGCATCAGCCGAGGCATAAAGCTCGTCGAATGTCGGGCCTGCGGCTGCGCCTGCTGCAGGTGCGGCTGCTGCGGTTTGAATTGTATAGGCTTGCGTTGCTTCGCCGCCATGGCCACCGCCTGTGGTATAGAGTGCAGATGCAGCCCAGCCCCCAAGCAGGAATACCAGAAGCGAGCCACAGCCGGCCCCAACTATTTTGGTCATTGTCATCGTGTCGAACATGTCGCGCCTCGCTTCAGCGTGTACTTTGTTCGCTTCTAACCGCTTCCCCTGCCAAGTTTCAAGGTATAGTAGCGCGACCAAACGCCCTGATATTAAATTATTCGACGGAGATTGCCTAAAATGACCGGACGCATTGCCTTTCAGGGGGAACTGGGCGCCTATTCGCACGAAGCGTGCCGTCAGGCCCGCCCCGCAATGGAGGCCGTTCCCTGCCGCACCTTTGAGGACGCGATCGAGGCCTGCCGGTCGGGTGAGGTTGATCTGGCGATGCTGCCGGTCGAAAACTCGACCTATGGGCGGGTGGCCGATATTCACACGCTTTTGCCCGGCTCGGGCCTGCGGATCATTGATGAGGCTTTTGTTCGGGTTCATATCAGCCTGCTGGCCGTTCGTGGCACCAGGATTTCCGAGGTGAAACGCGCGATGAGTCACACGGTTTTGCTGGGCCAGTGCCGCGAGTTTTTGAAAAGCCATGCGATTGCGGCGGTGACAGGGGCCGACACGGCAGGCTCGGCCAAGATCGTGGCCGAGAAAGGCGAGCCCTCGATGGGGGCGCTGGCCTCGGAACTGGCGGGCGAGATTTACGGGCTGGATGTTCTGGCCAGCAAAATTGAGGACCAGTCCAACAACACGACCCGTTTTCTGGTGATGTCGCGCGAGGCCGATCATTCGCGCCGCGCGGCCAAAATGATGACAACCTTTACCTTCCGGGTCCGCAATATTCCGGCAGCGCTTTACAAGGCCATGGGCGGGTTTGCCACCAATGGGGTGAACATGACCAAGCTGGAAAGCTATATGGTGGGCGGGTCGTTCACGGCGACTGAATTCTATGCCGATATTGAAGGCCACCCCGAGGACGCGAATGTAAAGCTGGCGCTGGACGAGCTGAAATATTTTACCTCGGAGCGGGATATCTTGGGGGTTTATCCGGCCGATGCGCGGCGGGACTAAGCGGGGGAAATGACCAAATGTCCGCGCGCGGGCGTTTGTTCAACCAATTGCTTTAAAACGATAAACCCTATTTCGTTAACCAAATATTAGGGTTTTGACCGCAGCGTTCGCAGGCGCTATCATCGGGGCCAGCCCAAGCCGCAGCCCCCTGCCCCGCGGCACGCTGTGAGAGGCCATTTGGATGGACTGGTTACGTCGCATATTACGGCCAAGCCTTGCTGCCGCCAAAGCGCCGCTTGCCGATGGGCAGGCGATGTGGCGCATGGCATCAAGCTGTACCGACCCCAAAGATTTTGCGCGTTTCGAGCAAAGCATCCGCCACAGGTTTCACCTGCATCGCAGGCTTGCCCCCCATGCAATACCCCCCCAAAACACACCGCGACGCCAAGATGAGATATCCTTGCTGGCAACCGACCCAAAGGTGGCTGCGGGCTTTGTGTTTCATGGCGATGGGGTCATTCGTGAAGCCGCGCTAAAGGCGTTGCAAGGGCCGATTGAACTGCCGGTCATAGCCTATGGAATGTTGCGCCGGTTGAACGATTGGTCGCCCGAAGTGCGCGCGGCGGCGGCGGTTGCGGTGCCGCGCTGCTTTGCCACGACAGATAAGGCGATTCTTGCGCCAACCGTTTGGCTGGTGTTGTCACAGGCCCAAAGCTGGGGGCGTTGGTCGGGCAGCCATTCACCCTATGAACGCCGCATCCACGAAAAGCAGGGCGACACGACCCTAAGGGCCGGCGGATATGCGGCCTTTGTGAATATGGTTATGGCCCGCACCGACCTGCTTGCGCTGTTGGTTGACCGGCTTTGCCAAACCCGCGAGGGCGGCACGACACAAGTGTTTCACGCGATGAGCCGAAACCCTGCCTTTGACCCTTTTTTGGTACGGATTGCGCAACAGGCGCGGCAGCCCCATTTGCGGGCCGCCGCAACCTATGGCCTGCTTGCGGGCAAGCTTAACTGGCCGCTGGGGCGCAAAAAACAGGTCTGGGTTGATAAATCTTTGGGTCAATCGCGGCTTGAGCCTGAATTTGGCACGCGGCCTTTGACCAACACTGTCGCGCCTGAACCGATTTTGCGGCACGCCTTTGCCGATAGATCGACGATGGTAAAGCGCGAGGCGTTTGACCGGCTGACTGCGCTGCGGCACCTGCCCGAGCTGGCGCCCCTGATCGACGACTGCCTGACTGCCTTTGCCGAAACCCCTGTTCCGGTTTTGCGCAGCAGGCGCGACTATTTGGCCAAAGTGACCGCGAACCCCGCTGGCGGCAGGGCAGAGGTTTAGGCCTTGGTCGCCTGACGGAAGCGGTCTTCGATATCGGCGGCGGATTGTGACAAGCGCAGTGCAAAGCGGCGGGTGACCTTGGCCTTGGCCAGCTTGAGCGATTGCAAAAACAAGCGCGCGGCCATGGTTCGGGGCTTTACCTCAAGATGCACAGAAACCCGCGTGCGGCGGGGGCCCATTTCGGCCAGCTCAATCCGCAGAACGGCCTCGGCGGGTTGAGCCATGCAGTCAAATTCCAAAACATGCTCGGGCTCTAGCTTTAGCAGCTTGAGTTCCAGATTGCGCTTTTTGGCATGATAGAGAAAGCCGATGCGCCATTCCATTCCGGCGCCGGGCTGTTGCAGGTGATCAAGGCGTTCCACCTCGGCCCCCCGCCGCATGGCCGAGCGTTCCCAAAAATCGAAATCTGTCAGATAGTTGTTCACAAAACCAACCGGGGCCTCAATGTTTTCATGCGCGGTTAGTTTCATGCCGGTTCCTTATGCTTTGGCCGTAATATGGCTTGGACGCTGGTTTTGTCTTGCTAAAACCCATTACCCGATTTTTCCGGCAAGCCAAAGCGTAATCAGATGATGCGCAATCGCGCCTTTGCGGGCGGGGCGAATGGTGGGGTGCTGACCGGCCATCACGTCCATCATGTCTTCGCGCGTGACCCAAAGCGCGGATTCGAGTTCATGCGGGTCGATGGTGATTGTGTCGCTGGTGGCATCGCCAATCAGGCCCAGCATCAAAGAGGCCGGAAAGGGCCATGGCTGGCTGGCGACATAGCGCACATCGCCCACGCTGACGCCGGTTTCTTCAAACACTTCGCGGCGCACGGCGGCCTCGACGGTTTCGCCCGGTTCAACGAATCCGGCCAAGCAGGAATACATGCCTTCGGGCCAGGCAGAATTGCGGCCGAGCAGCACCGAATTGCCGCGCTGAACCAGCATGATAACAACCGGATCGGTGCGCGGGAAATGTTGGGCGGCGCAGGTGCCGCAGGCGCGTTGCCAACCAGCGTTGATCGGTGCGGATTGTGCGCCACAGACGGCGCAAAAGCGGTGGCTGCGGTGCCAGTGCAACACCGCCTTGGCGCTGGCCACCAATTCCGCGGCGCGTGGCGAAAGCTGGGTCATCACGCCGCGCAGTTCCACAAAGGCATGGGTATCGGGCAAACTGGGGTGGAATTGGGCCGAGGCGTCAAAAAAGCCGGCCTCGACCGCTTCGGCACCTGCTTCGGGTGACCAATCTGAAATATCCTGGGCAAAGCGGGCGATGCCATCATCGAGGCCCAGAAACACCGGCTCGGCCCCATGCGCCAGAACCGGATGCCCCGCAGGCACCCAAGCGAGATCGGTGCCATTCAGCACCAGCGGTTTACCCCGCCAGACGGGCAGAACCTGACCGCCGACAGCCAAAAGCCGGGCCATTTTGTCGGGGTCGCCGCGCAATTCGGCAGCGCGGTTCAGACCCGAGTCTGCAAAAGCAATATCAATGGCTGCCTGCATCATATTTACGCCTTTTATCATCGATTTGGCCCTGAATGCCACGCGCGGGCTGTTTACGCAATCAATCGACTTTGGCAGTTGTTTGGTGCCCTTATCGACAAAAACAACCCAAGGAAGAACTATCGCCATGGAAACAACTTTTAGCGCTTGACTGGCTTTTGGCGAAGGTTAATAAATCCCCATCGATGTCAATGAGTAGCGCACCTCTCTGCCGAAAATTGGAAAACCAGTGCTGATTGCTTCGCCAGAACCAACGAAACCGAAAGCTTCTGGAATAGCGCAATTGCGCATTTTGCAGACAACCGATTTGCACGCCCAAATTCTGCCATATGATTATTATGGGGACCGTGTGGCAGATAGTTTTGGGTTGGCACGCACGGCGGCGCTGGTCGATAGTTTGCGCAGAGAGACGGCGAATACGTTGTTGTTTGACAATGGTGACTGGCTGCAAGGCAGCGCTTTGGCCGATTATATGGTCTATGATCGCGGGATGAAGGATGGCGATTTGCACCCTGTCATCGCGGCGATGAACGCGCTTGGATACGATGCGGCGGCGCTTGGAAATCATGAGTTCAACTATGGTCTGCCGTTTTTGATGGCTGCCCTTGGGCGCAGCAGGTTCCCTTTTGTCTGCGCCAATGCCTTGGTGAAAAAGGGCAGCAATGCCCTGCGCGACAAAAGACTTTTGCCGCCTTATGTCATTCTGGAACGTAAAATCCGTGACGGGGCCGGAGAGTTGCACCCTATTAAGGTTGGCGTATTGGGGCTGTTGCCGCCGCAGATTGTCACGTGGGATTCGTCGGTTTTTCGCGGGGCCATTCAGTCGCGCGACATGGTAGAGACAGCGGCGGCGCTAATCCCCGAGATGCGCGAAGCGGGGGCGGATATTATTGTGGCGCTGGCCCATACCGGCATTGGGGACGCACAACACCGTGACGGGATGGAGAACGCGGCCCGCCCGCTGGCACGTCTGCCCGGAGTTGACGCCTTGGTGACAGGGCATATCCATTTGCTGTTTCCATCGCCCAAATTTGCGGGCGTGGACGGCATAGATATTGTGCGCGGCACGATTGAGGGCACGCCAGCCGCGATGGCCGGTTATGGCGGCTCGCATCTTGGGGTGATTGATCTGACCTTGCAGCGCGACGGGCGGGCGTGGATGGTTCTGGACGGGCAATCGCAACTGTTGCCGATTGCCGAGATCAGTGCCCAAGGCTGCAAGCCATTGGTCAAATCGGTGCCACGTATTTTGAATGCCGTTAGCGCCGCCCATCAGGCCACTTTGGACTATATGCGCTTTGCCGTAGGCGAGACCCTCGCGCCGCTGCACAGCTATTTCTCGTTGATAAAGGATTGCCCGACGGTGCAGCTGATATGCACTGCGCAACGCCGGTTCATCGCGGACAAGTTGAAAGGCACCGAACATGCCGCGCTGCCACTACTTTCGGCGGCGGCACCGTTCAAGGCGGGGGGGTGGTCGGGGCCGCAAAACTATACGAATATAAATGCTGGCCCGTTATTCCAGCGTTCGATCGCTGATCTATATTGCTTTCCCAATACGATCTGCGCCTTGCGGGTGAATGGTGCCGATATTGTCGAGTGGTTGGAGCGGTCGGCGGCGCTGTTTCACCACGTTGTGCCGGGCAAACAAGACCAGCCGTTGCTGGACGATGCCTTTCCGGGCTATCAATTCGATGTCATCCTTGGCCTGACCTATGAAATCGACCCGACGCAACCCGCGCGCTATTACGCGAACGGCAAGATGAAAGACCCCAATGCGCAGCGCATTCGCAACTTGCGGTACAATGGCGCGCCCTTGGATTTGTCGGCTGAATTCATCGTCGCCACCAACAATTACCGCGCCAGTTTGAATGCCGAGTTAAGCGCATCACGCCCGCTGCGCGTTGTGTATGAACATTCGGTGACCATACGCAACATTCTGCTGAATGAACTTGCGAACATGTCGCCGCTTTACGCCAAACCAGTCCCAAACTGGCGGCTTGCGCAAATGCCCGACACCAGCTTTGTATTTGAAACCGCCCCCGAGGCCGCGCAGTTCCTGAAGGGTCTGGAAGGTCTTTCAATCGAACCTTTGGGTCTGACAGCAACCGGTTTTGGCCGCTTTCGTTTGCAGATGTGAACAGCAAAAAGCCCGGACATTGCGGCCCGGGCTTTGCAGATTTTATCGCAGGATCAGGCGCGGAATTCTGGGTAGGCTTCCAGGCCAAGCTCGGCTTTGTCCAAGCCCATGATCTCATCTTCTTCGCTTGGGCGCAGACCCATGGTCGCTTTCAGCACGGTCCAGACGATGGCCGAAACGATGAACATGAAACCGGCTACCGCTGCGAAACCAAGGGCTTGTGCGCCAAATGATGCGCCTTGGGTGTAGAACGGCACAGCCATTGTACCCCAGAAGCCGGCAACCAAGTGCACCGGAATAGCGCCAACCACGTCATCGATTTTGGCTTTGTCGAGCATTGGCACAACAACCACAGCGATGATACCGCCGATAGCACCAATCCAGAGCGCGCCGAACAGCGATGGGTCAAGCGGACCAGCCGTGATGGCAACCAAGCCAGCCAGAGCGCCGTTCAAGAGCATGGTCAGATCGACCTTTTTGTACAGTACCTGCGTCAGGACCATTGCAGCAAGCGCACCGGCAGCAGCTGCCATGTTGGTGTTTGCAAAGATGATCGCAACAGCGTTGGCATCGGCCTCGGTGCCCAAAGCAAGCTGGGACGCGCCGTTAAAGCCGAACCAACCCAGCCACAGCACGAATGTGCCCAAGGTAGCAAGTGTCAGGTTGGAACCGGGCATCGGGTGAACGCGGCCGTCTTTGCCGAATTTGCCAATACGTGGACCAAGGATCAAAGCACCTGCCAAAGCTGCGGCACCACCTGCGGCGTGAACCAGTGTCGAGCCTGCAAAGTCGTTAAAGCCTGCAGTCGACAACCAGCCGCCGCCCCACTGCCAAGACGCCTCAATCGGGTACATCAGGCCAGTCAGAATGACGGTAAACACCATGAAGGGCCATAGTTTGATACGCTCGGCCAAAGTGCCCGAAACGATCGACGCGGTTGTGCCGCAGAACATCAACTGAAAGAAGAAGTCCGAACCCGTGGCATAGGCTGCATCGGCAGGGATGTCGCCTTGGATGACGGCGGGGCTAAAGCCACCGATCAGACCGGCAATTGTCCAGGCGTCGCCCGGATACATCAGGTTGTAGCCAACCAACCAGTACATCAAGGATGCCACCGCAAAGAGCGCGATGTTTTTGGTCAGCTGCATGGTCACGTTTTTCGACCGTACAAGGCCGGCCTCGAGCATGGCAAAGCCTGCCGCCATCCAGAACACCAGAAAGCCGCCGATCAGGAACAGCAAGGTATTGAAGATAAAGGCGTTATTGACAGGCGCTGCTGCCTCTTGCGCCCAGGCGGGCAAGGCCGCAACAGCGCCAAGCACCGCCAGACCGAGAATTGATTTCGTGTTCATCATGATTTCCTTCCCCCGCAGCTTAAAGCGCGTCATCATTGGTTTCGCCGGTGCGCACGCGCAGGGCTTGGGCCACGTCCAGCACAAAGATTTTGCCATCGCCGATTTTGCCGGTTTTCGCGGTTGATGCGATGGTTTCCACGGCGGCATCGGCAAGGCTGTCTGGTACGACAATTTCAAGCCGCATCTTTGGCACGAAGTTCACGGCATATTCGGCGCCACGGTAAATCTCGGTATGGCCGGACTGCGAGCCAAAACCCTTGATTTCAGTTACCATCATGCCCCGAACGCCCAGAGTGGTCAGCGCCTCGCGGACCTCCTCAAGCTTGAACGGTTTGATTGCTGCGATAATCAGTTTCACGCGTTTCCCCTTTTCTTGTCCTACCCGGCTAGCGCCCGGCTCTCTGGTTCCAAGGGCATTGGTTTGCCGGTGCCGCACAAGGTTCGGGACGGCCTTTCACGGGGCGGAATCCCTATTGTTGCACAATTTTTGCACTTTTTGCCGCGCGCGCATAATAATTAGGCACAAAAGGAGTCGATTAGCAGGGCGTTAAGGCTTTCACAAACAGACTCGGGCAGGTTATTCTAGCGCCAATAAAACGTGAAAACGCGGAAGCAGTGCAGATGAGCAATTCAGGCAACAGGCCCCCTCCTTTGGTGGCAGATCGGCGTTACAAGACCCCTGCCGGGGGCAAGAAAACGCCACCTCCGCCGAAAGAAAAAGCTGCACGCAAGCCCACACCGCGCAAGAAACCGGTGCGCCGCGGGTTTTCGGGGCTGATCGCGGCATTCGTCGGGCTGATCTGGCGCATTGTCTGGGGCTTTGCCTGGCGGATTGGCGCGGTTGGTGCGCTGATCCTTGGCTTGGTCGTGTTTTATTTCTATGCGCAACTGCCACCGGTGAATGATTTGCTGGATGCGCGGGCGCGCGGCTCGGTGACGCTGCTGGACCGCAATGAAAAGGTGTTTGCTTGGCGCGGTGAAACCTTTGGCGGGTCGAGCTCGGCCGGAACCGTGTCGAAATACCTGCATGACGCGGTTGTCGCGACCGAGGACAAGCGGTTCTATTATCACTACGGTATCTCGCCGCGCGGTATTGCCTCGGCCATACGCATCAACATGCGCGAAGGGCGCGGGCCTTTGTCGGGGAACGGCGGCTCTACCATTACGCAGCAGGTGGCCAAATTGCTGTGCCTTGGTGTGCCATATGACCCGACCAAGTGGAAAACCGAAGGCGATTACGAATCTGACTGCCGCCAAGGGGGCATCGTGCGCAAGATCCGCGAAGTGCCCTTCGCGCTGGCGTTAGAGACGAAATATACCAAGGAAGAAATTTTGACGATCTACTTTAACCGCGCCTATCTGGGTGCGGGCGCGCGCGGGTTTGAGGCCGCAGCCCAGCGCTATTTCGGCAAATCCGCCAAATCGGTTGATGCCGCCGAGGCCGCGATGCTGGCGGGGCTTTTGAAAGCGCCGTCCACCTATGCGCCGACCAACAACCTGAAACGCGCGCAGGATCGGGCGGCCGTGGTGTTGGATTTGATGCAAGAGCAAGGCTATCTGACGATGGCCGAGCATGAGGCCGCGCTGCGCCACCCCGCGACCCTGTCAAAGGCCGCCGAGGCCCGCACGGGCGGGTATTTTGCCGATTGGGTGATGGGCGAAGGCCCGGATTTCCTGACCAAAGACACCACCGAAGACGTGATCATGCGCACCACGCTGGACCAAAAGCTGCAAGAGGCCGCGGAATCGGCGCTGCATGCGGTGCTGGACACCAAGCTGCGCGAAGGGTCGAAAACCGAAGCGGCTGTGATTGTGATGTCGGCGGATGGGGCGGTGCGGGCGATGGTTGGCGGGCGCCATGCGGCCCCCCCCGGCAGCTTTAACCGCGCGACAATGGCAAAGCGGCAGACCGGCTCGGCGTTCAAACCGTTTGTCTATGCCGCAGCAATGGACATGGGCTATAGCCCTGCCGATTACGTCGAAGACTCGCCTTTGACGATCAATATCAAAGGCTCCGGCCCGTATTCGCCGCAAAACTATACCAAGAAATACTTGGGCCTGATTACGCTGACCAAAGCGCTTGAGGAATCAGTCAACACAGCCGCCGTGCGGATATCCGAGGCCATGGGCCGCGATGTGGTGCGCAAAGTGGCGTCAGAGTTCGGGATTGAAAGCGACTTGGCGGCAGGCCCTGCCCTTGCCCTGGGCGCGTCGGAATCGAGCTTGCTAGAGATGACCGGCGCCTATGCCGGCATTTTGAACGGCGGGTCTTCGGTGCGGCCTTACGGGCTGGTTGATCTGCGGCTGAAGGGCGAAGATACGCCGCTGCTGGGTCAGGATGGCGGGATCGGGGAACGGGTGATTTCGCAGCAGGCGGCGGAATACCTGACCTATATGATGTATATGGTGGTACAAGAAGGCACGGGTGGGCGGGCCAAGCTGGGCACCCGCCAAGCTGCGGGCAAAACCGGTACGACCTCGGCCGCGCGGGATGCGTGGTTCATCGGATTTACCGCCGACTATGTGGCCGGTGTATGGATGGGCTATGATGATAACACGCCCTTGGCAGGTGTAACGGGGGGCGGTTTGCCTGCCGAGATCTGGCATGAGGTGATGCTGCGGGTTCATGAAGGCCTGCCCGAGCGTCCCTTGCCGATGCTGATCCCCGAGCCGCGCTTGCCCCCCGGCACGCCATCGCAGGCGCCTGAACCCACCTATCAGCAGCAAGCACCAGCCGCGCAAGCACCACAGGGCGACCCGCTTGCCGATCGCATTTTGCAAGAGGTTTTGGGCATTTTCAACGGAAACTAGGCGGCCGCGGCAGTAGTATGCCGCCGCTGGCCATTGCCTTGCAAAGACCTTGCGGCGTTAGGTCTTTGGAAAGCCTTTAGCGCTATTTTCAGAACTGGACCATCAACGGCACCACGCGTGCCCAGCGGAACCGGAACGCCATGACGCCCAAAGACAACCGCGCAGGCCAACAAGAGCTGTCCGAGGCCAGGCGTACCGGACGTGCGCTCTATGGGGTTATTTTCCTGTTCAGCTTTTTTGTGAACATGCTGATGCTGACGGGGCCGCTGTATATGCTGCAAGTCTATGACAGGGTTTTGACCAGCCGGTCCGAAGAAACCCTGCTGGCGCTTTCGCTATTGGTTGTGTTGATGTTTGTTGCGATGGGGGTTTTGGACCATGCCCGTAACCGGATCACGGCGCGGCTGGGTGCGCGGGTGCAAAACGCGCTGGACCGGCGGGTTTTTCAGGCCGCAATGCGCCGCCTTGCGCTGACGCCAAGTGACCCGAATGCGCTGGCGGCACAGCGCGATCTGGAAGCTGTGCAGCGGTTTTTGTCTTCGCCTGTGCATCTGGCATTCTTTGATATTCCGTGGTCGCCGCTGTTCTTTGGCGCGATTTTTATCTTTCATCCGGTTTTGGGCTGGCTTGCGCTGTTGGGCGGTGCGTGCCTGATCGGCGCAACCTTCCTGAACAAAAGCATTGCACGAGCGCCCCTGATGCTTGCCAATGCGACGCTTGGCCATGCCGAGCGATTGAGCGAGAACCTGAAAGCACAGTCTGAGACGGTGCAGGCGCTTGGCATGGCAGGTGCGACAATCGGCAGATGGGATGCAGCCCGCGGGGCCGCTTTGGCAGCCAGCATCAAGGCCAGTGACATTGGCGGCGCATTTACGGTTACATCCAGAACGTTTCGGCTGTTCTTGCAATCGGCAATGCTGGGAACTGGCGCCTTTCTGGTGCTGAAAGGAGAGCTGGGGGCCGGCGCTATGATTGCAAGCTCGATCCTGATGGGGCGTGCTTTGGCCCCCATTGAAATGGTGGTTGGCCAATGGGCGCTGGTGCAGCGATCGCAAGAGGGCTGGGACAGGCTGGCAGGATTACTGGCGCAACAGCCGGCCCTGCGCACAAAAACCAGCCTGCCACGCCCCCGCGCCATTCTGGACATATCGGCGCTTACCGTGCTGCCCCCCGAAGGCAGTCAACCTGTCTTGCGCGCGGTGGCTTTCACGGTGCTGCCGGGCCAGGCATTGGGTGTCATCGGGCCTTCCGGCGCGGGCAAGTCAAGCCTCGCACGGGCGCTGACGGGTATTTGGCCTGCTGCGGCTGGAAAGATCAGGCTTGATGGGGCAACGCTCGATCAATATGACCCCGACACATTGGGCAGCTTTATCGGCTATTTGCCCCAGAATGTATCGCTGTTTGACGGCACAATCGCCGAGAATATTGCCCGACTGGCGCCGAACCCTGACCCCACCCAAATCATTGATGCGGCACGGCGCGCCGCAGCCCATGATATGATTTTGCAACTGCCAGAAGGCTATGACACGCGCGTCGCAGCAATTGGCGGGCGGATGTCTGGTGGGCAAATTCAGCGCATCGGACTTGCACGCGCCTTGTTTGGCGATCCGATTCTGCTGGTGCTGGATGAGCCAAATTCAAATCTCGACAATGAAGGCTCGGTCGCGCTGAACCACGCGATCAAATCGATGAAGGCCGCTGGCAATGCGGTGCTGATAATGGCGCATCGCCCCCCCGCCATTCAGGAATGTGATATGCTTTTGGTGCTGGAGAATGGGATGCGCAGGGCCTTTGGCCCACGCAATCAAGTGCTGCGAGAGGTGGTGAAAAACCACGGCGACCTTATGCGCGCTTCGCCGCTTGGAGGGGTCGCATGACCAAGACACCATGGTGAAAGGCCCGCAAAAACCCAAGGAGGCACCAAATCCGGCACCTGACTTCTCGGCCCGAAACCCGATAATCGTGGGGTTTATCACATTGTTTTTGCTTGTGGTTTGCTTTGGCGGCTGGGGCGCGGCCACAACTATTTCGGGGGCAATCATTGCCACAGGCAAGATCGAGGTGGAACAAAACCGCCAAGTTGTACAACACCCCGATGGCGGCGTCGTGGCCTCGATCCATGTGGTTGAGGGGCAAGCCGTAAAAGCCGGCGATTTGCTGCTGCGGCTGGATGGTGCCGCCGTAAAGTCCGAGTTGGCCATCGTTGAGGGGCAATTTTTTGAAGCTCTGGCGCAACGTGCCCGGTTAGAGGCCGAGCGCGACGACAGGCCCCAAGTGACATTCATGCCGGAACTGCTTGCAGCCGCAAATCACAGCGCCGAAGTTGCAGGGTTTATCGACGGGCAGCGCAGGCTCTTTCATGCGCGACAAGAGAATTTCGCGCGGCAAATCGATCAGCAATCCAAACGCCGCACCCAAATCGTTAGCCAAATTACCGGAATTGACGCACAAGCCAAGGCGCTGACTTTGCAGCTTTCATTGATAAAGCAAGAGCTTACTTCGCAAAAACAGTTGCAATCCAAAGGTCTGACGCAAGCCGCCCGCGTGCTGGCACTGCAACGCGAAACGGCACAGATCGAAGGCCAGATGGGCGAATTGGCAGCCAATCGCGCACAATCACTAGGCCGCATGACCGAGATCGAGATTGAGAGTCTAAGGCTCGGTACCGCTCGGCGGGAAGAGGCGAACACCCAGTTGCGCGACATCGGCTTTCGCGCGCTAGAGCTTGCCGAACGGCGCCGCGCGCTAAACGAACGCGTGGCAAGGTTGGACATTGTGGCACCGGTATCGGGCATCGTGTTTGGCCTGCAGGTCACAACTCCGCGTGCGGTTTTGCGCGCCGCAGACACCGTGCTTTACGTGATACCACAAGACCGGCCCTTGGTCATTTCGGTGCAGATCAAACCGTTCCAGATTGACCAAATCCGAATCGGCCAGCCGGCACAACTAAGGTTCTCGGCATTTCCGGCCCGCACAACCCCCGAGATTATTGGCCATATTTCCGTGATCTCGGCCGATGTGCTAACTGATCAATACACCCAGATGCCCTATTATCGCGCCGAAATTGTGCCTGAAAAGGATGAGTTGAGCAAACTTGGCGGCCTGACCCTGCTTCCCGGCATGCCGGTCGAGGCGTTTATTCATACCGATATGCGCACGCCTCTGGCCTATCTTTTCAAACCATTCAGCGACTATTTCTCACGCGCCTTTCGCGAAAGCTGACGAGCGAAAATGTCTTGTCCAGCGCGGATGTTCATAATTCCGTCAGGCGGCGAAATCTCTAGAACCCAAGCCAAATGCCTGTGGAACCCGCAGCACACACCACGCTTGCCGCATTTTACATTTCACCAAGTAGAAAAAAACAGCTAGGTATGCACAAACACCGAAAGGACTCTGCATGAATATCTCGTCCCGCCTCGCCGAACGCGGCATCACCTTGCCAAACGCTCCGGCCCCTGCCGCGAATTACGTGCCTTATGTTTTGACCGGCAACACGCTCTATGTCTCGGGCCAAATCAGCCAGAATGCCGAGGGTCTGATCAAAGGCAAGCTGGGCGACACAATGTCCGCCGAAGAGGGCGCCGCCGCCGCGCAGCGCTGCGCAATCTCGTTGCTGGCTCAGGTAAACGCCGCCTGTGACGGCGATCTTTCGCGGCTCAAGCGGGTTGTAAAACTAACCGGCTTTGTCAATTCCACCGCCGACTTCACCGATCAGCCAAAGGTCATCAATGGCGCCTCAGATTTCCTTGTGGATATTTTGGGTGATGCTGGGCGGCACGCCAGATCTGCCGTTTCGGCGGTTTCTTTGCCTTTGGGTGTTGCTGTCGAAATCGAAGGTATCTTTGAGATCTCAGTCTGAGCCCCCAATATCATCTATCTAAAAATATCCTCGGGGGGGGAAGGTTTTGGCAACGCCAAAACCGGATTGGGGGGCAGACAGCCCCCCGCCCCTGCCGGCCAAATAGTGAAACATCATGTCAAACTCTCTGCACCCTGACTTTCTAATCAAGCCAATCGCGCACCGCGCTTTGCACGATGTCACCGACGGCCGCCCCGAAAACTCGCGTGCCGCAATCAAGGCCGCGATTGCAGCGGGCTATGCGATAGAGATTGATCTGCAACTTTCGCGCGACGGCCAAGCTATGGTGTTTCACGATGAAACGCTGGACCGTTTGACAATGGAGACCGGCCCGATCAACCAGCGCTCGTCAACCGAATTGTCCCACATCCCTTTGCGCGGCGGACGCGAGAACATTCCCAGCCTGAAGCAAGTGCTGAAACTGGTTGCAGGCAAGGTACCTTTGCTCATCGAACTGAAGGATCAGCAAGGAGAGCTTGGCCCGACCGATGGCAAGCTTGAACAGGCAACCGCACAAGCTTTGGCCGATTATGACGGGCCGGTTGCGCTCATGTCATTCAACCCCAATTCGGTGATTGTGATGGCGCGGCTGCTGCCAAACGTACCACGCGGCATCACCACTTCGTCTTTTGATCCGGCAGAATGGCAACCCATCGCCCCTGCAGTTTGTGACCGTTTGCGCGAAATACCCGATTATGACCACGCCAAAGCCTGCTTCATTTCGCATGAGGCGCAGGATTTGATGCGCCCGCGCGTGGCTGACTTGCGCAATCAAGGCGCCTCGATTCTGTGCTGGACAATCACTTCGCCCGACGCCGAGGCCAAAGCCCGCGAGCATGCGCATAACATTACCTTTGAGCAGTACCTCGCCCCCTTTCCGACTTGAAACCTGAACCCAGGGCCATAGCTTGATTTCAACGCAATGCCTGTTCAGGATATTCCATGGCCGAGATTGAAATAACTTTGCACAGCGCCTTTTCGGAAATCCCGGCGCAAGAATGGGATGCGCTGGCCTGCCCCGAGGCTGCAAACGGCCGGCCGGCCGACCCGTTTACCACGCATCGGTTCTTGGCGGCGCTGGAAAGCTCTGGGTCGATCGGCGGGCGTTCGGGGTGGCAAGCGCGGCCAATGATGGTGCGCAAAAACGGAAAATCTATTGCTGCTATGCCGATGTTCGTCAAATCGCACTCGCAAGGCGAGTATATTTTTGATCACGGCTGGGCACAGGCGTTTGAACGTGCAGGCGGCGACTACTACCCCAAACTTCAGGTTGCGGTGCCTTTTACCCCCGCAACGGGCCGCCGCTTTCTTGTGTTGGACGGGCATGAGACCGAAGGTACCGCCGCATTGATTTCGGGCGCGACCCAAGTGGCCAAGCAACATGGGCTGTCGTCACTGCACATCACGTTTTGCACCCAAGACGAGGCTACGCGCGGCGAAGAGTTGGGCTTGATGCACCGCATCACGCAGCAATATCACTGGCATAACAACGGCTATGCCGATTTTGACGAATTCCTGGCGGATCTGTCATCTCGCAAACGCAAAGCCATTCGCAAGGAACGCCAAACCGCAAATGGCGCAGGGCTTGCGATCAAATGCCTGACGGGTGACGAAATTCAGCCCGCGCATTGGCAAGCGTTTTGGCAGTTTTACCAAGACACGGGCGCGCGCAAATGGGGCACGCCCTATCTGACCCGTGCGGCCTTTGACGCGTTCCACGACAGCATGCGCGATGATATCTTGCTGGTGCTGGCCTATGACCAAGACACGCCCATTGCCGGCGCGCTGAATTTCATCGGGCGTAAAACGCTTTATGGCCGGTATTGGGGGTGCACCGCAGACTATCCCTGCCTGCATTTTGAGCTGTGCTATTACCGCGCCATCGATTGGGCCATCGCCCATGGGCTGGAACGGGTCGAGGCGGGCGCCCAGGGCGACCACAAACTCGCCCGCGGCTATTTGCCAGTGCCCGTGCATTCTTTGCATTGGGTGGCGAATGATGGTTTTGCCCGCGCCGTGGCAGAATTTCTTACGGCCGAGCGTAACGCGGTCACAGAAGATATCGAGGTGCTGACCAGTTACGGCCCCTTTCGGCATGTACAATCCGAACATCCATAACCGCAAGAGGCCACGATGACCCTGACCCCAAACAAGAAACCCGCCGAAAGGTTGCAAGATCGCAATACGCTTGCGCCGTTACTGGCAAATGGCTGGGCGCAATTGCCCAACCGTGACGCGATCACCAAAACATACCAGTTTCGCAACTTTATCGAGGCGTTTGGCTTTATGACGCGGGCAGCGCTTTGGGCGGAAAAATGGAACCACCACCCCGAATGGTCCAATGTCTATAAAACCGTGGTGGTTACACTTGTCACGCATGACGTGGACGGGCTGACCGAATTGGATATCAAACTTGCAACCAAGATGGACAGTCTTGCACAGGGCTAGCGCCCCATTTCATCTTGGCAAAAATACCTATTCTGCCGCCCGACATCACGCGCAACGCCCAACCGCCTATTCCTGAAGTGCGCGGTAAAATCGAGCCTTTAAAGCCGCACGACCTTGATGGAATTCCCTTTGGCCGAGAGCGCGATTTCCCCCCGACACAAACGCAAGGCATCTTCGCCAAAGGCCTGATTCCGCCAGCCTGCCAGCGCCGGGACCTTGCGCTGCCCGGCGGCAATCAGATCAAGATCCGAGGCCGAGGCGATCAGTTTCGCCGCGACGCCCAATTCCTCGGACTTTGCTTTCAACAATACGCGCAGCAAATCGGCCAAAGCGGGGTTTACCTGCACTTGGTCTTTCTTGGTATCCGGTTTGGGCTGGTCTTCGGGCTTGGCCTCAACCCCGGCCTTTACTGCGGCCAACAGACCATCAGCAATTTCTCCGCGCCGCGCCTCACGCAACAGCAGGCGCGAACGGCCCAATTCCTCGACATTGGTCGGCTTGGTCGAGGCCAGTTCCAACAGCGCGTCATCTTTGATAACCCGGCTGCGCGGCACGTTGTTGCCTTGGGCGTATTCTTCGCGAAACTTCGCCAGTTCTTTGACAATAGCCAGAAAGCGGCCCGAGTTGGTGCGGGTTTTGATCCGCTGCCATGCCTCATGCGGGCGAATGGTATAGGTTTCGGGGTCGGTCAGAACGCCCAACTCTTCTTCGACCCAAATCTGGCGACCGCTTTCGGCAAGTTGCTTGGCCAGAAATTCATAGATCACCCGCAAATGCGTCACATCGGCCAGCGCATAGGTCTTTTGCGCCTCGGTCAGCGGGCGGCGCGACCAATCGGTAAAGCGGCTGGTTTTATCCAAGGGTTGATGCGCGATTTTGCGAACCAGGGTTTCATAGCCGACTTGTTCACCAAAGCCACAAACCATCGCGGCAACTTGGGTATCGAACAGTGGTTTGGGAAAGCAGTTGCCCTCGACGAAAAAGATTTCCAGATCTTGCCGCGCGGCGTGGAATACTTTGACCGTTGCCTCATGCCGGAACAGGTCATAGAGCGGTTCCATTGACATATCCGGCCCTTCGATCGGGTCGATCAGGACGGCATCGCCCTTTTCGCCGGGCAGCGCCATTTGTATCAAACAAAGCTTGGACCAATAAGTGCGTTCGCGCAAAAACTCGGTGTCGATTGTCACATAGGGTTCACGTTTGGCGGCCTCACAAAAGGCGGCCAGGTCGTCTGTGGTGGTAATAGTGCGCATCGGTTTCCTGCTGAAAGCTATTGGCACGGGGTCATCCCGCAGCGTCGCTATAGGGGTGCAATGCGGTAAATGAAAGACCTGCAACGCAAAGTTGCAGGTCTATACCGGACTCATTTTGGTGTTTTAGCCTCAGATCGCGGCCAACAACGCCTCACCACCCGAGATTTCGCAGGCGCCAGGGCTTTCTTCGAGGTGCAGAACCTTGACCACGCCATTTTCAGCCAGCAGCGCATAGCGCTTTGAGCGGGCCATCAAACCAGCGGGCGGCGCGTCAAACGCCATGTTCAGCGCGGCAGTAAAGGCGCCGGTTCCGTCAGCCAACATGTTGATGCCTGCGTTGGCGGCACCTGTCGTTTCGCCCCATGCTTTCATCACAAAGGGGTCGTTAACCGACACACAGATCACCTCATCCACGCCTTTGGCGGCAAAGGCGTCTTTGGTGCGGATAAAGCTGGGAACATGGGCGGAATGGCAGGTGGGGGTATAGGCGCCCGGCACCGCGAAAATCACCACTTTACGGCCTTTGGTCAGGTCAGCCACGCTAACCTGTTCTGGCCCAGCTTCGCCCAGACGCTGCAAATTCACTTCTGGCAGTGTATCGCCTACAGAAATTGTCACGTTGTTCACCCTCATGCGTTGTGTTTCTATCACTGGCAGATATAGGCTGCCATCGGTTGCCCGACCAGTGTGTATATGGTCGTGCGAGGTGTAAAGGGCCAGAAATGAAGCACACTATTGTTATCGGGGCCGGTCAGTCCGGCGCGTCATTGGTCGCAAAGCTGCGGGCTTTGGGCGATACGGGCGCAATTACGTTGATCGGTGCGGAACGCTTGCCCCCTTATCAGCGTCCGCCTTTGTCCAAGGCCTATCTGCTGGGCGAAATGCCGTTAGAGCGGCTGTTCCTGCGCCCCGAGGCGTTTTATGCCGAGCAAAACATAGCGCTGCGCATGGGCCAAACGGTTGATGCGGTTGACACGGCGGCCAAGACGGTTCGGCTGGGCGATGAGGTGTTGGCCTATACCGATTTGGTGCTGACCACGGGGTCGGTGCCACGCCGCCTGCCCGCAAGCATTGGCGGCGCTTTGACCGGTGTGTTCACGCTGCGCGATCTGGCGGATGTCGATGCGATGCAGCCCTATTTTGTGGCGGGCAAGCGTGTGGTGATTGTTGGCGGCGGCTATATCGGGCTGGAAGGTGCGGCTGTTGCGGCCAAACTGGGGCTGGATGTAACAGTTGTCGAAATGGCACCGAGGATTTTGCAGCGAGTTGCCTCGGCTGAAACCTCGGATTTTTTCCGTGATTTGCACCGCGCGCATGGTGTCAAGATAATTGAGGCTACGGGGCTGGAGCGCCTGATCGGCGGCGACCATGTGACTGCTGCGCGCCTGACTGATGGCCGCGAATTGCCTGCCGATTTTGTGATTGTCGGCGTGGGGATTACGCCTGCCACCGATCTGGCGCAGGCCTCTGGCATTGCGCTGGATAACGGCATTGCGACCGATGCTTTGGGCCGCACCAGCGCGCCGCATGTCTGGGCGGCAGGCGATTGCGCCAGCTTTCCGACGCCTGCGGGGCGGATGCGGCTGGAATCGGTGCCCAATGCGATTGATCAGGCCGAATGTGTCGCCGCCAACTTGTTGGGCGCGAATAAGGATTATGTGCCCGAGCCGTGGTTCTGGTCGGACCAATACGATATCAAGCTGCAAATTGCGGGTTTGAATACGGGCTATGACCATATTGCCACGCGGCGGACTGAGGGCGCGGTGTCGTTCTGGTATTACAAAGGCCCGCAATTGCTGGCTGTGGATGCGATGAATGACCCGCGTGCGTTTATGGTGGCCAAGCGCTTGCTGGCGATGGGAAAATCGCCGGAACCAGCGCTGGTTGCCAACCCTGAAACCGAGTTGAAGGCGCTGTTGAAGTAATGCGGATTATCGGTGGCAGCAATCGCGGCACCCATTTGGCCGATATTGGCAAAGGGGACATGGCGGCGCATTTGCGCCCTACGTCCGACCGCGTGCGCGAGGCGGTGTTTAACCTGCTGATCAACGGGCGGCTGGATGGCGGGCCGAATCCGGTTACCGGCGCGCGGGTGCTGGATTTGTTTGCAGGCACCGGTGCGCTTGCGCTGGAGGCGCTGAGCCGGGGGGCAGCGCATGCGACATTGGTGGATGACGGCAAGGCGGCACTGGCCTTGATAAAGCGCAACCTTGAAATCACCCGCCTTACTGCAACGGTTTTGCACCAGAATGCCGTGCAGTTGCCCCCCAATACCGCAGCGCCCTTTACGCTGGTTTTCCTTGACCCACCCTATGGCAAGCAGCTGGGCGAGGCTGCCTTGGCCGCGGCATCCCGTGGCAACTGGATCGCCGCCGGCGCCGTTGTGGTGTGGGAAGAAAGCGCCGCCATTACGGTGCCACCCGAATTTGCCAAACTGGACGCGCGCAAATATGGCGACACCACGATCACCATTTTACGCGCCCCCCAATCCTGAGCCCGAAAGGCCGCATTATGACCCCCAAAGCCATACTTTTCGATTGCGACGGCGTGCTGGTTGACAGCGAGGCCACAGCCTTTGACCTGTTGGCCGAGGATCTGGCCGCGCATGGGCTGCAATTGACACGTGCCGAAATGGAGCAAAAGTTCCTTGGCGGCACGATTGGCGGGCTGTTTACGGTGGCGCGCGGGCTTGGGGCCGATTTGCCCGATACCTGGGTCGATGATTTTTACGCGCGGATGTATGCGCGGCTGGCGCAAGGGACGGCGCTGATCGATGGCGTGGCTGAGGTGCTGGATGCCTTGGACGCGGCGGGGATTACCTATGCCGTCGGGTCAAACGGGTCGGACCAAAAGATGCAGATCACATTGGGCCAGCACCCTGCGGTTATGGCACGGCTGGGCGGGCATTTGTATTCGGGCCAGAGCCTGGGCTGCCCGAAACCCGATCCGGGGCTTTGGCTTCATGCCGCCCGCGCCTTGGGTGTGGCACCCGCCGATTGTGTGGTGGTTGATGACAGCCCGACCGGCTGTACCGGGGCGGCCCGCGCCGGAATGCGCTGCCTTGGTTTGGCCGAGCATGATGACGGTGCGCGGCTGGCCGCCACCGGGGCCGAGGTGATCAGGTCTTTGCGCGACATTCCCGCCAAGATCGGATTGGTGTAAGGTGCCGGACCCGAGAGCACAAAGCCCTCGGGCCTGACCAACCCTTAGAAACCCGACAAAACGGCCGAGCTGAGCGCGTTATGCCGCGGGCTGATCGCTGCATCGGCAACGCTGTTCAACGGCACCGGGTTAGAGCCGACGCCGATTGGCACGCTAAGGCCAATCCGCAATGTGTTCATGTGGCCTGTGCCTGTGACATTGCTGCGCGCAATCTCAACCGATACATTGGTGCCTTCGCGCATGGCGTTCGACAGATCAAAGCTGGCGCCGAGACCAAAGGTCGTAACGCTGCCCAGCGAACTGAGGTTGCTATCGGTCAGACCGCCGAACAGCGTCCAGCTCGGGTCAACCTTGAAGGCGCCACCAAGGCCGACAAAATCCAGATCGGCCGAGGCACCGCCATTCGAAACGGTGCTGCGCACCAAGCTGCCGCCAATGGTGACCTGGTCAGACGCGCTGACACGGCCCGAGATGCCGTAATCCTTTACATCAGTCCCGGCAGGCAAAGAGGGGTTGGTTTTGGTTCTGCCGATAAAGCCCGAAATCTTGGCGGTTTCAACGTCGTAGCCACCCGTCAGGCCGATAGAATGGGCCGTACGATCCCCCCCGAGGCCAGTCACATCGACGCTGGCGCTTTCGCCATAAGCGCCGACATTGAGACCGTTGGAAAACTTGTAGCCGGCATTCAGACCACCCATAAAGGCGCTGACTTTGCCGTTCAGACCGTTGACGGTGCCCCGAAAGCCGGAAATATCGACCCCGTAATGCAAGCCGGTTCCGGTATCATAGTCGAACCGCCCGTCGATACTGGGGGTATGGATGTTCGACCCACCCATGACATTGCTATAGCCGTAGCCGACAGTCGCTGAACCATCCAGCGTTTGCGCCGCGACCACTGCAGGGAGGGCCGCCGCCAGAACGACGGCAGAGATTAAGATGCTCTTCATTTTTACGCGCCTCAAGATGTTATTCTTTTTATGCGATAACAATCTCATACAGCGTGATTTGAAACAAGAGTCGGCGCAGGGTTTTTGCTGCAAACAGGCCCAAAGTGCCTAATATAGCACTGGATTTGCCAGTTTATGGGCTGCGCAAGGCTGCGAAATCACCCCTCAAACGCGGATTTATACACGCCGCCCGGTGACAGGGTGAAAATATCGGCCCCTGTGGCGGTAACGCCAATCGAATGTTCATACTGGGCACTAAGCTTTCCATCGCGTGTGACCGCTGTCCACTCATCCGACAGAACTTCGGTTTCGGGGCGGCCCATGTTTATCATCGGCTCGATGGTGAAAAACATGCCCTCTTCCAGCACGGCTGTCCGATCCTCGATCGAGCGGCGCAGAGCCGAGACTTTGTTGCCCTGCGCGTCTTTGCGGAAATTGGCGTAATGCAGCACATTTGGCGGGGCATGGAACACGCGGCCAAGGCCGTGGCCGCAGAAATCGCGCACCACGGAAAGCCCGTTCTTTTCGGCATAGGATTGGATTGCATAGCCGATATCGCCAAAGGTTGCGCCCGGCTTTACCGCCTCAATCCCCAGCATCAGACTGTCATGCGTCACCTTCATCAGCCGTTGGGCAAAGGGTTTGGCAGTGCCTGCAACATACATCCGGCTGGTATCGCCAAACCAACCATCTTTGATAACTGTAACATCGACATTCAAAATATCGCCATCGCGCAGCACATCATTGGCCCGCTTTGGAATTTTTGCACCCGGAATGCCGTGGCAGACGACATGGTTTACCGAAATGCACGAAGCATGTTTATAGCCGCGATAGTCAATTGTGGCTGACGTAACGCCGCGGCGTTCGACCTCGGCGGTGATAAAGGCATCCAATGCGCCGGTGGTCGCACCGGGTACGACCAAGGGGCCGACCAGATCCAAAATCTCGGCAGCCACCTGACCTGCCGCGCGCATGCCTGCGAAATCGGCATCTTCATAGATGCGAATGCCGTCTTTTGTCATCCGTCCGCGTGTATCGTCCAAAACCTGGCCTCATCCTGATCTCTTTGCGCCAAAATAGGCTTATCAAGGCAAAATGGCCAGAGGCTGCGACAAACTGAGTTTGAAACCACCCTGCCCGCGCCCTATACCGATAAGGGAACAACGCTGAAGGAGCCACAAATGCCCAACCCGACTGCTGCGATGCTGGTCATTGGTGACGAGATTTTGTCAGGGCGAACCCGCGACAGCAACATGCATTTTTTGGCGGGCGAGCTGACGCGCCACGGGATTCCCCTGGCCGAAGTGCGGGTGGTATCGGATGATCGGGATGCGATTATTGCCGCGGTAAATGCGCTGCGGGCGGGGGTGGACCATGTGTTCACCTCGGGCGGTATTGGGCCGACACATGATGATATTACGGCCGAAGCAATTGCGGCAGCCTTTGGCGTGCCGATCAGCAAGCGGGCCGATGCGATGGCGCTGTTGGCCGCGCATTATGAGCGCGCAGGGATGCCATTTAATGACGCGCGACAGCGTATGGCACGTATTCCTGATGGTGCTACACTGATCGACAACCCGATCTCTATCGCGCCCGGTTTTACACTGGGCAATGTGCATGTGATGGCGGGGGTGCCGAATATTTTTCAGGCCATGGTTGCCAGCGTTTTGCCAAATCTGACAGGGGGGGCGCCATTGCTTAGCCAATCCCTGCGCGTCAATCGCGGCGAGGGCGAGGTGGCCGAACCGTTTGGCGCGCTTGCGGCCGAATATCCTGATCTGTCGATGGGGTCGTATCCTTTTACCCAAAACGGCGCGCATGGTACAAATTTGGTGATCCGTGGCACTGACGCCGGCCAGATTGATGCCGCGATGACACGTCTAGCTGCGCTGTTCCCCGCATGACGCCCGCGCAAATTTACGATGTGCTAGAGCATAGTTGGCCTGCAGCGGAATTGCTGCGCAAAGGGCCATGGATGATCCGCAAAGGTCTGGGCGGTGGGCAGCGCGTTTCGGCAGCAACGGCCGAGGCCGAGGTAACAGATGCCGATATTGCGATGGCCGAGGCCGCCATGCAGGCCCTAGGGCAAGAGCCGCTGTTCATGGTACGGCATAGCGATGCTGAATTGGACAAGTTGTTAGAAATGCGCGGCTATCTGCGGCACGACCCGGTGGTGGTTTATGCGACCCCTGTCGCGGCTTTGGCCCAGCCCGCGCCGATGTCGGCCTTTGCCACGTGGCCACCGCTTGGCATTGCGGCCCAGATTTGGGCCGATGCAGGTATTGGCCCCGGCAGGCTGGCCGTGATGGACCGCGCCAAAGGGGCCAAAACCACAATATTGGGGCGGGTGAATGACCGCGCCTCGGGGGTGGCCTTTGTGGCCTGCGTTGGCAAAATCGCGATGTTGCACGCGCTAGAGGTTTGCCCGAGCCAACGCAGACAAGGCGCGGCCAACAACATCATGCGGATGGCAGCCTCATGGGCACAAGATCAAGGGGCTGGGACGCTGTGCCTTGCGGTAACGCAGGCGAATGCGGGGGCGCGTGCGCTCTACGCTTCCCTTGGAATGGAAGTTGTGGGACAGTATCACTACCGGAAAAAACCAACCCATGAGGTGCCGGAGCAGTGACGCGCCATAAGGCCCTATCGAACGGATTTGCGCCCCGATGGCTGTGCCGAGCAGTCACCTGCTGGCTGCTTGGCAGTTCTGTCGCTGCGGCCTTTACGCTGGAATTTCCCGGCCCCGCCACGCCAACCGCAGGACCGACCCTGACGCGTGACAGCTATGCAATGCCAACAGGGGCATGGCGCCCCGAGGGTTTTCCAACGCAAATCATCGATGGGATGGTCGAGCGGGCAGCTTGGCAGGTTGATACACCCGGCCTGAGCAGTCTGGACCTTATGCAACCTTTGCGCGCCCAGTTGATAGCAGCCGGCTTTGAGCCGGTTTTCGAATGTGAAACGATGGCCTGTGGCGGGTTTGATTTTCGCTTTGCAATCGACGTGTTGCCCGAACCGCAGATGCATGTCGATCTGGGCGATTTCAGATTTCTGTCAGCCAAACGCAAAGTGGCGAATGATACCGAGGCCGTTGGTTTGATGGTCAGCCGGTCAGCCAGCAAAGGCTTTGTGCAGATCACGCGGGCGCTGGCCGATGCTGGCCCCCCGCTTTTTGCTGCGACGAATGGCGTGGGCGAAAACCTTGGTCCTTTGACAGGCAATAGTTTGATACTTGCTGCGCCGAACCAACCCCCGCTGTTGCCCGAGGCAGAAGCGATGTCGGACCAATCGCTGTTGATGACGAAAGGGGCCATGGTGCTGAAAGGGTTGGATTTCGGCAGCGGCGCCGCCGATCTGACCGAAGGGCGCTATGAATCACTGGCTGCCTTGGCCGAATGGTTGAAAGAAAATCCGGATAAGACGGTGGCTCTTGTCGGCCATACCGATGCCTCTGGTGGCTTGGATAGCAATCTGTTGATTTCAAAACGCCGCGCGGCCTCGGTTCGCCAAAGGTTGATTGAATCTTATGGCATTCCGCCCGCGCAAATTGAGGCGCAGGGCGTGGGCTACCTGTCGCCGATCGCAACCAACCAAACCGAGGAAGGCCGACGGATAAACCGAAGGGTCGAAGCCGTTTTGACCTCGGTCCAGTAAAGCCCCGCCGTAATTCTTTTGGCAACGCTTTCAATCCGGTTGCCCAGAAACAGACGGTCGCGTTGCGCGATGGCTGGCCGGAACAATCTGTTCTGGAAACAAGATTTTCTGATTGAACAGGCAATTGAGGCTGAGCCTTGGGGTGACCGAAGTAATGCGTACCCGAAAATACCGCGCGCCAAAACCGTTTTCTATTATGAGGACAGGCGTTTCGCGACCCTGTCGGCGGATTGCTGTATTGGGCAAAAATGTTCAAGAAAAGCTCCTGACCAAGGCGCTGGAAACCAAAGCCCAGCCATCGGCGACCACAAAGAACGCAAGCTTGAACGGCATCGAGACAACCGCTGGCGGAACCATCATCATCCCCATCGACATAAGGACGGCCGCGACAACGAGATCGATGATCAAAAAGGGCAAATAGATCAGAAAGCCGATTTCAAACGCCCTTTGAATTTCTGACAGCAGGAAGGATGGCACCAAAAGCGAAAGCGATGCATCGACCGGCGTCGACACTTGCCCCGGTCGCATCGCCTGCATGGTGGCAAAGGTATCGGGGTCCATTCTCGCCGCCATAAAGACGCGGAATGGGGCAATTGTTGACGTCATAGCCTCTTCAACAGGAAGCTTGTTTTCGGTGAGCGGTTGAATGCCCTTTACCCAAGCCTCGGTGAACACCGGCTCCATTACAAACCAGGTCAGAAACAAAGCAAGGCTGATGATCATCATGTTCGGCGGCGATTGTTGCAGGCCGATCGCTTGCCGCAAGATCGACAGGACCGTCACGATGAAAGGAAAACACGTCACCATCACAGCAATGCCCGGCACAAGGCTGAGAACAGTGACCAGTGAGAAAAGTTGTATCACACGCCCAGACAGGGTCGGCCCTTCGCCAAGATCTAAAGTGAATTGCTGGGCCAACGCCGGAGAGGCGAACAGCAATAGCGTCAGCGCCAAGCCCAACGCCTTTGTCATGACAAACCTCCGCGCAGGTTTGCCACCTCGGTCAGGCGAACAGCCAGACGGCCAGCATTTTCGCCTTCCATTTCCTCAAGCTCGCCACGGGCGATCAGGCGGTCACCAACCCAAAGCTCTACCGGGTCATCAACGCGGCGATCGAGGGCCAAAACCGCATCTTTTTGAAGCTTCAACAACTCTCGCACTTGTGGGCGGGCCCGACCAACCGAAATGGTAATTTCTATAGGTACTTGGCTAAACGGGTTTGTCTCTGAAAGATCATCCATTCTTTTTGTCCTTTGTCATTAGATCGAAAAAATCCTTTAGGGCCGCTTTGGTTTCAGCAATGGCGCCATCAAGGTCGATCCGGATTTCGGTTTCGCCGAGCAGCAAGAACACTTGCCCTTCGCCAAGTGTCGGCTCTTCGACAAGCGTAAGAGGAGGGCCATTTGCCTGTTGTAAGAATGGCTCGATCGCGCCGCGGCTTGCAGGATTGAACAGAATTTTGATCGGCAAATCGGCAGTGTTTTTGGCCAGCGGCAGCAATGTTTGCAGGACCGTAGCCCCAAGGGCAGATTTCGCGACTTCTGGTAAAAACTGGCCAACGAGTTCAGCCAATAGCGGTTCAAGCGCGCGCAGAACATGTACGCGTGCCTCATGGTAGGTAAACCCGAGCGATTGCAAATTATGCGCTAGATCGGCCGCTAGCTGGTTTTTCTCTTCGCCTTGCGCCGAAACCGCGTCGTCCCATCCGGCCGCATAACCCTGTTCGTATGACGCAAGCCTGGCTTCGTCGATTGCGTCCAGATCGGCGGGCTCTGCCGCAACCTTGGGGTCACCTGCGGCCACGAAAACTTCCAGCTGCAACGGGGGCATTAGACTTGCTCCTCTTCTTCGGTCTCCATCCAGCCGCGCAGAATCTCGACCGTCTCGCTCTGCCGTTCATCGATCAGACGGCGCAGGCGATCCATCGGATCTGACAGCTTGGCATCTGCATCAAAGTCTTTGGACACGATCGGCAGATCTGGCAAATCATGGTCATCTATTTCACCGGTCAAAACACGCGGAACACTGGCTTGCCGCGGCTCGGCCACATCTTCGTTTGCAGGCAAGGCCAAAGCACGATCGTTACCAATGTTGGCGCTGGCTGGTCTGGCGGTCGCCGTAAGCAGAGGGCGCAAGACGAACAGCCCCAAGATCAGCGCGACAAGCGCCAGAATTGCCACCTGAATGATCGACAACAGGTCAAGCGGGCCAAAAATAGACAACATACTGGCCTCGGCAACAGTCCCGGCGTCGGAAAGGGGCTCAAATTCCAGCGATTTCAAGACCAGTGCATCACCCCTTGCCTCATCCAGTCCCGCTGCCGTTTTCACCAACTCGCGCAAATCAGCAAGTTCTGCTTCGCTGCGTGGCTGCCATGAAACCGTGCCATCCGCCGCAGTTACCTGTGCACCGTCAACCAAGACAGCCACCGAAATCCGCCGCAGGGCACCCGGACTTTTCAAGATTTCCCGTTGGGTTTCCGAAACTTCAAAATTCACCCTTTCGCGCGTCTCGGTAGAGTTGCTTTTGCCTTGGCCGTTATTCGCTGCATCACCGGTCGGCAGGTTGGAGGCGACAGTAACATCTCCGGCGGGCTGGCTTGCAGAGTTGCTGCGCTGTTCCGAATCGGACGATATTGCGACCCGCCCCTGAGGATCAAACTTGCGCTCGGTTATTTGCTCGCGATCCGTCTCTACCTCGATCGAGACCTCAACCACAGCCTTGCCGGGGCCTACCCGGGCAACCAAAAGCCGTTCGATATTGCGCTTCAAATCTTCGGCGCGCGAATCCGCGCCAAAACCTGGGCTGGCCGCACCTTCACCAGAAGGGATAAACCCCGCAACGCTATCAATTACTGACACATCAGCGGGTTGCATCCCGGAAACTGCGGCTGCAACCAGATGACGAACCGCATTGGCCTGCGTTTCGGAAAGGGTGCCAGAGGCAGATGTAACCGTCACACTTGCCGTCGGATGGCGGTCGCGCTGAAAGGGTTGAGATTGCACCTGCGCAATATGAACCCGCGCGGCGCGAATCGCAGGGGCTGCAACGATAGTCCGCGCCAGCTCACCTTCTTTGGCGCGCCAATAGGCCGCGTCAAACATCTGGGACGTTGTCCCGAACCCCGTCAGCCCATCCAGCAACTCATACCCCGCGGCACCTGTTGCGGGCAGGCCTTCGGCGGCCAAAACCATGCGCAATGAATCCCTTTGGGTGGCATCAACCCGAATCGTATCGCCAACGACTTCATAGACAACGCCGCGCTGATCCAGCGCACGAATAACCTCGCCGGCAGCGCTGCTATCCAAACCCGCATAAAGCAACGCCATTCCCGGCGTCGCAGCCATACGGGAAAGGCCAAAAACGGCCAGAAACATCGCGACGGTGGCCCCGACAATAATGATACGGCGCCGCAGATTGAGGGATGACCAAAGCGAAATCAGGTTTTGCATACGAGTTATTTCCTTTCAGGGCTTCTGCCCCTCTCGCATTCAGGTTTCGCGGATTGGTCTTAACAATCGGTTAGTGAACATCGGTTTATATGGAATTTAGATTTAAATGACGGAGCGCCCGATGGCAGAGGCCGAAACCCCGAATGAAGATGAACCCCCTAAAAAGGCGTCAAAACTGCCGATACTGGTCGGTTTGGTATTGGCGCTTGTTCTTGGCGGCGGCGGATTCTATGCGACCTGGTCTGGTATGATCCTTGGCGGGTCGCATGCCGCGCCAGAGGTCGAAATCGCGGGCCCGCTGCCCAATATTGCCTTTGTTCCGGTTGATCCGATCGTGATTTCACTTGGCCCCAAGGCAAGCGCAAAACACCTTCGGTTCACGTCTCAACTTGAGGTAAATAAACCTGCCAGCGAGGAAGTTTCACTTCTTATGCCGCGGATTTTAGACGTATTGAACGGGTATCTCAGGGCCATAGACGTGGCCCAATTAGAAGACCCCTCCGCCTTGATTCGCATTCGCGCGCATATGTTGCGCCGCATTCAAATCGTAACCGGCGAAGGCCGGGTTCGCGATATTCTGATCACCGAATTCGTTTTGAACTAGTTTAGGGAAGACCATGCAACTTATCGCAGATATTCTGTTGGCATCAGGTGCCTTTGGGGCCGCTATCTACTGCTACGTTCTGGCGCAACGGCTTAAGAAACTTCAAACACTTGAAACCGGTATGGGCGGTGCCATCGCCGTGTTATCTGCCCAAGTGGATGACATGACGCGCGCGCTTGAAACTGCGCGCGAGGCCGCCGACCGGCAGGTCAAATCGCTGGAAACCTTGACGCAGCGAGGCGAAGATGTCGCCGGACGGCTGGAACTGTTGCTGGCGTCAATGCACGACCTGCCCGAAGAGCAAAAATCCCCCCCTCCTCCACCGCAGGCCGAGCCTGAAAAACGCTTGCGTTTTGTGCGCAGGAAAGCAGCGAGTGATACCCTGGAGGCGGCAGAATGACCCCGCAGGCAAATCCTAAAACTGCGCGTCGCGGTGGGCGGGGTACACTTGTAATCCTTGCGATGTTGCTGGCTTTTTCGGGGGCCCTGCGTCTGGGTGACGGGCTTGGCATAGCTATTGCACGGGCAACCACCCCTGAAAACGACGCGCATTCTCTGCCTGCATTGGATTGCCCCAAGCCACCGGCCGCGCTGGCCGAAGCCCTTTCCGAGCGGGAAGCACGTGTTTCAGCCAAGGAAACGGCTTTGGAAGATCGATTGGCGGCGCTTGCTTTGGCAGACCAAGCCATTGATATCAGGATGAAAGCGCTTGCCACAGCCGAAGATCAGTTAAACGAAACCCTGGCCCGCGCTGACGGGGCGTCTGAGGCGGATCTGACCCGACTTACAGACGTGTACCAATCGATGAAACCGAAAGATGCCGCAGCCCTGTTTTCAGCAATGGCACCGGAGTTTGCTGCCGGCTTTTTAGGCAGGATGCGGCCAGAAGCCTCGGCCGCAATCATGTCAGGAATGACGCCTGAAGACGCCTATGCGATCAGCGTCATTCTTGCAGGCCGAAACGCAAATGTGCCGAAGAACTAGCGCATCATCAGTCTTTGTTAACCCGACTCTGTCACCCTAATTGCAGATTGAAAACAGGAGCGTGCAATGTTTGGCGTTATCGGACTCGTTGTCATATTCGTGATGGTTTTTGGCGGGTATATGCTAGCCGGCGGTAAGCTGGGGATCATTTTAAAGGCTATGCCATTCGAGATGGTGATGATCGGCGGGGCCGCGCTCGGAACATTCTTGCTTTCGAATGATCTGGTATCGGTAAAACAAACTGCCAAGGATATTGGCAAAGTTTTCAAAGGCCCCAAGTGGAAACCTGCGGATTACAGAGACCTGCTTTGTTTGCTTTTTGAGCTGGTGCGCATCGCCAGAACCAACCCGGTTGCTCTGGAAGAACATATCGAAAACCCTTCAGAGTCTGCAGTCTTCGGTCGCTACCCGAGGATTCAACACGACCACGAATCTGTTGAACTGATCTGTGACACGCTGCGCGCAGCATCAATGAACTATGACGACCCACACCAAGTGGAGGAGGTCTTGGATAAAAGGATGGAAACAAATCAACATCACGCAATGCATTCAAGCCATGCGCTCCAGAGTGTTGCCGATGCCTTGCCCGCGCTGGGGATCGTGGCGGCCGTTCTTGGAATTATCAAAACCATGGGCGCCTTGGATCAACCACCGGAAATTCTTGGAAAAATGATCGGTGGCGCTTTGGTCGGAACGTTTTTGGGCGTTTTTCTTGCTTACGGAATTGTCGGCCCGTTCGCGACACGTGTGAAAACTGTGACCGAAGAAGACAATCACTTTTATCTCTTGATTCGCGAGGTACTGATCGCAAACCTATACAGTCACGCCCCGAATATATGCATAGAGGTAGGGCGTCAAAACACGCCACATCACGTGCGGCCCACGTTCAGCGATCTCGAAGAAGCGATGCGTGCTTTGAAGCAAGACGCGGCATGAAAGCTGTTCTGTTCTTATTGCTTGTGTGGTTTTCAACCGCATCCAATGCGCAAACCGTTGTTGTGCGCTCTGGCGAACACGAAGGGTTTACCAGACTGGTTGTTTCTTGGCCGAATAGTGAACCGTGGCGTTTGTATCGAACCCCTGAAGGTTATGATCTTGTCGTGGATGGCAAGGATGTACGATTTGATTTGACCGATGCCTTTAGGCGCATATCGAACCAGCGCATCGCAGACATGGTCGCAAAGGATGACACACTCCAGCTAGTCCTTTCCTGCGAATGCTTCGCGGCCCCATTTGCTTTGCAAGCAGGTGTTTTGGTCCTGGATATCAAGGATGGCGCGGCCCCAACAGGTTCGGTATTTGAACTGGACCAAGACGGTCGATCAATAGAGAAACAGACCCGCAGGCCGGAAGCGCCGCATCAAATTATCACGAACGCAGACACTGCAAGACCACAGCTGCCGTTTGAAGCCATCGGCGCAATCGCCCAAGCCTCGCGCCTTTCCCCTAGTATTGCTGCCCCCAATTCTTTCATGACTGCCCCTTCTTTGGCGGGTGTAAGGAACGAGTTGCAAATGCAGTTGAGTAAGGGAGCCGCGGCAGGAGTCGTAGAGACGGTTGTAAAAATGCCCGATGCAACGAAACCCAACACGGGGAAAGCATCGAATAGCAATATAAGAATTCAACGCGAAATGGGCGTCGTCGCCGGAACCCTTAGGCCAAACCAAGATGAGATGACTGCGGCAGGCTATGATTGCATTCCAAACGAACACCTGAATGTTGAAGACTGGGCCGACCCGACACAAGTGGTATCTGAATTTGCAAACAACACAACCGATCTTGTGGGAGAGTTTGACCACCCGGAGGTTGGTGCGATTGAACGGGCGATGCGTTATTTTCTAGCTCTTGGATTTGGCGCAGAAGCGCGCCAATTGACCAGCGCGTTCAAGACTTCCCCCGCCGATCGTGCAACGCTCGAAACGCTTTCTTATATTGTGGACCTTGAGCTTCCCCCAGGTTCAGCGTTCGCTGGGATGGAGAATTGTGACACCAATGCTGCCATGTGGGCCGTCCTTGAAAAACAAGAGGTAAAGCAACTTGGTCACATTGCAATCCCCGCAGTTCTGCGGGCTTTTTCGGCACTTCCGATCCATCTGCGGCGCCAACTTGGGCCGGGCTTGGCAGAACGGTTTTTAGCAGCTGAAGACTATTCAACTGCTGCTTCCGTTCGCGATGCCATAAACCGTACATCGCAAGAGCAAGACCCAGCCCAAGCGATGCTGGATGCTCGTTTGCAATTGACAAATGGAGATATAGCCTCTGCCGAAAACCAGCTTTCTCAGTTGGCAGGAACATCGAATCCGACCGGCATCATTGCAACAATCACACTAATCCAAACACAAGTTGAAAGTGGACAGGAAGTATCCCCGAACTTGACGACCACCGCAGAAGCCCAACTTCAGGAGGCGCAAGGCGGAACCAGTGAGGGCAATCTGCGTGAAGCCCTTGCGCTTGCCTATGCTTCACAAAATCGTTTCAGAGAAGCGTTCGAACAGGTTGACAGGTACGACCTGAAAGCCAAAAAAATCTGGGATGTTTTAGGCAGCCGTGGCTCGGATGATGCAGTTCTGACTATGGCGACCTTGGAAACGCGGGACGATAGGCCCGATGTTGCGGTGGAAACACGCCAAAAAATTGCCCGGCATTTGCTGGACTTGGGTTTCCCGGACAAAGCTGTTCTTTGGTTGGAACCAAGTTCAGAACAAGACGAAACAGGCTTGATCCTAGCAGCACGGGCACAGCTAATGCTTAACAATGATTTGGAAGTTCTAAATCTGCTTGAAAATTTGAAAACCCCAGACAGCGACAAACTTAGGGCGCGCGCCTTGGCAAAATTGCAGACAGGTGACGCGGTGGACAAGCTTATCCAGTCTGGCCAAGAAAATGAGGCGGGCATAGCCGCGCGGCAAAAGCGCGACTGGCCTGAGCTGATGCAATTTGACAAGAGCGGAATCTGGCAAGAGGCCGCGGCACTAACAAATACCTTTCAGGGTGTTACCGACAAGCAAGCCTCGGGACAGGCCGTGAAAGAGGGGAGTATTGACACCAAAGGTCCACTGGCCAGAACGCGCGACACATTGAAAGAAAGCGAAGCTGCACGTGCGGTTTTGAATCAACTTTTGGCATCACAGTCTTTGGCAAAACTCAAAACGCAATAGCTTTATGGCCTTGTCGGCGGCTCAAAACTGCAGGACGTCCTTGCCCCAAGGCCAGTGAAGTGCTGTTCTCGACGGTCGCCCATAGCACAGCCCTTGTGCAAGGCATCAGAATTGACTCTGATGACTGGTACAATTGTAGTAAACACAGACCGTTAGCAATTGCCGCAATGTCGCGCGTTCCAGGACTGCGCGCAAAGTCGCCACAGCCCAAAAACCGCTAATTGCAAGATTGGTAAACAGTTTCAGCCTCCGGGTTCTCATCTTTCACAGCACAGGCACGGAAGCTTGTTTCTTTCTTGGCCAAATCAGATTACCAAATCACTATCCGTGGCCCATTTCGATCAGAACACGCCCACTCCAAAATTCGCTACCCACATTGTTCCAAAAAGGAAGACCCTTGATGCCCGCAACCAACATTAGAAAATGGCTTCAGGATCGCCCTGAAATTGAATCCGTTTTTGCCTGTGTCTGCGACCTGAACGGCGCGATGCGCGGCAAGCGCCTTCCCATTGAAAAGGCCAAGGAAATCATGGATGGCGGGCTACGCATGCCGCTTTCTGTGCTGAGCGTGGATATTTGGGGCGAAGACATCGAAAACAACGAACTGGTGTTTGAAACGGGTGATGCCGATGGCATTTGCGAGTACACTGGGCGGCCGATTGTTATGGTTAATTGGACGAGCAGGCCGTCGGCGCTTGTGATGTTCTGGATGGACACCGAAAATGGCGAGCCGTTTCCCGGCGATCCGCGCCGTGCGTTGGCAAGTATTGTAGATCGCTACAAGGCGCTGGGGTTGACACCTGTCGTCGCCACCGAGCTGGAGTTCTATTTGTGCGACCCTTCTGAGGCGCAGCCGCAACCCCCCTGCTCGCCTGTAACCGGCAAAAGGCTGGATTCCGATGGCGCCCTATCGCTGGACGAATTGCAGCATTTTGACGAGTTTTTGAACGATGTCTATGATGCCTGCCATGAGCAGGGCATTCCAGCAGATGCAGCAATTTCCGAGAACGGCGCGGGTCAGTTTGAAATTAACATGGTGCATGTCGCCGATCCGTTGCAAGCGGCTGATGATGCGGTGCTCTTTAAGCGGCTGGTGCATGGTATCGCGCGCAAACACGGTATGGCTGCGACCTTTATGGCCAAACCCTATGGCGACCGGTCGGGCAGTGGATTTCATGTGCATTTCAGCCTGATTGACGAAAACGGCGTCAACATGTTTGACAATGGCGGCGAAGAAGGCACGCCTTTGATGATGAATGCCGTGGCCGGACTGCTGGAAACAATGCAGGAAAACACGCTGACTTTTGCTCCGCACCAAAATTCCTATCGCCGCCTGTTGCCAGGCGCCCATGCGCCGACAAGCGTGGCTTGGGGCTATGAAAACCGCACCGCCGCGATCCGTATTCCAGGCGGCAGCCACAAGGCGCGGCGCATCGAACATCGCGTGGCAGGGGCAGATGCGAACCCCTATCTGGTGCTTGGCAGTATTTTGGGCGGCGCCTTGGTCGGAATTGAGGGCAAAATGGAACCGGCCGCGCCCATTGTCGGCGATGCTTATAGCCAAAAGCTTGACCATTTGCCGCTGGATTGGGCGACTGCCATTCAGGCGTTTCGTCGCGGCCAACATGTGCAGGACGTATTTTCCAAGCGCCTGCAGACAATGCTGGTCGAATGCAAGATGCAGGAACTAAAGCGGTTTTCGCGCTATGTGACCGATTTCGAATATGACAGCTATCTGGAGACGGTGTGATGGCCATTGAAACCTTTGCCAGCACCGGCCAGACCAAACATACCGGCAGCTATTACGCCGCCAGTGCCAACCCTTCACCCGAACGCCCCGCGCTGACTGGCGATAACCAGATTGATATTTGCATTGTCGGGGCGGGGTATTCGGGCCTGTCAACGGGGCTGCATCTGGTCGAAAAGGGCTATAAGGTCGCGATTATTGAGGGCGCGCGCGTCGGTTGGGGCGCGTCGGGCCGCAATGGCGGGCAAATCGTTAACGGGCTGAACGCCAGCTTGCAGACGATCAAAGGCCGCTATGGGCAGGACACCGCGAATTTCGTGGCCGGGCTGGTCCAAGAAGGCGGTGAAATCATCCGAGAACGGGTGAAAACCTATGGCATCCAATGCGATCTGAAACCGGGCAACATTTTTACCGGCCTGACGTCCACCCATATGAAAGAGCTAGAGGCGCGGCGCGCGCTTTGGGCAAGCTATGGCATCAATAACCAAGAGATGCTGGACAAGGCGCAATTGCGTGAACACATCGGGTCGGATGTCTATGCAGGTGGGATGATTGACCACAGTGGCGGCCATATGCACCCGCTGAACCTGTGTCTGGGTGAGGCCGCGGCGTTCGAAAAGCTGGGCGGGGTGATTTATGAACAATCGCCGGTCATCCATACCGACACGGCGGCAGCCAGACCCGTGGTGAAAACCGCAGGCGGCACAATGACTTGCGACACGTTGGTACTGTGTGGCAACGCATATCTTGGCCATGTTGTGCCTGCGTTGACGGCGCGTGTCATGCCGGTTTCGACCCAGATGATGGCGACCGTGCCTTTGGGGGACGACCGTGCCAATGCCCTGTTGCCCACCGATAAATGCGTCGAAGATGTGCGCTATATCCTTGATTACTTTCGCCTTACCGCTGACAAACGGTTGATATTTGGCGGTGGCACGGTTTATGGCGGCACAGACCCGGCAGATGTCGAGGCAAAGCTGCGGCCCGCGATGGAAAAGGTTTATCCCAGCCTGAAAGGCGTCAAGATAGACTTTGCGTGGAGCGGGAATTTCGCACTGTCCTTTAGCCGTGTTCCGCAAATGGGGCGTCTTGGCGCGAATACCTATTTCGCGCATGGCTATTCGGGCCATGGTGTCACTGGCTCGCATACTTTTGGGAAAATACTTGCCCAAGCGATTGATGGCGACAAAACCCGCTTTGACGTGTTTGCAGCGGTGCCGTGGTACCCATTCCCCGGTGGGCGGATGCTGCGGGTTCCCTATTCCATGATCGGGTCGTGGTATTATGCGCTGCGTGACAGGTTGGGTGTCTGAGCCGCGGATTTCAAAGGGTCAGATGCCCCCGCCGGAAAGTTGAGCAATGGATATTTTAAAGCAATCCGAGCTAATCGAGACCCCGTGGAAAAACGGCGGCGGGGTGACGCGCAAGATTGCCAGCGGTATGTTGGCAGAGCGGGTGGTCTGGACGATCAGCCGCGCCGATGTGGCGCAAGATGGTCCTTTTTCAGATTTTGCGGGGTTTATGCGCGTGTTGACCGTGGTTTCGGGCGGGTCAATGACCTTGGAAACCCCGACTGAACAGCTAACCGCTAACCTATGGCAGCCCGTGCGCTTTGACGGTGGCCTGAAAATCCAGTCGCACCTGACGGGCGGGCCATTGACCGACCTGAACTTGATGTTTGACCCATTGTGTTGTGATGGAGAGGTTCGGACGCGTCAAGGCACCTTGGAACACGTGATAAATCGGCCAGAACACGGCCTGCTTGCCTTTCATGTTTTGGCAGGTGAGCCGGTGATAAATGCGACCCGCCTGACTGGGGGTGATACCGCATTCATGCAGCAATCAGCGGCGGCACTTGTGCTGGGGGATGGCGATGCGGTGTTGGAGATCAGGCTGACCTATAGCACGGACAAAACCATCAAGCTTTGCATTGCCAATCGGTAGGCGGCGGTTTCATTGCTTTGATGGGGCGGCCGGATGCACCCTTTGGCAACCGGCCAACCACAGATCGGGCATAGCGCAATGCCCTACAATCGTGCCGTGCCTGCCACTGCCACGCGCAGTAATCGGGCTATTGGCTGTTGGTCATGCCTGCAATCATGGCGCCAAGGGCAACAAGATGAATAAGCATCAAGGCCCTGTCATTCCACAAAACACCAACGGCAAACCAGCCCAGAACGCCAACCAGAAACAGATAGAGGTTCCATGGCGTCCAGCCGAAACCGGTCGCTGTATACCCCATGATCTGAATCGCCGAGGCACCCCATTTGACTGCAAAGACCAGACGTTCGCGTGATGCAGCTTGCAACGTGGCCTCAGACCGCACGGGTAAGCCCTCCATCAAGGCGAATGTTTTGGCCAGTCATATAGCCGCCGCCCGCAGACGCCAGAAATGAGATGAAGGACGACACTTCTTCGGCGCGTCCATAGCGACCCATGGGAATCCGCGCCTTGCGATCTTCGCTTTCTGGCAGGCTGTCGATGAACCCCGGCAAGACGTTGTTCATGCGGATGTTGTCGCGTGCATATTTGTCGGAAAACAGCTTGGTGAAAGCTGCAAGCCCTGCGCGAAATACACCGGATGTTGGAAAAAGCGGGTCGGGCTCGAATGCGGCAAAGGTCGAGATGTTGATGATGGCCCCGCCGCCTTGCGCCTGCATCAAAGGGGTGACGAGACGGGTCGGGCGGATCACGTTCATCAGATAGACTTCCATACCCTGATGCCAATCGTCGTCGCTGATTTCCAACACCGGGCCTTTGGGGCCATGACCCGCGGAATTGACCAAAACATCGACGCGCCCCCAACGGTCCTGCGCGCCTTGAACAAGTGCGGTCAGATCTTTGGCGTTCAGGTTTGATCCTGTCACGCCAAACCCACCAAGCTCGGCGCCGAGCGCCTCACCCTTCCCCGAAGAGGACAGAATACCGACCTTGAATCCGTCTGCCGCCAACCGACGGGCCGCATCAGCCCCCATCCCGCTGCCCCCTGCTGTAATTAGTGCCACTTTTTCTACTGACATTATGATCTCCAAAAATTCCCACTTTCCGTATATCAGGCATTTTTATAGCATACGAATAAGGTTTGATGTTTTGTGACGATAGAAATACTATCGAGGTATGACAAAGCTACCTTCTCTTAACGGGCTTCGCGCCTTTGACGTTGCCGGCCGCAGGCTCAGCTTTCGCGCGGCCGCGGACGAGATGGGGGTGACGCAAGGGGCGGTGGCCCAGCAGGTGCGCCAACTAGAGGCCGACCTGGGGATCGCGCTTTTTGATCGATTGCCCAAAGGCCTGGCGCTGACGACCGTTGGGCGCGGGTATCACAAGAGGATCGCAAGCGCGTTTTCCGATTTGCACGCGGCAACGGCGCAGCTAAAGCCCGAGGTTGGCACTGTGACAATCAGCGTCACGCCGACCTTTGCATCGAAGTGGCTCATCCCAAACCTGCCCGATTTTGCCGAGAAGTTCCCCGAAATAGACCTGCGCATTCTGGCCACCGAGAAAGTATCCAGCTTTCACAGCGATGGCATTGATCTGGCTGTTCGTCAGGGCGAACCGCCATTTGGCGCGACGTTGCACGCCTCTTTGCTGTTCAAACAAGACGTGATCGCCGTAGCCGCGCCGAAACTGATCGAAGGCGAGCAGTGGCCAATCAGTGGCGAAATGCTTTCGCGCATGCCGAAAATCCATGACAGCCACAATCTGTGGCCAAAGCTTCTGGCCGAATTGCATTTAACAGATCAAGGCAAGCGGGGGCTGCGGCTTAGCCAATCCGCGTTGGCTGTGGATGCGGCTCTTTCCGGACAAGGCGTCGCCTTGGTCAGCCGTTTTCTCGTCGCTGGTGAAATCGCAGCAGGCCGCCTTGTAGAAGTCATCGCTGCACCAAACATCGCAGCACAAGATTTTTACCTTCTGACTTTGCGAAGATCGACACCCAATGCAGCGATTGACGCTGTGATGACGTGGCTGACATCACGCGCCAAACATGTCGATTGGCGGTAGGGCGCCTTGCCACCAGTCAGGCACAACGCGGGGAGTGATCAGGTATCTTGGATAGGGGGAATATGTGTTTGGAACGGCTGCAAAACAAAAAAGCCGCCCGAAGGCGGCCTCTTGTAAGCCTTTGGCAAGGCTAAGAAATCTGGAGCGGGCGAGGCGATTCGAACGCCCGACCCTAACCTTGGCAAGGTTATGCTCTACCCCTGAGCTACGCCCGCACTCCGTTCGCGTCGTCTAATCGGTATTCGCAACAGGGGCAAGTGCTTTTCGACGACAACAATCATTAATTCAAGCAAGTAGGCCGCGCAAACCGGCCCGGCAAACCGCTGTTTCACGATATGAAACAAGGGCGTCGCGCCCTAATTAACAGGGGAAAGCAACGCCCCACCCGCGAAATACGCACGAACATTGGCGCATTGAAGGGCAGCCATATCTTTGCGGGTCTCAATCGTGGCCGAGCCCTGATGCGGTTGAAGCACCACGTTGGGCAATGCCAGAAAACGCGGATTAAGCTGCGGCTCGCATTCAAAAACATCCAGCGCCGCGCCGCGAATGCGGCCTGATTCAAGTGCTTCCAACATTGCCATTTCGTCTATAGTCGACCCACGCGAAATATTTGCGATGACCGAATCCGCGCCGAGCGCGGCAATCACGTCGCGCGAAACATAGTTCCGGGTTTCTGCCCCGCCGACAAGTGCGACAATCAAATAGTCGCAATGGGCAGCCAAGCCTTGCGGGGTGGCGTGCCAAACCCAGCCCTCGGGCGTGTCTTTGGGGCTGCGGCTGTGATAATGGATTTCCATCTTGAACGCGACCAACCGGTCAGCAATTTCGCGGCCGATGCGGCCGAGGCCCATAATGCCCGCGCGCCCCCCGCTGAACTTGCGGGCCAGCGGCGGATCGCCTTTGGTTGTCCAGTCACCCCGCGCCAGCCATTCGGCATTTGCCGCCATGTTGCGGTTCAACGAAAGCAACATTCCAATGGCTAGGTCTGCTACATCTTCGTTCAAAACATCAGGCGTATTGGTCACACGCACGCCGCGCGCACTGGCCGCCGCGACATCAATCGCATCATAGCCAACACCATAATTTGCAATGATTTTCAAACCCGGTAGCGCGTCCATTTCAGCGCTGCCAAAGGGGTGATGCCCACGATAAGCCACCGCAGCAATCGCCGCCCGGCGGGATGGTTCGATACTGCTGATGTCCGCAATACTTGCCAGCGCGATCAGATCAAAACCGGGCAATAAGGCAGTAATTTCGCCATCGCCATAGTTTCCAACGACAAGAATGACTGGCAAAGCCATCGCAGATTCTCCTTAAAATTTGGCGCAGATTTTGGCCCGTATGCATCGCAGCGCTCCACGCCCTACAAAGGGCTACGCCACTATAACAAGCAAGCACCTAATGCCAATGCCGACTTAGGTATGGTCAAAAAAGGCAGCTTTACGCCATTCAAACCGTGTTCGACTTTGTACCAAGCCCAGCTCAGCCGTTAACCATTAATCAACCGCAAGGTGAAAGGGTACACCAAGATGTCGCGCCCGTGCGCCAATCGTAATTTTCTACCGTGTAAGGAGATTCGTTTCCGTGATCAGGCAACACCTCTTTCTTTTTGTGGACAAGCTTTCCAGACAGGAAAAAAAGCTGCTCTTTGCTTTGATTGACATCCTGCTTGCGCCGATTGCGTTTCTGGCCTCTTGGATGTTGCTTTACGAGGCATTGCCAAACTCTGCGTTTTTTCAACAATTCTGGCCTGCGGCGATTGCTTTGCAGGCGCTGGCAGGGGCGGCGACTGTTGCTTTGAAATTGCCGAATATAAGGCTGAATAGCTATGAAATATGGGGTATTTTACGAACGGGCTTCATGGCTCTATTGGTCACGCTGGCCTTTGCCGCCTTTGTCGGGGCATCAACTTTGGTTTTTCCGCGATTGGGCATCATCCTGTTCGGCTTGATCTTTTTTCCTCTGGCTGTTGGCGCGCGCTTTGCTTTGTTGCACGTGCTGTTATGGATTCTAGGCGCGGGCAAGCAACGCCAGCGCGTTATTATCTATGGTGCGGGCCGCACTGGGATGCAGTTGCTTGCAGCATTGCGCAACCATCGCAGTATCAGGCCTGTTGCATTCATAGATGACAATCCGGAATTGCGGTCGATGTCGGTTGGCGGGCTGCCCGTTTGCCACTCTGATCGCATTGCCGAACTGGCACAACGCTATGAGGCCCGTCGGGTTTTGCTTGCAATGCCATCCGTCCCGGCAATGAAGCTGGCTCAGATCGCGCGCAAGCTTCAGGCGATGGGCATGACAGCGATGTCTGTTCCTTCGTTTGCGCAGCTGGTTGGGGTCGAAAAGCTGGTTGATACATTGGCCCCGATAGATCCGGACAAGTTTTTGGGCCGGGCGCAAATTGAAAAGTCGATCCCTGCCGCGGAGGAAACCTATCAAGGCAAGACAATTCTGATTTCGGGGGCCGGCGGATCTGTTGGGACGGCACTGTGCCAGCAGCTTTTGGCCCATAAACCCGCCTGTATTGTGCTCTTTGAAATAAGCGAGATTGCGCTTTATACGGTTGAACGCGCCTTGGCCAAACTTGCAAATGGCACTGACGTGCGCATCATTCCGGTGTTGGGCTCGGTTGGTGATGGCCGTTTGGCGCGAGCGATAATGTCAAAGTATAACGTCGACATCGTCTTTCACGCCGCGGCATATAAACACGTTCCTTTGGTCGAGGCGAACCCGATTGCCGGACTGGCCAACAATGTCTTGGGCACCCGCACGCTTGCAGATGCAGCGAACGCAGCAAGTGTCGAAAAATTTGTCCTGATTTCGACAGATAAGGCTGTGCGCCCAACCAACATAATGGGGGCGTCCAAGCGTCTTGCCGAACTGGTTATCCAGGATCTTGCCAAACGACCGAAGTCTACGGTTTTCTCGATCGTCAGGTTTGGCAACGTCTTGGGCTCTTCGGGGTCGGTGATTCCGCTATTCAAGGAACAGATTGCGAATGGCGAACCGGTCACACTGACACATGAAGACGTGACCCGCTTTTTCATGACGATACCCGAAGCGGCGAGGCTTGTTCTGCTGGCAGGAGCTTTTTCTGATGGCAACATGGGAGGTGGCGATGTTTTCGTGCTTGATATGGGCGCGCCTGTTAAAATTCGTGATCTGGCGCGGCAAATGATCGAAGCGGCCGGACTAACAGTGCGTGATGCAGAGCACCCTGAAGGCGACATCTCCATTTTGGTGACGGGTCTGCGCCCGGGTGAAAAGCTGCATGAAGAGCTGTTGATCGGAGCAAAGCTGATAACAACGCCACACCCGAAGATTTTGCGCGCTCACGAACAAAGCCTGACAGAACTGCAGATGGCTTCGGCCCTGCGGGCATTGCGGGCGGCCGTCTCGGTTGGGGATGCCGAGGCTGCGCGAAATGTCGTTGTGGCCTATGCCGATGGCTATCACAGCGAAGAACGACTTTCCGCCGCACAGTAAGATTGCCCTCCTGGGTCGGCGGGCGGTTCAAGACAACTTGACCGTTTTCGCACAACGACAATCCGCCGAGCGAGAGTAGGACATAGTACAATTCTCGCCCGCGTTTCCGGTGCCGGTTTGTGAGGCGCAGTTACCCAGCCGTAGGCCCGGTACGCAGTTCGACAAAGCTGTAGCCCGAGACCCATTTTCGGCAAAGCTTGGGTCAAGGCAGACGGACGGGTGTGTTAAGACCTGGTCGTTTTAAAGAAAATTGACGCCTACTGCGCGCCAAAGGGAGATTCAGGCACATGCGGATTTGGCTACAAATTACTGTTTGCCGCAAAATTTACGAACAGAGCCTAAGCGTCGGTCCATTCTCAGCGTTCGGGGGCGATAATGAACCCGGCTTACAAGCTTCGGGCGCAAGCCAAATGGCAGCTTGCCCACAATGAACACTGTGGCAGAACAAGGATAAGGAACATCGCGAAATCCAAAACTTTTCTGCAAAGTACCTGCGATTTCGAACACATGCGACCTGCGCACATGACACATAAATGAAAATTGCGCCAAGGTGACTGGATTGCCTCCGTTTTGGGAGGGTCATTTTGGTTTGATATGGTTGGCTTACAATGCTATTCCTGCCCGACTAAAGCAAAAGGCCCATGTAAGCATGACATTTTATCGACACTGCTTGGGGGTCTGGAACCGCGCTTCCAATGCCGAAATCGGACTCATTGCTGCAGGCATCGCGTTTTTCGGTTTTCTTGCCATTTTTCCGGCTTTGGTGGCAGTCATCACGATTTGGGGCTTTGTCGCTGATCCAAATGTTGTGCAAACCCAACTTGACCTTGCGGCAAATTATCTGCCGGACGAGGCGTTTGACCTGTTGTATGGTCAAGTGCAGCGCATTCTGGCCACCAATTCTCGAAACCTTGGGCTGGCGACGATATTTTCTACGCTCTTTGCTTTGTGGTCTGCGCGCGCGGGCGTAAGCGCCTTGATTAGTGGCATTAATGCCATTCACGGCCTGCCCAGCCGGAACGGCGTGCACCACGTGCTTCGTGCATTCATCGTCACGTTGGTGCTGGTTGGTCTGGTGCTTGCAGGCATGACATTGGCCGTGGTTATGCCGTTGGTTATGGATTATTTGCCGCTTGGTGCCGCCGCAACCAATACCCTGCGGGCGACAAACTTTCTTGTCGGCGTCATGTTGGTAATGCTTAGTATTGCAATTGCTTACCGGCTTGGCCCAAACCGCCCCCAGCGCGAAAGCAGGCCACCGTTTCTGACCATCGGGGCATTTTTGGCGCTGGCCCTCTGGGTCGCCGTTTCGCGCGGTTTGGTTTTCTATCTTGGCAACTTCACCAATTATAACCAAGTTTACGGGTCAATCGGGGCAGTTGTTGCTTTGCTTATGTGGTTCTATTTGTCGGCATTTGCCGTGCTGCTGGGCGCCGCCGTCGATGCCGAGATCGAAGACAGGCGCCACGTGGCACCTCAATAATCCTTTTGAACGAATATCCCGATTCCGGTTTCACCCGAAGCCGTAACCGAGCTGCGCACGGTCACATTCTTTTTCAGATCAAGGTTCAGGTTGATCTTGCTCTGTCCCTGCTGATCAACCTCAACTTCGGTATAAACCCGTTTGCTCAGGTACTTACCCGCCTTGACCGACACATTCCCATTGGAGTCGGTTGTGAGGTCAAGATCATCCAAGCCAAAGCTCTTGCGCAGGTTCCCGACGATACCGTCACCGCCTTTACCGGCAAGGCTGGCAACGGCTGATGCAAGCTGCGCCGCTTGCAAAGCCGAAATAGACGAAAGATCGCGGCCAAATAGCAGCTGCGCCAAGACTTCTTCTTGCGGCAGTTCGGGGCTTGAGGTGAAGGAAATTTCAGGGTCATCTGCGCGGCCCTTGATTACAACCGACGTGGTGACATCACTGCCTTCATTTGTTGCGTTGATGTTCAGGCTCGGGATCAAATCGCCCTGCAGCAGCATTTGGGCCTCGGTCAGTTCCAACCGCTTGCCCAGAATATCAAGCCGACCGCGGATCAGCTCAAAGGCTCCGCTGGGAATGGGCGCGTTGGTATCGCCGCGCAAAACCACATTGCCACCAAACTCGGCATCAATACCACGCCCGCGCAGATAGATGCTGCGAGGGGCGTCGATTGTCAGGTTCAGGCCAAAGGGCCGAGCAGTGCTGTTGGCCCCATCGCTTGGTCCTAGGTCAATAAGCCCCGCTTTATACCGTGTTCCCTTAACCTTAGCAGGTTCGTTCTTGTGCTTCAGGCCCGGTAGTGACCCGATAGACGAAAACCCCGTGGTCGGCACTTGCAGTTCGGCCTCGGAAATACGAAGCGTTCCGCCGATCACCGCGCCCCCTGTCAGTGGCCCTTTGACAGTCAAGTCGCCGCCAACAGAAACGGTGTAAAGGTTCGGGTCTTTCAACGCAGCATTGCGCAGCGCAACGCGCAGATCAGCCGTGTTCGGGGCCGACAGACCAATGCTGCCATCAACCGTCAAACTGCCGCCGGTGCTGGGGGCAGATGTCATGCTAAGTTGCACAGCATTGCCGCCAAGCGTGACTGTCGATGCGATGTCTTGCAGGCCGAACGGCAATTTCGGTGCCGAAAACCGCCCGCCGCTCAGGCTGCCACGCCCCGATAGCGACGACAGCGCGAACGGCCCGTTCAACCGCAAATCGAACTGGGCCTGTCCGGAAATCGAACGTGCGCCAAGAAATGCGTTGGCCAAGGCTGCTTGGGCCGACCCCGTGATCGCCAAATCCGCGCTGCGAAAGCCGGGGGCAATACGACCCGCTATCCTTGCATCAATGCCGCCCGGCCCCGTGCCTGCCAGATCAAGCGTAACGCCGTTGCCGTTTTCGCTGGCCGTGCCCGAAACGGTCACAGCACCGGGGAAATCAGCGACGATCAGCGCCAGATTGGCCAGCCGCGCCTCAAGCTGCACTTTGCGCTCGGTCTCGGTCACCGTGCCGGTGGCACTGGCCGAAAGCTGCGGGTTTGACAGAGCAGCCGTTTCAATTTCCAGCTTGCGGTCGCGGAAATTCACCGCCGCCTTTACCGTGCTTTGGCCGCGCAACAGCTTGTCGGCCTCGGGGTTGCCGATTGCAAGATTGTCGCCCTGGCCCGACAATTCAACGCGCCCCGCGTCAAGCGTGCCTTTGGCCGTAACCACCGCCTGCAACGCGCCACTATAGGCCGCGCCCATGGGTGAAAGGCTTGGCAAAGACAAATTGGCCGACAGGTCGCTGCCCTTTGGATCATAAAAACCGTCAATATTGGCGCTGATCTGGGGGTTCGAAAGCGTGGCCCTGTCAATCTCGATGTGGCCATCTTTGATGGTGATGGCCGTATCAAGAATGCTGGCGCCTTTCAGCATGCCGTCCGCCTGCGCAACACCAAGGGCAAGATCATTGCCCTGCCCTTGCAGGGTGACACGGCCATCTTTTACCGTGCCCTTGGCCGTCACCATCGCTTGCAGCGCGCCTCCATAGCCCGCACCCAAAGGCGACAGGTCAGGCAAAGACAGATTGGCCGACACGTCACTGCCCGCCGCATCCAGATAGCCGGTTGCGCGGGCATTGATTTGCGGGTTCTGGATGATCACCTTCTCCAGATTTAGCCGTTTGTTGACAATTCCTATTGCAACCGACAGGTTGCTTTCGCCCGCGATCAAAGCATCGGCCTGTTGCTGGCCGATTTGCAGATCAATCGCTTTGCCGTCCAATGTGATGCGGCCATCGGCGGGTGTACCGGTAAAGCTTGCCGAGGCGTTCAGGCTGCCGCCATATTGCGCCCCTAGCGCAGCAAGGTCGGCAAAATTCAGGCTGCCTTTTATATCGCTGTTATCAGTGGCCAATGTGCCCTTGGCACTGGCAACCAACTGCTGTGCCTTGATATTCAGGCTGCGCAGGAATGTCCCTTTTTTCGAGCGGGCAATCGCAAAATCAATCGTCGACCCACCGCGCAACAGGTTATCAACCTCATCAATGCCAACGGCAATATCGGTGCCTTTGACGGCTGCGGTTATGTCAAATTCGCCGCCCAATGGCACGACCTGACCACTAAGGCGAAACGCGCCCTTGCCCCCCAACGGGCGGCCCGCAAGCTCTGACAAGCGCGACAGATCCTGATACTCGGCATCGATAATACCGCGCGAGCGAAAGCCGTTTGCATACACGCCGAGGCGGGCCGACGTGGCGATTTTATAGCCGTCCTCGTTCAGCTCTAGCCGGCCGATGTGAAAGCCGAGCCCACCCTTTTGCCAATCAAAGATCAGCTTGCCTTTGATATTCTGGCCCAAGGCACGGGCAAGGGCCGCGTCTGCCAATTCCACGTCATTAGCGTCAAAATTCAGGGTACCGCCAACGATCGTACCACCGCTGCCTGAACGCCGGTTGATCCGGCCCGAGCCGATAATCTTGGCGTTGCCTATGACAATGTCGCTGCGGTTCATGCCGGTCAGGTTTACCGCCGCGCTCCAGCCTTCGCCTTTGCTTGCGTCAAAGTTCAGGCGCAAATCGGCAGCCGCTACGCGGGTTTCGGCCGCACCGCCAAAGGGTAGAAGCACCGGCTCGCCGCTGGGCAAACCCAGACGCCCCACCAATGTCAGCTTTTGCGGCAGGCCATCGGTGGCGATCACCGCGGCACCATCCAGTTGCAGCGCACGCGCATCAACCGACAAAGCGGTCAGGTCAAGCTGACCAATGGTACTGCGCTGACCCTCGGCCTTCAGGCTGACTTCGGGGCCGAAAAATTCTGCGTATTCAGGCACGAATAGCGGCGCGGCATCGCCGTTCAGGCTAACGGTAAACTTTTGTGCGCCATCTTGCTGGCCCTTCAGCATCACCTCGCCGGCCAGGCGTTTCTGGCCATCGGTTTGCAAATCCAGCGTTGCGGCAAAATCATCCAACGGGCCCGCACCGGCGACTTTCAGCACAAGTGACGGCTTTCCCGGCAGATTAAGCAAACTGCTGGCGATACCGTTGGCGCCTTCGGTCAGGTTCAGGTCAATATTCAGCTGTTTGTCGGTATTGGCATAGCTGGCTTTCAGGGTAAGCGCGCCATCCGGCCCGTCGCCGGTGCGCACTAGCGACAAATCGGTGCTACCTTGGCCGCCGTTCAATTCCAACGCCGCCGAAAGGCTGCCCTCTATTTCTTGGCCAAGCACTGTTGGCCCCAAAAGGATACGCCGCGCCGAAAGCTTTTTGACGCTTATCGAAACTGGAAGTTCGGGCAAGGTAAAGCCCGTTGCCTCGGGGCTGGGAATGGCATCCGGGTCTGGCAAAGGTTTGCGCGCGACGATCACCTCATCAGCGGTCAGTTCGTTCACACTGACCACGCCGCGTAGCAACGAGGCGCGGCTCCAATCCAGCACAACCTTGTTCAAGGTCAGCCAAACGCCTTCGCTGTCGGCAATCGTAAGGCTTTCGACCTGGGCCTGTGATGAAAACGCCCCCGTAAAGCCGGTAACCGTTACCTTGCGACCGCTGCTTGACAGATTATCCTCTAGAAACGCGGTCAGCGTATCACGACCATCGGATTGGGCCAGTGCCGCGAAGGGCAACAAAAGCAGGACTAGTAAAGAAATCAGAAACTTACGCATTAAAAAGATTGTCCTATGCCAACATAGACTTGGGCGCCGCTGCCCCCACCCGAAACCGGCACACCGACATCAAGCCGGATCGGCCCGAAGCCCGTGGCATAACGCAGCCCCAGCCCCGCGCCTGCTTGGCTTAGCGTGCTGCCGCCGAACATCCCTTCGCTGGCAATTTGGCCAAAATCGGCAAAGCCAACAACGCCTATATTCTTGGTCACCTTGGTCCGCAGTTCAAACGAGGCGCCCAAAAAGCCCGTACCACCGGTGCTGCCGCCTGTTGTGGCAGAGGTAAAGCCAAGCGATTGATATTTTTGTCCCCGCACCGTGCCACCGCCGCCTGAATAATACAGATAATCCGGCGACAAATTGTCGATCGACGCGCCAAACACGCCTTTGGCCTGCAACCGTGCCGCAAATGTAACGCGATCATTTTCACCAAAACCACGATAGGCGCGGGCATCCACCTCTAGCTTGACACCCGAGTCTGTGGTGCCGAACCCCAGAAATGGCGACACCTCGGCATCAATGTAAAACCCTTGGGTGGCATCGGTTTTAGAATTGCGCTTATCCCAGTTCGCACCGACAGGCAGCGCAATGTTGCTGTAGTCTTCGGTGACAGAGGTATAGTTGACCCGCGATTTTTCATATTCCAGCCCGACCCGCGCCGTGATTTCACGCGACAGATAATGGGTAAAACCAATGCCGGTTTGCACATAGTCCTGAACATAATCGGTCTCATCCTCATGGCCGAATTTCAGAAAGGCGGTGCCTGTCGTATCTGGGCTGAGGGTTGCCGGGCGATCGATGTTAAAGCCAAGCGCATAATCAACGCCGCTGTTTTGTGCACCAATCTGCGCGATTTCACCTTCGACCTTAAAGCGTTCGCCGCCGCCAAACAGATTGCGATGTAGCCAATAGCCGCTAAGTTTTGCACCCTCGCTGCTGCCAATTTCGGCCCCGAAACTATAGCGGCGGGGCTTTTCTTCGGCCACCTTAAGCGAAACCCCCAACAGATCGGGCGCGGTGATTTTGTCATCTTCGACCAGCGCGACCGAGCTGAACACACCGGTGCGGCGCAGACGCTCGGCGGCATCTTCCAGCTCTTTGGGGCTGAATTGTTCGCCGCTTGGCAGGCCCGCAATCTTGATGATCCGGTTCAGACGCATCCGCTCTTGCCCGCTGACACGCAGCTCGCCAAAGCGCAGCCTGGGACCAGCGGTTACTGCGAGATTTGCCGCCAGAGTATTGGCATTGTGGTCTGCCGTCAGGTCCTGGCCGGTCACATCAGCCAATGCATGCCCCGCATTGCGCCAGCCATCCACCGCCGCCGATGCCGCAGCCGATATGGTATCACTGGCAGCAACGCCTCCGATACGAAACTCCTCTGGCAGCTTGGTATCTGCCGCAAGCGGGGCCACATTTGCCTTTGAAAACGTGAACACAGGGCCAGGATCAATAGTCAGGACAATCGTGCCAATCGAACCCGGCGCCTCTAATGGCGGGATATCGGCCGCCTCACGCCCATCGACCCGAATGCTGACCACAGCAGAATACCGGCCCAAAGCATAAAGCGTGCCCACCAGCCGCCCGTATTCCGCCCTTGCCGAGGCCAAAAGGTCTTGGGGGTTTGCTGTGCCTTCTTCTTGGGCCGCCAACAGCAACGAAGCGCCGCGCAATGCGGATTCAACATCCTTGTCGCCGCCAGTGACGTTAAAATCCAGCTTATCCAATGCCTTGACAGGATCAGGAAATGCAAGCGTGGCGCCAAGCAAAAGCGTCGCCAAGCCCAACCCTTTGTGCCGAAACCACTGCATCCTGTCTCCTGCTCGACTTTATTAACATTCTTACCACATATATTGCATTTTTCGCATAGCGAGACAACGCAAGCAAATAGGGCGTTTTGCCAAATAGGCAAGTTTGGGCCAGATTTTGGGGTTTCTGTTTCAGATATTTCAGGCATATGCTGCGCCGAGGAGGGCCCTATGTACCAATATATATCCTTGTTAGCGCTATTGGCGACAACTTGTTTGCCTGCCCATGCTGAAATGCGCCCCGCACCGCTGAATGATGCCGATTTCAGGCAGCATACGGCGGAGGAGGTGGCTTTGGGGCAACTGCTGTTTTGGGACCCTCTGCTTTCAGGCAATCGTAACATTTCATGTGGCACATGCCACCACCCGCGTTTTGGCACAGGTGATGGCGTGTCGCTGGCCCTGGGCGAAGGCGGCATAGGCCTTGGCCCCGAGCGCAAACCCGACCCGAACGACATGCCCGAGCAGCGCATCCCCCGTAACGCGCCCGCCCTGTTCAACCTGGGCATACTGGACTTGAAAAGCGTGTTCTACGACGGCCGCATAGAAGCAGATGCGACCCGCCCGATCGGCTTTCGTACCCCGCTTGAGGATGAGATGGTCAGCGGTTTTGCCTCGCTATTATCAGCGCAGAGCATGTTTCCGGTACTGTCACCCGATGAAATGGCGGGGCATTATTCGGAAAACGAGATTTCGAAATCCGTGCGCACGGGTCAGTTGACCGGCCCGAATGGCGCATGGCACAAGATCGCGGCGCGCGTGGCCGCCATTCCGGCCTACCAGCAACAGTTTGCCGCAGTATATCCCGACATCGGCGCAGGGCGGGCGATTGATTTTACCGATATTTCCAACGCGATCGCCGCTTTTATCAGCGTAGAGTGGCGGTCGGATTCTGCGCCTTTTGATGCGTGGTTGCGGGGTCAGGCCCCCTTGCCCGCGCTGGCAGCTAAAGGGGCAGATTTGTTTTATGGATCAGCAGGTTGTGGCGCGTGCCACACGGGCCCGTTGCTGACTGACCAAGGTTTCCATGCGATGGGCACCCCCCAGCTTGGTCCGGGCAAAGCCGAACGGTTTGAAACCAACCAACGCGATTTAGGCCGTATTCGCGTAACGAACCGCCCCGAGGATGCCTATGCATTTCGCACGCCTTCTTTGCGCAATGTCACCAAAACCGCGCCCTATGGTCACGCGGGCAGCCATGCCGATTTGCGCGCATTCGTGATGTTTCACGCCGATCCGGCAACGGGATTGGACGCGTATCAACCCCAAGCCGTTCTGCCCGCGTTCACCCCCGCCAAGGATGATTGGGCCGCAACCAATGACCCGGCAGAGCGCCAAGCAATCAAGGCCGCAATCCGCCAGCCCGCGCATCCACTGACTGCGGATGAGACAACCGCAATCTTGGCGTTTCTGGACAGTTTGACCGATTCAACGGCGCTTGCAGGCCGCCTTGGTATTCCGGCCACCGTGCCCAGCGGCTTGCCAATCGACCGCTAATCGATCACGCCATCGGGGCCGAGCGTCACCACGCGGTCGGCCCCCACAGGCAGCCATGCGCCCACCGTGCCATCTGGCCAGATCACCCGAACCTCGGCGCTGTCATGCGCGCCAAGGCCGAAATGCTGCGGCCCCGCTTGGCCCGAGACATGGCCGCCGCCCACGGTTACCTCACGCGCATGGACCTTGTCACCGTACCGCAGTTCAACCCATGCGCCAACGGCTTGGGTGTTGCCCCTTGGCCCGCGCAGTGCCACGCCCAGCCAATGGCCCGTTTGTGCTGTGGTATTTTGCCAAATCTCAATCGGCGCACGGCGGTTGACGACAACAATATCCAGCAACCCATCTGCGTTCAGGTCTGCCAAACCAGCCCCGCGTGACCGGTCAGTCGTGCCAATCCCTGCCACGCCGCCTTTTTCGACAAACACGCCATCTGCACCTTGCATCAACAGGTTGTTCGGGTCGTGAATCGCGTTCGATGGCATCTGATCGACATTGCCTTTGGCGATGAACAGATCATCACGCCCGTCATTATCGACATCGCCAAACTCGGCATGCCAGCCGGTGCTGGGGCGGCCATCATCGCCGCTATAGGGTTGGTGGGCATAGGTGCCCAAGGTAAACGGTACATTTTCAAAGCCATTGCCGGTGTTGTACTGCAACAACTGGTCGCCCATCGAGGTCATCATCACTTCGGGCAAGCCGTCACCCGTAATGTCGCGGCTGGCAATGCCCATACCCCATAGTGAAAAGCGCGGCCATTCGGATTGCGCATAGGGTGCAAGCGGGTTCAGATGCCACATTTCCTCATACCCGCCACGCACGTAATAATGGCGGTCGTTCGAGATGCGCAGATCGGGCGTGCCATTGCGTTTCCAATCCGAAAAGAGCATCGACAAGGCGCAATAGCCGGGCGACAGGATTTCCGCTGCACCATAACCGCCGGATTGGGGGCGATAGAGGCTGTTGGTATCACATGCCTCAAACGGGCCATCGGGACGGCTGCGGTCAACGTAATGGCCAATGGCAAGCGTAGGCCAGCTTTGCCCCTTTTCCCAAGTGGCGGAAAATGCGGTAGACCATTGATCGCCGGTTTGCAGGCGCCATTCGGCAGTGGCGTCATGGAATTTACAATCGGGTTCGCCCTGCAAAAACACATCTGGCCCGACACGCATAACCGCCAGATCCATCATGCCATCACCGTTTATATCCAATGGATAGGCACCCGTTACATCGGTGATCGGGCTGATATCACCTGTGGCAAAGGTTATGTCGCCTTTGGGCGCTGTGGTATTGACCAGCAGCGCAGCAGGCGCTGTGCCCCCCGCCACGAATAAATCGGGCCGCGCATCAGCGTTGCAATCCAGTATTGCCACGCCACCGCCGACAAAATGCTCCCATTCGCCCGCGTAAATCACAGGGGCAGGCAAAGCACCCGCGCGGTTGATAAAACTGGGGTCTGCCAATGCTGGTGTGGCCAAAGCCAAGGAAAGGATGAATAGGGTTTTCATTGCGCCGCCACCTCACGTTGCCCATCACGATTGCCTGCCAGCAACCCTTCGGTTACCGCCGAAAGCGCCAGGGCCGCAGCACCCTGCGCCCACAGCAAATCGCCCCAGGCATGGATTTCTATCGGAGGAAGGGGGCGACCCGTAGCTATGGCAAGATTCTCCATTTCCGCTAAAGTATCGGCCGCATAAAGATAGTCATAGCGCATCCGTTCGCCGCTTAGAATAATCAAGGATGGATCAAACAGGTTGACGACATTCGACAAACCCACGGCCAGATAGCGGCCCGCGCGGCGAAAGATAGACCGCGCCGCCGCATTGCCCGCTTTGGCATGGTCATACAGGCTTTCCAACAAAACATTGATCGACTGGCCATCTTTGCCAACCCAGTTCAGCGCAGTCGATGCTTCACGCGCCAACGCGTAATCGGCGACATAGGCCTCAAGGCAGCCGCGCTGGCCACAGCGACACAATGCGCCGTCCAGCTGTACCTTTGTATGGCCCAGTTCCATGCCCAAGCCATGTGCGCCACGATAAATGCGATGGTTCACCACGACACCCATGCCGACGCCATGCTCAATCGTGACCACCGCAAAATCCGAAAGCCCACGCCCTGCACCGAACCACAGCTCGGCCAGCGTGACCAAATTCGCATCGTTATCAATATGCACTGCAAGACCTAAATGCGCAGTCGCCAAGGCTGCAAGGTTCAGTCCCCGCTCGGCCATGACTGACGACCACATCACCTGGCCCGCGCCGCTATCGACAAACCCCGGCACCCCAAGGCCCAGGGCCGTAAGCTCGGTACGGTTTATACCCGCCTTGGCGCATACTTTATCCAGCAAGGTTTCCATTGCCGCTAGCAGTTGCGGCAAGGCCATCGCACTGGGGGTGCGCTGCACCACCTCATTCGCGATTACATTGCCAGCGAAGTCGACGATAACGGCGGTATGCTCGCGGTCTGACAGCTTCATGCCGGCCACGTAATGGGCGCAGGCCCGCACACCCAAGGCAACGGCCGGCCGGCCACGACCTGCCTCACCTTCGCGCGGCGCGATCACTTCCTCCAGCAATCCCGCGTCGATCAGCTCTGAAACGCCGGTTGTAACCGAGGCGGGGCTGACCCCCAATTCCTTGGCAACCTGAACGCGCGCAATCTGGCCCGCCGCGCGCACGCGTTCAAAGATTTGCTGGCGCAACGGCCGCAACGCATCAGACAAAGCCGGAATGAGCGGACCGCAACCCGGCACAGCGTTTGGGGCAAAGCTATCGTGCAGTTGCGGCATAATTTATTCAATCCTCGAATTTAAAAAGGCAGTCTTTTGCCAGATGGAGCGATATTGTCGCCGCATCGCAGCAAAATCGACTATAAATCCAGCACAACACGCATAGTGACATCTATTTTTATTTTGACAACTGAATTTATTGTGGGATAGAAAGATTTTGTACCGGCGAATCCGTCGGGCCGATCCGCAAAGGGTCGATTCCACAGGGAGGAAACACATGCGTAACGCAATTTTGCTGGCCGTCATGGCTACGGTAGGCTTTTCGACGGCTGCACTGGCCGAAGGCAAGAAAATCGGCGTATCTTGGGCGAGCTTTCAAGAAGAGCGCTGGAAGATTGACGAAGCTGCAATGAAAGCTGCAATCGAAGCTGCTGGCGACACTTACATCTCGTCAGACGCGCAATCATCCTCGGCCAAGCAGTTGACCGATATTGAAGCGCTGATTGCCCAAGGCGCCAACGCACTGATCATCAACGCATGGGACAAAGACGCTATTGGCCCGGCGATTGATAAAGCTGCGGCTGAAGGTATTCCAATGATCGGCTACGACCGCCTGATCGAAGATGACCGCACCTTCTACCTGACATTCGACAACAAAGGCGTTGGCTCGATCATCGCTGAAACCATCAAAGGCGTTCTGCCCGAAGGCAACTATGCCATCATCAAGGGCGACCCCGGTGATCCGAACGCGGCTTTCTTGCTGGAAGGCATGATGGAAGTGATCGGCGCGGATGTTAAAGCCGGCAAGATCAAGATCGTTGGCGAAGCATTCTCGGACGGGTGGAAGCCTGAAAACGCGCAAAAGAACATGGAACAGATCCTGACCGCGAATAACAACGCGGTTGATGCGGTTCTGGCCGAAAACGATGGTATGGCTGGCGGCGTTATCGCAGCTTTGGCAGCGCAGGGTCTTGTTATCCCTGTTGGCGGTCAAGACGGTGACTTGGCGGCGATCAACCGTGTTGCACGCGGCTCTCAGACCGTTTCGGTTTGGAAAGACTCGCGTCAGCTGGGTAAAGCTGCGGGCGAAATTGCTGCGGCTTTGGCTGAAGGCACCGAAATGGGCGCAATCGACGGCGCGTCCAAGTTTAACGGTGGCGAAAAAGGCGTTGAGATGAACGCGATCCTGCTGAAGCCAACCCCGATCACCAAAGATACGCTGAACCTTGCGATTGACGCGGGCCACATCACTAAAGAGATGGCTTGTGAAGGCGCAATGGCAGGTGTTGCTGCTTGCGAGTAATCGCATAGGCCCTTTCCGGCACCAATACGTTGGTGCCGGAATCCCCCCTTTCCTGACATGGCGAATGGTTTGTGAATGGCACCTCGAGGCTCTCGTCTTGGGCAGTTGGCCTGCAACCCATCCCATCTATATCGTTGGACCCGGATATGACCGATACATCCACCCCCAAAACAGACCAAAACGTCTCGTTGTTGAACCGCTTTTTGCGCGCGACAGAAATTGACACGCGATTGCTGGGCATGGTCGGAGCGCTTTTGCTGATCTGGTTTGGCTTTCACTTTTATGGCGCGATTTTCGGCAATGGCGGGTTTTTCCTGACACCACGAAATCTGTGGAACCTGTCAGTGCAAACCTCATCCATCGGCATTATGGCCACGGGTATGGTTTTGGTAATTGTCACCCGCAATATCGACTTGTCGGTTGGCGCGGTGCTGGGCCTGACGGCGATGATCATGGGCCTGTTGCAGGTAAACGTCTTGCCGCCGCTGATCGGTCTTGGCAACCCGTTTATCTGGATTATTGCAGTGATCGTCGGCATGGCGGCGGGTGCCCTGATCGGGGTGTTCCAAGGTTGGCTGATCGCCTATCGCGGCATTCCGGCGTTTATTGTAACTTTGGGTGGTCTGTTGGTATGGCGCGGCTGTGCGTTCCTATCGGCAGGCGGCCGCACGATTTCGCCCGTGGATGAGAATTTTGCCCTGCTGGGCGGTGGCCCCTATGGCGCAGTAGGCGCGACGGGCAGCTGGATTGTCGGGCTTTTGGCCTGTGCTGGTGTAATCTGGATGCTGCATTCAGGCCGCAAACAACGCGTTATGCATGATTTCAAGCTGCGCCCGATGTGGGCCGAGGCATTCCTGGCCGTGGTCGGCTGCGGAGCGATCATTGGCGCGGTGCTGTTGGTGAACGCCTACCCCTGGCCCCGCGGTATTGTGAATGCCTATGCCAAGGCGAATAATATCACCGTGCCACCCGAAGGCCTGTTTATCAGCCATGGCTTTGCCATTCCGGTGCTGATTTTGGTCGCGGTTGGCATTTGCATGACCATTCTGATGACCCGCACGCGCTTTGGCCGCTATGTCTTTGCGATTGGCGGCAACCCCGAGGCTGCGGCGCTGGCAGGTATTAACGTAAAGTGGATGACGCTTAAGATTTTCGCGCTGATGGGTATGCTTGCAGGTCTTGCCGGTGTGGTTGCTTCGGCCCGACTGAACTCGGCCACCAATGCGTTGGGTGTCTTTGACGAGCTGTATGTAATTGCCGCAGCCGTAATTGGCGGCACGTCGCTGGCGGGGGGCTTGGGCACCATCTACGGTGCCATTCTGGGTGCGCTGGTGATGCAAAGCTTGCAAACCGGTATGGTGCTGATCGGGTTTGATACATCAGTCCAGCAAATCGTCGTTGGCTCGGTGCTTGTGTTCGCTGTCTATCTCGACAACCTCTACCGCAAAAAAGTGAAGTGAAGGGAAACGCCATGACCAATAAGGGAACTCCACTGGTCGAGATGCGCGATATCTCGATTTCCTTCGGCGGCATCAAAGCCGTTGATCACGTCACCATCGATCTGCATCCGGGCGAGGTTGTTGGCTTGTTGGGCCACAACGGCGCGGGCAAGTCGACGCTGATCAAATGCCTGTCGGGGGCTTATCAAGCCGATGCCGGCCAGATTTTGATCGACGGCAAGCCAGTGACGATCGGCAACCCACGCGATGCCCGTGCGCAGAATATTGAGACGATTTATCAAACTCTTGCGCTGGCCGATAACCTTGACGCGGCGTCCAACCTGTTCTTGGGCCGCGAAATTATCAGCCCGATGGGTTTCGTAAATGACAGCAAGATGGAGGCCGAAACCCGCAAGATCATGCAGCGGTTGAACCCGAACTTTAAAAAGTTCAACGTGCCGGTTTCGGCGCTTTCGGGTGGCCAGCGGCAATCGGTTGCCATCGCCCGCGCCGTGTATTTCAACGCGCGCATTCTGATCATGGATGAACCCACAGCAGCGCTTGGCCCGCAAGAAACCGAAATGGTTTCGGAACTGATCCAAGAGCTGAAGAAACAAGGGCTTGGCATTTTCCTGATCGAGCATGACATCCATAACGTGATGAAGCTGTGCGACCGCGCGTCTGTAATGAAAAACGGGCAACTGGTTGGAACGGTTGATGTGGATAAAGTGACAGATGAAGACATTCTGTCGATGATCATCCTTGGGAAGAAACCGGAAAAGGCCGCCTGATGTATATCGGCCTTGACCTTGGGACTTCCGGCCTGAAGGGCATCTTGATTGACGTCGATCAAAATGTTCTGGCCGAGGCATCGGCGCCGCTGATGGTGCAACGCCCGCATGAAGGGTGGTCGGAACAAAACCCTGCCGATTGGATTGCTGCGGCCGAAGCCGTGATGGACCAGCTTTCGCCGCACGGGTTAGATGCCGTGCGCGGCATCGGGCTATCCGGCCAGATGCACGGCGCCACCCTGATTGACGCAGCGGATGAGGTAATCCGCCCGTGCATTTTGTGGAATGATACCCGCAGCGCAGCCGAGGCCGCCGCGTTAGACGGCGATCCGATGTTTCGGCGCGTGACGGGCAATATTGTCTTTCCCGGATTTACGGCGCCGAAACTGGCCTGGATCCGCGCGCATGAGCCGCAGAACTGGGCGCGCGTGGCACGGGTTTTGCTGCCCAAGGACTACCTGCGCCTGTGGCTTTCGGGTGAATATGTCGCCGAAATGTCGGATGCCGCAGGCACCAGTTGGTTGGACACGCAAGCGCGCGATTGGTCAGATGACCTGCTGGCGGCAACCGGCCTTAGCCGCGAAAACATGCCACGGCTTGTCGAAGGATCGGCAGCTTCCGGCACGTTGCGACCGGCGTTGGCGGCCCGCTGGGGCCTGCCTGCAGGTGTCGTGATTGCAGGGGGCGGCGGCGACAATGCAGCATCAGGCGTCGGTGTGGGCGTTGTGCGCGCGGGCGAGGCATTTGTATCGCTTGGCACCTCTGGCGTTTTGTTTGCCGCGAATGACGGCTATCACCCCAACGCGGATTCGGCGGTCCATACGTTTTGCCACGCCCTGCCCGAGACCTGGCATCAGATGGGGGTTATATTGTCTGCCACCGATGCGCTGAACTGGTATGCGCGGTTGGTGGGCCAAACAGCTGCGGCCCTGACAGGTGGGCTTGGCACCCTGCAATCGCCCAGCAAGCCCTTGTTTTTGCCCTATCTGGGGGGCGAGCGCACGCCGCTGAACGATGCCCATATTCGTGGCGCGTTTCTAGGGCTAGAGCATGCGACCGATACCGCCGCCGGAACCCGCGCGGTGCTGGAAGGCGTGACCTTTGCCTTGCGCGACTGCCGTGATGCCCTTGCCAGTACGGGAACACGCCTTGAGAAATTGATCGCTGTTGGTGGTGGCTCTCGATCCGACTATTGGCTTGCAGCGATTGCTACAGCACTGAAAGTGCCGGTTCTGGTGCCACAGGCGGGTGACCTTGGCGGCGCTTTTGGCGCAGCACGACTGGCAATAATGGCCGCGACCGGCGCAGGGGCAGAGATTGCCACCCTGCCCCCGATCGCACGGCAAATCGACCCTATTCCATCCCTAACATCGGCATTTGATGCGGGCTATGCCCGTTATTCCGCCGCCCAATCTGCAATTAAGGCACTGAAATGACTGATTTTTTCAAATCCATCCCTGCGATCGCCTATGAAGGCGTTGATAGCCAGAACGAATTTGCCTTTCGCCATTACAACCCGGATGAGGTAATCATGGGCAAGCGGATGGAGGACCATCTGCGCTTTGCCGCGGCCTATTGGCATAGTTTTGCATGGCCGGGCGGTGACCCGTTTGGCGGCCAGACACTGGACCGGCCATGGTTTGGCGACACCATGGATTTGGCACGGCTAAAGGCTGACGTTGCATTTGAAATGTTCGACATTCTGAACATGCCGTTCTTTTGCTTTCACGATGCCGATGCGCGGCCCGAGGGCGCGAATTTTGCCGAAAGCCAGCGCAATCTGGAAGAGATCACCGATTATTTTGCGGCCAAGATGGAGACATCCAAAACCAAGCTGCTGTGGGGCACCGCCAATATGTTCAGCCACAAGCGCTGGATGTCAGGGGCCGCAACAAACCCTGACCCCGAGGTGTTTGCCTATGCCGCAGCGACCGTAAAGGGCTGCATGGACACGACACAACGGCTGGGCGGGCAGAACTATGTGCTTTGGGGCGGGCGCGAAGGCTATGAGACATTGCTGAACACCGACTTGGGGCTTGAGGCTGACCATATGGGGCGTTTCTTGCAAATGGTGGTCGAGTATAAGTACAAAATCGGCTTCAAGGGCGCGATTTTGATCGAGCCCAAGCCGCAAGAGCCATCGAAGCACCAGTATGACTATGACGTGGCAACTGTGTACGGTTTCCTCTGCCGCTATGGTTTGGAAAAAGAAGTGAAGGTGAATATCGAGCAAGGCCACGCGATTTTGGCGGGCCACAGCTTTGAGCATGAGATCGCGACAGCGGCGAGTCTCGGGATTTTCGGGTCGATTGATATGAACCGCAACGATTATCAATCAGGTTGGGATACCGACCAGTTCCCCAACAACCATGCCGAAAAAGCACTGGCGTTTTATGAGATTCTGCGCGCGGGTGGCTATACCACCGGCGGCACCAATTTTGATGCCAAGATCCGGCGGCAAAGCCTTGAGGCCGAAGACCTTATTTTGGCGCATGTCGGCGGGATGGATACCTGCGCGCGGGCGCTGAAATCGGCGGCGGCATTGTTGGAGGATGGCAGCCTAGAGGCGTTGCGCAAGACACGCTATGCAGGTTGGGAGACAGACACCGCGCAAGCGATGCTGAAGTCTGACCTCGCATCGATCTGCACCGATGTATTGGCGCGGGATGTGAACCCGCAACCTCGGTCAGGCAAACAAGAGCGGCTGGAAAACCTTTGGAATAAATTCGTATAGGGCACCTCGTGGCCCGCGACGGATAGGTATTTGGACCAAGATGAAATGCAAGAGGTTGCGTTTCATCCAAACATTGGCCAGAACTTCCATACCAGACAAAGGAGCATAAGATGCCGTATTCACCCGCAGAAGATCGCTATTCCCGCATGATCTATCGCCGCTGCGGCAAGTCGGGGTTGCAGCTGCCTGCGGTGTCTTTGGGGCTCTGGCATAATTTCGGCTATGACACGCCGCATCAAACCAAACGTGCGATTTGCCAGACTGCGTTTGACCATGGCATCACGCATTTCGATCTGGCCAACAACTATGGCCCGCCCCCCGGATCTGCCGAGGAGGCCTTTGGCGATATTCTAGCGACCGATTTCAAAGGGTATCGCGATGAACTGATCATCTCGTCCAAGGCCGGCTATAACATGTGGCCCGGCCCCTATGGCGAGATGGGCAGCCGCAAGTATTTGATCGCCTCTTGCGATCAATCGCTGAAGCGGATGGGGTTGGACTATGTTGATATCTTTTATTCGCACCGGTTTGACCCTGACACCCCGCTTGAGGAAACCATGGGGGCGCTGGACCATATCGTGCGGTCGGGTCGCGCGCTATATGTTGGGATTTCCAGCTATAACTCGCAGCGGACGCGTGAGGCGGTTGCGATTTTGAAAGAGCTAGGAACGCCATGTGTGATTCATCAGCCGAGCTATAACCTGCTGAACCGCTGGGTGGAAAAGGACGGGTTAAAGGACACGCTGGCCGAGCTGGGCGTGGGGTCGATTGCCTTTACACCACTGGCACAGGGAATTTTGACCAAAAAATACCTGGGCGGGATTCCCGAAGGTAGCCGCGCGGCGCAGGGTAAATCGCTCAACCCCGAAACGATCACCGCGCGGGCCCTGGCCTCGGTTAAGGCTTTGGATGCTATGGCACAGGCGCGCGGGCAAACCTTGGCGCAAATGGCGATTGCCTGGGTGTTGCGCGGAGGCGGCATCACGACGGCGCTGATCGGCGCGTCAAAGCCTGAACAGGTGATTGACTGCGCAGGTGCCGTTGGCAACCTTGAATTTACCGCAGCAGAGCTGGCCGAAATTGACCAGATTTCTTCTGAAGAAGACATTAACCTTTGGGCAAAGTCTTCGGCTGAATAATGCAAACGGGCGCGGCGGCTTATCGCGGCTGCGCCTGTAGTATCAATGTGTCGCCAACATAGAACCGCAACGTATTCTCGGCCATTTCATAGCGGGTGATGGCCGCAAGTGCGCGGGTAAACGCAGTTTCCAGATCCATCCGTGCAGGTGGGCAGGCTTTGCGCGTCATTGCGGTGGGGCCGAACGCCAGATCGTTATTTGTTTGGCTAAAGCTGCCGGTGTAGCGATTGCACCCTGAACTGCCCGACACGCTAGGCGCTGCAAAATCGATTGTCACACTAGCCGTTTCAGGCAGCGCTGTACCGCCAAGCGTCACCACCCGCCAATTTCCCGCAAGCGTTGCCACGTCTGCCCGTTGGGCCTGCGGCGCGATGCAGCCTGCCAAGCCAGTTAGTAAAAGGACAAAAGCACGTTTCATCTCGCCCCCTCCGTTATTATGCAATCACTCCAGCCTGTTTAACACGTCTAGGCTGGGGTAGCCATCAGGCACAATGCCCTTGGATTTCTGAAAGCCTTTCACAGCCGCAATCGTGTTCGGCCCCATCTTGCCATCCACGCCCAAAGTGTCAAAGCCGGCGCGGGTAAGGCGGGTTTGCAGATCTAACCGTTCATCCAATGTGAGCGCCCGCAAATCGCGTGGCCAATCTGATTTAAGCCGTGGCCCGCCCTTTAGCATATCAGCCAGATGCCCTACGGCGATCACATAGGCATCGGCGGTGTTATACCGCTCAATCACCTGGAAATTGGAAAAAATCAGAAATGCCGCGCCACGCGCACCACCTGGCAGCAAAACCGATCCTGCACCGTAATCGGGCAAGTCGCCACCATTCACAAGCCGCACGCCTAAGGCCTGCCACGCGGCCACCGGTTTTTTCACGCGCTCGCTGGTTTGGTCATAATCAAACGCGTTGGGCAATGTAATTTCTACGCCCCAAGGCATGTCTTTGGTCCAGCCAAAGCCTGCAAGATAGGCAGCGGTTGAGGCCAGCGCATCGGTCGGGTCATCGCCCCAAATGTCGCGCTTGCCATCGCCGTTGAAATCAACCGCATAGGCCAGAAAGGATGAGGGCATGAACTGCGTATGCCCCATCGCACCAGCCCACGAGCCTTGCATGTTTGCCGCCACTGTATCGCCTGCCTGCAAGATTTTCAGGGCGGCCAGCAGCTCGCCCTCAAAAAACGCCGCGCGCCTGCCGTCATAGGCCAAACTTGCCAAGGATTGGATCGTCGAAGACGAGCCTCGAAACGTGCCGTAAGCGCTTTCCAGCCCCCAAATCGCCGTAACCACCTCTTTATCAACGCCGTACTTCGCCTCGATCTGGTCTAGCACAGCGCGATGTTTTTCCAACGCCGCTTTGCCGTTTCTTACCCGTTCGTCGGATGTGGCGGTATCGAGGTAATCCCAAATGGTTTTGGTGAACTCCGATTGATTGCGGTCGCGGCGAATGACATCCGCATCATAGGAAAGGCCGGTTAGCGCCTGATCCATGACCTGATCGGATATCCCTGCCGCAGCCGCCCGCGCCCGAAACGCCGTCAGCCAGTTTTGCAGCCCTTGGGTATCGGCGACAGCGATTGTGCTTGGCATAGAGGTCTCTTTCTCGGCTGAAACAGGTATGGCGGTCGGGCCGGCGGCTGCAAGCCCTGCGCCCAGGCACCACGCCAAAAAGGGTTGTAACATCCGCATACCGCTGCCTCTTATTCTATTTTGGCAACAGTCTAGCGCCGCTGCCATATTTGGCAACGGCCACGGCCCCATGCGGGCAAGATCGGCAATTATTTGCGCCGCCGCGTCACTTTGCGTTTGATCGCTTTCGCCTTGGCCGCTGCTTTGCCGGGTTTGCGCGGGCCGCCACGGCCACGGGGGGCGCCGCCTTTGGGCAAGGCGCGGTCTTCGATTTCCAGCAGTTCCAGTATCAGACCGCCGGTAACGGGCACAGCCTCGGTCAGGCGCACAGTCACACGCTGGCCGATGCCAATGGTCAGGCCGGTATCGGCACCCATCAGAGTTTGCGTATCGGGATCAAAATGGAAAAACTCGCGCCCCACAGAGCGGATCGGAATAAGCCCATCTGCGCCGGACTCATCAAGTTTTACAAACAGGCCGAAACGCTGGACGCCCGAAACACGCCCCTTGAACGCAGCCCCCACACGGTCGGATAGATAGGCGGCCAGATAGCGGTCAGTCGTGTCACGTTCGGCGATCATCGAGCGGCGCTCGGTATCCGAGATCTGCTTGGCTGTGTCGGCCAGTTCCTCAATATCCTGCGCGGTCAGCCCGTCATCGCCCCAGCGGTGGCCCGCGATCAGCGCGCGATGCACGATCAGGTCGGAATAGCGGCGAATGGGCGAGGTGAAATGCGCATAGTTGCGCAGGGCCAGCCCAAAGTGGCCAAAGTTTTGCGGATTGTAATAGGCTTGGGTCATCGAGCGCAGCATGGTGATATTCATCAGCTCATCAAACTCGGTGTTTTGCGACTGCGACAACAGCTTGTTCAGATGTGCGGTTTTCAGAACCTGCCCCTTGGCAAGGGTAAAGCCCGAGGCCTCGGCCACCTCGCGCAGCGCCTCCAGCTTTTCGGGGCTGGGTTCTTCGTGCACGCGAAACAGCAGCGGGGTTTTCAGCTTTATCAACTCCTCAGCCGCCGCGACATTGGCGAGGATCATGAATTCCTCAATCACCTTATGCGCGTCAAACCGTTCATAATAATCGACCGAAAGCACCTTGCCCTCGTCCGACAAAACAATCTTGCGTTCGGGCAGATCCAAATCCAGCGGCTGACGCTCGGCTTTGGCATGTTTGGTCGTCTCATACGCCGCGTAAAGCGGGCGCAGCACAGGGTCAAGCAGCGGCTCGGTCACCGCATCGGGGTTGCCGTCAATCGCGCTTTGCACTTGGGCATAGTTAAGCGACGCCACCGAGCGCATCATGCCGCGGGTAAAACGGTGACTAAGCTTGCGGCCATGCGCATCCAGCACCATCCGCACGGCCAAACAGGCGCGGTCAACGTTTTCATGCAAGGAACACAGATCGCCCGACAAGGTGTCAGGCAGCATCGGCACCACGCGGTCGGGGAAATAGCTGGAATTGCCGCGCTTTTTCGCCTCACGGTCCAGCGCCGAGCCGGGGCGGACGTAATGCGCGACATCGGCAATCGCGACCCAGACAATATGCCCGCCGGGATTGGATTTATCGGGATCAGGCATCGCCAACACCGCATCGTCGCGGTCGCGGGCATCCACGGGGTCAATAGTCACCAGATCAAGGTCACGCAAATCTTCGCGTTTGCCCATAGGGGCGGGGTTGGCGGCATCGGCCTCGGCAATCACCTTATCGGGGAATTGGTCGGGGATGCCATGCTGGTGAATGGCGATCAGCGAAATCGCACGGGGGCCGGACGGGTCGCCCAAACGCGCGGTGATGCGGGCTTGCGGCAGGCCCATGCGTTTAGGGCCGGTTTGTTCAGCCTCGACCAGTTCGCCATCGCGGGCGTCCATTGTGCCGTCACGCAGCACGCGCCATTCTTTGTCGTTTTTCTTATCAACAGGCACCACGCGCCCGCCTTCGGATTCCGCGCGGAAAATGCCCAGCAGCTTCAGCGGGTTCGACCCGAGTTTGCGAATCAGTCGCGCCTCATAATCATGGTCTTTGCCACCAACAGGTTCCAGACGCGCCAGAATGCGGTCGCCCTGACCCAAGGCCGGATCGGATTTCTTGGTGATAATCAGAATGCGGGGCGCGTCGGCATCCTCGTTCCATTCCACCGCGCTGGCGAACAGGTCACCGTCGGCATCGGGCGCCTCAACCTTCAAAATCGACACCGGAGGCAACGCGTCAGGATCGCGGAAATGGCGCTGCTTTTTGACCAGCGTTCCCTCGGCCTCCAGCTCTTTGAGCATGCGCTTCAGCTCAATCCGCATATCGCCGCCTTTGATGCCAAAGGCCCGCGCGATATCGCGCTTGGAGGTCAGCGTGGGGTTATCAGTGAGCCACTGAACGATTTGCGATTTTGACGGTAATTGTTCCATACCCCAGCCCTAGCACGGCCAATTCGCCGCGTCACGCTGCTAAAGATCAAGCATCATGTCACGGTGCGCAATTCCGGCATCGTCATATTCGGGGCCATAGGCGGTAAAGCCCAGTTTCTCATAGAAACTGAGCGCATGGATTTGCGCGCCAAGTTTGACATGTTTGATGCCAGGCATGTGGCGAAACTCTTCAATCGCGGTGCCGATGATGGCTGCGCCAAGACCGGTGCCGCGCTGCGGTTTCAATACACAGACACGGCCAATTTTGCCCGTATCGCCCGCCACCAGCAACCGCGCCGAGCCGACTGGCTTGTCATCAACCCAAGCCAGCAGATGCACGGCTTCGGCATCGCGGCCGTCCAGTTCTTCGGCCTCGGGCACGCCTTGTTCTTCGATGAAAACAACGCGGCGCAAGGCGTGGCAGGCAGCGATATCTTGGGTTACCTCAATGCGGATGCTCATGCGAAATAATCCGTTAATATGCGGGTATAGATGGCCTTAAGCTGATGGATTTGCGCGACTTCGACACGCTCATCCACTTGGTGCATGGTTTTGCCAACAAGGCCGAATTCTACCACAGGGCAGTGGTTTTTCACAAACCGCGCGTCCGACGTGCCCCCCGAGGTCGAGGCGGCAGGTGTTACGCCAGTTTCGGCCTGCACCGATCTGGCAATCAAAGCCGAAAATTCGCCGGGCGGGGTCAGGAAACTTTCACCTGAGATTTTGATTTTCACGTCAAACTGCACATCGGTTGCGGCCTGCACGGCGGCAGCCTCGGCCCGCAGCCAATCGGAAATCGACGCGCCGGTGTGGCTGTCGTTGAACCGGATATTCACAGTGGCGCGGCAAGCGGCAGGGATCACATTGGTCGCAGGATTGCCGGTATCAATCGTGGTGATGGCAAGGGTTGACGGGTCAAAATGGTCGGTACCGCTATCCAACGGGTGATTTGCCAGCTTGTCCATCAAGCGCACCATTGCGTTCAGCGGGTTGTTTGCGCGGTGCGGATAGGCCGAATGGCCCTGAACGCCACGCGCCGCGAAATGCGCGGTCAGCGACCCACGGCGACCAACTTTCATCATCTCGCCCATCACATTCGGGCAGGTCGGTTCGCCCACAAGGCAAACGCTCATTTGCTCGTTATTGGCGGCCATCCAGTCCAACAGCGCCACTGTGCCATCGGTGGCCACGTCTTCCTCATCGCCGGTAATCGCAAGGATAATGGCCCCATCGGGCGGGGTCTGGCGCACAAAATCGATGGCAGCGGCAGCAAAGGCCGCAACACCCGATTTCATATCGGTGGCCCCGCGGCCATACATCCAGCCGTCAACCACCCCGGCGCCAAAGGGGTCATGCGTCCACGCCGCCACATCGCCAACAGGCACCACATCTGTATGGCCGTTAAAACCAAAGCTGCGGTTCGCCCCCGCGCGGCCCCAACGGGCAAAAAGATTGGCAATGCCACCGCGATCAACGCGGGTACATGTAAAACCGGCCCCGGTTAGCAGCTTTTCCAGCAACACCAACGCACCGCCTTCGGCAGGCGTAACGGAATTGCACCGGATCAGGCTGGCGGTAAGGGCAGCAGGATCAACGGGCAGGGCGGAATCGGGCATAAATGGCTTCCTTGTACGACTAGGCCAAAGACCTGTTGGTCAAGCGATACCGTTTCAGGCGCAGCCGTGCAACTCTCGCTGCAGGTGATCGGCCTGCTGCCCAGCGCGAAACATAGGTAGCGCGGCGGCTGAAGGCCCTTTCGACGGTCAGCCGCGTTTTGCGACCTAGTCGAAAAACGGCGTCATCTGCGCGACAATCACCGAGTTTTCCGACAGGGCGCGGTCCATCAACTCACGTTCGTCCTCGGCGATATCATCGCCCGCTTCCAGCCGCTCTTCGAGGGTGCCATAGCCGGATACGTCCAGCGGCGCCATGTCGGCCTGCTTCAAAATAGCCACGGTTTCGCGCACGGCCTCGGCCTCATCCACACCGCTGGCATAGACCATCAATGCCGCCCCCGTGGCCTTGGCGGGCAGGCCATCGCCTGGGTTGCGCCCCACCTCGATCACCAAAGTATAGACTTGCTGGCGAGACGGTTTCTTGGTTTTTTCTGTGTCATCCGACATTGCAACGCCCCTTTTTCAAACTTGGCCACGGCCTGAACTGGCCTTGCGTACTTGTCAAGCCTGAGCTTGGAACCCGCTTTGCCACAAGACCCGCGAAAGAAAGCACAGCATGATCCGTATTGCCACAAAGGCCGATTTTGATGCGCTTGGCCGCGTGATGTATGAGGCCATTCGGCACGGCCCCAGCGCCTACACCCAGGCACAGCGCGCCGCTTGGATAGACGCGCCGCCTTTGGGGCCCGCGTGGCATGCCAAACTTGCGGCGCAATTTGTGGTGGTGGGGTTTGACGCGGGCAAAGCGGCAGGGTTTATGTCGCTGCACCCTGATGGGTATTTGGACCTTGCCTATATTGTGCCTGCCGCACGCGGGGCAAATATGTTTCAAAGCCTTTATGCACAGATCGAACGACATGCCATCACGCAAGGCCTGCACAGGATTTGGGTAGATGCCAGCCTGATGGCGCAACCCGCCTTTACCGCCGTTGGCTTTGACATAATGCGGCATGACGTGGTCGAACGGGCGGGGCAACACTTGGCCCGCGCAGAAATGCAAAAGCGCCTTTCGGTTTGAAAAACGACGGCTCAGCAAGCGTGATGCATGGTTTGGACCGGCGGCATTAAACCTTGCCGCGACCGATCAGATAGAATTGCGACGCCCCAATATCGCCCGATCCCAGCAGCTCATGGCCCGATTCGGCACAGAAATGCGGGATGTCGATAACCGCAGCAGGATCTGTCGCCAGAACGCGCAAAACGGCACCGGTTTTCATGGCCTTCAAGCGCTTGCGCGCTTTCAGCACCGGCAGCGGGCAGAGCAGCCCCTGCGCATCTAATTCTTCATCCCATTCCATGCCGCTTTCCTTAGGTGAAATGCCGCAGTCTGTCCATTGCCTCGAGAGCCAAGGTGACAGAACATAGCATTTACGGCACTGCGTATGGGAGAGTGTAAACTGCCCCAGACAAAGTTCTGACATCGACCAAACCCCGACGCGGCTTGATACACCGCGCAAAGACCCGGACGCAAAGGACTTGGCAATGACATCGGACCCACAAGACGGCATCTGGAAATCGGGCAAGGGCAAAGGGCGGCGCGCCACAAAGGGCCGCCAGCTTGATGATGCCGCTTGGGATCAGGTCAAAGCCCTGCTTGGCAACCGCCCGCGCCGCCGGGATCTGCTGATCGAGTTTCTGCACCTGATCCAAGACGAATATGGCCAGCTTTCCGCCGCCCATTTGCGTGCCTTGGCCGAAGAAATGCGCCTTTCCATGGCCGAGGTGTGGGAGGTCGCGACCTTTTATGCCCATTTTGATCCCGTGCGCGAAGGCGAGGCCTCGCCACCAGATTTAACCATCCGTGTCTGTGAAAGCCTCTCGTGCGAACTTGCGGGTTCCGAGGCGCTGTTTGAGGCGCTGTCGCGCGGCCACGACCCGGCAAAAGTTCGGGTGTTGCGCGCACCTTGCATGGGCCGCTGCGATACTGCCCCGACAGTGGAAATCGGTCATAACCACATCGACCATGCCACCGTTGCCAAAATTGATGCCGCCATTGCAAACCAGGAATTTTCTCCGAAAATTCCACTGTATGAACCGTTCTCGGCCTATACGGCGGCTGGCGGTTATAAACACCTGACCCAACTGCGCACCAATGGCAATTGGGAGGCGGTGCAAGACCTTATCATGGCCTCGGGCCTGCGCGGGCTTGGCGGTGCGGGCTTTCCGTCGGGCAAGAAATGGGGCTTTGTGCGCGCCAACCCCGGCCCACGCTATCTGGCCGTGAATGGTGACGAAGGTGAACCCGGCACGTTCAAGGACCGCCATTACCTTGAGCGCACGCCACATCTGTTTCTCGAAGGTATGTTGATCGCAGCTTGGGCCGTCGAGGCCGAAAAATGCTTTATCTACATGCGCGATGAATACCCTGCTGTGCTGCACATTCTGGCGCATGAAATCGCCGCGCTCGAGGCAGCCGGCATCGTCCAACCCGGCTATATCGACCTGCGCCGCGGTGCCGGTGCCTATATCTGCGGCGAAGAATCGGCGATGATCGAAAGCATCGAGGGCAAACGCGGCATCCCGCGTCACCGCCCGCCCTTTGTGGCACAAGTGGGCATTTTCGACCGCCCGACCCTTGTGCATAACGTCGAAACGCTGAAATGGGTGGCGCGGATTGTGCGCGAAGGCCCCGAAATCCTTAGTCATACCACCCATAACGGCCGCACGGGATTGCGATCGTATTCCGTTTCGGGACGTGTGGCAAAGCCGGGGGTTTATTTGTTGCCTGCCGGTTCGACCATCACCGATGTCATCAAAGCGGCGGGCGGCATGGCGGCGGGCCATACTTTCAAGGCGTTCCAACCGGGTGGGCCCTCATCGGGCCTTTTGCCCGCCTCGATGCATGATGTGCCGCTGGACTTTGATACATTGCAACCGCATGGCACCTTTATCGGCTCGGCCGCTGTGGTGGTTTTGGGCGACCAAGACCGCGCCCGTGATGCGGCCCTTAACATGCTGAAATTCTTTGAAAGCGAATCCTGCGGTCAATGCACCCCCTGCCGCGTCGGCTGTGAAAAAGCGGTGAAACTGATGCAGGCCGACCGTTGGGACCAAGCACTGCTGACCGAGCTGTCTGCCGTCATGGTTGACGCCTCGATCTGCGGGCTTGGCCAGGCTGCGCCCAACCCGATCAAGCTGGTGATGAAACATTTTGCGGAGGAAATCTAATGTCGGTTACATTCACCCTTGATGGCCGCGAAGTGACCGCCGAAACCGGCCAGACCATTTGGGAGGTCGCCAACGGCCGCGGTCTGATTCTCCCGCATCTGTGCCACAAACCGGCACCCGGTTACCGCCCCGATGGCAACTGCCGCGCCTGCGTTGTTGAAGTCGAGGGCGAGCGGACCCTCGCTGCGTCCTGCATTCGCGAACCTGTGGCCGGTATGGTTGTGCATACCCAAAGCGCGCGTGCGCTTGCGGCCCGCAAGATGGTTGTGGAAATGCTGGTCACCGATCAGCCCGAAGTTGCGCATGACGCCTCATCGCACATGGCCGATATGGTCGCAGCGACAGGCGCCAGCGCCAACCGTTTGCCGAAACTGGAAAAACAACACATCCCGCTGCTGGATGACAGCCACGTCGCAATGCGCGTCAATCTGGATGCCTGCATTTCCTGCGGGCTGTGCGTGCGGGCCTGCCGTGAGGTGCAGGTGAATGACGTGATCGGCATGTCGGGGCGCGGCCAAGACAGCTATCCAACCTTTGACATGGCAGACCCGATGGGCGCCAGCACCTGTGTCGCCTGCGGTGAATGTGTACAGGCCTGCCCCACTGGCGCACTGATGCCCGCGAGCGTGCTGGATGATCAGCAACGTGGCGACAGCAAGGATTTTGACAAGGAAGTGAAATCCATCTGCCCCTTCTGCGGTGTCGGCTGTCAGGTCAGCCTGAAGGTCAAAGACGGCAAGGTAAAGTTCGTCGAGGGTATCAACGGCCCTGCGAATGAAGGCCGTCTTTGCGTCAAAGGCCGTTTCGGATATGACTACATCCACCACCCGCATCGCCTAACCAAACCCTTGATCCGCAAGCCGAATATGCCAAAAGGCCTGAACGTCGACCCCGGCAATCTGCTGACCCATTTCCGCGAGGCAACTTGGGATGAGGCGCTGGATTTTGCCGCCGGTGGCATGGCGCGCTTGCGCGATTCCGATGGTGGCCGCGCAATTGCGGGTTTTGGCTCGGCCAAATGCTCGAATGAAGAGGCTTATCTGTTTCAAAAGCTGATCCGCCAAGGCTTCCGCCACAATAACGTCGATCACTGCACCCGCCTGTGCCATGCGTCTTCGGTCGCGGCGCTGATGGAAAACGTCGGCTCGGCAGCCGTTACAGCCACCTTTAACCAAATCGAAAACTCTGACGTGGCGATTGTGATCGGCGCCAACCCGATTGAGAACCACCCTGTTGCGGCAACCTTTTTCAAACAGTTCACCAAGCGCGGCGGCAAGCTGATTGTCATGGACCCACGCGGCGTTGACCTGCGGCGTTTCGCCAGCCACATGCTGCAATTCCGCCCCGGTTCCGACGTGTCGATGCTGAACGCGATCATGCATGTGATCGTTGAAGAAAAGCTGTACGACAAACAATATATCGAGGCCTACACCGAGAACTGGGAAGCCGAGAAAGCCCATCTCGCGGATTTCTCACCCGAAAAGATGGAGGCCATCTGCGGCATCCCCGCGCAAACTCTGCGCGAAGTTGCCCGCACCTTTGCCACCGCCAAAGCCGCGATGATTTTCTGGGGCATGGGCGTGTCGCAGCATATCCATGGCACCGACAATTCCCGCTGCCTGATCTCTTTGGCACTGATGACAGGTCAGGTCGGCCGGCCCGGCGCAGGTCTCCACCCGCTGCGCGGCCAAAACAACGTGCAAGGCGCGTCTGATGCGGGTCTGATCCCGATGTTCCTGCCCGATTACCAAACCGTCACCAGCGACAATATCCGCCATGCCTTTACCGAGGTTTGGGGATCAGATGATTTCAGCGCCGAAAAAGGGCTGACCGTGACGGAAATCCTTGATGCGGTCCACGAAGGCCAGATCAAGAGCATGTATATTCTGGGTGAAAACCCCGCGATGTCCGACCCCGATGTCACCCACGCGCGCGAGGCGCTGGCAAAGCTTGAACATCTTGTCGTACAGGATATTTTCCTGACCGAAACCGCCAATTACGCCGATGTCATCCTGCCTGCCGCCGCGTTTTACGAAAAATCCGGCACCGTCACCAATACCAACCGTCAGGTGCAAATGGGCCGCCCCGCAGTAAAACCACCGGGCGAGGCACGCGAAGATTGGGCAATCACAACCGAGCTGGCAAAACGCCTCGGCCTCGGCTGGACATACACCCATCCAAGCCAAGTGTTCGCTGAAATGAAGCTGAACATGAAATCGCTGTCCAATATCACATGGGACCGGCTAGAGGCTGAAAGCTGCGTCACCTACCCCAGCCTGTCACCAACAGACCCGGGCCAACCGATTGTATTTACCGATGGCTTCCCCCGCGCCAATGGGCGGGCCAAATTCACCCCCGCCTCGGTGATTTCCCCGGACGAGGTGCCAGACACCGATTATCCGATGATCTTGACGACAGGTCGGCAGTTGGAACACTGGCACACCGGTTCGATGACACGCCGCTCAAAGGTGTTGGACGCGGTCGAGCCCGAGGCGAACTGCTCGCTCAACCCCAAAACCCTGCGCGCCTTGGGGGTAGAGCCGGGGGGGCATATTCGCCTGTCCACCCGCCGCGGCAGTATCACGATCATGGCCCGTGCAGACCGCGCTGTGGCCGAAGATATGGTCTTTTTGCCCTTTGCCTATGTCGAGGCAGCGGCGAATATTCTGACCAACCCTGCTGTGGACCCATATGGCAAAATCCCCGAGTTCAAATTCTCGGCGGTCAAAGTCGAAAAAGCCGATGTCATGGCTTGAATTGGGGGCGTAGGTCGGGGTTCACCCCGACTCTCCTCAGTGTTTCGGCGCGCTGGTTTCCAGCCGCCGAAACAGCAGTGACAGCCCGAAACACAGAATGAAATACAGGCAGGCCGTGGTAATCCACGCCTCAAATATCATTCGGGTCGAGGCGACAAGCTCGACCGTCTTATAGGTCAATTCCTGCACAGAGATCAGCGAGATGATCGAGCTGTCCTTGACCAAGGATATGAACTGATTGGACATTGGCGGCAAAACGCGGCGCAACGCCTGCGGCAACACGATAAACCGCATCTCATCGACCCATGTCATTCCAATTGATCGCGCGGCCTCGCGCTGACCGCGCCCAACCGATTGAATGCCTGCGCGCACAATCTCGCCGACAAAGGCGCTTTCAAACAACGCCAGCACAATCACGCCTGAAATCAGCGACGGAAAGCGCCGCATATCGCCAAAAAAGAATTCCCAGACCGCAATATCATCTTGCCGCGCAATCCCGCGCGCCCAAGACTCCATGTTCAATGCAGAAATAAGCTGCTCGGACAGAAAGAAAAAGAAGATAAACACTACGACCACTGGCGGGATATTGCGCAGCACTTCTAGATAGGTCCGCGCCAACATCCGTATCGCAAGGTTGTTGGCCGTGCGGGCAATGCCCAGAACGGTCCCCAAAACCAGCGCCAAGACACTGGAGTAAAGCGCAATTCTGATCGTGTTGATCAGCCCTTGCAACAACAGGTTGGCATACCAGCGCCCATCATCCGCATCCCAGCGCAGGATATAATTCGGTATACGGTCCCACTGCCACTTGTAATTCAGCGCACCGGAAATACGAAACCAGATCACCGCCGCAAAGGCGATAACCACGGCGGCGATTACATAATCCAGCCAGTGCAGTTTGAAACGTTTTTGCCGCATAGGCCCCCCGAAATGGCCCGGCGCTTCCGCCGGGCCAAACCCTTATTGATCAACCTGATCGGCCCAATCACGGCCTTTGAACCAATAATCGTTACGCTCTTTCAGCCAACCGTTCTTCCAGTTGATCGCGATCCAGTTATTGAAATAGTTGGTCGCATCCGGGTCACCCTTGCGATAGGCAAAGCCCTCACCCGTGGCCAAAAATGTCTGGTCAAACGGCACCGAGACTGTTTCAGGATTTTTGCGTGCCTCATCCGAAGGGCTCGGCTCGGCCATCATCGTTGCATGGGCATTGCCGTTCAGCACCTCTTGGGTCGCGGCCCCATCCTCATCAAACAGCAACAGGTTTGCCTCGGGGAACAATTGCGCGATTACGGTTGCAGGGGTTGCCCCACGCCGCGCGGCAAAGGTTATCTCGGGCTTGTTGTAATCTTCCAGCGCCATGCCTTTGGTCATCGCGGTATTGGCCAGAATGGTCAGGCCCGAATAGGCATAGGGGTCGGAAAAATTCACCGTCAGGTTCCGTTCAGGCGTGATCGACATTCCCGAAATGATCACGTCGAACTTGCCAGCGACCAGCGCCGGAATAATACCATCCCAAGCCGTCGGGATGAATTCGACTTCAACCCCCATATCAGCAGCCAGCTTGCGGCCCACGTCCAGCTCAAACCCGATCAGATCGCCCTTTTTGTCGCGCATAGACCACGGGTTGAACAGCGAAAGCCCGATCTTGATAACGCCGGACTCTTTGATGCTCTCAATCACGCTGGCCTTTGACAGGTCCGCGCGGGCATCTTGCGCAGCGGCCGGCAATGCAAGCCCAGTGGCCAGCGCCAACCCCATCATCATACGTCTTGTCAGTTTCATTGCGGTAACTCCTGTTGGTAGGCTTCATTCACGCACGGTATAGCGCCGTTCAAGGTAACTGGCCAAACTAGAGATGACCAATGTGACAGCCATATAGACCGCCGCAATCGTAAACCAAATTTCAAAGCTCAGATAAGTGTCGGAAATGATATTTCGGCCCACCGTCGTCAGCTCGACCACCGCGATTACACTGACAATTGCCGAAGATTTAATCATGTTTACCACCTCGCCCGTCATCGGCGGCAGCATGAATTTGATCGATTGCGGCAAAATGATATAGCGGTAAATCTGCGCTGTGGTCATCCCGATCGACTTTGCAGCCTCCCACTGGCCACGCGCTACGGCGTTTATGCCGCCACGAAAAATCTCGGAAATCAACGCCCCGTGAAAAACGGCTAGGCACAATACCGAGGCGGCATAGCGATCCAGCCCGAAAATCGGGCCAAAAACGTAGTAGAATACATAAAGCAGCACCAACAGAGGCATGTTTCGCACGATTTCCAGAAAACCGCGCGCCACCGCCCGCCCGACAATCAGATCCGACAGCCGCAACAACGCCACCAGTAACCCAATGGCCAGAGCAAGGCCAAAGGCCAGAGTCGATAGCGTTATCGTCCCGGCCAGCCCCCAAGGAATTTCGCCCAAGGTAATGCCGTCAGCATCACTGGTCAGAAAGTATTTGGGAATACGATACCACTGCCAGTTATACCCCATCGCCTCGGCACCTGTCAGCGCCAATTCGATCAGCCCCCACATGACAAAGAGGTAAATAGCGATCGACGCAGGCCGCGACGAAAGCCCGCGCATCACCCGCTTGCGCAGCGCGACACCCGCCACGCTAATGTTCCAATATCTGGTCAAGGAACATGCGTGCGCGGTTGCTTTTCGGGTTGGTAAAAAATTCCTCTGGCGGGGCGACCTCAACAATCCGCCCCCCTTCCATAAACACCATCGTATCTGCCACGCGGCGGGCAAAGCCCATTTCATGGGTCACGCAAACCATCGTCATCCCTGTGTTGGCAAGCTCGACCATCACCTCCAGCACCTCGCCGATCATCTCGGGGTCCAGCGCGCTTGTCGGTTCGTCAAACAGCATGATCCGGGGTTCCATACACAAAGAGCGCGCTATGGCCACGCGCTGCTGCTGCCCACCCGACAGCTGGCTGGGGTACTTATCGGCCTGTTCGGGAATATGCACCCGTTCCAAATAGTTACGCGCCAAGGCCTCGGCCGCAGCTTTACCCATCTTGCGCACGCGAATTGGGCCAATGGTCAGGTTTTCCAAAACGGTCAGATGCGGGAACAGGTTGAACTGCTGAAACACCATCCCCACCTCTTGCCGCACTGCGCGAATGTCGGAAGTATCATCGCCCAGCTCTATGCCATCGACGGTTATCGACCCTGCATCATGTGTTTCCAACTGGTTGATACAGCGAATCATCGTTGACTTGCCCGAACCTGACGGCCCGCAGACGACGACCCTCTCCCCCGGCCGAACGCTGAAATTGATATCGGTCAACGCCTGAAACGGACCAAAGCTTTTGTCCACATGGCGCAATTCGATGATGGGTTTGCTGTCTGACACAACCGATACTTTCTAATTCAGCGCGGGAGTTGAACATATAGGCAAAGCCGCGCAACTATCCAGTTTGTTTTGCGCAATTGTCAGATATGACATCTGATCGACAAATCGCTTTCCCCGCGTGGGCCGCCAAGCTAGGTTTAATGAATATCAGGGAATGCTGTCGTATTAATGGTAAACCAATCTATACCCTACGAGTTCTGGCGATCTTTCCGGCTGTTCGAAGCACTGGAAGATAGTGTTATAGACAAAATAGCCAAGGCGGCGCAGCGCAGCCAATGGCCCGCGGGTGTTACGTTGTTTCAACGCGGCGAGCCGGGTGAATATCTGGTCGCGCTGACCTCTGGCCGCGTTCGATTGGCTGTGGGATCGCCGCAAGGCAAAGAACTGGTGCTGCGCCACGCCGAGGCAGGCGATATATTTGGTGAAATGTCTTTATTCGATGGCGCCCCGCGCTCTGCCGAGGCAACCGCCTTGATAGACAGCCAAGGCTACAAACTGGCCAGACGCGATTTTGAACGGATCGCCAGGCAAGAACCCAGCCTGAGCATCGCCGCCATGCATTATCTGTGCCGGATGTTGCGCGACACCACCGAACAGCTCGAAAACCTCGCGCTCTATACCCTCGAGGCGCGTGTGGCGCGGTTTTTGTTGTTCACCCTGCGCCAAACGCATGGCGATGACCTGCCATCAAACCCGCTGTTGCTGCTGACAATCAACCAATCCGACATCGCAGCGGTTCTTGGCGCCAGTCGGCCAAAGGTAAACCGCACCCTGCAAGCTTTGCGCGACGCGAATATTATCAAGAAATCTGGTGACGCCTTGGAATGCAACGTCGCCTTGCTGCAAAACATCGCAAACCCGACGCTTGACTAACCCCGCCGCGACGTCGCCACTGCATCACGCGGCAGGGCGAAACCGCGCCGTTGCTGTCTCGCAGCAATAGGCATCTGCCATCGGATACGGATTGCGCGCCAAGGCATCGACCGCGGCAATCACCCGATCCGCCTTTGCATCGTCCATCAGGACCGAAAGGTTCAGCCTGGTCCAACCCGGCTTTTCCATTTCCTCGCCTCGCAAAATGGCCGCACGAATGGCATCTGATTCAGCTGACCCGATCCCAAGCAAACGATGGGCATAGGGGCCGGCACAGGCACAACCACCGCGCGCCTGAATGCCGTAAACATCCGACAGCAAACGCGTAAACAGTTGGTGATGCAAATAACCACCTTTTGCGCTGTCGCGCACCCGGAATGAAAAGATCGGCAACGCCTGCGCATCCATATTGCCCATCAGCACAATATTCGGATTGTCGCGCCAAACGCGCAACGCCCGCGCCCGCAAAGCCCTGTGGCGGGAATTCATCCGCGCCTGCCCGATCGCGGCCTTAACCAAAAATACCAGCGCGGCGCGAATATCGCCAACCACATTCGGCGTCCCTGCTTCCTCTCGCGTGGCGATATCACTGCTGTAATCATGCGCAGTGGGCGAGACAAACTTTACCGTACCGCCCCCGGGCTGAAACATCCGGCGCGAACAAACCGCCGCTTTGCGCACGATCATCACGCCCGATGCCCCCGGCCCGCCGACAAACTTATGCGCCGACACCACGACCGCATCTTTTTCGGCCTTGGTCCCCGCCCGCATATCAATCGGCAAATAGGGGCCGGCGCCGGCATAGTCCCACACTGCCAACGCGCCATAGCGCTTTAGCATCCGCGTCACCGCATCTGCATCGGTCACAATTCCAGTCACGTTCGACGCCGCAGAAAACGCCCCGACAATCAGCCGACCGCGCGCGGCCACCAACGCCGCCTTTAGCGCATCCATGTCCGGCCCGCCCAATGCAGCCTCGGCAATCTCAATGACCTCGGCCCCACTTTCGCGCCATGGCAAGATATTCGAATGGTGCTCATACGGGCCGATCAGAACCAGAGGGTTTTCCCCGCGCGCCGCAGCCTCGGAAACGCCCAGCAGGTGTACCAAGCGGTTCAAGCCTGCCGTTGCCCCCGCCCCAGCAAAGACTGTGGCAAACCCGTCATCCGCACCACATTGCGCAGCAATCACCGCCCGCGCCTCGCGCCGCATCCGCGTCATTGCACCACCGCAATAGGACGCCTCGGTATGGCTGTTGGCATAGAACGGCAGCACCTGTTCCATTACAAAAGTTTCCACCTGCCGCAGCGCCCGCCCCGACGCGACATAATCGGCATACAGCAGCTTTTGCACCCCGAACGGGCTTTCAAATTCGGCCCCTTCGCCAATAACCCCGCCGCGCAACTGCGCAATCACATCGGGTGCGGCAAGGCTGGTGGCGAAATTTTCAATGGCAGAAGGCATCGGCTGTCTCCAAATCAGGGCATTCCCTATCATATCGTCAAGCAGACGGGGTAAACTGCACCTTTTTACATTGCAAAAATCATAAAAATTGGGTCAAATGATCGAATGAATGCCAGTTCTTTAGATCAAATTGACCGCGCCATCCTTCGTGCCCTGCAACACGATGCCGCCCAATCGCAACGCGAATTGGCCGAAACCGTGGGGTTGTCGCAAAACGCCTGCTGGCGGCGACTTAAGATTTTGCAAGATAGCGGCCTGATTGCAGGCCAAACCCTGCGGCTGAACGCCCCGCAAATCGGCCTTGGCCTAACCGTCTTTGTCATGGTGCGCACCCGCCATCACAGCCGCGATTGGCTGGCAATCTTTCGACGCGAAGTGATGAACATCCCGCATGTCATCGATTTTTACCGTATCGCGGGCGACTATGACTACATGCTGAAAATCGTGGCCGAAGACATGAACGCCTTTGACCAGATTTATCAGCGCCTGACTGCCAAGGTCGAGCTGGAAACCGTTACCTCCTATATCACCATGGAGGCAATCGCCAATGCGCGCGACCTGCCGGTTTAGCGGAACCAGAAATACAGGTTAAACAACCCAATGATAACCGGTTGATGCACAAGATAAATGACCAACGAATGCCGCCCGATCCACGTGACCCGCGCCAATAGCGGTGACGCCACTTTGCGCACTAATGGGCCGCGAGACAGCATCAACTGCGCCGCCGACATGCCCAATAGAAACGCGCCAAACCAAGGGAACATCGGCTCATAATCCATGGTTTGCGGAAAGCCGGGTGCAAGCCCTACCCATAGCAGCCACGGTGCATCAAACGCCACATCGCGGTAAAGCTGCGGCACAGCCAGAACCGCAGCAGCCACAAGCAGCGTCACAGCCCAAGGCAGCCGCAAGAATGCCAATCCAAGCAACGAAGCCAGCGCGATGGAATGCAAAATACCAAAGAAAATGAACTGCTGCGGCATTGCAAAATAGGTAGCAAGGGTAATCAGCGCCGCACAGCCTACCAAAATGCCCATCCGCCGCCAGAACGCACCCCACTTTATGCCGCGCTGATGCGACAAAAACAGACTGAACCCCGCCAGCGCCACAAAACTGCCGGCCACACTGCGCGCAAAAACGGCCCAAAAGCCAGTCACGGGGGTGTTGCCGTCGATAAAGCCGAACATGCCAAGATCAAAGGTGAAATGGTAAATCACCATGCCGATGACAGCGACGGTCCGCGCCACATCCAGCCACAAAAGCCGCGTTTCTGTCCTGTTTTCTTTCACTGTCCCGCGCCTTTGCCTGCTGCCACCGCCTTAAACCATCCGATGACAAAAGCCGATCCGCAAAATGCAACACCGCTTGTCATTTCCGCGCTGCCGCGTCACCATCGCGACGAAATCACTTTGGGCAAAAGGCATTCCAATGGCGCAAATCATCCCCTTCGGCCAGCTTGCCGATGGCCGCATCGTGCATCAAATCACCCTGCAAGGTGGAGGGTTGACCGCCCACATGCTGACATATGGCGCCGTGGTGCGCGATTTGCGGCTAGCAGGTCATGCAACCCCGCTCGTCCTCGGGTTTGAAACCCTTGCGCCCTATATCGACTTTCCAGGTTACTTCGGCGCGACGGTTGGCCCCTGCGCCAATCGTATCGGGCAAGGCCGCTTTTCGCTGAACGGCACCGATTACCAACTGGAAACCAATAATGCGCCAAACCACCTTCACGGTGGCAGCAACGGCATTTCGCGCCAGATCTGGACAATCGCCGCGCATACAGACAGCAGCGCCACCTTCACCCTTACCTCGCATGCCAGGGATACCGGCTACCCGGGAACGTTGAATATCAGCCTGACATTTTCCCTCCTCGAAAACGGCGTGATGGATCTGCAAATGCAGGCAACCACGGATGCCCCTACACTGTGCAATCTGGCGCACCACAGTTACTTTAACCTTAACGGTGGCGATATTCGTACGCATAGCTTGCAAATCGATGCAGATCATTACCTGCCGACCGATGCAAACCTGACCTCAACCGGTGAAGTCGCCGAAACGGCTGGCACGCCCTTTGATCTGCACAGCGCCAAACCTTTGGCCGAGGTTTGCAACGCTGTGGCTATTGATACGAACGTCTGCCTGTCACATGGGCCGCAGCCGATGCGCAAGGTTGCTGTATTGGCAACCGAGGCCATCACGCTTCAGGTCAACACTGACCAACCCGGCCTGCAAATCTATGATACCGCACGGGTTAATGTGCCCGTCGCAGGGCTGGATGGCACCACCTACGGCCCCTATTGCGGCTTTGCGATGGAGCCGCAGTTTTGGCCAAACGCCATCAACAACCCCGACTGGGCGCAACCCGTGCTGAATCCGGGCGAGACCTATACCCAACACACGCAATACGTGTTTTCCAAAACTTAGGCTTTGTCCGCACCAAGCCGCCGCTTCTTCAGCGCTTCAAACCCGACAATCACATCCAAAAGTTCGGTTGTGATTTCGGTTTGCCGCAGCGCGCGGGTATCGGATAGCAGTGCATCCAACCTGTCATCAACCGATTGCTCGGCCTGTTGCATCAACGCAAGGCGAGCCGCGTTTTCGGTTACCAAAGCCTCGGCCGCCGCGCGAAACAGGCTGGCAAACAAATGCCCGCGCACCAGCGACATGAACAAGTCATCTGACGGCATCGAAAACTGCGGCAGGCTGCGCGATGCCCAGGGCTTGGCCTGAAAATCGGCAACCATTTCCGGATCAAGCGGCAACAGCCCCACGATCCGCGCCTCTTGCAACCCGTTCTCGTCTCGCGCGAAATAGGCCAATGACACGTCAAGCGGGTGCCCGCCCTGCTGCATCGCATCCAGTTTGCGGGTCAGCAGATTGGCAAGCCGCCCTATCCCATCAACCGAGGCAGGCGGAAAGAACGCTTTACGAACCCCAAGCCCTTGATCCGACAGCGCATCGGCCATTTGCGCGCCGACGCATAAAACCGTTGCGCCCGCAAAACCGCGCACGACATGCGCCGCCAGTGCCTCGTTATAGTTACCGCAGAGCCCGTGGTCCGAGCCGAACACGACCACGACACGCTGCGCATCTTTGCCGGTTGCAGAAAGGGGACCGGACTGCGATAGAAACGCGTGCAGACCGTCCAGCACTGTGGCGTGATAGGCCTCTATCGCGCGGGCGGCGTGCTCATAGGGCGCCGCGTTGATCACGGACAAGGTTTTCATTGTGTGCACAACGCTGCGGATGCCTTTCATGCTGGCACTGCGCCGCGCAAGGGCGTCAAGTGTTTGCGCCATTGCCTGCCTCCACCGTTTTGCGGGCCTGCACGCCTATCGCGACCATCTGCGCCCGCGCCGCATCACTCAACGGCACGTTCTGCGCAATTTGCTTGGCAACATCACCCAGTTCGCGCGCGCCCACCCTGATAGCTTCCATCACTGCAAAACTGTCGGCCTCGCCCAGCGCGTCAAGTTGGCCCTCCATCGCGGCGATCAAAACAGCCAATTGTTCGACTGCCGAAATCGGGTCACGCTCGGCTTGCCGCAAGGATGCACGCACCGCCGCCCCCCGCATCAGCCGCGCGCGGGTTGCATCATCCAGCCGCGTGCCAAAACGGGCGAAATCTTCCAACTCTTCGAATTGTGAAAGGGTCACGCGCAAATTGCCCGCCACCGACCGGAACGCGCGGTTTTGCGCCTTGCCACCCACGCGCGACACCGACACCCCCAGATCGACCGCCGGAAACTGGTTTTTGCGCACCAGACGCGGCGACAGGTAAATCTGCCCGTCGGTAATAGAAATCAGGTTGGTCGGGATATAGGCCGACAGATTTTCAGCCTGCGTTTCGACAATCGGCAAAACCGTGATTGATCCGCCCCCCGCAGCATCGGCAAACTGCCCCGCGCGTTCCAACAGCCTTGCATGAATATAGAAAATATCACCGGGAAACGCCTCGCGCCCCGGTGGCCGACGCAATAGCAGAGACAGCTCGCGATACGACCGCGCGTGATGGGTCAGGTCATCCAAGACCACCAATACATCACGCCCCTGCCCCGCAAAATGTTCGGCCATGGTGAGCGCCGCATAGGGTGCAACATAGGCCAGACCCGCCGCCTCTTCATCGCCTGCCGACATGATGATGGTTCGGGCCGTCATGCCGCCGTCATGCACCGCGCCGATCACCTTGGCCACCGCATCACCGCGCTGGCCAATGGCGCAATAAATGCAAATCACATCTGTCGTTTTCTGGTTCAGAATGGCATCAACCGCGAGCGAGGTCTTGCCCGTCTGCCTGTCACCAATCACCAGCTGCCGCTGGCCAAGACCAACTGGCACCGCCGCATCAATCGCCTTGATCCCAGTCGCCAACGGCCGCGAAATTGCGCTGCGATCCAGGATCTTTGGCGCCTCCGCCTCAACCGGCTGCATACTTTCGGCCTTGATCACCCCCTTGTCATCCAGCGGGTCGCCCAGTGCATCGACAACGCGGCCCAACAGTGCTGCACCCACTTTGGTTTTGACCACCTGATGCGTGCGCATCACAGCCTCGCCCACGGTCACACGGTCGGACGCGCCCAGCAAAACCACACCCAGCCGCCCCGGTTCAAGGTCCAGCACAATACCCTGAACGCCGCAGTCAAAACGCAGCAGTTCATCCGAAAGCGCACGCTCCAACCCTGTGACAATGGCGATGCCGTCGGCAACCTCGGCCACCTGCCCAATCGCGCTCAGGCTTGGCGCTGGTGGCGCGCTGTCCATCAACACCTTCAGCATTTCGTCAACGGCTTGGTCTGTGTGGCGGCTCATTTCGACTGCACTTTCTGCGCGGGTCCATGGGCTAGCTGCTCGGCAACCAAAACATCCAGCCCGTCGATATAGCTATCCACCGTCCACGCCACTTGCGCGCCACCCATGCGCAACATCAGGCCGGGCGCCTGTGCGGCATCAGTTTCAAAACGCACCTGAATATCAGGGAAATGCACCTGCAACGCGGCTGTCACAGCGGTTTCTGCCGCGGGTGACATCGGGTCACGACTGGTCAAAACCGCCGTTTTCGCGTGCCCGATGGCGCGGCCCATATCGGCAATCATCGGCTGGATTTTATGCATCAAATGCAGCGCCATGCGCGCCTCTAGCGTTTCATCCGCTAGGTCGGTCAGCACCCTGCGTGCCACCTGCAACAAGGCCGTGGCCCCCGCATTATGCAGGCTGGCCGCATAGGCGCGCGCCTCGTCAGCCTGATGCGCCTGCCAATTGGCGTGGTCTTTCTCCATCCGCTGCTGCGCCTCGGCCAACAACGCATCGCGCTGCGCCTCGGCCGCCTTGCGCATGTTTTCCTCGATTCCAGATTGCGCAACGTTCAGCGCCCGCGTCTTTTCAACAAACGCCGCCTCAACAGCTTCTGCTTTGGCTTTGGCGGCAACAGCACGGTCCATGCGCGCTGCAATCTCGGCCTCGCGCGCGTCAATGCCATCCAGAATGGGCCGGTACAAAAACCGTTTCAACAGCCAGACCAGCACCAAGAAATTAGCAATCTGGGCCGCAACGGTAATCCAGTCGATAGACATGATCTAGCTACCCGCAACCTTTGCCGCCTCAACCGCCGCCGTCCAGAACGGATTGGCAAAAATCAGGATCATCGCAACCACAAAGCAATAGATCGCCGTAGATTCGATCATCGCAAGGCTGACAAACAACGTGCGCGAAATGGTCGAGGCCGCATCCGGTTGCTGTGCAATCGCGCTTAGCGCTGTCGAGGCCGCACGCCCTTCGCCAAGGGCAGGCCCGATGGCGCCAAAGGCAACGGTCAGCCCCGCCGTGAAAATGGAAATAGCGGCAATAAGGCCAAGGTCAGTCATGGCAAGTCCTTTTCAGATTGGCTTGATGATGGGGTCGCAATGGCGCTGGAAATGTAAACTGTGGCCAAAATCGCAAAGATATAGGCCTGAATCAGGCCGGTCAGCAGCCCCAGCATATCCATCACCACCGGAAAGAAAAACGGCGCAACACCAAGCAAGATAGCGGCGATAACAGCCCCGCTCATCATGTTGCCATAAAGACGGATCGCCAGCGAAATACCGCGCGAGAACTCGGAAATAATGTTGAAGGGCAACATGATAAACGACGGCTCAAGATAGGTTTTCAAGTAACCGCCAAGCCCGCGACTGGCCACGCCAAACATCGGCACCGCAATCAGCACCGAAATCGCCAGTGCGGTCGTGGTGGAAAGCGATGATGTCGGCGGCTCAAACCCCGGTATCACCAGCAACAGGTTGGAAACGGCCACGAACAAAAACAGCGTGCCCGCGAAATACAGCAAATGGCGCGACGGGCCTTCGGTGATTTCCGCTATCTGGCCTTGGATGCCTTGGACGATCACCTCTAACATCGTGCGCCACCGGTTTGGCGGCACATCCGGGCGCAGGTTGCGGGTGATCAGCATCGACAAAACCGACAGCACCCCCGTCACAACCCAAGTGAAAAAGATCGTTGCGTTGATCGGAATACCCCAAAGGGTGAACATGACGATTGTGTCAGGTGAAAGCGTCATTTTGCCCCCCGCCCAGATGCCCCGACGCGCATGTAGGTGGTGGCAAGCAACCGCATAGCCATAAAGGCCAAGGCATATCCCATACCCGCCCAGGGCCCCGCTTGCACCACAACCACCCAGCCCAAGGCCAGCAGCGCCGCAATACGCAACACGGCACTTAGCGCCAAAACCTTAACCGGTGCGGCACTGCGCAAAGCAAGCCGCATTCCATGGGCCAAACCGGCAAAGAAAGCGCCACTTGCCACGCCGCCAATCGCCGCGCCGATCATCAAAACGGTCCAGTCAATCGCAATCATTTGCCGCCTCCTTCCTTGTTAATCCAGCCCGCCGCCAATATCGCCCCCAGCACCACACCGCCCAAGATCAAGGCGATGGTCCAGGAAAACCCCTGCGGTGCCACGCGGTCCAGCCAATGGCCCAAGAACGCACCGCCGACGGTTGGCACCACAATCGACCAACCAATCGCGCCAAACATGCCAATCCCGCGCAAAGGGCTAGGCCCCGGGTTATCGCGCTTGGCCTGCATCCGCGCAGCATGGCGGGCGATATCTTCGCTGGGTTTATCGGGCTTTGGCTTGTCAGTTTTTGGTGTCATGGCTGCGGCCGTTTCAATTCGGCAAAGCGCCTCACCATATCGGCCTCCAGCCGCGATAGGGCCGACCGCGCCTGACGTTCCTCTTCATCCATCTGGATAAACCGTGCCGCGACCGTGGCTTTCAGACTGGCCAAATCCTTGCCCCGCACCCCGCGCAGCGCGGCAATGCTGACCGAATGGCCCTTTTTAACCAGCGTCCCTTCGTCAATGCCAAAGATCTCTTCGCGTCCGTCCACCAATTGCAAGGTCATCACAGACGGCACTAGGGCGGTCACAAAATCCACGTGGTTCGGCAAAATCCCAAAGGCCCCATTGGGCGCCACGGCCGTCAACCGCAAGGCATTGCCTTCAAACAAGGTGGCTGTTGGCAACCGCAGGGTCACCGTCATTTCTGCGGCCATGCTCATATCGCGGCCCCAAGGTCGGCCAAACCGCCGATCATGTAATAGGCGCTTTCGGGCAAATCGAATACGGTCTGAGATAAAATCGTTTCGCAACCGTCCAGCGTGTCCGCAATCGGCACCATTTTGCCCGCGACCCCACTGAAAGAGCCTGTCGTCACAAAAGGTTGCGTCAAGAATCGTTCCAGCCGCCGCGCCCGCGCTACGGTGGCACGGTCAGCCGAAGACAGCTCTTCCAGCCCCAGCATGGCGATAATATCGCGCAGTTCTTCATACTCGGCCAGCGTACGTCGCACGGCGCGGGCAATATCATAATGCCGTTGCCCGACAACCGAAGGCGTCAACATCACCGAGGCTGACGCAAGCGGGTCCACCGCCGGATAAAGCCCCTCACTCGCGCGTTTGCGCGACAACACCACCGAGGCCGAGAGATGCGAAAAAATATGCGCCGCCGCCGGGTCGGTAAAATCATCGGCAGGCACATAGACCGCCTGAATCGACGTAATCGCCCCGCGCTTGGTTGAGGTAATCCGCTCCTCAAACCCCGCCAGTTCGGTGGCCAAGGTCGGCTGATAGCCCACACGGCTGGGCATCCGCCCCATCAGGCCAGACACCTCGGACCCCGCCTGCACAAAGCGGAAAACATTGTCGATCAACAACAACACATCCTGCCCTTTGTCATCGCGAAAATACTCGGCCATCGTCAATGCCGTGTTGCCGATCAGGAACCGCACGCCGGGGGCCTCATTCATCTGGCCAAACAGCATCACGGTTTTGTCGCGCACACCGGCCTCGCCCATCTCGCGGTACAGCTCCTCGGCCTCGCGTGAACGTTCGCCGATGCCGCAAAACAGGCTGACACCGTTGTGGTGCTGCACGGTGTTGTTGATCAACTCGGTGATCAACACGGTTTTGCCCACACCCGCGCCGCCAAACAGCCCCGTTTTGCCGCCCCGCTCAATCGGCGACAAAAGGTCAATCGCCTTGATCCCCGTTTCAAGCATCTGCGAATGCAGCACACGCTCGCTCAACTTCGGTGGCGCGCGGTGGATCGAGCGCCGCTCAACCGCCACAGGCGCAGGGCGGCCATCAATCGGCGCACCAAACACATCCAGCATCCGGCCCAACACGGCCTCGCCCACAGGTACCTTGATCGGCCCACCGGTGGCCGAGACCGCCATCCCCAGCCCCAATCCGCGCACCGGTGCCAAGGCCATTGCCCGCACCACGCCACGCCCGACCAAACCAGTCACCTCAAGTGCGACCTTTCCCGCAAATAGCAAATCATGGATGCGCGGCACCACGCCGTCAAAAGCCACATCCACAACGCCACCGCGAATGGCACAGATGCGGCCATCGGTGGTCCGGTCTAGCTCTGGCTGTGTTTGTGCGGTCATCAATTCCTCAGAACACGCAGGGCGTTGCAGGCCCACTTGCGCCAATTCTAAGGCCCTTGGCCGATGACAAAGTTGATTGAGATCAACCTCACAGATATTTCAACGCTCTATACTGCCCGCAGCACTGGAACACAGCAGAAAGAGCCGCAGGATGGCACATGAAACCAAAGCTGTCGAAAGCCTCAACCCGATACCCGACACCGTCTGGCCAAGCCCTTCGGCAATGCTTGTACCCAAGCGTCAGCCATCTATCAGCATCGAGCAAGGCTTGGACAAAAGGTTGAAAGCCATGCAAGCGCGGTTTACCGGCGGGCTGTCACCCATCGCACTTGCCTCTGCCTATTCAGATTGGGCACTTCACCTTACGGCCTCTCCCGGCAAACAACTGGAATTGCTGGAAAAGGCTGTCAAAAAAACCATGCGCTTCGCCAATTACGCATCGGGCTGTGCGCGCGATGCCAAATCTGGCGCGACCTGCATCACCCCCCTGCCCCAAGACAACCGCTTTCAGGGCGAACACTGGCAGAACTGGCCATTTAACGTGATGTCGCAGGCGTTTTTGCTGAACCAACAATGGTGGCACAATGCAACAACCGACGTCGAAGGCGTGACCCGCCAACACGAAGATGTCGTCACCTTTACCGCACGGCAGATACTTGATGTCTTTTCGCCCTCGAACTTCCCACTGACCAACCCCGAGGTGCTGGCCAAAACCATGGCCCAAGGCGGCATGAATCTGATGCGCGGCTGGCAAAATTTTATCGAGGATACAACCCGCGCCAATGCTGGCCAAAAACCCGTGGGCGCCGAGGCGTTTGCTGTGGGCCGCAATTTGGCAACCACGCCGGGCAAGGTGGTGTTTCGCAACCGGTTGATCGAGCTGATCCAATACGCGCCAACCACCGAAACCGTCCGGCCCGAACCAATCCTGATCGTGCCGGCATGGATCATGAAATACTACATCCTTGATCTCAGCCAACAAAACTCGCTGGTGCGCTATCTGACGGCGCAAGGGTTTACCGTTTTTATGATCTCGTGGAAAAACCCCGATGCAGAGGATCGCGATCTGGGGATGGACGATTATCTGTCCTATGGAATCAGGGACGCGGTCTCGGTTATCGACACGATCACCAAAGGTCAGAAAATTCACGCAATGGGCTATTGCCTTGGCGGGACATTGCTTTCAATTGCCGCCGCAACCATGGCCCGCGACGGCGATGCGCGCTTGAAAACCCTGACCCTGCTGGCCGCGCAAGTCGATTTCACCGAGGCGGGCGAGCTTACACTGTTCATCAATGACAGCCAGCTTGCCTATCTTGAGGATATGATGTGGGACAAAGGCTATCTGGACAGCACCCAAATGGCCGGCGCGTTCCAGCTTTTGCGCTCGAATGACCTGATTTGGTCGCGGGTGATTCACGACTACCTGATGGGCGAGCGGTCCGAGATGACCGACCTCATGGCGTGGAACACCGACGCAACACGTATGCCTTATCGCATGCACTCTGAATATCTGCGCAGCCTGTTCTTGAAAAATGATCTGGCCGAAGGGCGGTATTTGGTTGGCGACAGGCCTGTCGCCATTTCCGATATCCGCGTACCGGTGTTTATGGTCGGGACCGAGCGCGACCATGTTGCCCCATGGCATTCCGTCTATAAATTCAACCTGTTATCTGACACAGACGTCACTTTTGTGCTTACCAGCGGCGGCCATAACGCAGGCATCGTGTCAGAACCAGACCACCCGCACCGCCATTTCCGCCTGCACAGCAAATCCAAAGACGCCCCATACAAAGACCCGGATAGCTGGCTGGCGGAAACTGCCCCAATTGACGGCTCATGGTGGCCTGCACTTGCAGCATGGTTGGAAAAAATCTCGGGCAAGCCGGTCAAACCGCCGCAAATGGGTGCCACAGGCCACGCCCCTCTTTGCGATGCGCCCGGCACCTATGTCATGCAGCAATAATTCGCGGCGATTACAGCGTTATAACTTAGTGACGACCGGAAACCAGGCTCTGGCGCGTGCGCCCGACTGCATGGCGCAAGGGTCAAACAACCCAATTCATCACACTCATCGTGCAACCATACCAAAGTGAAAGTAACGGTGGGCACCATTTTATCCCGCCTTCTTGGCTACGCCACAGAAGCACAAAGATAAAATGGTGAGCCGGTCGGGATCCGAACCCGAGACCTACTGATTAAAAGTCAGTTGCTCTACCAGCTGAGCTACCGGCCCACGTTGGGTGCTAACTAGAAACTCTGGCGCTGGGGGTCAAGCGCTAAAAAGCAATATTTACGACTCTCTAGCAAAAACTTTCACAGGGGCGTATATGCGCGGAATGAAACAGAACACTTCTCCCCTCGGTCTCGCCTTTCTGAAAATGCACGGGCTTGGCAATGATTTCGTCGTAATCGACTCGCGCGGGCGCGGGGCGGTGGTCACACCTGCGCTTGCCCGCGCCTTGGGCGATCGCAATCGCGGCGTGGGTTTTGACCAGCTGGCCGAGATTCGCGATGCCGATGGGGCCGATTTCACCCTGGATTTCTGGAACTCTGATGGCAGCCGCGCCGGCGCCTGCGGCAACGCGACCCGCTGCGTTTCGGATCTGGTCATGCGCCAAACCGGGCAGGATGGCATCAGCTTGCTAACCACGCGCGGCAGCCTGTCGGCCCGCAAAGCAGATGGTATGGTCTCGGTAAATATGGGCCACCCCCAGTGCGACTGGGCCGATATTCCGCTATCGCATGCCGTTGATCCATTGCATCTGCCGCTTGATGGCGACCCTGCGGGCGTTGGCATGGGCAACCCGCATTGCATATTCTTCGTGCCCGATGCCGAGGCTGTACCGCTCACCACTCTCGGCCCCAAGTTTGAAACCGACCCGCTGTTCCCGCAAAAAACCAACGTCGAATTTGCGTCCCTTATCGCCCCGGATCACCTGCGCATGCGGGTGTGGGAACGTGGCGCAGGCATTACGCTGGCTTGCGGCTCAGGCGCTTGCGCAGTTGCCGTTGCCGCCCATTTGCGCGGCCTGACAGGGCGCAAAGTGCGGCTGGATGTTGATGGCGGCACCTTGGAAATAGACTGGCGCGACGATGGCGTCTGGATGACTGGGCCTGTGGCCTATGTGTTCGAAGGCGTGCTTTCATCTGAATTTCTGGCCGCCAACCAATGACAGCCCCCATCTTTTCCACCTTGGGCTGCCGTCTGAACGCCTATGAAACCGAGGCCATGAAAGAACTGGCCGCAAGCGCAGGCCTGTCCGGCGCGGTCGTGGTCAACACCTGCGCCGTCACAGCCGAGGCCGTGCGCAAAGCCAAACAGGAAATCCGCAAACTCGCACGTGAAAACCCGGGCGCTGCGGTTATCGTCACCGGCTGCGCGGCGCAAACCGAGCCCGAAACCTTCGCCACCATGCCCGAGGTAACGCGCGTCATCGGCAACACCGAAAAAATGCTGCCCGAAACCTGGGCCACCCTGCGCGCGCCAGACCTGATTGGCGAAACCGAAAAAGTGATGGTCGATGACATCATGTCGGTACGCGAAACCGCAGGCCACCTGATTGACGGGTTCGGCCGCCATCGCGCCTATGTGCAGGTGCAAAACGGCTGCGACCACCGCTGCACCTTTTGCATCATCCCCTACGGCCGCGGCAATTCCCGCTCGGTACCCGCCGGCGTGGTGATCGAACAGATCAAGCGTTTGGTCGATAAGGGCTTTCAAGAGGTCGTGCTCACCGGCGTCGATCTCACCTCTTGGGGCGCCGACCTGCCCGCCACCCCGCGCCTCGGCGATCTGGTCATGCGCATCCTGCGCCTCATCCCCGATTTGCCCCGCCTGCGCATCAGCTCGATTGATTCGATCGAGGCCGATGAAAACCTTATGCAAGCCATCGCAACCGAACCACGGCTGATGCCCCATCTCCACCTCAGCCTTCAGGCCGGCGATGACATGATTCTAAAGCGCATGAAACGGCGCCATCTGCGTGACGATGCCATCGCCTTTTGTGAAGAGGCCCGCAAACTGCGCCCCGACATGATCTTCGGTGCAGATATCATCGCCGGCTTCCCGACCGAGACTGAAGAGATGTTCGCCAATTCGCTGAAACTGGTCACCGATTGCGACCTGACGTTTCTGCACGTTTTCCCCTACAGCGCCCGCAAAGGCACCCCTGCCGCCCGCATGCCCGCCGTAAAAGGCCCCGAAATCAAATCCCGCGCGGCACGTCTGCGCGCCATGGGCGATGCAGCGCTACAAAAGCACCTTGCCGCGCAAATCGACAAAAAGCATCAAATTCTCATGGAAAGCCCACGCATGGGCCGCACCGAACAATTTACCGAGGTTCAGTTCACCACCGATCGCCCAGAAGGCCAAATCATCATGGCACAGATCACCGGCGTTTCGGCGACAACACTCTTGGCCTAACCCTATCATCTATCCAGAAATATCCTCGGGGGGGCGGAATTGGCAACGCCAATGCCGCGTCGGGGGGCAGACAGCCCCCCGCTTGCGCCGGCAGCAGGCCTTATTGGCGGACCGTATCGCCCAAATCAAGCTTTGGTGACAACTCAACGCGCTCGCCACCAACCAACCCACTCGGATGCAAGCCAGCAATAATTTGCGCTGCCGTCCGGCCAATTTCCAGGCGGCAGGCATCCATCGTCGCCAAACGCCGCGGCAATCCGTCCAACAGCTCAACCCCGTTAAAACCGGCAAGCCCCAACGCATTTGGCACATCAATGCCTTTTTCAAGACAATACAGCAGCCCGCCCGCCCCGATCATATCATTGGAATAATAAAGAAAATCCAAGTCAGGGCTGCGTTTCAAAATCGCCTCGGTCATTTCGCGCCCCTTCAGCAAGGCCGACCCGCCCGAGTAGAATTCGCGATCCGCAAGCTGCATACCCGCAGCAGCTAGGCCTTCCTCCAGCCCCTCCAACCGCTTTCTGGCGCGGTGGTCATAGGGCATCATCGTGCCCAAAAATCCGATCTTTTTGTAACCGGCCGCCAAAATGGCCTCAGCCATTTTCAAGCCCGCGCGGCGGTGCGAAATGCCGACAACGGAATCCACAGGATCGCCATCCACATCCATAACTTCAACAATCGGGATCCCCGCGTTCCCCAACATGGCACGCGCTGCATCGCTATGCTCCAGCCCGGCCAAAATAACCCCCGAAGGCCGCCAGGACAGCATTTCATACAACACAGATTCTTCGCGCTCGGGCAGATAATGCGTAACGCCGACAACAGGCTGCAGGCCCGTGTCCTCCAATACCGTGCTGATGCCGGTCATCACCTCAGGGTAAACCATGTTCGACAATGACGGAATAATGACCGCAACAAGGTTGACCCGCTGGCTCGCCAACGCGCCCGCAATCTTGTTCGGCACATAGCCCAACTGCCGCGCTGCTGCCAAAACCCTTTCGCGCGTGGCTGCCGATACATCGCCCCGACTGCGCAATACGCGGCTCACCGTCATTTCAGATACCCCCGACGCCTCAGAGACATCGCGAAGGGTTAGCGTACGGCGAATGTCGGGGCGGGTTGGATGGGTCACCAGCGATTTGCCTTTTCAGTTATGCGTTAAAGTCTTTGTTATCGCCAAAAGACTGCTTTGTCCAAGGCTCTATATGGGCCCGCAAGGTGCCAACCCTCTACGGTTTGGGCCAGCTGTCGATCACTGCAATAGCCTCTTCTGCTGTCTCGACGAACCGGAATAGTTTTAGATCATCTGCCGAAATCGTACCTGCCTCGGCCAACGCTTCCCAATTGATGATCTTTTCCCAAAATGCCTTGCCAAACAACAAGAACGGCACGGGCTTCATCCGGCCCGTCTGAATCAGCGTCAAGCTTTCAAACATCTCATCCAGCGTACCAAAACCGCCGGGAAACACACAAATCGCCGCCGCACGCATCAGGAAATGCATTTTGCGGATCGCAAAATAATGGAAATTAAAGCTCAGATCAGGCGTCACATATTCGTTTGGGGCTTGTTCATGCGGCAGCACGATGTTCAGGCCAATACTCTGCCCGCCTGCCTCATCTGCACCACGGTTTCCCGCTTCCATCACACCGGGGCCGCCGCCCGTCACAATCACGTTCTCGCGGCCATAGCTCGCCATCGACCGTTCAGTCATGACAAAGGCAAATTTCTGCGCCTCGGCATAATACTTCGACAAATTGGCCAGCGTTTTCGTGCGCGCCTTGTCTTTCTTGGCCGGGTCAGGAATCCGCGCCCCACCAAACAACACAATCGTGCTTTCAATCCCGCGTTCATCCATTACCAACTGCGGCTTTAGCAATTCCAACTGCAAACGCACGGGGCGCAGTTCTTCGCGGCACATGAAATCATTGTCGTTGAACGCCAGCCGATACGCGGGTGCCCGCGTTTGCGGCGTATCCGGAATATGGCGTGCGGCCTGCACATCTTGCTGGCTGTCACGAAACGGGTGTTTACGAGCATCGTCTTTCATCATGTTTCCCTGGTCTGGTCTTGGTCTGCAATTGCGTGACGTATGCACAACGTCTATAGCCTTGGGGCAAGCCTGACCACCGCAAAGGAATATGACATGAGCAATGCCGCCCTTGAGACCGCAATTGAAGCCGCCTGGGACGCACGCGACACGATCTCTCCCGCCACCAAAGGCGAGACCCGGGACGCAATTGAAACAACCTTGACTGCGCTGGATAGCGGCAGCTTGCGGGTTGCCGAAAAACGCGGGTCGGATTGGCATGTGAACCAATGGGCCAAGAAAGCCGTACTGTTGTCATTTCGTTTGACCGATATGCATGAAATTTCCGGCTCTAACGGCGGCAGCAACTGGTGGGATAAAGTGCCATCGAAATTCCAAGGCTGGACCGAGGCCGATTGGCGCCGCGCCGGTTTTCGCGCCGTGCCGGGGTCGATTGTGCGCCGCTCGGCTTATATCGCGCCGGGCGTGGTTCTGATGCCGTCCTTTGTAAATATCGGTGCCTATGTGGATGAAGGCTCTATGGTTGACGGATGGGCCACGGTTGGCTCTTGCGCCCAAATCGGTAAGAACGTGCATCTTTCGGGCGGCGTCGGCATTGGCGGCGTGCTGGAACCGATGCAGGCCGGTCCGACCATTATCGAGGACAATTGCTTTATCGGCGCGCGCTCCGAAGTGGTTGAAGGTTGTATCGTCCGCGAAGGTTCGGTGCTGGGGATGGGTGTGTTCATCGGCCAATCGACCAAGATCGTTGACCGTGAAACCGGCGAAGTGATGTATGGCGAAGTCCCCGCAGGTTCTGTCGTCGTGGCAGGGTCTATGCCATCGAAAAACGGGATCAACCTCTATTGCGCGGTGATCGTGAAAAAGGTTGACGCAAAGACCCGCTCCAAAACATCGATCAACGACTTGCTGCGCGACTAAGTTGACGCGCACCCGGAAACCGCTTTTTTCCGGGTGCGCCTTGGTTTTCCGCCTCCGACTTACCAACGACAGCAAGCGATCCAAGCACCATTTGGCGCCGTAAATCGCGGACCCGCTATCAGCACGCGTCCTGCCGCCAGCGTGAAATTGCTGACAATTTCGCCCTGCCAAAACAAGGCCGAGTCCGTAGAGTGGATGCGCCCGGCTACGGCCCATTGCTGGCGCCATCATTTTGCACATCAGCGGTCGACTTGGCGGTGCCAACCCGCCCCAAAAGGGTATGACAAACCGAAAGCGGTGGTTTTGGGTCACACATGGTTGGCAAGCTCCTGCTCCAACCCACTGCAAATAAACCCCCGCCCTGACAGATGCAAAAAGACATCAACACATCCGCGACCTTTCCGGATTTCTTGTCGTTTTCATCTTATCGGCTGTCTGGCCTCCTTGGAAAAACGTCAACAAACGGTGAATAACACCCAGCTTTATAGCCTCCAAGACATGCACAAAGCCCATCAAAATTGAGAGGCGGCGATCCAAAACAGCCACAGGCTTTTCACCCATCGATGCGGCCTCTGGCAGGGTATAGCTCGGGATCATGATAGAACGCCTCAAAGTTTCACGCCGGAGTTCCATAAACACCGATACCTAACTATCTTGCCGCGAAATGTCGGATATAAGCACATCTTTCACTTCAACGCCGATAATCTTTTGCGACACCTCCAAGAGGGCTTTCCGCAGAAACACCAGATTGGCGCCATCTGTGAACACGCCGTTAAATCCGCCTGCGTTCGCATGGTCAAACATAACCTGAAGCATTGCATCGCGTAGCTTAGGCTCGCGTGCATAAATGCTTTCAGAGGTGCCAATCGTCACCTCCAGGCTTAGCGACATAATGACCAAGGATGTCACGCGCCCTTGTTCGACAACAGGTATAACGAACTGATTGTTCAGCTTTAAAAACTCTGTGAGAATTGGCGCCTCGACCGTTTGGGCCATCTCTGACTCTGCAGTCTCGGCCGTTGGCTTCAAAAACATGCCGCCACCAATGCCCAGTGCAAGCCCAAGAATCGCAAGTATGATCGGAAGAATTTTGGCTTTCATGGCGGTCAAAACGGCAATACTGTTTCAGCGATTTGCTGGCCGTATCTTGGCTGCTGCACATCCGAGATCTGCCCCCTGCCGCCATAGGAAATGCGGGCGCCTGCGATCCGGTCATAGGTAATTTCATTCTGACGTGAAATGTCCGTCGGCCGAACATAGCCCGTCACAATCAGCTCTCTAAGCTCAAAATTCACACGCACCTCCTGCTGTCCCTCAATACGCAAAACGCCATTCGGCAACTCTTCAACAACGGTCGCGGCAACACGTAAGGTTAACTTTTCGTTGCGCTTTACCGAACCTTGCCCCGCAAACGCCGAATCCGACGACGTTGAAACGGCGTCATCCATGCTGGCCCCAGTCGGCAGCTTTTTGTTCAAACGTTGCGGAATGCCAAACAAGGACGGAATCGCCATTGATTGCGATCCGCTCCGGCTTCTGCCGGACGAATTGGAAATTTCCGCCTTGTCATTTATCTCGATGACAACTGTTAAAATATCCCCTCGTTGCCCCGCGCGCCGGTCACCGAATAAAGACCCGCTTTTCGCAGTCCACAGTGATGACGCTTCTGTTGGGCCTGTCGGCTCCGCGAATTCCGGCATAGGGGTCGTGTACATCGCGTGATGCTGATAGCTGCCTTCAACCTGCGAAAAAGAGGGTTCTTTTCCAACCTCGCTCAATTTCGAACAGGCCGACGTCAATAGCAAAGCCAATATAAAAACGCGCATAAATTCTTATCCTCTAAGGGTTTGGCCCGACATAAACAAAACCATCTTCGGCCAGTTGCCCTGTAACTGTTTTGCGGGAAGACAAGTTCATTACACCGACAACATCGCCTAGGCCGCCACGATCCAGCGCCCTTCCTTCGGTCGTAATTTCCAGACCACCCAGATTATAAACCAAGGTGACAATTTGGTTGCGATCTACCAATGCGGGTGGCCCGAGATCATTTCTGTGAATCGGTCGGCCAGGGTAAAGTGTCACCCGCGCCTCAAGCCCGACTGCCTCAACCGGATCAATCAGCGCCCCTGGAATGGCCGCCCCGATCACCGTAACATCTGTTTCTGTAAGCAGCGTCTGCGCACGAATGACGCGCGTGACGGTCAGGCTCTCGGCTAACATCGGCGAGCCCCAAAGTACTAATAGGGTGACAATCTTTAGCATCAGCGCAACTGCGTCGTTGCCGACAACATCTGATCGGCAGCCGTAATGACCTTGGCATTCAGCTCATACCCCCGCTGCGCCTTGATAAGCTCGGTAACCTCCCTGACTGCATCTACCGAGCTTTCCTCGAGATACCCTTGGCGCAAAGTCCCCAAACCAGCTTGGCCTGCAGTCCCCTGCAAAGGTGGACCCGAGGCCGGAGACTCCAGGAAGAGGTTGGAACCCATCGCCTCCAGCCCTTTGTCATTTGTGAAACCGGTCAGCGAAAACTGCCCCAAAAGCTGAGGTAGCACCTGATTGCTGAAATAAGCGTAAACTTCGCCATCCGCATTTATCGATACACTGGTTGCATCAGAGGGAATTGTGATACCGGGGTTCACTTGGTAACCGTCAGCGTTGACAATCAGGCCATCACCGGTGCGTTTCAGCCCCCCGTCGCGCGTATAAGCCGTTGCCCCGGATGGCAAGGTCACCTCAAGATAACCCTTCCCCTCGATCGCGACATCAAGATCACCCCCCGTTGCCGACAGCGGCCCTTGCGCAAGTACGACAGAAACCGAAGAAGCCCGAACACCAAGCCCCAACTGCACCCCGGTTGGCAGCATCGCCCCGTTCTGGGCAGAGACGGTGCCCGGCCGTGAAAGCTGTTGGTAATGTAGATCGGCGAACTCGGCGCGGCGCGTATTATAGCCTGTCGTCGACATATTCGCGAGATTGTTGGACACAACATCCACCCGCATTTGCTGCGCAGCCATGCCGCTTGCCGCGATTTGCAGTGCTTTCATCTTATTCTCCTATCGGCCAAGTGTTTGGATAAGACCGCGCATGCGTTCATCTTCTTTTTCAAGAAAGCCCTGCCCCATCTCATAGGCGCGCTGCACTTCGATCATCCGCGCGATTTCCGAGATTGGATTGACGTTGCTCTCCTCTAAAAAGCCCTGAAGGATTGTCGCGCCCTCTGTCGGGACCACGGAGCTACTGTTAAATATCGTGCCGCCCGCATGGGTCATTTGCAGCGGATCCCCTGGTTGCCAAAGACCCAGTTGCGCAATCGGCTGGCCATTCCCCGAAAGCGTTCCGTCTGTAGAAAGTGCGATGCCACTTACGTCCGGCGGCACGAAAACCGGTGCGCCGCCTGCATCAAGCAGACGGTAGCCATCAGCGTTCACAAGTTCGCCTTCAGCATTCGGTGTAAAACCGCCTGCGCGGGTCAGGGCTTGGCCTTGCGGCGTCTCAACCAAGAAAAATCCTTCACCTTGAATGGCAAAATCAAACGTGCCGCCAGTCTGGGTCAAACCCGCCTGGCGCAAATCCATATGCCGCGTGTCGCCTGTCGCCATCGAAAGCGATGGACCATCTTCAACACGTTGAACATACTCGGAAAAAATTACCCCCTCGCGCCGAAATCCGGTGGTCGAGATATTCGCGATATTATGAGCCACCACCTGCATTTCGCGCATCAGGCCCGATTGGCGCGTCAAGGCTGTGTAGATTCCGCCTTCCATCATTGCCCCCCTGCGATCAAAGGAATTATGCGGTCGGTAAAGAAACTCAGCAGGGTCGATGTCATATAGCTCATCAAGACCCAAAAAACGATCAGCATTGCCCCGACTTTCGGAACAAAGGTCAAAGTCATTTCCTGCACCGAGGTGAGGGCCTGAAACAGGCCAACAGTCACACCCGCAATCAAGGCAACCGTCAGCAGCGGCGCCGAAATCATCACTGCGATCCAGAGCGCCTGCCTCAGGGTATCAAAGATCAGGCTCTCGCTCATACGGGCATCCTCAGAATTTCCTGATAGGCCTCGACAACCTTGTCACGCACAGTCACCACCGTCTCGATCGCGGTTTCCGAGGCAGAAAGGGCCTGAACCAATGCATGCGGATCCGCATCCCCCACCATCGCGGCCTTGGCCGTGGCCTCACCCGCCGCCAAAGTATTGGCAAAGCTTTCGGCAAGTTTTGAAAACCCTGCCGCAGCATCGTCAGACTTGGGCTCAGGAGCCGCAGCCTGACGGGCCTGCGCGTAAGTTTGGGCGGCAATCGACGTTCTAATATCCATTCTGGATCTCCTTTATCTGCGCAAAATTTCGAACAGGCTCTGCGTCATTTGACGCGCCTGATCAAAGAGTCTGAGGTTCGCCTCATAGCTACGCTGCGCTTCGCGCGCGTCAGCAATTTCGATCACCAGATCGACATTCGAGCCGTCGTAGTGACCGGATTCATCTGCCAGCGGGTGGCCGGGATCATAGATTTGAGTCAACTCGCTGCGGTCAAGTCGCACAGGACCGGGGGTCACGCCGCCATCAACAGCATCCCGAAAGCTGATGGTTTTGCGGTGATATCCGGGGGTATCTACGTTCGCGATATTTTCGGATACATGCTGCAGTCGCTGCGCTTGCGCCTCCATTCCAGAGGCCGCGATAGCGAGGCTTTTGATCAGGTCGGTCATCGCTTACCGCCCCCGCCCAAGTGCCAATTTCACCATGTCAGCCGAGCTGCGGTAAATGGAAAGCGCCATATCATGTTGTTGGCGCACTTCTGCGGCCTTCACCATTTCTGCTTCCAGCGAAACCGAGTTGCCATTGGGTGCATCGCCGCCACGCTGAACAACGGCCTCTAGCGGTGCCGCGCCAGCTGCGCCAAGGTGACCGGCCCGCGTAATACGCAGGTTTTCGTCATATTGATCTGCATATGTCGTCGCAAAATCCGGCAGATCTCGGGCCTTATAGCCAGGGCTGTCAGCATGCGCCACATTCTGTGCGATGGCGCCCATACGCGTTCCTGCGTGGGTCGCCAAAGCTTGCGCCATTCTGATAATTTCCAGTTTTTCGAACATCGGGGCTTCTCCCTCGAGGACAGTTCACTAAGGCTTAACGGTGATTCCTTTAGAAAGAGTAAGCGTGAACAGAAAGGGAACCGAATGTCCGAAATTTTTGATAGCCTGCGCGCCCGTGTTTCGCAGATCCCGTTGACCAAACGTTTTGGTCGTATCGCTGAACTGACCGGCGGAACGCTGCGTGTTTCCGGCCTTTCTCAAGGGCTTAGCCTTGGTGACCGCGTCACGATCCATGGTAAATCCGCGACAATCGGGGGCGAGGTGCTGAGGCTGTCAAAAGACGGGACAACCATTTTGCCCGATGGGTCGAGCGATGGTTTGGCAATCAACGATTCCGTAGAAATGGCCGGTCGCGCAGAAATCTCGCCAGACAACAGCTGGATTGGGCGAATCATCGATCCCTTCGGTCAGCCCATCGATGGCCACCCACTTTTACCCGGGCCAACGGCCAAAGCACTGCGCGCAGCGCCGCCCCCACCCGCCGAAAGGCGCGCCTTGGGTGAGCGGCTCGAAACAGGAACCGCCGTGTTCAACACGCTTCTGCCATTGGTCCGTGGTCAGCGCATTGGCCTCTTTGCAGGCTCCGGTGTGGGCAAGTCATCATTGTTGGGAAAATTTGCACGCGGCGTGGCTGCTGACGTGGTTGTCATCGCCCTTGTTGGCGAACGTGGTCGGGAATTGCGAGAGTTTACCGAACGGGTCTTGGGCCCGCAGGGCATGGCACGCGCCGTGGTCGTAACTGCAACATCTGACCAATCGCCCTTGGTGCGTCGCCGCTGCATGTGGACAGCCATGGCCGTGGCAGAGCACTTTCGCGATCAAGGCCTGCACGTACTCTTGTTGGCTGACAGCATTACGCGATTTGCCGAAGCGCACCGAGAGGTAGCACTTGCCGCGGGTGAGCAGGGGAGCTTGCGTGGCTTCCCTCCCTCCACCTCGCATACCATCATGTCATTAGCCGAACGTGCTGGGCCCGGCGCCGACGGTAGCGGCGATATTACAGCTGTTTTTACCGTGCTCGTCGCCGGTTCTGACATGGATGAACCCGTTGCAGACATTCTGCGTGGTGTGCTTGACGGCCATGTAGTGATGGATCGCGCCATCGCCGAGCGTGGCCGATTTCCTGCGATAAATCTTCTACGTTCCGTATCGCGCAGTTTGCCCGATGCCGCAACCACAGCAGAAAATGCGCTCATAACCGAAGCGCGCCAATTGCTTGGCGCATATGAGCGCGCCGAAATGATGATCCAGGCAGGGCTTTATGCAAGTGGCTCAGACCCACTTGTAGACGCAGCAATCAAGGTATGGGCAGCCCTCGACGGCTTTCTTGCCGAAGATGGTACGGCGGGCATTGGAAATAGCTTTAAGCGTTTAGAAGCCTGCCTTGCGCTGGCAAAATAAAGATTTGCCAACGCGTTTCAGCCCGCATTTTGCAGTAAGGAAAGCGCGATTGAGGCTGGCGAAGTCGACGAAAAGCTGGCCAAAGCTTCTGCCCGCAACAAAAACTTGCGGACGAGGCCCTCGATCTTATCAGGATCGCTGAACTGCGAGACTTCATCGCTTCCAAAGACTTTGTTGGCCTTTTCTTTGAAAGTCGATAACTGCACATCAATATCCAGCGAAGAAAAGCTGCTCGGCAGTCCCAAGGCACCCTCAAAAACGCTGCGCAAAGGCTCACTTCCCATAACTGTATACCACTTGGCATCATTGCTAATGCTTCGCGCCGATAGAGTCGCCAGTTCACGTTCCGCATTCAAGCCAAGGCGCAGATTTTCGTCTTGATCACCCACAGCGGTCTCAAACTGCCGCGTGCGATAGGACTCTAGTGTTTTGTCCGCGAAATCAGAAAGCTTGTTGCGCGGAACCGAGTAATCGCCAAACCCAAAAGCCTTTGAAAACGCAAGGTATTGTTTGTCCGACAGCTTGTTCGCCAGCGAGGCACTGTCTATTGCCCCCTCCTCCAGAACCTTCTTGATAAAGAACCGGTTGTCGATGTCGTCATCCAAACCATAGGCACCAAGCGCCACCGACAGAAGCCGCCGGTCCGAAACCAACTCTTCAGCACTATTGATTGACCCGATATTGGCGCGGAAATAATCCTCATCCCGCACCAATTCTGCTGATTTCTTAAAGGCTTCTTGCTGGGCAGGCATTGTCCTTTTCAGGAATGCCCACCCGGAATAGCCACTAAACGGCACGATCGGAGTAAAACTCATGACGGGCAAGCGGCGAACAAACGCTCTTCACGCGGCAACAAACTACGCAGTGCCTTTAGGGCTTGATAATGGTTGTTCTCCAAAACACTCGCCGTCGCTTGGTTTAACTGCAAACGACTATCATGGTCAGTAAGAATCTGGCTCAATTGCTCGATTCCGCGCAGTAGCTGTAGCCTCGCCTGTTCTGGCACTGCATCGCCCGAAAGCACCAATTGCGCGATATAGCAAACCCTCCGCACCGGCGTGGTCACCTCTTCGGGGTGAATCGCATCGCGCAACCTCAGAATATTCGCATTTGGTGTCATGATCGCCAGCTTTGACCGGCGATCTCCATTTTCAATCACCGCACCGTTAATAAGCACCCGCTCATGTGGCCCCAGCTTAAGGACAAGCCCTGTCATACGCTTGCCCCGCCACCGCGAAGCCCGCGCATAACAGCCGTATTGATTTCCACCAAAACCTCTGCGCTTGCCGTTCCGTCCAACACCTTGCGGCTATGTTCTGTTGTAAATTCATAAAGATAGAACAACTGCGCCCGAAGCGCCGATGGAAGTTCATTCCCAATATCGGCAACGTCAACGGCCAATGTGCGCCACATTTTCCCATTGTCATAAAGCGCTGTGACAAGGGCCGAATGGTTCTGTTTGCGCTGCGCCCATGCGGCCGACAAGGCGCGAGTCATGCGCACAAATAATTCGTATTCAACGGCCCTTGCATTTCGGGCAGGGGCATCGGGGCGCGCATAGGCATCACGCGCAAGGGTATTCATCATATTCATAGCGGGTATCCTTCCGGGAATTGGGGGAAATCAGCGAAGCGGTCGGGGTACAAAATTCTCTGTGCCCCGACCGGAACTGCTATTACCGGAACAGTGATAGGATCGACTGTGGCGACTGGTTAGCAATCGACAAAGCCTGAACACCCAGCTGCTGCTGCACCTGCAAAGCCTGCAGGCGGGCCGATGTTTCCTCCATATCAGCGTCAACCATCGAACCAATTCCCGACTTCAAAGAATCCGAAAGATTGCTGATGAAGTCAGACTGAATATCAATCCGGTTTTGTGCCGAACCGAAAGAAGCTGCCGCGTCAATCGAGGTGCTGATCATGGTTTCGATGTTTGAAAGAGCCGCCTTTGCGCCATCTTCCGTTGTCACATCAATCGCATCCAGACCGAACAACCCCCCCGATGCCTCGCCGCCAGAGGTTACAGTAAGGCTCAGCGCACGACCGCCCGTTGCATCATCGACCGCCAATGACCATGCACCTGTTGTCGAGTTCTGCTGAACTTTCGTAGTAAGCCCGGTAACCGCTTCGGAATCGATGGCCGTTTTCAGGCCGCGCGCCACATCCTCCATGGTTTCGCCCTTGCCGGACGTATACGAATACGTTTTGCCAGCAATGCCAACCGTAAAGCTGTTACCATTGACCGGAACAGCCGTAGCGGAAAAGTCGATGGTTTCTGCGCGCTGCTCGACCTTGCTATTGGTCGTGGCGTTATAGGCAAAACCGTTCCTGTTGGTGTTTGTCAGCTGGGTGCCGCCGGTTGTCACGTCCATGCCTTCAAATGCATTGGCATTGAAAATCGTAAGCGTGCCGGTTGCCGCCGAAGCGGTAATGCCTTCCAGCCCCAATGCGTTGATCTGGCCTGCAAAGTTGTCTGCCATCGCCGTGTTCGTGACGATGCCATCAGTCGTATAGTTGATCGACGTGCCGTTGACGTTCAGCGAATAGTTGTTGCCGGTTGCTGTCGCGGCCGCAACGGTAATGACCGCAGATTTGCCTGCTGCTGCTGTGGTCGTTCCCGTAATTGCCGGTGTCGGCGAGGCTGCGGGGGCGGCAATCGAGCCATAGTTAATAGTGGCCGCTGCGGTCGTGCCAACTTTACCCGCGCTGGTCGTAAGATCCATCCGGTTTACACTGATTTGCGACGCGGCAACGCTACCATCGCCCGAACGGTCCAAGGACGACAGAATCGTGACATCATCTGTACCGCTGACCATATTCAAACCGTTGAATTGGGCAGCCCCCGTTACCGATTTGATCTGCGCCGACAATGCAGTAATATCAGCCTGAATCTTTTCACGGTCAACGTTACCTTCTTGTGCTGCAACGATTTTCCCCTTGATCTCGGTCAAAAGATCGGTCGTTGTTTCAGCGGCCTGGCGTGCAACAGAGATCGTGGAAGACCCCAGCGACAAGCTATCGGAAATACCCGAGAACCCCTTTACGTCGCTTTCCATCACTTTCGAAATCGCCCAAACGGCAGCGTTATCCTTGGCGCTGGAAACAGATTGGCCAGTCGAGATCTCATTCTGGATCTGGCTCATATTCTTGTTGATGCCTTTCAGTGTCTGCAAGGCTACCATTGCGCTATTGTTAGTAAGAATCGAAGACATGTTTGGTCCCTTCTAAGGGCCGGCGCTTTACGCTCGGCAATAAAAGCCATCGTCAAATGGCGAGAGGGGCATTTTGCCATTGCCGCAGGAATTTATCCCTAAGGCGCCACCCCGTTTGGGATGCAAGACCATTGATCACTGGAAACTGCTAACGGAGTCCTAAACTTTCAATTCTTGTTCGAAAACAATGGGTTGAATTTTACCTAAGCTTTCTAAAAACCTTCACAAACGGGCTTTGATTGCACCGGAAGGGCCGCCAATCCTTTGTTTTTTGCCTGCATTGTCATAGGTTTGCACGCCAGAGCGGGCCGACACAATCTCGGCCAAACGGCGGCGCGCTGCCCGCACGCCACGCCCGGCGGCCTCAAGCGCAAGCGCATTTTTCCGCGCCATGTCGCGCAAAGCCTCAATCCTTTCGCCTTCCGTTTCGCCGCCCAGATCCGCCAACGCGGCCTCTGTTTGCTTGGCCAACTCGCCAATCGCGGCCAATTCGCCACGCTTTAGCGCTTGTGCTGTATCACCGACCAACTTCTCCAACCGCTGCAATGCGCCCTTACCCATTTGCAGCCCCCCCTTTGGCCGCGCCATCCGACATCGCGCGAAACAACACTTCGGTCAGGCCAATGCCGCCAGCCGCGACCATTGCTTTTGCCTGCTCCTGTCGCAGAAAAGACGAGAACTGCTCCTCACCAATCCCTCCGCCAAAGCTTTCCATCGGCGCGCCAAGGCCTGCATAGCCCAGCATTTCCGTCAAAAAGGCTGTTTCCAGTTCGGCCGCTTTTTCACGCAGCGGATTCGGTTGCGATGTCAAAGCAGCCCGCGTTACGGGCAAATGCAAAGGTAGGGTCATCATCGTCTCCTAAATAAAACGTATTTTCTGCATTCTAGGCGATCGCGGTAAACAACCAGTAACCAGTTGCGTGGATTGTAGGGAAATAGAAAAAAGGAGGCGGCAAAAGCCGATGACCCTATGACCCAGACAGAGCTTTCCATCCTTGCGGCGGCAAAACCGCCCCTTTCCGGGTCAGCCAAAACCGGTGGTCTTGTTGAAGGTGACGGCGCTTTTTTGGCCTATCTAGGGCAGAAAGGCAGGCCTGCGCAGCCCGATAACGCGTGGCCCGCCAGTCAAGCGGCGAACCGCCCGGCACCGATGGCAACAGCCCCCCCAGATGACATGATCTCCCTTTCTACCTTGCCGCAGCAGCAGGACCAAATTGACCCGCACGCACCCATTTCAACTGCCACAAGACCGCTAATTGATGATCCGAATCGCGTTGCGCAGGAACTGGAAGCCGACACATTGACCGCAAATGAAATCACAACCCCTGCTCCTTCCCTGCTCGGCATGCCACTGCCAGCACTCGGGTCAACGGCCCCCACGGAAAATGAAGTCGTAACGACTCAGCAACCCTCGTCAGCAAACGCCTGGCAACGCACTCCCCTCTCTGATGTCAGTGGTACGAATGCCGCCCCTTTGGACGCTCTGGATTTGCCAAACACGCCCGACGTGGTTGTGAATTCTTCACCCAAAACCAGCCCGACTCAGGTGCCGCCCGCCCATAATGCCGGGCCTGCCGAAACAAGTTCACTGACCGCGCCCTTGGCCGATTTACACATGTTCAAAACCTCGGGTCAGGGCGCAGAAACCACTGCGCAAACCGGGGCAAAACAAACCCTGAATCTGCCAAACAACAGCGCCCAGGACATAACAAGCGATTTGGCAAACCTATCCTCCACCGGCCACACAAGCACAGTTGGCGCAAAACCCAATGGGGCAGGCGCAGCGCCTGATCCAGCCAAATTGGCGCAAACCGCTGCAATTCAAGGCCTAAAACTGCCACCTGAATCTGGCCTTTCCCTATCAGGCAGCGGGCAAATCGCCGCCACTCCCCGCGGCGAGGTGACTTTGCTTGCATCGCAACCAGTTCAGCAACCACTGGTAGAGCCGCCATTGCGGGCCCCACAAACGGCAAACTCTGATAGCAACCAGTTCCCTTCACTGCACCCGCAGCTCGCCTCCCCCCAAGTCACGCCCCCCTTGCCCGGCGTGGCCTCGACCTCTGCAATCGCTTTGATGCAGGGCCAGACCTCGCAGGTTCCGACACTCTCGCGGCCTTCATCCCAACCGCCCGAGGCTTTTCAGACAGCGCCGCCTAGCGCACAGGCCCAAACCATATCGAACAGCCCCGAGGCTGCATTGCGCAGCATGCTCTCTGCCGCCGAAACCAGCGTGCGCACGGCGAACACATCTGTTGATGATGCCACCGAACTGGCGTCGAACCCCGACAGAAAGTCTTTATACGCCGGTGTCTTTGCCCCAACTGGTTTCTCGGCACCCCCAGCCCACGCGGCCACGCAACCATCGGCTGCTCAACCCGCCGCGGTGCCTGTTGCGGCTATTGCCGAGCAAATAAAAACCCACTCGGCGGCGGGAAAACCCACGACAATTGAGCTCACGCTTACCCCCGAAGACCTTGGGAAAATCCGGCTGGTGATGGTTCCTGACGGAGACAAAATCCGCATCGTCATTCACGCTGACCGTCCCGAAACGATGGATCTGATTCGGCGCAGCACCGATTCCTTTTCGGCAGATTTGCGCCAGGCAGGTTACAGCAATGCCTCCTTCAGCTTTGGCAGCTCGAATGGCCGACAGCCCGACCAACAGGCCCAAGGCCCCACCTACGAGTCGCCCGCAGACACAGCACCCGTTTCACCTGCCATCACAAAACCACAAGCGAATCGGCCCAGTCACGGCGGCCTTGACCTTCGGGTCTAGGCGCCCACCGCAAGTTAGAAAGAATTACCATGGAAATCACTTCAGCCACAGCACAGGCCACAGCCGTTACTCAACCCAGTTCAAGCGCCTCAATTTCTTCCGATTTTGATACATTTCTAAAAATGTTGACCACACAGCTGCAAAATCAGGATCCACTGAACCCCGTTGATTCTGCCGATTATGCGGTTCAGCTCGCCACCTTTTCCAGTGTCGAACAGCAAACCCTTACCAACCAGAAACTGGACACACTGGCCGGGCTGATGGGCGTTCAGGGCATGACCCAACTCGCGCCGTGGGTCGGACAAGAGGCCCGCAGCACAGCACCCGTCTATATGGATGGCACACCGGTAACCTTGTCTCCCAACCCAAAAACCGGCGCCGATAGCGCGATTCTGGTGGTAAAAGACCAAAGCGGCACAACCGTTGCCCGCGAAACCGTCCCCGTTCAATCCGCGACCTATTCTTGGACGGGCCACGACATCACAGGGGCGAACCTGCCCAACGGCACCTATAGCCTTAGCTTGGAAAGCTATAGCGATGGCGTGCAAATCGCCAATGAGGCCATAGAAAACTATGCCCGGATTCAAGAGGTGCAATCCGGAACAACAGGGCCGCGCCTGATTCTAAAGGGCGGGGTCTCACTGGCGGCCGATCAAATCACCGCCCTGCGCAATGCCAGTTAGTGCCCCCTTGCTCCGCCCCATCCGGACAGGGTAACTTGACGCAACATGAACCTGCACAGCCCCCTCGCCCAGATCTCGGGCTCTGATTTGCGCGACGCTGTCATTCAGGCAGTGCCATCGCTGGATATACCTTGGCAAAAGCTGGCAGGCGGGCGCGTCAATCTTTTGTGGCGCGCTAATGATCTGGTCATCAAGCAATACCAACCCTGCAGCGCAAGCCCGCTTTTCCCCAATGATCCGCAGGCCGAGGCCAATGCGCTGACCTATTTGCAGCCCTTCGGCGCGGCCCCAAAACTGGTAGCGCAGGGACAGGCTTGGTTGGTCTATCAATATTGCCAAGGCGCCGCATGGCACCGAGGCCCCGATCAGGCCGCCAAGGCCTTGGCACAGCTGCATAAAATTCCTGCTCCGCAACAGATGTTTCGCAATGCACCAAACGGCAGCGCCCAGCTTTTGGCGCAGGCCAAAATGATGGCCGCACTCTGCGCATCCCCTTTGCCGCCTCCGCCGCAAGACCCGGGCCTCGCGCCTGGCCCTACCTGCCTTATTCACGGCGACGCGGTTCCCGGAAACTTTATCCAGCATCAGGGCCGGATAACCTTGATTGACTGGCAATGCCCCGCGATCGGCGATCCGGCCGAGGATATTGCGACTTTTCTGTCGCCCGCGATGCAGTGGCTCTATCGTGGCGCCCCCCTAACCGCACAAGAGATAAAGGATTTTCGTAGGGCCCTGCCCGCCCAAACCCTTGCACGCTATGACCAGCTTGCCGCGATATACCACTGGCGCATGGCCGCCCATTGCCTTTGGAAATCCGAGCGTAACGCGCCGGACTATCAGCATGCCCTGCAACTAGAACTGGCCGCTTTACAAGGCTTGGCCCAGCAAAACACCCGCTAAGGCGAGCCCCGCGCCCAACACCATCCAAACCGCCGGATGCATGCCACGGCTTTCTGGCACAGGCTCTTCCGGCTGCGATTGGCGCACCAGCTGCGCCTCGACCAGACGCGGCAGCTTTGGCCCGAACCGCGCCAGCACCATCGCCGTCTTTTGCAAATCGCGCAGCAAGGCCTTTGGCCCCACATTGTCCTTGATATAGCCTTCGACGATTGGCTGCGCGTCATGCCAGATGTTGGTCTGCGGGTTCAAACTGCGCGCAACCCCTTCGACTACAACCATCGTGCGTTGCAACAAAATCAGCTCGGTGCGGGTTTCCATACCAAATCGCTCGGTCACCTCGAACAGATAGGCCAACAACCGCGCCATCGAAATCCGCGTGGCATCCATCCCGAAAATAGGCTCGCCCACCACCCGCAAGGCACGGGCAAATTCATCAATATCGCGGTCGGCGGGCACATAGCCTGCCTCAAAATGCACCTCGGCCACGCGGCGATAATCACGGCGGATGAAACCGTATAAAATCTCGGCATAGACGCGGCGGGTATATTCATCCAGCCGCCCCATAATCCCGAAATCATAGGCAATAATATCGCCATTTGCCGCAACCTTCAGGTTTCCCTGATGCATATCGGCATGAAAATACCCGTCGCGCAGCGCATGTTGCAAAAACAGTTGCAGCACACGCGACGCCAATATCTTGCGGTCATGCCCCGCCGCATCAATCGCGGCATTGTCTGCCAGATTGACGCCCTCGGCCCAATCCATCATCAGAACCGTCCGCCCCGACAGGTTCCAAATCGGCCTTGGCACCTGAAAGCCTGCGTCCTTGGCGGTATTGGCCACAAATTCACCCGCCGCAGCCGATTCCAGCCGCAAATCCAGCTCGCCATGCACAACGCCGTCAAAATGTGCCACCACATCTTTGGGCCGCAAACGCCGCGACGCAGGCGACAAAAACTCGATCACCCCCGCAGCAAAGTAAAACGCGTCAATATCTTTGCGAAATGCCCGCTCAATCCCCGGCCGCAATACCTTTACCGCAACCTCTTGGCCCGTCTCGGTCAGGGTCGCACGATGCACCTGCGCGATCGATGCCGCCGCAACAGGGTCGGAAAACGCCGAAAAAATCTGGTCCACAGGCTCGGCCAGTTCTGCCGCAACCATTTCTTTCGCCACCGAAACCGGAAAGGGCGGCAACTTGTCTTGCAGATATTTCAGCTGAAGCGCCAAGTCATCGCCCACCACATCGGGCCGCGTGCTAAGGATTTGCCCGAACTTGATATAGGCCGGCCCCAGCGCGGTAAGCGCCCGCGTGGCAGGTGGCAAAGCGGGGTCGCCTTTTAACCCCAGCCACTTGAACGGCCAACCCAAAACCCGCGCAACAAAGCGCAAACGCGGCGGCGCCTCAAACGCCTCAAGCACCACACCAATCGCACCGGTGCGTTCAAAGGTGGCCAGCGTGCGCACCAGGCGGATAATATTGTGGGGCCCCCGCACTTACAGCTTCCATCCCGAATGCAGTGCCGCGACACCCATTGTCAGATTGCGGTATTTCACTTGGTCAAAACCGGCCTCGCGGATCATCGCAGCAAAGCTCTCCTGATCTGGAAATTTCCTAATACTTTCAACAAGATACTGATAGCTATCCCGATCATTCGCAATCACCTGCCCCATCACAGGAATCACGTTGAACGAATACAGGTCATAGGCCTTTTGCATCGCAGGGTTGGGCAACTGGCTGAATTCCAGCACCATCAACCGCCCGCCGGGGCGCAGCACGCGGTACGCCTCGCGCAGCGCATCACCAATCCGCGTCACGTTCCGAATGCCAAAGGAAATCGTGTAAACGTCAAAGCTGTTCGACGCAAACGGCAGCGCCATCGCATCGCCAACCACCCAGTTCAGGTCCTGCGCCATGCTTTCGGCCTCGGCCCTCTGGCGCCCTTCGACCAACATGCTTTCGGTCATATCGCACACGACAGCCTTTGCACCCGGCGCGCGTTTCAAAAACCGGAACGACACATCACCCGTGCCCCCCGCCACATCCAGCAGCTTTTGCCCCGGCCGCGGCGCAAGCCAATCCATCATCGCATCTTTCCAGATCCGGTGAATGCCAAACGACATCGCGTCATTCATCACATCGTATTTGCTGGCCACTTTCGTGAACACGCCATGCACCATTCCGGCCTTGGCGCCTTCATCTACGGTTTGAAAACCGAAATGCGTTGTTTTGTCATTGCGATCGGTCATGGCCTGCTCTTTGCACCCTTGCGATTGGTCTCTCAGCCCTCTTTATAGGGTGAAGGCACGGCGCTGCAATGCGCCCATCTGTCCGAAAGGCCGCGCAACATGCCCGAACTGCCCGAAGTTGAAACCGTCCGCCGCGGGTTGGCGCCTGTGATGACAGGCCAAACCATCACCGATGCTGCCGTAAACCGCCCGGATTTGCGCTGGCCTTTTCCAACGCGCATGGCCGAACGATTGACGGGCGCGCAGGTCACAGGTCTGCGGCGGCGCAGCAAATACATCCTCGCCGATCTTTCAACAGGGGAATCACTGCTGATTCACCTTGGCATGTCGGGTCGCATTCTGATTTCGGGCGTGATGCAGGGCGATTTTCATCACGATCACCCTGCGTCGGCCAAGCATGACCATGTTGTCCTGACCATGGGCAATGGCGCGCGGATCACCTTTAACGATGCCCGCCGCTTTGGTGCGATGGATCTGCTGGAAACCGCGCTTGGCGATGCCCACCCCTTGCTGGCCAAAATCGGGCCAGAGCCGTTTGGCAATACGTTCAATGAAACCTACCTGACCCGCGCCCTTGGCGGCCGAAAAACCCCGATCAAAACCGCGCTGCTGGATCAGCATGTCGTCGCCGGTTTGGGAAATATCTATGTGTGCGAGGCACTTTACCGTGCAGGCCTGCACCCTGCCCGCCCCGCCAACGCTTTGCCTGCCACGGCCGTCGCGGGCCTCGTTCCCATTATCCGCGACGTGTTGGCCGAGGCGATAGAGGCCGGCGGATCTTCCTTGCGCGACTACCGTCAAGCCGATGGCGAGCTGGGCTATTTCCAGCACCGCTTTCGCACCTATGGCCGTGAAAATGAACCCTGCACAACCCCCGGCTGCACCGCCACCATCGAACGCATCGTACAATCGGGCCGCTCGTCCTTCTTCTGCCCAAAATGCCAGAGATGACTTGAACCTGCCCCCAGCCCTGTTAGAGAGTCGCGTCCAGGGACAAAGCCAAAAGGACGCGCTAGATGGCCTATGAAACACTGATCGTCGAGATCGAGGATTACATCGCCCAAATCCGCCTTAACCGGCCCGACGCACTGAACGCACTGAACGCGAAAATGCTGACCGAGTTGGCAGCCGTTCTGCAAGCCGCCGATGCCAATGAAAAGGTGCGCTGCATCATCATCACGGGTTCCGAAAAGGCCTTTGCCGCCGGCGCCGACATCAAGGAAATGGCCGAGCAAAGCTTTGTCGATGCCTATACTGCCAATCTTTTCGGCGGCATCAGCGACACCATGCAAGAGATTCGCAAGCCCATCATCGCCGCTGTGTCCGGTTATGCGCTTGGCGGCGGGTGCGAGCTGGCAATGGCCTGCGACTTCATCATTGCCGCTGACACGGCCAAATTCGGCCAGCCCGAAATTAACCTTGGCGTGATCGCCGGATTCGGTGGCAGCCAACGCCTGACCCGTTTTGTCGGCAAGTCGAAATCGATGGATATGCACCTGACCGGCCGCAATATGGATGCCGCCGAGGCCGAACGTTGCGGCCTTGTTTCGCGCGTCGTTCCTGCCAAGTCCTTGATGGAAGAGGCAAAGAAAGCCGCCACCAAGATCGCCGAAAAGTCGCAGATCACCGCAATGGCCGCCAAAGAGGCGGTGAACCGCAGCTACGAATCCACACTGCGCGAAGGCCTGCTGTTCGAACGCCGCCTGTTCCATTCGCTTTTCGCGACCGAGGACCAAAAAGAAGGCATGGCCGCTTTCCTTGAAAAGCGCACCCCGCAATTTCGCGACCGCTAAGGCGCATCAGGGCCAAGTTATCGCGTTTTACCCTTTCCAAACGCGGTATATTGGCCTATACGCCGCGTTGAAATGCGCGTGGGCCCGCTTAAGGCAAGAATCATTTTCGCTGATATGGGCGGAAGTCTTGGGTCTATTGTGCATACCGAAACATAAACGATCCAGACGAATAGGAATTCTGTCCCATGGCTAACACATCCCAGTCCAAAAAACGCGCGCGTCAGGCCGAGGCCCGTTATGACGTAAACAAAGCACGTCGTTCGCGCATCCGCACTTTCCTGCGCAAAGTCGAAGAAGCCATCGCTTCGGGTGACCAAGCTGTTGCAGCAGAAGCCCTGCGCGCTGCACAGCCAGAACTGGCACGTGGCGTTACCAAAGGCGTTCTGCACAAAAACACCGTTGCTCGCAAAATCTCGCGCTTGTCATCGCGCGTCAAAGGTCTGGCAACCCCTGCGGCCTAAGCCAACCGGGAAAGCGACAGCTTCAAAACGTCGCAAAAACCCAATAAAACTTACTAAAAGGGCGCATGTTTCATGCGCCTTTTTTGTTTGCCCGCACCCAAAACATGCCAACACTCTGCGCCGAAAAAAGCGGGCCGTTGCCAAATTACCCACCCCCCTAGATTCGATTCAATCAAATCCCTGTCAACAGCGAAGATCGGTTGCCCTGCCTGCAGACGCGTTGGTAACTTGTCCATGCGATTCACTTCGTCCTGGGGGACAATACGTGGCCGCGTTCTACATGGGTCTGGCAACTTTGCCCCGCTTGCGCGGTGCCTAATCTATTGCGAACCGGTTCGCCTGATACTGGCAGTTGCACACCTGCAGCTCACCAAAATTGGGTAACTGCCGATACAGGCTTTCTGTACCGGTCGTGCGTTTTATGTTCTACGGCCTGCGATGCCTTTGGCGTCCATGCTCCATGACAGATTGTGTCGCTTAAAGATCCTTTCCGGCAACAGGAAAGGGTGGGGAAGATGAACTAGGTAGTGGCATGACGAACGACGGCTGGGTAGAAATTCGGGAAGATCTGCGTAAGCGGGTAGGCAAAGACAATTATGTTACATGGATCGAACCGCTTAAACTTTCCGGCCTAAAGAATGGCGTTGCCAGCTTTGCGGTTCCAACCACATTCTTTGGCGATTGGGTCAAACGCAATTTCGCCGAGCATATTCTGAACCACATGAACCGCGCCGGCACAGAAGTAGAGCGCGTTGAATTCGCCCCTGTGCGCAAGGCGCCATCCAAGCCAGCAAAGCCAACCGATTCGACCTCCGCTGCCCCTCGCAGCAAAACACCGGCCGAGGACAAAGAGGTCCCCGGTGCGCCGCTTGACAGCCGCTTTACCTTTGACAGCTTTGTCGTTGGCAAACCGAATGAACTGGCCCATGCCGCCGCACGGCGCATGGCCGAAGGCGGGCCTGTCACCTTTAACCCGCTGTTCCTGTACGGCGGCGTCGGCCTTGGCAAAACCCACCTCATGCATGCCATTGCCCACGAACTCCAAGCCCGCCAGCCGGGTCTGCGCGTGCTCTATCTATCGGCCGAACAATTCATGTATCGATTCGTTCAGGCCCTGCGCGAACGTCAGGTCATGGATTTCAAGGAACTGTTCCGCTCGGTTGATGTGTTGATGGTCGATGACGTGCAATTCATCGCCGGCAAAGACAGCACCCAAGAAGAGTTCTTCCACACCTTCAACGCGCTGGTCGATCAAAACAAACAAATCGTCATATCCGCCGATTGCGCCCCCGGCGAAATCAAAGGGCTTGAGGAACGGATCAAATCGCGCCTGCAATGCGGCCTTGTCGTCGATCTGCACCCGACCGATTATGAGCTCCGCCTTGGCATCCTTCAGCAAAAGGCCGAATTCTATCATACCCAGTACCGCGATCTGAAAATCGCGCCGGGCGTGCTGGAATTTCTGGCCCATCGCATTTCCACCAATGTCCGCGTGCTGGAAGGCGCCCTGACCCGCCTTTTCGCCTTTGCCAGCCTTGTTGGCCGCGAAATCACGCTCGATCTGACCCAGGATTGCCTTGCAGACATTCTGCGCGCCTCGGACCGCAAGGTTACGATCGAGGAAATCCAGCGCAAGGTGGCCGAGCATTACAACATCCGCCTGTCCGATATGATTGGGCCAAAGCGCGTGCGCACCATCGCGCGCCCCCGTCAAATCGCCATGTATCTGGCCAAGCAACTGACCAGCCGCAGCCTGCCCGATATTGGCCGCCGCTTTGGCGGGCGCGATCACACAACCATCATGCATGGCGTGCGCAAAATCGAAGAGTTGATGACGGCCGACAGCCAGTTGTCGGACGATTTGCAAATGCTCAAGCGCTTGCTGCAAGGCTAAATCGGCGGCAAATCCACACTATCGCATCGATTTGCGGCTTGAACCAAGGTTATCGGCAGCTTATCCCTTGTGGAACGGCAAAAACCCGCTAACTTTGGCCTCCCTGCGGCAGAAACCGCAGAGAGACGCGCCAGCATCAAGACGGGCAAAGGGACGAAACATGAAGATCAGCATCGAACGCGGCACGCTTTTGAAAGCCGTCAGCCAAGCCCAATCCGTGGTAGAGCGGCGCAACACAATTCCAATCCTCGCCAACGTCTTGATCGAGGCCGAAGGCGACAAGGTTTCCTTCCGCGCCACCGACCTTGATATCGAAGTGGTCGACAGTGCCCCCGCTGTGGTTGAACGCCCCGGCGCCACCACCGTTTCCGCCGTTATGCTGCATGAAATCGTGCGCAAACTGCCCGATGGCGCGCTGGTGAACCTGTCCGAAGACGCGGCCTCGGGCCGGTTGACGGTAACTGCGGGCCGCTCAAACTTTAACCTTGCGACCCTGCCGAAAGAAGATTTCCCGGTCATGGCCAGCTCGGAATATTCCAGCAATTTCTCGGCCCCTGCCCCGCAGCTGCGCCGCCTGTTTGACAAGGCGAAATTCGCCATTTCGACCGAGGAAACCCGCTATTACCTGAACGGCGTGTATATGCATGTCTCAACCGGCGAAGACGGCCCGGTTTTGCGCTGCGTTGCCACCGATGGCCACCGCCTTGCCCGCATCGATGCGCCTTTGCCCGAAGGCGCAAACGGGATGCCCGGCGTGATTGTGCCGCGCAAAACCGTGAACGAGCTGCGCAAATTGCTGGACGATGATGACGCCGTGATTGCGGTGTCGGTTTCTGAAACCAAAGTGCGTTTCGCGACCCCAGCCATTTCGCTGACCTCGAAAGTGATCGACGGCACCTTCCCCGATTACACCCGCGTTATTCCTGTGGGCAATACCAAACGGCTGGAAGTCGACGCCTCGGAATTCGCCAAGGCCGTAGACCGCGTGGCCACGGTTTCCTCCGAACGCTCACGCGCCGTGAAGCTGTCGCTGGATGAGGATCGCTTGGTGCTTTCTGTCAACGCCCCCGATTCGGGCGCGGCCGAAGAAGAACTTGCCGTAGCTTACGGCGATGAGCGTCTGGAAATTGGTTTCAACGCCAAATACCTGCTGGAAATCGCCAGTCAGGTTGACCGCGAAAATGCGGTGTTCTTGTTCAACTCTTCGGGCGATCCGACTTTGATGCGCGAAGGTAATGACACCAGCGCTATCTATGTCGTGATGCCGATGCGCGTTTAACGCGCGCAAGGCCCAAACCAAGCGCCGGGGGTTTCACACCCCCGGACCCAAACCAAACGCCGGGGGTTTCACACCCCCGGACCCCCGTGGGATATTTTCACCGAAAAGAAAGACGGGAATGGCAGGTTTTGCGATCACCGATCTGGGTCTGTCGCATTTTCGCAGCCACCGCATGGCGCGGCTGTCATTTGATGGGCGGCCCGTTGCGTTGATCGGGCCGAATGGGGCGGGCAAAACCAATATTCTTGAGGCTGTGTCGTTGTTGTCGCCGGGGCGAGGATTGCGGCGGGCCGGCGCGGATGATCTTTCGCGCAAACCCGAAAGCCTCGGCTGGAAAATTATGGCCGGTTTAACCGGCCCTAGCGCGGCGCATGAGGTGGAAACCGGTGCCGAGGCGGGGCAAACCCGGCAGGTTCGTATCGATGGCAAGCTTGCCACGCAAGTCAGTCTTGCCCGCATTACCCGCATTCTGTGGCTTGTGCCTGCGATGGACCGGCTGTGGATTGAAGCCGCCGAAGGCCGCCGCCGGTTTCTGGACCGGATGACCCTAAGCTTTACCCCGGACCATGCCGAGGCCGTACTGGGCTATGAAAAGGCCATGCGTGACCGCAACCGCTTATTGAGAGATCAGGTTCACGACGCCCATTGGTACCGCGCGCTTGAGGCGAGAATGGTTGAAACCGCCGCCCAGATCGATGCCAACCGCCAAGACACACTCGCGCGGCTTTGTGCTGCCCAGCAGGGTTGCGACACCAGCTTTCCCACCACCGCTCTGGCCATCACCAACCCCGAGGTGACCGAAGATTTCGCGCAGGCCCTGGCCGAGAACCGCCGCCGCGATATGGCTGCCGGTCGTACTTTGACCGGCCCGCACCGCGCCGATTTGCAGGGCGTCTTTGCCGACAAGGGCATACCGGCCGATCAATGCTCGACCGGCGAGCAAAAGGCCTTGTTGATCAGCCTTATCCTTGCCAACGCACGCGCTTTGGCTGCCGATATTGGGGCTGCCCCGATCTTGCTGCTGGATGAGGTAGCCGCCCATCTGGACACCCAGCGCCGCGCCGCGCTTTATGATGAAATCTGCGCTATGGGCGCACAAGCCATCATGACCGGTACCGAGGCCGCGCTGTTTGACAGTTTGGGCCCCCGTGCCCAAAGCTTTATGGTGACCGAAACCGACAACCAATCCTACACCGAGGAGACCCGGTTATGACCCTGCAGCGTGTGACTTTGATTACCCTGGGCGTGGCCGATCTTGCGGCCTCTCGTGCGTTTTATGCGCGGCTTGGCTGGCAAGAACATGGCGAAAGCCAGGAAGGTGTGGCTTTCTTTCAAATGCATGGCGCGGTTTTGGGCCTGTTTCCATTGACCGAACTGGCCAAGGACCAAGGCCGCCCCGATGCACCCCTTGGCACTGGCGCGATGACTTTGGCGCAGAACTTCGCCACCGAGGCCGAGGTTGACGCCGCTTTTGCCGCTGCCGTGGCGGCCGGTGGCGCCGCGCTGAAAGCCCCCGAAAAGGTGTTTTGGGGCGGTTATTCCGGCTATTGGGCCGACCCCGATGGCCACGTGTGGGAGCTGGCGATGAACCCGTTTTGGCCATTGCACGCCGATGGCAGCCTAACCCTGCCATAAACCGCTAAATCTTGTGTCTGGGGCGTGACAATCCTTACCAAAAAGCCTATAAATTGGGCCAGAATTCAAGGAAAGACCGCATGACCAATGACGCGAAAAAGCCGGCCGAGTATGGCGCCGATTCTATCAAAGTTCTCAAAGGCTTAGAGGCTGTTCGCAAACGCCCCGGCATGTATATCGGTGATACCGATGACGGCTCGGGCCTGCACCATATGGTTTATGAGGTGGTCGACAACGGGATTGATGAGGCGCTGGCCGGCCACGCCACTGCTGTTACGGTGAAAATCCACGCCGACAGCTCGGTTTCGGTGCGCGATAACGGGCGCGGCATTCCGGTCGATATGCACAAGGAAGAGGGTGTTTCCGCGGCCGAGGTCATCATGACCCAGTTGCACGCCGGCGGCAAATTCAACAACACCGATGATGATGGCAACGCCTATAAGGTCTCGGGCGGTTTGCACGGCGTTGGTGTTTCGGTTGTTAACGCCCTGTCCGATTGGCTGGAACTGCGCGTCTGGCGCAATGACAAGGAATATTTCGCCCGCTTTGAAAACGGCGATTGCGTCGAACACGTGCGCGAGGTTGGCCCCGCCCCCGGCGAGCGCGGGACCGAAGTGCGCTTTATGGCCTCGGCCAAAACCAACCGCCCCGATGGCACGTTTTCCAACCTCGACTACAGCTTTAAAACGCTGGAAAACCGCCTGCGCGAGTTGGCCTTCCTGAACTCGGGCGCGCGCATCATTGTGATCGATGAGCGCCCCGCCGAAACGCTGCATACAGAGCTGTTTTATGAAGGCGGCGTGCGTGAATATGTAAAATACCTCGACCGCTCGAAAACCTCGATCATGCCTGACCCGATTTATATCATCGGCGAAAAATCGGGCATCGTGGTGGAAATCGCGATGTGGTGGAATGACAGCTACCATGAAAACGTGCTGCCCTTTACCAACAACATCCCACAGCGCGACGGTGGCACCCACCTTGCCGGCCTGCGCGGTGCGCTGACCCGCACCATCAACAACTACGCCCAATCGACCGGTATCGCCAAAAAGGAAAAGGTTGATTTCACGGGCGATGACGCGCGTGAGGGGCTGACCTGCGTGCTGTCGGTCAAAGTGCCCGACCCGAAATTTTCCAGCCAGACCAAGGATAAGCTGGTCAGTTCCGAGGTCCGCGCCGCCGTTGAAGGTTTGGTCAACGAAAAACTGGCCGAGTGGTTTGAAGAAAACCCCGCCAATGCGAAAATCATCGTTGGCAAGATCATCGAGGCCGCTTTGGCCCGCGAAGCCGCCCGCAAGGCCCGCGATCTGACCCGCCGCAAATCGCCTTTGGATATTTCCAACCTGCCCGGCAAACTGGCCGATTGTCAGGAAAAAGACGCCTCCAAGGCCGAACTGTTCCTCGTCGAGGGTGACTCGGCTGGTGGTTCCGCCAAACAAGGCCGCAGCCGCCAGAACCAAGCCGTTCTGCCGTTGAAAGGTAAAATCCTGAACGTTGAACGCGCGCGGTTTGACCGGATGCTCGGCTCTCAGGAAATCGGCACGCTGATCACCGCAATGGGCACCGGCATTGGCCGCGATGAATTTAACCTCGCCAAGCTGCGCTACCACAAAATCGTCATCATGACCGACGCAGACGTTGATGGCGCGCATATTCGCACCCTGTTGCTCACCTTCTTCTTCCGGCAAATGCCGCAGTTGATCGAGGCGGGGCATCTCTACATCGCGCAGCCGCCGCTGTACAAAGTGGCGCGTGGCAAGTCCGAGGTTTACCTGAAAGATCAGGCGTCCCTGGACGACTATCTGATCGAACAAGGCATCGATGGCGCCGTTCTGCGCATGTCCTCGGGCGAGGAAATTGCGGGGTCAGATCTTGTCCGCGTCATTGAGGGCGCACGTCAGTTCCGCCGGATTCTGGATGCCTTTCCAACGCATTACCCGCGCAACATCCTTGAACAAGCCGCCCTTGCCGGCGCGTTTGATGCAGGTCAGGCCGATGCCGACCTTCAGGCCGTAGCCGACAAAGTCGCCCAACGTCTTGACGCTGTGGCCACAGAATACGAACGCGGTTGGACCGGCCGCATCACCCAAGATCACGGCATCCGCCTTGCCCGCGTACTGCGCGGGGTCGAAGAAATCCGCACCCTTGATGGCGCAGTTCTGCGCTCGGGCGAGGCGCGGCGCCTTAGTCAGGTGTCCGCCCCGCACCGCGAAGTCTATGCCGGCAACGAAGGGCATCTGGTGCGCAAAGACCGCAACACCACCATCAACGGCCCGATTGACCTGCTAAAGGCCATTCTGGCCGAGGGTGAAAAAGGCCTGTCGCTGCAACGCTACAAGGGTTTGGGCGAAATGAACCCCGAACAGCTATGGGAAACCACGCTCGACCCCGAGGCCCGCACCCTGCTGCAGGTAAAAGTCGATGACTTGGCCGATGCCGATGACATCTTTACCAAGCTGATGGGCGATGTGGTGGAGCCGCGCCGCGAATTCATCCAGCAAAACGCCCTTAGCGTCGAACATCTGGATTTCTAAACCTGAACGGGGCCGCAGTATTCTGCGGCCCTCGCTATAGGAGGCGACCATGCAGGTACTCACCCGCCCTTGGGGCCAAATGCATACCCGTATCGACGGGCCAGCCAATGGCCCGACCGTGGTGTTTTCCAACTCGCTCGGCACAGATTACCGCCTGTGGGATGATGTCTTGCCGCTGCTGCCTGCGGGCATTCGCACCCTGCGCTATGACAAACCGGGCCACGGACTGTCTGACTTTGCCGATGGTTACAGCCTCGACGACCTTGCCGATGATGCCGCCGCTTTCATCACCGCGCATAGCCAAACGCCGGTTCTGTTCATTGGCCTTTCGGTCGGCGGGTTGATCGGCCAAGCCGTCGCGGCCCGCCACCCCAACCTGATAAACGGCCTTGTCCTGTCCAATACCGCTGCCAAGATCGGCAATGACCAGATGTGGCAAACCCGCATCGACACGATCACCCAGCACGGCATGGCGGCTATCACCGACAGCACAATGCAACGCTGGTTCGCGCCAAGTTTCCAACAAAATCCGCAGCTTGCCCAATGGCGCAACATGCTCGAACGCACACCCGCGCGTGGATACATCGCCACCAGCAAAGCGATTTCCCGCGCTGATTACACCGCCAGCGCGCCGCAAATATCGGTGCCAACCCTGATGATCGCAGGCGAACATGACGGTGCCACACCCCCCGAATTGGTGCAGGCCACGGCAAACCTGATCCCCAATGCACAATACATTGAAATCAAAGGCGCGGGCCACCTGCCCTGCGCCGAACGGCCTGCCGATTACGCGGCCATTCTGACGCCCTTTATCCGGCGCTGCTTGGGCCTCTAACCTTCAACATGCCGCTTAAAGCGGTCTAAAATCGCCTGCCAACCGGCTTTTTGCATCTCAAGCGGATGCGTGTCTTCGGCGTCGAACTCTTCGGTCACGCGCACACCACCCGCGACTGGCACAAATTCCACCCGCAAGGCACGGCCACCAAAAACCGCCTCAATCAGCTTGGGCGCCTCAATCCGCGTGTATTCACCCGCGAAATCAAACCCCATGCTGCCATCCTTCGCCTCCATCCGCGATGTAAACTGCCCGCCCACCCGCAGATCAACCGCCGCCGCCGTGGTGTGCCAATCATCCGAAGCCGCGTTCCATTGCATAATATCCGCAGGCGTCGTCCAACATTCCCAAACCCGATTAATCGGCGCATTGACAGTCGTTTCCACCAGAATCTTCATACCGCACCCCCCAGAAAAACAAAAAGCCCCGCCAAAATACGCGGGGCCTTCTAAAACGCTAGCAGAAAACTTAGTCCTTGGCGCGTTCTACATAGGAATTGTCTTCGGTGTTAATCACGATCCGCGTGCCAACCCCGATATGCGGCGGCACCATCACGCGCACTTTCTCATCGCACAGCGCAGGCTTGTACGAAGAAGACGCCGTCTGTCCCTTTACCACTGGCTCGGTCTCCGTCACCTCTACCACCAGCTTTTGCGGCAATTCGATCGCGATGCAGACGCCGTTAAAGGTTTTCAAAAACACTTCCAGCCCGTCTTTCAAAAACACAGCCGTATCACCGATCACATCCTCGCCCACGGCAATCTGGTCATAGCTTTCCGGCTCCATAAAGTGGAAACCCTCGCCGTCCGCATAGAGGAAATTATACTTGCGCTCGTCCACATGCGCGCGCTCAACCTGTTCTGTCGTGCGCCAACGCTCGGTCACCTTCACACCGTCCGAAATGCCACGCATGTTCACCGAAGTGGTCGGCGTGCCTTTGCCGGGGTGGAAGTTTTCAGCGGTCAAAACAACATACAGCTTGTCGTTCATTTCAACGACATTGCCCTTGCGCAGCGAGGAAGCGATGACTTTCACACGAATTTCCTTGTACTTAAGTCGCCCGTCACCTAATGCGCGGGCCGTTGGCGCTAGGCAATAGCCTATCTTGGCCGAAATCTCCAGATGAAAGGCGCAAAACATGGCAATTCCTGCAAACTGGTGGCACCCCGCCGCACATGAGGGCCGCCGCCCCGCCCTGCTGGCCCGCAATCGCATTCAGTCTGCGCTACGCAGCTGGCTGGCCGAACAGGATTTCATCGAGGTAGACCCAAGCGCCCTCGCCATCAGCCCGGGAAACGAGGCGCATCTCCATGCGTTTCAAACCACCGCCATCGGTAATGACGGCACGCCGCAGCAGATGTATCTGCATACCTCGCCCGAATTTGCGATGAAAAAGCTGCTGGCAGCGGGTGAAAAACGCATCCACGCCTTTGCCCATGTCTGGCGCAACCGCGAACGCGGCGCCTTGCATTCCCCCGAATTTACGATGCTCGAATGGTACCGCGTGGGTCAGGATTACAGTGTGTTGATGGATGATTGCGCCACCTTCCTGCAACTGGCCACCCGCGCCGCAGGCAGCACGAAACTGCGCTATAAATCGCATGAATGCGACCCGAACTTGCCCTATCAGCGCCTCTCGGTCGCTGATGCCTTTGCCGAACACGCAGGCATCGACTTGCTGTCCACCATCCACCCCGATGGCACCACCGATGCGCCTGCTTTGGCCGCCCAGATGACCGCACAAAACCTGCGCCACGCCCCCGATGATACCTGGTCCGACATGCTATCGCGCATCCTGTCCGAGCGTGTCGAACCCCATCTCGGCCATGGCCGCATTACTATGCTTGATCGCTATCCGGTGCCCGAGGCCGCGCTTGCCCGCCCCACCCCCGATGACCCACGCTGCGCCGAGCGGTTTGAGGTTTATGCCTGCGGGGTCGAGCTCGCCAACGGTTTTGGCGAGCTGACCAACCCCACCGAACAGCGCAAACGTTTCACGGCGGAAATGGACGAAAAACAGCGCGTCTACGGCCACCGCTACCCGCTGGACGAAGATTTCCTGACCGCCCTGCCGCATATGCCCGATGCCTCGGGTATCGCGATGGGCTTTGACAGGCTTGTCATGCTGGCAACCGCCGCGCCCAGTATCGACCACGTGATCTGGGCGCCTGTCCCACAGGCTGTTACCAACCCTTAACGTAACACTCTTCGCCCTTGTGACAGCGCAAAGGCGATGCCCAACCAAAAACCTGACCGAAGCACCATTGCGCCAACTGTCCGCCATTCAAACGCAGTGCCAAACAGCACCAAAGCACCGAAAACCACAAATACGGTCAGGGTCGCAATGCCAATCACCCATGCCAACGGCACGGCCCAAGGTTTATGCAAAAACACCCCAACCGCCGCCAGAATATAGAAAAAACCCGCGCAAAAATTGAACCACAACACAATCGGAACAGCATTTCCGACGGCTGCTGCGGCCTGCTCGCCGCCAAACAGCGCCATGCCGCCCGAATAAACCGTCGCCAAACCAAACAATGCGGCAACTACCGCAATAACACTTACCCAGACAGGGTTCTTGCCCATCGGCATCTCCTTTTTGAATAAATGACGTCTGCGTCACTGACCCATTCTAAAGGCAGCGCCAGAAATGTCCTTGATTTCCGTCAACCCTACCAAACTGCAGCACACCACACTTTGCACAGAGGTCGCGCAATCCGGCCACTTACGCCGAAATGCCCCTTCCCCCCGCGCGCCGCCTAGTCTACCAATCATTGCATGAAGTGGACGTTGCCAAATACCCTGACTGTCCTGCGTCTGCTCGCTGCACCCGGCGTTGCGGTCATGTTTCTCTATTTCCACCGCCCTTGGGCCGATTGGTTTGCGCTCGGGCTGTTCATAACCGCCGCAATCACCGATTTCTTTGATGGCTACCTCGCGCGGCTCTGGAAACAGGAAAGCAAATTCGGCACCATGCTTGACCCGATTGCCGATAAGGCGATGGTCGTCATCGCAATCATGGTCATCACCGGCTATTCCGGCATGAACCCATGGCTGATTCTACCCGCCGCCGTGATCCTGTTCCGCGAGGTTTTCGTTTCCGGCCTGCGCGAATTTCTGGGCGACAAGGCCAGCCTGCTCAAGGTCACCAAACTTGCCAAATGGAAAACCACGGCGCAGATGGTCGCAATTGCCGTGCTGTTCCTCGGCACCGGCCTCGCCTTTATCGAAGATGGCCGCCCCCCCCGCGCCGGCGAGGGTGAACTGAAAGCAATTCTCTCGCCTGCTGCAATGGCCACCCATACCGGCATGGTGCTGATCTGGATCGCCGCTTTGCTAACCGCCATCACCGGCTGGGATTATTTCCGCAAGGCGCTGCCCTATCTAAAGGACGACACATGATCGACGTTGTCTATTTTGCATGGGTCCGCGAACGCATTGGTTTGCCGCGTGAACAGGTAGAAACCAGCGCCGCCACCGTCGCCGACCTTATCACCGAACTTTCCGCCCGCGAAGACCGCTACGCCATGGCCTTTGCCGACCTGTCGTCGCTGCGCGTGGCACTGGATCAGGAACTGGCCGAGTTTGACAGCCCGCTTGCAGGCATCCGCGAGGTCGCGATTTTCCCGCCGATGACCGGGGGCTGACCCGATGCGCATCACCATACAATCCGAACCGTTTGATATGGGCGCAGAATCCAACGCTTTCGCCACATCCGCAAAAGGTGCCGGCGCAATCGTCACCTTTACCGGCATCACCCGCGACAATGCGCAGGGCGACCTGCAGGTGATGGAAATCGAACATTACCCCGGTATGACCGAACGCGCCCTGACCGATATTGCCGAAACCGCGATGCAACGCTGGCAGCTTGATGATTGCCTTATCATCCACCGCTATGGCCGCCTTGCCCCCCAAGACCCGATCATGATGGTCGCCACCGCATCACGCCACCGCGCCGATGCTTTTGCCGCGGCCGAGTATCTGATGGATTACCTGAAATCCCGCGCGCCGTTCTGGAAAAAAGAAATCGCCAAATCCGGCGCCAGTTGGGTCGCTGCCCGCGATGTGGATGAGGCCGCGCTAAAACGCTGGTGATTCAGTCAATCGGATGGATCAGCTTGCGTTCCAGCACCCGCAGCACCATCGCCAAATCATGCCCGCGCCGCAGCACCTGCCCGTCCATCCCCACAACCGAATACATGCCTTGGCGGTTGCGCAGCTTGGGCCGCTTTTCAATCCGGTACAAAGGCGTTTCCGCAGTCCGGCGAAACACCGAGAAAACCGCAAACTCGCGCAGCGCCGAAATCCCGTAATCACGCCATTCTCCACAGGCGACCATCCGGCCATACAGCGATAAAATGACCCCCAGCTCGCGCCGGTCAAAGCTAACCTGCTCGGTGATATGCGGGTGGAATGGAATTGGCGGCTCTGCACTCATAGTTCCCAGCCTAGCTGCGTCGCTCTGCAAATCAAGTTAAAGCTGCACCACCGTGCCACCCGCCGCCTCGGCATCCGACGCATCATGCGTCACCATTAGCCCCGGAATGCCACGGCTGCGTAAATGCGCAAACACAAAGCTGCGGATGTCCGCCCGCAATTCGGCATCCAGCCGCGAAAACGGCTCATCCAGCAACAGCGCCTCCGGCTCGGCCAACAATGCGCGCATCAACGCCGCCCGCGCCCGCTGCCCGCCCGACAAGGTCGCAGGGTCACGGCCCGCAAACCCCGCCAAACCCGCTTGCTCCAACGCCTCATCGACCGCCTGCATCCGCGCCGCACCACGGACCGACCGCGCCAACCCAAAGGCCAGATTGTCACCCACCGACAAATGCGGAAACAGCAGCGCATCCTGAAACAAAACCCCGATGCGCCGCGCCTCGGCAGGCTGGGCCAACACATCGCGCCCATTCAGCCGCACCGCACCCGACACAACAAACCCATGCGCCAAATGCCCGCCAATCGCATCCAGCAGCGTCGATTTCCCGATACCCGAAGGCCCCATCAGCGTGCCAACCTCGCCCGCTGCCACTTGCAAGGAAATGGGCGCAAACAACGGCTTACCACCTTTTGGCCCGACCGATACATCTTTCAGCTCAAGGCTCATTCTGCCGCTCCCAACAATCCACGCCGGTTTCTGTACACAAGGGCCGGCACCAACAGCGCCGCGCCATAGGCCAGAAACGGCAACCCTGCCTGCAATACCGCATAAACGCCAACCACACGCCGGTCTGACCCCGACGCCAGCGTCACCGCCTCGGTTGTCAGCGTCGCTATCCGCCCCGCGCCCATGAACAAGGTTGGCAGATACTGCGCCACAGACACCGAAAATCCTATCGCCGCCGCAACCATCAACGGCCGTACCAGCATTGGCAGCTTTACCGAAAACAGCCGCCGCCACGGCCCCGCCCCCAATGCCGCCGCTGCCCGCACATGCTGGCAATCCATCGCGCGCCACGGGTCCGACAAGGCGATCATCACATAGGGAAACACAAACAGCATCTGCGCCCAGATCACCGCCAGCATTCCGCCGCTTATGCCGATGCGCAAGAACAGCACGTTCAACCCGTACAAAAACCCGATCTGCGGCACCAAAAGCGGCAGGTAAATCAACGCCTGCGCCCAGCCTGCACGCGTTCTACGCGCACGGTCCTCACCCTCAAGCCAGGCCACCGCCAACAGCAAAGAGGCAACGGTTGTCGCAACCCCGATACCCAAACTTGCCTGCAACGCCCGCCCCCAACCGACGCCCGGGCTCATCCAGCCCTTCAACGACCAGCTTTGCGGCAAAGCCTGCGGAAACGACCAGCGCCACGCAAACGACCACACCAGTAACGAGATCAGCGCCAGCCCCCCCAGCAGCATCAACCCCGCCACCACAACGCTTGCAGCCCACAGCCCCGGCCCCGCGCGATGCCCGCGCCCGCCGCGCCGCAACCACCAGCGGCCCCAGCGTTTAACCAATCGCTCGGCCATAATCCACGCCCCGACCGCCGCCGCCACGATCCCCGCTTGCAGCAATGCCGCCGCCGAAGCGGGCAAGATCAACGCAATATCCGGCGCCGAAAACCAGCGCACAATCGCCACGGCCAACGTCGGCGGGTTCGATGGCCCAAGGATAATCGCCATATCCACCACCGACAAAGCAAAGGCCAGCACAATGAAAACCGGCAAACGTATCATCGGATACACCTGCGGCATGATCACCTTGACCCAAACAACCCCGCGCCCGTAACCCAGCGCGCGCCCCGCCGCCAAATGCTGGCGCACCGGCAACTGCCCCAGCGCCGACCCAATCACCAGCAGCAAGAACGGCACCTCTTTGATCAGCAAGCCGACGATCAACGCCACGCCCCAACCGTCATTCACCGTCGCCAGATCGGGCGGCCGCACCCAGCCTGTCAGCACAGGCGAAACCATCCGCGCAATCCACCCCGAAGGCGCCAGCATAAACGCAAGCCCGATTGCAAGCGCGGCATGCGGTGCCGCCAGAAACGGCGTCAGCAACCGCCCCATCGCGGCGGGCTGCACACGCCCATGCATCAACGCACAAAACCCGAACGCCAGCGCCAGCGCCAACACGGTAGAGCCCACTCCCGTCACCAAACTCAGCCGCAAACTGGTGCCAAAGCCCGGCAAATGCATCAACTGCATCCACGGCGCGAATGACCATTCAACCGCACCAATCGCGGGCAAAACCCCAAAGGCCGCCCGCGCGGTTTGCGCAAAACCCGCCACAATCGGCAGCACCACACCGCCCAATAAAACAACGGCCACGACAGCCCTTAGCGCGCGGCCGTCACCCTTCATTTCGTATAACGCTCACCCCAGACGGCCACCAATTTGGTCATCCAGCTTGCATGGGGTTCCAAAACAGTCGGCCCCAAATCCTGCAAACTGGGCAAGGCAGGTGACGATGGCAGCGCGGCAAACACCGCCGCTTGCTCGGCACTTAGCTTTGCCGGATCAAGTACCGAGAAACTGCCCAATACCTCGATATTCTGCTGATGCGCCTGTGTGGCGGGGTCGAGCAAAAAATTTGCCACAACCTCGGCCCCTTCGCGGTTGGCCGCATTGTAAGGGATTGCCACGAATGAGATATTCCCGATGCTCCCATCGCGCGGCACAAACACCCGCGCGGTTTCGGGCAACAACCCTTCGGCAATCGCACCCGCTGCCGAAGCAGGGTCGAACGACACGCCAAAATCAACCTCGCCGTCGTTCAGCAACTGCTGCTGCACGGATTCGTTTTCGGGGAATGTCTTGCCCTCGCGCCACATGAAAGGGCGCATCGCATCATACCAAGCCCACAAAGGCGCGGTCGCCGCGTCAAACGCCGCGTCGGTGACAGGCTGCTGCAACGCCGCCTTGTCGGGCGCAAATTCCACCAAAGCCTGTTTCAGAAACGTGGCCCCCATAAAATTGCTGACATCCGGATGCGTCACCCGCCCCGGATGGGTCTGGGCATAATCCAGAAATCCGGCCATATCGCGCGGCAGGTCGGTGACCACCGCGCTGTCATAGGTGAACACAAACCGCGCCAAACGCCACGCAGATTCGTAGCCGTCAACCGGTACGGTAAAATCTACCGCCGCCGCCGCATCCGGCCCCAGATCGACATATTTCGCATTCGGCAGATCACCGGCGAACGGCCCATGCAGCAAACCTTGTTCCTTCATCGCCAGAAAATTCGGGCCGTTGATCCAGATCATATCAACCGAACCACCGCTATCCTTGCCCGCCGCCTTTTCCGAAATCACTTGCGTCACTGCGGTCGCGGTATCGGTCAGCTTCACCTGCTCAACCTTGACGCCGTATTTCGCCTCGGTCTGCGTGCCGACCCAAGCAATAAAGGCATTGGTGCGCGCGTCGCCGCCCCATGCGTTCCAATACACCGTCTGGCCCTTTGCGGCCTCAAGCGTTTGTTGCCAATCGGCCAGCGCCGGTGTGGCGAGGCCCAGCCCAAGGGCCGCAATCAATAGCGAACGCATTATCTATCCTCCATCATAGATCCGAAAAAGCACGCCAACCTTGCAGCCAGCGCAAAACCACCGTCACGCCGCAAGCCGCAGCAAAGCCCAGCGCAAGCGGCAAAAACCACGCAGGAAACAGACACATCAGGGTGAAAACGACGATGGTTTCGAACCCTTCGGTCAGCCCGCCCAAATAGAAAATACCTTTGGCAGGAAAGGCCTCGGCCCGCATGCCGCGCTTGGCCGCGATCACCGCAAAGGCCAGAAAGCTGGACCCCGTGCCGACAAAAGCGCAAATCAACACCGCCGCGGCCAAGGCGTTTTCGGGTGCCGCCAAAGCAAAACCCAAAGGCACCGTGGCATAGAAAAAGAAATCTAGCGCGATGTCGAGGAAAGCCCCGCGATCGGTGGCCCCCACCTGCCGCGCCATGATGCCATCCAGACCATCCGCCAAACGGTTGACCAGAATAAGGGCAAGCGCAAATTCGTACCACCCCATCCACAACGCAGGCAGCGCCAAAAGGCCAATCCCGAAACCCGCAAGCGTAACCTGATCGGCAACTATGCCCCGCGCCACCAATGCCCGTGCAGGCGCTGTCAGCACAGCGCGCAAAGGGGGAAGGAGGGCAGCATCAATCATCGGGCTTTGCCTTTTGCAGGTATCTTTATGGCCTAGCCCAGCGCCGCCCCGTTTGTCAGCCCCCGACAGTGTTACAATCGCGCACAATCCTGTCAGGGCCGCGTGTGCTCAAAGGCCGGAGCCTTCGGCGAGGATATTTGGAGATAGATGATAGGATCAGAGTTTCCCCAGAATCTCGTCCTGGTGTTGACCGAGTTTGGGGGCAGCGCGGTCCAGCGCCAGATCGGCGGCTGAAAAGGTCATCGGCGAGCGGACGCCTGTTAGCCCCTCAGGCTCAATTTTCAGGCCGCGCGCGATGACCTGCGGATCGGCGAACACCTCGGCCAGATCATTGATCGGGCCTGCGGGAACGCCTGCGGATTCGCAAGCGGCCAGCAGATCGGCCTTGCTGCGCTGTTTGGTAGCGCGGGTCAGCGCATCGGTCAGCGCCACGCGGTTGGCGATACGGTCGGCGTTGGTGGCAAATTCGGGCGCCGTGCCAAGGGCGGGCATGCCCAACAGTTCGCACAGGCGGCGGTATTGGCCGTCATTGCCGGTGGCGATGATGATCCAGCCATCGGCGCAATCGAACACGGCATAGGGGGCAAGATTGGGGTGGGCATTGCCCATTTTTTGCGGTGCCGTGCCGGTGGTCAGGTAGTTCATCGCCTGGTTCGCCATGATCGAGGTGGCGACATCCAGCAAAGCCATATCGATATGCTGGCCCGCGCCCGAAGTTGCCCGTTGATGCACTGCCGCCAGAATCGCGGTCGCTGCATAGATGCCGGTGAAAACATCGGTAACCGCAACGCCAACCTTTTGCGGCTGGCCATCAGGCTCGCCAGTGACGGACATCAGGCCAGACATGCCCTGGATGATGAAATCATAACCCGCGCGATGTGCATAAGGGCCGGTTTGGCCGAACCCTGTGATCGAGCAATAAATCAGCCGCGGGTTCACATCGGCAAGACTGGCGTAATCGAGCCCGTATTTCGCAAGACCGCCGACCTTGAAATTTTCAATCACTACATCGGCGTCGGCAATCAGGCGGCGCACGGTGTCCTGGCCTGCAGGTGTACGAAAATCAACCGTCACCGATTTTTTGCCACGGTTGGTCGCGTGGAAATAGGCGGCCGAACGTTCGCCCTCATGATCCACAAAGGGCGGGCCCCAGCGGCGCGTATCATCGCCTTCCGGGGCCTCTACCTTTATGACATCCGCGCCCAAATCGGCCAGCGTCTGGCCCGCCCATGGGCCAGCCAGAATCCGCGCCAGTTCGATGACCTTCAGACCTTTGAGCGGGGCATCCATAGTTTACTTTGCCAATTCAGCGTCAAGCAACGCCTTCAGATCGGCATAGTTCATATTGCTGTGCTTCACCCCGTTCAGAATGAAGGACGGAGTCGAATTGATGCCATCGGCCTCGGTGTCTTTCTGGAATTTTTCCACCATCGCCTGCGCCATCGCTGCATCGTTCAGGCACACGTCCATCGCCGCATCTTCCAAACCTGCGGTCCGGCCCAGGCGGCGCAGGTTTTCGATAATCGCGGCCGGGTCTTGCGATGCGGCCCATTCCTTTTGCGTGGAATAGATCATATCCTGGATCCCGAAATAGCGCAGATCGCCGCCGCAACGCGCAATCATCGCCGCCCAAAGCCCATAACGATCAAAGAACACCTCGCGATAAACGAACTTGATCTTGCCGGTGTCAATATAATCGCGCTTCAAATCCTTGAACACTTCGGAATGGAAATTCGCGCAATGCGGGCAGGTATAAGAGGCATATTCCGTCAGCACGACCTTTGACTCGGGGTTGCCCAGCACCATATCCGGCACTTCAGGCAGTACGGGCGCCGCAGCATCTTGGGCCCAAACAGGGACCGCAGCAACAGCCATTCCGGCGGCAAGGGCGATGGAAAATTCTCTACGGTTCATTGTCTGCCTTTCTTTGATTTCGCCCGAGATAAGAAGTTTTCCGTCAAACTTTCAAGTGCCTCTCTCAACGCATTGTCGTGAACACCCTCTGCCGACCGATGCGCTTCGGCCTTGATCGCGGGGTCCGGCGGCGCTGCTTTCTTGGGTGCATGGCCAAATTCGGCTTGCCCCTCGGCAAAGCCGCTCGGTGCGGTTTGCGTCACCATGATCCGCGAAATCGCGGCATAGCCGTAACAGGCGTTCACCTTTTCCTTGATCGCCGGCAGCTGCATCTGCAACATCGGCCCGTTGGCCGAGGTGGTCAGCAGCGTCAGCGTCGCCCCCATCCCGCCTTTGGCATAGCCCACCTTGACCGGCCGCGTCACCGCCGCCAGATCCTCGCCCACAATCTCGGCCCAGGCTGTCAGCAGCCGCGTCACCGCGAATCCCCGCGCCTCGCCTGCCGCACGAATACGCTCTTTCAACAGCCCCGAGGCCGCCTGAAACCCCCGCGACCTGCGGTCCCTGCCTTGAAATTTGCCGCCACTGGGCTGCTGCATCTGGTCATTTCCTCGCTTGCCCTTATCTTAGCGCAGATGGCCCCGCGTACCAGCAATAAACACCATAAAAAGGCAGTCAAAATGCAACAAGAGGCCGCAGCCCTGCTGCATTGGTACGATGCCAACGCGCGGCAAATGCCGTGGCGCAGCCCGCCAAACAGCGCCCAACGCCCCGATCCCTACCGCATCTGGTTGTCCGAGGTGATGCTACAACAAACTACAGTAGCCACCGTGCGCGACTATTTTAACCGCTTCACCACGCGCTGGCCAACTGTCAGCGCCCTTGCAATGGCCAAGGATGCCGATGTCATTGCCGAATGGGCGGGGCTTGGTTACTATGCCCGCGCCCGTAATTTGCTGAAATGCGCCCGCGCCGTGCACAACCTTGGCGGTTTTCCCGACAGCTGCGAACAGCTGCTGACCCTTCCGGGCATCGGCCCCTATACCGCCGCCGCCGTGGCCTCGATCGCGTTTAACCAGCCTGCCACCGTGGTCGATGGAAATGTCGAACGCGTCATGGCGCGCCTTTTCAACATCCACACCCCGCTGCCCGCAGCCAAGCCCGAACTTACCGCCCTTGCCGCCACGCTTACCCCGCAATCACGCCCCGGCGACTATGCGCAGGCGGTGATGGATCTTGGCGCAACCATCTGCACCCCGCGCAACCCTGCCTGTGGCATCTGCCCATTGCGCCCCTTTTGCGCAGCACAGGCCCAAGGCACGCAAACCGCCCTGCCCTTCAAAACCCCGAAACCCGAAAAGCCGACACGCCAAGGCACGCTTTGGCTGGCGCGCCACCCCAATGGCGACTGGCTGGTTGAACAGCGCCCCGCCAAGGGCCTGCTGGGTGGCACCATCGGTTTCCCCGGCAATGGTTGGGATAGCAAATCCCATCACACCGCCGCGCCCGTCATCGCCAATTGGCAAGAGTGTGGCGAAATCAAACACACTTTCACGCATTTTCACGCGGTGCTGCGCGTGTTGGCCGGCACCACTTCGGCCCAACCAGATCACGGTATGTTTCAGCCCGTTAACCCTGATAATCTGCCAACTTTGATGCGCAAAGCCTATGACCTGGCGTCGCCTGCACTTTTGCCGCGTTGACCAACCCTGTACCGCTGCGCATGATCCCGGCAAAAAAGGTGTAGTATGAAGACCATTCCAGCCGCTGACGTGACCCGCATCCATAATGCCCTGCCGTTCTGGCTCTCGCTGGCACTTGTGCCTGTGGCAATCATTGGCACGCTTTGGGGCGGTTGGTGGGTGGCGCTGATGCCCTTTACTGCTTGGGGCATGTTTTCGCTGCTTGACGTCATCACCGGCCGCAACACCGAAAACGCCGATCTTGAAACACCAGAATCGGGCCTGCAATGGTATCGCGCGATTACCCTGATCTGGTTTCCGGTACAGTTTTCGCTGCTGCTCTGGCTGCTCTATTACGTGCCGCGCGCCGAACACCTCGGCACGTTTGAATCCATCATGGTCTTTTTCGGCATGGGGGTAATTTCTGGTACGATTGGCATCAATTACGGCCACGAACTCATGCACCAGAAATCTGCTGTTGAACGCTGGCTGGCCGATCTATTGCTCGCCTCGGTCCTCTATTCGCATTTTCGGTCCGAGCATCTGCGCGTTCATCACCTCTATATCGGCACCCCGCGCGACCCCGTGACCGCCCGCTATAACGAGGGTTTTCACCGCTTTTTCCCGCGGGTTTTGCGCCAATCGCTGGCCTCTAGCTGGAAGGCCGAAAAGGCGATGCTTGCCCGCCGAAACCTGCCTGCCACCCATGCCAGCAACCCGTTCTGGCGTTATGGCGCGCTGCAAACGGCCATGCTGTTGCTGGCCTTTGCGGTTGGTGGTTGGGTCGGGTTGGCGCTGTTTGTCTTTCAGGCTTTCGTCGCGATCTGGCAGCTAGAGCTGGTCAATTATATCGAGCATTACGGCCTGACCCGCCGCCACCTCGGCGATGGCAAATACGAGCACGTCTTACCCCGTCATTCGTGGAACGCCGATCACCGCGCGACCAACTGGCTGCTGATCAACCTGCAGCGCCATTCCGACCACCATTACAAGCCCGACCGCCGTTTTCCCCTGCTGCAAACCTACGCAATCGATGACGCGCCACAACTGCCCTATGGCTATCCGATCATGACAACCGCCGCGCTGTTTCCACCGCTGTTCAAGCGCGTGATGAACCCCCGTGTGCGCGACTGGCGGCGTAAATATTACCCCGACATCACCGATTGGAACGTCTATAACAAGGCGCTGAACCCGGCGCCAAGGTGATGCGTAACCCGTTAATTTTTGGTTAACGCAAACGGTAGTATCGTTATATTTCAATAGCTTGCAAACATGTCCGCGCGCGGTCAAACACCTAAAAAGGCCCGCCATGCAAGCATAGCGGGCAAGTGGTGTCAGGGGCGGCCCCTGACACAGGCGGTAAACTTTGAAAATCCAGATAGGGGGGCGTTAGTTAGGCCGGCCCTCAGCCATCTCGGCCCGGATTTGCTGGCGCAGAATATCGATGGAAACCATCTTTCCTTCGCGCTTGAAATGCCAATAGGTCCAGCCATTACAGCTCGGCGCGCCCTCCATCGCGGCGCCAACCTGATGGATCGAGCCTTTCACATCATTGCCCACCAGCGTGCCATCGGCCCGAACCTTGGCCTTGAAGCGATTGCCGATCGAATACAATTCCTCGCCCGGGCGCAGCATCCCACGCTCGACAACCTGCCCGAACGGAACCCGAGGCTCCGCCCGTTTAGAGCCGGTAATTTCCAGCGCCGAGGCGTCAAATTTCCGGACCTTGCTGATGCGTTTTTCAGCGACTTTGCGATAGGCTTCCTCGCGCTCGATCCCGATGAAATCACGGCCGAGCATCTTGGCCACAGCCCCCGTCGTGCCCGTGCCAAAGAACGGGTCAAGCACCACATCACCCGGATTGGTCGTCGCAACCAAAATCCGGTGCAGCAGGCTTTCCGGTTTCTGCGTCGGGTGCGCCTTATCGCCGGCATCGTCCTTCAGCCGCTCATGCCCGGTACAAATCGGCAAGACCCAATCCGACCGCATTTGCACGCCTTCATTCAACGCCTTCAGCGCCTCATAGTTAAAGGTGTATTTCGCACCCTCATCACGGCTGGCCCAGATCAGGGTTTCATGCGCGTTTGTCAGGCGCTTGCCGCGAAAGTTCGGCATAGGGTTCGACTTGCGCCAAACCACATCATTCAGCACCCAATAGCCTTGATCCTGCAAAGTCGCACCCACACGAAAGATGTTGTGATACGACCCGATCACCCACAGCGCACCATTCGGTTTCAGCAAGCGTTTCGCCGCTGCCAGCCAGTCGCGCGTGAACTGGTCGTATTTGGCAAAGCTGGAAAACTGGTCCCAATGATCATCAACCGCATCGACCTTGGAATTATCCGGACGGTGCAAATCACCCTTTAGCTGCAAGTTATAGGGTGGATCTGCGAAAATCAGATCAACTGAACCCGCTGGCAGGCTGTTCATCAACTCAATGCAATCCCCCGCAAGGATCTGATTCAATGGCAGAACCTCTGCCTCTGGCGATTTGGTTGGTGTCTTGGTTTTAATCATCATCTTTGCCTCTGCCCCGCGCATTTTGCGTCGTTTTCTTGGGGTTAAAGATGAGTCATTACTGATTCGCCGTCAAATTCTTTATTGAATCAAGGGGTTATAGTTTTTTCTTGATACAAGATATTGTGTACAGGTTTGAACGAACGTCTATGATGCGCGGTGACCCCAAGATTTAGGAGCGCCAACTGATGCTCTTTTGTCGGATATCCGGCGTTTTTTTCCCATCCATAGCCCGGATGCTGTTGCGCCAAATCCACCATGATCCGATCGCGTGTCACTTTTGCCACAATCGAGGCCGCCGCAATCGACAACGACAGCGCATCACCTTTGATTATTGCTTCGGCCTTGCACGGCAGATCGCGGGGCAAGAGATTTCCGTCTATCAGCGCAAAGTCTGGTGGCGTAGGCAGGCCACGCAGCGCACGCTCCATCGCCAAATGGCTGGCGCGCAAGATGTTCAGTGTATCGATTTCCTCTACCGAGGCGTGGGCGATAGAAACTTCGCACATTTCCATGATCGCACCAAACAGGGCCTCGCGCCGCCGTGCTGTCAGCGCCTTGCTGTCGTTCAAACCGGGTGGAACCTGCCCCGGCAGCAGTCGCACAGCGGCGGCAGTCACAGGGCCGGCAAGCGGACCACGCCCCACCTCATCTACGCCGGCGATACACATGGCCCCCCGGTTTCGGGCGGCGGCTTCAAATTGGTCATCTGGGACTTGTTTTGTCATGACGCGACCAAAGCCGATCACGCGGCAAATGAAAAGGGGGCAGAGGCTGCATGCTTTGCGCAGTTCTAACCTCTGCCCCAAGATAGGGCGCGCATCCAAGGGGATCAGCTGCGCGCCCGGATGGCCGCCCTAACGGCGGCGGCCTTGTATGCGAAAACCCGAATTCAGCAGGCAGTTTTGATCATAGGCCGTGCGGCTCCATCCGCGGCCACCGCCAACCGAGATTTCGCACTGGCGTGGCAAGCGCTGATCAAAACCGGCGCGACGCAGGCAGCGCTCGGGATAGACGATGCTGATGTGGCGGCGATCACGCACTTCCATCGCGCACCAACTGGGCAACACCGCTTCACGGCGATGGCGTTGCGGCTCGGAATAGCCACGATGCGGGGTACGATGAACTGGTTGCGCTTGGGGGCGATGAGGGGCCGTGGCACGATGATCATCCTTTGTGTTGATCGCCGACCCCGCAATCGCGATCGCAGCGATGGCCGCCACGGCCTTGGCGAAGTCATCGCTTTGTTGATCAGCGCGGGCCGGAACAGCGGCGGCGGTCATCAATGCCAGAACTGTCGCTGTGGCGGCCAGGGTGGCGGTAAAACGGCGGGTGGCGGTTGTTTTCAGAAAAGCCATGGTGTGATCCTTTCAAATGAGCCAGCACTTGGAAGCGCCGGGGTTGATGGCCTCACACTCGCCCCAACTGATTTTGACAGGCAATGTCGGGGCCGTGTTATCCAATAGCGCCCCGTGTTTTGTGGGTTGATATTGAATAACGCGGCGGTTTCAGGGCAGGTTGGCGGCAGAGGAGATTACAAAACAAATCTCTGAGCAGGAGGATCGCGCGATGTACGTGAAACAAGGATGTGCCGCTTTGGTGATGGGCCTTTTGATGGCCAGCACTGCGCAGGCGGAATGCTATGCAGATTATAAGGCCAAGCAAGACGATCCTTTACGGCTGCATTACGGGGTGATGGCGCTGCCAGACAATGCCTGCAACAAAGAGGCGGCGGCGGGCGTGATTGCGCCGAAGCTGGCACAACAGGGCTGGACACTTTTGAACGTCGTCTCCATTTTCGGGCCTGAGGGTCTTGCCGAAAGGAAAGCCAGTGCGGGTGCCTATTTCCTCTCCTTCTGAAAGCTTGCGGGCGGGTAACCGGGTGGTTGCCGGCGGTATTGCTGCGATTGTTCTGATCTTGCTGGCGGCGGCGGTTTTTCTGTTTATCAACCTGCCCGATGCCAACGCCTTTAATGCGCGGGTTGAGCAGCTTTTCGTTGAGAATGATGGCCTGACGACAGGGGCCGAGATCAAGCTGCTGGAAATTCTGGCCCAGTCGGGCACCGCGTTTTCGGATGTTTTATCCAGCTATCGCGTGGTGATTTTCGTGTTGCTGGTGTTTGCCACGGCTTTGATGGTCGCTGCTTTGGTTTTTCTGGTGACAATCGTGGCGCTGAACCGCCGGATTTCCGCGATTCAGCGGTCGGGGATTCAGGTTTCTAGCCTGCTGATCAGCCGCGAAAGCAACGCGGTTTATATCAATGATCTGGAATTCAAGCTGACCGAGGCGGCGATTGAAACGCTGTCGGTTTTGGCCGAGGCAAGGATGGATGATGATGTGATGACCGGCGCCCAGATTGAGGGGGTGATCTCGGGCCGCGATTCCTCGGATTGTGAGGAGGCTGCGGGGGCGACGCGGGTGAAGCGGCTGCGCGATGCCTTGGGAAATCAGCTGGTTTCAGAATTGCTGGTCAAAACGATTGCCCGCAGGGGCTATGTTTTGGCGGTGGGCAAGGATGTGATCCGGATGATGTAGCGCTGCATGTCCGCGCGCGGCCAATATTGCAAGTACCTGTTATATAATGAATTTCATGTTTTTGTTAACCTTATATTAACCCGTACGCGGCTTGACGCGAACAGGGCCGGTCTATATATCATATAAATTGAATATGACGGGGCCATCATGAAACGCACATTGCTTTTGCTGACACTTACAGGCGCGGCTGTGCTTGGCGGGGTTGCCTATGCCAACCGCTATGCGCTGGAACATATGGTGATGCAGCGCATGCACGGGATGGGCATGGGCCATATGGGCGGCATGGGCATGGCGCATATGTTCAAAGGCGTCGATACCACCCCTGCGGAAGAAACCGAACTGCGCGCGATGTTTGACGGCCATACACAGATCACCCGCAGCGTGGAAAACCTGCCCAAGGGCATCCGCACGGTAACCGAAACCAGCAACCCGGCGCTGCGTGAGCAAATGGTAAGCCATGTGATCGGGATGATTGACCGCGTAGACCAAGGCCGCGACCCCAAGGTGACGATTCAAAGCCTGACACTGGATATTCTGTTCAAAAACCGCGCGTTGATCGTGACAGAAATGGAGCCCACGGAAACGGGGATTATCGTGACCCAAACCTCGGACGATGCCGAGACCGTGGCGGCGCTGCAAAAACACGCGGCCGAGGTATCGGATCTGGCAGCGCGGGGCATTGTTTCAGCGCAAGAGGCGATGATGGCACGCCACCACTAGGCGGCGCTTGCATGGGGGGCGGTTCGCGCCCAAACTCGGGCCAAAAGAGGAGCGCCCGATGAGTGACCAGATTCTGATCCGCCCGCTAACGGCCCAAGACCATGACGCATGGCGGCGGCTGTGGACGGATTACCTGAATTTCTACGAAACCACGGTTAGCGAAGAGGTATATGAAACCTCGTTTGCGCGGCTGCTATCGGGTGACGCGGGCGAGTATAAGGGGCTGGTAGCGGTGGTTGATGGCCGGATTGTCGGGCTGGCGCATTATCTGTTTCACCGCTTTATGTGGACGGTCGAAGATACCTGCTATTTGATGGACCTGTTCACCGCGCCCGAGCTGCGCGGCAAAGGCGTGGCCCGCGCCTTGATAAATGCCGTGCATGTCAGCGCCAAGGCGAGCGGCATCAAGATGACCTATTGGAACACGCAAGATAACAATTACAAAGGCCGGATGCTCTATGATCAGGTGGCGGTCAAGGTGCCGTTTGTCACCTATGAAAAGACCGATTAACCCTGTTCAACCAGCCGTTTCAGCACAGCCGTGCGGGTAAGCAGGCCCAAAAACCGTTCGCCCTCGAGCACCGGAAACACGCGGTAGGGATAGGTTTGAAAGGCCTGCGCGGCGGTCAGAATATCGCTGCTGGCGGCAAGGGTGGTGGGGTTTTCGGTCATGTAATCGGCAACCGTGCCTTTCCATTCCTGATAATAGCTGGCGTTCAGCGCAGGGCGAAAACAGTCTTTCTGGCTAAGGATGCCGCGCAATGCGCCGCTATCATCCAGCACGGCGGCGGCAGGCAGATTGTGTTGTACCAGCAAGGCCACGGCGCGGCGGATCGGCATGTCTGGCGTCAGGCTGGGCGTATTGGTTTGCAACAGGGAGTGCAGGGTTTGCGCGGTCATGGCTGGGGGCCTTTGCGATTGGGGCAGCCTTCGCAGGCGATGTCTTTCAGGCAGGCCATACCGCCGCACGACCCTTTGACAGGCCCGCGCCCGAATAGCGTACCAAGCGCAAGGCCAAGGACGGCGAGAAGGATGATGCCGAGGGCGAGCAGGATTTCCATTTCTCGCGACCCCTAAAGCAAGTGGCGGTCAAAGCCGCCGGTGGTTTGCATGTGCAACCCTGCCTGTGTTGTGAACAGAAACAGCGCGGTGATGCCGTTTGCCGTGGCAAGTTGCGGCGCGGATTCTTCGGCTGCGGCAAGGGCGGTGGCCCAACCATCGGCCAGCATCGCGCTGCTATGCAGCACCGAGACCGAGGCAAGCGTGCCGGTTGCGGGCTGGGCGGAATGCGGGTTGATGATATGGCCATAATCGCGGCCACCCAAGCCATAGCTTTGCGCCCGCAGCCCTGAGGTTGCCACCGACAGGCCTGTGGGCAAGCGCAAGGCCGCAGCGGGGGCGTTTTGGGTTGGGCGCGGATCTTCAATGGCGACATGCCAATCGCGGCCCGAGTGGTGTTGGCCCAGCGCTGCAAGCTCGCCCCCAAGGTCGATCAGGAAAGATTGCAGACCTGCGTCTTGCAAATGCGCGGCCATGCGGTCAAGCGCGTAGCCTTTGGCGATGCCGCACAGGTCCATCGTCAGGGTTGGGCTGGTTTTGTGCAAAGCGGTGTCTGTAGCCGCAAGCCCTTGCCACCCATTGGCCGCGCCCGTGATCGGGCCAAAGCCCCATTGCGCCACGAGCGGGCCAACGCTGGGGTCAAACCAGCCGTTACTGGATTGCGCAAGGGTCAGGGCGGCTTGGGCGACAGTGGTCAGTTGCGGTGAGGCGGGCGCGTCGTAGGGGGCGGTGTTAAAGCGGGTGATTTCGCTGTCATCCCGCCATGGCGACATTTGCCGGTCAATCTGGGCAAGCAGCGCGTCGATGGCGGGGCGATGGCGTTCAGCATCGGTCTGACTGGTGATGCGCCACGCGCTGGCAAAAGCGCGGCCCTGCAGGGTTTGCGTGGGGCTTGCGGCGCGGCTGGGGCCTGTCAGCAGCGTGGCACCGGTTAGGGCGATCATCTGGCGGCGGGTGGGGTGAAAGGGCATCGGGTCAGCCTCCGAAATCGTCGTTAAAGATGGACTGCGGTTCGACCCCCAGTTTCGCCAGCATATGCAGCACGGCAGAGATCATGACGGGGGGGCCGCAGAGGTAATACTCGCACTCCTCGGGCGCGGGGTGGTTTTGCAGCGCGGCGCGGACGGTATCGTGGATAAAGCCGGTCTCGCCCTGCCAGCGGTCGCCGGGGGCGGGGTCGGACAGCGCGGGGGTAAAGGTGAAACCGGGGTTTTGCTGCGCGATGGCTGTGAATTCATCGACATAAAACAGGTCAGCGGCGGTGCGGGCCCCGTAGAAAAAGCGCATCTTGCGGGGGGTGTTTATGCCGATCTGTTCATGGATCATCGCGCGCAGGGGGGCCATGCCCACGCCGCCGCCGATAAAGACCATCTCGCGCGTTGTGGGTTGAACATGGAAATCGCCAAAGGGGCCAGAGGCTGTAACCCTATCGCCGGCTTTCAGCGCAAACAGCCAGGACGACACCACGCCCGGCGGCAGGCTATGCTCGGCCCCTGCGGGCGGCACGGCGAGGCGGATGTTGAACACGGCGCGGCCTTTGTCGGCGGGTCTGTTGGCGATGGAATAGGCACGGGTCACGGCACTGGTTGAAGCCGACCGCAGGCCGGGCCAATCGGCCTGTTGCCAAATGGCGAGAAAGGCGGGGTCGATATCGATCTGGCGGAAATCCAAGGTATAGGGCGGCGCGGTCAGTTGCAAAAACCCGCCGGCGCGGAAATCAAAAGGTTGGTCTGCTGGCAGGTCCAGAACCAGCTCTCGGATTAAAGGGGCAAGCTGGCGGTTGGATACCACGGTGCATTCAAAACCGGTTGCCCCCAGAAACGCCGCTGGCACCGTAACAGCACAAGGCCCGCGCAAGGTGGTTTGGCAGGCGAGACGGATGTTTGCTTTACGCTCGGCCGCCGATAGCACCGCCTTTTCGGTGGCAATCGGTTGGCCCGCGCCCTCACCCGTCACCACCACACGGCAGAGCCCGCAAGTGCCAGAGCCACCGCAGGCCGCCGGAATGCCGATACTGGCCCCATGCAACACGCCCAGCAATTTATCACCCCGCGCGGCGGTGATGGTTTCGCTGCCGTTCACGGTAACGACCATCGCACCCGAGGGGATCAGCCTGCGACGCGTGGCAAGCAAGGCAAGCGTTAGGGCGAGGATAAGGCCAGTGATGATGCAGGCGCCAAGCAGGATTTCGGTCATGATGCCACCATTTGCGCAAAGGCGGAAAAGCCAAGCGACATCATACCCGCAAGGATAAAGGTGATGCCAAGCCCCCGCAGCCGTTGGGGCAGATCGGCATAGACCAGCCGCGCGCGAATGGCACCAAGCATGACCACCGCGACCGCAAAGCCAAAACCTGCGCCAAGGCCGAATACGGTGGATTGGGCAAGCGTATAGTCACGATCTACCATAAACAGGCTGCCTGCCAGAATGGCGCATTGCACCGTCAGCAGCGGCAAGAACACCCCGAATGAGGCGTAAATTGCGGGGAAAAACCGATCCAGCACCATTTCCAACAGCTGCACCGTGGCAGCGATGACGCCGATAAAGGCGATCAGTTTCAGATAGGACAGGTCAGCATCCAAACCCGCCCAAGCCCATGCACCGGGGGCCAGCAGGGTGGTATAGATCAGATGGTTCAGTGGCACGGTGACGCCCATTACCGCGACCATCGCGATGCCAAGGCCCAGCGCCGGTGCGGTTTTGCGCGACAGTGCGATAAAGGTGCACAGCCCCAGAAAAAACGTCAGCGGCATGTTTTCGACGAAAGCGGCGCGCAAGAACAGCGCCCAAAGCTCGGTCATTCCTTGCCCCCCTGTGCATCGGGGGCGAGGTATTCCAGCGGCTCGGACTGATCGGGTAACGCTGTGCGTATGGCCCAAACCAAGCCGCCCAGCAGGAAAAACGCCGAAGGTGCCAGCAGCATCAGGTTTAGCGGCGTGTACCAGCCGCCTTGGTCAATTGTTGGCAGCACTTGCCAACCCAGCAAGGCCCCTGCCCCGAAAAATTCGCGCACCGCGCCAATCACCGTTAGCACCAGCGAATAGCCCAGCCCGTTGCCCAGCGCATCGACCATAGATCGCAGGGGCGGGTTGTGGCGCGAAAAGGATTCCGTGCGCCCCAGCACAAGGCAGTTAGTGGTGATCAGGCTGACAAAAACTGATAGTTTCTGGCTGATGTCGAACAAATAGGCCTGCAAGACCTGATCGATTACAATCACCAATGACGCGACAATGACGATTTGCACGATCAGGCGGATGCTATCGGGGATATGGCGGCGGATCAGGCTGATCGTGCCCGCCGACATCACAAGCGTTGCTGTCAGCGCTGCCGACATGGTCAGCGCAGTCGCCATTGAGGTGGTGACTGCCAGCGCCGAACAAATGCCAAGGATTTGCAGCGTAACCGGATTTTGCCGGATTAGCGGGGCGGTAAGAACCTGCCAAAGGCTGGGGCTTGCGGGCATGACCTAAAACGCCCCCCGCCGGATTGCGGCCAGCAGCGGGCCGTAGCCGTCATCCCCCAGCCAGAACCGCATGATGCGGGTGATCGCGTTTGAGGTGCGGGTGGCACCGGTGATGCCGTCCACCTCATATTCGCTGCCTGCGGTGCCTTTGGCGACGGCAAAGCGCGGCGCGCCGCTGGCATCAAGCGCGGTTTTGCCGCCGAATTGCGACAGCCACGCGGGTTCTTCGATCCGCGCGCCAAGGCCGGGGGTTTCGGACTGGTTGGTGATAGCAAGGCCTGCGATGGTTTGCGTATCTGCACGCAGGGCCAGAATGGCATCAATCGGGCCGTTATAACCGTCACCCGTGATTGGCAGCAGGGCAAGTGACAGGTTGCCATCCGGCCCGCGCAGGAAATAGACCTGCGCGAAGTTAGGGCGCTGGCCAAGGCCTGCGGTATCTTGGGCAGCGGTCAGGCCGGTCCAGTTGCTGCTGTCTTGCAGCGCTGTGGTCAGGTCGGCGGGGGCAATTTCGGCAACTGCGCCTTTGGTAAGGTCGATCACCACGGTGGACAGTGTGCCCCCCGATTGGGCCAGAAGGTCGGACATGCCGGGGATACCTGCGATCAGGGTTTCCAGCCGCGCCTGTTGCTCGGCCGCGCGGTTGGCCGTTTGGATGGGCCGCAAGACGACCGTGGCACCGCTGACAAACAGCGCGCATATGGCCGATACGAGGAAAGCGATGGCAACCGTTTTGGTGCGGCTTTCATTCGGCAGGGCCAAAAGGCGGCGCCACGCGGCAAAGGGGTTCAGGTTAGCCATGACGTTTTCTCCTGCGCGACAGCCAGAATGCGATTGCGGCCTCATCCAGCAAGGGTGCTGCGAGTGAGGTAAGCAGTGCCGCCGAAACGGCGATTTGGGCGGGGGCGGCGCTGTGCCACTGCGTGGCAAACAGCGTAACAAGCGCGGCGAAAAGCGCACCGTTCAGCCAACTGCCGGCGCGGGTATGGGCGCTGGCGACCGGGTCGGTGACCAGCAGGGCGAAGACGATTGCGGTGCTGGGCAGCGCTGCGGTGACGGGCAAGTGGGCAGCAAGTGCCACGCCAAGCACCGCCAGCGCCCCAAGGATCAGCCGCCATGACATCACACCATAAAGTGCGCCGATCGCCAGTGCAGGGATGGCGGCCCAAGCCACGGGTAGCGCGAAATCATGCCAAGGGGCTGTGGGAAAACCAAAGCCGAGGAAGGCGAGCGTGACGGTGGCGGGGTTCAGCACATTGCGCCCCCAGCCGCCAAACACCAGCTCGGCCATGACAGAGCCAAAGCTGATGCCAAGCACGAGTTGCCAAAGCGTCAGATCGGCCGGGGCGAGCATGGCCACGGCGATGGCGGTCACGGCACCGGCAAAGGAGGGCGGTTGCGCACGGGCCAGCATAAAGACAAGGTGCCAGAGGCCCGAGGTTATAAGGGTAAAAGCAAGGCGGCCAGCGGCATCCAACCCGCCATAGGCCAGCCACGCCAGAACCATCGGCAGCATGGCAAGCAGCAACAGCAGGGCGATGATCTCGCGGTCCCAAAGACCTCGTTTCATAGCGCGTCCTCCTCGGCGGCAATTTTGTGCAGAATGGCGCGCAACTGGGTGGCAAGGCGCGGGCGTGCGCCGGTGGCGTAATCGGCAAGCGCGACGTCCTCGGCCAGTAGCGACAGGCCACCAAGGCGGGTGAACCCTTCAGTATCGGCGGTGGCGAGGGCACGGATGAGGGCGGCGGCGGGAACTGCACCGCCAAGCGATTGGTCTAGCGCCGCCGAGGGGATGATTGGCGCATGGCGGGCCGCGCGTTCAAGGGCCGCAGCAAACCAATGCGGGGGCTTGGTGGTGGCACGCAGAGTCGGGAATGTGGCTTGCCGGTCATGGACCCCAAGCCAATGCGCGGGCAGACCTGTCAGGATTGACCCCGAAAGCACCTCATGCGGGCCGGGGCGCAGCAGGGATTGGCCAAGACCGCGCAGATCGGCGCCTTTCTGACAATGCATCATGGCGGGCGCACGCAAAGCATCACCAGATAGGCTGACCAGACGCGTTGCGGGCAGATAACCGGTGGCAAGCAACCCGCCAATATCGGCGACATCTTCGGCGTGGATTTCCCACACCGGGGCGCTGGGGGTGGCGGGGAAATGACGGTGGATTTGCCAGCCGGCCAGACCTTGCGGATGGATGGGACGGATGGGCAGGCGCGTGAAGGTTGCGGGTGGCTGGATGGGGGATGGCTGATGCGCAGGCTCACACAAAAACAGCTTGGCGGGGAAAGCGGTCAGCGCGGCAAGGCCACGGCTGAAATCATCCTCTCGGCCCGCGATGGCGGCCCATGGGGGTGGGGCATCGGGGGTCGTATCAATGCCCATGACAAATATCGCGGCGGGGGATTCTGTGGCGCGGGGCATGCGGCCAAAGGGGCGGCTGCAAATGCTGCGCCACAGCCCCGAGGCCTGCAGCAAGGCAGGCAAAGCGGGGGATTTGGTGTCAAAGGCGTGGCGGTTGCAATGGTCATCCTGAAAGAACACAACCTGCGACAGCCTGCGGCCGGGCCGCAGATCAACCCGCGCGACCCGCCCTGCCATCGGGGCCACCAGCACAATATCAGGCGCAGACCGCAAGCGCAGCACCGGCTGGCCCTGAGCCACCTTTGCATCTTCGGCGACCAGCAGATCGACGCGCAGCTCTTCGTTCGGGGCGGGGGTCAGCGCGGCTTCGGCGGTCAGATTTTCGGTGGCCGTTGTCTGCGCAGGGGCAGCCCCCGAGGGGGGCAAGATCAGCCCGGAAGAAAGCGGCGAAAAGCGCATCACATATCCATCTGACAAAGCCGTGCGGCACAGGCTGCGGCGGCGAGATCGTTGCGAAATTTCGTCATTTCTGATACCATAGTTTTATTCGAAGGTGTACCCGCTGCAAAAAAGGAAGAAATATATGTCATTGAGAATAAAAGATTTATTTGGAATACATGTTTCTTTCGGCCTCGCACTGGCGGTACTGCCCGCAATTGGTGCAGCCCAAGCGCAAACCACCGGCACTTCGCCCGAAATTGAGGCAATCGCACAAGAGCTGGGGCAGTTTGTGAAGCCGCGCTCGGGGCCGTTCAAACCCGATGAGATCAAGATCGCGAACCAGACGGCCATCGCAAACTGGGCGCGGTCGGGCCATTCTGATTCGCATGCCGAGGCCTTTGCGCATTGGGATAGTGAGGGCGAGATTCCACCCGTTTGCGCGACCTGCCATTCGGGTGCGGGGTTTCGCAGCTTTCACGGGTTGGATGGCAGCGCGCCGGGGGTAAAGAAAGGCCCCACACCGGTTGGCGGCGTGGTTGATTGCGACACCTGCCACAACCCTGCCCTGAACAAAGTGACCGAGGTTAAATTCCCCAGCGGCCTGATGCACCCCGTTGCCACCACAGCCGAGGCATCTTGCATGACGTGCCACCAAGGTCGCGCGGCGGGTAATATGATTTCCAAAGCAGTTGCCACGCTGGAGCCCGACGCGCCGAACCCCGAGTTGAAGTTCATCAACCCGCATTATGCCGTTGCGGCGGCGACGTGGTTGGGCGGCTATGGCGGGTCGGGGTTTCAGTATCCGGATAAGGACTATAGCGGCCGCTTTTTCCACGCGCGGCCGGTGGAAACCTGCGTTTCCTGCCACGAACCGCACAGCCTGAAGGTGGCACAAGACGCGTGCAGCACCTGCCATGAGGATAGCAAGCTGGACAATATCCGCCTGTCGCGCATCAGCTATGACGGCAGCGGCGATCTGAAAAAAGGGTTGCGCGCCGATCTGGCCGCCAATGCAGAGCGGCTGCAGGGGTTGATTATCGACTATGCGACCAAGGTTGCGGGCGTGCCGATGGTGTTTGATGACCACCGCTTTCCCTATTTCTTTGCCGATGCCAATGGCGATGGCCGCATAGATGAGCAAAACGGCAATGCTGTTGCCTATAACGCCTGGACACCGCGCCTGCTGCAAGCCACCTATAACTGGAAATTCGTGACCTCGGACAAAGGCGCATTCGTGCATAACCCGCATTACGCGCTAGAGCTGGTGTATGATTCCGCGCAAGACTTGGCGGGGCCGATGGGTCTTGATTTTCAGGCGTGGAATATGATGCGCTAATGGCTTTGGCTGCATCGGCCTGACATCGCGTGCAGTTAAGCGTGCCGTGCTGCACGCCGGAATGTTGCAGCATTTTGGCGATGCTGTGGACGACCATGGTAACAAGCTGCGAAAGCCGGTGATCAGCTTTCCGGTGTGCCGTCGAAAACCCGTTTGCGGGCGTTTTCGATATGGGCGCGCATCGCCTCACGCGCGGCGATCTGATCGCCTGCGGCGATGGCGTTGTAAATGGCGTAATGCTCTTTCTGGACCAGTTGCAGGCGGTCTTTGGGCTTGGTCAGCGACAGGTTGCGGGTCAGGTTCAGGCCGGTCAGGATATTGGCCTTCATCGAATGCCGCGCCGCGGTGAAATACTGATTGCCCGAAGCGTCGCAAATCGCGGCGTGAAAATCCTCATCCGCGTCAGCGCCCAATTCGCCCTGCGCGATACAGGCATCAAGTGCCAGAAGCGCCGCCTTGATCGCGGCCAGCTCGGCATCACTGCGACGCTTGGCGGCGAAATAGGCGGCCTCGCCCTCAACCGCGACGCGAAATTCAAAGGTGCGCTGGATGTCGGCAATAGAGCCGATCGGCGCGAATTCCAGCACCTCGCCATCCGGTTTGCGCGTGACGTAAGAGCCCGACCCCTGACGCGACACGATCAGATCATCGTTGCGCAGATGTTGCAGGGCCTGACGCAGAACGGGGCGTGACATGCCAAAGCGCTGGCTGAGCGCATGTTCGGTCGGCAGCTTGGCACCAACCGCGATTTCGCCATGAATAATCATCGACAGGATTTGTTCATAGGCTTGGTCGGCCAAGGTCCGTGCGGCCTCATGCGCGGTCGGGTCTGTCTTTATGTGCCGCTCGCTGGGCGCCATTGCAAAAGATCCTCTATGGATTTGGGGTCGGTTGAAGGATTGGCGCCGAAGGGAGAAACGCGGCGGTGAAACATTGTGGGGGCATATCGCGCAAATCTGGCCTTCTCAACCGGTTCATGGGCGGTGGATGGTCTGATCCGGCGGACGACCGCCCGTTGACTGCCCAAGGCTTTGCGGCTTGTTGCTTGCCTGTCCGATGCATTTTTGATCTGCGCCCCCTACCCAATACTAGGTAGCAAGACGGAATTGATGCGTCAATATTTGTAATATTTTGCTTTGCAAATCTTGATGAAAAGGGGGTGTTTATGCCGTTTTTATAAAACAAACGTTCGTTTTTCGGCAAAAATCCTTGCCATGCAGGTTAATGAATTTGACAAAAATGACCAAATTATCCTTGACTCTTTACAATTGCATACAACTTAATGCCGCCAGTTTAGGGCCACCCAACTGGGAGCGGCCCGCTGTTAGGGAGGACAACCATGTCAATTTTCAAGAAAACCGTCACTTTGCTATCGGGCGCCGTTCTGGCGACAAGCGTGTTGGCAAGCACAGCCAGTGCGCAGGTCACGCTGCGCGGCGCCAGCATGTTTGACGAAAACCATGCCTATACCAAAACGCTGCGCAAATTTGCGGATCTGGTGAAAGAAAACTATGACGGCGATGTCACGTTCGATTTGCGCCTGAATGGCGAATTGGGCGTAGAGTCGGATTATGTGACCTATCTGAACCAAGGCGTGGCCGTGGATTACACGATCCTCGCGCCATCGAATATGGCGGTGTTCTCGCCGTCTATTCCGTTGATGGATATGCCGTTCCTGTTCCGCGATCTGGACCATTGGAACGCCGTTCTGTCCAGCGACGTTCTGGCCCCGCTTGAGGCAGAGTTGCTGGAAAAAGCCGATATCAAGATCATCGGTTATAACGGTGGCGGCGTGCGCAACATCCTTTCGGCCAAGCCGATCAAGGATATGGCCGAGTTGAACGGCTTTCGGATGCGCGTGATGGGTGCGCCGATTCAGGCACAAATCTTTGCGGCCCTGCATGCGGCCCCTTCGGCGATTGCCTATAACGAAGTGTATAACGCAATCCAGACCGGCGTTATCGAAGGGTTTGAAAACGAGGCTGCCAGCATTCAGAACCTGAAGTTTTATGAAGTGGCGCCGTATTTGACCCTGACCCAGCACGCGATCACCGTGCGTCCGATCGTGATGAGCGGCAAGACCTTCCGCGCATTGCCCGAGGCGCTGCAAGCGGCTGTGCTGAAAGCCGGCAAGGAAGCAGGCGAATTTGGCCGCGAGCTGGAATCGCGTGAAGACGGCGAAAAGCGTCAGGAAATGGCCGATGCCAAGCAGATCACACTGATCCCGTTTGAAGGCCGTGACGAAATGCTGAAAATGGTTGTCCCCGTGCAGGACGCCTATGCAGCCGAGTTGGGCGCGACCGAACTGCTGAACGCAATCCGCGCGAAGTAATTGCCGATACCCCGGGGCAGCGCAGGTTGCCTCGGGGTTTTTTCGTGTTTTGGGCACTAGATTTCGGGGGCGTAAATGGGCGTTGTCTTGGACAAGTTTGCGAATGTGTTGCGCGTTTTGCTGGCGATTTTGATGGGCTCGCTGGCCATACCCGTCGCGATGCAGGTGATTTCGCGGTATACGGGGATTATCCCGACCTATCTTTGGACCGAAGAGCTTTCGACCTTTATCTTTGTCTGGGTCGTGATGATCGGGTCGATGGTGGCGGTTTGGGATGGTATTCATTTTGATGTGCGCGTGACGCCCGATGCCAAACGGCCGTTGATGATTTTGCTGCAAAACGGGGTTGTGCTGGTGCTGATTCTGGTTTTTGCGATGCTTTTTGCATTTTACGGCATCGAATACGCCAAGTTCGGCAGCATCCAGAACTCGGTCATGATGCGGGCCAACCTGATGGTCACCTTTATTTCTGTTCCCATTGCTGGCGTGGTCTGGACCCTGTTTGCGGGGTACCGGCTGTATGAGGCGATTTCAATATACCGCAAATCGCGGGAGGATTTTGTATGATCGTTTCTACCGTTATGGCTTGTTCAATTTTGGTGGGCGGGTTTATTTTTCTGGTCGCAATTCGGGTTCCGGTGGCCTTTGCATTGGGGATTGCGACGATTCCGATTGTGATGATGGATATGCGGCTCACGCCGTTTATCATCATCGACCGGATGTTTCAGTCGTATAACTCGTTCATCCTGCTGGCGGTGCCGTTCTTTTTGCTGGCCGCGAACCTGATGAACTCGGGCAAGGTGACGGATAAGCTGATTGAATTGGCGCGTGTGCTGACGGGGTGGATGCCCGGCGGGCTGGGCCATGTGAACGTGGCCGTATCGATGCTGTTTGCCGGGATTTCGGGGTCTTCGACGGCCGATGCTGCGGGTTGCGGCAAGATTTTGATCCCTGCGATGGTGAAAGAGGGCTATGACACCCGCTTTTCCATTGCGATTACGGCCTGTTCATCGGTGATGGGGGTGATCATTCCGCCCAGCATCCTGATGGTCGTCTGGGGCGGCGTGATGCAAGTTTCAGTGGGCGCGCTGTTTCTGGGCGGAGCCATTCCGGGGATACTGATCGGGCTGGCGTTGATGGCAACGGTGTATGGCTATGCCAAGGTTTACAACTATCCGACCGCCGGCACCCCGACGTTTGCCGAATTCTGGCATGCGCTAAAGGGTGCGGCGCTGGCGATGTTTACCCCGATTTTGGTCATCGGCGGCATTGTTGGCGGTATCGTGACCCCCACCGAAAGCGCGATTATCGCCGCAGGTTATGCGCTGATTTTGGGGATGTTCGTCTATCGCACCGTCAGCGTCCGCGACTTGGGTGCAATTTTGTATGATACAGGCCGGTTCGCGTCGATTTCCTTGTTTGCGATTGGCACGGCCTCGGCCTTTGGTTGGATGCTGTCGTTTTACAACGTGCCACGGCTGATTGTGGCTGCGATGACGGCTACGCAATTCGGGCCATTGGGCACGGGCTTGTTGATCGCAGCGCTGTTCTTGTTTTTCGGCCTGTTCATCGATGCGATTCCGACGATCATCATCTTGGGCACGGTTTTGATGCCGGTCGCGCAAGCGGCGGGGATTGAGCCTGTCAGCTTTGCGATTATCGGGATTGTATCACTGGCCTTTGGATTGGTGACGCCGCCCTATGGGCTGTGTTTGCTGATATCGGCGGCAATTGGCGGGATGAATGTGATGCAGGTCATGCGGGACGTGGTGATCATCTTGATTCCCATGCTGCTGATATTGCTGCTAATTATCATATTCCCCGAGATCGTATTGTGGTTACCGAAACTGCTGATGCCCGGATCATTCCGCTAAGACGGCCTGTGGCACCTTCGGGTGCCACAGAGTTTTTTGGGCCAGAGCGCAATCAAGTCTATACGGCGCAGAATTCCGCCACTAGGCTGTTTGAACAGCGCAAACATACAAAAATAGCCGCTACGGAAATTCGTTATTTGACAATACTTGTCAATCTGGCATACTAGCATACTCGAGGATGGGGATCGATTCCCGCGGCAACAAACCCAAAACGAGGTTCGCCGGGCAATCGAGAGACATAGAACACAGAAGATCTGGGAGGATCGTATGACGTTTTTTAAAAAGATCAATGCAGTAGCAGCAGGTGCGGCGCTGGGTGTCAGCCTTGTTGCGACTGCATCGGGTGCAACCGACTTGCGTGGCTGGAACATCCACGTTGACGACTATCCGGTTTCGATCGCGATGGAATCGTTCATGAAGGAAGTGACCGAGAAAACTGGCGGCGCGATCACTGGCAAAATCTATAACAACGGCGTTTTGGGCGACCAGCCGGATGCGATTGAGCAAGTTCGTCTTGGCGCGATCGATTTCGGTGAATTCAGCCTTGGGCCAATGGGTCAGGCAATTCCTGAAACCAACGTGGTTTCCTTGCCTTTCATCTTTAAAAGCATCCCGCAGATGTACAAGCTGATGGATGGCGAAGTTGGTGAGAAGATCGGCGAAGGCATGATCGCCAAGGGCATGGTGCCATTGGGTTGGTATGATGCCGGCGCGCGCTCTTTCTACAACTCGCAGCACCCGATCAACACGCCTGACGACGTGAAAGGCCTGAAAATCCGCGTGATGAGCAACGATTTGTTCGTGATGATGGTTGAGGCCATGAAAGGCAACGCGACACCAATGGCCTTTGGTGAAGTGTATCAGTCGATCAAGACCGGCGTTGTGGACGGTGCGGAAAACAACCCGCCATCCTACGAGTCGACCAACCACTTTGAAGTGGCCAAGTACTATTCCTTGACCGAGCACCTGATCATCCCCGAGTGCCTGTGCATGAGCAAAGCGACATGGGACAAGCTGACACCTGAGCAGCAGACCATCGTGAAAGACGCCGGTCACGCAAGCGCCTTGTTGCAGCGTGAGCTGTGGCAGGCACGTGAAGCGGCCAGCATGGAAAAAGTAAAAGCTGGCGGCACCGAAGTGAACACGATTGCCGACAAAGCACCCTTCCAGGCGGCAATGGCACCAGTTTACGACAAGTTCATTGCTGACAATCCAGCGCTGACCGATCTGGTCAACATGATCCGTAACGCTGACTAAGCAAAAAAGATGTGTGAAAGGCCCGCTGTTTTAGCGGGCCTTTTGCCGCTTATGCGCAAGCCCCTTCATACATTCGGGTGCAATGATGACAAATACTTCGCCTACCGTTCAAAATATCAGGCTTTTCCTTGACCGGATTAGCGCCGCTTGTTTTTGGATAGCCTCTGTCGCCTTGGTCGTGCTGATCGTAACCTTTGGCTGGCTGGTTTTCGGACGCTATGTTCTGAACGTGACGCCCACTTGGGTAGAGCAGTTGGCCCTGCTGTTAATCTGCTACATCACCTTTTTGGGGGCTGCGGCAGGCGTACACGAAGATACGCATATCGGCGTGACCTTGTTTCGCGATATTGTTCCGTTGGGGCTGCAAAAGATCGTTATGATCGTGATCGATCTGATCGTTGCCGCCTTTGGGGCAAGCATGCTGATCGCCGGCATCGCGCTGATGAAATTTGGTTGGGCGACCCTGCTGCCGATGCTGAACATCCCTGAGAGTTTTCGCACGCTTGCCATCACGTCTTGCGGCGGGTTGGTGCTGTTGTTTGCAGGCACACGGGCGGTTCTGCGCATTCTGACATATCGGGACTGGGTTCCCTCGACCGACGAAAAGGAAGCTTGACTATGGGTTTGGCAATTTTGCTGTGCGTCTTCGGGGTTGGCGTTATCGTCGGCGCCCCGGTCGCATTTGCCATGGGCATCGCGGCGGCGGCGGCCTTTTGGTACGAAGGCTTTCCGATGCTGATCACGTTCCAGCGGGCAACCGCGGGCGTTTCGGTGTTTTCGCTGCTGGCGATTCCGTTCTTTGTTTTCGCCGGCGAGATCATGTTGCATGGCGGTATCGCCCAGCGGCTCGTCAAGCTGGCATCCGCCTTGGTTGGCCACTTCAAAGGTGGTCTGGCCATGGTCAATATCTTTTCCAGCATGTTGTTTGGTGGTATTTCGGGTTCGGCTGTGGCCGATATTTCGGCGCTGGGTTCGCTGTTGATTCCAGTGATGAAAGAGCGCGGCTATCGCCCCGATTTCGCGGTGAACGTGACCGTGACGTCATCGATCGCGGGGATCGTTATTCCGCCAAGCCATAACATGATCATCTTTGCGGTGGCTGCAGGTGGCGGTATCTCGGTTTCCAAGCTGTTTATGGCGGGGGTTATTCCGGGCATTCTGATGTGCGTCTGCCTTGCGGTTGCGGCCTATATTCTGTCGGTCAAGCATAAATACCCGGCCGAGCCCTTTCCCGGTTGGGGCGAAGTGGCGCGCAGCTCGGTTGATGCGCTGCCCGGCTTTATGACGGCTGTGATCATCGTGGGCGGCACCTTGTCGGGTGTGTTCACGGTAACCGAATCCGGTGCGTTTGGTGCGATTTACGCGGTGCTGCTGACCAAATTCTATTACCGCAGCCTGAGCTGGGATGCGTTCATGAAATCGGTCACCGGTGCTGTGCGGACCACATCGATGGTGATGATCCTGATCGCCTTTGCCAGCTCTTTCGCCTATTTGCTGGCGCTGTATCAGGTACCGGCCGAGCTAAGCAACTTGCTGGTGTCGATTTCGGACAATCCGATCATCATCTTGCTGATGATCAACCTGATCCTGCTCATCCTTGGCATGATCATGGACATGGCTGCGCTTATCCTGATCTGCACACCGATCTTTTTGCCGATCGCCAAAGGCCTTGGCATGGACCCGGTGCAGTTCGGCATCATGATGCTTGTCAATCTTGGCCTTGGGCTGTGCACACCGCCTGTAGGCACATGCCTGTTCGTGGGTTGCGCCGTGGGCAAGATTAAGATCGAGCAAGCACTCAAGACGATCTGGCCATTCTATCTGGCGATTTTGGCTGCCTTGTTGCTGGTGACATTTGTTCCCCAATTCTCGCTCTGGCTGCCTTCGCTGTATGAATAAGGCATAGCGATTGTTCTGGGCCTTCACTGGCCCAGAACCCCAAATGCCGGGAATTGCAAAATTTTCGCACTTAATAGGGGGAAATGCAGATTCATTTGGCACCAAAAAAACCCGCATTGCCAATTCAGGCAATATGCTTATCATAACAAACGATAGCCTACCAAGAGTTGGTTTCAGGGCCGTTTTGGTCTCATACCGCCAAGGCCACGATTACAACTGCAGGCTATATCGACCGAATCGCAGATCTCCGCCCAAGGATATCCTTTCTATATGACGTCACTGCAAAACAACCGCTTTTCTGCCACCAAAACGCGTTGTTTAGCCGTTGAACGAAGTCCTGAAATCATGCAGCCCCAATTGTCGGCCTTGCGATTCAGGGCAAACCGTTAGCCCCCACCCCCCTTTTTTACCTGACCATTCTGGAGATGACCCGAATGCCTGAACTGACCCCCGATATTGATGCGATTGAAACCCAGGAATGGCAGGATGCTATTGCGGATGTGATCGAAAAGGACGGCGCCAACCGTGCGCATTTCTTGCTGGACAAGGCCGTACAACAGGCCCGCGCGGCGGGGGCGACCCTGCCCTTTTCGGCGACTACGCCATATCAGAATACACTTGCCAGCGATGATCTGCCCGAATTTCCGGGCGATCTGGAAATGGAATGGCGCATTCGCACGATCAACCGTTGGAACGCGATGGCGACGGTTGTGCGGCGCAACAAGGAAAGCAGCGAATACGGCGGGCATATCGCGTCTTTTGCGTCCTCGGCAGTGATGTATGACATCGGGTTAAACCATTTCTGGCGCGCGAAATCGGCGATTCACGGCGGCGATCTGGTGTTTTTCCAAGGCCATGTGGTGCCGGGGATTTACGCACGGTCGTTTATGGAAGGCCGGATTGATGAGGAAACGCTGGTCAACTTCCGGTCGGAAGTGGATGGCAAAGGCCTGTCATCCTATCCGCACCCGTGGTTGATGCCCGATTATTGGCAGTTCCCGACGGTTTCGATGGGCCTTGGCCCGTTGATGGCGATCTATCAGGCGCGGTTCATGAAATACATGCACAACCGCGGCCATATCGACATGGCCGACCGCAAGGTCTGGTGCTTTCTCGGCGATGGCGAGATGGACGAGCCGGAGTCGCTGGGTGCGATTTCGCTGGCCGCGCGCGAAGGGTTGGACAACCTGATTTTCGTGGTCAACTGCAACTTGCAGCGGCTTGACGGCCCTGTGCGCGGCAATGGCAAAATTGTACAAGAGCTTGAGGGCGAGTTCCGCGGCGCGGGCTGGGAAGTTATCAAGCTGCTGTGGGGCAAAGGCTGGGACGAGCTGCTGGAAAAAGACTCTAGCGGCCGGTTGCGGCAGTTGATGGATGAAACGGTGGATGGTGATTACCAGACGTTCAAATCCAAAGACGGTGCCTATATCCGCAAGAATTTCTTTGGCAAATACCCCGAAACGGCGGCACTGGTGGCCGATTGGACCGACGATCAGATTTGGTCCTTGCGGCGCGGCGGGCATGACCCGGAAAAGGTTTATGCGACTTTCAAACGCGCGACCGAGGTTAAGGGCCAACCGACCTGTTTGCTGGTAAAAACCGTCAAAGGTTACGGCATGGGCACTGCTGGCGAAGGCCAGAACACCACGCACCAGCAAAAGAAACTGGCCGAAGACCAGTTGCGTGCCTTCCGTGACCGTTTCAAGATTCCGGTTAGCGACGAAGACCTGCCCAAGGCGCCGTTTGTCAAACTGAACAACGCGCAAAAGGCCTATCTGGCCGAACGCCGTGCGGCGCTTGGCGGTGCCTTCCCGCAACGGACGTGGAAAGACACGCCCAAGCTGGAAATTCCACCGCTGACTGCATTCAAGGCGCAGCTGGAATCGTCGGGCGAGCGTGAGATTTCAACCACAATGGCCTTTGTGCGCATTCTGACCACGCTGCTGCGTGACAAGAATATGGGCAAGAACGTTGTGCCGATTGTGCCGGATGAAAGCCGCACCTTTGGGATGGAGGGGCTGTTCCGCTCGGTTGGGATTTATAACCCGCTGGGTCAGCACTATACCCCCGAAGACGCCGACCAGATGATGTATTACCGCGAGTCTGAATCGGGCCAAGTTCTGCAGGAAGGCATTAACGAGGCCGGCGCGATGGCCGACTGGATTGCGGCGGCGACATCCTATGCCAACCACGGCGTGCAGATGGTGCCGTTTTTCATCTATTACTCGATGTTCGGGTTCCAGCGTATTGGTGACTTGGCCTGGGCGGCAGGCGACAGCCGTGCGCGCGGCTTTATGCTGGGCGGCACCGCAGGACGGACCACGCTGAACGGCGAAGGTTTGCAGCATGAAGATGGCCACAGCCATATTCTGGCGTCGACCATCCCGAACTGCATCACCTATGACCCGACTTTCCAGCATGAGGTGGCGGTTCTGATCCATCACGGGATGGAACGGATGTATGGCAAGGATCAGGAAGATGTGTATTTCTACCTGACTTTGATGAACGAAAACTATGCCCACCCCGAAATGCCTGCGGGGTCGGAAGAGGGTATTATCAAGGGCCTGTACCGGTTGAAGAAGGTGAAACCGGCCAAGGCGCATGTGAACCTGCTGGGTTCGGGCACCATTCTGGTGCAGGCGATGAAGGCGGCAGAGATGCTGTCGGCCGACTTTGGCGTGACCTCGGATATCTGGTCGGCGACCAGCTTGAACGAGCTGGCCCGCGATGGCCAGGACGCCGCGCGCCACAACCGTTTGAACCCGCTGGGCGACCAGAAGGTGCCATATGTGACGTCAGTGTTGGAGGGTGCGAAAGGCCCGATCATCGCGGCCACGGATTACATGAAGAACTATGCCGAGCAAATCCGCGCCTTTGTGCCGGGGCGGTTTACCGTGCTGGGCACCGATGGGTACGGGCGGTCGGACAGCCGCGTGAACCTGCGCCGGTTCTTTGAGGTGGATGCGAACCATATCGCCGCCGCCGCGATGGTTGATCTGTACCGTGACGGCACGATTGACGAGAAAACGCTGAAAGCCGCGCTAAAGAAATATGACATTGACGGCACCAAGCCGAACCCCCGTTTGGTTTGATCGGGACGCAAAGGAGAAAACAGAATGGCTATTGAAATCCAAGTCCCAGACATCGGTGACTTTAAAGATGTTCCCGTGATCACTGTTTTGGTCAGCGTTGGCGATGTTGTCGCCAAGGAAGACCCTCTGGTCGAACTTGAATCCGACAAGGCGACGCTGGAGGTGCCATCCTCGGCGGCCGGTAAAATCACCGAAATCCGCGTCAAGGAAGGCGATAAGGTTTCGATGGGGTCGGTTATTTTGATGCTGGAGGCATCGGGTGAGGCGGCAGCACCTGCGGCGGCTGCTCCTGCTCCGGCAGCGGCGGCCCCTGCTGCGGCCCCTGCCCCAGCGGCTGCGGCACCTGCTGCGGCGGTGGTGGATAGCGGCTTTGGCAAGGCGCATGCCTCGCCATCCATCCGCGCCTTTGCACGGCAATTGGGTGTTGATCTGGCGGCGATCAACGGGTCGGGCCGCAAAGGCCGTATCTTGCGCGAAGACATCACGGCGGGGTTCAAGAAAACGGCGGCACCTGCTGCTGCGGGCGCCTCGGCGGCTGGCGGCATGGGTATTCCACCGATGCCGGTTATTGATTTTTCCAAATTCGGCCCTGTCGAAGATGTGGAAATGCCACGCATCAAAAAACTGTCTGGCCCTGCCCTGCACCGCGCATGGCTGCACATCCCGCATGTGACCGTTTCGGAAGAGGCCGACATTACCGAGCTGGACGCCTATCGCAAGGAACTGGATACCGCCGCCAAGGCTGATGGTTATCGCGTGACCTTGCTGTCTTTCGTTATCAAAGCCTGCGTTTCGGCGTTGAAAGAGCATTGGGAGGTGAACTCGTCACTGCACCCCGATGGCGACAAGCTGATCAAAAAGAACTACTACAACATCGGTTTTGCGGCTGATACGCCCCAAGGCCTGATGGTTCCGGTGATCAAGGATGCGGACCGCAAGGGCATTGTGCAAATCTCCAAAGAACTGGGCAGCCTGTCGGCGCAAGCGCGTGATGGCAAGCTGAAAGGGCCGGATATGCAAGGCGCGACCTTTACGATTTCGTCATTGGGCGGGATTGGTGGCACCGGCTTTACCCCGATTGTGAACGCGCCAGAGGTGGCGATTTTGGGCCTGACACGGGCGAAAATGGCACCGGTCTGGAACGGCTCGGAATTTGTGCCACGCCTGATGCAGCCGTTGTCGCTGTCCTTCGACCACCGCGCGATTGACGGTGCTTTGGGCGCACGGTTCAACGCATCGCTGAAACATCTGCTCGGCGATGTGCGCCGGTTGATGTTGTAAGGGGGGCTGAACAGATGGAAATTCAAGTCCCTGATATTGGTGATTTCAAAGACGTTCCGGTGATCACCATTCTGGTCGCGGTGGGTGATACCGTGGCCAAGGAAGACCCGCTGCTTGAACTGGAATCCGATAAGGCCACGCTAGAGGTGCCTTCGCCTGCGGCGGGTAAGATTACCGCCATTCGGGTGAAGGTGGGTGATCGCGTGTCGCAAGGCACGGTGATTATCGACCTTGAATCCGCTGCGGGTGATGCGCCTGCCGCGGCCCCAGCGGCAGCTGCGGCCCCCGCTGCGCCGACGGCCGTTGCGCCAACCGGTGCGGCGACGGGTAAGGGTGAGATTCATGCCGAAGTGGTTGTTCTGGGCTCTGGCCCCGGCGGCTATACGGCGGCGTTTCGGGCGGCGGATTTGGGTAAATCCGTGGTGTTGATCGAAAAAGACGACAGCCTTGGCGGCGTTTGCCTGAATGTCGGTTGTATTCCGTCCAAGGCGTTATTGCACGCGGCCAAGGTGATTACCGAAGCCGAGGAAATGGGCGAACATGGCGTCACCTTCGCCAAGCCCAAGGTTGATATTGACAAGCTGCGCGGCTGGAAAGCCTCGGTCGTGACCAAGCTGACAGGCGGGCTTTCGGGCCTTGCCAAGGCGCGCAAGGTGACGGTGGTAAACGGCTATGGCAAGTTTACCGGCCCGAAGATGATCGAGGTTGACGGGCCGGATGGCAAGAAAACCGTCAGCTTTGACAATTGCATCATCGCTGCGGGCTCGGAGCCTGTGGCGCTGCCGTTCTTGCCCAAGGATGACCCGCGGGTGATCGACAGCACCGGCGCGCTGGAACTGGCCGATGTGCCAAAGCGGATGCTGGTGCTGGGTGGCGGGATTATCGGGCTTGAAATGGCCTGTGTCTATGACGCTTTGGGCAGCAAGATCACGGTTGTGGAATTGATGGACCAGATCATTCCGGGTGCCGATAAGGACATCGTGAAACCGCTGCACAACCGCATTGCCGGGCGCTATGAAAACATCCTTTTGAAAACCAAGGTCACGGCAGTTGAGGCGCAAAAATCGGGCCTGAAAGTGACGTTTGAGGATGACAAAGGCGCGGTTACAACCGACACGTTTGACAAGGTGCTGGTTGCTGTTGGCCGCCGCCCGAATGGCAAGCTGATCAATGCCGAGGCCGCTGGTGTGGCTGTGGATGAGCGTGGCTTTATCGCCGTTGATAAACAGCAACGCACCGGCCAGCCGCATATCTTTGCGATTGGCGATGTGGTCGGGCAGCCGATGCTCGCGCATAAAGCCGTGCATGAAGGCAAGGTTGCGGCCGAGGTTTGCGCGGGCCAGCCGCGTTTCTTTGACGCGAAAGTCATCCCCTCGGTCGCCTATACCGACCCCGAGGTGGCGTGGGTTGGCGTTACGGAAAACGAGGCCAAGGCCAAAGGCATGAAGATCGGCAAAGGCGTGTTTCCTTGGGCGGCTTCGGGCCGTGCGCTGTCGATCGGGCGGTCTGAAGGCATTACAAAGCTGATCTTTGACCCCGCAGATGACCGCGTGATTGGTGCAGGTATCGTTGGCCCCAACGCGGGCGAGTTGCTGTCCGAAATGGTGGTGGCGATTGAAATGGGGGCAGATGCGGTTGATCTGGGCCATTCCATTCACGCGCACCCGACGCTATCGGAAACCATCAACTTTGCGGCTGAAATGTTTGAAGGCACGATCACCGATTTGATCCCGCCAAAGAAAAAGCACTAAGCCGACCTGATTGAAGTGAAAAAGGCGCCCTCTTATCCGGGGCGCCTTTTTCATTGCCAACAATCGCTGGTTAAAGCCCGTTGCTTCATCACGCCGCTTTGTGATCGTTGGGGGTTTTGAGGCGCTCCACTTTTACACAAAAATAGGTCTTGCGGCTTTGATCGCATTCTCTGGCCAAGCCTTACCTCAACTTTGAGTGATCACTCAAATATATTGTTGAGCAATCGCTCAAATACGCCTATACCCGTTCTTGCAAAACACCTCTGAAACCCTGAAAGGGAAAATCATGGCGACCTTTAAAATTCACACGATCGAAACAGCGCCCGAGGCTGGCAAGCCGCTTTTGGAAACGTCTTTGAAAAACAATGGCCGCATTCCGGGCCTGCATGGCACGATGGCCGATGCGCCGCCTTTGCTGGCCGCCTATAGCTTTGCCCATCAGCAGTTCATGGCGACGACCCTGACCGACGAAGAGAAAACCGTTGTCTGGCAAACGATCAACGTTGAAAACAACTGCCATTACTGCGTGCCCGCCCATACCGGCATTGCGAAAATGATGAAGATCGATGACGCGATCACCGAGGCGCTGCGCAATGAAACACCGCTGCCGACAGCCAAGCTGGAAGCACTGCGCACGTTTACTTTGGCGATGGTTCGGGACCGTGGTTTTGTTGCCGAAGCCGAGACCCAAGCCTTTCTAGACGCAGGTTTCACCGAGGCGAACATCCTTGAGATCATTCTGGGCGCCGCGCAAAAACTGATGTCGAATTACACCAACCATTTTGCCAAGACGCCTGTCGATCAGGTCTTTCAGAAATTCGCGTGGGAAAAAGCGCCTGCCGAAGCTGCCAAGTGAGGCAAGAACGGATGGTCTGGCGCATGACGCCAGACCGTCTATATGAAACGGATGACCGCACGGTTAACCTAAGGAGCCGCCATGACAGACCCTCTTCGCATCGATATTATTTCTGACGTGATGTGCCCGTGGTGCATTATCGGGTATCGCCAGCTTGCCAAGGCTTTGGCGGCATCGGGAACGGCGCATGAAATCCACTGGCATCCGTTCGAGCTGAACCCGCAGATGCCACCCGAGGGGCAGAACACGCGCGAGCATATCATCGAGAAATACGGCAGCACCCCCGAGCAATCGGAACAATCCCGCCGACAGATGGCCGCTTTGGGCGAAAACCTTGGGTTCACCTTTGCGTGGACGGATGCATCACGGATGCACAACACGTTTAACACCCACCAGCTTTTGCACTGGGCCGAGACACAAGGGCGCAAGCATGATCTGAAAATGGCGCTGTTCACGGCACATTTCACCGATCAGCGGAACCTGTCGGATGATGCTGTTCTGGCCGATATTGCCGCAGAGATCGGGCTGGACCGCGACGAGGCGCTTGCGGTTCTGGATGACCAACGCTTTGCCAATGATGTCCGCAACGCCGAACGCTTTTGGCAGCAGCAGGGCATTTCGGGCGTGCCTGCCGTGGTTTTCAACCGCAAGCACCTTGTCACCGGTGCCCAAGGCGAAGAGAATTATGCCAGCATCTTGTCACAACTTGCCCAGATGAAGGACTAACCCATGGCCCGCGCCGCAAATTATGATCGTGACGCCGCACTTGATGCGGCCATGACCGTGTTTTGGCGCAAGGGCTATCACGCGACCTCGCTAAAGGATCTGGAAGGCGTGCTTGCGATGAAACCGGGCAGTATTTATGCCGCGTTTGACAGCAAGGAAAACCTCTATCTTTTGGCGATTGCGCGCTATTTCGATGCGTCACGCCAAGGGTTTCGCGCCCAGATAGCGAAATATGCGTCACCTTTGGCCGGTTTGGCGGCGCAATTTCAAAACTTCGTCGAACTTGCTGCGGCAGATCCGTCGCGTCAGGCCTGCATGTTGATGAAAACGCTGGTGGATACCCGTGCGACCGACCCGAACCTTGCCGAGGCCTCTCGCGCCTATCTGGACCAGATGTGTGGCGAATTCGCAGAGGTTTTCAGCGCCGCGCAGGATGCAGGTGAAATCGCCAAAGAGGCCGACCCAAAGCGGCTGGCGCGGCGGTATCAGGCCAATATTACGGCGCTGCGGGTCGAATTGCAGCGCGGAACAGCACAGGCCGATATTGCAGACCTTGCCGCGGATATGGCGCAGGAAACCATGCGGCTGGGCAGAGTGACGGGTTAACCGTCAGGGCCTGGGCCACGGTATCAGCGCGCCGCGCCGACAAGTCCTGATTGCAGGCGGCGCTGCCATCGGATTCCGTATACCCGGCGATCACTATCGACACGGACGGGCATCTGTCATAGCGCGAGGCAACCCTTCGCCAGTCCTTCAATCGCCCGAACATGATCTCGATGTGCCACTTGGCGGCGCATGTTTACATGCGCGAGAAGGCAGTTTCGGCGTTTGTAGCGTCGCTCGTCGTATTTCACGGGCTTAGTTCGGGACCCCCGACCAGGGATGCACGGTTTTATCCCCTTGTCTTTAAACGCATTTCTGAACCAATCAGCATCATAGCCACGGTCCGCTGCCCGGCAACGGATCATCGACACGCGGCCTGCCGTGGCTGTTCGGAAACTAGGGCCGCAGACGCTCCATTTGAACCTCTATCAGCCAGAAAAGTTGCCCATTATCAACGCCGTCATTTCGGGAGCTTGAATCACGCAGCGAAGAGAGCCTCAGGCCCAACAATAGGTCCTAACCCGAATGTGTATGGCGCACAGCTTAAAATCAGGTCGACGCGATTTGCTGCAATCATTGCCGAGCACAGAGAGCTGATTGAGGCGTTCCGCGCCAATGACGTAGAACGCGCATCCCGCGCCATCCGCATCCATCTTGAGGGTTCCTTTGCCCAGATGTCACAACAGATGCGGATGATCGGGTTGTCGGATTAAGGCTGGATCACCGGCCCATCCAGCCGCCATCAACAAGCATCACATGGCCATTCATGTAGGATGACGCGTCAGATGCCAAAAACACTGCTGGCCCGCCGAAATCCTCGGGCTTGCCCCAACGACCAGCTGGGATGCGCGATAGAATTGCCGCAGATCGGTCAGAATCATTGCGCAGGGCTTCGGTGTTGTCGGTGTTGATATAGCCGGGGGCAATCGCATTGACGTTCACACCTTTGGCGGCCCATTCATTGGCAAAAGCCATTGTCAGCTGCCCGATACCGCCTTTGGAGGCGGCATAGCCCGGCACCGTGATACCGCCCTGGAAGGTCAGCAATGACGCGGTAAAGATGATCTTGCCCGACCCGCGCTTTACCATCGTCGCGCCGATGTCGCGCGTGATGATGAATTGCGCGTTCAGGTTCACTTCGATCACCTTATCCCACATTTCATCCGGATGTTCAGCCGCAGGGGCCCGCAAGATCGTGCCTGCGTTGTTAATCAGAATATCGATCTGCGGATGGTCGGCCAGCACTTGCGCGACAAACGCCTTTACTGCCGCGCGGTCAGAAAAGTCGCAGGCATAGCCCCAGAATTTGCGGCCCTGAGCCTCGACTGCGCGCGCGACATCTGACCCTGACGGATCAAGTGATGCGCTGACCCCGATGATATCGGCGCCAGCTTCGGCCAGTGCCTCGGCCATACCGCGCCCGATGCCGCGTTTGGCACCTGTTACAAGTGCAATTTTGCCTTTCAGGCTAAAGCGGTCCATTACAGTCATTCTGCGCCCTCGGTCATACGGATCATGGATTTCATGGCATTGGGGTTTCGGGTCAACGTTTCAAAGGCAGATTGTATATCTTCCAGCCCCTGAATATCTGTAATGAAGCTGTCGCAATCGACGACACCTTTGGCCAGCAAGGCCATCGCGGCATCGTAATCTTCGGGCCGGTAGACCCGCGCGCCGATCAGGTCCAGTTCCCGCCAAAAGAACTGGAACATATCAATCACAGGTTTGCTGGCATGGATCGCCACCATAACGATGCGGCCCCGCGTGGCCGCCGCCGCTGTCATCAGGTCAACACCGGGCTGCGTGCCTGACACTTCGAACACGACATCCATGCCCTTACCGCCCGTGGCCGCATGCAAAGCCTTGGCGACATCGCCATCCTTGGGGTTCACAACCGCAAAACCGATATTGCGGGCAAACGCGAGACGGTTTTCATTGATCTCGGATATTGTGACATTGGCCCCGGCCTCGCGCGCAACCATCGCAACCAGCATGCCGATCGGGCCGCCGCCAATGACCAGAACATCCTCACCCGGCTGCACCTTGCCGCGCGCCACATCGTGGCATGCTACGGCAAGCGGTTCGATCAATGCCGCATGCGACAAATCCAGATCATCGGGCAAGACGTGGATTGTATGGGCGGGTACGTTCCATTTTTGTTGAAACGCGCCGGGGCTGTCGATGCCGATGAATTTCAGTTTGTGGCAGATGTGATTATGCCCCGCATTGCAGGCCGGACAATCACCGCAATGATCCAGTGGGCGGACCACGATATGCTGACCGGGCTTGAGCCCTGTCACACCTTCGCCGACCTCAGCGATGATGCCTGACATTTCATGACCGATAGTGCGTTCGAACCCGACGCGCGCATCCATATGGCCCAGATAAATATGCAAATCGGTGCCGCAAATGCCGCAATAGGCGACATCGATCTGCACCTCGCCTTTGCCCGGCGGCGGCGTGGTGACGCTTTCAACAGTAAACGTCTTGTTGCCGCGATAAACGGCTGCTTGGCTGGTCATTAGGTTAGTCCTTTAGCGACGGAGTTGGTTTACGGCCTCAAGTTTAGGCCAGTCGAAAGAGACCCCTGTTCCGGGGGTGTCAGGGGCGATGGCAAGGTGGTTTTCCACCACCAGCGGACGCGTTGTGTAGGCGTCAATCGGGAAGGAATGCACCTCGATCCAGCCGGCATTTTTCTGGGCCGCAACAAGGCTGACGTGCAATTCCTGCATGCCGTGGCTGCACACTGGTACACCTGCCTTTGCGGCCAAAGCGGCGACCTGCAGAAAGCCTGTGATGCCGCCACAGTTTGAGGCATCTGGCTGGATGAAGCTCAGCTTTGATTGCGCGAAGGCATATTCGAATTCATGAATCGTATGCAGGTTTTCGCCCATGGCCAAAGGCATGCCGGTGGCAGCCGCGATCTGGCCATAGCCTGCGTAATTGTCGGGGATGATCGGTTCCTCAAACCACAGCAGGTTGAAAGGTTTGAACGCCTCTGCCGCAGCAATCGCCTGCTCTAAACCCATCGAATAATTAGCATCGACCATGAAGGCCACATCCGGCCCGATCAGATCGCGGACCGCTTTGATGCGGGCGATATCCTCATCAAGGGTGGGCTGGCCGATCTTGATTTTGACGCCGTTGAAGCCCCGATCAATATACCCGCGGACGCTGTCCAAGAGTTTGGGCAGTGGAAAGCCCAGATCTATGCCGCCGCAATAGGCCTTGCATCTGTTGCTTGCCCCGCCGGCCATTTGCCACAGCGGCTGGCCAAGCTGTTTGCCGCGCAAATCCCACAGGGCAATATCGACCGCCGAAATCGCAAAGGATGCAATGCCGCCCCGCGCGACATAATGCACATGCCACTGCATCGCATCATAGAGCGCCTCTACTTCTGTAGCATCTTTGCCGATCAGAAAGGGCGTCAGATCATGCCGGATCATCGCGGCAATCGCATAGCCGCCTTTGCCGCCGGTATAGGTGTATCCCGTGCCTTCCGACCCATCCTCAAGCCGCACTGTCGCGGTGATCAACTCGAAGAAATGATGATCGCCATGCTTGGCATCCACCAACACCTCGGCCAAAGGAACGTGAAACAGCTTAACCTCAACGCTTGCAATTTTTCTCATGCAGTTGCCCCCTTGGCTTTGCGCCCTTTGGTCATGCGAGACTGGAACAGGATGACTGCGAACAGGAACCCGCCCCGGATGACCATTTGCCAATAGGCGCTGAAACTGATGGTCCCACGCCCGTTCTCAAAATTCAGAATGTTAAAGACCAGCCCCAGCAACAACGCACCCGCAACCGTGGCAGGGATAGAACCAAGCCCGCCGGTCAATAGTGTGCCGCCCACGACGACCGAGGCGATTGCCGAAAGCTCCCATGCGATGCCTTCCAAGGGTTGGCCCGCGCCAAACCCCGAGGCCAGAATGACACCCGCCAAACCCGCGCAACCACCCGAGATCAGATAGACCAAAGCCTTGGCGCGGTTCACCTTTAGCCCCATCAAGGTTGAGGCATCCTCGCCCCCGCCGATCGCCAGAATGGTGCGGCCAAGCGATGTCGTTTCCAGAATGATCCAGAGGAATACCCCCACGATTGCCACAATAACGATCGACCAGGGGAACAGGTTGAACACCTTTTCCATACCCATTCGGGTAAAGTTCGACCCCCAATCAACTGCAATTGTGGATGCGCCCGAAATGACCAGCGCCCCGCCTTTGGCCCCCAGCATCGTTGCCAGCGTGGCAATGAACGGCGGGATGCGCAGAACGATGATGCAAAAAGCGTTCAGCGCGCCAAAGGCCACCCCGACCAGCACCGCCAGCGGCAAGGCGACCTCTAGCCCATAGGGTGAAAGATAGGCCGCGACCACCGAGGTAAAGGCGGCAACAGACCCGACCGAAAGGTCAATGCCGCCGGTAATGATGACAAAACACATGCCCATTGAAATTACGATGAACATCGAGTTGTAGTTCAGAAAGGAGCTGACATTATAGGCCCCGCCGAAATTGTCATAGCGCAGCAGCCCAAAGGCGATCAGGGCAAACAAGGCGATCCAGACCGCCACCGATTGCGAGTTGCGCGAGACGTATTTCCGCAGATCGAATGCATCAGAATTCAGCATCTTTATTCCTTTCGTGTCTGCTGGACATAGACGGCAGCCAAAATGATCCCGGCTTTGGCAATCAAGGCGACTTCGTCCTCTACCCCGTTGGCAAGCAGCGTGTATTTGACCAGCTGGATGATGACCGCGCCCAGAATGGCGCCAAAGATTGGCGCGCGACCGCCTTGCAACAACGCCCCGCCAACCACGGCAGCCGCGATTGCATCCAGTTCCATCAGGTTGCCATTGCGGGCAGCATCCGAGGCCGAGTTGATCGCGACGACGATCAGACCCGCCAGACCGGCAAGCCCGGCGCAAATCATGTAAACGCCGATCTTTACCTTTGTCACCGGCCCACCAGCCAAGCGCGCGGCCCGCTCATTCCCGCCAATGGCAAGGACGTAGCGGCCGAAAATGGTGCGGGAAATCACAAGGAACAAGATCACTGCGATAGCAAGCGCCAGCCAGCCCTGAAATGGCAATCCGAGAACTTTTCCTGTGCCAAGATAACTGAAGGATTTGTTGCTGAAGGTTTGCAAATTGCCGTTGGTCAAAACCTGCGCGATGCCACGGCCTGAAATGAACAAGATCAGCGTCGCAATGATCGGCTGCACGTTCAACACGGCAACCATAACGCCATTGAACATCCCACAAGCGCCCGCCACCAGCAGAGGCACAACAAGCGCCGCTGCAATCCCCAAGGCCGGATAGTCCACGCCGAATTGCGATTGAAAGATAAGCGGCGCCAAGGCCCCGGCCAGCGCCATGACGGCACCGACCGACAAATCAATGCCTCCGGTCGCGATAACGAGCGTCATTCCCATTGCCACAATCGCAATGGTGGCGACCTGGCTGATATTTACGAACAGCGTTTGCAATTGCAGGAAATTGGGCGTGAACAGGATGTTGAAGGCCAAGATCACGATCAACGCCACCACACCGCCATGATCGCGCAGCAATGGGCCAATTTGCAAAGAAGTCTGGGTCGGGTTTGATTGGCTCATGCCGTCACCTCATCCGTATGGGCAAGCGCCTGCACCAATTTGTGTTCTGTTATGCCGGGGTTTTTCAGCTCGCCAATAGAGCGGCCTTCGTTCAAAACCACGATCCGGTCCGCGCCTTCTACCAGTTCTTCAAACTCTGAACTGATCAGCACAACACCAAAGCCACGGTCCACATAGTCGCGAATAATCATCTGGATTTCCCGTTTCGCGCCAACATCGACACCGCGCGTCGGCTCATCAAGGATCAGGATGTCCGGCTCATTCGCCAACCAGCGCGCGAGCAGAACCTTTTGCTGGTTGCCGCCCGAAAGCTCGCGGATCGGTTGTTCCATATCGGCGGTTTTGATGCCCAGCGCGTCAATGTATTTTTGCACCAGCTGCCGTTCACGGGCGCGGTCAATCTGGCCATTGCGCGTCAGCTTTGGCAGCAGGGCCAGCGTCAGGTTTTCGCGCACCGACATGCCAGGAATGATACCTTCTGCCTTGCGATCCTCGGTCAGAAACCCGAGACCCGCGCGGATCGCCTCGGCAGGACTATTTGGCGCGCCTGCCCCTTTCAGGGTAATTTTGCCGCGTGTCAGGGCATCCACGCCGAACAGCGCGCGGGCGGCCTCGGTCCGGCCTGCACCCAGCAGACCGCCAAGGCCGACGATTTCACCCCGGTGCAAAGTCATGTCAAATTTGGACAGGCGCGGACCAGTCGCAATATCTTGGGCGGTCAGCAAAACCTCGCCTTGCTTGGCCGCACCGCCACCGAATTCCGTCATCCCCGCTTGTGCGATCTCGTCAGGGTCACGCCCCAACATACCTGCGATCAACTCCAGTTTGGTTGTCTCGGCCAGTTTGACGCAGCCAACAGTCTGGCCATCGCGCATCGTTGTCACGCGGTCGCAAATCTCAAACAATTCGTCCAGAAAATGCGAGACATACAGCACCGAGACACCGGCATCGCGCAGCCCCCGCACTACGCCAAACAAAACCTTCACCTCTGACGCATCCAGCGACGAGGTCGGTTCATCCATAATCACCAGTTTTGCATCTAGCGAGACCGCACGGGCAATCGCCACCAGCTGCTGGATCGCCGTCGAATAACTGCCGAGCGGCATTTTCACATCAATATCAATGCCAAAACGCATCAGTATTTCACGCGTACGCCGATGCGCTTCGCGCCAGTTGATGAATGTGCCCAAGCGTTTAGGTTCATACCCCAGCATCACATTTTCGGTGACCGAACGCAGTGGGACCAAATTTAATTCCTGATAGATTGTTGCAATCCCGGTGGCTTGCGCCTCACGCGGGGTGGTCAAGACACTCTCGGCCCCATTGAACAGTATTGTTCCCCCGTCGCGGTGATAGACCCCGGTCAACACCTTGATCATGGTGGATTTACCCGCACCATTTTGCCCGATCAGGGCATGCACTTCGCCGCGCTCGATCGCGATTGATGCACCTGACAGTGCAGCAACACCGTTGAACGCCTTTCGAATGGCGTTCATTTCCAATAGGGTAGTCATGGCCAAAATCCTTTTGCGCAGGGAAGCGGAAGGATTGCGCAGGGAGCAGCACAATCCCTCCGAACGAGCGTATCTTAGTACGCTTCTGCGATGTGATCGGCCGCGTTCTCTTTGGTGAAGATGCGGTCTTTCACTTGAACCCAAGGTTCAATCTTCTCGCCGGCGGCGTAGCGCTTCATCACGTCACAGGCCAACGGGCCAAAAAATGGCGAGCTTTCAACCGTCACGCCCATTTTGCCGTCAATGATGGCCTGAAGCGCGTCGCGGGTGCCGTCGATGGAAACGATCAAAACATCTTCGCCCGGTTTGCGGCCAGCAAGTTCCAGCGCCTGAATAGCCCCAATCGCCATTTCATCGTTATGGGCATAAACCACATTCACATCAGGATGCGCCTGCAACAGGGTTTCCATGACCTGACGCCCCAGATCGCGGGCAAAGTCACCGGTTTGGCTGGCGACGATTTCAAAGCGTGCATCAGCCGCAAGTGCGTCATCAAAGCCTTTTTTGCGGTCATTGGCAGGGGAAGAGCCTGTAGTGCCTTCCAGTTCTACAACCACGGCCTTTTCGCCTTTGAAATTCGCGATGGTCCATTCTGCTGCACGTTTCCCTTGATCAATAAAGTCCGATCCAAGAAACGCAACGTAATCGACACCGGCGACAGCGGCTGCCGGGTCAACAGAACGGTCGACCAGGAAGGTCGGGATGCCGGCAGCTTTGGCCTTTTTAACTGCTGGGATCAGCGGCTTTTCTTCGCGCGGCGGCAGGAACAACACGTCGATGCCTTGCGCGATCATGCTATCCACGTCGGCGACCTGCTTGGCGGCCGAGCCTGCCGCGTCCGTTGCAATCAGATCCCAGCCGCAGCTTTCGGCGGTATCATGGAACGATTTGGTTTCGGCGATACGCCAAGGGTTATTGGATTCCATTTGGGAAAACCCGACCTTGTACCGCTCTTTTTGGGCAAGCGGCGGCAGGTCTTGGGCAAAGGCCGTAGCTGAAAGGCCAAGGGCAATGGCTGTAACGCCCAGGAACAGATTTCTGCGTTTCATGTGTAGTCCTCCACTAAATGCGCGGGTTCTCCTCCCTGCGCGATTGTCTGGGGTTATCCCCAATTCAAATAGGTAGTCTGCTTGCGCAGATACCCGTCGAACCCGTATTTGCCGTCTTCGCCGCCAAGGCCCGATTGGCCCCAACCGGTGTGAAAGCCTTGAACCGCCTCGCCATTGGCGCGGTTCAGATAAATTTCGCCAAATTTCAGCGCATAAGGTGCGCGGGCGATGTCTTTCAGCGAATTTGTGAATAGATAGGCCGACAGGCCAAAGCTGGTGTCATTGGCATGGGCAATCGCCTGATCAAGATCGTCCACCCGTAGGGCTGTTGCCACGGGGCCAAAAACTTCCTCTTGGATCAGAGGCGAGCTGTTGGACGGCACCTCTACCACAGTGGGCGCATACCAGTGGCCTTTGGCGTAAATGCCGTCTTTCAGCGGACCACCTTTCAGCAATACTTCGCCCCCGTCAGCCACGCCACGCGCGACGATCTCACAGACTTTTTCAACCTCGGGTCCGCTGACCTTTGGCCCCATGTCCACAGCGCTCAGCGGGTCGCCAATGGTCAGGGCCCGCGCTGCATCGGTGAACTTGGCCAAAAATTCATCCGCAATCGCGCGGTGCAGATACATCCGTTCATTGCAGGTGCAAATCTGGCCGCTGTTGGTGAAACGCGCGGTCACGGCAGCTTTGACGGCGGCGTCGATATCGGCATCTTGCATGACGATAAAGGGCGCTTTGCCGCCCAGTTCCAGCCGGATCACCTTGATCGCATCGGCGCCGGCCCGATAAATCTCGCGTCCGGCCCTTGTGCTGCCGGTCATGGTGATCAGACCCGACAGCGGGCTTTCAACCATCGCCTGCCCGACCACCCGGCCGCGGCCGGTTACAACGTTAAAGATACCCGGTGGAAAGCCAACCTGTTCGGCCAACTGCGCCAATGCCAAACCAGAGAAGGGCGTGATTTCATGGGCGAGCAGCACAAAGGTATTGCCGGTCACCAAGGCAGGGCCCAGTTTGCGGGCGGCAAGGGCGGCGGGGTAATTCCACGCGGTCAGGCCGACAACCACACCGTAAGGATGCCGACGAATGTGGATTTCCTCATCACGGTTGTCCGACGTGATGATATCGCCTTCGATGCGGCGGGCATTATTGGCGGCATAGGTCAAAAAGGTGACGACCGCCCCAATTTCGTCCCGCGCCTGCGCCAAGGGCTTGCCTTGTTCAAGCGTAACGATGCGGGCAAGGTCTTCGGCGCGTGCGGCCACGGCATGCGCTAATTTCTGGACAAGCGCTGCGCGCTCAATCGGGGGCAATGCCGCCCATGCGGGCTGGGCGCGATGGGCTGAATCCAGCGCTGCCCGTGCATCTTCGGCAGTGCCATCGGGAATGCTGCCCAACAGCGCCTCATTTGCAGGGTTTTCGACCGCAATTTCGCCCCGTCCGGTGGCATAAACCCAAGCGCCATCGATGAACATTCTGGCGCTGATCTGTTCGTGCGTCGGCATTGAAAGGTTAAACATAGCGCCCCCATTTGGTATGACCAAACTTATGACTAATCGTCAAATCCTGTCAATGAATTTCTCTTAATAATTCGATTTTCCTTATTTGATAGGTTTTTCTTGCGTTTGATGCATAGTTTTGGTCTAATCATACATATCGTTTAATCATCCAAACGCCGCGCCATGCTTGGAGGCTTCGTGCAGAATCAGCCCAATCCGACAAGAGATTCCCGCGCTGCCGATGTTGTCATCAGGCAGCTGGAAGAACAGATCGTCTCTGGTGCGCTTCCCAACGGCAAGCCTTTGCCCGCCGAGCGCGATTTGATGGAAAATTTTGGCGCCAGCCGGACGGTCATCCGCGAGGCAATCTCGACGCTGTCCAGCCGCGGGTTGATTGAGAGCAAGCCGCGCTTTCGCCCGATCGTACGCAAACCTGATTATGAAACGGTGCTGCATGCCACAGGCAACATCGTGCAGCATCTTTTGACCGAACCGGGGGGCGTGAAAAACCTATATGACAGCCGCGTGTTCGTTGAGCGGGCTTTGGTGCGCGATGCCGCCCTTTCCGCCACCAAGGACGATATTGCGGCCCTCAAGGCATCGCTTGCGGCCAATCAAGCCTCTATTCCGGACTCGCTGGCCTTTTATCAAACCGATGTCGCATTTCATGGGGTTTTGTACAGCATCCCTAAGAACCCGATTTTCCCGGCGATTCATGCAGGTTATACCGCTTGGCTGGCACCGCATTGGGTAAAGATGATCCGTTCGCCCGAGCGCAATGAAATGAACTACAAAGCCCATCAAGCTATTCTGACAGCCATACTCGAGCGCGACCCCGCAGCCGCCGAAGAGGCATTGAAATCGCATCTTGTTGACGCATGGGATCACGTGCGCACGACCTTTTCGTCATAGGATTTTGAACATGACATACGATTACATCGTTATCGGTGGCGGCTCTGCCGGCTGTGTGGCCGCAGCACGTTTGGCCGCCGAGAGCGGTGGGCGCGTGTTATTGCTAGAGGCGGGCCACTCGAACCGGCACCCATTGCTGGATATGCCGCCCGGCATTTTCAAAATGATCAACGGCTCCAAATTCATGCGCTACCACAAAACGACGCCGCAGGCGCATCTGGACGGGCGCGTGCATGACATCCCGCAAGGGAATGTGCTTGGCGGAGGCTCATCTGTGAACGCACAGGTCTATATGCGGGGGCGGCCCGATGATTATAACGCGTGGGACGCCATTTTGCGCGGCAACAATGACGGGATTGGCTGGGGCTGGAAAGATGTTTTGCCGCATTTCAGGGGAATGGAGGGCAACAACCGTCTTGCGAATGCGCTGCACGGAACAGAGGGGCCGTTGCAGGTTTCTGACCCCGGTCATATCGATGATATGTCGCGCTGGTTCGTGCAAGCGGTGCAGACCTTGGGTGAACCCTTCAACCCTGATTTCAACGGGCCAAACCAGCGCGGCGTTGGGTTCTACCAATTCACCAACCGCAAGGGAAAGCGCAGTTCCGCTGCCTATGCATTCATCTCGCCGCAGTTGAAGAACCCCAAGCTGACTGTGCGCTTGGGGGCAGAGGTTGACCGGATCTTGATTGAAAATGGCCGCGCCGTTGGGGTTGCGTTCCGCGACAAGCAGGGCCAGCACGTTGCAAAAGCAAGCAGAGAGATCGTGCTTGCTGCGGGCGCCTTGGTCACGCCCAAGATCCTGATGTTATCCGGCATTGACCCTGCCGACCATCTGGCCGAACATGGCATTGACGTGCAGGCCGATCTTGCAGGCGTAGGCCAAAACCTGATCGATCACCCGGAGGTTCCGATCACTGCCTATGCCAACGGTCCCTATGGCTATTATAGGCAGGGCGACGGTTGGCGGATGCTGCGCAATGGTTTGCAGTTCAAGCTGTTCGGCACTGGCCCTGTAACCTCGGCGGGCGTCGAGGCCGGGGCCTTTGTAAACCCGGTGACGCCAGAGGCCCCCCCGACCATTCAGGCCTTTTGCGTGCCGATTGTCTATCTGGACCGCGACGCCCAAGACGCGCTGAAAGATGGTTATGGCATTACGATTACCACGGTTGTTGTAAAGCCGAAATCGCGGGGCGAGGTGCGGCTTGCCTCTGCCGATGCGGCTGCGATGCCAATCGTTTCGCCCAACTTGCTAAAACATCCGGATGATATGAAAACCATGGTAGAGGGGCAGCGCTTTTTTCTGCGGGCAATGGCGGCGCAGCCCTTGGCGCAGCGGATAAAAAACGTCGCTGTTCCCAACCCGGATGACACGTCAGACGCCGCAATGATTGCCCATTGCAAGCGTTTTGTGAAAACCAACTACCATCCGGCAGGCACTGCCAGAATGGGGGCGGATGGGGACCCGATGGCGGTTCTGGATGCACGGATGCGGGTACGCGGGATCGACGGCTTACGCGTGTGCGATATGTCGGCAGTGCCCGACATAAACGCAGGCAACACGAATGCGCCCGCGATGATGCTCGGCGATAGATGCGCAAGTCTGATCATGGGTAAACTGGGTTAGGCGCGCCTGCCCCGTTACCCAATCGATATTCCTGCAGACAACCATTTCACGATGATATTCGTGCCGCAGCCTTTGTCAGACGTTGCTGTATCGCGCGGCCATCAGCCCAATACGCGCATTCGCAGTGGCGCGGCCGAAAGTTATCTTCAAGGCCACATGCCGCGACGCCACTCGAACCCAATCAGCAACCACACCCATCACAAATTTCATACATTATTTTGCGATTTTAATGTTCGATATAGATTTTTCATCTGATTGGCGGCATAGAGATATGGCAACAAAAAGAGGTGCCGGGATGCCATCCAGAAAAAATATGCTGCTGTTTGTGACGGATCAATGGCGCTGGGACACGCTAAACCAGCCGGGACACCCTGCGAAACTGCCAAACCTTCATGCCTTTGCACAGGAGTCCACGACTTTCATCAACGCCTTCACCCCGGTGCCGCTGTGTACGCCAGCACGCGGCAGCCTGTTCACCGGCAAACTGCCGCACCAACACGGCGCTGTGGACAATGTGCAGGGGCGGTCCTTCTATCCAAAGGGCAAGCTTCATCCAGCGCAGGTCACGTTTCTCGAACGGTTGCGCGATGACGGTTATGCGGTGTCCTTTATCGGCAAGTGGCATCTGGGGGATCGGACTTTGCTGGAAAGGGGGATTGCCGATACCGCGCTCAGTGATGGCGGCGATATGGACCTTATGCAAACTGCCGAAATTACCTTTGGCGCGCCGCGCAAATCCCCTTATTATGCGACAATTACCGATGGAATCGCATTGGACGAGGCAAGGGTGAACCTTGCCATCGACAAGCTTGCATCACTTGCGGCCTCGGAACGTCCTTTTTGCCTTGTCGTTTGCCTGCACGGACCGCATTTCCCGCACCACGTGCCGCAACAATACGTTGATCTTTACAATGATTTGCCTGCGGATTTCATGCCCGAGAACTGGTGCCCGCAATTCTCGGAACAAGGAAAGCCAGCGGCACAAGGGGCATTCTATTGGCCGTGCCAGGACACATCACACATGACGCAGGACGACTGGCGCCGCACTGCACAGCATTACTGGGGCTTTTGTTCGTGGATCGATGCGCTGTTCGGGCGGCTGCGCACAGCCGTCAGCCGAAATGGGCTGGATGACAACACACTGATAGCCTTTACAGCTGATCACGGCGAGATGCTCGGCGCGCATGGGTGGTTCGACAAAGGGCCGTTCTTTTATGATGAGGTTATCCGTATCCCCATGATCCTTCGCGATCCTTTGGCCGACCACGCGACTGTGCGCGAAAATTTCGTCAGTTTTCACGACTTGTTCCCTACGATGATCGACCGTGCCGGAAACGGCGCAATGCTGACCAAAGCCGAACGTTCGCGATCATTCTGGCGTTCGACGGCAGACCACGCCTTTCTGGAATACGATGCCTATCAAGGGCGACAGTTCCGGTTTCGAGGCATCCGCGATGTGCGCTATAAATATGTCTGGAGCCCGCATGACATTGCAGAGCTGTACGACCTTGAAACCGACCCACAAGAACGCAGCAACCGCGCAGGCGAACCCGCACTGACCAAGGTTCAACAGGCGTTGCATGACAAACTGTTCGACTGGATGCGGACAGAAGGCGATTGGCTGGCCGGCCCCGGCCATCACCCGCCGGTTGGCAGTTATATCGACGGCCGCGACGCGACCGAACAGCACGACCACGGCCCGATGTAATTACGGCGCGCGATCATAAACCACACGAAACCCCGTATGGCCGCTTGTGCTGTCCGGGGTATTTCCGGTTCGGGCTGCAATACGGTAACGGTAGCAATAGCTGCGATGGCACAGAAACGACCCACCCTTGAGCAATTTCTGCCCCTTTGCCTTGGCGTTGAGCTGCCTTGCCGCGCGCGAGGCGCCGCGCACCACGAACGGCTCGGCAGTCCATTCCCAAACATTGCCGACCATTTGGTGCAACCCGTAGCCGTTCGGTTCAAAGACCAAGACGGGCGCGGGGGCAGTAAAGCCATCGGCACCGGTATCACAGTTCGGGAAACGGCCCTGCCAGATGTTGACCAGATGCGCGTTCTCGTCCGAAGGCTCATCATCGCCCCACGGGAAAGGCACATCGCCAAGGCCGCCGCGGGCTGCATGCTCCCACTCGGCCTCTTTGGGCAAGCGCCCTTCTGCCCAAGTCGCGAAAGCGCAGGCATCTTGCCAGGACACATGCGTCACAGGCAACGCGTCTTGCGCGTCCATCCCTTGCGGTCCAGTTGGCCGCGCCCAATGCGCGCCGTCGATCCGCCGCCACCATTCCAGCCCTTCAATCCCAAGCGAGCCTTCGCCATTGTCCGGCAAATGGCTGTAAAACACGAAAGACCAGCCCCATCTTTCGGCGACAGTGCGATAGCCGGTCGCGGCCACGAATTGCCGAAACTGCGCGACGCTGGTTGCGCCCTTTTCCCACCATAAATCCCGGAGGCGTTTGCGAATCAACGGGCCTTCGCCGTCTGCGATGATCTGCGGCCGATCAGTTCCAACAAGGGCAACGCCCCCCGGCACAGGAACACAGTTGCGCAGATGCACGCCGGAATTGGCCGCCAGAAAAGGCGCCGCCAGACCTGCGCTGCGGCCCCGCGAAGGCGCGCAGCAGCCGATCTTACCCATTGCGACCGCGCCTGCGCATCTGGTCGATCCGCAACTGATCTACCACATGGCGGCCGGCGTCTTGAATATGTTGGTTCAGCACCGTCACGGCTTGTTTCACATCCTTCGCCTTGATGGCGTCAATTAGGGCGCGGTGCTCGTGGATGATAGCCTCTTGTCGCCCGATGGCAATCGGAACGCGCGTGCTGATGGAGCCCAAGATTTCGCGGTGTTGCTTCCAGACACCAAAGGCAACGCGGTTGTAGTGGCGCTCATACATGTATTCGTGGAACGCGTGATTTAACTCGGTATGCCGCGCCTTATCGGAAAAATTGAGCGTCTCAATTTCCGACTGGATGCGTTCCAACTCGGCAATATCCTCGGCGCTGGCCATCGTGGCAAACAGTTTCAGCAAATAGGGTTCCAACTGATAGCCTACTTCTGCCACGTCGCGCACGAACTCCATATCGATGGGCCGCACGCGCGCGCCCTGATTGGGAATGAACAGCACCAGCCCTTCGCCGCGCAACTGCTGCAGCGCCTCGCGGACAGGATTGGTCGAGGTGTTGTGCTGCTTCGCCAGATCCGAGATCTTTAGCCGCGCGTTTGCTTGCAGCGCGCCGGACAGGATGTCATGGCGGATCGCGTCATAGATCGAGCCTTGCGAAGCATCTACCTCGTCTGCGGCAAGGGCAATGGGACCGAATGTGCTCATAAGATCTTCAACCAAATATTCTGGGGCTTTAAGGCTGGCCACCTTATCGCGCATGATTTATATAGATTCGTACATTATTTTTACGAAAGTGCCAAGATGATCTTACCGATTTGCGCAGATGCCGCCAAGGCCGGATGCGGCGAGGGACTGATTTGGGATCCAGACCGTTCCCGCCTGTGGTGGGTCGATATCTCTGGCGAGGCTTTGCACTCTTATGACCCCGCGACAGGGCGGGCCACACGCCTTGCCTTGCCATACCTGATAAGCGCATTGGCACTGGATAAGCGCGGGGGGCTGCTGATTGCCACAAAGCACGGGCTGGGGCGGGTCAATCCCACGACCGGCGAGATCGTTGCTCTGCACGACCCTGAGCCCAATATCCCCGGCAACCGCCTGAACGATATGATCGCCGGACCGGATGGGGCGCTCTGGGTTGGCACGATGTCCGAAGGTGCAAAGGGCGCGACTGGCGCGCTTTATCGCTATCGGGGGGGCCGACCAGATGTGATGATGACCGGAACCACCATTTCAAACGGGCTTGCCTTTAGCCCGGATGGCAAGCGGATGTATTTCATCGACAGCGTGCCAGGCGTTTTGCACCTATACGAAAACGACAGGTGGCACGTACTTCGTCGCTTTGATGACAGTACTGGAAAAGCGGACGGAATGACCGTGGATTCACACGGAACGCTTTGGGTTGCGATTTGCGATCGCGGGCAGGTTCTGGGCATGACGCCAGAGGGCGAGGTCACGGCGCAGATTGACGTTCCTTGCCAGATCGAGACCAACTGCACCTTCGGCGGACCGGACCTGAAGACGCTGTTCATCACCACTGGCACCTTTAGCATGAGCGCAGCCGAAAAAGCCGCCAACCCGCAGGCTGGCGGCCTTTTTGCTGCACAGATGGAAGTAGCTGGTTTGCCACCCTACCGTGTAAACTGGCCGACCGAGTAAGCCATTCGCCCCGCCATTTCCAGTTTGGCGAGGCGAAATATCAGCGCATGCGCAGGCCGCTCTCTGCGTCAAACACAAGCGCTGCTGCAGGGTCGAACGCAATGCGCAACCGCCCGCCATCGGTCGGACGAGAGGTTCCGCGCAATTCTACCACTACAGGATGAGACTCGGTCTGGCCGTCGAACACTGCGAACAGAAGTCCGTGATGATCGACACAACCTACTTCAATGCCCACCGAACGGGGTCCAGCAAGGGCGTAAAAGGGGCGCGACCGCCTGATTGGCTGAACCAAAGACTGTATGAACACCTAGTTTCACGCCATCTGCGACAGCGAAGGACGCCCTGAAGGCGATGCCAATCAAGACGGACCGGCGGGATGCCGAGGGCATTGCGCGCCTGCTTCACCTTGGCTGGTTCCGGCCCGTTCACTGCAAATCCGTCTCGGCGCAAAAGGATCGTGCCGTGCTCGGGGCCTGAAAGGGCATCCAGCAGGCTATGATTGACCTGGAAATGTTTATGCGTGGGCTGTTGCGGAGCTTTAGGTTGAAAGCTGGTGCCATCTTTCGGGACCGCTATGAACACCGATTTCACGAGTTGGCGCATGGCAACTCAATGCTGGAAGCCGCGACAGGTCCTATGCTTCTGGCACGGGCATCCTTGCGAAAGGAGCTGGCGGGATTGGAACGCCTTGCCCGCCAGATGGCTCTGGATACCCCTGCATGTCGTCACCTTATGTCGATGCTCGCTCTCGGGCCATTTCTTTGCAATGCCCTGCCGGGCAACGGGAGTGGGAGCTGTTGTCGCGCTAACCTACAGATCAGCCGTCGATGATCCCAGCCGGTTTTCATCTTCTAAGAGTATTGGCCCGTGGGTCGGCATGACGCCATCACGCAACCAGTCGGGCGAACGCGATGTCTCAGGCAGCATCGTGTTGGCAGCCATCGCGCTGACCACGGACCGAAACATGCACCCCGAGGTGAACTCAGGCGAAGGCCGCGGAGAAAGCAGGACGGCTGAGAAACTAGCTGTGATAAAATCCGCAGTGACGCGGTCGGAAGCGTATATCCAAAGGCCCGCGATTGGGACGTCCCTGTTAAGGAAGTTTTGAGTTTAGACCTTTGCAGGATTGCAGCCCCAACGCCATTATCGATTTTCAGCCCGGAAGCGCTTGCGGGCAGATCTTTTGGGGCGACCACAAGAGGGCCAATCGCGCCGGTTTGGTCAAAGGTCTTGCCCGGCGTCCGTTGGTGGGTTTTACGTTGGCAGTCGCGCAAAGAGCCGTCGTTTAACACTTTATAGGCAAACACCTGGTCGAGCGCGTTTTCTTCAGTAATATAGCGCCCAATTTTACCAATGATGATCATCAGCGCGGCCGCATTAAGTTCGCCGGATTCTGAAACGTCGTAGCCGCCTATCCGAATGTGTACGATACAGCTCACGCTAGGGCATAGACTTTTTCCCGACGCTGCATCCGTCATGTTTTGGTCTTTGGCGTCCTTGATCAGGTAGACACCGTGTCGCCTGCAGTATTTGCCGATTTTTATTAACACGGACAAATAATATCGATTTTTATTGTCAAGAATTTCTGAATCTGTTTACATACGATAAAATAAATGTGCCCATGCGCATGAGACAGGGGTAGGCCCAATGCTTCAGTCCAACTTTCTGACGGACCTATTGGCGACAATAACCAACCGTGCGCAGCAGGCAACCACTGCCCGCGATACCCGCCCGATTGAACAGCTGTGCGAGGTATTACTGTCTGATATCGGTGATGTCTCGGCCACCAAGGTTGCGCGTGCGATTTTGCAGAAATACCGTGGCCTTGATGCCGGTCAGCGGGCCGACTTCTTTCGCCATTTGGCCGATGGCTTTGATATCGACCCCGAAACCGTAGTGGCCCTCGCGCAGCGTTACGGCAAAACCCGCGCGCCCCAAGATCTGGCCGCGCTGATCACACAGGCCGAACCGCGCCGTCAGGAAATATTGCGCCGCCTGAACCGGATTCAGGGGGCTACCGCCGATCTGGTTGCCATGCGCTGCGATCTGTTCGAAGCAATGCGCAACGAGCCGTCTTTGGCCCGCATCGATCTCGATTTCGCGCATCTGTTTGCGTCTTGGTTCAACCCCGGCTTTCTGGTGCTGCGGCGGATCAACTGGAACAGCCCGGCGAATATCCTTGAAAAGATTATCGCCTATGAGGCCGTTCATGCGATTGACAGCTGGGAGGCGTTGCGCCTGCGTTTGGTACCCGAAGATCGCCAGTGCTACGCCTATTTTCACCCCTGCATGCCCGAAGAACCGCTGATCTTTGTCGAAGTGGCGCTGACCAATGGCATCCCCGGGAATATCCAATCCTTGCTGGCCGAAGATCGCGCAGCCGCCTCGGCCCAGCAGATGGATACGGCGGTGTTCTACTCGATCTCGAACTGTCAGGCGGGCCTGCGCGGCATTTCCTTTGGCAACGCATTGATCAAACATGTGGTCGAGGATCTGTCGATCAGCCAACCGCAGCTGAAAACTTTTGTCACCCTCTCGCCGATACCCGGCTATCGCGCGTGGCTTGACGGCCAGCTGGAAACCCTGCCCGTGGCCGAGGCCAAGCCGCTGCGCGCGGCTCTGACGCACCCCGACGACAAAAGCACAGCCCTGCTGCGCCGCTATATCGCGCATTATCTGGTGCATGAGAAACGGCCCGATGGCAGCCCGGTCAATGCCGTGGCGCGGTTTCATCTTGGCAATGGCGCGATCGTGCAAGAGGTTCATCCCCACGGCGATACGTCCGAAAACGGGCAGCGCGGGTCTTATGGTGCGATGGTCAACTACCTCTATGACCCCGCCAAAATTGACCGTAATATCGAAGGGTTCACAACAACCGGCACTATCGCCACCTCGCGTGCCATCACAACCCTACTTAAATCCGCCCCTATCCAGACAAGCAAGGCTGACACATGACCAACGTTTTGTTCGACCCCCTTTTTGGCCGCCACACCGACAGCACCGCCCCCTTTATGTTTGTCGAAGGCGGGGGCACGCTGACCTATGGTGCGTTTGTCACATTGTCTGCCCAGCTTGCAAACGTCTTTGCGGGGCTTGGCTTGGCCAAGGGCGACCGGGTGGCGCTGCAGGTGGCCAAGTCGCCAATGGCGCTGGCGGTCTATGCTGCCTGTGTGCGCAGTGGTTTGGTGCTGTTGCCGCTGAACACGGCCTATACCACCAGCGAGCTGTCGTATTTTCTGGGCGACGCCGAACCGCGCTTGGTGATCTGCGCCGGCAAGGATGCCGCAGCGATGACCGAGATTCTGAACGGCGCAGCCTTGCTGACGCTAAATGCCAATGGCACTGGCAGCCTGTCAGATGCCGCCGCCATAGCCGCCGAAAACCATGATGTGGTGGCTTGCGCGGCAGGCGATTTGGCGGCAATTCTGTATACATCCGGTACCACTGGTCGGTCAAAAGGTGCGATGCTCAGCCACGCAAACCTGCTGTCAAACGCCACGGTGCTGGCCGATCTGTGGCAGTTTACCGACAAGGACGTCTTGCTGCATGCTTTGCCAATCTTTCACACGCACGGGCTGTTTGTTGCGGTGAATGTTGTCGCGCTGACCGGCGGCGCGATGATTTTCCACGCGGCTTTCAAACCCGAGGCCGTGCTGGCCGATCTGCCACGCGCCACGGCCCTGATGGGCGTGCCAACCTTTTACACGCGGCTGCTGGCCGAACCTGCGTTTACCCGCGATGCAGCCGCCCATATGCGGCTGTTTGTATCGGGCTCTGCCCCGCTTTTGGCCGATACCCATACGCAGTTTGAGGCCCGCACCGGTCACCGCATTCTTGAACGTTATGGCATGACCGAAACCAACATGAACGCATCCAACCCCTATACGGGTGAGCGCCGCTCCGGTACCGTTGGCTTTGCCTTGCCCGGCACCGAAATCAAGATCACCGACCCGAACACCGGCGCCGAATTGCCGCAAGGCGAAACCGGCATGATCGAGGTGCGCGGCCCTAACGTCTTTGGCGGCTATTGGCGGATGCCCGAAAAGACCGCCGAAGAACTGCGCGAAAACGGCTTTTTTATCACCGGTGATTTGGGGCAGATTGATCCAGACGGCTATTTGATGATCGTCGGGCGGCAAAAAGATCTGATCATTTCGGGCGGCTACAACATCTATCCCAAAGAAATCGAGGTTCTGCTTGATGCCTTGCCGGGGGTAAACGAATCCGCAGTGTTCGGCGTGCCGAATGCGGATTTTGGCGAAGAAACCATCGCCGTCGTCGTGCCGGAAACCGGCATCACGCTAGACCCGGCCGCGCTGCTGGCAGAAATCACGCCACATCTGGCACGGTTCAAACATCCTCGCAGATTAGAGATCGTCCGAGACCTACCGCGCAACACAATGGGCAAAGTGCAGAAAAACATCCTGCGAAAAACCTATTCCGGCTGAAAACCGGAGGAGGGTACCAAGCTGAAACCCAATCATTTTGAGTGGGAAAAGACGTAGCCCAACTTGAATCCACTCTTTGCAGCGGCCTGGCCTGCACGGCACTGCAATTACCGGCCATGGCGGCCAATACTGATGGCCCGCCGGTATTTTGGAAAGTTTCGCTGCTCGGAAACGCGCGTGCGTTGACTAATGGCATGGCGACCCTGTCAAATTGGGCGGCAGAGGAAACCGATGGTAAATTCCAGATTAAGATTCTCTGTGCGGATCATCTTGGGATCAAGACTTCGGTAACGGGGACGTCCCAGTCAAGGGCTTTTGGACCTACGCATCCGACCCCGTCACTGCGGATTTGATCACAGATTGTTTCCAGGGTCAGGACTCATTCATTCCCGTTTGTCGGCGCACTTCATCGCTGGAAAAGCGAGCAGTGACACGTCTGACCTCTTCTGGCTGAGCGACGCGCAGATGGCGCGCCTTGAGCCCTACTTTCCCAAGTCCCACGGCAAGCCTCGCGTTGATGACCGGTGTGTTTTGAATGGAATAATATTTATCAATCACAACGACTTACGATGGTACGATGCACCGAGTGCATACGGGCCGCACGAGACACTCTACAACCGTTGGAAGCGGTGGAGTGACAAAAGTATCTTCGCGCAGATCATGGTGGGTCTGGCCGCGGAGCACGGCGAGGAGAAGACGGTCATGATCGACACGACCTATCCGAAGGCACACCGGACCGCGACCAGCATGGGCATCAAAAAGGGGGGCGTGGCCGCCTGATCGGCCGGACGTAGGGCGGCATGAACACGAAGCTTCACGCAATTTGCGACAGTCAGGGCAGGCCTCACCACCTCTTCGTCACGGCGGGCCAGGTCAGCGATTATATCGGCGCGCGGGCTTTGTTGAGCAGCTTGCCGAATGTCGATTGGCTGCTCGGCGACCGGGGCTATGACGCGGATTGGTTCAGAGAAGCATTGAAAGGCAAAGGCATACGAGCCTGCATCTCTGGTCGGAAACAGCGGAAGAAGGCTGTGAAGTACGACAAGCGCTGATACAAACGGCGCAATCGGATCGAGATCATGTTCGGCAAACTGAAGGATTGGCGGCGTGTGGCGACCCGATACGATAGATGTCCGAAGGTCTTTCTGTCAGCAATCGCTGTCGCGGCCATTGTCATCTGCTGGCTTATAAACTCAATGAGTCCAGACCCTAGGCATTGATGATTGCGCTGTCGATCTCCGGCCTTGCGGCATGGTTTGGCGTGACGCATTTCTAAGGACTTGCGCTGTCTACACCTTGGTCAAGCCGTTCAACGGTTCCAAGAGCTTGGCAGAGACGAAAACGCAGGTGGCTGGTCAAAGGGCAGCGGTCTTTGGCGGAACTTCTGGCGTCTGCCTCGCTGCTACGAAGCCGTTGTTTCAACAGTCGCCGTTTACGTGGTTAATTTTTCAATGACGTTCTCATCTGTGCCTCTACATGTCTTTCTCGATTTTGAGGTTCGAAATGCGTCCCATTTTGGACGCGGCGTATCGCGGACTGCCCCCCGGTGCGGCACCCTTCGGAACCGCGCCGAGGGGGGCATCAGAGGCCTTTATTACGGCCTCCACTCGAACCCGACTTCCTGTTCGGAAAGCGCCCAAAGCCGCGTCATGACCGGCTTGTCATGGGCATGCGCGTGCAAAGTGCCTTTGCCAACCGGACCAACAAACTCCATGCGGCCGGTGGGGCCATATAGCGCCCGCTGCTGAAGGCCGGTTTCGGTTGCGCACATCACCTCAGGCCACGCGCCTTTTTCAGCCGATTGCACCATAGGCGACAGAGACATCAGGCCAAACAAAATTCGCGTCGCAAGGTTGCCGCTGGTTGCGATCAGCGAGGTCCGGGATGAGCCGGGGTGGCAAACATAGACCTGTACATCCGTCCGGCCCGCCGCGGCCAAGCGATCCTGCAGCTCATAAGCAAACATCATCTGCGCCAGCTTGCTTTGGGAATAGGTCTTGTTCTGATGGTAATTTTTGTCCCAGTTCATGTCGTCGAACTGTATCGTTTTGATACCCATATTGTAGCCAAGACTGCTAACGACCACAATTCGGCCCTTCGTTTCCGCGATCCGTTCGAACAGCAGGCCACACAGCAGAAAATGACCATAATGGTTGGTGCCCAGCATGCTTTCAAAGCCATCCACCGTAAGTTTCTGGGTCGGCACTTGCGCGATGGCAGCATTGCAGATCAGGGCGTCGATCCGGGGAACGGTCTTTAGCACTTCCGCTGCCGCATCGCGCACACTGGCAAGCGAAGCAAGGTCCATGCGGATGAAGCTGACATCGGACTTGGCACCAAACTCTTTTTTCAGGTCCACGACCGCTGCCTGCGATTTCGCGGCCGAGCGATTAAGCATCACCACTTTGGCACTTTTTTTGAGAAGCGTACGCGCGGCTTGAAAGCCTGCACCTGCATTCGCACCGGTGATAAGGTAGGTCTTGCCCGTAAGGTTGCCAAGGCGCTCTGGGGTCCAGCCATTCGGGCCGAATGTGTTGTCTGTCATTTTCGCTTTCCTGCCAGCCCTGCTGGCTATTTTGGTATCGCTATGTTCTACAAGGGCAAATAATGCTCGTAAGCGATCTGAAACAGGCGCATTTGTCGCTTATACTTGCCTGATTGTATCATCCCCGTTGCACAGCCTCACTTTCCTTGGCAACTTGGCGCCATGAGCAAAGCCCGGATAAAACACCTTATCGAACGCCGCCTGCCCAAGGCTGGCCTTGTGCAAACCGCGCTGAAAGGGGTGCAGCTGTTCCGCGTGACCGAACCCGTACCCTGCGTGCCTGCAGTGTATACGCCCACTGTCGTGGCAATCGTCAGCGGGACCAAAGAGGCCGTCCTGGACGGGCAACACCACCGCTATGACAGCAGCCGATACATGCTTTGCCCGATGACCCTGCCGGTCGAGGCGGGTTCGCCGCAAGCTTCGCCCGAAAACCCGCTCTTGGGTGCCATGATTGCATTAGAGCCGCACGTGATGCGGGACCTCGCCATTGAGATAGAGAGTGCAATCGGCACCGCCCGCAAGTCTGGCACTATGCCACCACAGTCACTGGCGTTGGCAGGCTGGGATACAGGCTTTACACAGGCACTGCTTCGGCTGCTGGAACTGCTCGACAATCCTTTGGATGCCAAAGTGCTGGGGCCCGGACGCCTGCGCGAGCTTTACTATGCCGTGCTGAATGGCGAGGCAGGGGCTGCTGCGCGCCGCGCCTTTGGCGTCGGCAACGAAATCGCACGTACCATCGACTACCTGTCCGCCCACCTGAACGAGCCTGTCACCATCGACGATATGGCCAACCACATCGGCATGAGCCGCGCAGTGTTTCACCGGCGGTTCAAAGAAGCTACGACGATGTCGCCGATCCAGTTCATCAAATCGATGCGATTGAACAACGCCGCGATGAGGATCGCCGAAGGCAAGACCGTGAACGAGGCGGCATGGGACGTGGGCTATGCCAGCACGTCGCAGTTCAGCCGCGAATTCAAGCGCCTGTATGGTCAGTCGCCACGCGAATGGGGCCATGCAGTCCAGGTTCCTGCCAGACTGCTGTAGGGCGCGGGCACTTAGCAGTCAAACGGGCCGCCCCTCAGCGTTCCCGTATCTTCTGCCTTACCCGTGCCCAGCCGCCGGGGCTGACGACGAATGACAGGAAAAACCCTGTAAAGAACCCTGCAAGTTCGGCGACCCAATCCCAGCCGCCGCCGAACAGCACGCCGAACAGCAATTGAATACCCATCAACATGCCGATCAGCGAGAAGGCGCGGTATTGGCTGCTGCCGGTGCCTGCGAGGTTGGTCCACAGCAAAAAGGTGAATGCGCCGATAAGCCCGTAGACGGGGGGGTAGCCGCCGATCAGGGGGATGTGGATGAAGGGCAAGGCGGTGTAGGTTAGGGCGCCTGCAAGCGATGCGCCGAAGAATACGACCAACACGGCCCAAGGTTTGAAAACCTCACCCACCATCTTGCCAAGTGCCAGCAGGAATACCACGACGAACAAAGCGTGGGTAAAGTTAAGGTGAACAATCGGGTAGCTGACAAGGCGCAGCAGATGCTCGGGCGGGTAATAGTTGGTTTCGATCATCTGGCGCATGAAATCGGGCGAGAAGGCAAAGCGCTGCACGGCGTCCTGACGCCAGCCGATACCTGTGGCACCACCGACAACGCCGGCCGAGGCAAGGCTGAGCACCAGTTCCATTGCAATGATTGGCAGGGCCAGCAGCCAGATGACGGCGGGCAGCGGGTTTAGCGGGGCGGCGTTATGATCAGTTTGCATCGTGCCTCTTATACTCGGGGTCTGATTGACGCCCCTTTGCGGCAAGGGTAAGCCAGTCGGAACGTAATTTCCAGATGGAGTATTCCTTATGGCCGAGCCGGTCCAAACGCCTCATGCCTTTCCGACACGCATTTTCTCGGGGATCCAGCCTTCGGGTGGGTTGACGCTGGGCAACTACCTTGGCGCGCTAAAACGGTTTGCAGAAAAGCAGGATGAGGGAATTGAAACGGTTTACTGCCTTGTCGATATGCATGCGATTACGGTGTGGCAAGACCCGGTAAAGCTGCGCCAGCAAACGCGTGAGGCGGCGGCAGGGTTTATTGCCTCGGGTGTGGACCCTGCACGATCGATCCTGTTCAACCAAAGCCAAGTGACGGCACATGCCGAACTGGCATGGATTTTCAACTGCGTGGCGCGGATGGGCTGGATGAGCCGGATGACGCAGTTCAAGGATAAGGCCGGCAAGAATTCGGAAAACGTGTCTTTGGGGCTGTTTGCTTACCCCGCGCTGATGGCGGCCGACATTCTGGCCTATAAGGCGACGCATGTACCGGTGGGTGAGGACCAAAAGCAGCATCTGGAACTGTGCCGCGACATTGCGGCCAAGTTTAACAATGATTTCGGCGTTGATTTTTTCCCGATCACCGAACCGGTGATTGAAGGCGCCGCAACGCGGGTGATGAGCCTGCGCGATGGCACCAAAAAGATGTCAAAATCCGATCCGTCTGACCAAAGCCGGATTAACCTGACCGATGACGCCGATATGATCGCGAAAAAGATCAAAAAGGCCAAGACGGATTCCGAGCCTTTGCCAAGCGACCTGGAGGGCCTGAAAGACCGGCCCGAAGCGCGAAATTTGGTGAATATCTACGCCGCGCTGGCGGGGATGAGCGCGGAAGATGTGATACGGGAACATGCCGGCGCGCAGTTTGGCAGCTTTAAGCCGGCGCTGGCCGATTTGGCCGTGTCGGTGATGGGGCCGATTACCACCGAAATGAACCGCCTGATGCAAGACACCGCCGAGATTGACCGGATTTTGGGCGAAGGTGCGGTGCGCGCCGATGCCATTGCCCGCCCGATTGTGGATGAGGTTTATGACATTGTAGGCATGATCCGGTCGCGCAAAGGCTGAATGCCAAAAATATTCTCTGCGCTGTAACCAAGGTAACAGCACAGGGGGCGCGGGGCTGACAGAATCGGGGTGCGGCAAATTTTGGGCCGTGTTGGCTCGGTCCCCCCTGCGCAAGCAGGTAGAGCTAACAATGTTTCGCCTCCGGGTCTGTCCTTGGGCCCGGAGGTAATTTTATGTTTGTCGCGATGTGATTTGGTTAGCACATTGCGAAGTGTACCTACGGCCAGTGTTGGCTCCCTTTTTTGGCACTACGGCTGTAGTTGTTGTTAATTTGGCGGCCTTATTCCCCAAGGAACCGGCCTATCCAGCCGGGTTTGCCAAATCTGGTTTTGCGCCCTTTTCCACTGTCATGGGAAAGGGCGTTTTTTTTGCAATTCTGCAGAGATGCTGTGCGCGGCACGGGGTTATTGCGGGCGGGTGGATCGGATAGAACAGGGTATCGATTGGTAGGAGTACCGAAATGCCCGATACAGGTTCCACCGCATTGCCGCCAAACACCATGATCGGCCATGTACACTTGAAGGTAGCAGACCTTGACCGCGCGCTGGCGTTTTACCGCGATGTTCTGGGGTTTGAAGTGCAGCAGCGTTATGGCGATCAAGCGGTGTTTTTGGGGGCGGGCGGGTATCATCACCATATCGCACTGAACACTTGGGAAAGCCTGGGGGGCCACCCTGCCCCGCGCGGCCATACGGGCCTGTACCACACCGCGATTTTGCTGCCCGATCGAGCCAGTCTTGCGGCGGTGTTGAAACGGGTTTTGGCGGCGGGGATTGCGTTGGACGGCGCAGCCGATCATGGGGTGTCAGAGGCGATCTATTTGCGTGACCCTGACGACAACGGCGTAGAGCTGTACCGCGACCGCCCGCGTGACGAATGGCCACGCGATGCCAAAGGCGCGTTGAAAATGGGCAATATGCGGCTGGATTTGCAGGCGCTTTTGGCCGAAGCGCCCTAAGGGTCAGACACCGCTTTACACGGGCGCGAATTGCCCGTAACTCGGGTGACTTTCATACGTCAGTGGGGCCCGGATGGCAAAAGCAGCGCAGGTTTGTGGCATCGATTTCGGGACGTCGAATTCGACCGTTTCCATTCTGGTTGACGGCGCGTCACGTTTGATCCCGCTAGAGGGGGCGGCCTTGACCATTCCCTCGGCGGTGTTTTGGGATAGCGAGGGCGCCCCGCCCGAGTTTGGCCGCGCCGCGATTGCCGCCTATACCGAGGGCTGGGACGGGCGCTTGATGCGCGGGTTGAAATCGACGCTGGGGTCGCAGTTGATCCATGAGAAAACCCGCGTCGGCAACCGTGCCTTGGCGTTTACCGATATCTTGGGGCGATTTTTCGGGCATTTGCGCGACAAGCTGGACGAGGTGCAACCCGGAACCCGCCATGCAGTGCTGGGGCGACCCGTGCATTTTGTCGATTATGACCCCGAGGGCGACCAAGCCGCGCAAGATGTGTTGGAACGCATCGCAATTTCCAATGGCTTTGTGCATGTCGATTTTCAATACGAGCCGATCGCCGCAGCCCTGCACTATGAGGCAAGCGTGCAAGCCGAGGAGTTGGTGCTGATTGTCGATATCGGCGGCGGGACCTCGGATTTTTCAATATTGAAAGTGTCGCCCGAGGGGCGCAACAAGCGAGACCGTGACGGTGATATTTTGGCAAGCCATGGTATCCGCGTAGGCGGGACCGATTTTGACCGGCTGTTGTCGCTGGCCCAAGTGATGCCTGCCCTTGGCCTTGGATCGATGATCAACAATGGCAAGACGCCGATGCCGCTGCATTATTACCATGATCTGGCGACCTGGCACCGGATCAACCAAGTCTATGCCGGACGGGCGCTGACCGACATGAAGGAAATCCGCTTTGACGCCGACCAACCCGAACTGATTGACCGCCTGATCCGCGTGATCGAGAATCGCAGCGGCCATTCCATTGCGATGGCCGTTGAAGCGGCCAAGATTGAGCTGACCGACACGCTGGCCACACCGATCAGGCTGGCCGAGTTTATTGGCGTGGACACCGGTGCAAGCCGCGGAATGCTGGATGCAGTGGTGCAAAAGCCGGTGACGCGGATTGTCGAAGCGATTGCCGTGGTGCTGGCGCAGGCCGGTATTGAGGCGGCGCAGATCGGGACCGTGTTTATGACAGGCGGGTCATCCAGCTTGCCAGTAGTGCAAAACGCAGTTTGCGATTGTTTGCCGGGGGTGCGCATTGCCACCGGCGATTTGCTGGGCAGCGTTGGTACGGGGCTTGCCTTGGATGCCGCACGACGTTTTGCATGATCGCACAGGTTGGAGGGGCAGAGCCTCCGGCGGGGATATTTAAGGATAGATGATGTGCGGAGCGTGAGCGCCGGTTAACCCCGTTTCAGGGCATTATTGCCAAGCCGTTCCGAATTGGCGCGGGTAGCGTTGCGGATGGGGGCGATTGCAGCGGCTGCGATTTCATCAGGAGAACCGCCACGCAGGGTGGCCTGACCAGCATCGGCTGTCGATCTAAAGATCGCTTCCAGCTTTTCGGTGACCATTTGGGCGTTCTCATTCGGGCTGACCGGCCACAGGCCTGCCATTCCCATAAGGCGCATTTGAATGACGCTGAAAGCCTCTATCGTCATTAATCCGACCTCTATCGCGTTGTCGAATGATGTGGTGCCTTTGGGCATTTTTTTCTCCTGCTCGTTAAGGGGAGCGTATACGAAGTTGAACACAGCAAAAGAGGAAGGCTTTAGAAATATCCGGGATGTTGCATTTAAGAGAAATGCACAGGTCGGACCGTGACAAAATGGCCTGCGGACCAGATGATTGCGAGAAAGGCTGGACCCTGAACAGGCGCAGGGGTTAACCTGCGGCGAAATGCAAGAAAGGCGATCCGATGGCGTTTGGGACCAATATCCGCACTTATTTTGACGGCAAATGGCATGACGGTGATGTGCCGGTAATGCGGGCCTCGGACCATGGAATCTGGCAAGGCTCGTCCGTCTTTGACGGCGCGCGGCAGTTTGATGGCGTGGTGCCGGATTTGGCCAAACATTGTGCGCGGGCCAATGCATCTGCCGAAGCGTTGATGATCACGCCGACGATGACTGCGGCCGAGATGGAGGCGATCGCACGCGACGGGTTGCGGGCCTATGGTGCAGGGCAAGCGGTCTATGTGCGGCCGATGTATTGGGCGCTGGACGGGTCGGATTTGGGGGTTGCGCCAAAGATCGGGGCGACAGGCTTTGCGATGGCACTGGAAGAGGTGGTTATGCCGGACCCAGAGGCCGCGACCACACTGACGCGCACGCGGTTTCGCAGGCCGGTATTGGAGGATAACGTTTGCAATGCCAAAGCAGGGTGCCTGTACCCCAATAACGCGCGGATGCTGGTTGAGGCAAAGTCCAAAGGTTTTGGCAATGCTTTGGTCGCTGACGCAATGGGCAATGTGGCTGAAACGGCAACTGCCAATGTGTTTATGGTACGCGATGGTGTGGTGTTCACCCCGATTGCCAATGGTACGTTCTTATCTGGCATCACGCGGGCACGGCACATTGCCAACCTGCGGGGTGACGGGGTTGAAGTGGTGGAAACCGTGCTGACATTTGACGATTTCCATGCTGCGGACGAGGTGTTTTTATCCGGCAACTTTGCCAAGGTAACGCCGGTTCGTGCCTTTGACGGCACAGAATACGGCATCGGCCCTGTGACACGGCGCGCGCGGAGTTTGTATTGGGATTGGGCGCATAGCACTGGCACATAACAAGGCGCTATCATGTCGCGATATAATTCAGTGGTGTGGTTTTCCCAACCTGCGGCGAATGCGCGCTAGTGACCGGACAATCCATCATGTTGGTGAGGCTTAAATGGGTGATCTCGGCTCGGCGCCAGAATGGCTGATGCGTATACTATTAGGATCGCGGTGGCGAATGTCTTTCGCACCTAAGCCGCAATTATAAATGATGCGGCGCAAGCGGATGGCATAAGTTTGCCGTTGTCTGGTTTCCCAAGGGTAAGGCTTGCCAGCAAGGGGGCAGATGCGCCATGATCTGCGCAGAAATGCGGGGGATATGATGCGCAAGTTTATGGTGGTGCTGGATGACAGCCGCGAATGTCTGAACGCAATGCGCTTTGCAGCGTTGCGGGCGGCACATACCGGGGCCGGGGTACAAATTTTGTCGGTTATCCCGCCAGAAGAGTATCAGCACTGGATGGGTGTCGCCGATCTTATGCGTGCCGAAGCGCGTGAGCGGATCGAGGCGCATTTTGAGGTATTCGCAAAATGGATGCGCGACAAGCAAGGGGTGAATCCCGAATTGGTGATCCGCGAGGGTGACCCCTTGACCGAGATTTTGGCGCAAGTGCGTGATGACCCCGAAGTCGGGATTCTGGTACTGGGCGCCGGAAATGATAAGTCCGGCCCCGGCCCGCTTGTCACCCAACTCAGCCGCAACTCCGGCGGTTTGCCCGTGCCGATTACAATTGTGCCGGGTGATATGTCAAAAGAGCGGCTGGAAAAGATCACCTGATCGCCGCCCCTTCAAGCCATGTCAAATCAGTTTGACCTGCGTGCCAACCTTGGCCAGTTCAAACAGCTGGGCGATATGTTCATTATACAGCCCGATGCAACCATCCGAAGACTCGCGCCCGATTTTGCGCGTGTCATGGGTGCCGTGAATACGGTAATACTGCCATGATAAGTACAGCGCATGTGTACCCAAGGGGTTGGTCGGACCTGCAGGTACAACCGCTGGATACTCCGGGAAACGCTCGCGCATCGACGGCGTGGGCGTCCATGTCGGGCCTTCGACACGCTTGATAACGCTCGTAGTGCCGCGGCGCGTCAACTCTTCGGAAATCGGAACGGATGAGGGCCAGAGCCGGTAGACGCTTTCATCTTCGGACCAGAAATGGACCGCGCGCGATGCGGTATCTGCCAGAATGACGCCGTTTTTGGTGGTGTCAAAATGGTCTTGCCAACGATAGGTACGAAAGGCCGAGGTGTTGTTGCGCGTCTGCGCCAAGGCAAGTCCGGGGGCTGCCAAGGTTAGCGCAGCGCCGGCAGCGCCAATCAGCACTTGGCGGCGGTTCGGGGTGCTCAGGCTCATAGGAAGCTTCCTTTTATTTGCGCAGCTTATTTGCTCTGCGCAACCTAAACAAACCCCTGGCACCTAATGCAAATAACAACTCGATAACACATGCGTGAAGTCGCATATATGCCACGGCCTCGTCTGGTTAGGCACATGCCTCGTCCTGCGCTTTCTGTTCGGCCCAAATATCCTCGCCGAAGGCTCCGCCCTTGGCGCCACTCACGCCCGTTCAAGATGTGGGCGGCCCTGATTAGGGCATGGCGGCAACTCTGAAACCACAATTTCCGGTCGAGCTGTCGGGGTCATTGCGGGTTCGGGAATGCACAAAATAACGGTCACAATAGCTTTCATGACAAAGATAAGACCCCCCACGCTGCACCCGTGCATACCCGCCTGATCCGCTGACGGGGTCCAAAGGCGGGGCGCGATCGGGTTGGGGCAACGGGCCAAAGCTGTCGTCCACCCATTCCCAGACATTGCCAGTCATGTTGAACACGCCGTAACCGTTTGGCTTGAACGCATCAACAGGTGCGGTGCCGATCCAGCCGTCCTCGGCGCTGTTATGTGACGGGAAAACCCCTTGAAAAGTGTTCATCTGATGCCGACCATTCGACGTTTTATCATTCCCCCAGGGAAATTTCTGATTGGCCAACCCGCCGCGTGCTGCACGTTCCCATTGTGCCTCGGACGGCAATGCCAAGCCGGCCCAATTGCAATAGGCCAAAGCATCATACCACGCGATATGGACAACCGGATGGTTTTCACGCCCATTGATACTGCTGCCCTTGCCTTCCGGCGCGGCCCAGCTTGCGCCATCAACGCGGCGCCACCATGGCAGGCCAGGTGGAGTAATCGGAAACTCGGCGGCATTAGGTAGCAGCAAATGAAAGACAAAGCTCCAGCCTTCGGTTTCGGCCACGCTGCGATAGCCGGTCGCCGCGACAAAATCGGCGAAATCGGCATTTGTTACGGCATGAGGGGATATAAGATAGGGGCTAAGCTTTACCTTACGCCTCGGGCTGTCGAGATCGGCGGCAAAGGTCGATTTACGCGTGCCCATTTCGAAAAAGCCACCGGGGATAGGAACCAGTCGGCCACGCAACTCGGCCGAGACTGACGTAGGCGCGCGGGCGATATTTTGTGCACGCTCGAAATAGATTTGGTCTGCGTTCACCGAGGCGTCAGGCTTCGATCCGACGCAACAGCCTTTTTTTATGTCCGAAGCTTCCACGGGCTGTCCTTGCAAATAATCGATTGGTGTTACGCATCCACTCTAGGCCAATTGGCGGCGCGGCGCAGCATCTCATACTGGCGCAGGCTCCTGAATTTAACAACTTGCCTCAGTTTGCGCCATGCCCTGCAACAGGCTTGTGCGTCACAACCGAGGGCCTACCCGAGACAGTGCCAAAAGCGCCAATCCTGTTGTCAAAAGGTTCAGCCCGAACAGCAAGCCAATCACCCAGGACGATGCCGAAGGCCAACCGATGAAAATCAGAAAACTTAGTGCCAAAGTCGCAATCGCGCTGAGCAAGGCCACACCCCAACCCGCATTATGCTGCCGCAAAGACAAGGCCATTGCTGTTCCCAACGCACCTTCGACAAGGAATATCGCCGCCATGACCATGGTCAATGTGCGCGCGCCTGCCATAGGTTGCACCAAGAAGATCAGGCCCAGAACCAGTGTCATCACAGCTGCTGCCAACCCCATCATGCTGATCTGCCCCGATTTGAACCGCAGCCAGAACAAGACACCCAAAGCACCCGATAAAACCAAAAACCACGCAATCAGCTGTTCGACAGCAATGGTTGCCACCTCGGGCCAGATGATACTTGCCACGCCAAGGCCAAGAAATACCCATGCCAAAGGCCGCAGCTTTTGAAGCGGCAAAACGGGGGGAAGTTTATTTACCATGGCCCTGTTCCTTTCGATCTGTCAGGCTTTGCTGCCAAGCATATAGGTTTTTCAAGGCGATACATAGCGCCCAAACCTGTCGCATGGCACCTTTCCAACATCAACAATAGTTAAGTTCGGCAGATCGGCCAAAAGCGGGCCACAAACGATATCCGACCGCGCCTATAACTTGGGAATTTAGTACTCAGGTTTTCAAGACCCGATAGATCGCGGGGATGACAAGCACCGTCAGCAAAGTAGACGACAGCAAGCCAAACAGCAGCGAAATCGCCAGCCCTTGGAAAATCGGGTCGGTCAAGATCACCACGGCCCCGATCATCGCTGCAACCGCTGTCAGCAAGATCGGCTTGAAGCGGATTGCGCCCGCCTCGATCAATATCTCGACATCCGATTTGCCTGCCGCATCGGCATGGCGAATGAAATCCACCAGCAAGATCGAGTTGCGCACGATAATCCCCGCCAGCGCGATAAACCCGATCATCGAGGTGGCCGAGAATGGCGCGCCAAACAGCCAATGCCCTGCGATAATCCCCAGAAACGTCAGCGGAATCGGCGTCAAAATGACAAGCGGCAGGCGGAAAGAGCCAAATTGCGCGACAACAAGAATATAAATCGCCAGTAAGGCCACGGCAAAGGCAGCACCCATATCGCGGAAGGTCACATAGGTTACCTCCCACTCGCCATCCCACAGCAAGGTTGTCGCCTTCTCATCATCGGGTTGGCCGTAAAAGCTGATCACAGGTTTGGTGCCGGGCGCCCATTCCATCGCGTCAAGCGCCTTGCTGACGGCGATCATCCCATAAAGCGGCGCCTCAAACTGGCCGGCCATTTCAGCGGTGACCATTTCAGCATCACGTCCGTTGTGGCGAAACACGGGGAAAGAGGCACGCTCTTCGGCCACGCGGATGACATCGCCCAACTCTACAACGCCCCGCGCGCCGGGCAGAACATTGGCGGGTATCGGCGTTGACAGGAACCGCGCGTCCAGCACTTTGTCACCTTTGGCGCGGGCAATTTCAATCGGGATGGGTTGGCGGCCCTCGGCGCGGTGCGAATAGCCGACCGTGCTGCCGCCGTTCAAGGTGGCGAGCGTATCGAACACATCGCTTTCCTCGACACTGAAAAATTCCAGATCATCGGTGCTGATCGTGGCCCGAGCGCGCCGTGGCTGAATGCCGAAACTGTCGTCCACGTCAACGATATAAGGCACGGATTCAAAGGCCTGCCGGATTTTGCGCGCAGCCTCGCGGCGGGCATCGGCGGTGGGGCCGTACACCTCGGCCAGCAAGGTCGCGATCACCGGCGGGCCTGGGGGTGGCTCGACCGTTTTCACGCTGCTGCCTGCGGGCATCGGCAAGTCGGCCAAACGCTGGCGGATTTCCAGCGCAATGGCATGGCTTGCGCGGTCACGGTCTGCCTTGGGTGACAGATTGATTTGCACATCGCCCAAGTTCGGCTGTGCGCGCAGATAGTAATGCCGCACCAAGCCGTTAAAGTTGAACGGCGCGGCGGTGCCTGCATGGGTTTGAACCGAGGTAACCTCGGGCAGTTGCAGCACCTCACGCGCCACATCTTGGGCCACGCGGTCTGTCGCCTCGAGTGACGCGCCCTCGGGCAGATCGATCACGACCGAGAGTTCGGATTTATTGTCAAACGGCAGCAGTTTGACGGTCACATCCTCGGTATAAAGCAAGCCAAGCGAGCCAAAAGACAGACCCGCCGTTATCAGCAGGAACAAACCGCTGCGCAGTTTGCTGCCCAAAAGCGGGCGGGCCACTGTGCAATAGATGCGGCCCAAAAACCCGCCGGGGTGCCCGCCATAGGTATCGTCATGGCCATGCGCGGCCATTGGTGCGCGGCCCGCCACCTTTACCATCAGCCAAGGCGTGATGATGACAGCGACAAAGAACGAAAAGATCATCGCCGCGCTGGCATTGGCGGGGATCGGGCTCATATACGGGCCCATCAGGCCCGATACAAACAGCATCGGCAGCAAGGCCGCCACAACGGTAAGAGTGGCGACAATCGTTGGGTTGCCCACTTCTGCCACGGCTTCGATCGCGCCATCCATCCGGCTGCGGCCATCTTTCATGCCCCAATGCCGCGCAATGTTTTCGATCACAACAATGGCGTCATCGACCAGAATACCGATGGAAAAGATCAGCGCGAACAGCGACACGCGGTTCAGCGTATAACCCATGATCCACGCGGCAAACAACGTGAGCAAAATGGTGACGGGAATGACAACGGCAACCACAATCGCCTCACGCCAGCCAATCGCGACCCAAACCAACGCAACGATTGAAATCGTGGCAAGCCCAAGGTGGAACAGCAACTCGTTAGCCTTTTCATTGGCCGTATCGCCGTAATCGCGCGTCACCATTACCGCAACCGTATCGGGGATAAGGTTGCCTTCCAGCGCCTCGACGCGATGCAAAATCGCCTCGGCCACCACCACCGCGTTTGCGCCTGCGCGTTTGGCCACGGCCAAGGTCACCGCCGGCGCGCGCGTCACACTGCCATCCTCGGCGCGGCTGACGTTGGAAACGATCATATCCTCGCTGGATGACACAAAGCTGACCTGCGCCACATCGGCAACATAGACGGGCCGCGCATCACGGGTGGTCAGCAGCAGATTGCCGATTTGTTCGGGCGCAACCAGCGTTTCACCGACCACCAGATTGATCTGCTCGCCTTTGTCCAACAATTTTCCGGTATTTTGCGACCGGTTGGCATTGGCAACTTTGGCCGCCAATTGCTGCAGGGTCACGCCATATAGCGCCAGCTTTTCAGGGTCGGGCGCAATGCGGATTTTCTCGGGCACTTCACCCACCAGATAGGTCAGGCCAACATCCTCGGTCTTGGCCACTTGGGTGCGCAACTCGCGGGCGATGCGGGTTAGATCATTGGCGCTGATCCCGGTTGCACCCGGTTTTGGCGCAAGCGTTAGCGACACGATTGCCACGTCATCAATCCCGCGCCCGACGATCAGGGGCTCGGGGATGCCAACAGGAATACGGTCCATATTGGCGCGGATTTTGTCATGCACCCGCAGTACTGCCGCATCGGCTGAGGTGCCAACCTTGAACCGCACTGTGACCATCGAATAGTCATCCTGGGTTTGCGAATAGACGTGTTCGACCCCGTCGATGCCTTTGACGATGCCTTCCATCGGCTCGGTCACCAGCTTTACCGCATCTTCGGCCCGCAGGCCCGGCGCTTGGATATGAATATCAACCAGCGGCACCGAGATTTGTGGCTCTTCCTCGCGCGGAAGGGATGTCAGCGCGACCAAGCCCACCGCAATCGCTGCCAGAATGAACAAGGGCGTCAGCGAAGAGGCGATAAACGCACGCGTCAGCCGCCCGGCGATGCCGAGTTTCGGGGTGTTTGGTGCCTCACTCATTTGCCGAAACCACACGATCCCCGACTGCAAGGCCGGACAGAATTTCGATCATCGGGGCGCCGTCAATGGTCTGGGGTTGGCCCACCACCACGTTGCGCAAGACAGGGCCATCTGCGCCCGCGACCCGCACAAAATCAAGGCCGGTCTGGGTGATAACCGCCGACGTGGGCACCATCAGCGCCATGCGCGTATCAACTGGCAACCGCACCAGAACCCGCGCATCGATAAAGCTTTCTGGCAGATCCTGCACCTCGACATCGGCCACCACACGGCCATTTTCGATCAAGGGATAAATCCGCGCCAGCGTACCTTGGCTTGGGCCTGTCGCTGTTTCAATTTCAATCGCGGCGCCTTGTTTCAAAAAGGCAGCATGCCGTTCGGGTACCGCGATGCGCAGGAAAATCCCGCCGCCGCCGATTGTCGCCACGGCCTCACCCGGCAAGATCACCGCACCTGCCGCAACCGGTACAGACAGCACGCGCCCGGCAATCGGTGCCAAGACAGCGCCTTCAAGCTGTTGTTGTTCAACCACCCGCCGATCCGCAACGACAGCCGCGATCTGACCGTTCAGCACATCTACTTGCGTGCGCAGTGCATCCAACCGCTGCGCCGTTGTGACGCCACGCGCCAGCAAATCCTCGCCGCGTGTCAGTTCGACCTTGGCGTTGTCCAGCTGAGCCGCAAGGGCCTGCTGCTGCGCGTCAATCGCGGCAAGCTGAAAATCGATCTTGGCATCGACAACCTGCGCCAAGACCTGCCCCGCCGTCACGACATCACCTTCGACCACCGCAAGCGATACAACCGTGCCACCCAAACGCGCCCGCGCCGGAATACGGCTGCGCGCCTCGACACGGCCATAGACGGCCTTCCAATCGGTTACAGACACTTCGGCCAGCGGCGTATCCTGCGCAAATACCGGTGCCGAGATTGAGGCCATAACGGCGACTATGGCGATCAAATTTCTCATGTCTGCTCCATTTTAACTAAGGTGGTTAAATCGCGCTTAAAATGCGGCCCCGGGCTTGACGCCCAACCGCTTAAACGCCGATGCCGCAGGGCAGAAACCGGTAAAGGCGGCCTGAATCTGGTTCACGCCGACAAAAACCGTCAGCCAAACGAAATACGGCGATACCCATACCGTCAGCGCCAGTGACAACAGTACCATGAAGCCTGCAAAGGCCATAACTATACGATCGAGTGACATATCATTTTCCTATCTTGGCCCGTTGCGGGTTTGCAACGGGCAGTTGGGGGTGTTTTGCCGCAGGGATGCGGCGCCTAGGCCTCTGGTTCGATCTTGACCTTTTTAAGCTTGTCAATTCCCAGCGCCTGCATGGCCAGCCGTTCATAAAATGGCTCGGACTCGCCACTGCGGATTTTGTGCAGGAAGTACTTTTCAAAGCCGATCTTGGCCAAATGCACCCATTTTCCCGACGACGACCAGTTCACATTGCGCGGCGGAATCTGTGGCTGCGCGACAAAGGCAATGCCACTATCGCCAAAATCGGCAAGGCAAACGGCGTTCCAGGTGGGTATTGCACTTGGCGTTTTGCCTTTGATCAACTGGTCGATGTTGTGCACGGTTGCCGTCACCATCGATTCAATCATAAAGCCGGTTTTCGGCACACCGACAGGCACCGGCGTTTTGCCCACTGGCGGAATGGCCACGCAAACGCCAATGGCAAACACTTCGGGGAATGACGGGTTGCGCTGATAGGGGTCGACAAGGATAAAGCCGCGCGGGTTGGTCAGGCCTTCGATGCCGCGCACCGCCTCGATGCCACGAAAAGCAGGAAGCATCATGGTGAAAGCCTGCGGGACCTCGTGCGATTTGAAAACCGAACCATCCTCGGCAATCTCGGATACCAACAGCTTGTCGGCCTCGACCTTATCGACACGGGCGTTGCAGATCCACTTGATGTGATGCTCGCGCAGCTCGCCTTCCAGCAAGCCTTTGGTATTGCCCACACCATCCAGACCCAAATGGCCGACATAGGGTTCCGAGGTCACAAAGGTCATCGGCACACGGTCGCGCACCTTGGCATCGCGCAGCGCTTTATCAAGGATAAAGGCGAACTCATAGGCAGGCCCATAGCACGAGGCACCTTGCACCGCGCCGATCACCACGGGGCCAGGACTCGCGATCAGCTTGTCCACCGCCTGTTTGGCCATAAGCGCGTGGTCAACATGGCAGACCGATTGGGTATGCGCCTCGGGTCCGAAACCTTCGATTTCGTCAAAGGCAAGCTCGGGGCCGGTCGCGATGACCATGTAATCATAGCTGATCGATTCGCCGTCCAATAGTTCGATCCGGCGTTCGGCGGGGTGCAACCGCTTGGCGCCCTGTGCGTGCAGTGCAATCTTGCGCTTGGCAAAGACCTTTTCCAGATCAACTTCAATCGCAGCACGGTCACGCCAACCAACGCCAACCCACGGATTGGACGGAACAAAGTGAAAGCGGCTGCCTTTGTTGACAACCGAAACCTTATGTTCGGACCCCAGCTTTTCGCGCAATTCATAGGCGGCAATCGTGCCTCCTAGCCCTGCACCAACAACAACGACATGTGCCATTTCAACCTCCCATGAATAGCCGCACCGAGCCCCGTTCAAGCTTGGGCGAATACGATGCATCTATACATTCATATAGTCGCATGTGTGTCGTTGATCTAGATCATATTTGCAGCAAACCATCACTTTTCACGAAATTTATCTATTATCGAAGCAATCGGCAGCGACACTGCGCTCATTGGGCTGTATCACCCGCAAATCGGTCGACTACATTTGAAAGCTCACATGCCCCGAATTCCGCATCACAAAGGCAAGCATACGTTTGTTACGCTTTGGGCTTGGCGCGTACTGGGCGGCGTTTCATTGCTGCTAGGCTTAATCGGGGTTGTTCTACCGCTGCTGCCGACCACGCCTTTTGTCATGTTGGCCGCATTTGCCTTTGCCAAAAGCGCCCCGAATTTGCACAAAAAGCTGCTGCAAAGCCGGACATTCGGCCCTTTGATCACCAAATGGGAGCAAAAAGGTGCCATTGCGCCACGGCACAAAGCGATGGCTGTTGGCATGATGGCGGCAGCTTTTGGTGCCGCAGTTCTGTTTGGCGCGCCGTTCTATGCGCTTGCCATTCAAGTGGTTTGCATGGGCGGCGCGGCTATCTATGTAGTCACGCGACCCAGCGGTTAGCAAAATAGGCGCGAGGTGAAGACCGCCCCGCGCGCACTGGCCTCACACGCTATCAAGCCGGACGGGCGCGCCGGTTTTCATCGAAAGTGTTGCCGCTTCGGCCATCGCAAGGGCTGCAATGCCATCAGCCAATGTGACCGGCATCGGCGTTTTGCCCTGTACTGCGGTTGCAAACGCATCCCATTCAGCCTTGTACGCGGCCATGTAGCGTTGCAGGAAGAAATAGGTAGGCTTTGCCCCGGTTACGCCAGAAGCATTTGATTTCACAACCAGATTTTCCAGCATATTCTGCGCCTGCAACAACCCCTCAGATCCGAGAAGTTCAAGCCGCTGATCATAGCCATAGGCCGCACGACGCGAATTCTTGATAACCGCAATCCGGCCATCGGCATAAGTCATTGTGACAACGGCAGTATCAACATCACCCGCCAACCCGATTTCGGGGTCAACGATCGATGTGCCAACAGCCGAAACCGTGACAGGTGGCGTACCCATGATGAAATTTGCCATGTCAAAGTCATGGATCATCATATCGCGAAACAAGCCGCCCGAGGTTTTGACATAAGAAACAGGTGGCGGCGCAGGGTCGAAAGACGTGATCGACAGCAGCTCGGATTTGCCAATCTCGCCCGCATCGGCAGCCGCTTTCAGCGCCGCAAAGCTTGGGTCAAAACGACGGTTAAAGCCAAGCATGATCGGCTGGCCATTGTCCGCCGTTGCCACAGCACAGGCGCGCGCGCGGGCCAAAGACAGATCGACCGGCTTTTCGCACAGGACAGCCTTGCCTGCCGCTGTCGCGGCCTCCATCAGGTCGGAATGGGTATCGGTAGGCGTCGCGATCAACACAGCGTCGATGTTCGGATCGGCGATGATTTCGTCGTTGCTGCGCACCTCGCACCCGAATTTTGTTGCAAGCCTCTGGGCATTTTCAGGTAGAAAATCCGAGACCGCGACCAATTTACTGGCGGGATGGGCTGAAATTGCGATGGCATGAACGTCAGCAATACGTCCGGCGCCGAGAAGGCCAACTCTGAGCATTTTGTGATCCTTGCTTTGCGGACGATTGGTCCGACGGGGGGGCATGATGGCCAGTATTGCCGCAGAGCCTCATCTTTTGCAAGCGGTTGCATATAGGTTCAACCCTTGACAGTTGGTCAATCAAAAGAAAGAAACAGGCAAGTTCGGACAGACTGCGCCGCTTTACGTGCCTACCCTCGTTTGTAACAGGCCACCATCCTATCTGCGGCGACCCCGCAAGGAGAACCTTCATGAAATTTCGCTTTCCTATCGTCATCATCGACGAAGACTTCCGGTCTGAAAACTCTTCGGGGCTTGGCATTCGAGCAATGGCCGAAGCGATCGAGAATGAGGGTTTTGAGGTGCTCGGCGTCACCAGCTATGGCGATCTGTCCAAGTTCGCGCAGCAGCAATCGCGCGCCTCGGCCTTTGTTTTGTCGATTGATGATGAAGAATTCAGTCCCGGCCCCGATCTTGACCCCGCGGTGGTAAACCTGCGCAGCTTTATCGAGGAAGTGCGCTGGAAAAACGCCGATGTGCCGATTTATGTGTATGGCGAAACCAAAACCAGCCGCCATTTGCCAAATGATATTTTGCGCGAATTGCACGGCTTTATCCACGCATTCGAAGACACGCCCGAATTTGTCGCCCGCCACATCGTGCGCGAGGCGAAAAGCTATCTTGAGGGCATCCAGCCGCCGTTTTTCAAGGCACTGCTCGATTATGCCGAGGATGGGTCGTATTCTTGGCACTGCCCCGGCCATTCCGGTGGTGTGGCGTTTTTGAAAAGCCCGATTGGCCAGATGTACCACCAGTTCTACGGTGAAAACATGCTGCGCGCCGATGTCTGCAACTCGGTTGAGGAACTGGGCCAGTTGCTGGACCATAACGGCGCGATTGGTGCGTCTGAGCGCAACGCCGCACGGATTTTCAACGCCGATCACTGTTTCTTTGTGACCAACGGCACCAGTACCTCGAACAAAATGGTTTGGCATCATACCGTTGCACCGGGTGACGTGGTTGTCGTCGATCGCAACTGCCATAAATCCATTCTGCACAGCATCATTATGACGGGTGCGATTCCGGTGTTTTTGAAACCGACCCGCAACCATTACGGCATCATCGGCCCAATTCCACGGGCCGAGTTTGAGATTGACTCGATCAAGGCCAAAATCCGCGCCAACCCATTGTTGCAAGGCGTTGATGCCGACACGGTTAAGCCGCGCATCATGACGCTGACGCAATCGACCTATGACGGGGTGCTGTACAACACCGAAACCATCAAAACCGTGCTGGATGGTTACGTTGACAACCTGCATTTCGATGAGGCATGGCTGCCCCATGCGGCGTTCCATCCGTTCTATGGCAGCTATCACGCGATGGGCCGCAACCGTGAACGGCCGCGCCATTCTGTGACCTATGCCACGCAATCCATTCACAAATTGCTGGCCGGTATTTCGCAGGCCAGCCATGTTCTAGTGCAAGACAGCCAGTCTGTCCCGTTGGACCGGCATTTGTTTAACGAAGCCTATCTGATGCACACCTCGACCAGCCCACAATACAGCATCATTGCCAGTTGCGATGTGGCGGCCGCGATGATGGAACCTCCGGGCGGAACCGCGCTGGTCGAAGAAAGCATCATGGAGGCGCTCGATTTCCGCCGCGCCATGCGTAAGGTCGATGCCGAGTTTGGCGACGATGAGTGGTGGTTTAAGGTCTGGGGGCCGGACCATCTGGAAGAAGAAGGCATTGGCCGCACCAAAGACTGGGTGCTGCGCCGCACCGATGCCGATGGCGTACAGCAAGCTGATGGCGAGGATTCTTGGCACGCTTTTGGCGATATGGCCCCCGGTTTCAACATGTTGGACCCGATTAAGGCGACCATTATCACCCCCGGCCTGAACATTGATGGCCGCTTTGAAGAAGACGGGATTCCAGCGTCTATTGTGACCAAGTATCTGGCCGAAAACGGTGTTGTGGTCGAAAAAACCGGCCTTTACAGCTTTTTCATCATGTTCACGATCGGCATTACCAAAGGCCGCTGGAACAGCCTGCTGACCGCGTTGCAGCAATTCAAGGATGATTGCGACAAAAACCAGCCGATGTGGCGGGTCATGCCCGAGTTTTGCGCCAAGCACCCGCGCTATGAAAAGATGGGCCTGCGCGATTTGTGCCAGCATGTGCACAAACTTTATGCCAAATATGATGTCGCAATTTTGTCGACTGAAATGTACCTCAGCGACCATACACCCGCGATGACGCCTACGGATGCCTTTGCCCATATCGCCAAACGCACAACCCAGCGCGTACCGATTGACGCATTGGAAGGTCGCATCACCACCAGCCTTGTGACGCCCTATCCACCCGGCATTCCGCTGTTGATTCCGGGCGAGGTGTTTAACAAAAAGATCGTCGAATATCTGAAGTTTAACCGCGAATTTGCCCGCGAATGCCCGGGGTTTGAAACCGACATTCACGGCTTGGTGCAAGAAACGGATGACAACGGCGCGGTGCATTACTTTGCCGATTGCGTGGCCGAATAACGCTAGGTCACGCACCCAAAGGCTTTCACTTGTCAACTGACTAGTGTATTTATTGCGGATGAGAGACAAGCAACGCGATTCCACGCGCGAAAAGATTGTGGAAGCAGCCCTTTCGGCGATGACCGAAACCGGATTTGATGCCGTCAGCACGCGGGCGATTGCCCAGCGGGCCGAGGTAAGCCAAGGGCTGCTGACCTATCATTTCGCAACCAAAGACGCGCTTTGGCGTGCGGCGGCTGACCGCCTGTTTGCGTTACAAGACGAAGCCGTAGGTGATGCGATGCAAGCCGTTGGCCCTGATGCCCCGCCCGAACAACGCCGCGAAGTGCTGCGCCGTTTGGTGCGGTTCAATGCCGAACACCCCGAGTTTTTCCGGTTCCTGATGCTTCAAGGCCCTGAAGATGACGAGCGGCGCACCTGGCTTATCGAAACCCACCTCATGCCGGTTTACACTTGGTTTTCCAATATGATGGGCAATCTTCCCCCCCAAGACATCCCACATGCCTTCTATGCCTTTGGCGGCGCCAGCAGTGTTATTTTCAGCGCGCAGGCCAAATGCAGCGGGCTTACCGGGATTGACCCGAAAGCCGAAGCCACAATTCAACGCCACGCAGATTATTTGACAAACCTTATGGTGCCAGAATGACGCCGAAATTCGTAAATACGGAGCCCCCCGTGAGAGTTTTTCATTCCCGCAGCAGAGCGTTTGCACTGGCAGCTATTGCCACGCTGACACTGCACGCACCCGCCACAGCGCAAACGCTTTTGCGCGTTGCAACCGTTACGGCCGAACGCATCGCCGCCGAAAGCACATTTTCCCTTACCGGTGAAATCGTTGCCCGAGATACGCTGACCGCGTCGTTCCCATTGAGCGGGCGCCTAACGGATGTTTTTGTGACGACCGGCAGCAAGGTGCAAAAGGGCGATGTCCTTGCCAAGATAGACCAAGTGCAACAAGTGCAATCTTTGCGCGCTGCCGAGGCTGGGTTGGTATCGGCCAAAGCCAGTCACCAGCAAGCACGCGAAGAAAGTGAACGCCAAGATGCGCTGCTAGAGCGCGGTGCAACCACCCGCAGCACACGTGACAGCGCCGCTGACCTGCTTCGCGCCGCCGAGGCCCAAGAGGCGCAGGCCCTGGCCGAACTTGACCGCGCCAAAAAGGCATTGGCCGATACAGTGCTGTTGGCCCCCACAGCCGCGACAGTGACTGACCGTCTGGCCGAACCCGGCCAAGTGATTGGCGCGGCGCAAAGCGTGGTCGAATTGGCACTGGGCAGCGATTTTGACGCGGTGTTCGAGGTGCCCGAGGCCTCGCTGACCTCGGCGCCGAAATCACCCGAAGTAGTGCTGTCCGTTCTGGCCACGCCTGAAAAAACCGGCCTTGGCGCTATGCGCGAGGTCTCGCCATTGGTTGATCCCGCCAAGGGAACGGTAAAAGTGACTGTATCAGTCGAATCCCTGCCCGCTGGCCTAAGCTATGGCGACCCTGTACGAGGGACGGTGATAGTTCAAGATGCCGACCGCGTGACCTTGCCGTGGTCATCCATCACGGCCCAAGCCACCGGCCCTGCGGTCTGGGTGATAGACCCAACATCGCATCAGGTCGCGCTGCGCGAAATTTCGGTTTTGCGGTATATCAATGGTCAGGTTGTGCTGAACTCCGGGATTGACGCGGGTGAGATTGTCGTCAGCAAAGGCGCGCAATTGCTGTACCCCGGCCAAACGGTCGACTTTGTGTCGGAGGTTAAGTGATGAAAAAGTCAGGCTTGCTTTTTGCCCTCTTGCTTTTGCCGCTTGCAGCCGCTGCCCAAGAGGCACCGCGGCCAGTCGTTTCAGAAATCATAACCCCGCAATCCGGTTTGCGCCAATCCTGGGTTGGCACTGTTACCGCAAGGATTGAAACCGATCTGGGCTTTCCACGCAGCGGCACCTTGGCCACGCGCCTTGCCAATTTGGGCGATGTCGTTGTCAAAGATCAGGTTTTGGCTTTGCAAGACCCGCAAGATCTGGATGCCGATCTGCGGACTGCACAAGCCGGCGTTACCGTTGCCGAAGCGCAGGCCAATTCGGCCCGCAACGCCGCTGAGAGGGTACAAGCACTGGTGACACGCGGGGTAGATAGCGAGGCTGCGTTGCAAAACGTCACTGCACAGCTTGCCGCCGCCGAGGCGAGCCTAGAGCAAACCAAAGCCACTCTGGTTGCCGCCGAAAATGCCCGCAACAACGCGGTTTTGCATGCCCCGCAAACCGGCATCGTGACCCAGGTTTTTGCCGAACCTGGGGCAACGTTGACAGCCGGCGCGCCGGTGTTGCGATTGGCGGGCACGCAGGACCGCGAGGTTCACATCGATCTTTCCGAAGCGGATGTCGCAGGGCTGACCACGGGCGCAATGTTTCGCGTCCGGCTAGAGGCGAACTTGGCACTGGAAACGACGACCCGCCTGACCTCGATTGATCCGGTTGCCACCCGTGAAACGCGCACCCGTCAATTGCGGCTTGCGCTGGATGAAAATGCAGCCATCGGGTTCCGCCTTGGTGCACTGGTACAAGTGGAACCGATGGCCGAAACGGCGGCCCAATTATCGGTGCCTTTGACTGCGATTGTCGCAGGCAGCGAACCGCCCGCAGTCTGGCGTATAGACCCCCAAACCCGCGTGGCCAGTTTGATTGCGGTGGAAACGGGCGCCACAGCTGGCACGCGCGTTTTGGTGCTGAACGGCCTTTCCTCTGGCGATGAGATCGTCGTCAAAGGTGTCAACTCTATTAAGGACGGGCAAATTGTCGGCCCGCGCGTGCAAGAATGAAGCGTTTCAACCTGTCAGACTGGGCGCTGGAACACCGCTCTTTTGTGTGGTTTCTGATGATCATCAGCGTCATCGCAGGCGTGTTGGCCTATGTGTCAATCGGACGCGAGGAAGACCCGAATTTTGCCATCAAGACCATGGTTATCACAGCGGCCATGCCGGGTGCATCGATAGAAGACACGCGCCAACAAGTCACTGATCGCATTGAGGAAAAGCTGGAAGAGCTAGACACGCTGGATTACACGCGCTCGATCACCCGCCCAGGATTTTCGATTGTTTACGTTAACCTGAAGCCAAGCGTACAAGGCGACGCCGTAGCACGCACATGGCTGACAGTGCGCAATATGATTAACGATATTGCAGGCGACATGCCCAACGAATTTGCGGGTTTCGGCTTTAACGACAATTTCGGCGATGTTTATGGCAACATCTACGCGTTCACCGCTGACGGGTTCACCCCGCGCGAATTGCGCGACAAGGTCGAGCTGATCAAGCGCAAGGTTCAAGCCCTTGACGATGCCGGGAAGGTTGAAATTTACGGCACGCAGGACGAGGTGGTTTATCTTGAGTTTTCGACCGAGCGCTTGGCGGCGCTTGGCCTGAACGAGCAAGCCGTGCAAGCAACGCTGCAGGCGCAAAACGCAATTTTGCCGTCAGGCATTATTGACTCCGGCCCTGAACGGATTTTGGTGCGCGTCGGTGGCCAATTCAAGGACGCGAGCAGCCTTGAAGACGTCAACTTTCACATTGACGACCGTTTCTTTCGCCTGACCGATGTGGCCGACATCAAACGTGGCTACCAAGACCCGCCGTCCGAGTTGTTTCGTTTCAATGGTCAGCCCGCGATTGGCCTAGCTGTTGGCATGCGCCAAGGCGCCAATATCGTGACCTTTGGCGAAGAGCTTTCCGCCGTGATGGATCAGGTGCAGGCCGAATTGCCAATTGGTATCGAAATCCACCAAGTCGCCGATCAACCACATGTGGTCGAGGAATCTGTAAACCACTTTTTGCAAGCTCTGCTTGAGGCGGTTCTGATCGTGCTGGCCGTCAGCTTTATCAGCCTCGGCATCCGTGCGGGGCTGGTGGTAACACTGACTATTCCGCTGGTTCTGGCGATTACCTTTGTGGTCATGGACTACGCTGGCTTTACCCTGCAACGGATTTCACTGGGCGCGTTGATCATCGCATTGGGCCTGTTGGTCGATGACGCGATGATTGCGATTGAAACCATGATTTCGCGGCTAGAGGCCGGTGAAAGCCTGCGCAAAGCCGCGTCATATGCGTGGACATCAATCGCGTTTCCGATGCTGTCGGGCACCTTGGTGACGGTGGCCGGGTTTATCCCGATCGGCTTGAACTCATCCTCGGCGGGCGAATTTACCTTTTCGCTATTCGTGGTGATTGCCGTCTCATTGTTGGTAAGCTGGGTTGTGGCCGTGCTGTTTGCGCCACTGCTGGGCGTTACCTTGCTGCCCGCCAAAATGGCCCATCACAACCCCAAGCCGGGGCGGATGCGCCGCGCCTTTCACGGCGTCTTGCGGGGGGCAATGCGGTTTCGTTGGCTGACAATTGGCGTCACGGTTGGGCTGTTTGCTATCTCGATCTATGGGATGCGTTTTGTCGAACAGCAGTTTTTCCCGAATTCTGACCGCCCCGAATTGGTGGTTGATTTTGCCTTGCCGCAAAACGCCTCTATCGCTGCAACACAGGCCGAGATGGACCGGTTTGAGGCGCTTTTGGCCAAGGATGAAGATGTATTGTTCTGGTCATCCTATGTCGGCCGGGGGGCGCCACGGTTCTTGCTGTCTTATGACACGATGGATCAGTTCGCCAATCTTGGACAGATTGTCATTCAAACGCCGTCAACCGATGCCCGCAACGCCTTGCGCAAACGTTTGGAAACAGCGGCAGCGACCGAGTTTCCGGGCACCGATGTTTATGTAAAGTTTCTGGAAATCGGGCCGCCGGTTGGCCGCCCATTGCAATACCGCATCAGCGGGCCCGATATTAACGTATTGCGCGACAAGGCGCGCGATTTGGCGGCGGTTATCGGGGCAGACACGCGCACCAGCTCTATCGTGTTGGATTGGAACGAACCGGCACGGGTGGTGCGGGTTGATATTGTGCAGGACAAGGCCCGCCAACTGGGGCTGACCTCGTCCGATATCGCATCGGGGCTGAACGCGATTTTCGCCGGACGCACGATTACCGAGCTGCGCGACAACACCTATCTGGTCGATATCATTGCACGCGGAAACGATTCTGACCGTGCCTCGCTTGAGGCACTTTACAGCCTTCAGCTTAGCCGGACTGGCGGCGATGCAATTCCGCTGTCTTCGGTGGCGGTGTTCCGGTTTGATACCGAGCAACCGATGGTCAGCCAACGCAACCGAATGCCGACGATCACGGTGAAAGCCGCGATAAACACCAAAGATCAGCCTGCAACGCTGGTGGCATCATTGGCCGATAAAATCGCGGCGTTCAATGCGGCCTTGCCTGAGGAATATGAGGTGGTCATCGGCGGCACCGTCGAATCCAGTGCCGAAAGTCAGGCACCGATTGCAGCTGTCGTGCCGTTGATGATGCTGATTATGGTGACGCTGGTTATGGTGCAAATGCAAGGGTTCCGGCTGGCGCTTGTTGTGCTTTGCGCGGCACCGCTTGGCCTGATCGGCGTTGTGGCAGCATTGGTCTTGTCGGGGGCACCTTTGGGCTTTGTCGCGATCTTGGGCATTCTGGCACTGGTCGGAATTTTGATCCGCAACTCGATCATTCTGGTGAACGAGATTGAGGTGCTGCGCCGCGCCGGCCGCACCGCTTGGGATGCGGTTTTTGAGGCATCAGACAGCCGCGCCCGCCCGATTCTGCTGACTGCGGCGGCGGCAAGTTTGGCGTTGATTCCAATTTCTCGGCAAATCTTTTGGGGCCCGATGGCCTTTGCAATGATGGGCGGGATTATCGTTGGAACGCTGGTTACGCTGGTCTTTGTGCCCGCACTCTATGTCGCTGTCTTTAAAGTTCCGGCAGAAAACGGCCCCAAGGGCTAGGGCAGCAGGAATAGTCACATCTAAGGCGCAACATTTCAAAATTGAAACAATAGAGCGAAGGGGCCGATGCAGGCCCCTTCAAAGTAATGCGCAAGTCCGGTAAACGGTGCCAATGGAAAACGCGGAACCAACACCGACCAGTATTGCATCCTCCGATCTTGCCGATCTGGTGGCTTGCCCTGTCTGCGACTCGCTCTACCACTTTCCGTCTATCCCGCAGGGCGGCCAGGGGCGGTGCAGCCGATGCCACCATCTGCTGATCGCACCGCGGGCCAATGCCATGACGCGAATAGTGATGCTGGCCGTAACAGCTACGATTTTGATGATCACTGCGATCAGCTTTCCGTTTCTGACGATTTCAACGCATGGGCTTAAACAACAAGCCTCGGTGATTGATACGATTCTGGCCTACTCCGACGGCTTGATGGTACCGCTTTCGCTGGCAATGGCAGGTTTGATCGTTGTTCTGCCATTAACACGGCTCAGCGCGATTTTATACGCTGTGGCGCCCATGGCCCTTGGGCACCGACCGGCGCGTGGCGCGGCACGGGCCTTTCGGGTGGCCGAGCAGCTGAAACCTTGGGCCATGGCCGAGGTGTTCATCGTCGGCGTGGCCGTTGCCTTGGTCAAGGTTGGCGGTTTGGCCACGCTTACAATAGGCCCCGCGTTTTGGGCATTCGCCGCATTGGTGGTCATCACCGTGCTGAAAGACAATTTTATGAGTAGTTTGATCATATGGAAAACGCTGGAAGCGCGCGGGGCTACCTGACCGCGCGAGAAGCGGGTCTGGTCAATTGCACAACATGCGGACGGGTTCATCCGGCTGCGGCGACGGTATGCCTGCGTTGCGGGGCACCTTTGGCCAGCCGTGACACCCAAAGCCTGCAAAAGGTTTGGGCATGGTGGGTCGCGGGGATTATCGCGTTTATCCCGGCCAACACCTATCCGATGCTGAAAACGGCCACTTTGGGCAAGGAATCGGCCAGTACACTGCTCGGCGGTATTCTGGAACTGGTTCATCATGGCTCGATTGGCATTGCAGCGATTGTTTTCTTTGCCAGCATCGTTATCCCGGCAAGCAAGTTTTTTGCCATCGCCTATTTGGCGCTTGGCATCGGGCGGCCTAGCAGGTTGTCGGCACACCGCCGCCACCAGGTTTATGAGGTGGTCGAATTTGTTGGCCGCTGGTCCATGATCGACGTTTTCGTCGTCGCCATTCTGACCGCGCTGGTCCAACTGGGATCAGCAGCAAGTATTCACCCCGGAATCGCAGCGGTTAGCTTTGCGCTTTCTGTGGCTTTCACAATGCTCTCGGCCCAAAGCTTTGATGCTAGGCAAATCTGGGATGCTGACAAGGAACACACTAAATGACCCAACCAACGCTTCCCGATATGGATATTCTACCTGCCAAGCACTCTCCTTGGCGCAACCTGTCTTTTGTGTGGCTCGTGCCGATTCTGGCGCTGCTGGTATCGCTTGGGGTGGCGTGGCAAAACTATAGCAACAAGGGCACGCTGATTACGATTGTATTTCAGGATGCGGCAGGGATTACACCCAAGGACACCACGATCAAATTTCGTGATGTGATCATTGGCGCTGTCGAGGACGTAAAGTTCACCAAAGACATGTCGCATGTCGAGGTAACTGCCCGCATCAACAAGGATGTAGCCGATACCCTAAGCCCCGAGACAATGTTTTGGGTTGTCCGCCCCGAAGTCAGTGCCCGCGGTATCAGCGGGCTTTCAACGGTTTTGTCAGGTGTATATCTTAACGCCGCCTGGACGCCGATCGAGGGCTCAACAGCCCGTGTCTTTGACGGCTTGAAAGAGGCGCCGCTTATCCGCCCCGGCCATGAAGGCACGCGCATCAAGATCCGGTCCAAGAACGGCACCAGCCTGACCCCCGGCGCACCCGTGTTTTTCCGCGGGATGGAGGTTGGTCAGTTGGACACGCCGCGCCTGTCGGAAACCGGCGATAGCACCGATGTTGAGGCGTTCATCAACGCACCCTATGATAAATTCCTGACCACAGACTCGCGGTTTTGGAACATGGCCGGCTTTTCCGTTACCCTTGGGCCTGCGGGGCTTGATTTGAACGTCGCCAGCCTTGGGTCGTTGCTGACCGGCGGTGTGGCATTTGAAAATATCGTTTCAGGTGGCCAACCGGTAACCAATGACACGCTGTTCCGCTTGTTCGCGAATGAAGCTGCGGCACGCGATAGTATCTTTACCCAACTTAGCGCCAATTCGATCAAGATGTCGGTCATTTTCACCGAGTCGGTTAGCGGTCTCGCCTCGGGCGCACCGGTCGAATATCGCGGTTTGCGGATTGGCCAAATCACCGGCATTGGTGCTTTCATTGCAAAAACAGCAACCGGCGGCAGCAAAGTACATATGCGGGCCCTGATTTCAATCGACCCGCAAACTTTGGGGCTAGAGGCCACTGCAGACGCGCAAGCCACGCATGATTTCATTGAAAAACTGGTAAAAGACGGTATGCGGGCGCGCCTTGCCACGACCAGCATTTTCAGTGCCGCATTGAAAATCGAGTTGGCTGATTTGCCCGACGCCGCGCCTGCCGAATTGGCAGATGATGCCGACGGCACGCCGATTATTCCGAGTGTCAAATCCGATCTTCCCGACTTTACCGCAACGGCCGAAGGCGTGTTGCAGCGCGTGAATAACCTGCCGATTGAAGAGGTTATGAACCAAGCTGTTTCGCTTATGGCCGCGATTGAAACCATCGCCAGCGCCCCCGGCACCCAACGCGCACCCGATGCGATCCTGGGCTTGATCGAGGATGCACGTGGGCTGGTCGGCAAGGAAGATACCCAAGCCATTCCGGGCGAATTGCGCGGTGTGATAGCCGATTTGCGCAGCATCGTAGCAGATCTGAAGGAACAAGGCGCAGCCGAACAACTGGCCAGCGCGCTTAAAAGCTTTGACAAAGCCTCGGCCGATATTGCAACCGCCTCGGGTGATCTGCCTGCTTTGATCACCGATTTGCGTGCGATTGCAACCAAAGTGAACGACCTTAAGGCCGAAGAGCTGATCGCCGCCGTAACCCGCGTGATGGACAGCACCGACGCCCTGATCGGCACCGAAGGCGCAAAAAGCATACCGCCTGCCTTGGCTTCGGCATTGACCGAGGTAGAGGCCGCGCTGAAAGAGCTGCGCGAAGGCGGGGCGATTACCAACACCAATGCGGCGCTGGCCTCGGCCCGTAATGCAGCGGATGCTGTGGCAAGTGCTGCAAAGAACTTCCCAGATGTCACGGCGCAACTCGACTCTGTGATATCCAAAGCCGATGCGCTATTGTCGACCTATGGCGCGAAATCCACCTTTAATTCCGAAACGCTTGATCTGCTGCGCGAGCTGAAAGCTGCCGCAAAATCTGTTAGCCAACTGGCCCGCACGATTGAGCGCAACCCCAACTCTCTTATCCTAGGACGCTGATGTGAATATTCGTATAGCTACCATCGCCCTCGCCGCCGCCCTGCCGCTCGCCTCTTGTGGCGACACCAATGCGCGGTTTCCCATTGCTGCCGAAACAGTGCCCTCTGTTGCGAAAACCAAAGTTGCGGTCGGAACTGTTGAAGTGCGTGAAGTTTCGCTGCCTGCCTATGCTGCGGCCTCGGAAATCGTGGTCGAGCAAGAAGGCGGCGCGCTGACAGTGGTGCCCAAGGCCGTGTGGGCCGATGATCCGGTGCGCGGTGTAACCGGCGCTTTGGCGCGGAGCCTTGATCTGCGCTCAACCGCATCCGTCGCAGCCGAGCCTTGGCCGCTGGCCCAATCGGCAGATGTGCAGGTCGAGGTGCGAATTGACCGCATGATCGCGAAACTGAATGGCGAATTTGAACTGAGCGGCCAATTCGCAATTGCCGCGCCGGATGGGGCCATACGCGAATCTGTACAGCGCTTTGCAGTAACTGCGCCTTTGGCCGATAACTCGCCCGCCTCCGTTGCCCAAGCCACGGGTGTGGCGATTGACGCACTGGCCAGCGACATTGTGAAAAAGCTGCGCCGCTAAGGCCCGAATTTGCAAATAAAAAGGCCCGCCTTGATCGGCGGGCCTTTTTCGTGTCGATTGGCCAAATTTAGCTGAAAAGCATGCCGCCGTTGATGTCGACATTCGCGCCAGTGATGAAGGCTGAATCTTCACAGGCCAAAAACAGCACCAAATTCGCAACATCCACGGGCAAACCCTGACGCCGAACCGGGGCCGAGGCTTCGAGATTGCGGCGCACTTCGTCCTTGGTGTGGATATTGTGGAAATCGGTGTCGATCATACCCGGGCAGAGGGCATTTACGCGGATATTCGGGCCAAGCTCTTTGGCCAGACCGCGCGTCATGGTCATAACGGCGCCCTTTGACGCAGCATAGGCCACCGAACCGCCGCCGCCGCCATCGCGCCCGGCTTGGCTGGCAAGGTTCACAATCGCGCCGGTCTTCATATGGGCAAGGCAGGCTTTGATCATCAAGAACGTGCTGGTCAGGTTCAGGTCCATAACCGCATGCCAATGTTCCAGCGACATTTCCGCAATCGTTTTGCGGGCAATCAAGCCGCCAGAGTTGTTGACCAGAATATCTAGGCCGCCAAATTCAGCCACAGTTTTCGCAACAAGCGCATCGACGCCAGCCTGCGAATTCAAGTCACCTTGCAAGGCGAACGCATTTCCACCAGCCGCTTTAATCTCGGCTACAGCGGCATCAGCACCTTCGCTGCTGGAAAAATAGTTGATAGCAACGTTTGCGCCCTCGGATGCCAGTTTGACAGCACAGGCGCGGCCGATATCACGGCCACCACCAGTGACAATTGCCGTTTTTCCCTTAAGTTTCATTGTTTTCCCTGTCCTTTATTATTTCATCACGCAACTGTCCGCGTGGTTTACTTGCCAAGTTTCAGGAAATAGTCAAATATTTCCGGTACGTTGCCTTCGCCCAACCCGGCGTCGACGGCAGCCTGAAGGTTGTGCGAGGTGCCTTCGGCGATTTCCGCGCGGGTACCCAGATCTTCGGCCATCGCAAGGAAATAGCCCAAATCCTTGTTGGCGTTATTGATCGAGAATCCCAGATTGCTGACACCATCAACCGCATAGTTTTTGCAGAACCCCATGAACGGAGAATTCGAAGGACCCGCCGACATGATGTCGTAAAGCTGCTGACGATCAACCCCGGCACGGTCGGCCACGGCAAAGGCCTGACTCATGGTGCAAACGGTCGTCATACCCATAAAGTTGTTGATAAGCTTGGTCGTATGACCAGCACCAAGCGCGCCAAGATAGAACACGTTTTCACCTTGCTCATCCAGCACAGGCTTCACCTTTTCAAAGGTGTCCTTATCGCCGCCGACCATGATATTCAGCAAGCCGTCTTTGGCATGTGCCGGGGTGCGGCCGAGAGGTGCATCAAGCATACCTGCGCCTTTGGCAGCTATGTCAGCACCGATCTTGCGCGTCGAGGCCGGGATGGATGTGCCGAAATCGATCAGAACCGCGCCTTTTTTGATACCTGCCAGAATGCCATCATCGCTATAGACGATCTTTTCAACAACTTCCGACTTGGTCAGGCAAAGCATCACGATATCGCTTGCTGCAGCCAGTTCCTTGGCCGAGGCGGCTTCGCGCGCGTTGCCACGGGCAATGACAGTGTTCACAACATCTTTGTTAAGGTCCATCACAACCAGTTCAAAACCCCGCTTTTGCAGGTTTTCCACCATATTGCCGCCCATAAGGCCGAGGCCGATAAATCCGATGACGGGTTTGGTCATACTGATGTACTCCATTCATTTATTCTTGAGGATTGAGCGTTCAAAGGAAGTCTTCGCGGTGCGGCGTAAAGATATCCAACAGTTTGCCTGCCTCCAGGCAGGTTGCGCCGTGAACAATATTGGGTTGTTTGTAAAGCGAGTCGCCGGCTGAAATCACATATGTCTCGTCACCGACCTTGAATTCAAAGCGGCCCGAAATAACATAGGTAATCTGCTCATGCGGGTGGCTATGAAGCGCCGCAACGGTGCCGGTTTCGAAATGGACTTCGACGCACATTACGTTGTCGTTATACGCGGCAACTTTTCGTGACAGCCCGCCGCCCGCATCAACAAGTTTGTTTTCCTTTGCCGGAAACAGGTTTTTAACAGTCATTCTACGTCTCCGTGAAATAATTTGCGTTTTGGCACTGGCCGTTCTGCGGCCAATGCTTTTGTCGTCGAATATCAGGTATTTGCCAGTTTCTTCATCACCACGCGGAATGTGTTTTCATCCGAGTCCGTGAAATAGAGGTCGGCGTCATAGCCTTGGTCATCAAGGAAGTTGAAAATCCGTTTGGGATCGCTGAGTTTGTAAGGCACCAGCAAGGTTGCAATCCGGTGGCGTGTAGACGCCGTGTAATGCGCCTTCAAGCAGGTGCTGACAGGCAGTCCTTCGTATTCGCTAGGGTCAACGCCAGGAAAGCCGGTTTCTTGGCTCATAACGGGTTTGCCCGCTTCGGACCAAACAACCTGCCCGTAAAAACCCGCTTTTTCGCCGGTGTTGCGGAAAGAAGATCCACCCAACTCGAACGGTTGGTTTGCATGCAGCAGCCAATCCAGCGTAACAGGCGTTTTCGCGTCAACCTTATCGACAATCACGAAATAGCTGTTGCGCACAAAGTAAACCTCGCGCTCGGCCAATGTGACCTCGGGCGACAGGCTTTGATAGGCCGCGGTGGCATCGCCTTTGATATAGATATGGTCTTCGCGCTGTTCGGCCGCCAGAATTTGGCCGGTTGCCGCCATCGCCTTGGATTTATCCTTATCGGCATATTGGCCTTTACCATTGATAAGAATAGCGTTTTTCGAAATCGTCTGGCGCCGCCATTTCTGGTGCATGGTCGAGTTGAAGGCGACGTAATAGCCAGACTGGATCGCCATATCCTCGCCATAAGCGCCCATACAAAAGGCGTTTTGATCGCCGTGGCTGTGGCTGATCGACCCAAAAGGCGACGATTTCATCACAAACTGGATATGGTTTTCGGGGTCGGCCATTGCATGCTGAATGCCAACCCAGCCGATCCCTTTGAACCACCGGAAGCCGCTTTCTGGCGCAGTTGCTTCGACTAACGGATAGTCGGTCAGATAGGTCAGTTCGTCAAAGTTCGTATCCCACCAACCCCAGTTGTAAAACGCCATTTCGGTGCCGGGGTTCAGGCGCGCCAGTTCCTCATTATACCACTGGTAGGCGCCATTGCCGGTAACACCTGCATATTGGCGCAGGTTGATGCCCGTTTTGATGCAGGGCAAATCGCCTTGCGTGCTGTCGTCACCAAAGAAAACGCGACGGCTGTTGGGCGCCTTGCAAAACAGTGGGAAATCACCGGTGTTGCGGAAGAATGGCCGCTTATAGAGGTCGATCCCGGTGTAGGATTTCAAACGGTTCGCGGCCTCGATCAGATAGGCCATGCCCATCATCCAATAGTTCGTACCTTCGGCCCAGCCGCCATCGCTGTCACCCCAAGGCGAGTAAACGGTGGCCAAGAACTCGATGCAATAATCCAGCCACTCACGGGCTTGATCGTCAGGTTCATCACCGCGCAGGGCAATCAGTGCCGGGATAAGCGTCAGGGAAACCGAGCGCACAGCGTGGCTGTCATAGGGGAACAAATGGATTTTCGCGCCGATGATCGCGTGTTCTGCGATGTCGCGGGTGCGCTCCATCAAAGATGCCCGCACCTTGGCGCGCTCTTCCTCGGTCAGGTCGTTGTAAAGCCAGTCATAACCCCATGTCAGCGCATTGGTGACGCGGTAGGCCCATTCATCGGTATAAGCACGTGAGGTGTTACCCATCGGGTCCCATTCTGCAACCGAGAGCAGCCATTCCTTTGCGCGGGCAATCATTTTCGGGTCTTGGGTAACTTGGCCGCCAATCGCCAGATGGCGGATGGCATACATGACCTCTTGCAACTCAATATAGGTCTTCCGCCAAACCGGCGCGGTGCGCTGGTGGTTCGGATAACCTGCGGGTTCGGGCAAGATATCACGGTCCATCCACGGCAAAACGGATTTTTCGTAGAAATTGGCCCAGGCGCAATGGTTCGGATCGGCCTTCACCGCTTTGCGGAAGTCTTCCAAGCGGTCGCCTGTCAACCACAGGCGCGGGTGGCTAAGGGTGGAATTGGCATAGCGGGTTTCGCGCGGTGGCAGCGCCGTTTCAGGAAGGCCAGCCGGAATGGTGAAACTACGGGTGCTGCTCCATGCGGTGGTGGGTTTGCCTGCGCTATCGCAAACAGCATAGGACCAATAGTGACTGCCTGCTTCCAACACCACATCCGGGGTAAAAAAGTTCAGCGGAATGCCTGCAAAAACTTTGGTCGTCTTGGCCGAAAAGCTTGGGTCCGCAGAAATGCGCAACACATAACGCGCGTCATCTTCGATCACTGGCAGCCACGTAAACCGCGGCGGGTTCTCGGTGATGTGGGTCTCGGCTGTCGGCGCGTATTGAATCGTCAAGCGGCCTGCTTTGGGTTCATCAAGTGCGGGGAATGTCTTGCCGGTCATGGGACGTGCTTTCTCGTAAATTCGGGGCGCGATTGGACAGGCGCGGCCAAAGATGGCCACGCCCCATTTCAGTTAGCCCAAGGGCCAATTAGCCGTACTGACGCTTGTAGGCCGAGTTCATAACCTCGATGACTTGGTCGTAACCCATTTTGTTCAGGGTCTCGATGTAAGACGCCCAATCAGCTTTCACGTCGCCTGTACCAAGAATCCAGGCTTGCTGACGCTCTAGCATATAGGTTTGCAGCGATGGCCAGTACTTGTCATAGACAGCCTGTTCGTCTTTGTTGAACGCGACGCCGAGGAACTGGTCAATCAGCAGGTCATTGGCATCATAAAGCTCGATACCTTTGCGGGCGGCTTCCGATGTCCACTGCCACTCATACCGGTAATCCTGGAAATAGCCGCGATAGATTTGCGCGCCTTCCAGATACATCTGGCTGTTCACTGGCGTGTCACTGTTCAGGACTTCTGGTTTATAGGTGGGTTCACCGTTGACCATATCCCAGGTTTTACCCTCAACACCAAAGTTGGCCAGGTTTCGGCCGGTTTCGGTGAACCAGAAATCAAAGTACTTGATTGTCTCAATCGGGTGCTTGTTCTGGTAGCTGATTGCCCAACCGTCTGGCTTGATCGGAATGCGGCGATGCTCTTCCATGCGCACGCCTTTGGCAGATGCCGGCGGCAAGAACGGGATAAAGTTAAAGCCTTCGATTTTGTCTTTCAACGCATCGTTATAGCCCGAAGTCGAGGCAAACCAGTCATGGGTAGACCCACCAAGGTTTTCCGACAACAGATAGTCGCGCGAGGATGACCCACGGGTGAAAATCTCGGGGTCGATCAGACCTTCTTTGTACCACGCGGCCAGATTCGCCATCGCATCGCGATACGCGTCTTGGGCATAGGGGTGCGCAATCTTGCCGTCTTTCACGTAAAAATCGTGGTAAGAGTCAGAACCCGAGGTGCGTGCATCCCAAAGGGTCAGCAAGCGCAGAACTTCTTCCCAATCGCGGGCAAAGTAGGGCACTTCGTCTTTCAAGCCGTTGCCGTTCGGGTCTTGGTCGCGGAACGCGGTCAGGACAGCATGATATTCTTCAACGTTCTGCGGCTGTTTCAAGCCCAGTTTGTCCAGCCAATCCTGACGGATGTACCAAGCGCGGCCAAATTTGCCATCTGGCAGGTACGGAATGTAGTAATACTTGCCGTCATAGGCCGAGATAGCCTGTTGCAGGCCAGGATGGGTATCCCAGAATGCCTGAATATGCGGCGCATATTCTTTGACCAAATCGTTCAAAGGAACGAACGCACCTTCTGGACCGTATTGGTTAACAGGCTGCTTGATTTTGTTACCGCCAACGATGTCCGGCAGATCGCCCGTTGCCAGCAACAGGTTCAAGCTTCGTTGTTGTCCTTGGTGTTCTTACCCGAGGTTTTGTCGATCAGGTAGATCCCGGTCATTTCGCGCGCAGCGGTTTCAACCGGATAGATTTTGGTTGTGTCGCCACCAACGCCATAACCTTGGGCGCGCGGCCAATGCATGTGGATCGTCAGCTCTAGCGGCTTGTCGACGATCTTCAGGTTCTCTTGGGCGAAGGCTGGCGCGGTGATTGCCGTCGTCCCTAGAATGGCGAGTGCCACTGAGAGTTTCTTCATAGTCTCCTCCTCTAAATAAACAGTTATTCTTTCACACCACCCAGCAAGATACCTTTGCTGAAGTACTTTTGCAGGAACGGGTAGATGAGCAGAATTGGAATAATCGAACACACGATGATCGCGGCGCTGACCGTCTCAAACGAATAGGCGGCACTCAGCAAGCTGTTGGCGAATTCTTCGTCGTCCGAAAGATCGGCGATAACCTGACGCAGATACACCTGCAGCGGGATTTTGCCGGTATCTTGCAGCAGCACCATGGCCCAGAAAAACCCGTTCCAGCGCGACACAATGCAAAACAGTGTGACAGTGGCGATGGCGGGCTTGGAAAGCGGCATATACACCTTCCAAAGCACCTGGAATTCATTGGCTCCGTCCATCCGCGCCGCTTCTTCAAACGACTGCGGGATGCCTTCAAAGAAGTTGCGCAGCAGGATGATGTTAAAGCCGCTAACCGCAAAGCCGATGATGATACCGAAATAGCTGTCCAGCAAACCAAGGTCACGCATGTTCAGAAAGAACGGGATCATCCCTGCGTGGAACCACATGGTAAACGCCACCATCAAGTTCCAGAACCGCCGACCGTAAAGTTGGGGCCGCGACAGCGCATAGGCGCCGGGGATGATGAACGCGAGGCTCATCAAGGTGCCGCCGATAGTATAGATGAACGTGTTTTTATACGAATTCCAAAAGGCTGGCTCCGACAAAACACGCTTATAGGCTTCTAGTGTAAACCCGACCGGCGTTAGCAAGACGTTGCCTGCGCGGGCCTCGAACCCTGTACTCATCGACAATGACGCGATGTAGATGAACGGGTACAGCGCCGAGAGGGTGAAGATCCCGATCAGGACCATGTTGAGGATGACGAAAAGTTTGTCACCACGCGAATAGAGGTTCATGTTGGTCATAATCCGTCCCTCCTCACCACAGCGATGTGCGCGAATAGCGCTTGGATATTGTGTTTGCGGTCATAACCAAGACAAAGGCGACAACAGCGTTGAACAGGCCCGCAGCAGCAGCAAGATCGTATTGGCCGCCCTGAATACCTTGACGATAGATGAAGGTGTTAACGACATCGGCGGTCTGGTAGGTCGCGGGCTGGTACAGCAGGATGATCATCTCAAACGACACTTCCAGCATGTTACCGATACGGATGATCAGCATGATGATGATGGTCGGCAAAATCGACGGAACGGTGATTTTCCACACCATTTGCCAACGGGACGCACCGTCAACAACAGCGCTTTCATACAAAGTCGGCGACACACCGGCGATAGCGGCCAGATAGACGATCGACTGGAACCCCGCCTCTTGCCAGATTCCGGTGCCGACAAAGATCGGGCGGAACCATTCGGGTTTGGTCAGGAAGTAAACAGCATCATAGCCAAACCAGCCCAGGACCGTGTTCACAATACCCGCCGAGGGCGAAAAGGCCGTAATCACGATACCTGCGATAATCACCGAAGAGATAAAGTGCGGCAGATAAACGATGGTCTGCGCCGTCTTTTTAAAGGTCTGGTGCAGAACTTCGTTGAACATCAGCGCCAGCAAGATCGGCATTGGAAAGCCAAAGATCAAACCGTAAAAGCTGAGGATAATGGTATTTTTCAGCGCGCGAAGGAATTGATCGTTGCCAAAAAGCGTTTGGAAATGCTCAAGTCCGACCCACGGGCTGCCCGCAACACCGCGAAATACGCTGAAATCCTTGAACGCGATCTGAAGGCCATACATCGGCTTGTACAGAAACACGAGCAACCAGATAATCGTTGGCAGCAGCATAACGTACAACTGCCATTCGCGCTTCAAGTGGTCTTTGACGCGCTGCAATTTGTCAGAGCCGCTGGCATCTTGGGCCTTATGGGCGGTGTCGCTTTTTTCTTGGGTCATTGCTCTATCACCTGACCCGGGAACGTCATGCCCGTTTTCGCATCAAACACGCGGATCAAATTTGGCTCGATCGTAAAGCCCGGAAAGCCGTTCAAGATGTGCATCTGACCAACGGTTTCGGTACGGATTACAAAGGGCTGGCCGGAAAGTGTGGCGTGGATAAGCGCCTCGGAGCCGAGCGTTTCGATCAAATCAAGCTCGATCTTGACACAATCAGGCGCATCTTCGGCGACAACTTTTACAAATTCGGGGCGGATACCCAATATGACATCACGACCGACCGCGTTTTGAAGCGAGGGAATAGCGGCAAGCTGGATCGACTGGCCCTCAAACTCGGCCACAGGGCCATTTTCACCCTTGGCGATCTTGGCCTTGACCATGTTCATCGGCGGCGAGCCAAGGAAACCTGCAACAAAGGTGTTGATCGGGTTCAGGAACAGCTCCATCGGGGTGCCGATCTGTTCAATCCGGCCATCATGCATAACCACGATACGATCAGCGAGTGTCATCGCCTCTACTTGGTCATGGGTCACATAGATGCTGGTCACGCCCAAACGCTTGTGCAACCGTTTGATTTCAGCGCGCATTTGCGTACGCAGCTTGGCGTCAAGGTTAGACAGCGGTTCGTCAAACAAAAACACCTTGGGGCGGCGCACAATTGCACGGCCCATGGCAACACGCTGACGCTGGCCACCCGACAGATCTGCTGGCCGACGTTCCAGATATTCGGTCAGGCCCAGAATGCCACTGACCTCTTCAACGGCTGCGGCAATATTCTCTTTGCTTTCCTTACGGATCCGCAAACCAAAGGCGATGTTTTCGGAAACGTTCAAATGCGGGTATAGCGCATAGTTTTGAAACACCATCGCGACATCGCGGTCTTTGGGTGCAACACGGTTCACGTGACGATCGTCAATAGTCAGATCGCCGCCCGAAATCTCTTCCAAACCGGCGATCATGCGCAAGGTTGTAGATTTACCGCAGCCGGATGGCCCGACAAGTACGACAAACTCTTTTTCCTGAACTTCCAAATCGATGCCGTGAACAACTTTCACCGCGCCATAGGCTTTTTCAATGCCCTTTAAACGAACCCCTGACATGCCGTCTCCCTTTGTCATGGCTCATTCTGGTACTCCTCCCAGTCCGAGCGTATCCGCATTCACCGCCACACTTAGGCTGCTTCCGAAAAACTATTGATTCGTAGTAAATTTAGACTAGCATACTAGTTTAGTATCTAGAATACTAGTATGAAATATTCGCTTGAAGCTGAGTCGCAGAATTTGTGAAAATGGCCATCCGATGGAAACCCGCGCTTCACTTATTCTGCGAATGCTTGCCCTCAATTCTGGTTTGGTCATCCAGAATAGAAAACCTGCCTTGTGACCCTCTGATCGCAGATCAGCGCAGTTCGATAAACGCCGCCAAAACAATAGAACGCTAGCTTTGACACCGATTTAACGTTATTCAATCGACGCTCTGGAGGAAGCCTACGTGATGCCCATGAACCAAATCCGCGATCGTCGCACAACCGTCGACGAGATATTTGAATATTTGAACGAAGAGATATCCTCTCTGCGCTTACGGCCTGGTGACAAAATATCCGAGGCCGACATTGCCGCGCAGTTTGGGGTCTCTCGCCAGCCGGTTCGTGATGCCTTCAGCCGTTTGGCCAACCTCGATCTGCTGTTGATTCGGCCGCAGCGCGCCACCGAAGTCAAACGGTTCTCAGCCCGCGAGATTGAGAAATCGCGTTTTGTGCGCGCGGCGGTTGAGGCAAAGGTGCTGCAGTTCGCCGCCGAGAAATGTGATCAAAGCGGTGCAGATACCCTAGAGGCAAATCTCGTACAGCAACGCAAAGTGATTGCCGAGGGCAATTATCACAAATTCGGCGCGCTTGATTATGCGTTTCACAAGGCGCTGTGCAACATTGCCGGCGTCGATTTTGCCTTTGAAGTCATTTCGCAAGAAAAGGCCAAGGTTGACCGTTTGTGCATTCTGGGATTGTTCAAGAATGAGCGGATGCCGGTTTTGCTGCAAGATCACGAAGATATTGCCAGCGCGGTGAAAAACCGCGACCCAGATGCAGCCGTTGCTGCGGGCATGCTGCATCTGACCCGGCTTGACGGTACGCTTTTGGACATTGCCGAAAACAATGCCGATTACTTTGAAAACGATGTCGACCAAACGTATTAATACGTCTGGTCGATACACCCTAATGAAACGAAATGTCTGCGTGGGTTAACGCTGCAATCACGCCGCGCATTTCTGCAAGCCCGCGCATCCGCCCGATCAACGGATAGCCGGGATGCGTGCCCGAACCGATATCGCTAAGCAATTCATGCCCGTGATCCGGTCGCCATGGCAGGTTGCAATCGGCGCGACCAGCCTCTTTGCGACGTTTTTCTTCGGCCAGCAATGCCGCCACCAAGGCCACCATATCTGTGTCGCCTTCCAAATGCGCCGCCTCTTCAAAGGAACCGTCGGGGTCTTTGCGCACGTTGCGCAGATGGACAAAGTGAATCCGGTCGGCAAACTGTTTAGCAATCAACGGCACGTCATTGCGCGGCCCAGCGCCAAGCGATCCAGAACACAATGTCAGCCCGTTTTCAACCGCGCCCTGTTGCGCCATCACCCAAGCAATATCTTCGGCACAGCTTACGATCCGCGGCAGGCCAAAAATATCGCGCGGCGGGTCATCGGGATGCACACAGAATTTCATCCCCAAATCTTGTGCCGCAGGGATAATTTCGGCCAAAAAGCGGGCGTAATTGGCCTTGATTTCGGCACGACCAATCCCGTCATACAGCTTCAGCGCTTCACGCAGCGCGGGCACGTCATAGCGGTCATAGGCGCCGGGCAGGCCGGCCATGATCGCATCTACCAGCGCATTTCTGTCCTCTTCGGACGAGGCGTCGAACCAAGCTTTCGCGCGGGTTTTCACCTCTTGTGAATACTCTTGCTCTGCGCCCTCCCGGCCCAGCATGTGAATTTCAAGCGCACAGATATGCACTTGGTCAAACCGCAGCGCATTGCCCCCATGCGGCAATGGTTGGCGCAACGCCGTGCGCGACCAATCGATCAGCGGCATAAAGTTGTAGCAAATGGTTTTTACCCCTTCCGCCGCCAAATTCGCCATGGATTGCCGATAATTGGCAAATAGCCCCGTCAAATCACCATCGCCGCGTTTGATCCGCTCATGGATGGGCAGGCTTTCCACGACCAGCCATTCTTGGCCGTGCCCCGCATCTGCCAAAAGCTTTTTGCGCGCGGCAATTGCATCAATCGACCACACCTCGCCATATGGAATTTCATGCAGTGATGTCACAATGCCTTGCGCACCTGTTTGCGCAATCTGGTTCAGTTCGATTTTGTCCAATGGACCGTACCAGCGCCAGCTTTCCTGCATGAATTTGCTCCGTGATGTGTGCCGCTTTGTCCTGCAGCCACTTGGCAACGCGGGATTCGGAGGCAGTAATAGCACGCCAAACTCTTGCATGCTAGTATGCAAGTATGGCAAGCTGATGTGCGAGGAGAATCAATTTGGCACAAATGGACAGCATTGCAGGACTTGATCCCTTGCGGCCAATTACCCCGCAGATAACACAGTTATTGCGCGCGCGTATCATTAAAAACCATCTCGCACCGGGAAACCGCATTTCTGAAACCGAGATCGCCAGCACCTATAACGTCAGCCGCCAACCTGTGCGCGAGGCGTTTATAAAGCTGCAAGAACAAGGCCTGCTCACGGTGCTGCCGCAGCGCGGAACCTTTGTCTCTAAAATCGCCTATCAAGCCGTTCTGGATGCCCAATTCCTGCGCGAAGCGATTGAGGCCGATATATTGCTGATCCTCGCATCGGCACCGCCCAAGGGCCTTGTGGCAAATCTGCGCCAACAGCTGGAAACCCAGCGAGCACTTGGCCCCAATGATGCGGAAACCTTCATCCAGCTTGATGAAACCTTTCACCGCACGCTGGCCGAGGCCGCAGGCAAAGGCGGCGCGTGGAAACAAATTGAGGGTTTGAAATCGCAGATGGATCGGGTCAGGTTCCTGGCCATGAAACAATTTCCGGTAGACAAGCTAATTCGTCAGCACGGCCAGATGGTTGATGCGCTAGAGCAGCAAAACCCGACCCTTGCACAGCGCACCCTTCGTCAGCATCTGCGTGAAGTGCTTAGCGACCTTCCGATCATTATCAAAGCTCTACCCGATCTTTTTGATCTGCCGGATGGCAAAATGCCTGCCCCGCTTAACACGCCCTTACCGGGTTCACGGCCCACATCCAAAGGAAAAAGCAATGACGCTGCTTGATGAAAACCGCCTGTTTCCCACGGACCCTGCCCTGCGCGACATGGCACGCGCCCTATATGATGGCGTGCGCGATCTGCCCATCATCAGCCCGCATGGCCACACTGACCCGCGCTGGTTTGCCGAAAACAAGGCCTTTCCCGACCCCGCGCAGCTGTTCGTCACACCCGATCACTATGTGTTTCGTATGCTCCATTCCCAAGGCATTCCTCTCGAGGCAATGGGCGTGCCGCGCGTTGATGGCGGCGCGACAGAGCAAGACCCGCGCAAGATCTGGCGTTTGTTTGCTGAAAACTTCCATTTGTTCCGTGGCACGCCCTCGCGCATCTGGGTCGATCACGCGTTCCAAGAGGTGTTTGGCGTCACCCAGCGCCTGTCAGCCACCACCGCCGACGCGATTTATGACCATATCGCCGAATGCCTTTCCCGCCCCGAATTCCGCCCCCGCGCCCTGTTTGAACGGTTCAGGATCGAGGCGATTTCGACCACCGAAAGCGCGCTGGACGATCTGCGCTGGCATAAGATGATCCAAGACAGCGGCTGGTCAGGCAAAGTGGTGACAGCCTATCGCCCTGATGCTGTCGTCGACCCCGAGTTTGACGGCTTTGCCGCGAATGTTGAACAATTGGGCGCCTTGACGGGCGAAAACACCGCGACATGGGCAGGTTACCTTGCCGCCCACCGCACCCGCCGCGCCTTTTTCCAAAGCTTTGGCGCCACATCCTCGGATCACGGTCACGCCACTGCCCGCACCGAAGACCTGTCGCAAGACGTGGCCGCCAAGCTGTTTGACCGTGCGCTGCAAGGCAAATGCACGGCGGATGAGGCCGATATGTTCCGCGGCCAGATGCTGACCGAAATGGCAAGGATGAGCCTGGATGACGGGCTGGTTTTGCAAATTCATCCCGGCTCTTCGCGCAACCACTCTGCCGATATCATGGCACGTTTCGGCCGCGACAAAGGCTATGACATCCCGACCCGCACCGATTATGTTCACGCGCTAAGGCCGCTTTTGAACGCTGTAGGGGGCCGGCCGGACCTGACGATTATCGTCTTTACCCTAGATGAAACCAGCATCCCGCGCGAATTGGCACCACTGGCCGGCGTCTACCCCGCGCTAAAACTCGGGCCTCCGTGGTGGTTCCACGACAGCGCCGAAGGGATGCGCCGCTTTCGTGAAACCGCGACCGAAACGGCGGGGTTTTACAACACCGTCGGCTTTAACGATGACACCCGCGCCTTCTGCTCGATCCCTGCCCGCCATGATGTTGCCCGCCGCGTCGATTGTGCGTTCTTGGCAACCTTGGTGGCCACAGGCAGGCTGGCCGCGGATGAGGCGCCCGAGGTCGCACATGATCTGGCCTACCGTTTGGCAAAACGAGCCTATAAATTGTAAGGCTTCAGCTTCCCATTGATCAGGAACCCCCCAAAACTTCGCCGTCGTACAGGTCATGCTTTAGCAACCCGCCACGACAGTTTAAATAACCGAAAGGCCCCGATATGCTAACCGTTGAAACCCGCCACGCAATTCACCAAGACCACGCCAAGGGCATGGATACCGCTGCACTGCGCAAGAATTTTCTGACTGAAGGGATGTTCGCCGATGGTGAAATCCGGCTGGTCTATACCCATTACGACCGCTTTGTGATGGGGGGGGCAGTGCCTGCGGGCGGCAGCCTGACGCTTGATAAAGTTGTGGAATCCGGCACGCCCTCATTCCTTGACCGGCGCGAAATGGGCATCGTGAACATTGGCGGCACTGGCACTGTGCAAGCCGGTGGCGAAACCTATACGATGAACAAAGGCGATGTGCTGTACCTTGGCATGGGCACGGGTGCGGTAACATTTGCAGGCGCAGGCCGGTATTACATCACCTCGGCCCCCGCCCATCGCGCCTGCCCCGCGCGGCTGGTCACTGTGGCGCAGGCCAAAGAGGTCAACCTCGGCGCGCCCGAAACCTCTAACCAGCGCACAATCCGGCAGTTTATTCACCCGCAGATCATGGATAGTTGCCAGCTGCTTGTGGGCTATACTTCCTTGCTGAATGGCAGCGTGTGGAACACCATGCCCGCCCACACCCATGACCGCCGGATGGAGGCCTATCTTTACCACGACATGGCGCCAGATGCGCGCGTTTTGCACCTGATGGGCGAACCAACTGAAACCCGCCATATGTTCATCGCCAATGAACAAGGCGCATTGTCGCCACCGTGGTCTATCCATTCGGGCGCGGGCATCGGGGCCTATACGTTCATCTGGGCGATGGCCGGCGATAACGTCGATTTCACCGATATGGACATGCTGGCACCGGGGGATTTGAAATGAGCAATCCGTTTTCCCTGAACGGTCGCCGCGCCTTGGTGACGGGCGCGAATACCGGCATCGGCCAGGCCATTGCAATTGGTCTGGCGGCGGCTGGTGCCGAAGTAATCTGTGCAGGCCGTCGTGCCTGTGATGAAACCGTGGGTTTGATCGCGGATGCAGGCGGCAAGGCATCATCGCTGCTGGTCGATTTCACTGATCCAATGGCGGGCCAATCCCTGTTCGCAGGCCAGGGTTTCGATATCTTGATCAACAATGCCGGAATAATCCGCCGCAACGATGCCGTTGATTTTGCCGAGGCCGATTGGGATGACGTGATGGACGTCAACCTCAAGGCGCTGTTTTTCACAACGCAGGCATTCGGGCGTGAAATTCTGGCCACGGGCGGCACAGGCCGCGTTGTCAATATCGCGTCGCTCTTGTCGTTCCAAGGCGGCATCCGCGTACCGTCCTACACTGCGTCCAAACATGGCGTGGCGGGGCTGACCAAGTTGCTGGCAAATGAATGGGCGGCGCGCGGCATCAACGTGAACGCGGTTGCCCCCGGCTATATTGAAACCAACAACACCGAGGCCCTTCGTGCCGACCCTGTTCGCAACAAGGCAATCCTTGATCGAATTCCGGCCGGCCGCTGGGGCAATGCTGCCGATATTGCGGGTGCTGTGACCTATCTTTGCTCGCCTGCATCGGCCTATATCCACGGCGCGGTCTTGAATGTTGATGGAGGCTGGCTTGCCCGCTGACCGGTTGACCCGCAGCCCCGCCCCGCGCTCCGGCGTTGGCATCATACACCTTGGCCTTGGCGCATTTTACCGCGCCTTTGGTGCCATTTATGTGGACGAGGCTATGGCCGCCAAAGGCGGTGATTGGGGCATCATCGGCGTCTCCTTAAAAAGCCCGACCACACGTGACGCGCTTGCCCCGCAAGATTGGGCCTATACCTCGGTCACGCTCAGCCCCGAGGGTGAGCAGACAAAGGTCATCGACGTGCTGCAAGATGTGCTTGTCGCACCTGAAAACCCTGCCGCTGTCATCGCGGCCATGGCGGATGCGGCGGTCAAAATTGTCTCGTTGACCGTCACCGAAAAGGGGTATTGCCACAACCCTGCGACCGGCGCGTTGAACCCCGATCATCCGGATATTCAGCATGATCTGGTCAATGCCCTGCCCGTCTCGGCCCCCGGCTTTCTGGTCCGCGCACTGGCTGCCCGCCGTGCCGCAGGCCTTGCGCCGTTCACGATTTTGACCTGTGACAACCTGCCCGAAAACGGCAAACTGGTGCGCGGTGTGGTGCTGCAACTCGCCCGCCTGATCGACCCTGCATTGGCCGATTGGATTGCTGAAAACGCACGCTTTCCGGCGACGATGGTCGACCGTATCACCCCCGCGACAACAGATGCCAATATCGCCCGCGTGACCGAACTGACAGGCAAATATGACGCGGCGCCCGTGCTGCACGAACCCTTCCGCCAATGGGTCATCGAGGATGATTTTGTGGGCGGCCTGCGCCCCGATTTCGCCTCGGTTGGCGTGCAAATGGTTCAGGATGTTACGGCCTTTGAGCATATGAAACTGCGGATGCTGAATGGCACGCATTCCTCTCTTGCGTATCTTGGCTATCTTGCGGGGCATGAAACCATCGCCGATACGATGGCGAACCCCGCCTTTTCCACCTTTGTCGAGCAGCTGTGGGATGAGATAATGCCCGCCGTTGCCACCCCGCCCGGCGTTAACCTGCCCGACTATGCGCGCGCCCTAAAGGCCCGCTATGCCAACCCCGCAATCCGCCACCGCACGTGGCAGATCGCAATGGATGGCAGCCAAAAATTGCCGCAACGGCTGTTGGGCACCTTGGCGCAAAACCTGCAAGCCGGCCGCGCTTGCCCCGGCCTTTGCCTCGCCGTGGCGGCGTGGATGCGCTATGTCGGCGGGGTTGACGAGGCAGGCAATCCGATCGATGTCAAAGACCCGTTGGCCGAAAAGTTGCGCACAATTTCCGCTGCTGCCTCGACACCGACAGAAAAGGTTGCAGCCCTTTTGGCCGTAGATGAGGTATTTCCGCCTGCTTTGGCAGACCGGTTGCGCACCCCCGTCACGGCTGCGGCGTCGCTGCTATGGGCCGTTGGCGCCCAAGCGGCCGTCGCAAAAACCACGGCCTCTCGCCAAACCGGGGGCGCATAACGCGCCCGCTTGCCTAAGGCGCCACTGCATCAATTGATGCGGTGGCGGTATTCCTGCAAATATGCCCAAGAGACATAACCATTAAGCACACTTGGTTGTTTCAACGCAACTTTGCACCAACGGGTACTGCCTGTTTGCTCGCAGCGATTGACCTGCAACACCGTTCCATTCGGAAGGCCTGCGATAACGCGAAAGCCAATCCCGGGGCCTGCGCGCAGTTTCAGCAAATCGCCTTCTTCTACGCCCGCCACAACATAATATCTGCTGAGTCGTCCGTCCGAGGGAACACAGCCGGACATGGCGCCCAACATGATTGCTGCCAATGCGGCAAAGATGGCTTTGTGCATCGTCTTCTCCTGTTTACTGCATTTTTTGTTTTCTGTGTTTTAGGCTGTCGCACCGATCGCTTGCAACACGTGTTTGGGAAAATTCAGCCTGCCGAACAGAACGGCACAAATTTCGGCAATCGCAGCCCCGCCAAAGCTGCCCCTGTCCGGCGCAGCCCTAGGCCGTTTCAGATGCAATAGGGATTTGCAATTCGAACACCGCGCCGCAATCGCTATCAGCAAGGCGCACTTGCCCACCATGGGCCAGCGCCACATCGCGCACAATGGCAAGGCCCAGCCCGCAGCCACCCGAAGCATCGTCTTGGACCCGATAAAAGCGATCAAAGATCCGGTCACGTGCACCAACAGGAATACCGGGTCCCGAATCCTGTACGCGAATTATCGCGCGGCTTTGGGCATAGGTAAGGCGCACTGCAATCTCGCCGCCGTCACGGCAACCATAGCGCAGGGCGTTATCCAACAGATTTTCAATCGCCTCTGACATCATGATCGCGTCAATTGAAACCAAAACCGGTGCACCAACCACCTCAAAGGAAAACTCACATCCTTTGCGCATGCAGTTTTCAGCAAGGGTCAAACACTTCTCTTTCAAAAGCCCAACCAAATCACTTGCCACTCTTGTCTGCAATCCTTTGCGCCCCTGCGCCTTTTCCATCGATAACAGCTGTTGGGTCAGGCGGCCTGTCGCGCGCGCGGTTTCGGCAAGGGCTGCGACCCGTGCGCGCAGTTCGCCTTCATTCGGGGCTGTTTTGGCAGCCTCGGCCTGGGCCTGAATCGCCGCAATCGGGTTGCGCAATTGATGGGCCGCATCGGAAATAAACGCGTCACGCAGGGCAAATGCCTCGGCCAAACGCGCAAAAAGCGCATTCATCGAACTTACCAGATTGCGTACCTCTTTGGGCACTTTGCGGCGGATCGGCCCCAAATCATTAGGCGAACGCAGGGCCACCGCCTCGCGCAATTGCAAAAGCGGGCGCAGGCCAAGGTTGATGCCGAACCACACCAGCAACCCTGCTGAAACCAAGACCGCAGTCAAAAGCGCAATGGATTGCAAAAGCAGCTCCAAACTCAGCGCATCACGTTGATTTACCGTTTGCCAAACATCAACTGTGACCCATCCTCCGAATTGCGGCTCGGCAATGAATTCGCGCAATGTCACCCCGCGCACGCGGCGCCCAAAGCTGAACGAGTCAAAAAAGTAAGGCACGCCTGACAATACCTCGGCATTCGCGGGCAGTGGCGGGGCCTCGGAATAGCCTGTCACAAAACGCCCTTCCGGCCCCTCGATGCGGTAATAAACGGGGTCGCCCAGCGCGTTGGTCAGGGATTCAAGCAGTTTTTCGGTAAGAACGTCCCCTTCGCTTAAAACAACATCCCGTGAAATTGTCAGGGCAACCGCAAGCAGCGTATTATCATAAAGTCGCTGCGACATACGTTCGGCCAAAACAAAACGCATGGCCCCCGCAAGGCACGCCACAATGACCAAGGGAAAGATGATAAGCGCGAAAAGTCGGCTGCGCAGCGACCAATGTTTCATTCGGCCTCGTCATCCATCAAATAGCCCAAACCGCGCGCCGTGCGGATAGACACCCCCGCCCCCGCAAGTTTGCGACGCAAGCGCGAGATCAGCAATTCCACAGCATTCGCCTCAACATCCGAACCGACACCATAAAGCGTGTCAGCAATGCGATCTTTTGAGACGATGCGCCCAGAGTGATCAAGCAAACATTCGAACAACGCCAATTCCCGGCGCGGCAAATCAATCGGGCCATTCGGTCCGGTCAGAATCCGCGCTGTGCGGTCAAAACGCAAAGCGCCAAGCTCGACATAGCCTTTTTGCAGATTGGGGCGACGACGGGCAAGGGCGCGTATGCGGGCCGCAAGTTCATCCAGCTCAAATGGCTTGACCAAGTAATCATCGGCGCCTGCGTCCAGGCCTTCGACCCGATCTGCAAGCTCGCCTCTTGCGGTCAGCATCAAAACGGGAATCGCCTGTCCCAATGCGCGAATTCGGCGCACAATATCAAAGCCTGACAGGTTTGGCAGGTTGACATCAATGATCGCAAGGTCGGCGCTTTCAACAGCCAGAAACGCCGCAGCCTCGTCCCCGTCAGACAACCAGTCGACAGCATGACCTTGATCTTGCAAGGCATTTTTTACCCCTTTGGCAAGGCTGATATTATCTTCGACTAGAACGATGCGCATTGTTTGGCCTGACAGGTTTTCGACAGGATGCACCTTTATTGTGCAGTTCATCAAGTCGTATGACCGGGAGGGTCGTATTACGGCGGATGCCATAAGACGAAAAGGGCTTTGCGCCCTTTGAAATGAAGGTCAGGGAGGACCATTATGACAGGACTTTTGAAAACCACCCGCCGGGGTGCGCTGGGTTTGGCACTGGGCGCGGCAGCAGCCGTTAGCTTTGCAGTACCTGCCGCTGCCGAAGTATCATTTGAAGGCAAGACCATCGAATGGATCATCCCGTTTTCGGCTGGTGGCGGCTCGGACACTTGGGCACGGTTTAACGCACCACTGTTGGGCAAATACCTGCCCGGCAACCCGACAGTTGTAGTGGTGAACGAGCCCGGCGGCGGCTCGACCAAAGGGTCGAACCTGTTTGCAGCCCGCGCCAAGCCTGATGGCTTGACCATTCTGGGCACCTCGGGTTCCACGCAGTTCCCTTACCTTCTGGGCGACCCGCGTGTGCGCTATGAATATGCCGATTGGAAAATCGTTATGGCGGCCCCCACGGGCGGTGTGGTCTACACCTCGCCATCAACCGGCGTGACCAAGACGGATGAGATCGCGAAACTGGTCGGCCAAAAGCTGATTTATGCCAGCCAAGGTGCGACCTCGCTGGATCTGGTGCCATTGCTTGGCTTCAAGATGATGGGCCTTGATGTGCAGCACGTGTTCGGCTTCAAAGGCCGCGGCGATGGCCGTCTGGCGTTTGAGCGTGGCGAGACAAACATCGACTACCAAACCTCGTCTGCCTATATCAAAAACGTGCAGCCTTTGGTTGACGCCGGCACCGCTGTTCCACTGTTCAGCTGGGGCGTGTTGGATGACGACGGCAACTTGGTCCGCGACCCAACCTTCCCCGACCTGCCCGATTTTGGCGAAGCCTATAAGACCATGACTGGCAACGCACCGACAGGTGCCGAGTATGACGCCTATTTTGCCTTCTTTACCGCAGGTTTCCCTGCGCAGAAAATGGTGTTCCTGCCAAAAGATACATCGCAAGAAATTGTGGATGCTTATCAGGCTGCTGTAACCGCTATGAAAGCCGACCCTGATTATCAGGCCAATAAAGAGGCCGTTCTGGGTACATATGAGCAAGTTACCGGCAAAGCCGCCGATGCTTTGTTCAAAAAAGGCACCGTCATTTCGCCAGAACTGCGTAAGCAAGTGGTTGACATGTTGGCCGCTGACTACGGTGTGAAACTGGGCGACGACTAAGTTTATCACCATAAGCGCAGGCCTTTAGCAGCCTGCGCTTTTTTGTTCGGCATCCAGTACGCCAAAGCCCCCCGAAATTTTTTTCCGAAACCCACCCCAATTTATGGGGAAGAGGGAGTCATGCCGTGATCGATACCCTATTGTCTGCCCTTGCCGCGCTGATGACGTTTCAGCATCTGGCCTATATGTTGCTTGGCGTTTCTGTCGGGCTTGTGATTGGTGTTATTCCCGGCCTTGGCGGTATCGCTGGGCTGTCGCTGCTGGTGCCGTTCCTTTACGGCATGGACCCGATTTCGGCGCTGGGAATGTTGATCGGCCTTGTTGCCGTTATTCCCACCTCTGACACCTTTGCCTCGGTGCTGATGGGCATACCGGGCTCAAGCGCCAGTCAGGCCACCGTGCTGGACGGCTTTCCTCTGGCCAAGCAGGGCCAAGCGGCGCGGGCACTTTCGGCGGCGTTTATTTCATCCCTGTTCGGCGGGATTGTTGGCGCAGTGATCCTGACAGGCTTCGTTCTGATCGCGCGGCCGCTTATCCTGATGTTCGGCTCGGCTGAATTGTTCATGCTGGCGCTGTTCGGGCTGTCGATGGTGGCCGTTCTGGCGGGGCGCAGCTTGCCCAAGGGGTTGGCGGCTGCGGCAATCGGTTTGCTTATCGGGTCAATCGGGGCGGCACCTGCCACGGGTGAGTTCCGGATGATTTTCGGCACAGAATACCTGTACGATGGTATCCCGCTGGTCATCATCGGCCTTGGCCTGTTCGCTATTCCCGAAATTTCCGACCTGCTGCGCAAAAACAGCTCGATCGCCGAAGGCAACGCACTTGGCAGCGGCTGGCTGCTAGGCCTGCGCGATTGGTGGGCCAACCTGTTTCTGTCAATTCGCTGCTCGGGTTTCGGCTGCCTGATCGGTGCCATTCCGGGCCTTGGCGGCTCGGTCGTCGATTGGATCGCCTATGGCCATGCCGTGCAAACCACCAAAGACAATCCGCATTTCGGCAAAGGTGATATTCGCGGCGTCATCGCGCCCGAAAGCGCCAATAACGCCATGCAGGGTGGCGCGCTGCTGCCGACAATGCTCTTCGGTATTCCGGGTTCGGGATCTATGGCCGTGTTTCTGGGCGGCATGGTCCTAATCGGGATAGAGCCGGGGCCGTCGATGGTAGGCGCCGATCTGAACATCACCTATTCGATCATCTGGTCGCTGGCGCTTGCCAACATCATGGGTGCAGGCATCTGCATGATGCTGGCGCAACCGATTTCCAACCTGACGCGCATTCCGTTTCACTATCTTGCGCCTTGCATGATCGCATTGATCTGCTTTGCCGCCTTCCAAGCAACACGCGATCTGTCGGACTTGGTGGCCCTGATGGGTATCGGTTTGGTCGGCATCTTGATGAAGCGCTTTGGCTGGCCGCGCCCCGCACTGCTGATCGGTTTTGTGCTGGCACCTCAGGCCGAAACCTTTTTCTACCAAGCGCTGCAGTTCAACGGCTGGGGTTTTCTTATCCGCCCGGGTGTGTTGATCATCGGCGCGATGACCCTTCTCTCGGTTTACTTCGGGCTAAAGAACCGCATCGACGATGTAGGGGCCGAAGGCGAGGTTGTTGTGACCTCGCATTCCAGCCGCAATATCCAGATCGTCTTTGCGCTGGCCGCCATGGTGTTCTTTGGTATGGCGCTTTGGGATGCCGCAGGGCAAAGCACTTTGGGCGGCGTATTCCCCTTGGGTGTGGGCGTCGTTGGTGCCGTATTTGGCGCGATTTTGCTGGTTCACCTGTGGCGCGGGCATTCCGACCACCCGGCCTTCTACGACTATGAGATCGTTGGCGACCATGTCGGCAATGAAGGTAACGGTTGGTTCTGGACCGGTCCCGCATGGATTGGCGGGCTGGTCGTGGCCACGGCGCTGGTAGGGTTTTACATCGCGATGATCGGCTTTTTCATCGCCTTCCTGCGGGTGCGGGCCAAGGCGTCATGGCTGCGCACGATTGTCATCACCGCCTCGGCTGCCGCGTTCATCCTTGGGCTCGCTTATATGCTGTCGCTGAACTTCCCTTCGGGTTGGTTGCAGGACGCTTATGACCTGCCTTGGCCAATCCGATAAGCGGGGGGCAAGCAATGACACAAACAGCAATCCCCTTTCACCTCTTTCGTGGTGGCACCTCTCGCGGGCCGTACTTCAACCGCGCCGATTTGCCCCAAGATCGCGAGACTTTGGCGCAGGTGCTTTTGTCGGTGCTTGGCTCTGGCCATGCGTTAAACATCGACGGGCTGGGCGGCGGGGCAGCAGTGACCACCAAGGTCGCCATGCTGTCGCGCTCGGATGATCCGGATGCCGATGTCGATTACTTCTTTGCCCAAGTGTCGGTGCTGGACCGCACGGTCGATTTCAAACCGACCTGCGGCAATATCCTCTCGGCTGTTGGCCCCGCGGCGATTGAAATGGGGCTGGTGAAACCGGCAGGCGATGAAACCCGCATTCGCGTGCTATCGACCAATACCGGCGCGCGGGTAGAGGCTGTGGTTCAAACCCCCGACGGGGCGGTGAAATACGACGGCGATGCCGCGATTGATGGCGCCCCCGGCACGGCGGCACCGATCTATCTGAACTTTATGGATGTGGTCGGGTCTACCTGCGGCGCGCTTTTACCCACCGGAAACCTGCGTGATGTCATCGACGGGATAGCGGTAACCTGCATGGATGTCGCCATGCCGATGGTTATCGCACGCGCCGCCGATTTCGGGCTGACGGGCTATGAAACGGTCGAAGAACTCGACGCCAACCGCGCCTTTTACGACCGGATGGAACCCATCCGCGTTGAGGCAGGCAAGCGGATGGGAATGGGTGATGTTTCGGGGTCGGTCACGCCGAAATTCGGCCTGCTTGCCCCGCCGCGCGATGGTGGCACGGTGACAGCACGGTATTTCATGCCGAAAAACTGTCATCCGACAATGGCGGTCACGGGGTCGCAATGCCTTGCCTCTTGCGTGCTGACCCCCGACACGGTGGCCGAGGGGTTGTTTGTACCGCCCCAAGGCGTGCCTGCACTGGTGGTCATTGAACATCCGTCAGGGTCCATCGACGTAACGGTTGACTATGAAAACGGCGCAGATGGCTTTGCCCTGCGGTCTGCAGGCTTGTTGCGCACGGCGCGGCTGTTGGCGCGGGGCGAGGTTTTCGTGCCACAATCCGTCTGGCAAGGCCACTAGGTTAAGCCGGTACCCAACGGCGGCCGTTTGCACAGCACGCGGCCGCCGTTTTCATTTCTTGCCCGCCCCAAACAGCTTTGCAGCAAGTGGCGCACCGGTAATCACCAGAATAATTCGCGTCAGATGATGTGTGATGACAAACCCCAAATCCGCACCTGCAACAATCGCCAGCACAGTCATTTCCGCCTGTCCGCCGGGGGCATAGGCCAGAAACGCCTCAACCTTGGGGGCAAAACCGGTCAGAATAACCAGCTCGGCAAAAGCTGCGGCTAGAAATGCGAGCAGGAAAACAAAGGCGACCCCGGAAAAGACCACTTGGCGCAATTCACGCAAAGTAACGCCGACATAATAGACCCCAATAGCCATGCCGATAAAATACTGCGCAGCAAGGATAGCCTCGGCAGGCGGCCGCATATGTATCCAACCCATCAGCGAAAACACTGCCGCCACGATCATGGGGCCAAGGATCGATGCACCGAACAACCCCAGCCGTTCGCCCCCCTTCCAACCAATCAACGCCGCAACCGCCATCAAGGCCAACTCTTGCAAGGGAATGGTAGAGGCAGGCGCACCAATTGGATTGCTCAGCGACACACCATAAAGATTGACCAACAAAATCGGCGCAAGGGTCACAATGATTAGCACGCGCGTGGCGTGAACCAGCGACAGAATGCGCACATTCCCGCCGGCTTCGGCCCCGAATATCACCATATCTTGCAGGCCGCCGGGCATCGCCGCGTAAAAGGCCGTCACCGGATCAAATTTGCATACGCGGGTAAAGAACGGCACACCGATGGCTGCAATCAGCGCGATGTAAATCGGAACCAGCGCTAGGGACGCCGCCATCAGCGGCAGTTGATGCAACAGCGCCGGCGTAATCGACGCGCCAACTGCTACGCCAAGTATGGTGCGCGCCGCGACTGAAATCTGGCCAAGCCCTTTTAGGTGCGCCCCGGCAAGCGCGGCGATCAGACAGGCCGCCATCGGTCCAAACAAAAACGGCAAGGGCAGCCCCACTAGCGTAAAGACAAAGGCCCCCAGCGCAGCAATCGTTACCGTCATCAGGCGTGGGCGCAGGGCATTCAGGCGGTGCATTTATGTGTCCTTTTTCGGCAGGTAGAAACGGGCTTGACGCATATTGTATCCACTTGTATACATCTGGGTACAAAATGCAAGCCGGAGTTTCCATGACCCAACCAGAGCCGAAAATCGAAGATGATGGCCCACAAGGAAACGGGGCCTATCGCCAAATTCTGGCAGACATCCGCGACGGCGTGCTAATGCCCGGCGCACGGCTTCGCGAAACGGATTTGGCAGAACGCTTTGGCATCAGCCGCACCCCCGTGCGCGAGGCTATTCGCCAGCTTGAGGCTGACGGCCTTGTCGCCCATGTACCGCGCCAAGGGGCCACGATCCGCGAGCTGGACTATACCGAGGTGATGGAGCTCTATGAGATGCGCGCCGTGCTGGAAGGCACCGCCGCCCGCCTTGCCGCCCGCGCCGCTTCGGATATGGAGCTGGACGAATTGACCGCGCTGAACGCCGAAATGGCGGGCACCAAAGACACGGCCACAGCATATGAGCTGAACCGCCAGTTCCACATGACTTTGCTGGATGCCGCCAAGAACCGGTATTTGGTCAAATCTGTGAATGCATTGCAAAAAACGCTGCTGATTCTGGGGCCGACCACATTGATCGAACCCATCCGCGCAACCCAGGCCGTGCAAGAGCATGAGATCGTCTTGGCCGCCTTGCGCGACCGTGATGGCCAGTGTGCCGAGGCCGCGATGCGGGCGCATATCGAGGCCGCCCATCGCGTACGCTTGCGCGCTTTGCGGGGCCGTGAACGGCCATTAGAGGGGATGTAAGGATGGCAGCGGCATTGCAAAACCAAGTCTGGGATATCCTTGTTGTTGGCGGCGGCAATGCGGCGCTTTGTGCCGCCATTACCGCCGCCGAAGCAGGGGCCAAGGTTTTGATCCTTGAATCCGCCCCTAAAACCTATCGCGGGGGCAACAGTCGCCATACCCGCAACTTTCGCTGCATGCACCGCGGCCCGCTGTCAGTACTGACCGACAGCTATGACGAGGATGAGTATTTCGACGATCTGATGCGCGTCACCAAAGGCAAAACAGACGAGCCTATGGCCCGCATGGCGATCAGGCAGTCCGAGGATTGCTTGCCGTGGATGGAAGCGCATGGCGTGCGGTTTCAGCCGTCTTTGTCTGGTACTTTATCGCTTAGCCGGACCAATGCGTTTTTCCTTGGCGGCGGCAAGGCATTGGTGAATGCCTATTACAACACCGCCGCCGACCTGGGTGTCACCGTCGCCTATGACGCCGAGGTAACGCATGTGCATATCGAAGGCGACCGCTTTACCCATGTCGATGTGCGGATTGCAGGCGAGATGCAGAAAATCCAGGGCCGCGCGATTGTGCTGGCCTCGGGCGGGTTTCAGTCTGATCTAGAGTGGTTGACGCGGGCTTGGGGGCCTGCGGCGGCGAATTTCCTGATCCGTGGCACCCCTTATAATCGCGGTGTTGTCCTGCGCGATATGCTGGACCAAGGCGCCGAAAGTGTCGGCGACCCGACCCAATGCCACGCCGTTGCCATCGACGGCCGCGCGCCGAAATACGATGGCGGAATCGTCACGCGGCTGGATTGCGTGCCGTTTTCGGTGGTGGTGAACCGCGATGCCGAGCGGTTCTATGATGAGGGCGAGGATGTCTGGCCCAAACGCTATGCAATTTGGGGCCGGCTGGTCGCGGCGCAGCCCGATCAGGTGGGCTATGCGATCATCGATTCCAAATCGATTGATCTGTTCATGCCCTCGGTGTTCCCGCCGATCAAAGCCGACACGATAGAGGACTTAGGCCGCCAGATGGGGCTTGATGGGGCAAAACTGGCGCAAACCGTGGGCGCGTTCAACGCCGCCTGCCAGCCCGGAACTTTTCACCCGACCGAATTGGACGGCGTGGCAACCAATGGCCTGACGCCAGCCAAAACCAATTGGGCCCGCCCAATCAACCAGCCCCCCTTCTACGGCTATCAACTGCGCCCCGGCGTAACCTTTACCTATCTCGGCCTGAAAATTGACAGCCACGCGCAGGTGCATACCGCGCAAGGCCCGCTGGCAAACGTGTTTGCAGCAGGGGAAATCATGGCCGGGTCAATCCTTGGCCAAGGGTATCTGGCCGGTTTCGGCATGACCATCGGAACCGTATTTGGACGCATCGCCGGCGCGGAGGCCGCAAAACATGTCAACTGATCTTATCCAAGAGGCCCGCCGTCAAACCGAGATTTGCAACGCCTGCCGCTATTGCGAGGGGTTTTGTTCGGTCTTTCCGGCGCTGACCCGTCAAAAGGCCTTTGCCGATGGCGATATCAGCCATTTGGCCAACCTGTGCCACAACTGCCGCGGCTGCTATTATTCCTGCCAATACACCGAGCCGCATGAATTTGCGCTGAACTTTCCCGCCGCCTTGGCCGAGGTGCGCCAAGACAGCTGGGAGCGTCTGGCCTGGCCACAACCACTTGCGCGACGATTCCATGAAAACGGGGTTGCGCTGGGTTTGATCGCAGCACTTGCCTTTGCTTTGGTTTTCGCGCTGATCCAGATGCTGCAGCCCGCAAGCGGCGAGGGTTTCTACGCCTATGTCGCCCATAATGCGCTTGTTGCACTGTTTGTACCGGCATTTTTGCTGCCATTGGTGGCGGTCGGGGTCAGTTTGCGGCGCTATTGGCAGGAAACAGGTGGCACCCGCCTGCGCTGGCGCAATGTGCTTGGCGGATTTCGGGCCGCTGCCAATATGAAAAACCTGAACGGTGGCCAAGGACAAGGCTGTAATTTTGAGAACGATGACCGCTATAGCGACACGCGGCGGTGGATGCATCAGGCCGTAATGTACGGCTTCTTGCTGTGCTTTGCCGCAACGTCAAGCGGCACGGTTTTGCACTATGTTTTTGACATGCAAGCGCCCTACGGCTTTTTCAGCCTGCCCAAACTGCTGGGCATTCCAGGTGGCATCTTGCTGACAATCGGCACCATCGGCCTTGCATGGCTGAAAACCAAGGCCGACCCAAAACTCGGCGCTGTGCGTGTCTGGGGTGGAGAGATGGGGTTTATCCTGCTGCTGGGGGCTACAGGTGCCTCGGGGCTTGCCCTTTATGCGGCGACGGGCACGGCGGCTGTGCCGATGCTGCTGGCAATTCACCTTGGCTGCGTTTTGGCGTTCTTTTTACTGCTGCCCTACAGCAAAATGGTGCACGGATTCTATCGCTTGGCCGCGCTTATCATAGAAGATCAAAAACAAAACGCGAAAGCATAGGCGTGGGGCCGGCCCAACATACTATCTCAACGGCAGTTCATATTTAAGAACAAGTACTTAGCAGGGCAAACTCAGGCATCAAGCACGGTGCAATGAAATGTTCAACGCACGCAGCGCCGACAGCCCTTTCTCGGTCAGATCGTCAATGCCCTCGGTTGCCTGGTGAAGCTGTTCAAGGACGGCCTTTGCGCTCTCTATTTCGTGCTGCTCTATTTTCCGCGACGCATGCGAAAAAAAGCCAAACGTCCGAGACTGGCTTTCGCCAATAGAAACAGCTTTACCGAATTTCAGGCCATAGTCAGCGGCGCGGCCCAGCACATTCCCTGAATCCTGATCTGCAAGGTCTGACCAATCACAAATGCCGACGTTCGCGATTGCCCATCTGACAGTCGGATCAATAAAAACCAGACCTTCTTTATTGTAGTAATCGATCCAAACCTGCGGATAGGTTTGATACAATAGGGTCGGATTGGCAAAACGAATACGCACGCCAACAGCGAATCGCCAATCGGTGATTTCACTCAGACGTTGCAAAAGACGACGTATTGTGTCCAATTCGGTCATAGATAGCCAACTTTATTTCTTTGCAAGAACCCACACGACGCCTGATTGCGCCAGCCCAGAGCCTAAGGTCGAAATCGTCAAATTGGAACAGCCTACCGTTATGCGTCTTGAAAATTTCCGAAACCAGTTTGCAAATCTCTCTCCTGCCGGTTGCTACGTTGCACTGCGGGTCGGCTTTTATGCCCCGGAAGATGAGATAAACTTGTTCCCAACGAAATGGATCGACCATTACACGCTTTCAGGTTTGGCACTGATAGACCCGTTTCTGCGATGGTGCCAAATGAACCAAGGTTATGCGCGTTGGGGCGATATTGAAGGCGTGCAGACGCTAACGGATTATCAGACCTTTGGTTTCAATTTTGGCTGCGTTGTCTCTATCTTTGGTACGCCATCCCAGCCAAAGCGCAGCCTTGGCATCTTTGCGCGCAAAGACCGGGATCCGGATAGGGCTGAAATGGCCGAATTGAACAGGCTGCTTCAGGGGCTGCACACCCATGAAACCAGAAAACCGACCAAAGCCCAGCTGGCCGCGCTGCGGTTGTTCGCGCAAGGCTTGCCCCAAAAAGTGATCGCGAATGAACTTGGAATTTCGATCGGTGCCGTAAAAGGGCGCCTGCGCGGTGGCGCCGAAAGGTTAGAGGTTCGAACGCCTGTAGAAGCGGCGTTTTTGGCAGACCGCAGGGGGCTTTTATGATTTACGACCCGTGGCAAGGCATAGCGCCAGAACCTGGTGCCAAGACAAAACAGCCTCTGATCTATATGATGAAATGCACCGCCGAATGAATGACGTTGTTCAATACTTGCCACCAATCGTCAGGAATCTCCCGCCAAGAAAGGATTTGGCATGGAAATCATAGATCTAGGGACGGTGCCGTCGAGCTCGGAAAACTATCTCACGTTCATCGATCAAATGTGCGACACGCTTGAACTCGATTTTGCGTCTTATGCAACCGTAAACCCCGTAACAGGGGTGGTTCATGGCTATGCCAATTATCCGGATTCATGGAAAATGCACTACATGAACCGAAATTTGCACAGGGTTGATCCAACGCTGCACAAGGCCAGTCTAAGCATCGCACCGGTGGATTGGCAGCGCTTTGAACGGGATCAAAAGTTTCAGTCCGTTTTCAAGGCCGCAGGTGATTTCGGCATCACGCCGCAGGGCCTGACTGTGCCCATAAGGGGCCCCTATGGCGACCGTGGTTTGCTGAATGTGACGCGCTCTTGCTCGGTTGAAGAGTGGGACAAACTAAAGCGGCATATTATGGGAAACCTTCAGACCGCTGCCGTTCACTTGCACGATTCCGTCATGCGCACGAACGGATTGGTAAGCGCGCTGGGGTATTCTGCGCTTTCCACGCGCGAGAAAGAAGTTCTGCAATGGACTGCGGCAGGCAAGCTGCAACAGGAAATTGGTGATATTCTGTCCATATCGCACCGCACCGTTGAAATCCATTTACGCTCGGCTCGTGAAAAGCTCGGGGCGTTAACAACTGTGCAAGCAGTCGGGCGGGCAATCGGCATGGGCCTTATCCATCCGCGTTAATGCAGTTATAAGGGATTCCCCGTATTTTCACTGACGGCTTGGTCGTTGATACATCTCCTAGTAGCAAAACAGGAGCATGTATCATGATCTACGTAGTTGATTCGCTTAATGCACATGAATTTTCAGACCTTTTGATCGAAATGCACCAGTTGCGCGCGCGGGTCTTCAGTGACCGGCTCGGCTGGGAGGTCGAGGTGAAAAACGGCATGGAACGCGATGCCTTTGATGATCTGAACCCCGCGCATGTTATCAGCGTTGATGAAACCGGTCGCGTCGTTGGCTGTATGCGTCTTTTGCCGACAACCGGCCCGCATATGCTCTCGGATGTGTTCAGTTGCTTGCTGGATGACGAACCACCGATCCGTTCCGCCCGCGTCTGGGAGGCTACGCGCTTTTGCGTTGATACGAACCTGCCGGGCCGCGGCGTTGCCCGCAATTCCATTTCTTATGTCACAAGCGAGGTGATGATCGGCGCGTTCGAATATGGCATCGCTGCGGGTATTTCAGATGCTGTTGCAGTGATTGATCCTGTCATGAACCGCGTGATGATGCGCTCTGGCAATGCGCCATATGGCTATCTCGGCTCGCCGCATCCAATGGGCAAAGTGACCGCGCTTGCCGCATTGATGGATTGCTCGGAAGAGCGGATCGCGCGCATTCGCGATTTCGCCGGAATTCGTCATGATGTGTTCAAGGAATTTGTACCCGAGGCAGTCCAGTAATGACAGTACACACGCAGCCAACCGAAAACGATTGGGCCGAAAAGCAGCCGCCTGCCCCGTCACATCGCTGGATTGTCCACCTGCTTGCCGAGATGGTCTATTATTCCGAGTCGAATGAACTCCACGACATTGTGGGCCCGTTGACGGATGCTATTGAACAGATAGCTCCGTCGCTGGCGGGCACCGCTCCGACAAACCGTGGCGAAAACAGCATTGCCGCAGGTCAAACCGGTGCTGAACCAAGCAATGTTCTGGATTTCATGAAACGCGCGGCGCGTTAGGGCCGGGATCAACTGGTTTTGCCCGCTCTGGATCACTCAACCCGCAATGCACCGAGGCTAGGGCGACCTATCGCAAAGCCTATCGGCCGCCTGTGGCACGGATTTTTGCAGACTGCCCCGACTTTGGGCAGCAAAACTGGCATTGACCTCCAGATCGCCCTTGCTTGGCTACAGGCCAGACGTCACGAAAACGGCATAAAGGCCGGATAGCATCTTTGGGACAAAACAGGCGGCATGGTGCCGAAACAGATGGAATATGCGCGTTGTGCAACCTTGGTTGGGATGGCCCGGCCACCGGAATAGTTCAAAATCGCAATCGCATGTTGTATTTTTCTCTTGAAGAATCCTTCGGCTCATCTAGGTATTCGCAGATTGAATGAACGTTCATTCTGGTGGTAGACGTGACGCAAAATCAAGAAAAAACCATTTCTTTGGTCGACCAGCGTGTTGCAGGCATCCTTGCCAGTGCGCGTGCGGCCTTTGTGGAAAAGGGTTTTGACGGCGCGTCGATGCAAGATGTCGCCCGCAAAGCCGATATGAGTGTCGGAAACTTTTACCGCTATTTCCCGTCAAAGGCGGCGATCGTCGAAGCCTTGATAATGGCCGATATCGCCGAAATGGAACAAGATTTCGCAGCGATATTGGAACACGCCGATCCGCTGCTGGCCTTACGTTCCGCCATTGCCCAGCGCATTACATCGGCCTGTTGCAACAACGACTCGCAGCTTTGGGCCGAAATTGACGCGGCCGCCCAGCGCAAACCCGAAATCGGAATGGCCTGCGCCCGCATGGAAGACGCCATTGTGGCGCATCTGACCACGCTTTTTGCCCGTGCCACCGGGCAGTCTTTATCCGCCGCGAAACAGCTTTGGACGGCCCATGCCCGGTTTTTGGTAATTCTTGTCAAAGCGGGCTCTTCGCAAGGCCGCGATCTTCCTGAAACCGATGATGTCACGCGGCTTGTCCTGCGCAACATCAACCTGACCCTTGATGAAATTTCTATGACGGCCCAGAAAGGCTGAGTGTATGCAATTCCTGTTTCCCTTTTTTCTAGCCCTTTCGATGCTTGGTTTGGCCCTGCCCGCAGCGGCACAAACGCCCGAGGCAACACCGGCAACGGCAATTGTTTTGCCTGCAATCACTGTATCGACAGTTGAAAACCGCATCTTGCGCGACCGCGCCATCGTTACCGGACTGATCGCACCCGTTGAATCCGTGCAGGTGGCCCCATTGATCGAAGGCCAACCGATAGAGGCACTTTTGGCAGATGTCGGGGATGTTGTGCACGAAGGGCAGACCCTTGCGGTTTTGTCCAAAACCACGCTCGAATTGCAAAAAAGTCAGTTTGTGGCGTCGCTCGCCTCGGCCCGTGCAACGGTCGCGCAGGCCGAAGCACAAATGCTAGAGGCCCGCACCGCCGCAGATGAGGCGCAGCGCATCAACCTCCGCACCGCCGCTTTGCGCAAACAGGGCTCTGCCTCACAGGCCGCGGCTGATACGGCCTCGTCCAACGCTATTTCCGCGACGGCACGCATGACTGTGGCGGCCCAATCGCTGGAAGGCGCAAGGGCGCAAGTTACCCTCGTCAGTGCACAAGCCGACAATATTGATCTGCAATTGCGCCGCACCGAGGTAAAGTCACCGGTCAATGGTGAAATCACACAGCGCAACGCCATTCTAGGCTCTATTGCTTCGGCCGCAGGTGCGCCGATGTTTACGCTGATCCGCGATGGCGCGTTGGAAATGGATGCCGATATCGCCGAATCCGATATTTTGCGCATCGCAGCGGGGCAAAAGGTTGTGCTGTCTCTGGTTGGCACCGATGCCCCCTTGACCGGAACTGTGCGGTTGGTGGAACCAACGATTGATGCCGTAACAAGGTTGGGCCGCGCCCGCATTTCGCTGGATCAACCCAGCCAGTTGCGGTCGGGCATGTTTATTGACGCCGAGGTTCTGGTTGCCGAACGTCAGGCCCTTGCAGTGCCTGTCACCGCGGTCGGACGCAGCGCAGACGGCGCAACAGTCAAACAGGTGCGGGACGGCCTTGTAACACAGGTGCCTGTGCAAACCGGCATCCGCGATTCCGGCTGGGTTGAAATTTTGTCAGGGCTAAAGGCAGGCGATAGTATCGTCACCAAAGCCGGGGCTTTTGTGCGCGATGGCGACCGGATCAATCCGGTTCCCGCCACGAATTAAGGGGGTCTGAAATGAACTTTTCAGCATGGTCCATCCGCAACCCAGTTGCGCCGCTGCTCGCCTTCTTTTTGCTCATGATGCTGGGTTGGCAAAGCTTTAACGCGCTGCCGATCACCCGCTTTCCCAACATTGACGTGCCCCTTGTCGCCGTGACAGTCACGCAGCCGGGCGCGGCCCCTGCTGAAATGGAAAACCAAGTCACCAAAAAGATCGAAGATGCGGTTGCCGGCATCAATGGCGTGAAGAACGTACGTTCGACGGTGAATGACGGTATTTCGACCACTGTGGTCGAATACAACATGGAAACCCCGACCGACAAAGCGGTGCAGGACACCAAGGACGGCATAGACCAGATCCGTGGCGACTTGCCCGGTTCGATTGAAACGCCAATTGTCACGCGCATCGACGTCGAAGGTCAGGCGATTATGACCTTTGCTGTCAGCGCGCCGAATATGTCCTTGGCCGAGCTGTCGTGGTTTGTGGATGATGTGATCACCCGGTCGCTTCAGGGCAGGCCCGGTATCGGCCGTGTCGATCGTTACGGCGGCGCAAATCGTGAAATACGGGTCGAGCTGGACCCGACACGATTGAACAGCTTTGGCATTACAGCCGCACAGGTGAACCAGCAGTTGCGCCTGACAAATGCCAACACCGGTTCGGGGCGGGCCGAGTTGGGGACAGGCGAGCAGGCAATCCGCACCTTGGGCGATGCTGCCACCGTGCAACGCTTGGCCGCGACAAACATCGCCCTGCCCTCGGGTCAGCATGTGCGCCTGTCTGATCTGGGCAATGTCGTTGACACGAATGAGGAATTGCGCAGCTTTTCCAACCTGAATGGCAATCAGGTTGTCAGCTTTGCCGTGTTCCGTGCCAAAGGCGCATCCGAGGTATCGGTCGCCGAGGTGGTGAATAAGCAGCTTGTGTCCCTGCGGGCAAATAACCCCGACGTCACAATCACGCTTGTCGATGAAACGGTATTTTACACCTACGGCAACTATGAGGCTGCGATTCACACCTTGCTAGAAGGGGCACTGCTGGCCATTCTGGTGGTCTTGGCGTTTCTGCGTAACTGGCGGGCAACCTTGATTGCAGCGGTTGCGCTGCCCTTGTCTGCCGTGCCGACTTTTTGGGTCATGGACATGCTGGGGTTCTCGCTGAACCTTGTATCCTTTTTGGCGCTGACGCTGGCCACGGGTATCCTGGTCGATGACGCGATTGTGGAAATCGAAAACATAGCCCGCCACATCCGCATGGGTAAAACCCCGTTTCGCGCCGCGATCGAGGCGGCTGATGAAATCGGGCTGGCGGTTATTGCCACCACCTTTACCATTATCGCGGTCTTCGTGCCTGTATCGTTCATGCCCGGTATCCCCGGCCAGTATTTCCGACAATTCGGCCTGACTGTAGCCATTGCCGTTGCGTTTTCGCTGCTGGTCGCACGGCTTATCACGCCGATGATGGCGGCCTATCTGATGCGCGACAAAGATGCCCATGCCGAAGGCCAAGAAGACGGCCCAATCATGCGCGGCTATCTGCGGATGATCCGGCAAACCCTGCGTTTTCGCTATTTGACCTTGGTCGGCGCCATCGGGGTGTTGGCAGTTTCCATCTACTTCATGGTGCAAATCCCCGGCTCGTTTATTCCGCCAGAAGATGTCAGCCGCATTCCGATTTCGGTCGAACTGCCGCCGGGCAGCACCTTGGAGCAGACTGATAAAACGACACGAGCGATGGTCGATGAAATCAAGGCCATTGACTGGGTGGATAATGTGTTCGTGCTGGGCGGGTCTTCGCCCACTGGCGACCTCGACATTCGCCGTGCCTCTGTCACCGTGCTGCTGGCGCGGCTTGACCATTCGCTTTTGTACAAGCTGTCACAAATTGCATCGAAAACCCCGCTGATCGGCCCCTATATCCCGAAAGTTGAAAGCACAGGCCGAACAGTACCGCAAAACGAAATAGAGGCCGAGATTTTCAAACGTCTGGCCAAAATCCCCGATATTCGCGCCTTTAAGCTGAATGACCGGGGCGAGCGGGATCTGTCTTTCTCTATCCTGTCAACCAATGAGGCCGATCTGAATGAAGCGGTCGGGCGGTTGGAAAAGGCGCTTTCGGGCGAACCGCTTTTGGCCAGTGTTGCATCTTCCGGTGCTTTGCCACGGCCCGAAATCCAAATCAGCCCACGGGCGGATGAGGCAGCACGGCTGGGCATTACCTCGGCGCAAATCGCCGAAGTGGTCCGCGTGGGCACGATTGGCGACGTTGATGCGGCGCTTGCAAAACTGTCCATCGACAACCGGCTAATTCCGGTGCGCGTGCGCCTGAACGATGCAGCCCGCGAAGATCTGACCCGGCTGGGCGCGTTGAAACTGACAACCTCAACCGGCGCCGTCGTACCGCTGTCTACCGTGGCCGATATTGCGATTTCCGAAGGCCCGTCAACCGTGAACCGGCTGAACCGTGAACGCTTGGCGACCATCGGGGCGAACCTGCCAGTAGGTGTTGCGCTTGGCACAGCGACGACGCGGTTCAATGACATCATCGCCTCGGTGCAACTGCCGCCCTCTGTACGCGTCGCCCCCGCCGGCGATGCCGAGGTGCAAAATGAGCTGCTAGCATCTTTTGGCAACGCAATGCTGATGGGCCTGTTTCTGGTGCTGACCGTGCTGATCTTGTTGTTCAGATCGGTGATTCAGCCCTTTACCATTCTTTTGTCATTGCCTTTGGCGATTGGTGGCGTTGCTGCGGCGCTAATCCTGACCGGATCGGCAGTATCAATGCCGGTCTTGATCGGGATATTGATGCTGATGGGGATCGTCACAAAGAACGCGATTCTGCTGGTCGATTTTGCCGTCGAAATGCGGGCGCAAGGCATGGAGCGCGTCAAAGCTGTGATGGAAGCGGGCCATAAACGCGCGCGTCCCATCGTGATGACCTCAATCGCCATGTCTGCGGGCATGTTGCCCTCGGCTTTGGGCGTAGGCGAAGGCGGATCGTTCCGTGCACCAATGGCTACAGCGGTGATTGGCGGGATCATTGTGTCAACTGTGCTGTCACTGGTGATCGTGCCGTCCTTCTATCTGATCATGGACGATCTTAGCCGCCTGTTGGGCCGTCTGTTCGGGCGTCTTATTGGCAAGGCGGATGTTGAAGAAACAATTCCTTCATCCGAAATCCTTGCTGAACGCATCGCCCTGCTGAACGCCGAACAACAATCATTGCGCGACAGGCTGGATGCAATCAGCCGCCCAAAAGCGCTTGAGGCGGCAGAATAAAATAACGCCGCTGCGGTTACCCACCCGCAGCGGCTTTGCACCCTTGGGCGCGGGGTTGCACCCTACTGGCGCGTGTTCGTCGCGATCAGGTGTTTGCTGCCTCACTTCTTTCCGGGGCTGCCGTCAAACTTCTTTTCAAGCGATGCCCAGCAATCGATATAATCTTCTTGCAGGGGTGCCTCATTGGCCGCAAAGCCCGTCAGATGCTGCGGAAAGCGCGTTTCAAACATGAAAGACATGGTTTCACTTAGCCGCTCTGGCGCCAGTTCTGCATTCGACGCCTTCTCGAACGCCTCACGGTCCGGCCCATGTGGCAACATCATGTTGTGGAGGCTCAGACCACCCGCCACAAAACCCTGTGGTTTCGCATCATATTGCCCGTAAATATTGCCCATCAATTCCGACATGACATTCTTATGATACCACGGCGGGCGGAAGGTATCTTCCATCACCATCCAACGTTCGCGGAACAGCACGAAATCGATATTGGCCGTACCGGGGTTGCCCGATGGCGCGGTTAAAACCGTAAAGATCGAAGGGTCGGGATGATCAAACAGAATAGAGCCAACAGGGCAATAGTGGCGCAGGTCATATTTCACCGGTGCGTAATTGCCATGCCACGCCACCACATCCAACGGCGAATGCCCGATTTGGGTTTCATGGAATTGGCCACACCATTTGATCGTAACGGTTGACGCAACTTCACGATCCTCAAAGGCGGCCACTGGGGTTTTGAAATCACGCCGGTTTGCCATGCAATTTGCGCCAATCGGGCCTCGGCCGGGCAATTCAAACTTCTGACCATAGTTTTCGCAAACAAAACCGCGGCACGGGCCCTCCAGCACCTCTACCCGATACACCAAGCCGCGCGGCAGAATTGCGATCTCTTTGGGGGCAAGATCAATGATACCCAACTCGGTGCAAAAGCGCAGGCGTCCTTCTTGCGGCACAACCAACAGCTCGCTGTCAGCCGAGTAGAAATAGGCGTCAACCATGCTTTCGGTGACAAGATAGACATGGCTGGCCATGCCCACCTGTATGTTCACATCACCCGCCGTGGTCATGCTGCGCATACCTGTCAGCCAGGTCAAACCGGCATCTGAATGCGGCACAGGGTCCCAACGATATTGGCCCAGGCTCGTCACATCTGGCACCACATGCGGCGCAGATTTCCAATACGGCAAATCGATGCGCGTATAACGGCCTGAATGCTTTACCGAAGGACGTATGCGATAGCACCAGGTCCGCTCATTCTGGTGGCTGGGTGCCGTAAATGCTGTACCGGAAAGCTGTTCTCCATACAGGCCATAATTGCATTTCTGTGGGCTGTTCATACCTTGGGGCAAGGCATCCGGCAGTGCTTCGGTTTCAAAGTCATTACCAAAGCCCGGCATATAGCCTTGATGCGGGCCGGGCAGTGACGGCGCGATAATCATGTTCGGGGATTTCTGGGTCATTGGAACCTCAACCTATCGGAAAATGAGAATATGGCAGGCATAACGATCGGCAATGCCCGTCACAGTCGACCGGCAATCCAGAACGGCAAATGCCTTTCAAGATACCGCGCAGTGGACCATCGGTCAGCACTTTGCGCAAGCCACACTGTTCCAAACTGATGCCGCCCATTGGCACGATCTGACCAACTCGGCGCAATATATGACTTGCGCTTTGGTTCGGTTCCCCGTGTCGCCGGATGGGCGGTATTTGCCCACGAACTAGGCGTGCAGGTTGAACAGCTGTTCCTCTTGGTCTATCGAACTGAATGTCGTAAACGACGACAACTGGCTGAATGCATCGCAGGCGGCCCGGTGCATCATTGCGTTGGGTATGCTCGAAAGATTGGCACGGCTATTGGGGCTAAAACGAGATGAATATGAAAAACAGGCGTTTTAACTTTCTGAGCCGCCTCACGGATGACAGCTTGCTGTGGCGTTTGCTTTCCGAAAGCTTGCCCGAGCACAAAGGAAAATATGGGGCCGCCATCTTCGCAATGGTTTTGGTCGCTGGTACCACAGCGCTGTCCGCCTGGATAATGGGCGAAATTGTCGATGCCATGACAGACTCCGACAATACGTCGCGGGTCTATATGGTCGCCGCCGGTGTCTTCCTGATTTTCGCGGCAAAAGGCTTTGCCAGCTTTGCACAAACCGTTTTGATGGCCCGCGCCGGCAACCGGATCGTGGCCGAGAAACAAACCTTGCTGTTCAAGCGTCTGCTGCGCCAAGGGATCGGCTTTTTCAACACGACGGAATCCTCTGATCTGCTGCTGCGCGTGACGCAAAGCGCGCAAATGGCACGCAACGTGATTGACGTTGTGGTAACCGGCTTTATCCGCGATTCACTGACTTTGTTTGGGCTGGTCGCCGTAATGTTCTATCAGCAACCCATCTTGTCACTTATCAGCCTTGTGGTTGGCCCGGCGGCGGTATTGGGCGTGCGCATGATCCTGACCAAAGTCCGTGCCATCATGGCGCAAGAAATGGCCGGTCTGGCCGAGATCATCAAAGTCGTACAAGAAACCTCGACCGGCGCGCGGGTTATCAAGACCTTGGCACTGGAAGATCTGATGCAAAACCGTATGGCTAAAGCTGTACGAGAAGTCGAAAAGCGCTCGAACAAGATGGTTCGTCTTGAATCGGCAACCTCGCCCCTGATGGATTCGCTTACCGGTGCAGCCATTGCCTCAATTGTTATCCTCAGCAGCACCAGTATTGCCGGGCAAGCGGCCGGTTCGGCAGGGCAGTTGATGTCATTCGTTACGGCGTTCTTGATGGCGTATGAACCGGCAAAGCGGCTGTCGCGGATGCGGGTTACCATCGAAGGCGGCATGATCGGTGTCCGCATGATGTACAGCCTGCTGGACATGCCTTTGACCCTTATCGAGGCCCCTGATGCGAAAGAACTGGCCACAGGGCCGGGTGAAGTGACGTTGGAAAATGTGTCCTTTGGCTATGTTGACGGCCCATCGGTCATCAAAAACCTTAGCCTGACCTTTGAGGCCGGCAAGACAACCGCGCTGGTTGGCCCTTCGGGTGGTGGCAAATCTACCGTTCTGAACCTGCTCTTGCGACTCTATGATCCGGTCGAAGGCGTGGTCCGCATTGATGGCAGTGACATCCGGCAGGCAACCTTTGCGTCGCTCCGGAAAAAAATTGCCTTTGTGGGGCAGGATACATTCCTGTTTTCCAACACTGTGATCGGAAACCTGCGTGTTGCCCGCCCCGATGCCACCGATGCAGAAATCATCGAGGCCGCCCGCGTGGCCCACGCCCATGATTTCATCGAAAGCCTGCCCAAAGGCTACCAAACGCAGATCGGTGAAAACGGCGCGTTCCTGTCTGGCGGCCAACGGCAACGGCTGTCGATCACCCGTGCGGTTCTGCGCCGCGCACCGATCCTTTTGCTGGATGAGGCCACCAGCGCGCTCGACAGTCAGTCCGAGGCTTATATCCGCGACGCATTAGAGCGCGTCAGTCTGGGCGTAACCACAGTTGTCATCGCACACCGGTTTGCGACCATCATGAACGCAGATAAAATCTGCTATCTAGAGGCAGGTCAGGTAACCGAACAAGGAAGCCTGAAAGAGCTTCTCGCAATGAACGGCGCGTTCAAAAAACTATATGACGCCCAGTTCCGCGAAGAATCCTAAGATCGCAATCCGCAACAATCCACGTGGCGGGCTGCGCCGGTAAAATCGTTCCACCAATCGGGGGCATAATTGCCCCTTTTGAAAAACCCCGAACCTTGGGCCAATTGAAAACAAGGTATTCCGGCGTTGCTATGTTGCCCAGCCCCCCAAGGCCACCCAGCAATGCAGATCGCCCCTGTTCGGAATGCACCCATTGCCCCAAAGCGATTATTGGCGGTTTACCCCGGTATGATGGGCTTCAGTTCCCCGAATTTTCTGAAACTCGAATACCGCCGCAACGCGATTGGTCACGCCAAACTTCTGCATGATATTCGTCATGTATTGCTTTACGGTCTTTTCGCTAATTGCCAGACTTTCGGCAATCTCACGGTTGGTTAGACCGGTTTCCAGCGCCTTGAGAACCTGAATCTCTCTGGACGTAAGAATTGACAAACTATTGCTCAGCGCCTTTTCGCGATGCGGGGTTTGCGCAGCTTGCAGCAATCTTGCCGCAAACGTAGGCGAGACAAAGGTACCCTCTGCCATAATAGTCTCAATCGCGCTAACCAGTTCGGCCGCCCCAACGCCTTTCAGAATATAGCCTCGTGCACCTTCGTTTAGCGCCTGAATTGCCGTGTCAGCACTATCACAGACCGTCAGCATGACACATCTGACCTCTGGCGCGACCTTTGTGATCTCTTTCAGCGCATTCATTCCGCCACCGGGCATATCCATGTCCAGAATCAAAAGATCGGGCCCGTGCTTTATCGCAAGCGCGACTGCATCATTGGCACAACTGCCTTCGTAAACGGCCTTGAACTTCATGTTGTTGGCAAAAACACTTACCAAGCCCTGACGAAAGATCGGGTGATCGTCGACAACTGCTACAGTCAGAAAACCCATGCCAATAACATTCCCGAAACTTCAAAACTCCCATTTCTGGAAGGTCACAAAACAAATAACTTTTTCAATTTGGGTCAAAGAAAGCAAACGATTTACGCCTGCCCCTAGGTTTCGATACGTCACCAAGTATCGACATGTTTAGGCCATCCAATCAAGATAATAATACGATTGTTTCCAAAGCTTTAACAATTACCCATATTTTGAAACATTGTTTCCAAAACGGGATCAATTCACTCGAAATTCGGTTGCAAGCGCTGCTGTTGAAAAGACACATGTAACGGCGGTTCCCGATGGCTCGCGCGCCTCTATTGAGAAACGACCATCCAGTGATTCTGTCCGAAACCGCATGCCCTGCAGCCCGAGGCGAACAGACTTCCGAGATGGGTTTTCCGTATACGGCCCCGGTCCTTCGTCCAATATACGCAGCGTCAGCCTATCATCTTGGCCGGTGACAACCACCTCTTGCATTTTGGCCTCACCATGCTTGAAGGCGTTGCTCAACGCCTCTTGCACAATGCGGCAAAGCGTGTGCGTTGACGTTTCGGAAATTGTCGGGTCTTCGATCTCATATCGGAATGCAACGCGTGTGCCGGTTCTGTTTTCATGCATTCTGATAACCGCGCGCAACGCCGTCTCCAGTGATTGACCGCTTTCAAGGTAAGGCGCGACCAAACCTTCAGAAACCGCGCGGATCTCGGTCATCGCCTGGTTCGCCGAGTCGCGGATATCGGCCAAAAGCTCGACTGCAAGTGCCTTATCCTTGCTGCGCGCCGTCCGCAGATATGTATCCAATTGATCAAGCCGCAGCAGCAGAAAACCGATCAACTGGGCGGCACCATCATGTAGATCAGACCCGAGCCTTCTTTGCAATTTACTGTCGTTTCTGGTCACGTTCATCATCGCATCCTTGATGCGATTGTTCAGGCTCTGATTGGTTTGGTTCAACGTTTCCATTTCGGCCAGACGCGCCTGAAGATCGTCACGCTGTCGGTCGATCGTGCGGCTGCCGGTGCGCACAATCGTCGCCAGAATTGCGAACAATATCATCCCGACAACAGCAAAGATCAGCGCGTTATCCTTTGCCGCGCCCAGCAAGGCCTGCCCCACGTAATCGGCATTCTGATAAAATTCGCCGATGGCTATGATGTTACCCGTCTCAAGATCATAAAGAGGGGCGTAGATCTCATAAAGCCGCTGGCCAAGCATACGTTCCTTTGCGTGCTCGTCCTGCTCTAGGTCGCTAAGCCGCCCCATCACCTTACCCGCAAGCGCGTCTTTCACCTCTTCGGATGAATGCTCCAGGTTCATCTGTTCCTGATCTTCGGCAAAGGCCAGCGTCCCATCCGTGCGCCAGATTTTTACGGTCATGAAATTTCCATGCTCGGAAAAATCATCGCGCAGCCCACGAATGGCCTTGGTTTCTGCGGCAGAAAGATCTGATTCTCTTGCCAGGGATTGAACATGGGGCTGTAAAAGGCTTTGCAGATAGAACGCATGGGTTCCGACCGTCGCATCCAGTATCCGGATTGTTGCCAAACTGTTAACCCAAATCGTTAGCGCAACCATCGAGACCGCAAGCACCCCGCCCAGCGCAAAAAGGAATTGGTTGATTAGACTTACGGCCAAAAACTGGTCTTTGATTTTTCTCGGCGTTGCAATTGTATCTGTCATTTTTTTCCCGCGCGTATGAGACCAACGGAGAGTGCTATCAGACTAAAGTCCTATACAACTATAGGTTTTGCTACAGACCAAAATCCTTAATATCCGGTTAATTTGCCAGACCTAAGATACTTACCCTTATTCGCGCAACTTGCCAAACTTGATGAACAGTGAGGCAAGGATTGCGTGGGGTATATCTTTGCAGGTTGGCAACTCAGTTGCTACGTAGACCTGCTTTCCTATTCAATAAATCTTTGTCTATTTGCATTTCTTCACTGCTGAAGAGGATGTGAATTGCGATGTATTTGTAAAGGCAGTTCGCCAAAGCGCATTTGATGCGCAGATTGAATAATTTTTTTGAACATCATTGCTGGGGGGCAAAATGATTCAAATCGCATTTCCGAAATTCTTAACCCGCTATGAAAGCGCACTGCGCCGCTCGGTTTTGCGCAGCCAACACTTTTTGGCAGCAATAGGGACCAAATTCTTTGGAAATTACCGTGTGATGCAGGCCATTCCCTGCACGGCCCGCCAAAACAGCGTGCCGTTTTTCCGACGGGGCTAAAGTCTTAAAATGGCGCAAGATCGATGCCTTGGCTCGATCAAGCGTCTCAACTCGACTGAATATTTGCCAATTCCGAAGCCACTTTATTACCGCGCATCGTTTTTGGCCTGACCTGAATTCAAGTGTTTAGCGCGTCTGGCTCATTTCGGGGCCGGTGGGCGGCTGGAAATTAATCAGAACTCAAGCTTGGCAGTCTGCGGACTCGGCTACATCGGGAGACAGTAAAATGCCTATCAATACATCCTTGAAGCCCTTTAACTTTAACCTAAGCGATATCGAGTTTGTTCTCGCCCAGGTGAATTTTCTGCCGCTGTTTGATGCCGGCGGCAATGCCATCATTGACTGGAACGGAACGGGCGCGATCTACAACCAAAGCGGCGCCTTGATCTGGGATGGCACCGGCCTTACCCCCCAGCAAGCGCAGAGCAACTGGGGAACCTCTTACGCGCATATCACCGCATCGCAAGGGATCAGAACCAATAGCGGCATTGATAACAATTTGCTGCTGGTCAATCATACTTGGGGCGCAGCCGATGCAGAATTTGTGCGCAAACTGGGTCTGAACTATACCTTTGTCGAACAGGCTTTTGATCCGCTTGCCGTGCGCAACCCTGCCACTGTTGCGTCAGTAACGGCCGGAACCCCGCAGCCAGATCTCTCCGCTGCGCTGGATCTGGTTACACCAACCTCGACCACGACAACTTCGACTGTATCCGACTCTGCCCCTACAACAGCCGGAAGTTACACATCCCCGATCAGCGGCGTCACCTATACGATTCAGTATTTTTCGCGCACCACCCAAGATGTCATCACCGCGACACATGTTATCGAGGGCGGACGCGAGTTTGTGACCTGGAACAAAATCGACATTCAAACCCAGGAACAGACGCAACTCATTATTCTCGATTCCACGGGCGAGCATATCGATTCCACCACCTCGGGCCCGCTGTCGCCTATGACCTCCCACATCTTTATGTCGGGCGGCGAGCTGGATTTGCAGTACCACGGCTTTGCATCGGTCGGCGTAAACAACGCGGCCGATCTTGCAGCTGTAATCGCCCAAGGCTATGCGCCAACTTCGATCAACGGAACCGCGACCGATGCGGCCGTCTGGGAAAGCGGCGCAATTCCTGCCGCCGAAACCGCCGACATCCGTCTTGGCAATGTGATCGACTATACGCCGCGCATGATCACCCAAACAATCACAACCGCCGGCGTTGATATGCTGACGGTTGGCGACTTGTTCGCCGCAGATGCAATTCCCGCAGGGCTTAACCCCAATCACATCGTCTACAACACGATGTACCTGAACGATGGCATCACGCTCAACCCCGCCTACACCCAAGGCAAAGACCCAAGTCTGGCGAATTTCAAACTTGGTGCCGTCGAAGGCGTTGCGATCGTGCAAGACTATGGTATGCTGGCCACGCTTGGCATTGATGATCACCAAAACGCCAACAACACCGAAAGCTTCATCGGATCAACCAATCCGGGCGTGGCGCCAACGAATGGCTTTTTCGCCATTTTTGGCCAGTTCTTTGACCATGGCCTCGATTTCATCGCCAAAAATGGCCAGACCGATGCAGGCACCACCGCCAAGATCAAAATCGCCTTGGCGGTGGATGATCCGCTCTATGGCGTGATCGGCCCTGACGGAAGGCCAACGACTGAAATCACCATTACCCGCGCCACACCACAAGGTGTCGATGAAAATGGCGCACCAACCTATATCAACCACACCTCTCCTTTCGTCGATCAAAGCCAAAGCTACGGTTCGGTTGAACAAATCGGCGCGTTGCTGCGCGAATGGGTCGAAGACCCCAACAACCCCGGCACCTATGTACCGGGTGTCGGGCTTATTGACAGCAACACGCTTGCCAACACGTGGACACGTTGGGATGGCGTCGAGACAAACCAAACACTCGTCACAGTCAACGCGCTGCGCGATCACCTGATTGAAACAGGCCGCGATGACCTGACGTGGGAAGATATCGGCGACGTTCGCAACCGTGACGCAAGCGGCCATATCGACGGTTCCGGCACCTCGGGCCATGCCCTGCTGCTTGATATGAATCCGCGGTTTGACGGCGCGCGCATGGATGCGGCCGATGTGGCGGCAGTCGTCGATACGTCCATCGCAACGCTCAATGCCATTCTTCAGACCGCCGGCCCCGGATCAACCTCACTGGGCGTCTTTTCTCAGGCGGTCAACGGCGACCTGCAGCTGGATCTTGTTGCCGGTGCCATGGGCCCCGGCAGCCCTGCCGCAACTTTCACCGGTGCAAGCGCACTGGCACCCTTTGTGAATTTCGCTGATTTCAGCATCTATTCAACCTTGTTCGGCATGGTTGGCATGGCGGCTGTCGATCATACTGCCGTCAGTGAAATCCTGCTTGCTTCGGTTGGCGATCACTATCTTTCGGGCGATGGCCGGGTGAATGAAAACGTCGGCCTAACCACCATCCACCACGTCTTCCACGAAGAGCACAACTTTCAGATCCAGAATATCGAAACATGGGTTCTGCGGCAGGACGACCACAAGTCAGGTGCAGACCACTCTATCGCTGACGAATGGATGACAGCCGTTACCCATATCAGCACGCCTATTGTTAATCCTGCGCTTGTTGGCGTGGTCGGTGGTCATTTTGAGGCCATCTCGGGCCTGCTGGCCAGCGACATCAATGGCGACATCTATGTCGTTCCAGCCGGTACAACGACGGCGACGGATCCGAACTTTGTCGATTTCATTCGCACGCCACCTATCGTTGACGCCCAAGGCAACCAGCAAAACGGCACACCGATCAGCGCAGTCGGCCTGATGACGCGTGCAGATGGCTATCTGTCCTGGAACTTGGAAAAGGTGTTTGAAGGCACCAGATTGATCGTCGAGACCGAGTATAACCACGTGGCGACCGACCAGTTCGCAGGGGCCGTCACCCCCGATATCGGCGAGTTTGTCGGCTATAACTCTGGCCGCGACTCTTCGATTACACTGGAATTTGCCCAGAACGCCTATCGCTATGGCCATTCGACCCTGCGTGAGACGATCGATGTCATCGACCCCGATGGCGGCCTGACCAGCAAGATCATGAGCTATGCGCTTGAGGCAGCCTTTCTAAAACCCGAGCTTTACGCCGAGCTGGGACCAGACGCGATTACATTGGGCCAGACGCGCCAACAAATGAACGAAATTGACGAATTCATCACGCCTGCCCTCAATCAGGGTCTGCTTGGCATGCCGCTCGACCTTGCCGCAATCAACATCGCGCGGGGCCGTGACATCGGCTTGCCAACCTTCAACGAAATGCGCGTGGCGCTTGATCTCGGTGCCTATACCTCTTGGTCCGATTTCGGCAACAATATGCAGCATAGCGAGTCGCTGGTGAATTTCATTGCCGCCTATGCGCTTGATGGCAATGTCGATCTTGCCCAAGCAATCATTGACGCGTCCAATGGTGACAGCGCTGCCGCCGCTATTGTCGTGACAGAGCTTGGCGGAACCAATGGTGTCGCCGAGGCGATCACTTTCCTGAACGGTGGCAACCAGGACTTCAATCTGATCGACGCATGGCTGGGCGGTTTGGCCGAGGTTCACGTGAATGGCGGCCTGTTGGGCGCAACCTTCAACACCATCTTTGTTGACCAGATTTCCGCGCTGAAAGACGGCGACAGGTTCTACTATCTCTATCGCCTGTTTGGGCAGGAAATGGACGAGCAAGTCAAAGCAGAACAGTTCAAGGATATCGTCGAGCGCACGACAGGTACATCCCATCTGAACGGCAACGTCTTTGGCTATTCCGAGGTGTATCACGATTTTGGCCTGAACGCGACGTGGCCATCCGCAGTAGATCTCTACGGCGCGAATGGCATGGTTCTGGTGCTTGCAGGCAATACGTTTGATCCGGGCGTGACCTATTACAACCAATTGAACGTTGCCTATGCCGGCATTCCGACCGCTGTTAACCTTTACGCCTCAAATGGCACAACGCTTTTGGCAGCGGCAGGCACAGTGCCACCGACCGGCGCGGCCTTTTATGACTCGACAGGCAAGTTTATCGGCGCGTCCCAGCACCGCTATGGTCAGGTGGTTGCCCAACATGCAAATGATGCAAACGGGCTGAACCATGATGGCTCGGTAAACTACGGTGTCGGCATCTATTCCGACGCAGGCGGCACCACCGCCAGCAACGGCCAGTTGTTGACCTTTGCAGGGATCATGGCAGCAGGGGCGCAAAAATTCATTGTGGATATGCGTGTCGCCCTTTCTGTCAGCGATCAGCTTGATGGCGAACCGGGCAGCGGCGCCGACGCGCATGAGGTCATCGTCGGCACAGATTTTGACGATGTCATTTACGCCCGCGCCGGCGATGATGCGGTTTACGGCGATGCCGGTAACGATCTGATTTTTGGCGGCAACGGCGGCGACTATCTGAACGGCGGCGACGGGCATGACACGATCTATGGCGGTGATGGCCCCGAAGTGGCCGATGGCGGCGCGGGTGATGACCTCATCTATGGCGACAGCTCGGAATCGGCTGCAGGTGGCACCGATCTGCTGATTGGCGGCGACGGCAATGACACCATTTATGGCGGGACCGGCATCGACGAATTGATCGGCAATGGCGGTGACGATGTGCTGTTTGGCGGCGACGACACCGACCCCTTCACCCGCGCTGGCGACGGCAATGACTATATCGATGGCGGCGCTTCTGGTGACATTCTGAATGGTGACGGCGGCGACGATCTTATCGTCGGCGGCGATGACCAGGATATTGTCGCAGGTGGTGACGGCGACGACATCTTGCGTCCGGGCCGCCTGTCTCAGGCACTTGGCGGTGGACCAGACGAAGTTTTGGGCGGCGACGGCAAAACGGATACCGGCTTTGACCTGCTTGAACTGAATGATTTTGATGCCTCACCGCTCGGCCAGACTATCGACCTGAACAATCAGGCCAACCCACTGCTTGCCGTGGACGGCATCACGCCAAACGCGGCCATGACACAGGTAGAAGGCGTTATCGGGTCACAAAACGATGACACCTTCATCGGGAACGCGGCGCAAAACGCAGTCGCCATTACAACCGACAACTGGTTCATTGGCGGCAGTGGCAGCGACACCTTTAACGGCAACGATGGCAACGATGTCATCATTGGCGGGTCTATCCGGCTGGACTGGCTGATTGGTCAATACGAAACCACAGCGGGGTCCAGAGCGGCCTATAACAGCTATGACGCCTATCTTGGCGCCTCGCACCGAGTAGACCCGAATGCTGTGCTCAGCGATGGTCTTTTGGGGAACGCGGCGATTGGAACAGAAATGTTCAGCCTGCATTTCACAGAATTCCTGAAATCCAACATGTTCAAGGATTACGTCCTCGGCAATGCCACCCAAGCATTCGATCCGCTGAATCCCGAAGCCTCTGGCACCACGGCAACCGATATCGGCAGCGTAGACCGGGCACTCTATTCCGGCAACCGTGACGACTATACCGTCGAGGTGATCCACTACATGGCGGCTGGCGGCAATGCCGTCGTTGCCTACAAGGTCAGCGACAACCGTACCGCAGCCGACTTCCTGGATGGCAACGGCGCGCCGCTTCTTGACGCGAATGGAAATCTGCTGGCCAACGAGGGCACAGACCTTTTGGTCGGGGTTCAGCAACTGGTGTTTGCAGATGAAACACTGGACTTCGCGCCGCAGTTGGCACTGGTGGGGCAAGCAACGACCCTTGGCCCGCGCGACAATTTCAGCACCCAAAGCTATGCCAATAATGATCCTATCACCACCAATGGGTCGGTAACGCCTTGGGCCTCGGATTGGCAAGAAACCGCAGATGACGCCAATGGTAGTCCTACCGGCGGCCAAATCCAGATTTCAAACAACCATCTGGTATTTGGCCAAGGCAATGGCGCAACGATCGACCGCCAAGTCAACCTTGCCGGCGCCACATCCGCGACCCTGAACTTCAGCTACGACACCAACAGTTTGGACGGAAACGCCAACAGCGGCGAGCGTGTCGATGTCTACTTCGCCGCAGATGGGGTCAACTTTGGTTCACGGATTGGGGTTATCCATTCGGGCAACAGCAATGGAACCTCGATCAATCTGGGCGGTACTTTCACGGATCACGGTGTGTTGCGTTTCGTCGCCAGCGATATCAGCAGCTCTAATGAATACGCATGGGTCGACAACGTGCGCATCGAATACCAAGGCCTTATCGCGCAAAGCGTCAACTTCTCTGATACCTACCTGACAGGGGCCGGGCCAAAGCCGATTGCAAACATGGCCGTGATCACGGACTTTGACGGAACCACCCTTGAATCCGCGCGGGTCGTTCTGACCAATGCGGTCGTTTCCCAAGATCACCTGTCGATCAGCGGCTTTGCCGGCACAAGCGGTACTTTGGCAAGCGGCATTGCCTTTAACATCGTCACCGTAGGCAACCAAATCCGCGTTGATCTTAGCGGAACCGCCGATCATGCCGCCTATCAGAACGCCATCGATCTGGTGCGTTATGACAACAGCGTTTCGGGGCCAAACGTATCACCCGACGGCACGCCGCGCGTGATTGAGGTGACTGTGTTTGATGGCGCCTTCTACAGTGCGATTGCCACAGCCACCATCGACGTGGTTGCAGTCGACTTCCCTGTTGCTGTGGCCGATCATGTCATCACCAACATCACCGGTGGTTCACTTGCTATCGCCAAGGCAGCGCTACTGGCAAATGACACCGATGCCAGCGGTGATCCGCTAACCGTGGACACAATTGGAAATGCCGTCGGTGGCACAGTCTCGCAAAATGCCAATGACGTTGTGTTCACGCCGCCCGCTGGCCCGACCGTTCTAAGCGCCAATTTCGCCAGCAACACCAACGGGTTCACCTATCAAGACAACTACTTTGGCGGCACTGGCCAAAATGCCAACGGTATCCGCGTCACTGCCGGAAATGGCGGCAATAACGGCGCGCTGCATCTTGATCTTGGCGGCGGGAACGGTAGCGCGAATATGAACGGCGCCTTTACCCGCGTGATCAACGTGGCAACGGCGGGCACCTATACGCTAAACTTTGATTACCGCAACCGACTAAGCGGCGACACAGAGACAGGCGAAAACAGCCAGGTCATCGTCTCGGTCAACGGAAATGCCATCGGCAGCAATGGCGTCGTGAATACGCTGCTGGGCCCCAATAACAACGGACCCGATCTTGATACCGGCTGGCAAAGCGTTTCGGTAACCGTCAATCTGCTAGCAGGCAACAACACGCTGGCACTTGGCGGCAATATGACCGCCAACACATATTTCACCGAAGTCGCCGATATTGATTTCGACAACATCCAGATCAGCCAGCCAAGCACACTGACATCCGGTTCCTTCACCTACACGGTTCTGGATCATCCACCGGTTGGCCCCTCAAACGCCAGCATCAGTGCCGCACCGGTTGACATACAGGTACAGGCCGGTCCCACCCTTACAGGGACGGCCGCCAATGAAATCCTGATTGCCCGCGACGAAGCACCAACAGCGGTGCGTGAGGTAGTGGCCCAAGTCGCCTCGAACTCAAACTTCAGCAACAACGCAAACAACAGTTTCTCGTTCGCATTCACAGGCAACGCTTCGGAAACTGAATCCATCACCGAAATCAGAATCAATCTTGGTTCTCTCGGCTTCTTTGATCAATCCGGCGCAGGCTCCAAGGCGTTCAGTGTCGGCAACACCTCTGACGTTGCCGCCTCTGCAATCACTGTAACCTCTGGCGATACGTCGGAACTGGTGCTGACCTTTGCACCGGGTACGTTCCAACAAGGCGATGTTTTGCGGTTCGGCATCGATACCGATAGCGGAACGGCTAACATGGAAAATGGTGAAAACCTTGGGCAGAACAATATTCCATTCAGCGTCAAATTCAGTGATGCAACCACACTAAGCGGCACCTACACCGCAGGCGGTCCGGGAAGCACCGGAACCGTTACGGCGGCCACTGGCCCCAATCCCGGAACAACCATTACCGGCGCAGGGGGCAACGATCAGATCATCGGTGGAAATGCAAACGATACCATCATCTGGAATGTTGGCGACGGAACCGACACCGTTGATGGCGGCGCAGGAAACAAAGACACCTTTGTTGTCAACGGCAATGCCCAAACCGAAACCTACAACGTCATCGCCCCCAATGCGGCACCACCCTATGCGGCCTATGCCCAGGCCGGCCGCGTGGTCATTACCCGCACCGTGGGCGGAATTACGGCAGTCGTTGCCTCGCTGATCAATATCGAAGAACTGGTCTTTAACCTAAGCAGCACAGGCGGCGGCGATGCGACTGTGGCAACGCGCGGCACTTTCACCGGGTTGATTTCCCAAAACACGATTACGATCAACGCCGGCGAAGGCCATGTAATGGTTGACCTGTCGCAAATGACCTCTGACGAACACGTCGTCGTTAACAGCGGCGGAACATATCAGATTGTGGATGGCGACGGCCGCAACCTGACAGTCAATGGTGGCACGCCATCCAACGATAACGCGGCACCCTCCGGCACCGAAACAGGCACCACAAATGAAACCGCGCAGCAAGGCGATGCTTCGCCCGACAGCACGCCTGATGCACCAGCAGACGCCGGCACCACAGACAATCCGGTACCGGCAACAGACACAGCAGATGCCAACCACATCGGGCTAACGCTAACCGGCGACAGCAACGCCAATACGCTGATCGGCAGCGAAGACTCTGACCTTATGTTTGGGGGGGATGGTGCAGATAACATCGTTGGCGCTGGCGGGTCGGACATGTTGTTCGGTGACGGCGGAAATGATCGTATTTTCGGCGGCGAGGGCCATGACGTTATCGACGGCGGTGCGGGCAACGACATTGTCTTTGCCGGTGACGGAAATGACCTGATCATTGCCGAAGCCAATGACGGCAGTGACACCTATTGGGGCGAGGCCGGCACCGATACGCTCGACTATGCCGCAGTATCGGCAAATATCGAAGTCGATCTTGGCAGCGGTTTGCTGGGGCGCGGTCAGGTCGTCATAGGGGCCGAAACCGACACGATCTATGGCTTTGAAAACGTCATTACCGGCGCGGGCAATGACAGGATTATCGCCAACGCTTCGGTAAACGCGATGGATGGCGGCGCCGGAAACGATACCTTTGTCTTCGGCTCGGTCGAGGCGGCAAATGGCGACACGATCTTCAACTTTGCACCTGGCGATAAGATCGATCTAAGCGGCATCGATGCGGATCATGGGGCCGCAGGGCAACAGTCTTTCGTCCTGTTTGCAACAGGCAGCTTCAGTGCTGCAGGTCAGTTGATGGTCACCTTCGAAACCCACGAAGACGGAGAGCATACAATCATTTCCGGCAACGTGGATGATGATACCGAGGCCGATTTCTCAATAGACCTTGTTGGCCGTCATCTCCTTACAGGGTCCGATTTCAGCGGTGTGAACTAATCCGTCAGGGCCGGGCAGTTGGCTGATCAACTGCCCGGCCTACCCAACCTTCAAAAGCTTCCGAACGGTTTTCAAGATTGGATTTCAAGATGAACAACAAGCGCCGCCGCACAATAGCCAGCTCTGAAAAAGTGTCAGAGCGCCTTGGCCAATATCGCAGCCTGATCATTTTCCTGCTTTTTTTATCTAGCCTTATCAATATTTTGGCGCTTACGGGTGCCTTTTACATGCTGCAAATCTATGATCGCGCCTTGACCAGTGGCAGCGTTCCGACGCTGGTGGCCCTGTCTGTTCTTGCCGTTGGGCTGTACCTTTTTCAAGGTATGTTTGACGTGCTGCGCAGCCAGATACTGGTTCGCGTTGGCGCAAGATTTGATGCGCGTCTGGCACCTATTGCCCACCGCGTTTCCATTGAAATGCCGCGCTATGGCTATTCATCTGCCGAGGCGCTGGAACGTGGGCGCGATGTAGACACGATCCGCACCTTTCTGACCAGCGCCGGAACGATTGCATTGCTCGACCTGCCGTGGATGCCGTTGTTTCTGGCTTTCGTCTATCTGCTGCATCCGCTGCTTGGGTTTTTGACCCTCGGCGGCGCTTTCGTTCTGATCTGCCTGACGCTTGCAACGGAAATCATGTCGCGCCGGGCCAGCATGGAAATGCAAAAGGCAACCATCTCGCGCAACAATGTCGCGGATTCCAATGCCCGCAACGCCGATATTATCAAGGCGATGGGTTTTGAACATCGCGCCATCTCGCGGTTTGAAGAGGCAAACGCGCGCCACCTAAACCTGCAAACCCGCACCAGTGATATTGCGGGCACCTTTGGCGGGTTTTCCAAAGTCCTCAGGATGATGCTGCAATCTGCTCTTTTGGGCCTGGGCGCATTTCTGACGATCAAAGGCGAATTGTCAGCCGGTGCAATCATCGCCTGTTCCGTTGCCTCTTCGCGCGCTTTGGCCCCGATTGATATGGCCATCGGCAACTGGAAAGGCTTTGCCGCCGCACGCCGGTCACTCGGCCGGTTGAAAGATACGCTGTCAACAATCGACGATGACGAGTCCACAGTCACACTGCCCGCACCAACCAAAAGCCTGAAAATCGAAGGCGCCACAGTCGTCGCCCCCGGCAGCGGCGCCGTTTTGGTCAGCGACGTAACAATGTCGCTGGCGGCAGGCGATTCCGTCGGCTTGATTGGGCCAAGTGGCGGTGGCAAGACCTCGCTGGTCAAAGGAATTGTCGGTGTCTGGCCGCTTTTGCGCGGGGCAATCCGGCTGGACAATGCCGAACTCAGCCAATGGCGCACCGAACAGCTTGGCAAGCACATTGGCTACTTGCCGCAGGATGTTTCGCTGATCGAAGGCACCGTAGCCGAGAATATTTCGCGCTTTGATCCCGATGCGAGTGACGATGACATCGTCGCCGCCGCACGGGCCGCAGGTGTCCACGATCTGATCGTCAGACTGCCCGACGGCTATCAGACAGGGCTTGGCCCGAATGGCACCGCCCTGTCAGCCGGTCAACGTCAGCGCATTGGTCTGGCCCGCGCGCTCTACAAAGAGCCGTTTCTTGTCGTGCTGGACGAGCCAAACTCGAATCTGGATGCCGAAGGCGAAACTGCCCTGAACGAGGCATTGCGCACTGTACGGGCACGCGGCGGCATTTCTATCGTCATCGCTCACCGTCCAAGCGCCTTGGTCGCAGTCGGGCTGATCGGTGTGGTGCAAGGCGGCAAACTTACCGCTTTCGGCACCAAGCAAGAAATCCTTCAGGACGGCGCCACCGTAACGCCTTTGCCAAAGACCGAGAAAGGCGCTCAAGAGGCAAGAACCGCCCTGCCCAAATCCAGGGGGGAGCAACATGGACGAACAGCTTAAACTTGGCATCCCTGATGACGAGGCTGCCATCGCGCCAGTGCGGCGGTTTACCCTAAGCGCACCAAAATCAAAGCTGCTCTCCCGCTTTATTGTCCCGTTGGCTTTGGGGGCATGGGCCTTTATGGCCAACAAACTGGTGTCTGCTGAACTGGAAAAGGTAGAATTCCGCCACACGCCACGCCCCCACATGCCAGAAGATAAACCGTCAGCGCACAAAGAGCCGGTCACGCAGAGTCCCGAACAGCCCGATGCCGCGGCGCAGCCTGATGATGGCAAGGTTGTTCAACTTGATAAATTCCGTCCATCTCCAAAATCCGAAAGCTCTGGCAGTGATCCGCTCGGCTTTATCATCAACAGAAAAAGTGATTCATTTCAGTATATCAAAGATGAATCCCTTGGTGCCGTTCATGCCGTTGCCGTGGTCGTAGATGTAAATCCCGTCGAAGGTGACGCGACGCAGGACAACATATCGTCACACAATGAAACGTCAGGGATTGCATCGGATAGCCATAAGGTCACGCCCAGCGCCAAGACTGCGCAACCCGAGCCCAAGGACGAAAAACAAAACCACCGCCCAACCGTCGTCAGCATTGTGGATTTGGGCAAAGCGCGCAAAAACGAAACCCTGCTTATCACGGTTGCCGCACTTCTGGCTGGCGCGGTTGACGCCGATGGCGACGTTCTGAACATCTCCCAACTTTCGGTGAATGCGGGCAGCATAATTCAACGTTCAGATGGCAATTGGCTATTCACCCCCGACAAGGATTATCAAGGCCAGATCAATTTCACCTATGCGATCAGCGATGGTCAGCAATCGGTCAAACAAACGGCGTTTGCAACCTATATCCCTGCGCCGGTAACCGAAACAGCAGGCACGGCTAACGACGACATCCTGGTCGGAACCGCCGGAAACGACGTCATCGACGCCAAAGCCGGGGATGACATCGTTTATGCACGCGAGGGCGACGATGTCATTTCGGGCGGCGATGGTGATGACAGGCTGATCGGCGGCGACGGAGACGACATCATCTTTGGCGGCGGCGGCAATGACATCATCTATGGCGGTCAGGGAAATGACATTCTGTTTGGTGATGACGGCAATGACCAACTATATGGTGACGCGGGCAACGACCAGCTGTTCGGCGGCACGGGCGATGACGTCCTCTCCGGTGGCCAAGGCGACGACGATCTTTTTGGCGGCGCTGGCGATGATTTCCTTTCGGGTGGTAGCGGGCATGATCACCTCTATGGCGGCCTTGGAAACGACACCTTCGTCGTCACAGAACCCGAAGGCGGCGACAAGCTGTACGGTGGCGAAGGCACCGACACCGTGGACCTGTCAGCGACCGCGGCTGACGCAACCGTCGATCTGGAACATCATCGTTTCAGAATTGGTGACGATGACGAAAGCGAAATCCACGACGTCGAAAACATCATAGGCGGCAATGGCCGCGATACTTTGGTCGCAGACGATAATGTAAACGTCATGTCCGGCGGAAATGGCAAGGACATCTTCGTTTTCTCGACCATAGACGCCATAACCAACAAAGGCCAAGCCAATGATACCATTACCGATTTCGAAACAGGGGATCGTATTGACCTGTCGCGCCTGATGCAGGATGGCGATGGCCTCACATTGATGAAAATGTTTTTCTCTGGCTACGGAGAGGCAAATTTCAGCGATGTCGGCGCAATATCCTACATCCATTCTCTGGCCCTCGATTTGCATGAAATCACGGTTATTTCAGGTTCAGTCTGGAGCAGCGACAACGACGATGGATACGAGGTTTATTCGATCAACCTGGACGGCAACAAAACCCTCACGTCCGATGATTTTGTGCTCGACATGCACGAATTCGGAATCACGGGTTGAACACTCAGCACAATAGGATGGCTAGAAAAATGAACGTGAAATCAACCGGCACTCTGCAAACTGGATTTTCGATCAAATCTCGCGTCGTGATGTGCGTTGTTTTGGCCTCGGCGTTGCTTGTGGCTTGCGGCGTCTGGGCTGCGCGGGCCCAACTGACGGGGGCGGTCATCGCGCATGGCTCCGTCACCGTCAAATCGCAGCTAAAAGAAATTCAACATCGCGATGGTGGCATCGTCGGGGAAATTCTGGTCGAAGATGGTCAACATGTCGCGGCAGGGGATGTCCTCATCCGCCTTGATGACACCCAGTTACGCGCCGAGCTTGGTGTTCTGGAATCACAGCTTTGGCAGTTGACCGGGCGCCGTGCCCGCCTGATTGCCGAGCGCAACGGAGCCGATGAAATCGAATTCGAGCCGGGCTTTCTGACCGCCGCCGAAACCGCAGACATCGCCGAAGGCGAGCTGCGATTGTTCCGCCACGACCGCGAAATGCGCGCTGTCCAGCGCGAGCAACTGGGCCTTCAGGTCTCCCAGCTTACCGAACAGGTGCATGGCCTAGAAGCCCAACGCGCCGCCAACCAGATCGAGCGGGGGATCATATCGGTCGATTACAGCCGCGCCCATGTGCTTGTCGACAAAGGTTTGATCGAGGTTTCTAAAGTAAGCACAATCGACAGGGATCTGGCAAAGATCGACGGCCTCAGCGGCGAAATCGTCTCTAACATCGCCCGCGTCAACGGGCAGATCAGCGAAGCAAAGCTGCGCATTCTCGAACTCGACAATCAAACCCGTGCGCATGCCCAACAGGAATTGCGCGACGTCGAGGCAAGGCTTGCCGAGTTGAAAGAGCGGCTTGTCGCGTCAAAGGACCGGCTAACCCGCACCGACCTGCGGGCGCCAATCTCTGGGATAGTGAATGACGTGTCCGTGCACACGATCAACGGCGTCATTGCACCCGGCGCAACGGTGATGACAGTGGTGCCAGATGGCGAACTGGTGGTCGAGGCGCGCGTGCTGACCACAGATGTCGATCAAATAGAAATCGGGCAGAGCGTAAAGCTGCGCTTTTCCGCCTTTAACCAACGAACAACGCCAGAACTGAAAGGGACAGTCATCGTTATTGGCGCAGCCGCTATCCTCGATACAGCCACCGGCGCGCCCTATTACCTTAGCAGCATTGCAATCGACGATGCCGATACTGCACTTGGTGGTAAAACCCTCGTTCCCGGCATGCCCGTCGAAGTCTTCTTCCAGACCGGTGAACGCTCTGCTTTGTCCTATTTGGTAAAGCCATTCATGGATCAGATGAACCGTTCCTTCCGGGAAGACTGATCTAACAGCCAGCCTTGGCCAGATGCCTTTCCAAGGCTGTTAACACCCGCTGCAACGCCCCCCGCCGCATGTCGCCATGCGGCCAACCCTGATGCAAATGCGGGCTTGCGGCGCAAAGGCCACGGGGCGCATTTTACCTGTGCCCCCGCGACTTTGCCGCATCAAACAAACACCTCTGGCCCCTTTCACCTCTGCGCTCTTCGCGCTACCCTAGTGAAAATTGCACAAACCGGAGCGACCCATGACCCAACGCCTTCACCTCGTCTTTGGTGGCGAACTGATCAGCACCCAAGGCACTGCCTTCAAGGATCCGAACAATATCCATATCGTCGGCATGTTCCCGAACTATGACGCGGCCTATAAGGCATGGAAGGCCGAGGCTCAGCGCACCGTGGATGAGGCCCAGACCCGCTATTTCATCGCGCATATCCACCGCCTGCGCGAAGAGAACGAGCCCGCCTCGGCCACCGAAGAGCTGGGGGGCTAATCGCCTGAAATGGCCTATTCGCTTGGGCTGACCCTTTATAACCTTGCCAATCGTGCAGCTGTCGCCAGCAAGGCCGATCGTCCCGCGCGGCCGACGGGGCTTTTGGTGTGGCTGCACGCCCCTGGCCCTGACAGTCTGGCGCAAATCACCGGCCTTGCGGCCAGGCTGGAAGAAGACCACGGTCTGAACATCCTGCTGACCAGCCCGACCGAGCCCAAAACCCGGCACCCCGGTGTCATCTGGCAACCCCCGCCCGAAGATACCCCCGCCGATGCCCGCGCCGTACTGGACCATTGGAAACCCGATCTGATGGCCTTTGCCGAAGGCGAGCTGCGCCCCGCATTGCTGCATGAGGCACATGAACGGCGTATCCCTGTGGCACTGGTTGATGCCCGCCGCCCCGCCCTTATGCGCGGACGCGAAGGCTGGTGGCCGGGCCTGATGCGCGGGCTTTTGGGCAGCTTTAGTGCCGTTTTGGCCATTGATCATACCGCCGCCACTGCGTTGCGCCGCGCCGGTGCAGACCCGAAAATCGTCGAGATTACCGGCCGAATGGAATACCCCAGCGCCCTGCTGCGCTGCAACGAGGCCGAGCGCACAGCGCTGGCGGCACAGCTTGCCACACGCCCCGTCTGGTTCGCCGCCGCCCTGCCCGAGAATGAAGAAGATATGGTCATCGCCGCCCACGGCTCGGCGATGAAACTGGCGCACCGCTTGCTGTTGATCCTTTCACCACAAGATGCGTCGCGCATCCCCGCCCTTGCCGCCCGCATCGAGGCAAACGAAGGCTGGATCACCGCCTCTCGCAGCCAAGAGCAAGAGCCGACCCCCGATGTGCAGGTGCTGATTGTCGATCCCGATGGCGAATACGGGCTTTGGTACCGGCTCGCCCCGATAACCTATATCGGCGGCGGCATGGGGGCTGCGGGAATCTCGCGCGACCCGATGGAGGCCGCGGCGCTTGGCTCGGCCATCATCCACGGGCCACGTGGCGGCCAATATGGCGCCGCGCTCGGGCGGCTGGCTTCGGCTTCGGCCACCAGCCTTGTGACGGATACGCGCAATCTGGCCGCAACCGTAGGTGAGCTATTGTCCCCCGACCGCTCGGCCAGCCTGGCCCAGGCCGCCTGGGTCGTTGAATCAGATGGCGCCGAGGCAACGGCGAAAACCGTGACCGCCTTGTGCAAATTGCTGGACGCGTCGAAATGATGCAGGCCCCCTCCTTTTGGCACCGCCCGCCCAATGCCCCCGGCCTGCGCGCCCGCCTGCTGGCCCCGCTGGGCTGGGCCTATGCCGCTGCGACAGCGCATCGTTTGCGCAAGGCGGGTGCCTTCAAGGCCGCAATTCCCGTGATTTGCATCGGCAACCTGAACGCTGGCGGCACAGGCAAAACCCCCACCACAATCGCCTTGATCGAACGCCTGCTGGCGCGGGGCGTGGCCGTCCATGTCGTCTCACGCGGGCACGGCGGGCGGCTGAGCGGCCCTTTGCAGGTGAATGAACGCCACCACAGCGCCGCCGATACCGGCGACGAGCCGCTGCTGCTATCGGCATTCGCGCCCACATGGATCGCGCGCGACCGCGCCCAAGGCGTGCAAGCCGCGCAGGCGGCGGGTGCGCAGGTGGTGCTGCTGGATGACGGGTTCCAGAACCCTTCGGTGGTTAAGGATGTGTCAATCGTTGTCGTCGATGCCTATCGCGGCTTTGGCAACGGGCGCTGCCTGCCTGCCGGCCCTTTGCGCGAACCTGTGCCAGTGGGCCTTGGCCGTGCCGATATGGTTTTGTCTATCGGTGACAAGGCCGCACAAGACCAGTTTTCCAACCTTTGGGGTGATGCACTGCACCTGCCGCATGTGACCGGCGCGCTAGAGCTGCTGCAAATGGGCATGGATTGGCAAGGCGAAAAGGTACTGGCCTTTGCCGGCATCGGCCACCCCGAGAAATTCTTTGCCACCCTGCGCGCGACCGGCGCCGATGTGATCCGCACCGAGGCGCTAAGCGACCATCAACCCCTGTCCGATGCACTGTTGCGCAGGCTGGCGCATGAGGCAGCAAACCTTGGCGCGCAACTTGTCACCACCGAGAAAGACGCCGTTCGTTTGCCCGCCGCATTTCGGCCCAAAGTGCTGACGCTGCCGGTGCGGTTGCGGCTGACGGATTGGCAAGTTCTGGATCAGGTTTTCGACCGTCTGGGCCTGTGACACAGGGTCGGATTCAGGTATTTTTGCCAAGATGAAATCAGCGGGCGGTTCAGGGTTTACACTGGTTTTTCTAGCCGCGAACCTGCGCCAGAATATCCGCGACAATCGCCTGCAGCGGTTGGTCGATACTGACCGAAATCGCCAATTCATCCGCCATCGGCGGCTCTAACGTGGCGAATTGGCTATCCAGCAAAGCCGTTGGCATAAAATGCCCTGCACGTGCCGCCATTCGCCCGCCAATCAGTTCGCGGCTGCCCGCAAGATGGATAAAGCACACCGGCGCGCCCGCCGCCGCCACGATCCGCTTACGATAGACCCGTCGCAGCGCCGAACAGCCCAGAATCCGGTCTGGCGTGGCCAGTTCGGCACCGACCAGATCAAGCCACGGCCAGCGGTCATCATCTGTCAAAGGCACACCGCGGGCCATCTTGGCAATGTTGGCAGGCGGGTGCAGATCGTCGCCATCCAGATACTCTGCCCCAAGCGCAGGCGCCAAAGCGGCCCCGACCGAGGATTTACCGCAGCCAGAAACGCCCATCAAAACATAGCGGCTTGTTGAACCCGTGCTCATGTCGACGCTGCTCTCCCACCATCGACATACGGATTATGCCGATTTGCAAAACTGGAAACTGCCCCAAACCCACAGGCGCCTACCCGCCGCAAACGACCCGCAGGCCTGCACTTTTCCAGCCACCCGCTGAAATCAGGATCAGCTGCCAAAGCCGCCGCAGCCTTGGCCAGCGCAAGGCTGCACAACGCCATCCGCTACACCTTATCTGCGCCAATTGCGGCCAGCATCGCCTCGGCCACCTCGATATCTTGCGCACCACTGCCAGAGCCGACACCGATACCCCCCACCAGCACGCCCTCCATCCGGATAGGCAAACCGCCGGCAAGGCCCGTCAACGCGCCATCCGTCGCCAGCGCCACTGCCACCCGAACTCCCTCGGGCAGGTTTGTGCTGGGCGCGCGCGTGCTGGCGGCTGTCTGCGCCTTGGCCCGTGCCGACCGCATCGCCAAAAACTTGGCGCCATGCATCCGCATTACCCCCAGATCGACCCCCGAGGCATCTACAATTACCAAACACTGCGGTTGCCCCATCTCTTGCGCCATGGCACAGCCCGCATCCAGCATCGTCAAAATCGCGGCATCATTCAGCACCCGCGCCTCTTCGGTAAAACCCATCACTAGACCCTTTTCCAGAAAACCCTTGGCTTGACCGCAGCCAAACCCACCGTTACCGCTAGCAAATCAGCCAGGGCACAAAACTGCAACGCCCATTTTCACCAATTAAGACGAGGCTTCCCATGACCCAATCAGACATCGGCCTTATCGGGCTTGGCACCATGGGTGCAATGCTGGCCCTGAATATCGCGGAAAAGGGCTTTCCCATCGCGGTTTGGAACCGCACCACCGAGGTAACGCATAAATTCGCGCAAACCGCAGGCGACCTTGCACCGAAAATCACGCCAACCGATACGCTGGCCGATCTGGTTGCCGCACTGAAAACGCCGCGCGCGATTATCCTGATGGTGCCGGCAGGCCAAGCGGTTGATGACCAGATCGCCGCCCTGACGCCCCTGCTTGACGATGGCGATATGATTATCGACGCAGGCAATGCCAATTTCCGCGATACCAACCGCCGCGCCGAAAATGCCGCCAAGGGCGGTCCGCGCTTCCTAGGTATCGGCGTGTCGGGTGGCGAAGAAGGCGCGCGTCATGGCCCCTCGATCATGGGTGGCGGCAAAACTGCAGATTGGATCCGCGTTTCGCATATCCTCGAGGCGATTTCCGCGAAATACCAAGGCACCCCCTGCGCCACCCTGATGGGCGAGGCAGGCGCCGGCCATTTCGTCAAAGCCGTTCACAACGGTATCGAATACGCCGATATGCAAATGATTGCCGAGGTTTACGGCATGTTGCGCGATGGCATGGGCTTTCATGCCCCTGATATTTCTGACGTGTTGGCCGGTTGGAACAAAGGGCCGCTACAATCCTATCTGATCGAGATTTCGGCAGCCGTCACCGCCGTTATAGACGACAAGACCAACGAGCCTATCGTCGATGTCATCCTTGATCGCGCCGGCCAAAAAGGCACAGGCCGCTGGACGGTGATCGAGGCGCAGCACCTGTCGGCGCCAATTCCGGTGATCGAGGCTGCCGTGATGGCCCGCAACACCTCGGCCCGGCTTGACGAACGCTGCAAAGGCGAGGCGCTGTTTGGCCCCGCCCCGCAGGCGCTGCCGCGTGGCACGCTGACCGTCGCAGAATTGGAACAGGCGATGATCGCAGGCAAAATCCTCTGCTATGCCCAAGGTTTTGCGCTTATCTCGGCCGCCTCGGCCGAATTCGGCTGGTCCCTGCCCCTGCCCGAAATCGCCAAGGTCTGGCGTGAGGGCTGTATCATCCGGTCATCCATGCTGAACGATATGGCAACCGCACTGGCCGAAGACCCAAGCCGCAACCTGATGCTGGCCCCGTTCTTTGCCGCGCATCTGGAAAAATCGCATAACGCCTTGCGCAAAGTGGTGGCCCATGCCGCGCTGAACGGTCTGCCCGTACCCGCCTTGGCCGCTGGCCTTGCGTGGTTTGATATCATGCGGACGGGCCGCTCTACTGCCAATATGATTCAGGCACAACGCGACTTTTTCGGCGCGCACGGGTTTGAACGTACCGACGGCGGGTCGGGCCACCACGGCCCATGGGCAATGCAAGGCTAAGGCGGCGCTGTGCTAACGTAGTGGTGCGCTTCTGCGCACCACCCGCACCGGTTTCCGCACTGCACGTCATCGGTTAATATTTGGTAAATTTTTTCGACATTTCATCTATTATCAACAGCTTACCGATCTGTCCGCGCGCGGTCACACTACTATCCCAACTCGGCCAGCCGCCGTTCCAGCCGCGCCATCAACAGCTCTACCTCGGCCACCCCCGCAGCCGAAAGCGCCGCCCCGGGCCGCCGTTGCGTGGCATGGGAAATCACGCCTCTTTTCATCAAAACATGCTTGCGAATGGCCAGCCCAAGGCCCGGCTGCTGCTCAAATCTTGCCAGCGGAAGGTAGGCATCAAACAAATCCCGCCCCCGATCCGGCGTGCCATTCAGATGGTTTTTCACCACCGAAACCATCATCTCGGGATAGGCAAACCCAGTCATCGCCCCATCCGCCCCGCGGGCCATTTCTTCGGGCAGGAAAACGCCGCCATTGCCACAAAGAATAGAAATTCGTCGGTTCAAAACGCCTTCTTTCCGCAAGGTGCCGATCTTTTCCAACCCCGGCCAGTCCTCATGTTTCAGGCAAACACAGGTCGGCAAATCCCGCACAATCCGCGCGATGACCAGCACCGACATCTGAACCCCCGTGACCAGAGGAAAATCCTGCACCACAAAGGGGGCATCCCGGATAAATTCCACAGCCTGATGATAATAACCGACGATCTGGTCATCGGTCCGCAGATGCCCCGGCGGCGCGATCATCACCCCTGCCGCCCCGCACTCCATCACCGATTTCGTCAGCCCCGCCATCTGGGCAAATCCGGGCGCCGAGACGCCCACAATCACCGGAACACGCCCCCCAACCCGTGCAATAATCCGCCGCACGAAGGCCGTGCTTTCCGCCTCGGTCAACTTGGGCGCCTCACCCATGATCCCCAGAACCGTCAGGCCCGTCGCCCCAGCATTCAGATAGAAATCCACCATCCGGTCGGTGCTTGCCATATCCACCGCGCCATCTGGCAAAAACGGTGTCACCGCGATCACATAAACGCCACTTGCGCCCTCATCCAACATCCGCATTCCCCTTTATTCCTGCCTAGATCGCCGCCAAATGCCGCGCAAACTCTGGCCGCGCCATTAACGCCTTGCAGCGGGCAAAACGCCCCTCGGCATAGGCGCGGAAATCCTCGGCCGGGTTGCCCTCGGCCAGCTGAATCAGACCCCATAATGTCCACAACAGATCGCACATCGCCTTGTAAATCACCATCCGGCCATGATCGGCCGCGCTGGGGGCTGCGCCAAAATAGGCCTGCAACAGCTCGGCATCCTGCGCCTCGGTAAAACCGCCCTCAACCGACAAATCGCCAAGATCCCACATCGGGTCATTCATGCCCGAATACTCCCAATCGACAATCCACATCTTTGCGCCCGTATCGAGAAAATTCTCACACAAAGGGTCGCAATGGCAAGGCGCAAGCGGCATTGGCCGGCGCGCCAAGGCGGTCCGCACACCTTCGGCCTCGGCCACAACGGCGTGATAGCCTTCGGGTAAGGCGATGTTCTTGGTCGCCAATAACCCAAGGTATTCGTCAATCATCGCAAACAGCTCAAACCGAAGCGGAAACACAGCGCCCGAGCGGTGCAGCCGCGCCAAGCTTACGCCCGCCCGTGCCACAGCACCGCTACGGCTGGCAAAACCTTGTGGCGTCATTGTCACTGCACCCGCGATAAACCGCGTCACCATCACCCCGCTGGCCGCATCGGCAAAGACGACCGCGGGGGCAATACCTGCCCTCTCTGCCTCAACTGCGGCCACCGCCTCATTCGCGCGGTCGATATAACTTTCAGTCCCTGTACCCGGCAGACGCAGGCATAAATCGGCCAAACGGTACACGCGGTTGGTCAACCCGCCCAAACGCTGTATCGGGCCAGTATAGCCTGAAAGTGCAGGAATAGAGCCGGTTATTGCGCGAACCTCTGCAGTCTCATCCATCGCCAACCTCCTTGCCGTTCTATCATTAGGCTTTCACAAACCGCAGGCTATGGCTATGATTTATGCAGCAGACAGGGGGCCAAAATGGCAGATTCCACGCATGGCGGCCATCTTGGCGCCGTTTACGCCGCAACTGCGCCAAATGAGGTGGCCGCCGCCTATGATAAATGGGCCGAAACCTATGAGGATGAAATGCGCAAGGCGGGGTATCGGCACCCCTCGGTCGCATTGGCCCTGCTTACCCGCCATTTGCCGCGCGGTGCCGGCCCCATATTGGACGCAGGCGCAGGCACCGGAATGGTTGGCGAATGGATGGGGATTGTCGGCTATCCGGTAGTAGAAGCGCTTGATATTTCATCCGGAATGCTGGCTGTCGCGGCGCGCAAGGGCGTGTATTCCCAACTGCACAATGTCGCGCTTGGCGGCGCATTGCCCTTTGCCGACAGGCAATATGCCGCAATTCTTTGTACTGGCGTCTTTACCACCGGTCATGTCGGTGCCGAAGCCTTGGCCGAACTGGTCCGCATAACCCAAACCGGCGGGATTATCGTAGCAACCGTAAAAGGCACAGTCTGGGAAGGCGGTTTTGCCGCTGAGATTGACCGCCTGACGCGCGCAGGCCTGCTGACCCTGATTGAAGAAACCGCGCCCTATATTTCCATGCCGGGCGAGGCTGCAACCTCACCCAGCCGTGCGATTGTTCTACGCCTTAACCCGTGAATTGCTAGGGTCAAACGGGGCCTCAAGGATGATTTCGGCAGGATAGCTTTGCGAGGCAACGACCAACGCATAACTGCCGGACGCAAGAAAATCGTCACTAACACCGCTGGAATTGCGCACATAGCCATAGCCAATCGACTTGCCGATCGAATAGCCATACCCGCCCGAGGTCAGATATCCCACGGCGACACCATCGCGCAAAATGGTTTCACGCCCAACCAAAACTGCCGAAGCGTCATCAAGCGTGAAACCGGCAAAGCGTTTGGTCAGCGGCCCCGCATTTGCCAAGGCCTGCGCACCAATAAACCCTGCGTTTTCCTTGCGCACGGCCCAGCCCAAACCTGCCTCATGCGGCGTATCATTCGGCGTGATATCCGACGACCACGCACGATAGCCCTTTTCTAACCGCAGGCTTTCAAGGCAGCGATAGCCGACAGGGCGCAAGCCGTGCCCTGCCGCCATCAGCTCATCATAAACTTCGCCAATCGCAGAGATCGGCACATGCAATTCCCAGCCCAATTCACCGACATAGGTAAGCCGCAAGGCCCTGACCTGTGCGCCCGCGATTGCAATGTCTTGCACCGTTCCAAAAGGAAACGCCATGTTAGAGACATTTTGTTGGGTCACTGCGGCCAGAACATCCCGCGCATTTGGCCCCATAAGGGACAGCGTTCCATAGGCCTCGGTCACATCGGTCAGGGTGCAGCCTGCGGCGGGCAAGTGGCTTGCGATCCACGCATAATCATGTGTACGAAACCCTGTGCCGGTGACGATATAAAACCGATCCTCGGCCAGTCGCGCCACCGTCAGATCCGCCTCTATCCCGCCGCGCGTATTTAGCAGCTGGGTATATGTCACGCGCCCAACTGGCCGACCCACATGCCCGGCACAAATATGCGCCAAGGCGTCGGCGGCGGCTGGGCCTGACAGCTCATATTTCGCGAAAGAGCTTTGGTCGAAAAGGCCCGCGTGGGTGCGCACATGGGCGTGCTCGGCCCCGACCGCCTCAAACCAGTTTTGCCGCCCCATGCTATAAATATCGCGCGGCTCCACACCCTGGGGTGCAAACCAATTCGGCCTTTCCCACCCGAGTTTAGAGCCAAACACCGCCCTTTTGGCCTTTAGTCGGTCATATAAAGGCGACACAATCCGCGGGCGGCCACTGGTGTATTCCTCATGCGGAAAACCGATGGTGTAGTGCTTGCCATAAGCCTCTAGCGTGCGGTCGCAAACCCATTGCCGGTCGCGGTGCATATCAGAAAACCGCAGAATATCGACGGCCCACAGGTCCAGCGGCGCCTCGCCCGTCATTGCCCATTCGGCCAGCACCCAACCGGCACCACCGCCCGAAGCAATACCAAAGGCATTGAACCCCGCGCCGACATACATGTTTTCACACTCCATCGCGCGGCCAAGAATGAAATTGCCATCTGGGGTAAAGCTTTCAGATCCGTTGATCATCTGCTTTAGGCCTGCCGTTGCCAGCGCCGGAACACGCAACATCGCCTGCTCCATATGCTGTTCAAAATGGTCGAAATCATCACCAAACAGGCCAAATTCCCAATCATTCGGCACATCGCCAGTAACCCATGGCTGAGGGTTCGGCTCATACCCGCCCATCACAAGGCCGCCGACCTCTTCCTTGAAATAGGTGCGCCGGTCCGGGTCGCGCAGCGTGGGGGCATCGAGCGACAGGCCCGCAATCGGGTCGGTGATAATGTATTGGTGCTTCACAGGCTGCAACGGCACATTAATACCTGCCATCGCGCCAACTTGCCGCGCCCATTGACCGGCGCAATTTATCACCTTTTCCGCAAGAATAGTGCCTTTATTGGTGTGAACGCCTGTGATCCGCGCGCCCTCCATGGCAAAGCCGGTTACCTGCACACCCTCAAAGATCTTGGCCCCGTGCATGCGCGCGCCTTTGGCCAGAGATTGGGTGATATCGGACGGGCTCGCCTGCCCATCTGTCGGCAGCCAACTGGCGCCAACCAGATCGGAAACCTCCATCAAGGGCCACATCCGCTTTACCTCATCGGCCGAGATCAGGTGCATTTCCATGCCAAAACTGCCCGCTGTGGTCGCCAGCCGTTTATATTCTGTCCAGCGATCCTGGTTCGTGGCAAGCCGCAAACAACCGGTCATTTTCCAACCGGTTTCCAGACCCGTCTCGTCCTTCAGCCGTTTGTACAAATCTACCGAATATTTCAAAACCTTGGTGATCGAGGCCGAGGACCGCAGCTGCCCAACCAAGCCCGCCGCATGCCATGTAGAGCCCGATGTCAGCTTGCCCTGCTCCAGCAGCACCACATCGGCGCCGTGATCTTTGGCCAGATGATAGGCCGTCGAACAGCCGATAATACCGCCACCAATAACAACAACTTGGGCATGAGAGGGCACGGTCATGGCAATAGCTTTCCGTAAAGGGCCTGATAGGCGTCAATTTGCGCCACAAGCCTAGATTGGTTTTCACTGAGATAGGCCGCGTAATCGACACCCGGCGCGGACAGATGCAGGTCCGAGACCATCGCCCACATGGTTTCACGCAACAGCGCGGCAACTTTCATCGCCTCAAACGCCCGCAAAAGTGGTGGTTCGGCAGGCGTTTCAAAATAGGTATTTAGCAATGTCAGAGCCTGTTTTTGCGTCATACCAGCGTTCGAGGCTGCATTCGCCAAGTCAAACAGCGGAGTCGAGAAGCCCGCATATTCATAGTCGATCAACCAAAGCCGCGCGCCATCATCCAGTATATTCGCAGGCAACAAGTCATTATGCGAAAAGATGATCGGCAGAGGTACTTGAACAGTCTCTAATACAGCAGAAAGCGCGGTAAATTCTGGCAGGAAGCGGCTGTAAACCGACCCGTTCAAGGTGCGCGCATAATCGCGGATCACATGAAACACCCAAAACAGCGATGCCTCGCCCGAAACAACCAATGGCATTTTCTGGTGGAAGCTTCGCAAAAAAATCGCAATACGCGCTGGGTTTTGCGCTACGTCCTTGGCATCCCAAGTTCGCGCCTGCACAAATTCGGTCACCATCACCCCCGGCGTGGTATATTCCACGGCAGGCGCGAAACTGCAGGCATGGGCAGCGCGTGAAACCATCGCCTCGCGCGCACGGTTGACGTGGTGGAACGGGTAGTCAACTCCAAAACGCAGAACATGCGGCCCCACCGCATCAGTCACTTTCCAAATTTCATTCGACAAGCCACCCGCAAGCGGCTCGGCGGTCACATCCCCCTGCCAGCACGGCAGCGCCAGAATCCGGTCAAGTGCCATCGCCGCCGCCCCCCAAACCTAACCCTGCCCGCGCGCGCGCAGCTGCCGCCCCGATCAAGCGATCAGCAATAATAGCGATGAAAGCCACGGCCAAACCGGCCACCAATCCGCGCCCGGAATCGGCCTTGGTCAACGCGATATACACCTCTTGCCCCAAGTCACGGGTACCAACCAACGCGGTGATGACAAGCATCGACAAGGCAAACATGATGGTTTGGTTTAACCCCAGCATGATCTCGGGCAGCGCCAGCCGCAGCTTTATCCGGGTCAAAATCTGCAAGTTCGTGCAGCCCATTGCCCGCCCCGCCTCTATCAGGCGCGGGTCCACCCCTTGCAGGCCAAGCGCCGTATAGCGGATAGCAGGCGCAATCGCATAGGCCACCACAGCAAGCATCGCCGTAAAATCGCCCACGCGAAACAGCATCACAGCGGGCATCAGATAGACAAAGGACGGCAGGGTTTGCAGCGTATCAATCGCCAGCCGTACCCAACGCCACAGGCTGTCGCGCTCGGCCGCCAAGACACCAATCGGCAGCCCGATCAGCATCGCAACGGCTACCGATAGCCCACACAGATAGACGGTTGTCATCGCCTTATCCCAAAGGCCGGTTGATGCGATCAGCACCACCAATACCATGACTAACATGGCCAAACGCATACCCTGTAACCGCCAACCGAGCAAACCCAGCAGCGCTGCGACCCCAGCCCACGGCAGACCGATCAGGAACCGCTTGAACGGGATCAGCACGTTCAGCAACAGCGCATTTTTCACCGCCTCGAGAGTGTCAAAATAGTTAACGTTAATCCATTCAACCACGCGGCTCCAAAAGGCACCGGTCGAAAGTTGCCAAGCCTCGGGATAGGTTTGCAGCTGTGGCATAATCGCGGCTGACAGTCCTGCCAGCCCGATCGTCACAAACGCAGCCAAAACATAGGCATTGCGCGCAACAATCGAAACAGGCCGTTCCTGTGCCATCGCCTGCGAAATACGGTCCAACGCAATCGCAAGGGCAACAATGGCGAAACCGGCCTCGAGCCCGGCGCCGAAATCAAGCCGTCGCAAGGCCGCCAGCACGTCAAACCCAAGGCCCCCTGCCCCGATCATCGAGGCAATAATCACCATGTTCAGCGACAACATGATCACCTGATTCACCCCCACCATCAGCCCCGCTTTGGCCGAAGGCATCATCACGCGCCACGTCAATTGCCGGCGCGAGCATCCGACCATCTGGCCAAGATCGCGCAGATCCTGCGGCACGCGCTGCAGCGAAAGCTGCGTGATCCGCGTCATCGGCGGCATGGCATAGATGACCGTGGCGATCACGGCGGCCACAGGGCCAAAGCCGAACAGGATTAGAATAGGCACTAAATAGGCGAAAACGGGGATGGTTTGCATTAAATCCAGCACCGGTGTGATGGTCCGCGCAAACCATGGCCAACGATAGGCCGCGAGGCCCAATGCCACCCCGCCAACCACACCAATCGGCACCGCGATCAGTATCGAAGCAAGCGTAATCATCGCACTCGTCCATTGTCCGAACACTGCCACGAACAAAAAGCAGGCGCCCGCAAGCAACGCCAGCCGCATACCGCCGAAGCGATGCCCGATCAGTGCCACCAAGATCACAACCGCCAGCCACGACAACGGCGGAACCTCGGCCGTGCCCGCCGACAACAGGTTCATCGCAAAGCGGTAGGGAACATCGACCACTGCCGAAATCCAGCGCGTTAATTCCTGAAAGGTAAACAGACCAAAGCTTGCGTCATTCAACAGCCATTTGGTAAAGGCCGAAATCCATTTTGCAGCAGGCATCACCAATGCCTTGGGCCAGTCGAACGCCCAGGGCATATAGGGTTGCGCCAGCGCGGCAAACGCCCAGAACCCGCCAAGAACAGCCGCCCAAACCGCTGCCCGCATCGCCCTAGCCCCCCAACATCAGGGCAACAACATCATCACGCTGCAAATGCCCAAGGGTTTCGCCTTGCGCACCGACCACGCGCAATACGGTTTCGGCCAAAAACAACGGCGCAGCCTCGGCAATCTTGGCCGTGGCGGCAATCGTTGCCGCAGGCTCTTCGGCGCCTGCGGGTCGCATCACGCTTGCCACGCGCACGACTTTGGCGCGCGGCACGGCACGGGTAAATTCGGCGACATAATCGGTCGCAGGGTTCAAAACGATGTCTTCTGGTGTGCCCTGCTGCACCACAGCGCCATCTTTCATGATGGCGATTTTGTCGGCCAGACGGATTGCCTCATCAAAATCATGGGTAATAAACACGATCGTCTTTTTCAGCACCGATTGCAGGCGCATGAATTCGTCCTGCATTTCGCGCCTGATTAACGGATCCAGTGCCGAAAACGGCTCATCCAGAAACCACAGCTCGGGGTCGGCGGCCAATGAGCGGGCAATGCCAACCCGTTGTTGCTGCCCACCCGAAAGCTGCCGAGGCAGCGCAGTTTCACGACCGTCAAGACCGACAAGCGCGATCATCTTGCGCGCGGTTTCTTCACGGGCCGCACGGGCAACGCCTTGGACCTCTAATGGAAATGCCACATTTTGCAGCACCGACATATGCGGCAACAGCGCGAAATGCTGAAACACCATCCCCATTTTATGCCGCCGCAACTGCCGCATTTCATCTTCGGATGCTGCCAACAGGTTTTGCCCGTGAAACCAGATTTCGCCCGAGGTTGGCTCTATCAACCGTGACAAACATCGCACCAATGTCGACTTTCCAGACCCTGACAGCCCCATGATGACGAAAATTTCGCCCTCATTCACCGCCAGATCTACAGATCGCACCGCCGCCACATGGCCACGCGCCGCAAATTGGCTGGCCTTGGCTTCAGGCCCAAGATCGCGCAAAACGCCAGCACCATTCGGGCCAAAGATCTTCCACACATCGCGGCAAAGTAGTTTTGGCGCAGGGTCAGTCACACACACCTCCGGCAAAAGGAGGCTGCCACCCATGAGGGGATCGTGGGCAGCAGCCAGAGGAACGACGCGGCCAGATCAGTTGATCCAGCCAGACCAGCGCGCCTCATTCTTTTCCATCCAGTCAGCGACGACCGCCTCTACAGTTTTACCGTTCAGATCGACTTCGGTAATCATTGCCCCCATTTCGGCATTATCAATGGTAAATGCCTTGATCGCCTTTTCGGCACCCGGCCATTTATCGGCAAGACCCGCCCAGCCGACCTTCCAAATCTCGCCAAACGGCTTGCCGCAATCATAGGCCATATCGGGGTTTATGCCCCAAGCTGGGTCGCTGTAACATTCGGGCGTATATTCGGGAAAGGCGACCCAATCGCCTTCAAACTTGGCAGGCGCCCAATGCGGTGCATAAATCCACAACATGATCGGCGCTTTGCGCTGTACGGCAGACTCCAGCTCGGCAAAAAGGGCGGCATCGGTGCCTGCGTGGATTACCTCAAAAGGCAGGTCTAGTGCCTCGATCCGTTCCTCATCAAACCCGCCCCATGTAACGGGGCCACCCAAGTACCGGCCTTTGGGCGCGGTTTCGGCGGTAGCGAACGCCTCGGCGCAGGCAGGCTCTTTCAATGCCTCCCAATTCGGCAAGCCGGGGCATTTTTCAACCATATAGGACGGATACCACCATTCCTCTTTGGCCTTCATCCCTGTTGGCCCAAGGTTCACAACCTTACCTGTGGCCGTCGCCGCATCCATCGCCTCGCGGCCTGTGGTTTCCCACATTTCCATGGCAACATGCAGATCGCCCGTCTCTAACCCGGCAAATTGTGCCAAATAATCGGCTTGAACATATTCGACGTTATAGCCGGCCTTTTGCAGGATCGAGCCCATCAATTCGGTGGTAATCAACTGGCCGGTCCAATCATGCAGCGTAAGCTTGATCGGATCGGTGCTTTCCTGGGCCAAGGCCGCCCCCGCCGTAAGCGCGATGACCGAAACGCCAAGCCGCATCATGTGATTGATCTTCATTCCACCCCCCCAATTGAATTTGCTGAATCACAACAAGTAACGCGCGAGTTCGGGTTTGAGTCAAATGTATTTTGTGGCTTTATGTGTATTTTGTGACTGGTTATGCCCGAAACTCTGTAATATTGCCTAAATAACGGTCACCTCCCCAAGGCCCACTATGCTGTCAAAACGCCATACCGAAATACTGAAAATTCTGGATGAAAAAGGCACCGTGACAATCTCGGCGCTGGCCAAGGCGATGGATGTCAGTCTGGAAACCATTCGCCGTGACGTGCGCCCGCTGGTGGATGGCGGTGCGGTTTTGCGGATGCACGGGGCGATCAGCCTGTCATCACAGGCCGGAGAGGCACCGTTTCGCCGTCGAATGCGCGAAAATGCCGCCGCCAAGCAGGCCATTGCCGCCGCCGCAGCCGCAACAATACGCCACGGCGACGCAGTGATGATGGACACGGGTACAACGACCAGCTTTTTGGCGCGCGCCCTGACTGGACATAAGCAACTGACAATCATTACCAATTCAACAGATGTCGCACGTACCTTGGCGATGGGTGACGGCAACCGCGTGTTTTTGGCAGGCGGCCAGATTATTGGTGACAGCGGTGCCGTGCTGGGTGCGCAAGCTGTACGCTTTGTAAACGGGTTTTCCGCCGCGCATGCCTTTATTTCGGCCGGGGCTGTCGATGGCAATGAGGTGATGGACTATGAAGAATCCGAGGTAGAGTTTGCCCGTGCCCTGCTGTCACGGGCCGACCAGCGTGTGTTGATTACCGATGCCAGCAAATTCGGGCGGCGCGGGCTGGTGACGGTATGCGAATTTGACGGGCTGGATGCGCTGATTACCGATGCAAAGGTCTCTGCTGAAATCATGGGCGGGTTGCGGCAGGCAGGGGTAAAGCTGACGGTCGCAAGCGGCTCTAATCCGGCTGAAACCCACCAATAAGCTGCCGCAAGCCAAACGTTGCCCCCAGCGCAATCGCGGCCAGCGTGACCGGCCCCGACCACGCAAGCGTGGCAAAACCTGAAACCCCTTGGCCGACCGAACAGCCCAGCGCCACCACGCCACCCACGCCCATCATCGCCGCACCCGACACTTGCCGCCCCAACTCGCGCGGGTCTTCGCAGGCCTCCCAGCGGAACAGGCCACGCCAGAGCGAGCCTGCAAACGCACCAACCAACACCCCGCAGACCGTACCAACCGAGAATGAAATACCACCGGCGGTTGATGTCATCAGCCAGATTAATGTGCGCCCCAAAGGCGCGGTAAAGGACAGCCCTTCAACCTGCACCGCGTCAAAACTGGCATTCGCCAGCCAGCTTGTCGCCGCAAACGACCATACGACCGCAAGCCCCGCCGCCACCCCCCAGACCAACTGCCGCGGTGACTGGCGCAAACCCTTATGTGCCAAGGCCCAAGCCAGAAACCCCAAGGCAATCACCCCGGCTGTCAACAGCGGCGACAGGCCGGTCAAAGCCTGAACAGCAAAGGCGATACCCTGTGGCCCAGTCGAATCGGCTTGCGAAAACAAGGCAATCCGCAAAGGCGCAAGCGGCCCCGACAGCGCGACAAAGGCAAAAACCCCCATCACGACCACAACCACAAGCGACCGCAAATCACCGCCGCCAAAGCGGACCAAAGCGCCAAAGCCGCAATTTCCGGCCATCGCCATACCATAGCCAAACAGCAACCCGCCAACGATCGAGGCCATCGGGTCCCAAGCGATCTGATGGTAAAAACTGGCGCCGATATTGATAAACCCAAGGCTGTCACCCAGATAGGTGCCAAAAATCGCGACGCCCAGCACGACACCCCACAACCGCAACCGCCGCTGATCATCACCATATAGCGCCGACTCAAGCGCGCCGAGCGTGCAAAAATCGCCCAAACGCGCCGAAAGACCTAACACAACGCCCGCCAACAGCCCCGCCAGTGCGGCCCAGACGCCAAAGGGTAGGTTTTCCATTGTCAGCCCCTTTTCTTGCGGTTTTTAACTCGGGTCACAAAACAGATCATAAATTAGGGCGACCGCACGCAAGACCTTGGGGTCTTGTAATGAATAAAAGATTGTCTTGCCATCGCGCCGCGCCGAAACCAGCCCTTCGAGCCGCAAACGCGCCAGTTGCTGGCTGACTGCAGCCTGACGAGAGGCTAGCAGGTTTTCCAACTCGGTCACGCTTTTTGGGCCCGACGACAGGTGGCATAAGATCATCAACCTGCCTTCATGTGCCAAAGCCTTTAGGAAATTGGCAGCCTCTTCAGCGTTTTCCAACATCTTTTCGGGCGGAATGGCGGCGCAGGATGCACCGGTCAAGAAGGGGTCTGGTCTGCTTGTGTCAGGCGGCATTCCCTGAACTCTCCTTCGGCTTTGTTCGCTTATGGCACATAGACCTGCCTATCCGCAAAAGCAAAACGCTTAGCTGGCCTTTAAGGCGTGATTCCGGCGTTTTTCAGCATCACCCCCAGCATCCCGTAAAAGAAATCCTCGCCGGGATAGCCTTCTATCCGTTCCAGCTCTTGATTGTTTTGAACCAGGATAAAGGTTGGCGTAAACACGGCTTTGCGGCCAAAGCTGATGCCCTCGGGCAATGGGTCGCGCAGCTGGATGCGTTTCAGTGGCGCAGCCCGGCCTTCGGCGGTTTTGTGATAGGCATCGCCCACCTCATCATCCCAGCGCGCGCAATAGATACAGCCGGGTTGTTCAACCATATAAAGCGTTGCCCCCTGGGCTGCAGCCATGACATGGGCCGCCAGAAAAAAGCCAAGCGCAAGGGCGCATTGACGAAACAGCGTGCGGATAGCTTTGACGATGACGCGCATGATTGACGACCTGACAAAATATATTCACATTGTAATATGAATCAGTGTTAACGCAAGTGCCTTGAAAGCTTGCGCTTGCGACGGTCGCCGGGGGGCTTCACGCCCCCCGGACCCCCCGTGAGGTATTTTTGCCAAGATGAATGAAGGCGCGGTATATGTTTGAGATCAGCTATGGGGGGGCGGCGCTGGCGGGGCTGCTAAGCTTTTTATCGCCCTGCATTTTGCCGATGGTGCCGTTTTACCTGTCTTATATGGCAGGGATTTCGATGCAGGAGTTGCGAAGTGACGGAGGGATAGCGCCCGGTGCGCAAAAGCGGCTTGTCGGGTCGGCGATTGCCTTTGCTTTGGGTGTGACCTCAATCTTTGTGCTGTTGGGGTTGGGCGCGACAGCATTGGGGCAGGCGTTTATCCAGTGGAAAGACCAGCTTTCCTATGTCGCCGCTGCGGTATTGTTGGTGTTTGGGTTGCATTTTCTGGGCATTGTAAAGGTGCCGTTTTTATACCGCGAAGCGCGGCTGGATGCCAAAACCGAGCCTTCGAGCCTTATTGGTGCCTATGTGATGGGGCTGGCCTTTGGCTTTGGCTGGACGCCTTGTGTCGGGCCCGCCTTGGCTGCGATTTTGATGGTCGCCAGCGGGATGGGCGATTTGTGGCAAGGCGGGTCGTTGTTGCTGGTTTACGGCCTGTCGATGACCCTGCCCTTTGTCATTGCAGCGCTATTTGCCAAGCCTTTCTTGGCCTGGGTCGGGCGCAACCGCAAATACCTTGGCTATGTTGAAAAGATCATGGGCGCGATGCTGATTGTCTTTGCCATTCTGATCGCGACGAATTCTGTCAATTACATTGCCGACTTTATGATCCGGAATTTTGATTGGTCAGGCACGCTGAAATAACCGCATAACGAGGAGGCTCTGATGGCCCGTATTTTTGCTACTATTGCGACCCTAATCGCCCTTGCCCTGCCCGTTTCGGCCACTGAGCTGGGCGATGATGGTTTGCATAAGCCCACTTGGTTGCGCGACACCTTCAAAGACTTGCGCGAAGACCTGCATGAGGCGAATGCCGAGGGCAAGCGTTTGCTTGTGATTTGGGAGCAGCGCGGCTGCATTTATTGCACCAAAATGCATGAGGAAGTGTTTCCCGACCCGAAAATCGATGCGCTGATCCGTGACAATTATTTCGTCGTGCAGATGAACCTGTTTGGCGATGTCGAAGTCACCGATTTTGACGGCACCGCCCTGCCCGAAAAGGAAATGGCGCAGCGCTGGGGCGTGGTGTTCACCCCCACAATGATGTTTTTCCCCGAAGAGGTTGAGGATGGCAAAACGGCCCAGCAAGCCGCCATTGTTTCGATGCCGGGTGCATTTGGGAAAGGGACAACTGCCGCGCTTTTGACTTGGATCAAGGACAAGGAATATCTGACGGGCGAGCATTTCCAGAAATATCTTGCCCGCACCATGGCAGACCAAGGTTAAAGGAAAAGCATCTATCGAAGACCCCTCCGCCCCCCATTCCTGGCACAATTCTGAATGTTAACCGCGCGATAGCGCTAAAAACCAGCAATATATGCAATAATTGAAATATCATTATTGCATAGTGTGGGATGCTTGGTCTATCCTCGGATTCGGAGGAAACAGGGAGGTTTTCGAATGACGCGCCAAATTTTTATTGGCATGGCTATTTCTGCGCTTGGCGCAACGGTTGCCATGGCAGAGATTGCACCGGAAAACGTAGAATTTACGGACGGCGCAATTGCACAATCACTTTCCGGCACCGCAGGCAATGCGGAAGACGGCAAAAAGGTTTTCTCAACGGCCGGTTTGGGGAATTGCGTTGCCTGCCATGCGGCGGAAATCAGCAAGGATATTCCGTTCCCCGGCACTGTTGGCCCCGCGCTTGATGGCGCTGCCGATCGTTGGACGCCCGAGCAATTGCGCGGCATCGTTGCCAACGCGAAAATGATGTTCGATGGCACCGTAATGCCCTCGTTCTACAAGACATCCGGCTATATCCGCCCAGGCGATGCCTACACAGGCAAAGCAGGCACAGAGCCGCTGCCACCGATTTTGAGTGCCCAGCAAATCGAGGACGTTGTCGCCTATTTGCAGACGTTCAAAGAATAAACCCGTGACACCCCTGTCCGGCATGTCCGGACGCGATTGAGGAGTGAAGGAATGATCCTTTCAAGAAGAGAAGCCCTTGTGCTTGCTTTGGGAAGCGTGGCTGCAGCTGCCATCCCGATGTCTGCTTTGGCAAGCGTAGATGACGCTGTTGCTGCCTTTACCGGTGGTGCTGCTGTAACCGATGGCGCCGGCGTTACGCTGACCGCACCAGAGATCGCTGAAAACGGCAACACTGTTCCAATTTCCGTTGATGCGCCCGGTGCGTCGTCAATTTTGGTTTTGGCAGCAGGCAACCCGACACCCGCAGTTGTGACCTTTAACTTTGGCGAATTGGCAGGCGCACATGCGGCCTCGACCCGTATTCGCCTGTCCAAGACGCAAAACGTGATCGCCATCGCCAAATTGGCAGACGGCACCTTCGTTCGCACCTCTTCGGAAGTAAAAGTCACCATCGGCGGCTGCGGCGGCTGAGTTAGGGAGAGAAAAACATGGCAAACGATGTAAAACCCCGCGTAAAAGTGCCAAAGTCAGCCAAGGCTGGCGAGGCAGTTGTTGTGAAAACGCTGATCAGCCACCCGATGGAATCCGGCCAGCGCAAGGACAAAGACGGCGCGTTGATCCCGCGGTCGATCATCAACCGTTTCACCTGCGATTTTAACGGCAAGAACGTAATCGACGTGACGCTGGAACCGGCAATCTCGACCAACCCGTACATCGAATTCGAGGCGATGATCGGTGAAGCGGGCGAGTTCAAATTCACTTGGTATGATGACGATGGCTCTGTCTATGAAGACAGCAAGCCAATCGCGATCAGCTGATTTCCGTAGCAACATATAGGGAGGAAACAATATGACGCCGCGGACAATCAAGACGGCACTGGCCGCTACCGCAGTACTTGGCTTTGCCTTTGCAGGCATGGCCAACGCCGAGGCCGCCGATGATACGCTTGTCATCGATGGCACCGAAATCGTGACGCGCGCTCCGGCATCGGCCCATCTCGATGGCGCCCTGCCCGAGCTGTATTCCGGTTGGCATTTCCGGGATGCAGACACCCGCGCGATGGAGGCCGATGATTTCGACAATCCGGGCATGATCTATGTCGATCGTGGCTTGGATTCCTGGAACACTGTTGATGGCACCGAGGGCAAATCTTGCGCTTCGTGCCACGAGGGCCCCGAAAGCATGAAGGGACTGCGCGCAGTGACCCCGCGTGTGGATGCCAAAACCGGCAAGCTGATGAATATCGAGGCCTATATCAACGACTGCCGCACCACCCGCATGGGTGCCGAGGCATGGGGTGATAAAGCCGAGGCTATGACCGATGTTATGGCGCTGATCTCGGTACAATCGCGTGGCGAGATTATGAATGTCGCCACGGATGGTGCCGCCGCCCCTTTCTATGAGAAGGGCAAAGAGATGTATTACACCCGTTATGGCCAACTGGAACTGTCTTGCGCCAACTGCCATGAGCAAAACTACGGCAACTACATCCGCTCGGACCATTTGTCCCAAGGTCAGACCAACGGCTTTCCGGTTTACCGCCTGAAAGACACCAAGCTGACCACCGCGCAAGGCCGCTTTGTTGGCTGCGTGCGCGATACCCGTGCCGAAACCTTCAAAATCGGCTCGGATGAATTTAACGCGTTGGAACTCTACGTCGCCTCGCGTGGCAATGGTTTGGCGGTCGAAGGCGTTTCGGTCCGCAACTAACCCTTTACGGGCGCCCCAAAGGCGGGCGCCCGCATTCGTTTGGAAATTTTTGAAATTCTGTCTTCGGCCTTTCACACCCCGTTCGGGTGACCGGGAAAGGCATGTCTTGAAAGGAACGCATCATGATCTCGCGGCGCGAGTTTTTACAGGCCTCGGTGGCCGCATCGGCGCTGTACGGCGCGTCTGGCGTTGGCAATTGGGCGCGTCTGGCCGCCCAGCAAGTGCTGACCCAAGATCAGCTGTTGCAGTTTGATACGTTCGGCAACATCACATTGGTGCATATCACCGACATCCACGCCCAGCTAAAACCGATCTGGTTTCGTGAACCCGAAATCAACATCGGCGTGGGCGATGTGAAAGGCGTGCCGCCGCATGTGACCGGTATGGACTTCATCAAGATGTTCAACCTGAAACCGGGTAGCCCTGAAGCTTATGCCCTGACCTATGAGGATTTCACCTCGCTCGGCAAAGCCTATGGCAAAATGGGTGGCATGGACCGCGTGGCAACCGTAGTCAAATCCATCCGCGCCGACCGCCCCGAGGCGATTATTCTGGATGGTGGTGACACGTGGCACGGCTCGATGACCAGCCTTTTGACCAAGGGTCAGGATATGGTCAACGTGATGAACCAGCTTGGCGTTGAGGCGATGACCTCGCATTGGGAATGGACCTTTGGCACCGAGCGTGTGAAAGAGATCGTCGAAGGCCTGCCCTTCCCGTTCCTCGGCCAGAATATCTTTGATAAAGAATGGGATGAACCCGCCTTTGACCCCTATACATGGTTCGAACGCGGCGGCAGCAAAATCGCCGTTATCGGTCAGGCTTTCCCTTATATGCCCATCGCCAACCCCGGCTGGATGTTCCCCGAGTATTCATTCGGTATCCGCGATGAACGAATGCAGGAAATGGTCGATGAGGTGCGCGCCGAAGGGGCTGATCTGGTCGTTGTTCTATCGCATAACGGCTTTGACGTGGATCGCAAGATGGCCAGCCGCGTTACCGGCATCGACGTTATCCTGACCGGCCACACCCATGACGCCATCCCCGAGCCCGTTCTGGTGGGCGAAACCATCCTGATCGCGTCGGGCAGCCACGGCAAATATGTCAGCCGCGTGGATCTGGACGTGCGCGATGGCAAGATGATGGGCTTTCGCCACAAACTGATCCCGATCTTTGCAGACGTGATCACCCCCGATGCCGAAATGGCCGACCTGATCGACGCCGAACGCGCGCCGTACAAAGACCAGCTAGAAGAAGTCATCGGCACCACCGACAGCCTGCTGTACCGCCGAGGCAACTTTAACGGTACGTGGGATGATCTGATCTGCGATGCCATGCTATCGGAACGTGACGCCGAAATCGTCATGTCGCCGGGCGTGCGCTGGGGGGCGTCTGTGATGCCGGGCGATAACATCACCCGCGAAGACATCTACAACGCCACCTCGATGACCTATCCCAACTGCTACCGCACCGAAATGACAGGCGAGTTTCTGAACGTCATCCTAGAGGACGTGGCCGATAACCTGTTTAACACCGACCCCTATTACCAGCAAGGCGGCGACATGGTGCGGGTGGGTGGCATGGGCTATGCCATCGACGTTTCCAAACCCATCGGTGAACGCATTTCCAACATGACCCACCTGAAAACGGGTGAGGCGATTGATCCTGCCCGCACCTATACCGTGGCCGGCTGGGCGTCAGTGAATGAAGGCACCGAAGGCCCGCCGATCTGGGATGTGGTCGAGGCGCATATTCGCAAAATCGGCACCGTTAAACTTGAACCCAACACCTCGGTCACCGTCACCGGGGCCTAAACCCAACCGCTTTAGAAAGGTTTCGTCATGTCAGACAAACCCACAACTGGCGCAACACGGCGCGGCTTTTTGGCAGGCAGCACGGCGCTTGTCGCCAGTGCAGCCGCCGCGCGCGCCCAAACCGCCGACCCGCTTATCACCGAAGTCCAAGATTGGGCCTCGGGCTGGGGTGCCGGTGTCGATGAAACACCTTACGGCCTGCCAATCCGGTTTGAATCAGATGTCATTCGCCGCAACGTGTCATGGCTAACGGCTGATCCGATTTCCTCGATCAACTTTACACCTATTCACGCGCTGGATGGCACCATCACCCCCGCCGGCTGCGCATTTGAACGCCACCACTCGGGCGCGATTGAGCTGTCGAAACAAGACTACCGCCTGATGATCAACGGTTTGGTTGATCAGGAATTGGTCTTTACCTACGCCGATCTGGAGCGCTTTCCGCGTGTGACGCGCACGTTCTTTTTGGAATGTGCGGCCAATACCGGCATGGAATGGGCAGGCGCGCAACTGAACGGCGCACAATATACCCATGGCATGATCCATAACATGGAATACACCGGCATCACCCTGCGTACCCTGCTGGATGAGGCCGGCATCAAACCCGAGGGCAAATGGCTCTATGTCGAAGGGGCCGATGCCTCGTCGAACGGGCGGTCTATTCCGATGGAAAAGGCGCTGGATGATTGCATGATCGCGTTCAAAGCCAATGGCGAGGCGCTGCGCATGGAACACGGCTATCCTGTCCGCCTTGTCGTGCCGGGGTGGGAGGGCAACCTCTGGGTCAAATGGTTGCGCCGGATTGAAGTAACCGATGCGCCGGTCGAAAGCCGCGAAGAAACCTCGAAATACACCGACACCATGGAAGACGGCACCAGCCGCAAGTTCACTTGGGTCATGGATGCCAAATCGATTGTCACCGCGCCCAGCCCGCAGATGCCGATCACCCATGGTCACGGCCCGCTGGTCATTACCGGCCTTGCATGGTCCGGCCGCGGCCCGATCACGGGCGTTGATGTGTCACTGGATGGTGGCAAAAACTGGAAACCGGCACGGCTTGCCGCCCCCGGCCAGCCGATGGCGCTGACGCGGTTCTATCTCGACCACAACTGGCAGGGCGAAGAAATGCTGCTGCAATCACGCGCCACCGACAGCACCGGATATGTGCAACCGACCAAGGCCGCCTTGCGTGCCGTACGTGGCGAAAACTCGGTCTATCATAACAACTGTATCCAAACCTGGTGGGTCAAACCAAACGGCGAGGCTGAAAATGTCGAAGTTTCTTAATCTAACCCTAGCCGCCACATTACTGGCAACGCCTGCTCTGGCGGAAAAGCTTGGCCTCGGCCGCCCCGCCCTGCCCGAGGAAGTCGCTGCATGGAACCATGACGTGCGCCCCGATGGCGTGGGCTTGCCCGTGGGGTCAGGCGATGCGATCGACGGCGAGGAAATCTTTGCCGAAAAATGCGCATCCTGCCACGGTGACTTTGCCGAAGGTATCGGCAACTGGCCCAAACTGGCGGGCGGCATGGGAACGCTGAACCGCAAAGATCCGCTGAAAACCGTCGGCAGCTATTGGCCGCATGTGTCCACCCTATGGGATTACGTCAACCGCTCGATGCCCTTTGGCAACGCCCAGACCCTTGCGCCGGATGAGGTATACGCGATCACCGCCTATATCCTCTATTCCAATGATTTGATTGAGGATGATTACGTTCTGTCGAATGAAAATCTGGCCGAATTCAAATTGCCAAACGCAGATGGTTTCTTCCTCGATAACCGGGCTGAAACCGAATACGCCCAGTTTTCCGCACCCGCCTGTATGGAAAACTGCAAAGACGATGTGAAAATCACCATGCACGCGACGGTGCTGGATGTAACCCCCGGCGACCCGACAGATGGTTCGGCTGCGCCTGCGGGCGCGTCGGGCGAAGGTGGCACTGCCGCACCCGCAGCCGAACCAGCGGCCGCGCCTACAGCAGAACCCGCCGCCGCGCCTGAAACCAAAGCCGAGGCGCCCGCAGCCGAACCTGCCGTTGAACTGGCCGCAGCAGACCCTGCTTTGATTGCAGCCGGCGAAAAGGTGTTCAAGAAATGCAAGGCCTGCCACAAGGTCGGTGAAGGTGCCAAAAACGCCGTTGGCCCCGCGCTGAACGGCATCGTCGGCCACGCAGCCGGTGCGGCAGACGGGTTCAAATACTCGTCCGATATGGCCGAGGCGGCGGCAGGTGGCTTGGTTTGGGACAGTGCAAACCTGCATGCTTTCCTTGAAAAGCCAAAGTCGCTGATCGCAAAAACCAAGATGTCCTTTGCCGGTTTGAAATCGGCCGAAGACCGCGATGCCGTGATCGCCTATCTTTCAACCTTCGCGCAATAGATGGGCAGGGGGGCATATCTCCTCGGCACACTTGCCGCAGCGCTTTCTACCGGCGCTGCGGCCCAAACCCTTGGCGACCCGGCCTATGGCGAATACCTGTCGGGCGAATGCACGACCTGCCACCTTGCGGCCGGCACAAGCAATGGCATCCCGGCTATCACCCATTGGCCGGCCGCCGATTTCGTGGCAGCCTTGCAGGGCTATAAATCCAAAACGCGGCCCAACCCTATCATGCAAATGATCGCTGGCCGCCTGTCGGATGACGAAATAGCGGCCCTCGCCGCCTATTACGAAAGCATTGAAAACTGAACCAGAACGGAGAGAAGACACGATGACATTTAACAGACGCCTGTTTCTCGCCTCGCTGACAGCCACACTCGCCGCCCCGATGGTAAAGGCCCAAACCCGACCCCGCGTTATCATTATCGGCGGCGGTGCAGGCGGGGCCACTGCCGCCCGCTATCTGGCCAAAGATAGCAAAGGCGCGCTGGATGTCGTGCTGGTTGAACCCTCACAGACCTATTACACCTGCTTCTTTTCCAACCTCTATCTTGGCGGCTTTCGCAGCTTTGAAAGCCTTGGCCATAGCTATGACAAACTTGCCGCCGCCTATGGCATCAACATTGTGCATGACCTTGCAACCGGCGTGGACCGCGCAGCCAAAACCGTCACACTCGCCTCTGGCAATACCCTTCCCTATGACAAGCTGGTGCTGTCGCCGGGCATTGATTTCATTGACGGCTCAGTCGCGGGCTGGTCCTTGGCCGCGCAAGACGCCATGCCCCACGCCTATAAAGGCGGCACGCAACAGCCCTTGCAGGCCCAGATCGCGGCGATGCGCCCCGGTGGCACCTTTGCCATGGTCGCACCACCCAACCCCTATCGCTGCCCCCCCGGCCCCTATGAACGCGCGTCGATGGTCGCCACCTATCTGCAAGCCAACAACCCGACAGCGAAAATCCTGATCCTCGACCCCAAGGACAAATTCTCGAAACAGGCGCTGTTTGAAGAAGGCTGGAACAAACACTACCCCGGGATGATCACCCGCATCGGCCCCGATATGGGCGGCAGCGCGATTGAGGTGCGCCCCGATACGATGGAGGTTGTTGTCGATGGCGAAGCCGAAAAAGTTGATGTCTGCAACGTCATCCCCGCCCAGCGCGCGGGTGATATTGCCAGCATTGCAGGCGTAACCGAAAACAACTGGGCGCCCGTACATGCTGACAGCATGCTGTCCAGACTGGACGAAAACATCTATGTCCTCGGCGATGCCACGAACCAGGGGGATATGCCGAAATCCGGATTCTCGGCCAATTCTCAGGCCAAAGTCGCAGCCAACCACATTCGCGGCGCACTGACAGGGTCACCTGTATTCCCGGCGAAATACGCCAACACCTGCTGGTCACTGATCGCGGCCGATGACGGCGTCAAGGTCGGTGCCAGCTATGCGCCCACACCCGAAAAAATCGCAAGTGTAGACACGTTTATCAGCCAAACCGGCGAAGACGCCGCCCTACGCAAAGCAACCTATAACGAAAGCCTCGGCTGGTACACGGGCATCACCACCGACATGTTTGGCTAACCAATAAGGGCGGGCCGCACCCGATCGGCCCGCCAACCCAAAGGACAAAACAATGAAACGACGCGATTTTCTGGCCCTTTCCGCCGCTGCCCTCGCACTGCCCCGCACAGGCTTTGCCGCCACCGAGCTCGGCTTGGGTCAGGGCAAGCTGATTACCCTGTCCGATGGCAACCTTACCCTGCCCGGTGATTTCGTCTTGGCCCAGATGGACCCGGCGTTGGCGGCAGCCATGCGCCAGAAATACAACCTTGATGCCAACAGCTATACCCCGCCCTGCAATGTCACCCTGTATCAGGACGGCACCCGAAATGTGCTGTTTGATGTTGGTGCCGGCCCCGATTTCATGCCCTCTGCAGGCAAGTTAGACGAGGCACTGGCAGCGGCTGGCATCACCCATGATGATATCACCCATGTCGTCTTTACCCACGCCCACCCCGACCACCTCTGGGGCCTGCTGGATGATTTTGACGAACCGCAATTCGCCAATGCCGAATACTTTATCGGACAGTCCGAATTTGACTATTGGACCGACCCCGACACCGTGAACACCATCGGCGCGGCGCGCACAACCTTTGCCGCTGGCGCCGCCCGCCGCCTTGATATTCTGGCCGAACAACTCCAGTTTTTCACTGACGGGGCCGAGCCCGTCCCAGGCGTCACCGCCCGCCTTTCGCCCGGCCATACACCGGGCCATATGTCCTTTATTGTGGGTGGCAAGGCGCTGATTACCGGCGATGCGATTTCCAACAACTTCGTCGCCTTTGAACAACCCGGCTTTGCCACCCCGTCTGACCAAGACCCCGCGATGGCCGCGACCACCCGCATCGCCCTGCTGGATCAGATCACCGCCGACAACCTGCAAATCGTTGGCTTTCACCTGCCCGGCGGCGGCATCGGCACCGTGACCCGCCAAGGCGACAGCTATTCATACGTCGAAGGATAACCCATGCGTTTTCTCGCCCTCCTCTTGCTCGCCACGCCCGCCTTTGCCTCCGAAGATATCCCCGACCAATACCCGCAATCGCTGCTCTATTCCAAACCGGTCGAGGTAATCCCGCATATCTTTTCGGCAATCGGCGCCACCGCCCCGCCCACCTATGAAAACGCAGGTCATAACAACAACCTGTCCTTCATCGTTACAGGTGACGGGGTTGTCGTGGTCAATTCCGGCGCATCCTACCTGCTGGCGCGCGCCTTGCATGATGAAATCAAGGCTGTCACCGGCCAACCGGTAAAACTGGTGATCAATGAAAACGGCCAAGGCCACGCCATGCTTGGCAACAACTACTGGATCGAACAAGGCGTGCCCGTGCTGGCGCATGCCGATGCCGCAGCCGAATTTGACCATAGCGCCGGCCAATCACTGACCGCGCTCAAGGCCTATGCACGCGAAAACGCCGAGGGCACAGATCCAATGGGCCCAACCGAAACCTTTACCGACAAGCGCGAAATCACAATGGGCGATTTCCGCATCGAGGTGCTGCACCTCGGCCCGGCCCATTCCCCCGGTGACACGCAGGTTTGGCTACCCGATCAAGGGCTGATGATCGCAGGCGACATTGCCTTTCACGAACGCATGCCCCCGATATTCCAAGGCACCTGCACCAGTTGCTGGATTGAAACTTGGGAAGGGCCGCTGACCGACCTGTCGCCAACCTATGTCATCCCCGGCCACGGCCACCCGACCAATTTCGCCCAGGTCACCCGCTATACGCATGACTACCTTGTTTACCTGCGCGAAAAGATTGCCGAGCATCTCGATGCCGGCGGCGACCTTGCAGGTGCCTATTACGTCGATCAAACGCCTTATAAAAACCTCGACACTTTCGAAGAACTTGCAACCAAGAACGCAGGCGTGGTTTTCGCGGAAATGGAGTTTGAATAGCCCCACCGCACACCCCGAATTTTCTGCGATAGCCCAAATCGCCCATTGGCGCGGCGTATCTTACAATTTCCCCCTTGTGGTCATGTGAATAGCCGCACACTCTATCGGCTATGAATTTCGCGGAAAATTTGGGACATGCCAAAAGGGGGCAACAAGATGTCGGACGCTATCACCATTCGCTACCAAGCTGCGCAAACCATCGCGCGGGATGCGGGCGCGCTGGGGCTTAAGTATTTCAACAGCTTTGATACCCTTACCATCGAGTCCAAATCCCATCAGGATTTCGTGTCCGAGGCCGATAAAAACGTCGAAACCCTTGTCCGCGCCGCGATTTCCGCTGCCTTTCCCGATGATGCGATTGTGGGCGAGGAAGACGCGCCCGCGCCCGGCACCTCGGGCTTTACCTGGGTTATCGACCCGATCGACGGCACCACCAATTTCATTCACGGCATTCCGCAATGGTGTGTGGCCATCGCGATTGTGCAAAACGGCCAAACCGTGGCGGGCATTATCCACGACCCTGTGCATGATGAATGCAACCATGCCATGCTGGGCAACGGCGCGTTTTGCAATGACAAACCCATCCGCACCCTGCAGGGCCGCCCAATTACCAACGGCTCGCTTGGCGTCGGCTTTTCCGGCCGCACCCGTGCCAGCGGCAGTGTGATCACCCTTATTGACTTGATTGTGCAGGCCGGCGGCGTGTTCTGGCGCAACGGCTCGGGCGCACTCAGCCTTGCCTATGTCGCACAGGGCAAATTGCTGGGCTATGTCGAGGAACATATGAACGCGTGGGATTGCATCGCAGGCCAGCTGATGATTGCCGAGGCAGGCGGCAAGGTCGAGCCGCAAAACGCTGATGATATGATCGCAAACGGCGGCCGCGTGGTGGTTGCAACCGCCGAGCTTTTTGATCAGGTGCAGGCTATGGCCGATCAAGCCTACAAGGCTTGAACCGCCGCCAGATCAATATCAACCACGCCCAAAACAGCCTTCGCCGCCTCGGCCCCCTTTTTCAGGAAATGCTGGGAATAGAACCCCACATGGTCGGGCGTGGGCTGGAAATGGTGCGGCGTCAGGCTGACCGAAAACACCGGCACACCGGTTTTCAACTGCGCCTCCATCAACCCGTTCACCACGGCGGCAGCGACAAAATCATGCCGGTAAATCCCACCATCCACCACCAAAGCCGCGGCAACAATGGCATCAAACTTGCCCGTTTCGGCCAGCTTTTGCGCCAGCAACGGCATTTCAAACGCGCCGGGCACGTCATAGCTTACCACATGCGCTTCACGCCCTGCGGCCTCCATACCCGCAGCAAACCCTGCCAACGCCTGATCGACGATCTCGGCATGCCAGCGGGCCTTGATAAAGGCGATTGTCAATTTTTCAGTCATAGGAACCTTCCTGTTACATGTCAGGCCCCCAAGGCGCAGCAAGGGCGGTAAAACCACCCCCACCGTTGTTCCTTCCATCCGGACTATACCGTCGGCCCCGGAATTACACCGAGTCTGCTGACCTCAGGATTTCAAGGAAATCCATAAGCGCTCGCGGGCTATCACCGCCGGTGGGGAATTGCACCCCGCCCCGAGAACGCCCGCACCCTAAAACGCAGCCGCGCCAAATGGCAAGACCGGCACGACTATTCAGGCACCAAAACCGGCCCTGACGCTGCGAAAGACAGCATCACATCCTCACCAACCCGCAGCGGCGCGGTTACATCATCCAGCACAGCAAACAGGCTGCCAAAAGCCGCCTCAACCGTGTATTCCATCCGGCTGCCAACATAGGTTGCTTTGGCAATGCGGGCAGGCATCCCTTGCCCATCCGCACCAATCCGCACCCGGCTGGGCCGCACCGCCACCCGCGCCTCGCCGGGCCGCAACCCGCGCGACGCCAAGGAATGCCGGAAATCACCAATCCCGATCTCGGCCGTATCACCGGTGACCGACAAAATCTCACAAGGGATCAGGTTCGCCTCACCAATAAAATCGGCGACAAAGGCATCGGCAGGCGCCTCGTACAGGTCGCGTGGCGTGCCCTTTTGGGCGATACCCGCATTGCGCATCACCACGATTTCATCCGAAACCGCCAGCGCCTCCTCTTGGTCATGGGTCACGTAAACAACCGTCAGCCCAAGGTTTTGCTGGATCTCGCGAATTTCCTCGCGCACTTGGCGGCGCAGCTTGGCATCAAGGTTCGACAGCGGTTCGTCAAACAGCAACACCTGCGGTTCCAGCACCAGCGCCCGCGCCACGGCAACCCGCTGCTGTTGCCCACCCGACAGCTCGCTTGGCAAGCGGTCACCGAAACCCGTCAGGCCAACCAGCCCAAGGCCAGCCACCGCGCGATCCTTGGTTTCCGACTTGTCAAAGCCTGAAAATTTCAACCCGTAGCTAACGTTTTCCATCACCGTCATATGCGGAAACAGCGCATAGGATTGAAACACCATCGACACATCACGGTCGGTCGCAGGCAGCGTGGTCACATCCTTATCGCCGATATAAATCTGGCCCTTGCTGGCAATTTCCAGCCCCGCGATCATCCGCAGGGTCGTGGTTTTCCCGCAACCCGAAGGGCCAAGCAGCGTCACCAAAGACCCCGCCGCAACCTCAAGGTCAATGTTATCCACGGCCACCACATCGCGCCCGTACACCTTTGTCACCCCTTTAAAGCTGACCGAGGCCGCCTTGGCGTTGATCTTGACCATGTCTTAATGCCCCCCCGAATTTGAGCTGCCCTGATTTGAACTGCGCCGCCCGATTTTGGTGCGCCCAACGGCCAGTTGCAGCGCCCCGACCGCGATCAGCATCACAAAAATCAGCGCGGTTGAGTAGGCAATCGCCAGCCCGTAATCATTGTTTTCCACCCGCCCGATGATATAGCTTGTCGCCATGTCATACCGTGCCGACACAAGAAAAATCACCGCCGAAATCGCCGTCATCGCCCGCACGAAACTATAGACCAATGCCGCCAGAATTGCGGGCCGCAGCAGTGGCAAAATCACCCGCCGAAAGGTCTGCCAAGAGTTCGCGCCCAAGGTTAGTGACGATTCGTCCAGCGATTTGTCCAGTTGGCTCATCGACGCAATCCCCGCCCGCACACCCACCGGCATGTTGCGGAACACAAAGCTGATGACCAGAATAATCCCCGTTCCCGTTATCTCAATCGGTGGCACGTTGAACGCCAGAATATAGGCCACCCCGATCACCGTACCGGGAATGGCAAATGACAGCATCGTGCCAAATTCGAACGACTTTTTGCCTGCGAAGTTCTGCCGCGTCAGCAAATAGGCCGTAATCAACCCCACCGCCGCCGTGAACGGTGCCGCAATCGTCGCGATCATGATCGTGGTAAAGAAACTGTCCCACGCCGAGCCCGTCCAGCGCACACCATTGTCACCCCAGCTTACGGCAAAGGCGGTCAGGTAATGCTTGAACGTCAGCGTATCGTCCACACCCCAAAGCTGCACGAATGATCCGTAGACGATGTAAAGATAAACCATAATCGTAAACAGCGCCCACACCGCCGCCACCGCATAAATTGGCAAGGCAAGGCCCAGCGGCATTTCAGGGTGAACGCCCGCATCGCCTTTGCCGGTCACGGTGGTATAGCTTTTCTTGCCCAGCCAGAACCGCTGCAAGTAAAACGCGCCCAGCGTAAAGCCCAGCAAAACCATCGCCAAAATCGCAGCGCGGCTTTGGTCATATTGCGCGCCGACGATGGCGAAAAAGATCTCGGTACTCAGCACATCGAAATTGCCGCCCAGCACCAGCGGGTTGCCAAAATCGGCCATGCTTTCGATGAACCCCAGCAAAAACGCATTCGCCAAACCGGGGCGCATCAGCGGCAAAGACACCGTACGAAATACCTGCCAGCGGTTGGCACGCAGGGTCTGCGCCGCCTCTTCCATACTTGGCGACACGCCTTCGACCACGCCGATCAGCACCAAAAACGCAATCGGGGTAAAGGCCAGAACCTGCGCCAGCAACACCCCCGGCAGCCCGTACAGCCACCGCGTCGGCTGCACGCCCAGCACACCCGAAACCCATTGCGTCACCGTGCCCGACAACCCGAACAGCAAGATCAGCGCCAGCCCGATCACAAACGGCGGGGTGATAATCGGCAATACCGTCAACGCCCGCAGGCTTTGCTTGTACCGAAACCGCGACCGCGTCAGCACCAGCGCGAACACAAGCCCCAGCAGCGTCGTAATCACACCCACCAGCACCGCCAGGAACAACGAGTTCCACGCCGCCCCGCAACTGGTGCCCGAAAAACAGCCAAGCCCCCAAATGCGCCGGTCTACAAACTTGCCGAAAAATTCAACAATCGAATAGCCGCCCTCATCCGAAACAAAGGCAGCCCCCAGCATTTTCACGATGGGAAAGAAAACAAAGATCGACACAATGGCGATCACACCGCCAATCGCCGCGGTTACGAACACATCGCCGTTCACCGCACCCCGCGCCGCAATACCTTGGGTGAACAGAAACAAAAACGCCGACGCCACGATCAGCGCGCCATACCCCATGCCAAACTGCCGGTCTTCTAACGGGCCAAACAGCGCCGTCATCCATTCATAATTAAACCCGCGCAGCCCAATGCCCAAACCCTGCGCCACAAGCCATGCAAAACCGAAACCACCTGCAGCAATCAGCACAACCCCATAAATCGGGTCGGTTTTGCGCCGCCTCAGCACCAACAGCGGCGCAATCAGCGCGGGCAGCATCGGCGCCAGCCACAGCTTTTGGCCCAGCGCGATCAGCATCGCGGCGGGGGCATGATCGGGGTCTGTCGGATAGCCGTCAAACAGCCATTCAAGGCTATAAAAATCCTCCACCCCATACCAAGGCAAAAGGAAATAACCGACCCATCCGGCGATGATCCAAAAGATCAAAACCGGATGGGTGGTGCGTTCAGAGGTTACAGTCCGCAATGGGTTTACTGCGGCAAGGTGGAAACTTCGTCATCCCACTTTTTCAGCAACCGCTTACGTTCATCAGACGAACCGTATTTTTTGAAGTCATAGTCGATCAGCTTGATCGCATCCAATTTCGGCGCCTTGTCAGATGATTGCGCCGATTTGTTCGACATCACCTGAAACGCGTTCACTTGCAGCGCCAGCGATTGCGCCTCGGCGGTCAAAGCCCAGTCATAGAACTTTTTGGCCTCTTCCATATTCCGCGCACCTTTGATGATCGACATCGAGCCAATCTCATAGCCCGTACCTTCACACGGGGCGACCGTCACAATCGGAAAACCGGCAACCGTTTGCGCCACGGAATCATGCATAAACACGATGCCAACGGTGGTTTCACCCGTACCCGCCGCCTTGATCGGGGCCGAACCTGACTTGGTGTATTGGTTGATATTGGCATGCAGGCGCTTCATGTAATCAAAGCCCTTATCCTCACCAAACAACTGCACCATCGTGGCAAGCGTTGTATAGGCCGTGCCCGAAGAATTGGGGTTCGCCATCTGCACTTTGCCTTTGAACTCCGGCTTGGTCAGGTCTTCCCAGCAGGCAGGCGCGGTCAGGCCCGCATCGGCCAGCAGCTTGGTGTTATAGCCAAAGCCCAGCGCGCCGGAGTATATGCCAATCGTTTTGTCGCCTGCCGAAGTGGCCTGCGCAATCGCCCAAGGGTGCAGCTGGTCACGCATCGGCGAAACATAGGGTTCCGTCAGGTCTTCCTCGGCGGCCTGCAAATGCGGGTCGCCCGTGCCGCCCCACCAAACATCACCCTTGGGGTTAACTTCCTCGGCCTTCACCTGCGCAAAGGTTTCGCCCGAGGATTTGCGGGTCATATCCACGTTAATTCCCGTCGCTTCTTCAAAGCTGCGGGCCATCAACTGGCACCAATCTTCTTGCGCCGAACAGTACAGGTTCAGGTTTCCAGCAGCCATGGCACCACCCGCCGAAAGCCCGGTCGTCAGCGCCATCACCGACGCTGCAAGTGTAAATTTCCGCATGTTTTCCTCCAGGACGTTATGTGTTTCGTCTTCCCCTAACGCAAGGTTGCGACGCTTTTGTGTATGTTGCAACTTATTTTGTAACAGAAAAATGACAGCCCCCGCACAGCCAGCCCAACTGGCCCAACACTTGCATGCTCTGCCCGCTGGCCAATCTGGCGTTGCAAACTGCGTTGACACAACAGCATTTCCGGCAGCAGACTGGTCCAAAGACACGCATCGCAAGGCCCCTGAAACGGCCCCAAAGATACGAGGATGGATGACACCTTATTTGCGCCCCTCCACGCTTCATGCAGCCTTGCAGGCCCTGCGCGCAAATGGCTTGGGCGGCAATAGCCCGCGCTTGCTTGCCGGTGGCACCGATCTTTACCCCGCAACCCAAAGCGCCTGCCTTGCCGGCGATATGATAGACCTGATGGCCCTGCCCGAACTGGCGGGCATCACACAAACCCCTGCGGGCCTGCGTATCGGCGCCTGCACCACTTGGGCCGCAATCGCGCAGGCCAAATTGCCGCCCGCACTGCACGCGCTGCAACAAGCCGCGACACAGGTTGGCGGCGCGCAAATCCAGACTGTCGGCACGATTGGCGGCAACCTGTGCAACGCCTCGCCCGCGGCCGATGGTGTGCCACCTTTGCTGGCCGTCGATGCGTCGGTTGAACTAACCTGCGCCAATGGCACCCGCCACCTTACCCTGCCCGATTTCATCCTCGGCCCGCGCAAAACGGCCCGTGCGCCGGATGAGATCCTGACAGCTATCCTTATCCCGAACAGCGCCCTTGGCGGCCAATCGCATTTCCTCAAACTCGGCGCACGGGCCTATCTGGTGATTTCCATCGCCATGGTCGCCGCCCGCCTTACAGCCGAAAACGGCAAGATCACCAGCGCCGCCCTTGCCGTTGGTGCCTGTTCCGCCACCGCCCGCCGCCTCGCGCAGGTTGAGGCGGCCTTGATCGGCCAACCCCTCGGCGCGCCGATGGTCGATGCAAATGCCGTCGCTGCAGCCCTGTCCCCGATGGATGACCTGCGCGCCACTGCCGCCTATCGCAGCCACGCCGCGACCGAGCTGCTGCACCGCGCAATCACCCGAACCTGTCAGGCCTTGGCATGAAAATCAGCCTTACCCTCAACGGCCAACCCGCCAGCTTTGACACCCCGCCCAGCCTGCGCCTGTCAGCCCTGCTGCGTGAAAACGCAGGCCTGCGCGGCACCAAGGTCGGCTGCGATGCCGGCGATTGCGGCGCCTGTACCGTGCTGGTTGATGGCGCACCCGTCTGCGCCTGCCTGATGCCAGCCGCCCGCGCCGATGGCCGCAGAATAGAGACTGTTGAGGCCGAAACCGATACCCTGACCCGCCTGCGCACCGCCTTTCACCGCCACGGCGCAGCCCAATGCGGCATCTGCACACCGGGCATGTTGATGGCCGCCTCGGCGCTTTTGACCAGCACCCCAAACCCGACCCCCGATCAGGCAAAACAGGCGCTTGGTGGCGTGTTATGCCGCTGCACCGGCTACACCAAGATCATCGCGGCAGTCTGCGATACCAACCCCGCGCCCGCGCCACAAATCACCGGCCCTGCCGTTGGCGCATCCATCCCGCGCCTTGACGGCGCAGCCAAAACCACAGGCGACATCTTCGGCGCCGACCTCTGGCAAAGCGGTGGCCTGATCGTCCACGCGGTCCGCTCGCCCCACCACTCCGCCCGCTTCACCCTTGGCGATACCGCTACATGGGCCAAAGCCCATAACGCCACGGTCTTCACCGCAGACGACATCCCCGGCATCAACCGTTTCGGCGCAATCCCCGCATATGCCGATCAACCCGCGCTTGCCGAAACCCACATCCGCCAGCGCGGCGAGGCCATCGCCCTTGTCGCTGTTGAGGACGGCATCCCAACCCCCGACCTCGCAACCTTTCCTGTCACTTGGCATCCGCTGACTCCGCTCCTGACGCCGACCGAAGCACTGGCCGCAAACGCCCCGCAAATCCACGAAAACCGCCCGCAGAATACGCTGATCACAGGCACCGTGCGGCGCGGCGACACCGCCGCAACACTCACCGCCTCGGCCCATACCGCCAGCGCCACGATTGAAACTGCTTTCGTCGAACACGCCTATATTGAACCCGAGGCAGGCGCGGCATGGATGGACGGCGACACCCTCGTCATCCGCGCCTGCACCCAAGCCCCGATCATGGACCGCGACGATACCGCAGCAGTCCTTGGCCTGCCGCATGACCGGCTCCGTATCATCCCTTCGGCGGTCGGCGGTGGCTTTGGCTCCAAGCTCGACGTGTCGCTGCAACCCCTCATCGGCTTGGTCACGCTGAAAACCGGCCGCCCCTGCCGGATGGTCTATACCCGCGCCGAAAGCATGGCCTCAACCACCAAGCGCCACCCCGCACAAATGACAGGCCGCATCGGCTGCGATGCTACTGGGCGCATCACGGCGCTGGAATTTGACGGCGTGTTTGATACCGGCGCCTATGCCAGCTGGGGCCCAACAGTCGCCAACCGCGTGCCTGTCCATGCCTCCGGCCCTTATTTCACACCCAACTATTCGGCCACAGCCCGCGCTGTGCATACCAACAACCCCACCGCCGGCGCTTTTCGCGGCTTTGGCGTCCCGCAAGCGGCAATCTGGCAAGAAATCATTTATGACAAACTCGCCGATCAGATCGGCATGGACCGCCTCGAATTTCGCTTGCTGAATGCCATTCGCAATGGCCAAACCACTGCGACCGGCCAAACGCTGCACGCCGCAGGCATCCATGAATGCCTGACTGCGCTGCGCCCCCACTGGCAAAACGCGCATGCCAACCTAAAGCCCGGTCGCGGTGTGGGCATCGCCTCATGCTGGTACGGCTGCGGCAATACCGGCCTGCCCAACCCCTCGACCATCCGCCTCGGCATCACGCCGCAAGGTGCGCTAACCCTGCACCAAGGCGCCACCGATATCGGCCAAGGGTCCAACACCGTCATCACCCAGATCGCCGCCGATGCGCTGGGCCTGCCCGTCGCGCAATTCCACCTGATCGGCCCCGATACCTTTCTGACACCCGATGGCGGCAAAACCTCGGCCAGCCGCCAAACCTATGTCACTGGCCGCGCTGCCCATGCTGCCGGCAGAAGCTTGCGCGCCGAAATCCTGCGCCGCCTGAACATGGGCGACGCCGCTACACTCGCGCTCACGGGCCAAACGCTCACCGCGCGCCAAGGCAGCCAAACCGCCACCCTGCCGCTCGACACCATGCCAGCCAATGCCCATGGCTACGCCTTGATGGCCCAGGAAACCTACGACCCTCCAACTACGATCCTCGATGAAAACGGCCAGGGCACCCCCTACGCGGTCTACGGCTTTGGCGCGCAACTGGTCGAACTCGACGTTAACCGACACCTCGGCACCGTCAAACTGGTCAAAATCACCGCCGCGCATGACGTGGGTCGCACCATCAACCCCCTGCTCGCCACCGGTCAAATCGAAGGCGGCATTGCCCAGGGTCTCGGCCTCGCGCTGATGGAGGAATACCTCCCCGGTCGCACCGAAAACCTGCATGACTACCTTATCCCCACCACCGGCGACATGCCCGAAATCGAAAGCATCCTGATCGAAGTCCCCGATCCAAACGGCCCTTACGGCGCCAAGGGCCTCGGTGAACATGTCCTCATCCCAACCGCCCCCGCTATCCTGAACGCCATTCGCCACGCCACCGGGGCCGAGATCACCCGCCTCCCCGCCCTGCCCCATCGCGTCCTTGCTGCCATGCAAAAGGCCACCAAATGACCCCCATCATCTATCCAAAAATATCCTCAGGGGGTGAGGCCGCAGGCCGAGGGGGCAGAAGGCCCCCTTTCCCCCGCCAACCCAAAGACCCATCGCCATGACCACACCCGAGAAAATCCGCTGCGATGCCTGCCCCGTCATGTGCTACATCGCCCCCGGCCAAACCGGTGCCTGCGACCGCTACGCCAATGACGCAGGCCGCATCATCCGCACCGATCCCGTCGTCCTTTTGTCCAAAACCCTGACTGAAGGCGGCCGCATCGTGCCCTTCGCCGCCCGCGATTGGAACGGCGACCCCTTTCCAACCGATACAATCGTAACCGGCATCGGCGCTGGCACCACCTACCCCGATTACAAACCCGCCCCCTTCATTATCGCGTCAGAGGTAGAGGGGGCCGATATGGTCACCGTCGTCACCGAAGCGATCTTTTCCTACTGCGGCGTCAAAGTGAAAATCGATACCGACCGCTTTCTCGGCCCCGAGGGCGCAACCGTCCGCGCCCAAGGCGAGGCTATCGGCCATGTCACCACCGCCGAATATGGCAGCCAAATGCTGTCACTCGGCGGCGTACATCACCTGACCGGCGGTGAAAAAGCCGAAGGCCGCGTCACCTGCGCCGCCCTTTTGGCGCTGTGCAATGGCGAGGCAGTAGAGCTGACGATAGACCAAGGCAGCCACGTCACCGTGCAGGCGGGCCGCGCACCCATCGTCGATGGCCGCGTTGAAAACCGGATGCGGGTGGGCTGTGGCTCGGCCACCATCGGCATGTTCGCCGATCAGTGGCAGGGGCTGGTGGATGAGGTGGTCGTGGTTGATGACCACATCACCGGCGTTGTGTCGGAACATCAGGCCGGCAAGGTGCTCGGCTGGCCCGACACCGGCATCAAGATCCTTGGCCGCCGGTCCACCCCCGGCCGCTATTTCCGCGTGTCGGAACCGGGCTTGGGTTGGGGCGGTACGTCAATCAATGACCCTCTGGAAATCCTCGGCCCGTGGAATGCCAAAAAGGGTGCGCGGGCAGGTTTGCGCTTGCTGATGGTTTCAACCACAGGCGAGGAATTCGCCTATTATATTCTGGACGAAACCCTAACCCCGCAACCCAAAGAAATCCCCGACGCGCTTATGCCTTCAGTCAAACTGATTGACGAAAACTGCGAGCCGTCGCTGTGCACAGTGCTGTTCATGGGGGGCGCTGGCGGCTCGCTTCGCGCGGGGGTAACGCAAAACCCCGTGCGCCTGACGCGGTCTGTGCAGGCACGACAAACCCGCCTCACCTCGGGCGGGGCAGAATGCTATGTGTGGCCCGGCGGCGGGATTACCTTTATGGTTGATGTCACGCTACTGCCCGCAGGCGCATTTGGCTATGTGCCCACCCCCGCACTGGTGGCACCGCTAGAGTTCACCTTGCCCCGCGCCGAATATCTTGCGCTGGGCGGGCATGCGGGCGCGATAAAGACCCTGCCTGACATGCTGCGGGATGGCGGCGAATACCCGACTGCAGCGCGTCTTATTCCGCAAAAGGCACCGCTTAAATGACAGGGCGGGATAGTAGGTATTTGTACCAAGATGAAATCAGGGCGCAGGGTTATTGTGCCAACCGGTGGCAATAAGGTGGGCGGGCCGCAGATCACGCCTCTTTCGGGCAACCGTTTGCACCTGAATCATGGGCCGATCGATCTGGTGCTATGGGCCGAGGGGCGGGACGTGGCGCAGGCCTATCGCCAAGCGATGGACCGGTTTGCGCATGTACTTGAGGAACTGGTCGCCGAATTGCCCGCATTGCGCAGCCCGGCGCCAAAGGCTTTACAAGGCCCGATTGCACAAGCCATGGCCGCAGCCGTGGCCCCGTTTCGTCCCGCCTTCATTACACCTATGGCCGCCGTAGCCGGTGCCGTCGCCGATGCGGTGCTGGCCGCGATGTGCAATGATCTGGCGTTGACTCGCGCCTATGTGAACAACGGCGGCGATATTGCGGTTCACCTTGCGCCGGGCCAAAGCCTGACGGCGGCGATGGCAGGCGGGGCCAGATTGGTTTTGCACCACGACCAAGCGCCCCGAGGCATTGCCACATCAGGGCGCGGCGGGCGCAGCCTTTCGCGCGGCATTGCCGATAGCGTGACGGTTGTGGCCCGCACCGCCGCAATGGCCGACGCCGCTGCGACGATGATCGCCAATGCGGTTGATCTGCCAGACCACCCCGCCATAACCCGCCGCCCGGCGCGCGCCTTACAGGCCGATAGCGACCTTGGTGATATTTTGGTGACAACAGGCGTGGGCCCTTTGACCCAAGCCGGCATTTCACAAGCCCTGAGCGCAGGCGAAACCGCCGCCCGCGCCTATGCCGCCCAAGGGCTTATTGCCGGCACTGCACTTTTCCTGCATTCTGAAACCCGTACCCTTGGCACGCTTAGCCTTGTAAAGGACCCCGACCATGTATGATTTCGCCTTGCGAAAAACCCTGCTGTTTGTTGAAGACACCCAACACGAAGGCGGCCCACCCGCCACAACACCGCACCAACGCGGGGCCATCATCGCCGTGGTCAAAAACCCCTTTGCCGGCCGCTATGCCCCCGATCTGCAACCCGCGATGGAGGCGCTGAAACCGCTTGGCCTGCTGCTGACCGACCGCCTGATCGCGGCGATGGGCGGGCGCGACGGAATTGATGCCTATGGCAAAGGCGCGATTGTCGGCGCGGGGGGCGAGATTGAACATGGCGCGCTGTGGCACGTGCCAGGCGGTTATGCGATGCGCGAACGGCTTGGCACCAGCAAGGCAATTGTGCCATCGGCGATGAAGGTTGGCCCGATGGCCGCCACGCTTGACGTGCCTTTGGGCCATATCAACGCCGCCTATGTGCGCAGCCATTTCGATGCCATGACACTTGGCGTCCCCGATGCGCCGCGCAACGATGAGATCGCCTTTATCCTTGCCATGGCACGCGGCGGGCGGGTGCATTCGCGCATGGGCGGGCTAGAGGCATGGGATGTAAAGGGCGAGGACGGGTTGCGCTGATGCGACTGGCGGCGATAATATGCCTGACGCCGGGTGTCGCACTCGCCTGCGCCTTGCCGCCATCGATCATCATGACTCTGCCGACCGACTATTACATGCTGGGCGCAGCAATCACCGTGGCCGTGACCGGATTGCTGGCCACCTCGCCACGCCTGCTGCCGCGCATGACCGCGCGCAGCCTGTTTACACGCCCAATATTGCTGCCTGTGACCGCCACCAGCTATGCGGCGTGGATCGTGCTGCTGGGCCTTATCCTTATCGGGTTTCTGGGCGCGCGCGACCCGATGCACAACCTGCTGACCCTGACAATCTGGACGGTGATCTGGGTTGCCTTGCCGATGGGCTGCACGCTGTTTGGCAACCTTTGGCACGCGATCAACCCGTGGACAGCGCCGATCCGCCTGACCCGCCAGATGCTGGGCCGCACCGGCAACATCGGGCTGGCGCGCTTTGGGCATCTGCCTGCGGTGGCGGGGCTGTTCGGGTTTTTCTGGTTCTACATCGTTTCCATGTCACCCGACGACCCGCAAACCCTTGCCATCGCCACCGCAACCTATTGGACCGCGATCTATGCGCTGGGCGTGGCCGAAGGCGAGGATTGGCTGCAAGAGGGTGAATTTCTGACCGTCTATTTCGGGTTCATCTCTAAAATCGCACCATTTTGGTTAGATATGAAAGGCAGCCGCGCCACGCTGAAACTCGGCTGGCCCGGCACACAAATCCTGATCATGCCAGCGCTTTCGCCCAGCGCCATCGCCTTTGTCACGCTGGCACTGGCGGGCCTTACATTTGACGGGCTGCGCGAAACTTTCTGGTATATGGGCCTGATCGGGGAAAACCCGTTGGAGTTTACAGGGCGGTCGGCGGTAATCGGGGTGAACAGCCTTGGCCTGATCGCCACTTGGGGGCTGACGGCCGCAACAATCATGGCGGCACTACACGCAGGGCCGATGTTGCAACGCCAACCCGCACTTGCCATGGCAGGTGGGCCTGTGCCGCACAAGGCGAGGCCAAACCTGATGCCGGTGATGCTGTCATTTTTGGCCATCGCGGCAGGCTATCACGCGGCGCATTACCTGACGACCCTGCTAACCGCTGGCCAATACATGATTTTCGCCCTGAATGACCCGCTGTTTCAGGGCGATGCCTATCTGGGCCTGCCACCCTTTTATATCTCAATGGGGTTCTTGACGGATCAGGGAATGATGACCCTGATCTGGAATACCCAATTCGCCCTTATCCTTGGTGCGCATATCCTTGCGGTCATCCTTGCCTTGCGCCTTACGCCTGCAGGGGTGCAAGCGCGGGTGCATTTTCCCCTGACGGCGCTGATGGTGGGCTATACAGTGCTGGGCCTATGGCTGCTGGCATCGCCCAGCGGCTAAAGCAATAGACAAGCCGTTTGTAAACGTTCATTCTTTCCCCAAGGCCTGATCAGGATGGCCACCTCCAGCAGCAAGGACTGTGACATGACAAGATTGATCGGAATGACCCCCTCTCGCCGCGGCCTGCTAAAGGGTATGGCCGCCACCGCCTCGGCGCTTGCGCTGCCCGGTTTTGTACAGGCGCAAAGTTCGGCCCCGATCAAGCTGGGGTTTCAATTGCACCGCACCGGTATCGGCGCCGCCTATGGCCGCTGGTATGAACGCACAACGCAGGCCGCGTTGAAAGTGGTGAATGATCAGGGTGGCATCAATGGCCGCCCGGTAGAGGTGATATTCGAGGATGATGGCACCGACCCGAAACGCGGTGCCGAAGTGGTCGAGAAACTGGCCAGCCAGGCTGGCTGTGACGCAATCTTTGGGCCGTTGTTTTCCCATGTCGTCATCGGCTCGGCCCCCCGCGCGGGCGAGCTGAAAGTGCCCTATCTTGTCTGCTCCGAAGGCTATCACGTCGCCAGTGGCATGTTGAACCGTTGGACCATGCAGCCCGGCATTACCGATGTACGCGCGCAGGTTTCATCCATGGCGCCTTGGGTTGCGAATAATTTGGGCAAAAAGGTCACGATGGTGTTCCCCGATTACGCCTTTGGCCATGACCACCGCGATTATTTCACAGCGGCAATTCAGGCGCAGGGCGGTGAGGTCATCAAGCACATCGCCATTCCGCCAACCGAAACCAGCTTTACCCGCTACCTGCCGCAAATCCCCAAGGAAACCGAGGTGCTTTACCACGTCATGGTCGGCCCTGCCGTTCTGACCTTTGTGAAAGAGCTGGGCGAGTTTTACGGCACCGGCGCACGCCCCGAGATCTTTGGTTTCATCGACAGCCTGGAAGCCGTTGATACCGCCTCGCCGGGCCTGGAGTTTCTGGAAGGAACCCATTTCTGGGAAGGCAATTGCCGCGTAAAACAGGCCGATGCCAGCGAGAATGAGGCCTTTTACCGCATGGCCGTCGGTGTGGATGACAATGGCGCATCGGTTTCGGATGCCAAGGACATCTCTACCTATGCCCATATGTTTTCGTGCTGGGAAACGCTGTTCATACTAAAGGCCGGGATGGAAGCGGCGGGATATCAAGGCGTCGCCGACCGCCAGAAACTGGTAGAGGCGATCGAGGCTATGACCACAATGCCCGAAAGCGCGGCGCATCCGCAGGGCGATAAGGTCTTTAACGCCAAGATGCACCAGGTCTTTGGTCACCAAAATATCTCAAAAGTAGAAGGCGGCAAATTGGTGCGGGTGTACCGGACCAGCATCGAGGAAACCATGTACGAGAACGACACAGATTACACAGCGATGTCGTTCTAAGGGACCGAAACAGGCAGGGGGCGCTGCCCCCTGACCCCCGAGGTATTTTTTCCAAGATGAAATACAGGTACGTCTGAATGGATTTCGGCCCTTTCTTGCTGCTGGCCCTGATGGAAGGCACTGTCATGGCCGCCGTTCTGGCGTTGACCGCCGTGGGGCTGTCGCTGGTGTTTGGGGTGATGCGGGTTGTCAATGTCGCGCATGGCGAGTTTTTCATGCTCGGCGCGGTGATTGCATGGTTTGTGACGCATTACATGCCGGGACCACCGGCAGTAGGATTTGCCGCGGCTTTGGTGATTTGCCCGCTGCTGGTCGGCGGGGTTGCGGCGCTGTCGGACACGCTGATCCTGAAGCGGTTGAACTATGACCCCGAAGCGACGATCGTGGCGACCATCGGGCTGAGTTACATTTTCCAGCAAGCCGCGCTGACGTTTTATGGCCCTGATGCGCGGCCGGTTGAGGCACCGTTTGACCTGCGTATTCAGCTGCCGTGGTTCGGTTATTCCGGCTATAAAATCGCGGTCGTGGTCGCAGCGATTGTGATTTTGCTGGCGGTTTGGCTGTTGATGACCCGAACCCGCGCAGGCCTGATCATGCGCGCGACGCAGCTTGATCGCACCACAGCCCGCGCCTTTGGTATCAATGTAGATCGGGTCTATGCTGCCGTTTTTGCGCTGGGCGCCGGGCTGGCGGCGGTGGCGGCGGTGTTGATCGTGCCAATTCAACAAGCCCATTACCTGATGGGGCATGACCCGCTGCTGCTGTCTTTTATCGTCGTGATCATCGGCGGATTGGGGAGCTTGCGCGGCACGTTGCTGGCGGCACTGGTCATCGGACTGTCCGATGGCGTGATCTCGGTGTTTTTCTCGCCCACATTGGCGAAAATCCTTGCCACCCTTTTGGTCGCAATGGTGCTGGTATTCCGCCCCCAAGGCCTGTTCGGGGTAAAGCAATGACGCGCGCGCTTGCCCTCCACCTTGGCGTAATCGCAGCGCTGTTTGCCGCGCAATACCTGCTGCCATCCTATCACCAGACCAACATCGCCCGCATCATGGTGCTGGCGGTGTTTGCAATGGGCTATAACATCGCCTTTGGCTATACGGGGCTGCTCTCGCTTGGCCACGCGTTGTTTTTCGCGGCGGGGCTCTATGCAACCGGCCTCGGGATAGAGCTTGCAGGCCTATCCGCTGCACCTGCCCTGCTGCTCGGCCTGATCGCAGGCGGCGCAATCGCAGCGGCAACCGGTGTTTTGGCTCTGCGGACCAGCGGCGTCAGCTTTATGATCGTCACTTTGATGTTCGCCCAAACCGGCTATCTGACCATCCTGTATTTCGGTACCTATACGCGCGGCGACGAAGGCATCGTCATCAACCGCGCCGCCCGCGCTATCGGCAGCTTGGATCTTTCGGCCGATACACCCCGTTATTTTGCCGCCCTCACGCTCTTTGCCATCGCGCTTCTTATCAACCTGATGCTCACCCGCTCGCGCCTCGGCCGGTCGATGATCGCCATGCGCGAAAATGAGCAACGCTCGCGCATGCTCGGCTATAACCCGTTTCGCGTAAAACTGATCGCTTTGGTCATCTCGGGCCTTTACGCGGGCGCTGCGGGTGCGGCCTATGGGGTGCTGTTCGGCTATGTCGGGGCCAGCTTTGCCACGATCCAATACTCTATCCTGCCGCTGCTTTATGTCCTGCTAGGGGGGGCAGGCACCACGCTGGGGCCATTCCTTGGCGCGCTTATCATGTTTTACCTCATCGACATCTCCTCCGGCTATACCACGGCACATTTGTTTGTCGTCGGCGCGGCGCTGTTGGTGCTGGTGCTGTTCGCGCCCAAAGGCATCCTTGGCACCCTGCGCGAAAGGGCGGTGAAATGGCTGCCATAATCCTGTTTGCACGCGGATTAACCAAGCATTACGATGGCATCAAAGCGGTTGAGAACGTCGATTTCGACCTGACTGCCGGCCAGATTCACGCCCTCATCGGCCCGAATGGCGCGGGCAAAACCACCTTTGTCAGCCTGCTGTCAGGCCGCATCACGCCCAGCGCAGGGACCATTCAGTTTGACGGCGCCGACATCACGCGCCTGCCCGCCCATAGCCGCGTCGCGCGCGGCATCGCCTACACGTTCCAAATCACCTCGATCTACGCTAATTTGCCTGTGTTTGATAACGTCGCACTGGCAATTCAACGCAAAGGCAGCAAACACCTGAAAACCGACACTATGGCCGCCCTTGCCCGCGTCGGCCTCGACAAAATGGCCGACCAAACCGCAGGCACGCTGGCCTATGGTCACCAACGCCTGCTGGAAATCGCGATGGGCCTGTCGATGAACCCCAAACTTCTGATTTTGGATGAACCGACCCAAGGCCTCGCCAATTCCGAAATTGAGGCTTTCAAGGCCCTGATCCGCGCCGTCACCCCCCAAACCACTGTCCTGCTGATCGAACATAACATGGATGTGGTGATGGACCTTGCCGACCAGATTACCGTGCTGAACTTTGGCGAAAAGCTGGCGACCGGAACCCCTGCCGAAATCCGCGCCAATAAAGCGGTGCAAACCGCCTATCTGGGGGGTTAGAAATTGCTGGAACTCAAAGCCATCAACGCAGGCTATGGCAATGTTCAAGTGCTGCGCAACCTGTCACTGACCGCCAAACCGGGGCAAGTCACCTGCGTTATGGGCCGCAACGGCGCCGGTAAAACCACCATGCTGCGCACGATCATGGGTCAGGTGCAGGCGCAGGCAGGCAGCATCACCTTGAACAACACCCCCTTACACGGCCTCCCCGCGCATGAGGTTCCGCGCCACGGCATCGGCTATGTTCCTCAGGGCCGCCGCCTGTTTGGCGAACTGACCGTCGCGCAAAATATCGAAATCGGCCTGATGACCCGCCACAAAACCGCAAAAACCCGCGACTACGTGCTGTCGCTTTTCCCCCGCCTGCGCGAAAGGCTTGCACAACGCTCTTCCACCCTCTCGGGCGGCGAGCAACAAATGCTCGCCATCGCCCGCGCGCTCTGCCTCGAACCGGCGGTCCTGCTGCTGGATGAACCAACCGAAGGCCTGCAACCCTCAATGATCACCCTGATCCGCGAGACGTTGCTCACCCTGAAAGCCACAGGCGTCGCCACCATCCTTGTCGAGCAACGGGTTGATGCAGTCCTCAGCATGGCCAATCAAATCGCATTCGTCAGCAATGGCACCGTGGCCGAGACACTGGAAAACACAAACCTCACACCCGCCACCCCGCAATTCCAAACCTATGTAGGTATCTAAAATGCACCCCCGCTTTCTTTTCGGCATAAATATCCACGGGGGGTCTGGGGGGCAGTCAGCCCCCCAGCCTTGCCATCAACCCTCCGGCACAAGCAGATGACCAACCTCATTGCAGGCGCCGATGTCGGCGGCACCTTCACCGATCTCGTTATTCTGAACCCCGCCATGGGTGAGGTGCGCCTCGCCAAAACCCCGACAACATTAGACCCCGCCACGGGCGGCCAGTCAGCTGGCGTCCTGGCCGCTCTCGAACAGTCCCAAACACCGCTCGATCAAGTTGCGCTTATCGTTCATGGCACCACAACCACCACCAACGCCGTGTTGGAACGCAAGCTCGCCAAAACCGGCCTCATCACCACCCGCGGCTTTCGTGATATCCTAGAGCTCGGCCGCCGTACCCGCCCCCACGCCTACGGCATGACGGGCCAGTTCACCCCCGTCATCCCCCGCGACCTGCGGCTCGAGGTTACCGAACGCATGGATGCGAAAGGCCGCATTCTTACCCCTCTGGATGAGGATGAACTGCGCCAAAACGTCACTAAACTGGCTAAAATGGGCTGCGAATCTCTCGTCATCCACTTCCTCCACGCCTATGCCAACCCCGCCCATGAACAACGCGCCGCCGAAATCGCGGCCGAAATCTGGCCCACCAACTACATCACCTGCGGCCATACCCTGCTCTCGGAATCGCGCGAATATGAAAGGGGCGTCACAGCCGCCGTCAACGCCGCCGTCCAACCGCTCCTTGAACGCTACATCCGCTCACTTGCCACCGCCCTCCACACCAAAGGCTATCAACACGACCTCCTCGTGATGAACGGCAACGGTGGTATGGTCCCGGCATCCCAAGTCAGCGCCGAGGCGGTCAAAACCGTGATGTCCGGCCCCGCGTCTGGCGTTATGGCCGCAGTCGCCACCGGCCGCCGCGCCGGCATCCCCAACCTCATCACCTATGACATGGGCGGCACCTCTACCGATGTCGCCCTCATCAAAAACGCCCGCGCCCCGGTATCGAACGAAATCGAAGTCGAATACGCCATGCCGATCCACGTCCCGATGGTTGATGTCCGCACGGTTGGCGCAGGTGGCGGCTCTATCGCGCGGGTCGATGGCGGCGGCATGCTGCGCGTTGGCCCGCAATCCGCAGGCTCTACCCCCGGCCCGATCTGCTATGGCAAAGGCGGAACCGAGCCCACCATTTCCGATGCCAACCTGCTGCTCGGCCGCCTTCCGGCGACCCGCTTCAACACCGATATAACCGCGCTTTCCGCCATATTCGGCACTAAAATAGGCCAACCCCTTGGCCTTTCCCCCGAGGCCGCGGCCGAGGCCGTGATCCGCATCGCCAACACCCATATGGCCGGTGCAATCCGCATGGTCTCGCTCTCGCTCGGGGCCGACCCGCGTGATTATGCCCTGTTCGCTTTCGGCGGTGCAGGCCCGCTGCACGCCACGGCCCTTGCGGCCGAACTTGGCATCCCCCGCGTTCTGGTCCCTGCCCGCCCCGGCATGACCAACGCGCTTGGTTGCGTCGTCGCCGACCTGCGCCACGATTCCGTGCGCACCGTCAACCGCCCGCTCGACAGTGCCGATATTGCCGAAATCCACGCCATCCTTGCCGATCAAATCGCCACAGGCACCGATCGCATCAACGCCGCCGGCGTCAACCTGACCAACACCCAGACCGAGCTTTCCGCCGATATGCAGTTCATCGGCCAAACCCACCTGCTGCGCGTCCCGCTGCCCCATGCCACCCCCACGCGCGATGACCTGCAACAACGGTTTGAGGCCGCCTACCACGCGCGTTTCCGGGTGAACCTGCCAACAATCCGCGCCAATCTGGTGAACCTGAACACATCCGTCATCGGCCAACGCCCTGAAATGGACCTGTCGCGCCTGATCGACCCCGCCGCGCGCCTTGCCAAGCCCACCCCACAAACCACCCGCCCCGTTTGGTTCAACGGTTGGCTAGAAACGCCTGTCTATTGGCGCGATCACCTGCCGCTAAACCTGCATCTTAACGGCCCCGCGGTTATAGAACAGATGGATACAACAACCCTTGTCCACCCCGGTTGCACCGTTACATCCGACCCCGATGGAAACCTGATTATTGAGGTGCCAAATGCCTGAAACAGGCTCTAACACCGCCAAAATTGACCCGATCACCCTCGCCGTGATTCAGGCAGGCCTGCAACAAACCTGCGATGAGATGGACCTGACCTTCAGCCGCGCCGCCTTTTCCCCCGTGATAGCCGAGGCTGACGACCGGTCAGACGGCATCTATTCCGCCAGCGATGGCGCGCTGATCGCCCAAGGCGCGCGCGGGTTGCCCGTCTTCGTCGGCACCATGCAGTTTTCGACTCGCCACATCATCCGCCGTATCGCCTCGGGCGAAACCCTGCCGCCTGAACCGGGTGACATTTACATCGTCAACGACCCCTACCTTGGCGGCACGCATCTGATGGACGTGCGCTTTGCCATGCCGTTTTACCGCGATGGCAAAATCTTTTGCTGGCTGTCCAATACCGGCCATTGGCCCGATACCGGCGGCGCTGTGCCGGGCGGTTTTTCCGCCTCGGCCACCGCAGCAGAACAAGAGGGCCTGCGCCTTCCCCCCGTCAAACTGTTCAAAAAGGGCATATTAGACACTGAAATCTGGGCGGTGATCTGTTCCAACATCCGCGTATCCGAACAACGCATCGGCGATGTGCAGGCCCAGGCCTCGGCTCTGCTGGTCGGTGCAGATCGGCTTACCGCGCTGCTGGACCGCTACGGCGATGCCACCGTCACCGCAGCCATCGCTGAAATTCGCACCCTCGCCGCTGCCCAAATGCGCGCCAAAATCGCGCTGATCCCCCAAGGCTCGTACAGCGCCAAGGCCTATATCGACAGTGACGGCGTGGTAAACGAACCACTAACCATCGCGCTGAAAGTCACCCGCACGGGCGATCGGCTGACCTTTGATTTCACAGGTTCTTCCCCGCCCTGCGCCGGCCCGATGAACTCGGTTCAGGCGACCACGTTTTCCTCGGTTTACCTTGCCCTACGCCACATTTTCCCCGATGTGCCGCTCTCGGCCGGCGCGTTTGAGCCGCTGCACATCACGGGCATTGATGGCACATTCCTTGATGCCCACTACCCCCGCCCCGTGTCAGGTTGCGCGGCCGAGGTCAGCCAGCGCATCGCCGAGGCGGTTTTTGCCGCCCTTGTTCAGGCGGTGCCAAAGCTGGTAACAGCCGCCCCCGCAGGCACCTCGGGCAATTTCGGCCTTGGCGGGCATGACCCCGAAAAGGGCCGGGATTTTGTGATGTATCAAATCTCAGGCGGCGGTTATGGCGGCAATAGTGACCATGACGGCCTATCCAACGGTTGCTCGACCATCGGTATTTCCAAGGCCCCACCGGTTGAAATTATGGAGCAAACTTTCCCCGTTCTCTACCGCCGCTACGCCCTGCACGAAGGCTCGGGCGGCGCGGGCCAACATCGCGGCGGCTTTGGGCTGGATTATGAGGTGGTGCTGCTGCGCGGCACCGCGCGCGCCAGTTTCGTAATGGACCACGGCCGAACAGGGCCACAGGGCGCGATGGGTGGCAGTGATGGGGCGGTAAACCGCGTTGAAATTACCCGTGGCGGCGAAACCTTTACCCCGCCTCACCTGTCCAAGGCCCAGGATATCGCCCTGCAACCCGGCGACAGCGTGCGCGTCCGCACCCCCGGCGGCGGCGGATATGGCAACCCTGCCGCGCGTGACCCTGCCCTGATCGCCGAAGACATCCGCCTTGGCCGCTACACCATTGAACAGGCGCGCACTTTGTTCAAACGCGTTTCAAAAGATTAATTTCAGGTTAATTTTTTTGGCGATAGTGTTGTATATCAATGCTTTACCAGAATGTCCGCGCGCGGTCCGCAAACTAGGATATGCGGCCCTTAAAGAACCTGTGAATCAGAATTCTGGTTCCGGCTTCCCAAATCAGTTTCAGATCAAAACAGATTGACCAGTTTTTTTGATAGATCAAATCCAGCCGCGCCTTTTGTGGCACGCATTTTTCTGAATAAACACGGTCCGTTTCCTCGGCGCTTTTACAGGCAGCCAAAAGCGCCTCTTCGCGGTCATGAAACCGCAGGCTGGCAAGCCCCGAAATGCCCGTCGGGCTTTTCAAAACCTGCGCATAAATTTCAGGAAATCGCTCGACATAAACCCGCAAAGGGGGGCGCGGGCCGACAAAGCTCATATCCCCTTTCAGAACGTTCCAGATCTGCGGCACCTCATCCATCCGGGCCCGCCGGATAAAGGCCCCCAGAGGCGTGATACGGCCTGCCTTATCACCACCCGAGACGCCAGCTTCGCCAGCTGAAACCGTCATCGTTCGCAACTTCCAAAGCCAGAAAGCCTGGTCCACGCCATTCATCCGCTCGGCCACGTAAAACAGCGGCAGACCCTCTTTGAAAAGCATCACAACCAGCAAAATTGAAAACGGAACGACCAGAATTGCCGACAAGATGAGAACCAAAACCAGATCAAGCAATCGTTTGCTGGGCGGAATTTTAGCAGGCATTCCGGCTCACTCATTCCCCTCTAACCTGACGCGCAGCTCGCGCAGAACCGGCATAAAGGCCCGCACACGTTCAGCCCCCAAGTCTGTCACGAATTCAGCGATCAGGGGCGCCACGGCCTGCACGGCGGCATCTCGCGCAGCGCGGCCTGAAGGGCTGATTGCCACAAACTTGCGTCGCGCATCATCCCAATCGGGGCGGATGTGAACATGGCCCGCCCATTCCAATTTGCTCAGCGTGTTCGTCATCGCCCCGCGGGTCACATGAAATGCCCGCGCCAACTGGGCAGGCGAGCGTTCATCGTTTACGCGGGTCAGATGGTTCAATACCGCGAAATGTGACAGCTCCATCCCGCGGGGCAAAACCTTGGAAATGCGGTTGCGGGCCAGCTGATCGGCCATGAACAGCTCTCCGAACAGGGAAACAGCAAGGTCTTCGGCGCTTTCTGGCATTATGGCCCCACTATCGCCCGATCATGCGAAATTGATGGAACACGGCCGCGTGCCTGCGCGACCTGTGCAAGGTCAATCTCGGCAAATGTGACGCCAACCTCGGTGCCACCATCGGCGATCACTTCGCCCCAAGGGGCAATCGCAAGGCTGTGACCATAGGTGCGCCGCCCCTTGCCGCCTGCTGTTTCATTGTGAAAGCCTGTTTGAGCGGGCGCGAGGACATAACAGCCCGTCTCAATTGCACGGGCACGCAGCAACACCTCCCAATGTGCGGCGCCGGTGATGTGGTTAAAAGCTGCCGGAACTGTCAGGATTTGCGCGCCCGCCTGTGCCAACTGGCGATAAAGATAGGCAAAACGCACGTCATAGCACACCGTCATGCCCACCGCGCCAAACGGTGTTTGCGCCAAAACAGCCCGATCACCGGGGCGATACCCCTCTGATTCGCGGTAGCGTTCGGTTTCCGACACTGTGACATCAAACATGTGAATTTTATCATACCATGCGGCGATCTCACCCTGTGGATCAATCAGAAATGACCTGTTCGCAAAGCGGCCATCGGCATCACCCGTCAGCAAAGCCAGTGATCCGATCAACAGCCAAACGCCCAGCCGCGACGCATCATCGCGCAATGCCTGCAAACTGGGGTCATCGGCCTGATGATGGAACACGGCGGCCTGATGTTTGCGACTGGACGACAGGCCATTCGTGCACTCTGGCGTCAGGATAAACGTGGCACCCCCGTCAACCGCCTGCTGCACCAGCCTACGGGTTTCCGGCAGGTTGGTCGCCGGATCATCCGTCACACAAAGCTGCACAAGGCCGATGCGCATGCGTCAGCCCGCCAAAAGCGCGTCAAGCTTGCCCGCATGGTCAAGCGCGTGCAGGTCATCCGACCCGCCAACATGTTGATCGCCAATAAAAATTTGCGGGACTGTGCGGCCCCCTTTGGCACGTTGCATCATCTGGGCGCGCATTTCCGGGTCGCGCGACACATCATATTCCGTAAAGGCAGCGCCCTTTTTGGCAAGAAGGCGTTTGGCCGCATGGCAATAGCCACAGAGCGGGGATGTATAAATCTCGACAGTTTTCATAAAAGTCATCCTATTGGTCACAGTGACTATAGGGATTTAGGCATCCTTAGCAACGCGTGCCAGTACCAAAACCCTAACCTCGGTCGCGCCAGCTGCCAAACAGGCATCAGTTGCGGCAGCAAGGGTCGCGCCCGAGGTCATAACATCATCAACCAACAGGATTTGCCGCCCTTTTACCTTTGCGCCACGACGGGGATGGATGCGAATCGCATCCTGCAGGTTCTCGAATCGCGCGTGTCTGTCGCGCCCCTCTTGGCTGGGGGTGCGTTTGTGACGGATGAGCAGGTCGGGGCAATGCTCAACCCCCGCCAAACGGCCCAGCGATGCCGCCAAAAGCGCCGATTGGTTATAGCGCCGCCGCAACATCCGAAACCAATGCAAAGGCACGGGGGCAAGCAATGTATCTGGCCGCAACATAGGCATGGCCGCCCGCATCAGCCATTTTCCGGCAGGTTTGGCAAGGTCTAGCCGGTCTCCGTGTTTCAACTGCAACACCATTTTGCGGCCATTGTCTTTGTATAGCAGAGCCGCGCGCCCCTGTACCCAAGGCCGTGTCAGGGTTAGGCAATCATCGCAATGCGCCACCTCATCCGCATTGTCGCCGGGCAGCGGAATGCCACAGGTATCGCAGACCAAACCCGCGATAAACGGCGTTTCGCGCCAACATCGGCCGCACAACCCGAAATCCGAGGTCACAAGCTCGTCACAGCCAAGGCATTGCGGGGGGTAGACCAATCGCAGCATGGCTTGCAATCCCAACTTTCCCTCCTATTGTTCGGCGCATGAAAATGCCCGATTTGACCGATACCCAAGCCCTGACCCGCAACCGCGCCCGCGCGATGCGCGCACCTGCCCTGTTCCTGCACGAAGACCTGCGTGACGAGATTAAGGAAAGACTTGCCGAGGTTAATAAGTCGTTTACGTCGATTGCGATTGTGACCGGTTTTCCCGATTTCTGGCGCGAGGCCTTTCCAACGGCGCGGATTATCCCTGATGATGAGGTATTGGCGCTGGAACCGGGCGCATTTGACCTTGTGATCCATGCGATGGCCTTGCACTGGGCAAATGACCCCGTGGGACAATTGATTCAATGCCGACGCGCATTGCAACCCGACGGGCTATTGCTGGCGGCGCTATTGGGCGGGCAAACCCTGTATGAGCTGCGCGCCTGTCTGGCCGAGGCCGAATCAGCAGTGACAGGCGGCATTTCGCCCCGCGTCTTGCCGATGGCCGAGATCAGGGATCTGGGCGGGTTGCTGCAACGTGCTGGCCTCGCGCTTCCGGTCGCTGACAGCTTTGCCCGCAAGGTGCATTACCGCGACGCCTTTCATCTGATGCAGGACTTGCGGGCGATGGGTGAAGGCAATGCGCTGAACGACCGCTTGCGCCGCCCGACCCGCCGCGCTGTATTTGCCAAAATGGCCGAGCTGTATGCGCAGGCATATGCCGTTGACGGTGGCCGTGTCGCAGCAACGTTTGATATGGTATTCCTGACCGGTTGGGCGCCACATGAAAGCCAGCAAAAACCTTTGCGCCCCGGATCAGCGGTAAACCGGCTGGCGGATGCACTGAATGCCGCAGAAATCATCGTTCCTGCGACAAAAGGCGAGGGTTGACGCACCGCAGTTTGGCCTTAGGTGCTGAGATGAATAGATAAGGAAAAAGCGATGCCGGATGCCAAGTACAGCCAACCCGATATTTCTGCAGGTAAAGGGCGGCTGACCCACGCGCCTACCGATCACCCCGCAGTCAAAGCGCCCAAGATAGGGGTTCTGGTGGCCAACCTCGGCACGCCTGACAATTACGACTATTGGTCGATGCGCCGCTATTTGAATGAATTTCTGTCTGATAAGCGCGTTGTCGATATTTCCGATTGGATCTGGCAACCGCTGCTGCAACTGGTGATTCTGACCAAACGCCCTTTTGCCTCTGGTGCGAATTACAAGCTGATCTGGAACCATGAAAAAAACGAAAGCCCGCTGCTGACGATAACGCGCGACCAGACCGACGCGATTGCGGCGCAGATGTCTGCGGCCTATGGCGGCGATGTTCTGGTAGATTTCTGCATGCGCTACGGCAATCCGACAACCGAATCCAAGGTCAAGGCGATGGTTGCGGCAGGATGTGAAAAGATATTGTTTTTTCCGCTCTATCCGCATTACGCGGGCGCGACTTCGGCCACGGCAAATGACTCATTCTTTGCCGCGCTGATGAAAGAAAAGCGCCAGCCAGCCGTCCGCACCGTGCCGGAATACTTTGAACACCCCGCCTATATCGAGGCGCTGGCTGGTTCGGTTGAGCGCGCTTATGCCAAGCTGGATCACCGGCCCGATGTTCTGGTTGCCAGCTATCACGGCATGCCGATTCGCTATTTGATGGAAGGCGACCCCTATCATTGCCAATGCGCCAAAACCACACGGCTGTTGCGCGAACGTCTGGGTTGGGACAAGGCTGATATTGATACCAGCTTTCAATCGGTTTTCGGCCGCGAAGAGTGGCTGAAGCCCTATACCGTTGAGCATGTGGCCGAATTGGCAAAGCAAGGCAAGAAACGTATTGCCGTGATTGCGCCGGCTTTTTCTGCCGATTGCATTGAAACGCTAGAAGAAATCAACGGCGAAATCAGAGAAGCATTTGAACATGCAGGGGGCGAGCGCTTTACCTATATTCCTTGTCTGAACGATGATGCCGCGCATATCGATGCGCTGGTCACGGTTATTAAGGAAAACCTTGCAGGCTGGGTGTGACACCCCGGCCTGACGCATAAAAAAAGGACGGTAGGTTGCCCTACCGCCCCTAATTCGTTGCAATCCGTAAGGATTACTTCGATGCAGCAGCTGCGATAACCAACAGCAACAGCAATGGAACAACGATGCCGCCAGCAGACGACGAAGTTGCAGCTTCTACTACAGCTGGTTCCATTACTGGTTCAGCCATACCGCCAGCAAAAGCGGTCGATGCAGCAACGGTCAGAGCCGCTGCGAGTGCAAGTTTCTTCATAGTAACCTCCAGTTTTCGCGCGCAACCGAATTTTTCAGAGGACGACAGCGCGCACCCAAGACTATACCTCGTGGGGGTTTTTTAACCTGCTTGATAGAGCGATTGCAATCTGGGTCGTAACTTTCTGACACGTCGACTGATAGTTTCGTCAATTTAGCAACACTCTTGGTTCCCCAAATGCCTCAGATGACCAAGCGCCTACGCAGTTTTGGGTAAAATATAAAAAAAGGGGCCGTTGGCCCCTTGTACATCGTTCGATTTCACCTGCCCTTAAACCAAAAGAACCTGCGTCCCGACCTTTGTAAGGCCAAAAAGAATGGCGATATGCTCATTATATAGGCCAACGCAGCCGTTTGACGAGCGCCGACCGATTTTGCGCGTGTCATGCGTGCCGTGGATTCGATAATAGGTCCAAGACAAATAAAGCGCATGTGTACCCAACGGGTTATCCGGGCCAGGTCCAACCACATCCGGCCATTCTGGATTGCGTATTTTCATCTCGGGCGTGGGGCGCCATGTAGGCCCAACCACTTTTTGAACAACCTCGGTCCGCCCACGACGGGTCAGATCTTCGGTCAGCGGCACCGACGTCGGATACAGCTTGTAAATCGTTTGGTCTTCGGACCAGAAATGCAAAGCGCGCGAGGTCGTATCAACCAAAATCGCACCGTTTTTCGTGTCGCTGAAATAGGGGCGCCAGTCCAACATCCGGAAGCTTGAAATGTTGTTGCGAACGGCGCTGTTGACAGGCTCCATTTCGGTCGAGTTGTCCTGAGCAAAGGATGGCACCGCCGACATACCCAAAGTTGCGGCGGCCGCACCCATCAATGTGCGCCTGTTAAACTGCTTTGATCGGTCGGCATTCATCGCCAGACTCCTTGTTGATAGCCTGCGCCATAAGTAACTCTTTTTGCGGCGGCTTTCAAATCACAGTGATGTGGCTAGGCGGGATATTGCAGAGTTGCATTTGCTCATGCGTGAACAAAGCGCTAAAGACGGGGCTAGTTTGGCACCGAATGGGAATAAAATGAGAGCTTTGTCCGTTATCGCAGTCTGTGCGTCCCTTGCGCTTGCCGCTTGTGGTACAGGAAACCAAATCAAAGTGGGAAGCGATGGTCGCCCATTGCCCCAAGTTTACAAGATTGACAGTGCGCAAGAGGCAATTATCCCTTTTCGCTTGCTTGATTCTGTAAACGCTTTGCGCAATGCAAAAGGTGCCGCACCTTTGCAATTCAACGCCCAACTGAACGCCGCAGCAGCGACCCACTCCCGCGATATGTCGGTCCAGAACCGGCCATGGCATTTCGGGTCTGACGGGTCGTCGCCCTTGGACCGCGTTCAACGCGTCGGCTATACAGGCCGACTGGTCGGCGAAAACATCTCTGAAACATTTGAAACAGAGCTTGAAACCTTGTCGGCATGGATGGCCGAGGCAGATACGCGTGATATTATTATGGACCCGCAAGCCCATGAGATTGGCTTTGCCTGGTTCCAAGAGCCATCGGGCAAGATTTGGTGGACTTTGGTAACAGGCTCGGAAGCGGGGCTTGGTAATTAACCCAGGCGCCGCGACCGAAACGAAACGAAACCATAATATTTGAAAAGCCCCGAGCATTGAATGCCCGGGGCTTTTTGATTTGCTAACCTTTATGGGAAAATAAAGATCGGCGTTCCATCTTGCACCATCGCATAGATTTCTTCGATCTCTTCATCCGACACCGCTATGCAGCCAAAGGTCCAATCGCCAATGTTCTTGCCGCCAAATCCGGTTTTGCCATGGATAAAGATATCGCCTCCGGGTTCTTTGCCTTGCGCCTCGGCATAGGCGATATCTGCTTTATTCGGATAGTTGATGCCCAAAGATAGATGGTAGCGGCTGTTCGGGTTGCGCCGGTCAATCCGGTACGCGCCCTCTGGCGTTTTGCCGTCACCTTCAAACTGTTTGTGTCCGGTTGGCGCAAAGCCCAATGACACATCGTATATTTTTACGATTTTATTGCCATGGAACATCTGCATTTTATGCGCGCCCTTATAGACAACAATCTGAGTTATCGCTGGCCCGTCATATTTTTGAAACTTTCCGTCACCACCGCCGCAGGCCGCCAGCCCAACAACCAGAAAAAACGCCGCAATTTGCTTTAGAATCCGCATTCCACGCCTCAATATGTATCGATGGTTTTTACCACCCTATGATTTGCGCGCCTGATAGCCCAGAACGCGCGGCAGGGGAACAGGAATTCTCTATTGGCGTTCTTGGCTTTCAGGCTTGTCATCTTGCGCAGCAAGCCGTTGTTCAATCGCAATCAGACGTTGGATTACCTCTTCGCGGTACTCATCCGTCCGTTCAACATCGGCCTGATGATGCGCATCTTGCATCGAGTTGACGATCAAACCTACCAAAAGGTTTACCACGGCAAAGGTTGTCATCATGATAAACGGTACAAAGAACGCCCAGGCATAGGCGTATTGTTCCATCACCGGACGCACGATGCCCATCGACCAGCTTTCCAACGTCATGATCTGGAACAAGGAATAGGCCGAGGCACCAAGCGTGCCAAACCATTCGGGAAACGCCGCGCCAAACAATTTGGTCGCCATGACCGAACCGATGTAAAAGATAATCGCCATCAACAAAAACACCGAACCCATGCCCGGCAGCGCGGTCACAAACCCTTCGACCACGCGCCGTAACGAGGGCGCGACCGAGATGACGCGCAGCAATCGCAATATCCGCAATGCACGCAGCACCGAAAGCGATTGCGCGCCGGGAACAATGGCAATGCCCACGACAATCATGTCAAAAATGTTCCAGCCTGATTTGAAAAACCGCGGGCCCAGCGCAAATAGCTTTAGCGAAATCTCAATGATAAAAACACCAAGGCAAAGCGTATCCAGAAAAATCACCGCCGGGCCAAAACTGGACATGACCGTCTCGGATGTCTCTAACCCCAGCAAAACGGCGTTGAACAGGATAACACCAAGGACAAACCGCTGGGTAAACGGCAGGTTCATTAAGGCAGCAACGCGGGCGCGAAGGGTCATATTGGGCTCTCTCGGGCGGATGTTACCGGCTAAAACGCGCGGCAAGCTCTACATGGGATGACCAACGGAATTGGTCAACAGGCTGCACCCAATCAAGTGTATACCCTGCCGAAATCAAAACCTTGGCATCGCGGGCAAAGGTAACAGGGTTGCAAGAGACAAAGGCAATGACCGGCACCTTTGTCTGCGCCAGCGTTTTGGTCTGTGCCTCGGCACCTGCACGCGGCGGGTCGATCACCACGGCTTGCACGTTCTTGAACTCATCCGGTTCCAGCGGGCGGCGGAACAGATCACGCACCTCAGAGGTGACACGCTTTAGCCCTTCGGCCTGACGCCAACCTTTATCCAGCGCAGCAATCATCGCGGCATCGCCTTCGACAGCGAAAACCTCGGCCTTTTCGGCCAAGGGCAGGGCAAAAGTGCCTGATCCCGCAAAAAGATCCGTGACACGCTTGGCATCGCCCACAGCCTCTTGCACTGCAGCCAGCAAGTCGGCTTGCCCTTGCTCGGTCGCTTGCAAAAACGCACCGGGGGGTGGGGCGACCATGGCGCGGCCCATCGCCTGCATCGGCGCGGTGCGCAACGCCACCACCTCATGCTCCCACGACAGGCGCGACAGGCCATGCGCCTCGGCCACGCGGGCCAGTTCCAGCCGCAGCTGCCCATCCAAGGGCTTGCCGCCCGTCACCGAAATATCGGCACCTGCAAGGGTGCGCGTAATCGTCAGCGCCAGTTCGGATTTGCGCGAGCCACCGGTTAGCACCAGCGCCTCAAGCGCCGGAAAGGCCGCCATTAGATCGGGGTGAAGCAACTGGCAATTCGGCACCGCAACCAACGCATCAGACCCGCGCGCATGAAAGCCCAGCATAGCGCCGCTTTTGGTGCGCCGCCCCGCAATCACCGCACGTCGCCGCGAATTGGCGGGCGAGGTCAGAATGGGCCGCAACGGTGCCTCTATCCCCTGCCCCGCCAAAGCGGAGCGCACAACTTCGGTTTTCCAAGTGGCAACCAAATCATCGGTCGCGTGCTGCATCAAGCAACCGCCGCAAGTGCGGGCATGGGCGCAAGGCGGGCGCACGCGATCAGGCGACGGCGTAATGATACGGGTGTTGACCAGCTTGTCGCCTTGCAGATCACCCTCTACCACCTCACCCGGCAGCATCTGAGCCACAAAAATCTGGCCGTTTTCGCCCTGTGCGATTGCGTCACCCAAATGGCCCAAACGTTCGATTGTTACTATCACTCTGCTGCCTCTTCCGATCCGATAAACCCGCCGGATTGGCGGTTCCAATACCGCGCGTAAAGGCCATTCATCGCCAACAGCGCGTCATGACTGCCTTCTTCGACTATGCGGCCATTGTCCAGCACCACAATGCGGTCCATCGCAGCAATCGTTGACAAGCGATGCGCAATTGCCAACACGGTTTTGCCTTCCATCACCTTGCCCAGCGTTTCCTGAATGGCGGCTTCAACTTCGCTGTCCAACGCGCTCGTCGCCTCATCCAAAACCAGAATTGGCGCGTCCTTCAGGAAGGTGCGGGCCAGCGCAATGCGTTGGCGCTGCCCGCCAGACAGTTTCACACCCCGTTCCCCCAGATACGCATCATAGCCCTTACGGTCATTATGGTCGATCATGTGTTCAATAAACTCATGCGCCTCGGCGGCACGGGTGGCATCAATTACCGCCGCCTCGTCGGCATCGGGACGACCGTATTTGATGTTATCACGGGCCGAGCGGTTGAACATCGCCGTTTCCTGCGTGACCATGCCGATTTGCCGCCGCAGGCTTTCCTGGGTTACGGTACGGACATCCTGGCCATCAATCAAAACTGCTCCTTTTTCGGTGTCATAGAGACGTAAAAGCAGCGAAACCAGCGTCGATTTGCCCGCGCCCGAGGCACCGACGATGCCCAGTTTTTCGCCTGCGCGAATGGTCAGATTGATGTTTTCCACCCCGCCGCGCTTGCGGCCATAGGCAAAGGACACATCCTGAAATTTCACTTCGCCCTTGACGCGTGGCAGTGAAATCGCATCAGGCGCATCGGCCAGCGTGTGCGGAATGGACAGGGTACGCATGCCATCCTCGACCTCGCCAATCGATGTGTAGATCGACATCAATGTAAAACTGACCCAACCCGACATCTGCGCAATCCGCATCGCGATTGCCCCCGAGGCCGCAATCGCGCCCGCCGTCGTCATACCATGCGACCACAGCCACAACGTGCCGCCGATCAGCAACACCGGCAACGTGCCCGAAAGCGTCATCAGCGCAAGGCGGAACATCGTTGAGATTTGGCCAAACTCCAGCGACCTATCGCGAAAGACCTGCATCGCCTTCAGGGCCACTTGGTCTTCGAACGCCGAATGGGCAAACAGTTTCACGGTTTTGATATTGGTGATCGTATCGACCACCTGCCCCGTTACCATCGCCCGCGCCGAGGCCCGCGCCGCCGAATTCACCCGTACCCGCGGCATGAAAAACCGGATCGTAAACACGTAACCAACCAGCCACACTGCCAGCGCCAACGCGGCCCGGTAATCAACCGAAAACAAAAAGACAACCGAACCGATCACCGAGGCCAAAGCAAAAGCCACAGTATTGATCACCTCGGTCGCCACATCGGTGACGGCACGCGCGGCTTGCATCTGCTTTTGCGCAATCCGACCCGCAAAATCATTGTCGAAAAACGTCACCGCCTGCCCCAGGGTCCAGCGGTGCAGGCGTGACAACACCAAGGGCAACACATTCGGCCCAACGATAATCGAGTTTGACGCGGCCGAGGCTGCAAAGGCCAATGGCCGCAAAATCAGATAAAAGCCGATGAAGCCAAACAGCAACCAAAAGTTCTTGCTGAAAAACACATCCGCGCCAGAGGTTAGCGCAGCATCAATAACCCAGCCAAGTAACAAGGCCGAAACCACCTCCATCGCGCCTGCAATGGCAGAAATAACACCCGCGACCCAGAGCATCGGCCAGCTACCATTTAGGCACCAGCGAAAGAATGCGCCCAGATTTTGCGGTGGCGGGCCATCGGCCGGGCGAAACGCCTCGATCAAGCCGCCGATGCGCGTGACAAAACTCATTCCATATCCTTTTCGGTTCTCAAAAATCCACCCGATTGGCAGGCCCAGAAGTTGGCATATAGCCCACCTTGCACCAAAAGCGCGGCATGGTCGCCAATTTCCTCAATCACACTATCGCCCAGCGCCACAAAGCGCGATCGCAGTCAGGCTGTACGCAATCGCAATCACCGTTTTGCCCCGCAGCCAGCGTAAAGCAATCCTTGTATGACAGATTCTACCTCGCTTGACTCTTGCCTGGCTTGAACAACCTCAGCCCAGCAAATCGGCTTTTGTAGGCGCAAAGTCAGAATCGATCCAGATTTGCTCCAACGCGCGCAACCGATCGCCCAGCGCCTTACCCTGCAGGTCTGGCATTAAATCGGCAGCGGCCACAGGAAAAACAGCCTTGGCACCGACCTCAACATCATGCATCCACCCCTGCGGCGGCTGCGTTTCAAACAAGGCGGCGCGACACAGAATAATTGCTTTCGCCACCTTTGCCCCGTGACGATAACCAAGCTCTTGCGGCGAGCGCAATTGACCCAATTCTTCGCGGATCAGCGATACTTGCGCCAGCGCGCTGCGCGACAATCGCAGGCTTTCCGGCATTCCGCCCAAAACCACCAGCCGCGCCAGCCAGTCATTAACGCCAAAATGCACCGCAATCGGAAACGCCCGCGCATCTGCCCCGGGCAATGCCGCGCCCAATACCCCTGATTGCGCCATCGCGGCCACTGCCATTGACGGGTCAGGGGCAGACAGCAGTTTACGAAACTCGTCGCCAACTCTTTCGCGTGAAAGCGTCTCTAACCCTGCAGAATGGGCAGCACAGGCAGCAAGCCCGTCGGCGTCGAGGCCAAGGGATTGATCGCCGTACCACGCAAAAAACCGAAAAAACCGCAAGATGCGAAGATAGTCTTCGGCAATCCGCGCGTCTGCATCGCCAACAAACCGCACCCGCCGCGCCAAGAGGTCGGGCAAGCCGCCCAATGGGTCAACAACCTCACCATCTGCGCGCGCATAAAGTGCGTTCATCGTAAAGTCACGCCGCGCCGCATCCTCGGCGACATCGGTCGAAAAACGCACAACGGCGCGCCTGCCATCGGTTTCAATATCGCGTCGAAAGGTCGTCACCTCATGCGCAATACCATTGGCGAAAACGGTCACGGTGCCATGTTCAAATCCCGTCGGGATCACTTTGAAACCGGCCTTTTCCGCTATGTTAGTCACCATTTCAGGCGTTGCGTCGGTTGCAATATCGATGTCATTGACCGGTGCCCCGATCAATGCGTTGCGCACACACCCCCCCACAAATAGCGCCTGAAACCCCATGGCCGACAGGGCCTGACACAGGCCTTGCGTGCCGGAATGATGTAGCCAATCACCCGTAACCTGCATCACGCCATCCTTTCGGCCAACCCGCGCAAGATCCGCGCGGTTGCGCCCCAAATATAGTAAGGGCCGTATGGCACCGCATAATAGCGCCGCAGCTCTCCGCGCCAAAGACGCGCCTCAATACGAAAATTGGCTGGATTAGTGACGAACTCGAGCGGAACCGAAAACACTTCCTCCACCTCACCCGCCTCTGGCACCGGAGTGAACGCGCCCGTTATTGTGGCCAATATCGGGTAAACAGTAAAGCCAGTCACGGTTTCATGCGCTGGCAAAACGCCTAACACCGTCACCGAAGCGGGCAGCAGGCCAACCTCTTCCCGTGCTTCACGCAGGGCGGCAGCGGTTGGAGTTGCGTCGATAGGGTCCAGCTTGCCACCCGGAAAGGCGATTTGGCCGGGATGGTGTTTTAGATGCGAGGAGCGCTTGGTTAATAACAAGCGCGGCCCCTCGCCCGTATCTTGCACCGCCACCAGAACGGCAGCATCGCGCAGCTTTCGCCCCGGCGGCAAAATGACGCCGGGGTTTAGGTCAAAGTCCGATGACGCGCCGGTTTCCTGATCAAGAGCCCGGCGCAGGGCATCAGTTATCATCCGGCTGTATCCCCAGCGTCTTTGGATCCAGCACGTAATGCGCGCTGCAAAACTGGCAATCCGCCGTCACCACGCCGTCTTCGGTGATCATATCCGCCAAATCTTCGGCCGTGTAAATCGAGAGCGATTCACGGACCCGCTCTTCCGAACAAGTGCAACCAAAACGAATAGGCTGCGGGTCAAAAACACGCGGCCGATCTTCGTGAAACAGGCGAATCAGCAAGTCGGTCGGCGCAACCTGCGGGCCAACAAGCTCCATTTCTTCGACGGTATCCAACAGATGGTTGGCACGGTTCCAGTTTTCGCCTTCATCGTCAGTCAACAAATCCTGATGGCCCAGCAAACCACCCTCACCCGAACCGCCATCACCCTGCGCAGAGGGCGATGCCTTGGGCATTATTTGCAACATCACACCGCCTGCACGCCATGCCGCATCTTCGCCCGGCAAAATGCTTTTGCCAAAGCTTAGCTGAAAACGGGTTGGCAGTTGCTCGGACTGTGCAAAATATGTCTCGGCGCAATCTGAAAGCGACTTTCCGGCAATTGGAGTGATACCTTGATACGGTACCATGCCTTCGCCTTGATCGATCAGAATCGCAAAAAAACCTTCTCCGACAAGGGAAAAAGGTTCTTTTCCATCGATATCGGCCTCTTTGTCAAAGGCAGCATAGGCCCGGACGCGTGCAGGTTCACCGTCCTCTGTCGGGCCGTAATAATCTGTCGCAATCATGCTAACTGGACCATTGCCGCGAATTTGCAACGACAGTTTCCAGCGCAATTTGATGGTTTGGCCAATCATCGCCGTCAAAAGCGTGGCTTCGGCCACCAATGCCTCTACCTGGGGTGGATATTCATGTTGTTTCAACACAGATTCCAACGCACCATCAAGCCGCGCAACGCGACCGCGGATGTCAGAGTTATCAAGCTGAAATGGTAGGACGGTATCGTCCCAAGCAATTTTTGTTCCGATGGTCATGGGGTTCCCTTGGCAAGCCAGCCTTGGCATACCGCTAACATATAGGGACAGCAACCAATGGGCCAAGGGGGTAATGATGATTAAACGCTATGGTGATGTACCGAAATCGGGCCAAGCCTATACACGACGTCCGGGTGTCTATGCGATTTTACACCGCAATGGCGAGGTTTTGTTGACACATCAGGCCGTGCCATCGTCGGAAATCCAGCTTCCCGGTGGCGGAATAGATGCGGGCGAAAACCCTATCGCGGCGCTGCATCGTGAAGTCTATGAAGAGACCGGCTGGCACATGGCACTCCAATTCAAGTTTGGTACCTTTCGTCGCTTTGCCTTTATGCCCGAGTACAATCTTTGGGCCGAAAAAATATGCACAATTTATGTGGGCCGCCCGACAATGCAGATGTCCGCACCAACAGAACCCGATCACATGCCGCTTTGGATGCCCGCCAAGAACGCCGCATCTGTATTGGGCAACCCCGGCGACCGTGCCATGATGGAAAGTTTTGCACGACTAGCCCTTTAACAAGAACAGCACACCAGAAACATCATCCGGAAAATCCTCATCGCCGAAATGCTTTGAAAGATCCCAAACCAACGCCTCAAGCAGGTCCGAACCGCCCATGCCGAAATTTGCCTGCAAGATTTTGGCCAACCCCTCCTCACCCAGCTCTTCCCCTTTGGGTGAGGGACATTCCGTTACCCCGTCCGAAACCAGAAACAGCCTGTCACCAGGCTTTAGCGTCAACTCAATACGGTCATACACCGCCCCCTGTATCAGCCCGATCGGCATCCCGCCCGCGCCAATAAACTCAATCTCGCCACTTTGCCGAATCAGCGCCGGATGCGGGTGGCCCGCTTGCACCATCTGCACAAAGCCGGTGCGCAGGTTAATATCTGCATAGGCGAGCGTAAAATACTGTTCGACCTGAATATCATTGAACATCATGCTATTCAGCTTGGCTGCAACCTCTTCTGGCGGGTGAGCATCCATTTCGCCAAATTCACCCCGCATCAATGCTACATTTTGGTCAGGAGACGACCCCGATAACAGCCCCGAAAGCCGCGCCGTCATCATAGCCGATGCAACGCCGTGGCCAGAAACATCAACCGAATAGATTCCGATCCGATGTGAGCTGATTTCAAAAAAGCCGACCAAATCACCACCAACATGGCCTGACGGGCGCAACATGGCAGAAACTTCACCCCGCCCGAAATCGCGGAACCGTTCGCGGACCAGGGTTTGCTGCAATCTCCGCGCTTCAATCAGATCTCGGTCCAGCGAATCATACAGTTTTTGCAGTTCATCCAGGGTTGCGCCGATAAGCCGGTTCTTTTGCATCAATTCAGATTGCATGCCCAAGATACGTTCGCCTGCCCGCAAACGTGCCCGCAGCTCATCCGGATTAACGGGTTTGGACAAATAATCATCCGCGCCGCAATCCAAACCATCTGCTACCTCACCCTTTTCGGACTTTGCTGTAAGCAAGATGAAATAGCCATAACCTTCACGTGGTAACGCCTTGAAAGATCGACAGAAATCAAGACCATTCATCTCGGGCATCATCCAATCGCTTAGCACAAAATCAAAGCAATTTTTCTGGCACAACGCCAAGGCCGAAACGCCCGAGTCTGCCTCGGTGACCTTATATCCGCCGCGCGTAAGAGCTAATGACAAAATTCGCCGTTGCGCACGACTGTCATCCACAACCAAAACATGCCGAGGCACCGCGGAAGCGATCGATTTCGATGATCTCTTTGGCGTCACAACGGCCACGCGGTATCCCTTTCTTATGCCTTTGACCGATGTGCCACCAAAAAACTTAAGGCAGAATGAACCCTAAAACTTTCGCAATCTTGCTTTGCCACCAACACCAGTTGTTAAGGATAGCGCTGCAAGATGTTTGACAGGTGTGGGCGAACCTTAAAATCTTGGGGGTTATGATGATCGATTGGAGCCGTGTGCGTGAGCTTCGCAATGAAATAGGCGCTGACGACTTTGATGAAGTTGTTCAGCTTTTTTTAGAAGAGACGGATGAGGTGGCCGCCACATTGGCCAAAGACCAGTCATCGCAAGCTATTGAGTCTGCTTTGCATTTTCTAAAGGGCAGCGCCTTAAATCTTGGATTTCGCAAGCTGGCAGAGATGTGTCAGGCCGGTGAAAGGGCCGCAGCCGCGGGCAACTGCCTTAGCATCAACATCGACAAAGTCGTCGAAGTGTACGCGGCATCAAAACGGGCCTTTGAAGCGGGTCAAAGGGCAGAAGATGCCGCGTGACCCTTAAATCAAGAACTCGGCCAGCGCCTCATCTGCCGTGATATCACGAAAGCTGAACCCAGCCCTGTCCATGTTGCCGAACAGATGTCTAAAATTGTCGGCATCTTTGGTCTCAATGCCAATCAAAACAGAGCCAAAGTTCCTTGCCGATTTTTTAAGATACTCAAATCGCGCAATATCATCGTCTGGGCCAAGCATCATCAAGAACTCGCGCAGCGCGCCAGGGCGTTGCGGCATGCGTAAAATGAAATATTTTTTCAGTCCCGCATAGCGCTGCGCCCGTTCCTTCACCTCAGGCAGACGCTCAAAATCGAAATTACCACCAGAGGTAACGCAAACCACTGTTTTGCCCGAGATTTGATCCGCAAGGCTGGGCAAAACATCCACCGAAAGCGCCCCTGCCGGTTCTAACACGATGCCTTCGACATTCAGCATCTCTAGCATAGTCGTACAAATCCGGTCTTCGGGCGCAAGCAAGACATCGGCAGGATCGACCCACTTTAACATTTCAAACGTGCACGCCCCCAATCGCGCCACTGCCGCGCCATCAACGAACGAATTAACCTTTGGAATCGTTACGGCCGCACCGCTGGCCAAAGCCGCGGTCAGGCTTGCCCCGCCCAAAGGTTCAACAAACCGGAATTGCGTATCAGGCGCGACCTGACGCATAAACCCTGTCACCCCCGAGGCTAGACCACCGCCACCCACAGGCAACACAATCATATCAGGCGCATAACCAAGCTGCTCCATAATCTCAACTGCGACACTTGCCTGACCCTCAATCACGTCAGGGTCATCGAATGGCGATAGAAAATGGGCGCCCTTTTCTGCACAAAACTTTTGGGCGGCACTTAGGGTTTGGTCAAAATAATCGCCGGTCAGAACAATTTTGATACTATCCCCGCCGAAAACGCGGGTTTTGTCGATCTTTTGTTGCGGCGTGGTAACGGGCATGAAAATTGTCCCATGCACCCCAAAATGACGGCACGCATAGGCGACGCCCTGCGCGTGATTGCCCGCGCTGGCGCAGACAAACTGGCATTGCGTTGGGTTGGTTTCGCGCACTTTGCGCATCGCATTCACTGCACCGCGAATTTTGTAGGAACGCACTGGTGCCAAATCTTCGCGCTTTAGCCAAATTTCGGCATTGTAGCGGGCAGACAGATGGTCATTGCGCTGCAACGGCGTCGGATCAAATAGATCGCGCAGGGCGGCGGTGGCGGTGCGGGCGTCAAGGGCGAAATCATGCATGCAATCGATTAGACCCAACCAGCCCGGAAAGACAAGTCTGACAATAGGTTCGGCCCAAGTTTGCAGGCGAAAAAAACACCAATTTCGCGCACGGCCGTCGGCCCAGGCCGCATCGATTAACCCTGCAAGCCGTAAAGCCCGCAGCCAATGCTTGCCCTTAGCGCAAATACCCAGTAATCGCAGGGAAATTGCGAAGGAGAAGCCCATGTCTGCCGCCCCAAAATTTGCCCCAAAAAAAGTCGTCCTCGCCTATTCCGGCGGGCTGGATACCTCGATCATTCTGAAATGGTTGCAAACCGAATATGGTTGCGAGGTTGTTACCTTTACCGCCGATCTGGGCCAAGGCGAAGAGCTGGAACCAGCGCGCCAAAAGGCCGTACTGCTTGGGATTAAACCCGAGAACATTCATATCGAAGACGTACGCGAAGAGTTTGTTCGTGATTTCGTGTTCCCGATGTTTCGCGCAAACGCCCTGTATGAGGGGCTTTACCTGCTCGGCACCTCAATCGCGCGGCCATTGATTTCCAAGCGTTTGGTAGAGTTGGCGCATGAGCATGGGGCCGATGCGGTTGCGCATGGTGCGACAGGCAAAGGCAACGACCAGGTTCGGTTTGAACTTTCCGCCTATGCTTTGGACCCTGCGATCAAGGTGATCGCACCATGGCGCGAGTGGGATTTGACCAGCCGCACCAAGCTGCTGGAATTTGCCGAAGCGAACCAGATCCCGATTGCCAAAGATAAGCGCGGCGAAGCGCCCTTCTCGGTTGATGCGAATCTTTTGCATACTTCGTCCGAAGGCAAGGCGTTGGAAAACCCTGCACAAGAAGCGCCCGAGTATGTATATCAGCGGACCGTTTCGCCCGAACAGGCACCGAATACGCCCGAATATATCGAAGTGACCTTTGAAAAGGGTGACGCCGTCGCGATCAATGGCGAGGCAATGAGCCCGGCGACGATTTTGACCAAGCTGAACGAGCTGGGCGGCGCGCATGGGATTGGCCGCCTCGACTTTGTTGAAAACCGCTTCGTCGGTATGAAATCGCGCGGGATCTATGAAACCCCCGGCGGGACTGTGCTGCTTGAGGCCCACCGCGCCATGGAACAGATCACGCTGGATGCGGGTTCGGGCCACCTAAAAGACAGCATCATGCCCCGCTATGCCGAGCTGATTTATAACGGTTTCTGGTTCAGCCCCGAGCGCGAGATGTTGCAGGCTTTGATCGATAAGTCGCAAGAGCACGTCTCGGGTACGGTGCGGTTGAAGCTGTATAAAGGCACGGCAAGCTGCGTGGGCCGCTGGTCTGAACATTCCTTGTATTCCGAGGCGCATGTCACGTTTGAAGACGATGCCGGCGCCTATGATCAGAAAGATGCAGCCGGCTTTATTCGCCTGAATGCCTTGCGTTTGAAATTGATTGCCACGCGGAATGCGCGGGTAAAGTAAGATCTGACCCGCACTTAAAACTATGTACAAAATGTTTTTCGCGACCCCCACTTTGGGGGTCGCTTTTTTCTAGGTCACGTGACTCAGTCTACTCTACAGTAATAACTGTCATCACCAATTTACCGTCAACTTTGACAGGGCCGTCTTCTTTGGCACCCAAGGTATATTCAAAGTTGCCGACGATATTGCCGCCATCTTCTCCATGAACCATGAGCATCAGCATGTCGCCAGATTTTACCGGCTCGGTCAGAATAGCGGCTACATCCATCGTTTCCCCTTCACGGATCGGGGCGTAGCCTACAACCGGGCCAGGTTTCATTTCAGCATTGGTGCGATGCACTACCATCCAACCATTCTGCGCGGCGGAAATTTTTTCAGCCGATACGATACCGTTTGCGACATCTTGATTGGAAGCAGTGACACCTTGCATCATATCGCCTGCAGCAAAAGCCACACCTGTGGACAAAAACAAAGCGGCGGTTGTTGTGAAAAGTTTCATATGAGCATTCCCTTTGAAAGTTGTATGGATCACGGGGTAGCTACGTACGGCCTTCGCCAAAAGTTTCACGTCAAGGCCAAAAATCTTTTGCCGTCCATCAAGGGTTCGATTTTTGCGCTATTCCAGCTTGAACGCCACCATCTGTTCGTAGAAGGGCAAGGCAGCGTTGAGCAGGTCGGAATAGTCATCTGACAGGGCCGGAAGCGGGCCTTCGGCATCTTCGAACCCCGTTGAACGATGAACAGCGCCATACCAATGCGGCGCCCAAGCGCCATCATCGGGATGGCCGCCAGATGGCCAGTGCAGCATGTTTTCGGTGTAAGGAATGCCGAGTGCTGCGCAAAGCCTGGCCAAGGCTTGGGCAGGGTTGGCACGGATATCAAAGCTGTCGATCACAATCGGCGGACGACCAAGCCGCGTGGTCTCGGATTGAAACAGCGCGGCTTGTTGTACAAAGCCAATATCGTTCAATGTTGGCCCCTGCCTTTTGCGCGCATATGAGGCAATGACACGTGCGGGGTGACGGATTAGAAAGACGTTTTCACAGCTTTCCATCCATGACAGATCCATACCCGGCAACATGTGATGGGTCATGTGTTTTTGGTAGAGATAGCGCTTTTCATCCGGAATTGGGCCAGTGAGGTCAGCTGCGACCTGCGCAGGATCACTGGATTGGCTGGCGAGCGTTTCGGCCTGCATCGGGTGTATTTGGCCTGATTGGGTAAGATAGGCTGCATAAAACGGTTCATCGACCACAGCACAATCGCCGCGAGACGCAAAACTGTACATCATGGCGGTAGAAAGATTGCGCGGACCAGACCACATAGCGATTTTCAAAAGAGGCTTCCTTGCTCAGATGGTGGTCGGGGTTTCACACCCCCGCGTCGCACTGGACAGAATGCGACTGACCCCCGTGGGTTACTTGGATTAGATGATATTGGGGCGAGGGTAACCTGCTTCGTGCTTAGCTGGAAAGATAAAAGACTGCTGCAAACGAATGGTTTTGACGCGTTCGTGAAACACGGAATGCGATGCAGAATTCACCTTACTGTGACAAGGACGGCGTAACGGTTGCGCTTTTGTCGGATGCAGCGCCATGCTTGGGGAAATGGAGGATTGCGCATGTTGAAATGGCTATTGGTAGCACTGGCGATGGGCACGGGCGCGGCGCAGGCGGCGACGGAAAAAGCAATTCTTGCCGGCGGGTGTTTTTGGTGTGTGGAATCGGATTTTGAGCAGGTGCCGGGGGTGAAATCGGTTGTGTCCGGCTATACCGGCGGGGCGACCGCGAACCCGACCTATAAGCAAGTCGGCAAGGGGGGAACCGGCCATTATGAGGCCGTAGAGATTTCGTTTGATCCGGCACGCGTAAGCTATGCAAAAATTATGGAACTGTTTTTCCGGTCTGTTGATCCGACGGATGCGGGGGGGCAGTTTTGTGATCGGGGCGAGAGTTATCGCACAGCAGTGTTTGCGTTGAATGCCGGACAAAAGGCCGCGGCCGAGGCAGCAAAAGCCGAAGCGGCGCGGGCGCTGGGGCGCAAGATCGTGACACCTGTGCTGACGGCGGGGCCGTTTTACAAGGCCGAAGCCTATCATCAAGATTACTATAAAGGCAGTAATATCGTGATTACGCGGCGCGGGCCCAAGACACAGTCAGAGGCGTATAAGTTTTACCGCAAAGCCTGCGGGCGGGATGCCAAGGTGAAAGCGCTTTGGGGGAAAGCTGCCGCGTTTGCGCATTAAGGCGCTGATTCTAGAAAAGAATCTACGTCGTCCGCATTTGGCATCGCGGCGGCCGCACCTTTGCGGGTGACTTGCAGCGCGGCCGCGGCACTGGCACGGCGGAGCGCCTGTTCCGGTGCCAAGCCCGCATCAAGGGCCGCAGCGATAAAGCCTGCAAAGCAATCTCCGGCGCCGGTTGTGTCAATCGGGTTGACCGGAAATGAAGGAATGGAAAGAGGGCTGGTTTTGGGGCTGTGCCACTCGGCCCCGTCTGCGCCCTTTGTGATGATGACATCGCAATCTGGCAAACCGCCGAGCGCACGGGTCATCTCGGCCGCCTCGCCTGCGTTCATCAAAAGCAAATGGGCGTAAGGGATGGCCAGTTGCAGCGGCACAAGATCGAATGGCGCAGGGGTGTAAAGGACACGCAGGCCCATATCGGCGGCAAGTCGGATGGTGGCGGATTGGGCCGAAGTTTCATTCTGGACCAGAAGCAGGTCATTCGGGCGGGCCGAGGCCAAGGCGCGGGTGGCGTGGGCATCGGTGATTTGGCGATTGGCGCCGGGGTAAAGGATGATGTTGTTTTCGGCAGCGGGATCGACCTGAATGATGGCGTGACCTGTAGCTGTTGTGAGGTGTAGAACGCTGCTGGTATTGACGCCGTAGTGGTTCAACTCATCCAACACCCAATTGGAATCAGGACCGATAGCACCGATGAGAAAGACTTTGGCACCGGCTTTGCTTGCGGCGACGGATTGGTTCGCGCCTTTGCCACCGAGGCCTTTGGTGTAACTGGTTGCCGCGAGGGTTTCGCCGGGTTTGGCAAGATGTGGCACCTGGTAGACGTGATCTATGTTGATGGAGCCGAGCGTGTAGATCGCCATATCTGTGCCTTTGCTGTGCAGCTTTGTACGGGGATCGGGCAAGGCCGGGGCGCTGCCCCGGACCCCGGGATATTTGAAGATAGATGAGACGGGGTTGATGCGGCCCCGTCAAGTAGATTAGCCGACCTTGCAAGCGGCGAGAACAGCCATGTTCAGGATGTCGTTCACTGTTGAGGCGGTGCTGCAGATTTGGATCGGGCGGTTTACGCCGGTCAGAATGGGGCCGATGACAGTGGCGCCGGCCATTTCCTGCATCAGCTTGACCGAGATCGAGGCCGAGTGACGTGCGGGAACCACAAGGATATTGGCCGGGCCTGTCAGACGGCTGAAGGGATATTGCGCCGCAGCCTCGGGGTTGAGGGCGACATCGACGGTCATTTCGCCTTCGTATTCGAAATCGACATTGCGGGCATCGAGAAGCTTCGGGGCCTCGTGCATTTTGGTCGCGCGCTCTGAGACCGGATAGCCAAAGGTGGAAAAGGATACAAAGGCGACGCGCGGCTCTAACCCCAGATTGCGGGCGACGCCTGCGGCTTTGGTGGCGATGGTGGCAAGATCTTCCGGCTCGGGCCATTCATGGACCAAGGTATCGGCGATCAGGACGATTTTACCTTTGTGCAGCAGAGCCGTAACGCCAACGGCGCCATCGGTGGCTTTGGCATCAAAGACATGATTGATGTGAGAAAGAACATGCGCCGATTTGCGCGTGACGCCGGTGACAAGCCCGTCGCCGTGACCGTGGGCCAGCATAAGTGACGCAAACACATGCCGGTCGCGGGCGGCGAGGCGGTGGATATCAAGCCGGTCAAAGCCGTTGCGTTGCAGGCGGTTGTACAGAAATTCGCGGTATGCATGGAGGTGGCGGGTGTTCGCGGCGTTAACCACCTCGAGTTCCCGGACGGCATCGCCGAGACCTGCGGCCTCTAGCTTTTCCTTTACGTCTGATTCGCGCCCGACGACGATAGATTTTCCGAGGCCTGCCCGTTGGTAGGCAACAGCCGCACGCAGCACGCGGGGATCATCGCCTTCGGCAAAGATCATACGGGCCTGGGCCTGTTTTGCGCGGGCATGGAGACCTTGCAGGATAGAGGCCGTTGGGTCCATCCGCGATTTCAGGGATAGTTCATAGGCGTGCAAATCGATGATCGGGCGACGGGCAACGCCGGTATCCATGCCGGCCTTGGCGACCGCGGGCGGGATAACATAGATCAGCCGCGGGTCGAACGGGGTGGGGATGATATAGTCGCGGCCAAAAGACAGTTTGCGGCCATAAGCCATTGCCACCTCATCCGGCACATCTTCGCGTGCAAGTTTGGCGAGCGCGTTGGCGCAAGCGATTTTCATCTCGTCATTGATCGCACGAGCGTGGATATCCAACGCACCCCGAAACAGGTAGGGAAAGCCAAGGACGTTGTTCACCTGGTTCGGGTAATCCGAACGCCCTGTGGCAACGATCGCATCGGGGCGAACGGCATGGGCATCCTCGGGCGTGATTTCGGGATCGGGGTTGGCCATCGCGAAAATCACCGGGTTTTCGGCCATGTTTGTGACCATTTCTTGCGTTACCGCGCCTTTGGCAGAAACGCCGAGAAACACATCTGCGCCTTTCATCGCCTCATCCAGCGTGCGCAGGTCGGTGTTGGCGGCATGGGCCGATTTCCATTGGTTCATGCCTTCGGTCCGGCCTTGATAGATCACGCCTTTGGTGTCGCACATGATGCAATTGTCATGCTGGGCGCCCATGGATTTCAGCAATTCCAAGCAGGCGATACCGGCGGCCCCTGCCCCGTTCAGCACGATGCGGCAATCCTGGATTTTCTTGCCCGAGATTTCCAAAGCGTTGATCAGGCCGGCCGCGCAGATAACAGCGGTGCCGTGCTGATCATCATGGAAAACCGGGATGTCCATGATTTCTTTCAGGCGCTGCTCGATGATGAAACACTCGGGCGCCTTGATATCTTCGAGGTTAATGCCGCCGAAAGTGGGCCCCATGAGCGACACGGCCTTGATGATTTCGTCGGCGTCTTCGGTATCCAGCTCGATATCAATGGCGTTCACATCGGCAAAACGTTTAAACAGAACGGCCTTACCCTCCATCACCGGCTTTGAGGCCAATGCGCCAAGGTTGCCCATGCCCAAAATCGCAGTGCCATTGGAAATGACCGCAACCATGTTGCCTTTGACCGTGTAATCATAAGCTGTTTCCGGATTGTCAGCGATGGCCTGCACCGGCACCGCAACACCCGGGCTGTAGGCCAGCGAGAGATCACGCTGGGTTGCCATCGGCGTGGAGGCAGTGATTTCGTACTTACCGGGCTTTGGCTCCAGGTGATAGGCGAGGGCTTCTTCTGGGGTAACGCGGTTCTTGGACGACATGGGGCAACCTTTTGTGGGATTTCCGCGATACTAGGGGGCTGCGGCGATTGGCACAACTTTGTTAGCGCCCAACAAAACGCGGCAAATGGAACCCCTTTCCCCTTGGCCCGCGGTTTTGTAGGGTCGGGGCCAAACTGGGGGTGGGCATTGAATACCGAAACGGCAACGCCGATGATGGCGCAATATCTGGAAATCAAGGGCCGGCACCGCGACGCGCTGCTGTTCTACCGGATGGGCGATTTTTATGAGATGTTTTTTGACGATGCGGTAAACGCGGCGGCGGCACTGGATATTGCGCTGACGAAACGTGGCAAGCATTTGGGCAAAGATATCGCGATGTGCGGCGTGCCGGTTCATGCTGCCGAGGGCTATTTGCTGACGCTGATCCGCAAAGGCTTTCGCGTGGCGATTGCCGAACAGATGGAGAACCCGGCCGAGGCGAAAAAGCGTGGGGCCAAATCGGTTGTGGCACGCGATGTGGTGCGGCTGGTGACACCCGGTACGCTGACCGAGGATACGCTGCTAGAGGCGCGGCGGCACAACTTTCTGGCCGCTTTCAGCGAGGTTAGAGACATCGCGGCACTGGCCTGGTGTGATATTTCAACGGGCGAGTTTCGGGTGATGCCCTGCCCCGCCACACGGCTTGGGCCCGAGTTGGCACGCTTGGCGCCGAAAGAACTGCTGGTGGTTGACGGGTTTGATTTGTCCTTGGACGATGGCCCCGCAATGACGCCGCTTGCACGGTCAAGCTTTGATAGCGCTGGTGCGGAACGAAAGCTGTGCGACCTGTTTGAAGTTGCCTCGCTTGAAAGCTTTGGCCAGTTTGACCGCGCCGAGATTTCGGCGATGGGGGCGCTGGTAGATTATCTGGACCTGACGCAGCGCGGCAACCTGCCCCTGCTGCGCCCACCAGTGCATGAAGATCCGGGTGGGCTTGTGCAAATCGATGCCTCAACCCGACGAAACCTTGAAATTACAGCGGTGCTTTCGGGGGGGAAAGAAGGATCTTTGCTGGCAGCAATTGACCGGACGTTGACTGCGGCAGGCGGGCGGTTGCTGGAACGTCGGCTTTCTGCCCCTTCGCGGCATCTGGATGTTATCCATGGGCGGTTGCAAGCAGTACGTTTCACGCACGAACAGAGCCGCTTTCGCGAGGATATCCGCAGCTTTTTGCGGCGCTGCCCTGATGCAGATCGCGCGCTGTCACGGCTGGCGCTGGACCGTGGCGGCCCGCGAGATCTGACAGCCATCCGGACCGGGTTGGAACAGGCGCAACAGTTAAGCAAAGCGATCGGATCGCAAGGCCCGCTGTTGATGCAAACGGCCGCTGCGGCGCTGACAGGGCATGACACGCTGCACGCCTTACTGGATGCGGCATTGGTGGCTGAACCGCCGCTTTTGGCGCGGGACGGCGGGTTTATTGCAACAGGCTATGATCCTGAATTGGATGAAGCCCGCAAACTGCGGGATGAAGGGCGGGCAGTGATTGCCGCGATGCAAGCCGATTATGCGGCACAAACCGGTATCAGCAGTCTGAAAATCAAGCACAACAATGTGCTGGGATATTTCGTCGATGTAACCTCGACCCATGCCGAAAAGATGCTGTCGGCGCCATTGTCTGAAACCTTTATTCACCGGCAGACCACTGCAGGGCAAGTGCGGTTCACGACGGTGCCTTTATCGGAAATGGAAACCAAGATACTGAACGCGGGCAATCTGACGATTGAGATTGAAAAGCGGCACTATGCAAGCCTGCGACAAGCGATCCTGGATGAGGCAGCAGCGCTATCGGCCACCGCGCGGGCAATTGCCGAGATTGACCTAGCGGCAGCATTTGCCGATTTGGCGGCCGAGGAAAACTGGGTTGAACCCGTGGTTGATAACAGCCGGGCGTTTGAAATTACCGGCGGGCGGCATCCGGTTGTAGAGCGTGCCCTGCGCAAACAAAGCGGTGCGCAGTTCGTAGCCAATGATTGCAATCTGTCGGCGGATGGTACGGCAGCAATTTGGCTTTTGACCGGGCCAAACATGGCAGGTAAGTCAACCTTCTTGCGACAGAACGCGCTTATCGCCCTATTGGCGCAGGCAGGCAGTTTTGTGCCGGCAAAAAACGCCCATATTGGCCTTGTCAGTCAGCTTTTCAGCCGTGTCGGCGCGTCGGATGATCTGGCGCGCGGGCGCTCAACTTTCATGGTTGAAATGGTAGAGACAGCAGCAATCTTGCATCAGGCAGATGCACGGGCGTTGGTGATATTGGATGAAATCGGACGCGGCACCGCAACATATGACGGGCTGTCGATTGCATGGGCAACGCTGGAATATCTACACGACAAAAACCAGTGCCGCGCATTGTTTGCCACCCATTACCACGAAATGACATCCCTGGCCGGCAAACTCGCAGGGGTAGAGAATGCCACCGTTAGCGTTAAAGAATGGGAAGGCGATGTGATCTTCTTGCACGAAGTGCGCAAGGGGGCCGCAGATCGTTCATATGGCGTGCAGGTTGCCAAGCTGGCCGGGTTGCCCTTGGCGGTAACAGATCGCGCTAAAGTGGTGCTAGAGGCCCTAGAAGCGGGTGAGCGCGCAGGCGGCAAGCAAAAGGCGCTCATTGACGATTTGCCATTGTTTCGAGTGGCCCCCCCTGCCCCGGCAACCAAACAGATTAAGGCGTCGGAAGTTGAGGAAAGATTGCGAGACATATTACCGGATCAACTCACGCCAATCGAGGCGCTAGGTCTGATATATGAACTCAAATCAAAACTAAGCTCTTAACAGCTTTCTTTTCGGCAAAAATATCCTCGGGGGGTCCGGGGGGCAGACAGCCCCCCGGCGCTCGCCAAGTTAAATCACGCTGGCGTAGAAGAAACGCCGACCTGCGCAGGGCGCAGCAAGCGGTCGTGGAGCAAGAAGCCCTCGGTCATCACCTGAATAATTTGGCCAGCCTTGGTACCCTGGACGGGTGCCTCAAACATGGCTTGGTGCGTCTGTGGATCAAACTGGTCGCCAATCTCGGGTACGATCGGGGTCACATTGTGCTTGGTCATAACTGACAGCAACTCACGCAACGTCAGCTCTACGCCTTCGATAATAGGAGAGGCATCTGCACGGTGCTGGTCGGTTGCCGCATCCAACGCACGGCGGAGGTTGTCATATACTGGCAACAAATCGCGCGCGAGTTTGGAGCTGCCGTATTGCTCGGCCTCGCGCCGATCACGCTCACTGCGCTTGCGGGCGTTTTCGGCGTCGGCAAGCGCGCGCATGAAACGATCGCGGAAATCATCACGCTCGGCGCGGACGGCGTGCAGCTCATCCATAGGAGGCTCGGCCCCAAATTCGGACATATCAATTTCGGCTGCTGCCGTGTCTAGGGGTTCGGTTTTGGCTGCCTGTTCGTTGGCCATGTCGTCTTTCCTTGTTTCACTCATTCGCAATCATCCTCTTGACCGGTCGGATATAAGCCGCCCGACAAGCTGCGCTGTGTAGTCAACGATGGGGACGATGCGGCCGTAATTCAACCGCGTCGGACCAATCACACCGACAGCACCGATGATCTTTCGATCAGCGTTCATATAGGGAGAAACAACAAGAGACGACCCCGAAAGTGAGAACAACTTGTTTTCAGAGCCAATAAAAATGCGTACGCCTTCGCCTTCCTCTGTCAGCTCTAGGAATTCGGCGATGTCACGCTTGCGCTCAAGGTCATCAAAGAGGTGGCGGATTCGTTCAAAATCCAGCGCCTCGGTCGTACCGTCGAGAAGGTTCGCCCTGCCCCGCACGATCAGGCGCTCGCTTTGTTCGCCAGGATTTTCCCATAAGACAAGACCTGTTTCCACCAGCTGACGGGCAAGGATGTCAATTTCTTGCCGACGGTTGTTGATCTCGACAGTAACCGATTTGCGCAATTCGGACAGGGTTTTTCCGGCGGCAAGCGCGTTGAGGAAATTTGCGGCCTCGCGCATCGAAGACGGGGTTTGACCGGGAGGTGGCGTAAACACCCGGTTTTCGACGTGGCTATCAGCAAAGACAAGTACAACCAAAGCGCGATCAGCGCTGAGGCTGACAAATTCGATATGCTTTATGGGGGCTTCGTGCTTGGGGCTGAGCACAAGACTGGCACCCTGCGTAATGCCCGAGAGGGTTGAGCCGATGCGATCAAGCAAGGTGCTGACATCGGATTGCCGATTGCCCATCGTGGCATCAATCAAATCGCGATCCTCGGACGCAACCTCGCCGACCTCTAACACGCCATCAACAAACATGCGAAGGCCGGTTTGGGTGGGTATGCGACCTGATGACGTATGCGGGCTGCCAAGAAGGCCAAGATACTCGAGATCTTGCATCACATTCCGGATGGTTGCCGCGCTAACCTTTTCGGACATACTGCGTGTCAGCGTGCGGGAACCGACTGGCTCTCCCGACGTCAGATAGCCCTCGACCACGCGGCGAAAAACCTCGCGCGAACGGTCATTGAGTTCGGACATAATGGCGGCACGATTTTTCTGATCGGTCATTTGGCTGCTTTCGACGGGCAATATACATTATGGAGTGGCGGACGGCTTCGTCAATGAGGCTTGCATCCTTATCGACAGGACAGGTAACTGTGGATAACTTTGAAAAGGAGCATCCCATGCGGCCATCCGCCCGAAACCTAGACCAAATGCGCAATGTGACCATTGAGACCGGTGTGATGAAACATGCCGAGGGCTCTTGCCTGATCAAGATGGGGGAAACGCATGTGCTGTGTTCGGCCTCTATCGAAGACAAGGCCCCGTCATTTTTGAAAAATACCGGACAAGGTTGGGTGACGGCAGAATATGGAATGCTACCGCGCGCGACCAATTCACGCAACCGCCGCGAGGCAGCGCTGGGAAAACAAAGCGGGCGCACACAAGAGATTCAACGGCTGATTGGCCGCGCGCTAAGGGCTGGTGTTGACCGTCGAGCATTGGGTGAACGGCAAATTGTTGTGGATTGTGATGTGTTGCAGGCCGATGGCGGCACGCGTTGTGCGTCAATTACAGGCGGTTGGATTGCACTGCGTTTGGCAATAAACAAGCTGATTAAGGCGGGGTTAGTGACGTCTGACCCGATCGTGGACCACGTTGTTGCTGTCTCTTGCGGGATCTATGCTGGCCAACCGGTTCTGGATTTGGACTATGCCGAGGATTCAAACGCTGGCACCGATGGTAACTTTATTCTGACTGGTTCGGCGCGTTTGATCGAAATTCAGATGTCGGCTGAAGGGGCGACTTTCTCGCGCGGTGAGATGGGCGAGTTGATGGACTTGGCCGAGATGGGGTGCGCGGACCTGGTAGCCGCCCAAAAAGCTGCGTTGGCCTAACTTATGCGCAAGTTTGATGGGAAACAGTTGTTGGTTGCAACACATAATGCAGGGAAGCTGGCAGAAATTGGCGCACTGCTAAAGCCGTTTGGTGTTACAGTTGTCTCGGCCGGGGCGCTGGGGCTGCCAGAACCACTTGAGACAGAAGACAATTTTGTCGGAAACGCACGCATTAAGGCCCATGCAGCCGCAAAAGCTGCGGGTATGATAGCGCTGGCAGACGATTCCGGCATTTGCGTTGATGGGTTAAAAGGCGCACCGGGTGTTTACACCGCTGATTGGGCCGAAACCCCCAACGGACGCGATTTCAAAATGGCCATGGAGCGCACTTGGCGCGAGTTGGAAACGGTGGAGGCACCTAAGCCGCGTTTGGCCCGGTTTTGCTGTACGCTTGTATTGGCGTGGCCTGATGGCCATGACGAGGTTTTCGAAGGCGAAATGCGTGGGCAGGTCGTCTGGCCCATGCGCGGCGACTTGGGGCATGGCTATGATCCCATATTTCAACCAGAAGGTTTCGAAACAACATTTGGCGAAATGAAAGCAGATCAGAAGAACGAGATCAGCCACCGCTCTGACGCATTTCGCAAACTGGTGACGGGTTGTTTCACGTGAAACAGTTTCCCGCAGTAGAAGATTGGCAGACAGGTGGATTTGGGTTGTATATTCATTGGCCGTTCTGCCAATCAAAATGCCCGTATTGCGATTTTAACAGCCATGTTTCAGCCAGCCTCGACCAAAAGCGGTGGGAAGCTGCGTATCTTTCAGAAATTGAACGCTTTGGCACAGAAACAAGTGGCAGAGTGCTGCAGACGGTTTTCTTTGGCGGTGGCACCCCATCGCTAATGGCGCCGGAACTGGTCCACGCGATAATCTCAAGGATCAAGGGCACATGGCCAACATCGAATGACCTTGAGATTACTATGGAGGCAAACCCCGGATCGGTTGAAAGTGATCGCTTTCGAGGCTATTCGGCCGCAGGGGTTAACCGCGTGTCCATTGGTGTGCAAGCCCTGAATGACCCCGATCTAAAGGCATTAGGGCGCCTGCACGATGTGAGTGAGGCAAAGCGAGCCATCGCATTGGCGCAAAGCGTATTTGACCGCGTCAGTTTTGATTTGATCTATGCGCGGCAAAATCAAGACCTGATCAGCTGGAAGGCCGAGCTAACCGAAGCCCTTTCTTTGGCAAGTGGCCACCTTTCGCTTTACCAACTGACGATAGAGGATGGTACGGCCTTCGGTGACCGGTTTAAGCGCGGCCTTTTGCGCGGATTGCCAAATGAAGACCTTGGCGCCGATATGTATCTCTTGACCCAAGAACTAACGGAAGCAGCGGGCTATCGGTCATATGAGATTTCGAATTACGCCAAGAGTGGCCATGACGCCAAACACAACTGCATTTATTGGAATGCCGGCGACTATATAGGCATTGGTCCGGGCGCTCATGGCAGACTGACCTTGGGCAACGTAAGGATGTCGACAGAAGCCATTTCTAATCCGGTAGATTGGCTTACGGGAGTTGAAACACTTGGTTCTGTTGAAAAAAGAGAGCGTATTCAGCCGGTTGAACAAGGTACTGAATATCTTTTGATGGGTTTGCGACGAGACACAGGAATCGATCTAGAGCGGTACTATCGCATTTCCGGGCAGCAAATTTCAGAACAAAAGATAGATCTGCTCCGCGGCCTTGGTATGGTTGAGATAAAAGAAAGCCGCCTCATTGCAACACAGCAAGGGCGGCTCGTCTTGAACGCGGTTATCGAAAACCTGATGGAGTGACGCGAAACCCTATTCGCGATCCATTTGCGACAAGGTACGACACAAGTTGTCCAGATCATCCAAGGTATTATAACGAATAGACAATGTGCCGCGCTCGCCGCCTGGCTCATGATTAATACTGACGGCCATCCTAAGGTTTGCGGCCAGATCAGCCTCGAGGGCACGTGTATCCGCGTCTTTCTCAGACCGCGCATGCCCAGCCGCCCCCTTTGGTCTCGGCCGGGTCGTAGATGTTTCACGTGCCAGCTTTTCGGTCTCACGCACCGAAAGGCCTTTTTCAATGATCGTCTTAGCCAGGCTCGAAGGGTCAGTAGTATTGATAAGTGCCCGTGCGTGGCCAGCGGTAAGGCTGCCGTCGCGGATAAGACCCTGCACATCACCCGGCAGATTGAGCAAACGAAGCAGGTTCGCAATATGGCTGCGGCTTTTCGAGAGTGCTTCAGCGATCTTTTCTTGGGTGTGCCCAAAACGGTCCATCAACTGGCGGAAGCCGGCGGCCTCTTCAATTGCATTCAGGTCTGCGCGTTGAATGTTCTCGATAATTGCGACTTCCAGCACCTCGGTATCGTCAAAATTGCGTACTATGGCGGGAAGTTTGTGAAGCTGGGCAATCTGGGCAGCGCGCCAACGACGCTCGCCCGCAACAATTTCATAGGTGTCTGACCCTGCAATTGGCCGCACAATCAGCGGCTGAAGTATGCCCTTTTGCTTGATAGACGCGGCAAGGCTTTCCAACGCCTCACGGGTGAAATCGCGCCGCGGCTGGTTTGGGTTCGGAACCAATTTTTCAACTGCAATAAGCAACTCTTGACGTTTACTGGCCTGAGCCTCACCCACATTCTCAGGTGCCAGATTGATATCTGACATCAGAGCCGACAGCCCCCGACCCAAGCCGCGTCGTTCATGCTTTTTTTCCATCAGATCACACCTCGTTCTTTCGCATTTTCAAACCATAACGCCCGGCAATCTCTTTCGAAAGAGCGCGGTAAGCCTCGGACCCTTTTGACGCCGAATCATAAATGAGAACAGGTAAAGCATAGGACGGCGCCTCACTGACCCGAACATTGCGCGGAATAACGGTTTCAAAGACCAATTCGCCCAGATTCTCACGTGCATCTGCCTCAACCAGCTGCGATAGATTGTTGCGCTTATCATACATTGTCAGCAAAACGCCTTCGATACGCAGGTCACTATTGGCCGTCTGACGGATTTCCCGAACTGTAAGCATAAGTTGAGACAGGCCTTCTAAAGCGAAAAACTCGCTTTGAAGAGGAATGAGCACAGAGTGACAGGCAACAAGCGCATTGACAGTGAGAAGATTAAGCGATGGTGGGCAGTCGATGAGAATAAAATCAAAGCCAAAACCCGCCATAGCAGGTTGGCGCAGCGCATCATGTAGCAAAAAGCTGCGCTTTTCATTCGAGATCATTTCCATATCGGCCGAAGAAAGATCGGAATTGGCAGGACAGATAAAAATGCCATCAACGCCAGTGGCATTTACCACCTGATCGAGTGGCGCATCCTCAACCATCAGATCATAGGTTGTCAAACCACGGCTTGCGACCTCGACACCCAAACCGGTCGACGCATTTCCCTGAGGATCGAGATCTATAACCAATACTTTGGAGCCGAGTTCGGCAAGCCCCGCTGCCAGATTGATTGTGGTCGTCGTTTTTGCGACGCCCCCTTTTTGGTTTGTAAGGGCAATAATACGTGGCGCATTCTCGATATGTGTCTCAGGCATTTTCAATTCCGTAAATTCTTAAGATTGCGCTTCTTGGGTCTGTAAGGCTTTGAATAGATTGATATTCAAAGCGAAATAGTTTTTGAGCCACTTTTATCTCTTCTAGGTGATTTTCGCCTTTTGGAAAAATACATACACCTTGTAGGGATAAATGTTGATGCGCAAATGCCAAAAGCTTTGACAATGGCGCTAAAGCCCTAGCTGTAAAAAAGTCTGCCCCAATTTTTTCGAGCGATTCAATACGTTCTGATCGTACTTCGGCCCTCAGTTTAAGGCTACGGATCACTTCCCTTAGAAAGGCAGCTTTTCGCTGATCTGATTCAACAAGGATAAATCGACGTGTTGGAACATGCTCAGTCGAAATTGTAGCCAGAACGATTCCAGGAAATCCTCCACCACTTCCAACATCCAGGCAGAGATTTGAGCTCGCCGGAATGTGTGGAAAAATCTGCGCGGAGTCCACAATGTGACGGCTCCAAAGTTCGCTTATGCTTTGTTTGGAGGCAAGATTAATCGTGGGATTCCACTTCCGTACCAGCTGGTCGTATGCTTTGAGCCTCTCTACTGTTTCACGTGAAACATTGAGGCCTGGCACGTCATCCAAATCAAAGCCATTCATACAACATTGCGCCTGTCTTGACCACTTTTCAAGCGTGAGAGAATTAGAACTAAGGCCGAAGGTGTCATTCCTTCAATCCGGCTGGCCTGAGCAATAGATGACGGGCGATGGGCTTGCAACTTAAGGCACAGCTCGCGAGAGAGCCCGGCAAGATTTGAATAGTCAAAGCACTCAGGGATACGAGTATCCTCATCACGTTTCAATTTTGCCGCTTCATTTGCCTGTCTATCCGAGTAGTTGGCATACAATGACTCGCGCCAAAGCTGTGTTAGATGTGCAACTGGAATTTGGGGGAAATCCGGTAAGCTCTCAGAAATGTTCACAATCCCTCCTTCTAGTTGCGAGAGGATAGAAAATCCACTACGACGGGACCCATCTTGACGCACCTTGAAGCCAGCCTTGGCTATTTGCTGCGGTGTATAAGTTATTGATTCTAATAGCGACTTACAGGCTCTCAACGACTCCAGCTTTTGGGTAAAGGCCCTATTCCTATGCTCACCAACTGCCCCGATATCGATACCCTTTGGCGTCAATCTTTGATCGGCATTGTCAGCGCGCAACACCAAACGATATTCAGCGCGTGAGGTAAACATCCGATATGGTTCCGAAACCCCGCGCGTCGTCAGATCATCAATCATCACGCCTATATAACTGTCTGCGCGACTAAACATAACCTCGTCACGGCCAAGTGCAGCAGCAGCAGCATTTGACCCGGCAACCAGACCTTGCGCCGCAGCTTCCTCATATCCGGTAGTACCATTAATCTGGCCGGCAAAATAGAGGCCAGAAAAACCCTTTACTGACAGGCTGGGCGAAAGACCCCTTGGATCAAAGAAATCGTATTCTATTGCGTAGCCTGGCTGAAGAATAACCGTATTTTCCAGTCCAGAGATCGACCTGACGTATGCCTCTTGGACGTCAGCAGGCAAAGACGTAGATATCCCATTGGGATAAACGGTATCATCATCAAGACCTTCTGGTTCTAAGAAAATCTGATGCGAGGTTTTATCAGCAAAGCGAACGATCTTATCCTCAATTGATGGGCAATAGCGTGGGCCTACCCCTTCGATATGCCCGCCGTACATCGCAGATCTCGATAAATTCGAACGAACAATTTCATGGGTGCGTTCATTTGTTTCTGTGATCCCACAGCTGATTTGCCGGGCAGTGGGATTTTCGCTCAAGAATGATAGCATGGTGGGATCCGCGTCACCGGATTGCGCTTCAAGTTTATCCCAAGCGATTGTTTTTCCATCTAAGCGAGGCGGCGTGCCGGTCTTTAGGCGCCCCCTCGAAAAGCCGAACTCTGCCAGCTTTTGCGCCAATTGAATAGACGGCAGATCACCAATCCGCCCGCCAGAGCTTCTTTGATCGCCGATATGGATAATGCCATTCAAGAAGGTTCCGGCCGTCAGAATCACACTATGAGACAAAACCTCCGCCCCATCCTGCAATTTCACACCACGAATGCTCGTAGCATTCAAAATAAAATCAACCACTTCGCCTTCAATCACCTGTAAGTTCTGCGTCGAGAACAAAATCTGTTGAATTGCACGGCGGTAGAGTTTTCTGTCCGCTTGAATACGGGGCCCCTGAACAGCAGGTCCCTTACTATGATTTAACAACCTAAACTGGATACCGGCTTGATCGGCGGCTACACCCATTATCCCGTCAAAAGCGTCGATTTCTCTTACAAGATGGCCCTTACCAAGCCCGCCAATCGCAGGATTACACGACATTACACCCAATGAATCACGTTTCAGCGTGATTAATGCAGTTTTTGCACCCATCCGTGCCGAAACCGCGGCAGCTTCACATCCCGCGTGCCCGCCGCCCACTACGATTACGTCAAACTGTTTCACGTGAAACATCCCTATTTGCCAATACAAAAGCTTGCGAATATTTCGCCAAGCAACACTTCCACGTCAACTCTTCCCAACAACATCTCCAGCGCGCGGGCCGCCAAGCGCAGCTCTTCCGCCGCCAGTTCCACGACAACCAATGGCTTAGCCAATTCGTCTAATGCCGCCTCTAACGCGACAACTGCACCAACAATAGCATTTCTATGACGCGTTCTGGTTAGTGTGCCTGCGACTGCCGCTCTTTCAGACAAACATCGCGACACGGCGGAAAGCAAAGCTGATACCCCTTCGCCTGTCAAACCAGAAACACGAACCAGATCTGTACAACGTTCGCTCACCATATCAGCCTTACCGAGAACGATCAAATCACCATCTTGACGCTTCACGCCAGGAATAACCTCGACACCATCAGTCAAAAAAATTCGAAGGTCTGCCGCAGATGACCGTTCAATAGCAAGATCAACACCCAAGGCTTCTATTTTGTCATCGGTTTCACGCAGCCCCGCTGTATCCAAAAACGTAACGGCAAGCCCATCAACATCCATTCGAACCTCAATAACATCGCGCGTCGTCCCTGCAATTTCAGAAGTAATCGCCGCTTTGCGGCCTGCAAAAGCGTTCAAAAGCGTCGATTTACCGATGTTTGGCCTGCCAATAATCGCAACCTCAAACCCTTCCCGAATCCGCTCCGAGATTTTTGCGGCCTCAATTTCCTTTGCCAGATCGGCCTTCAATCCTGCAAGTAGAGCAGTTACTTCAGGCATCACATCGACAGGAACATCCTCGTCAGCGAAATCAATTGTAGCTTCCAGCAACGCCCCGGCCCGCACCAGATCGCGCCGCCAACCTTCGACTTTTTTGCCAATAGCACCGGATAAAACCCGAAGCGACTGCACCCTCTGCGCCTCGGTTTCTGCATCGATCAGATCCGCCAGCCCCTCAACCTGCGTAAGGTCAAGACAACCGTTTTCCAGCGCGCGGCGTGTAAACTCGCCGGCCTCTGCCAATCTCAGCCCGTCAATCTTCGCCAAAGCGTCCATAACGGCCGCAACAACCGCCTGCCCGCCGTGCAAATGCAGCTCTACACTCGCTTCGCCGGTAAAGCTCGCCCCATGGTCAAACACCAAAACAAGGGCTTCATCCAACAAGACGTCGTCCCAAATCAACCGACGCAAACTCGCCTGTCGCGCTTTCGGCACATTTGTCATCATACCCAAGGCCTCATGCGCCTTAGGGCCAGACAAACGAACAACGGCTATACCGGCCTTCCCCCTTGCCGAGGCCAGCGCATAAATCGTATCGATCACTGCAAAATCCCCCGTCATGAGGCACATCCAAAACGAATTCGGTTTTCGCTTCCCTATCAAGGGCTGCGAAAACCGTCAGATCCGTACCAAAGCCCGTTTGTTTTACGTATTCATCGAATCAAAGAAATCCGAATTCGACTTGGTTTGCTTCAGTTTTGAAATCAGGAACTCGATCGCATCCGTGGTTCCCATCGGGTTCAGAATACGGCGCAGAACATAGGTTTTCTGCAGGTCAATTTTATCAACCAGCAAATCTTCCTTGCGCGTACCGGATTTCAGAATATCCATCGCCGGGAACACACGTTTATCAGCAACCTTGCGGTCCAGAACGATTTCCGAGTTACCTGTACCTTTGAATTCTTCAAAGATCACCTCGTCCATGCGCGAACCGGTATCGATAAGCGCTGTCGCGATGATCGTCAGCGACCCACCTTCTTCAATGTTCCGAGCAGCCCCAAAGAACCGCTTTGGCCGCTGCAGCGCATTCGCATCCACACCACCGGTCAAAACCTTGCCCGAGGATGGCACAACCGTGTTGAATGCACGGCCCAAACGCGTGATCGAATCCAGCAAGATCACCACATCGCGCTTGTGCTCGACCAGGCGTTTCGCCTTTTCAATTACCATTTCCGCTACAGCCACGTGCCGCGTTGCCGGTTCGTCAAACGTCGAAGACACAACTTCGCCCTTAACCGAGCGCTGCATATCCGTCACTTCTTCTGGGCGTTCATCGATCAACAGCACGATTAAATAGCACTCGGGGTGATTGGTCGCGATCGAATGGGCAATATTCTGCAGCAGCACCGTCTTACCTGTCCGTGGAGGTGCCACGATCAAGCCACGCTGGCCTTTCCCGATCGGAGAAACGAGGTCGATAATCCGCGCCGAACGATCTTTCAGCGTCGGGTCTTCGACCTCCATTTTCAGTCGCTCATCAGGATATAGCGGTGTCAGGTTATCAAAATGAACCTTGTGGCGGGCCTTTTCAGGATCATCAAAGTTGATCCGTGTCACCTTGGTCATGCTGAAATAGCGTTCGGCCTCACGCGGGGCAGCAATTACGCCTTCAATTGTATCACCCGTACGCAAGGAAAACATGCGAATGATTTCGGGCGAAACATAAATATCATCTGGTCCAGGCAGGTAGTTCGCCGAGGGCGAGCGCAAAAAGCCAAAGCCATCCTGCACCACTTCCAACACACCGTCGCCGCCGATTTCCCAGCCTTCTTCGGCATGTTCTTTCAGCAGAGAGAACATCATCTCGCCTTTACGCATCGAAGGCGCGTTATCGATATCCCACTCTTCTGCCATCGCCAGCAAATCAGCAGGCGTTTTCGCCTTCAGATCCGCAAGATTAAGACGCTGCACATCGTCTTCTACAATGGTGTTTTCTTCGTTCATCTTAACAATCATCCTTGCCCCAAACCCCAAGGCGGGTTCTGGCATCGCATAAGAAATGGGAATCGCTTTACGGACCGGACGGCCCAGCTGAGAAGCAGCTAAGCGAAGCCCCTGGAAAAGTCAATGATTGCCTTAAAACTTGACGATAACCGACAGCACAATCACGATCATCAAAACCGTCGGCAGCTCATTCATCATCCGATAGCGCCGCCCCGTCAGGTGGTTTTGCCCTGCCTCGAAATCCTTGCGACGCGCTGCAAGCCACATATGGAACCACGTCATTGCAATCACTGATGCCGCTTTGGTCCAGGGCCAAACCATCGACCAATCCACAATCCCTGGCGTAAAAACCAACAGCAAACCAAACCCCCAGGTCGCAAGCATTGCAGGATTCATAATCAGCCGCAGCAGTTTCATCTCCATGGTTTGGAACAGCTTGTCAGTTGGCTCGCCCGCCTTCACCTGCTCGGCATGGTACACAAACAAACGTGGCAAATAGAACAACCCTGCCATCCAGGTGATCACTGCCATCACATGCAGGGCTTTAACCCAAAGATACGCATCCGCCAGAAACGAGGTCATTCGATTTTTCCTTTGCCTTACTTCCTATAAATATAAGTATTATAGAAAGATGTAGTAATAGATGGGCCTATGGATATGGGAATACTGCAATTTGCCCCAAGTTTCATCCACAGAGTTTGTCTTGTGTACAATGATGTAAGTAAAGCAACAATATCGCGAAAAAACACAACAGATTCAATTTTTTAACCGACCACCCAAAAGCTATGACTTATCAACAACGAGGTTCTTTGACAGGTTCTCCCTAACTCTGGCCAACCACTTTCCACATGGGGATATCCTCCCTGCAAGCTTGACAAAAAGCCTGCCTTACCCACACCAAAGGCCAAATACCAGGTTCTCCACAAAACCGCTTGCCGGAACATATCAAGACTTTCCACAGGACTGTTCACACCTATGGCCACGCCAGAAATCATCCTTGCCACGTCATCCCAGACCCGCGTGCAGCTGCTAAATGCTGCTGGCCTTACCTTTTTGCATGCCCCTGCCCGCATCGATGAGGCTGCTATTCGCGCCAGCCTAGAGTCCGAGGGTGCAAAGCCGCGAGATATCGCTGACCTACTGGCCGAAATGAAAGCCCGTAAACTGGCCGAGAAAAACCCCGATGCCTTTGTAATAGGATGTGATCAAGTTCTTGATTTCAAAGGAAAAACATGGGGAAAGCCGGAAAACTCACAAGAGGCCATTTCCCAACTTACTCAGCTGCGCGGCCAAACGCATCATCTATTGTCCGCCATTGTGACCTATCACCAGGGCGAGCCGGTCTGGCGCCATATCGGTAAGGCGCAGCTGACCATGCATGACGTGTCTGACGGCTATTTGGCAGGGTATGTTGACCACAATTGGGAAACCATCCGCCATACGGCCGGTTGCTATTTGCTGGAACACGAAGGCGTTCGCCTGTTTTCTGCTGTACAGGGCGATTACTTTACTATCCTTGGGCTTCCCCTGTTGCCGCTCTTGGGCTATCTCAGATCAAGAGGATTTATTGAAACATGACAGATCATCCGCGCATTCCACTGGCAGGGGTTATCGGATCACCGATTGCACACAGCCGCTCGCCGATTTTACATAATTACTGGCTGAAACGCTATGGCATCAAAGGCCATTACATCCCGATGGATATCGGCCAAGGCGATTTGGCCGAGGTGTTGCGGCTTTTGCCCAGAATGGGGTTTGTTGGCCTGAATGTCACTATTCCGCACAAAGAAAACGTCATCCGCTTGGCCGATATTGTCACGGATCGCGCGGCCCTGATCGGCGCTGCAAATACGTTGATTTTTCGCAGTGATGGTAAAATTCATGCTGACAACACTGATGGGTCGGGTTTTGTAGCCAACTTGCGGCAACACGCGCCTGATTGGCAGCCCAAGGCCGGCCCTGCCGTGGTTTTTGGCGCCGGTGGTGCCGCCCGCGCGGTAATTGCGGCCTTGATCGAGGTTGGTGCCCCTGAAATTCGCATAACAAACCGTACCCGTGCCCGCGCCGAGGCATTGCGCGCCGATTTTGGTGCCAAGATTACGGTTGTTGATTGGGTGCAAATCCCGCATATGCTGGATGATGCAGTGACAGTGGTCAATACCACGGCCTTGGGGATGATTGGTAAGCCCGAGTTGAATATCCCATTGGATAATCTGAACCCCAAAGCCTTGGTCAATGACCTTGTATACACGCCAATTCAAACCGAATTCTTGTCAGTTGCAGCAGAGCGCGGCTGCAAAACGGTCGACGGTCTTGGCATGTTGTTGCATCAGGCCGCGCCAGGCTTTGAGCGTTGGTTCGGCCAGCGCCCCGAGGTTGATGAGGAAACGCGCGACACCGTGATGGGGCTATGATGCCTTACCGGCTGGGTTTGACCGGATCTATCGGCATGGGAAAATCAACCACGGCCGGGTTTTTCGTTGCTGCCGGTGTTCCAGTCTGGGATGCGGATGCAGCTGTTCACCGGATGTATTCGGTTGGTGGGGCGGCTGTTGCAGACATTGCTGCACGCTGGCCACAGGCATTGAGTGCCGGAGCAATTGACCGCAGCGCGCTGAAAAAGATTATTGTCGCAGACCCAACGGCCCTGACCCAGATTGAACAGATCGTACACCCCTTGGTCGCCCAAGACCGCGCTGATTTTCTGGCCGGATGTACGACGGATATTGCGGTTTTTGATATTCCGCTTTTGTTTGAAAAGGGCACCGAGGCCGATATGGATGCGACGCTGTTGGTCACAGCACCCCCTGCCCTGCAACGTGCCCGCGTTTTGGCACGGGACGGCATGACTGCGGCGCAGTTTGAAACTATCCTGTCACGCCAAATGCCCGATGTTGAAAAGCGCCAGCGCGCGATGCATATTGTCGAAACCCTGAGCCTGGAGGCAGTCAGCACCTATGTGACTGCCCTGATTGCCTATATCCGAGAGCAACGCCATGCGTGAAATCGTACTCGATACCGAAACCACGGGGTTTGAACCGACCGAAGGCGACCGCATCGTCGAAATCGGCGCTGTCGAGCTGTTCAACCATATGCCCACCGGCCGTACCTATCATCAATATATCAATCCCGAACGCCCGATGCCCAAAGCCGCGTTTGAGGTGCATGGTCTAGGTGATGACTTCCTGCGCGACAAACCGGTGTTTCGCGAAATCGCACAGGCGTTTCTTGATTTTGTCGGCAGCGATTTGCTGGTTATTCACAATGCCAGTTTTGATATGAAATTTCTCAATCACGAGCTGGGCGTTGTCGGCTTGCCAAAACTGCCTTCGACGCAGGCGCTGGATACCCTGGCGATTGCGCGGCAAAAATTCCCCGGTTCTCCGGCCTCACTGGATGCGCTGTGCCGACGCTTTGGGGTTGATAACTCGAACCGCGAAAAGCACGGCGCGTTGTTGGATAGCGAAATTCTGGCCGAGGTTTATCTAGAACTGATCGGCGGCCGCCAGCCCGATTTTGCGCTGTCGCTTGATCGACAAAACAGCGCCAGCGGTGTGCAAACCGAGGAATGGCGCCCAAAACCGCGCCCGATCGCGCTGCCCCCCCGTATCACCGAAGTCGAAATTGCCGCCCACATGGCTTTTGTCGAAAAGCTGGGTGATGCCGCGGTCTGGCGCAAACGCCAATAAAAAAGCCGGGCAACGCGCCCGGCTTTTTCTAATACTTTCCAATACCTTAGTTGGCAGGCTGCGCGGCTTTTTGCTGTTCCATCCGGCGGGCAAGCTCGGCGCGGTATAGCGCCAGGAAATCTACCGTGTCGATGTTCAGCGGCGGGAAGCCACCATCGCGGGTTACATCTGAAATGATGCGACGCACGAAGGGGAACAACATGCGCGGGCATTCGATCAGCAGGAACGGATGCATCTGATCCTCTGGCACGCCTTCTACGTGGAAGATGCCGCCGTAATCCAGCTCTACCACGAACAAAACCTCATCATTGGCCTTGTTCTTGGACGTGACGCGGAATTTGGTAATGACTTCAAACTGGTTATCAGCCGTGCGCTTGCGTGCGTCAAGGCTAACAGCCACTTGGGTATCTGGCTGCACGTCGCCGCCTTGCATGCCGCGCTGCGCCACGGCGTTTTCAAATGACAGATCGCGGACGAATTGCGCGAGTACTTGCATTTTTACGCCTTCAGAGGGTTGGGCAGCTGCCCCGTTTGCTTCGGTCATTTGTGTTCTCCCAAAAATTCGTTGGCGTAGGTTTAGCAGGTCATTGAAACGGTCTCAATGCTCTGTCCAGCCGGAAGGGCGTTTGTTTATGGGTTTATGAGGCGTGTCTTGTGGTTTTGGCTTGCCCGATAGGTCGGCATACTCGCCATCGATAATGTCGTCATACCGCGGGCGTGGATCTGGCGGCGCCTGCGGGCCAGCCTGAAAACCGCCACCAAAGCTGGCGACCTGCACGCGCGAGGCCAAGAAACCGATAACAGCTTGACGCACAGGCGGCACCAGCAGCAAAAACCCGATTGCATCGGTAAAAAAACCTGGCGTCAGCAGCAAAACACCTGCCAGCACGATCAGCGCGCCATGGGCCAGTGGCGAAAGCGGGTCACGCATCTGCGACATGGAATTGCGCAGCTCACCCAGAACCTTGATGCCTTGCTGCCGTACCAGATGTGTGCCGATGATGCCTGTGGCCAGCACTATTGCAAGCGTTGGCCAAAGCGTAAGCCAGCCCCCGACTTTGATGAAAAGCCCGATTTCAATCAGCGGTACGGCGATAAAGGCCATCAAAAGCCACACAGTGGGTCTCCTTTCCCGGATATCCGGCAATTTCTTTGTATGTGGGGCGGTAGACTTGCGCCCCCCTACGCCCTACATAAGGATAAAGCGGTGTGACACCAACACCCCAATCTTGTTTCGGGGCCTATCCCCGGCATTCTGAGGTCCGATATGAACTCTTCGCTGATCCAACTTCTCGTTCTGGCAGGGATTGCTGTTTTCCTGATCCTAAAGCTGAAATCTGTGCTTGGCACACGTGAAGGTTTTGAAAAGCCACAGATCCCGCTAGAGGACGCCAAGCCGCGTGGTCGCAAAGGGTTTGAGGTGATCGAGGGCGGCCCCGACCGCGATATTACCGACCACGTGCCCGATGGCAGCGATGCCGCCAAGGCGTTGGCCGCGATGAAATCGGCCGAGCCGAGCTTTGCCGTGGGCGAATTTTTGGGCGGCGCGCGCGGTGCCTATGAGATGATCTTTATGGCGTTTGAAAAAGGCGAAATGGCGCAGATCAAGCCGTTCCTTGGTGCCGACGTGTTTGAAAGCTTTTCCGAGGCGGTTGCCGCACGTGAGGCGCAGGGCCTGACGATTGAGGCAAAATTTATTGGTATCCGCGAATTGGCGCTGCAAGATGCGACGTTTGACGCCGCAACGGGCGAAGGCGAGATTTCGGTACGCTTTGTCGCCGAGCTGAATTCAATCGTGCGCAATAAAATGGGCGAGATTGTCGAAGGTAGCGCGTCCGAGATCAAACGCCAGCGCGATGTTTGGACGTTCTCGCGCCAGATGGGGGCGCAAGACCCGAACTGGCTGCTGGTTGCCACCGGGGACTGATGCGTGGCGCGGCCCGATTTTTGGCATGGGCGTTGCCGCCCGTGCTTGCGCTGGGCTTGATGATGAGGCCTGCGATGGCGCAGATGCTGGAGTTTTCAGATTTGGACGGGTGGCAGGATGACAATCATCGCGCCGCCCTTTCCACATTTATCGATACTTGCACAGTGTTGGATGACCCTGACTGGGCACCAATTTGCCGCCTTGCCCCCGATGCAATGGCATCTGATGCGGCAGCGCGCGGGTTCTTTGAAATGCTGTTTCGGCCGGTTGTGATTGGTGAAGGGCCGGCGCTGTTTACCGGCTATTATGAGCCAGAGCTGGCGGGTTCGCCGGTACGCACCCCGCGTTTCCTCTATCCGATCTTTGCCCGCCCACCCGAGTTGCAGGATGGCCAGCAATGGCTGGACCGTGGCAGTATCGAGGCCAGCGGCGCCTTGCGCGGGCGCGGCTTGGAAATTGCTTGGCTGGAAGATCCGGTCGAGGTGTTTTTCCTGCAAGTTCAAGGTTCTGGCCGCATTCGAATGCCAAATGGGCAGGTGATGCGTGTGGGCTATGCGGGGCGAAATGGCCATGAATACCGTTCAGTTGGCAAAGAGCTGATACGGCGCGGAATTCTGGGAGAGCATGATGTTTCCGCCCAGGGCATCAAGGCCTGGGTTCGGGCGAACCCCGTACTTGGTGCTGAGCTTTTGCAGCATAATCCTTCATTCGTGTTTTTCCGCCGCCTGCCCGATTTGCCGCCTGAAAAGGGCCCGATTGGCGCGATGGGGCGATCAATCACTACCCTGCGCAGCGTGGCGGTGGACCCTGAATTTACCCCGCTGGGCGCACCGGTTTGGCTGGAAAAGAACGGGCGCAACCCTTTGCGACGGTTGATGGTGGCACAAGATACGGGCGGCGCGATCAAAGGGCCACAACGGGCCGATATTTTCTTTGGTTCGGGTGTGCAGGCAGGCGAAGATGCTGGCGCTGTAAAAGATGACGGGCGGATGATTGTGTTGCTGCCGATCGAGCGTGCCTTTGCGCAGCTGGAGGCAGAGTGATGTCTCGCCGCCGGTCTTTGCGCCCCGAAGAGGAAGAGCTGTGGAAGGCTGTGGCGCGCACAACCAAGCCAATGCACGCCCCGATTTTTCGCAGAAAAATAAGTGAGGCCGCAGCAGAGCCGCCCTCGCCCGCGATAAAGTTACCCTCGACCCCGCGGATCGCGCCCTTTCGGATGGGGGAAAAACCCGCCACGCCGCAGCCAAAGCCGACCGCAGCATCGGCTTTGCAAATGGATGCCAAAGCTTTTGGCAAGATGACCCGTGGCAAATTGATGCCGGAGGCGCGGATCGATTTGCATGGAATGACCTTGGATGTGGCGCATCCCGAGCTGATCCGGTTTATCCTGAACGCCTACGCTAATGGCCTGCGTTTGGTCTTGGTGATTACCGGCAAGGGCAAACCGGGGGTTGATAGCGGCCCAATTCCGCGCCGCACTGGGATTTTGCGGCAACAAGTGCCGCATTGGTTGCGCCAAAACCCCTGCGCGCCGGCCATTTTGCAAGTGACTGAGGCCCATTTGCGCCACGGTGGCAGTGGGGCTGTCTATGTGTATTTGCGGCGCAGTCGTTAGGTAATTGGGGCAGACGGGCGTTGTGCAACCGCAAGACCTGGACTGCGCATTCCGTCGCCGGAAATGGCAGCAAAGTGCCGCTTGTGAGGCGAGTTTCATTGTTTTGAAGACGGCCGGGGGCGCTGCCCCCGGACCCCCGGGATATTTGTGGATAGATGATATGTAAGCCGGGCTTTGGCCCTTAGAGGACGTAGCGTGACAGGTCGGCGGAGCGGGAAAGCTCGCCCAGGTGCTGTTCGACGAAACTTGCGTTAACCTCAACCCTTTCGCCATCGCGGTCAGGGGCGTTGAAGGAAAGGTCTTCGAAGACGCGTTCGATCACCGTGTATAGGCGGCGGGCGCCGATGTTTTCGACCGATTGGTTCACCTCGGCGGCGATGCGGGCGAGGGCCTTGATACCATCCTCGGTGAAGTTAACTGTGACGCCTTCGGTGCCCATCAGAGCGGTGTATTGCAAGGTAAGGGCGTTGTCGGTTTCGGTCAGGATACGGACGAAGTCTTCTTCGGTGAGAGGGCGGAGTTCGACGCGGATCGGCAGGCGGCCTTGGAGTTCGGGCAGAAGATCCGAGGGTTTGGCGATGTGGAACGCGCCGCTTGCGATGAACAGGATATGATCGGTTTTGACGGGGCCGTGTTTGGTGGAAACGGTTGTGCCTTCGATCAAGGGCAGCAAGTCGCGCTGCACGCCTTCACGTGAAACATCGGCGCCGCGTGCATCGGCGCGGGCGCAAACTTTGTCAATTTCGTCAATGAAAACAATGCCGTTCTCTTGCACGGCCTCTAGGGCTGCCAGTTTAACGGCCTCATCATCAAGCAGTTTATCTGCCTCTTCTGACACCAGCAACTCGTGGCTTTCAGCGACGGTTACGCGGCGTTTTTGGGTGCGGCCCATTTTGCCAAAGATCTCGCCAAGGTTCATCATGCCACCCATTTGGCCACCACCTTGGCCGGTTGGGTCAAAGGCGGCAAAAGGGTTGGAGGTGTCGGCAATTTCAAGCTCGATCACGGTATCGTCCAACTCGCCCGCTTTTAGTTTGCGGCGGAACATTTCGCGGGTTTGTTCGCGCGCGTCCTTGCCGGCGATTGCCTCGATCACGCGGTCTTCGGCGGCGAGTTTGGCGCGGGCATTAACGTCTTCGCGCATATGGGCGCGGGTGTCGATCATCGCGGCGTCTACCAGATCGCGGATGATGCTATCGACATCGCGGCCGACATAGCCGACCTCGGTGAATTTGGTTGCCTCTATTTTCAGAAAGGGCGCACGGGCGAGTTTGGCCAGACGGCGACTGATTTCGGTTTTGCCAACGCCGGTTGGTCCGATCATCAGGATGTTTTTCGGATACACCTCATCGCGCAGATCGTCGCCCAGCTGTTTGCGGCGCCAGCGGTTGCGCAGGGCAACGGCGACGGCACGCTTGGCCTCTTTTTGGCCGATGATAAAGCGGTCGAGTTCGGATACGATTTCGCGGGGGGTAAGATCAGTCATGGATCACCTTGGCATAGGGCGGCAAACGGGATTTGCCGGGAAAGTTGGGTAAAAGGCGCATCAGGCCGATGCGCAGCTGGGTCCAGAATGTGCCCAGCAGGGTCAGGCCAAGGCCGACGATGAACAGCACCAAGGCCCAAGATCCGGGCGAGGTGGGGTCAGTCAGCACATAGCTAATTAGGAAAATCAGGTAGCCGATGCCAGCGGTCAGGAATGAGCGGCGGTCGATCACCAGCGCCAGCACGGCAACCAGCGCGAGCGACACGGCCAGCAGCGCATAGCCCAACCCAGCGCCCATGTTGTAAAAAGTCAGCGCCACGGTATTGACCAAGGCTGGTGCGGCCAGGATGTGCAGCCAAAACCCCGAGGCGGCGTTGCGACCAAGGCGGTGCGGGTCGCGCATGTCAAACCACAGAGCTGCCGTCAGTGCGATTAGGCCAAATATGAGCGTGCCTAACGGCAGGCTGGAGCCAGTGCGCAAATCAAAGGCGCGTCCAAGGTTGCCAAAGCCAAATCGTGTGCCATCAAGGTTGCCCGAGATCGACATTGCGATGCTGAACCCTGCAAGCCCGACAAGAAACATGGTAAAGGGCAGACGGAACTTGCGATACCATAGCAACAAAAACCCGATTGTCCCCGCGAGGGTAAGGCCGATGGGAACAGCCGTCATGACTGGATTAGGCATGACCAGCGCGAGCAGCCAGAACACCCCCACAGCGCAGGCCGCAGCATAGGCGCAGACCAGCACGATAGACGGCAACATCATCCGGCGGTTTAGCGTGAAATACCGTGCAAGCCACCAAGCCATAACAGCATAGGCGGCGGCGGCCAGCCCATTGTTTTCAATAAGCATTGTCAGACCAGCGATACCGGCGATCAGGATGCACAGACCCACCGCCACGAAAATCTCGGCAAAGCCCTTGAACAGCTCAAAGGGTTCATCCTCGGCAATGCGAAGGCCGGCGCGGGCTTGGGCTGTTGCCAGCAGGCTGGCGGCCTGTGCCTCGGATATTGTGCCCGCAGCGACGGCGGCGCGCAGGTCATCGGCAGAGATATCAGCCACGGATGGTTTCCACCGTAAGGTTGCCGTTGGTATAGACGCAAATGTCGGCGGCAATTGCCATGGCTTTGCGGGCGATATCCTCGGCGGGCAGGTCGGTTGTCATTAACCCCCGCGCGGCGGCTAAGGCAAAGTTGCCGCCCGAGCCTATCGCCGCGATGTCATGTTCGGGTTCCAGCACATCACCGGCGCCCGTAATCACTAACAAATCGCGGCCATCTGTGACGATCAGCATTGCCTCAAGATTGCGCAGGTATTTGTCCATCCGCCAGTCTTTGGCCAGATCAACGCTTGCGCGGGCCAGTTGCCCCGGCATTGCCTCTAGCTTTTTTTCCAGCCGTTCCAACAAGGTAAAGGCATCGGCGGTTGATCCGGCAAAGCCGCAGACCACATCACGCCCACCGGGGGACAGGCGGCGCACCTTGCGGGCCGAGCCTTTGATAACCGTTTGGCCAAGGCTAACCTGGCCATCGCCAGCCACCACAACCTCACCCCCGCGCCGCACTGCCAGAATGGTTGTGCCGTGCCAACCGGGGAATTTATCTTCTGCCATGATCGCCCTCCGTTTCAGTGCTATATATGGCGAGGTGAGGTGGGCAGTACAAGCCAACAGCGAAAAAGGGCGGACCAATCAGGCCCGCCCTTTGGTTTTTAGCTTGCGAGCAGCGCCGCGATGACCTGTTCTGCGGCCTCTTCGGCGGTCAGTTCAACGGTGTTTACCGTGATCTCGGGTGCTTCTGGTGCCTCATAGGGGCTGTCGATACCGGTAAAGTTTTTCAGATTGCCGGCACGGGCCTTTTTATACAGACCCTTTACGTCACGCTCTTCGGCCACAGCCAGCGGAGTGTTGACGTAAACCTCCATAAACTCGCCCTCGTGCATCATTTCGCGCACCATCCGGCGCTCGGCGCGGAAGGGCGAGATAAAGGCGGTTAGCACGATCAGGCCGGCGTCTGTCATCAGCTTGGCGACTTCGCCCACGCGGCGAATGTTTTCCACGCGGTCGGCATCGGTAAAGCCAAGGTCGCGGTTCAACCCGTGGCGCACGTTATCGCCATCCAGCAAGAAGGTGTGTTTGCCCATCGCATGCAGTTTCTTTTCCACGATGTTCGCAATGGTCGATTTGCCAGAGCCGGACAGACCTGTAAACCACACCACCTTTGGTTTTTGCGTCTTGATCGCGGCATGGGCGGTGCGGTCAACATCCAGCGCTTGCCAGTGGATGTTCTGGCTGCGGCGCAGGGCGAAATGCACCATGCCGGCGGCCACGGTCGCATTTGTCATCCGGTCAATCAGGATAAAGCCGCCCAGATCGGGGTTTTGCGCATAGGATTCAAACGGAATCGCGCGGTCGGTGGAAATATTGACCACGCCAATCGCGTTCAGCCCCAAGGTTTGCGATGACAGATGTTCCAGTGTGTTGACGTTCACCTCATACTTCGGCTCGGTTACGGTGGCGGTCATGGTTTGCGTGCCGATTTTCAGCAGGTACGGACGGCCGGGCAGCATTTCGGCCTCATCCATCCAGACCAGAGTTGCCTCAAACTGATCGGCAACCTCACAGGGCGCGTCGGATGCAGTGATAACATCGCCGCGTGAGCAATCCACCTCATCCGCGAAGGTCAGAGTGATCGATTGGCCCGCAACTGCGAGATCAAGATTGCCGGTATAGGTGACAATCGATTTCACGGTTGTGGTTTTGCCCGAAGGTAGCACGCGGATCGCATCACCCGGCGCGATAGAACCCGAGCCGATTTGCCCCGCAAAGCCGCGGAAATCGAGGTTAGGGCGGTTCACCCATTGCACAGCCATGCGGAACGGCTCATCCGCCATTTGCGTTACGTTGATCGGCGCGTCTTCGAGGTGGCCCAGCAGGGTAGGGCCCTGATACCACGGCATATTTTCAGACTTGGTGACGATATTGTCGCCCGCCAGCCCCGAAATCGGCATCGGCAAGAACGACTTCATCCCGATTTTCTGGGCGAATTGCGAGTATTCTTTGACGATTTCATAGAACCGCTCGGCAGAGTAACCGACCAAATCCATCTTATTCACCGCCAGCACGATGTTTTTGATGCCCAGCAGGTTAACCAGATAGGAATGCCGCCGCGTTTGGGTCAGCACGCCTTGGCGCGCATCAATCAGGATTACGGCGAGGTCGGCGGTAGACGCACCGGTGACCATGTTGCGGGTGTATTGTTCATGGCCTGGGGTATCGGCGACGATGAACTTGCGTTTGTCGGTGGCAAAAAAGCGGTAGGCCACGTCGATCGTGATGCCTTGCTCGCGTTCAGCGGCCAGACCATCGACCAGCAAAGCAAAATCGATGCCCGCACCTTGGGTGCCGTGGGATTTGCTGTCATTTTCAAGGCTGGCAAGCTGGTCTTCAAAGATCATCTTGCTGTCATAAAGCAACCTGCCGATCAGCGTCGATTTGCCATCATCCACCGAGCCGCAGGTGATAAAGCGCAACATGGTTTTGTGCTGATGCTTGACCAGATAGGCGTCGATATCCTCGGCAATCAGGCTGTCGGTCACATATGTGGGGTCTTTGGGTGTAAGCGTAGACATCAGAAATACCCCTCTTGCTTTTTCTTCTCCATGCTGGCGGCTTGGTCGTGGTCAATCGCGCGGCCCTGGCGTTCGGATGTGGTTGTCAGCAGCATTTCCTGAATAACCTCGGGCAGGGTGGCGGCCAGGCTTTCGACAGCGCCGGTCAAAGGATAGCAGCCCAGCGTGCGGAATCGAACCGATTTCATCATCGGCACCTCGCCTGCCTCAAGCCGGAAACGGTTGTCATCGACCATAATCAACATGCCGCCACGTTCGACCACAGGGCGGGGGGCCGAGAAGTACAGCGGTACAATTTCGATGTTTTCCAAATGGATATATTGCCAGATGTCCAGTTCCGTCCAGTTTGACAGTGGAAAGGCGCGGATGCTTTCGCCTTTGGCTTTGCGGGTATTGTACAGCTTCCACAGCTCGGGGCGCTGTTGCTTTGGGTCCCAGCGGTGATTGGCTGACCGGAATGAGAAGATCCGCTCTTTAGCGCGGGATTTTTCTTCGTCGCGACGCGCGCCACCAAAGGCCACGTCGAATTTATACTTGGTCAGGGCCTGCTTCAGGCCTTCGGTTTTCCACATGTCGGTATGGGCCGCGCCATGATCGAACGGGTTGATGCCCTTTTCCAAAGCCTCGGGGTTTTGGTAAACGATCAGATCCATGCCCGCGTCTTTGGCTGCTTTTTCGCGCAGCTTGTACATTTCCTGAAACTTCCATGTGGTATCGACATGCAACAGCGGAAACGGCGGCGGTGCAGGATAAAATGCCTTTTTTGCCAAATGCAGCATGCAGGCAGAGTCTTTGCCAACAGAATATAACATCACTGGGTTTTCGGCATTGGCAACCACTTCGCGCATGATGTGGATGCTTTCAGCCTCCAACCGCTGAAGATGGGTCAACCGGTTTGGCGAAATCGTCTCGGAAGATGGCATTGTAATACCCTTTTGAACTGGCTGGCCCGTACTTGCCAAAAACATGCGTCAGCTTAAAGGCAATAATGCCAATTTGCCCTGAATTATAGTCGCAAAACCGAGGATTGCTGGTCCTGATCAGCAGGCCTTTTTGACGGCTTGTACCACAGTGTTCAAAACATGTTCCAGTTTGGCTGGATCTTCGTCTTCGGCCATGACGCGGATCAGGGGTTCGGTCCCTGATTTGCGGATCAAAAGCCGACCGCTGCCTTCCAGCATCTTTTCGCAGGTCTGAATGGCGGCCAGCACTTCATCAGACTCGAGCGGTGCGGTGCCTGCGGTAAAGCGCAGGTTGACCAACCGTTGCGGAATAGGTTTGAACACTTTGGCAAGCTGGCTGGCCTTTTTGCCGGTTTCGACCATAAAGCCCAGAAACTGCAACGCTGCGATCAGGCCGTCACCAGTGCTGGTGTGGTCGGTCATCACGATATGGCCCGATTGTTCGCCGCCAAGGTTGAACCCGCCAGCCTGCATCCGCTCGACCACATTGCGGTCGCCGACGGCAGTGCGTTCCATCGCGATACCTTGCGATTGCAAATGGCGTTCCAGCCCAAGGTTGGACATGACAGTTGAAACAAGGGTTTTTCCGGCCAGCTTACCCTCTGCCGCCCAGCGCGTCGCGATCAGCCCCATGATCTGGTCACCATCAGCCACAGCGCCGGTTTCATCAATCAGGATAAGGCGGTCTGCATCGCCATCAAGGCAAATCCCTATATCGGCGCGGGTTTCCAGCACTTTGCGGGCCGCCGCCTCGGGGTGGGTAGATCCACAATTGGCATTGATATTGGTACCGTCAGGATCAACACCGATCGGAATCACATCGGCCCCCAATTCCCACAATACCGCAGGCGCCGTGCGATAGGCGGCACCATTGGCGCAATCAACCACAATGCGCAATCCTTCCAGCCGCTTGCTGCCGGGGAAGGTGGTTTTGGCATATTCGATATAGCGCCCACGGGCATCCTCAAACCGGCGTGCGCGGCCAATGTTTTCGGGCGCAGCCGGTGCCACGCCCGACTCGAGCAGTTGGGAAATCGTGGCTTCGGCCTCATCCGATAGTTTATAGCCATTGGGGCCGAAAAACTTGATGCCGTTATCTGCAGCCGGGTTGTGGCTGGCCGAGATCATCACCCCGACATCGGCGCGCAACGAACGCGTCAGATAGGCAACAGCTGGCGTAGGTACCGGGCCGAGCAAAAACACATTCATACCGGTTGACAGGAACCCGGCTGTCAAAGCGTTTTCGATCATATAACCGGAAAGCCGCGTGTCCTTGCCGATAACGACGCGGTATTCGTGATTGTCGCGGCGAAAATACCGGCCCGCCGCAGCACCAAGCCGCAGGGCCACCTCGGCAGTCATCGGCCAGCTATTTGCCCGCCCGCGCACACCGTCCGTTCCAAAAAGCGTCTTTGTCATGCTGCCTCTTTTTGCGTGCCGTCCCGCAAAATCCTTGCCAGGAAGTCGCCGCATTTGCCTATTTTTCTTAGAGATTAATTAGAGCAGACACTGCACTGTGTCTAGTGTGCTGCGATCCTTGTGCCACTTGTGGCCTGTTCGTAAAAATTTCCGTGCAAATGCGTCAATGCTGTGCGCCCATAGCTGAACACTGTTGCATAGACGATCCAAGCGATTTATACGCGCCTTGCATGCCCCAATAGCTCAGCAGGTAGAGCAACTGTTTCGTAAATAGTAGGTCGGCGGTTCGAATCCGTCTTGGGGCACCATCTAACTTTCCCAAGCTTTAGTGAAACGAGAAGGTTTGCGAGGAAGCGGGTTTCAATTTTTAAAAACGGGCTGTCGGCGAAACAGGCTTTTGCAATTTCGGCGGGTTTGCCTGTTCTAATTTAAATCGATTACGCCCCGAAGAGCAAAACTGCCAAGGGGACAGGGCAAACCGCAATTGCGACTGTAAGCAGGGTTGGAAGCGGCATGAAGATGCCGCTCATACCAGCGAGCATCATTATTCCGCCGCCGCCACCGATTATGGCATTGCCCGGCGTATTTATCAGCACCGCCAGCGCGATGTAGCGGTACCTTAACGCAAGGTCCAGCATGCGCGGTGGTGCTCTGTCGAGCAGCAAAGCCAAACGCTTGTGTTCGGGGGTGGCCGCTGCACGCGTGACAAGGGCGCTGGCTTTCTTCAGGCGCAAAAACGCAAGCAGTCGCGCCAGCAGGTCTATGGGCAGCAACCGGCCAATGCTAAACGCCAAGAGCAAAGAGATAATGGTTGCGCCATAGATCAACGGCGCGATGTCGGCGCCAAAAGCGGTCAGCATCGCAATCCCAATTTCAGCGCCCGGAACAAAGGGCAGGGCTGTAAGTACGATATAGGCGACCACCCCAAGCACCACAGCGCGGTGCATGGCCTGTTCGTTCTCGGGCGCAATTGTGAAGCCGAGTGTTTCGCGGACAAGATGCGCGGCCCAGGTTGCGCCGATTAAAATTGCAAGAATGACCACAATCCGCAGCGCAACTGCAGGGGCGCTATGTTTGAATGTGGTCTCATCAGAGGAGCGCTTCATTCTTGGTCGGTCTTTGCAGCGCGGTCCGTCATAGCAAAGGCATGGCGGTTCAGCATCATATCCAGTGACCAGCCGCCCGAAAGCACGCCAAAATCACGCTTGGCCACAGCGAATTCCCAGCCCCCTGCTTCCAAAGCCAACGCAGAATAGGCAGCAGCTTGCAAGATTGGTGTCATCCCGTCCTCGTAAAATCAGAGGCGCTGTGCTTGCGCTTTCCGTCCGAGCTTAACACAATTGAAGGCAAGTCTTGCTATCAAAAGAGTCTACAGGACGTTGGAGTATACAAGCTGAGCATTCGGAACAGGGCCAATGCAGCGCGCAATGCGGAAAGCCGAGTGAGGCATCAGAAAGCCAAATTTCAAACGATCGCAAAGTCTGGGCAATGGTGAAAGACGCATGATAGGGCCGGTCATTTTGGGCGCAACAGGGCGGGTAGGGCAGGCGCTGGCGCGGGTCTGGCCGACATCTGCACCACGCGCGATTTGGCAGCACCGCCGTGGGGCCGAGGCTGGCGCCATTGCCGCGTTTCCCGGCGCATCGCTGCTGTGGGATATTCTTGGTGGCCCAGCCCCTGACATGCCGCAGGGGATAAACACTATGTTCGTGCTGGCAGGTGTCACCGGCCACGACAAAGCCGCGCTGGCACAAAACAGGCCTCTTGCACTTGCGTCGGTCAAGGCGGCGCGGGCGGCGGGCATTCCCCGCGTATTGATCGCTTCGACGCAGGCTGTCTATGGCAACAGTAAGGTGCCTGTGTCTGAGAGCGATCCTTGCCGTCCGGCATCTGCCTATGGAATTGCCAAGCTGGAAATGGAGGAGGCAATGGCGCCTTATCCTGAGGTGACATGTTTGCGGTTGGGCAATGTTGCGGGAACGGATACGTTGTTTCAAACGGCTGCGCGTCAGGCTGTCACGCTGGACCGCTTTTCGGATGGGACGACCCCGCGGCGCAGCTACATTGGCGCGGTGGTGTTGGCAGATGTTCTGCTTGCGCTAAGTAATCCGGCACTGGTTTTGCCACCTGTTCTGAATGTGGCCAATCCCAGAGTATTGGAAATGGGCGAAGTAATGAAGGCGGCCGCGCTTGATGTATCTTACCGCAAGGCGCCTGCGACCGCATTAGCGGTTCTAGAGATGAACGTGTCGCGCCTTTTGGCTCTGGTGCCGCTGGCTGCTGTGGATGCCGGCGATCTGGTTGCGCAAGCCCGCAAGGCCGGATGGCGGCCTGCAGGTAATCAAATCGCCCCCCTAAACTGAATTGGCTATGCAGTCGGTTTGCCTGGCGAATTTTCTGCTGCCAAGGCGGCTTAGCCGAACAGGAAATTGTCAGGGCCAAGATCTGACAGGTCTGTCGCAAGCAGGGTGACCGCGCCTCGGTTCAGGTTTATCACCACGTCGTCGCCTTGCTGGGACATGTGCAGTGTTTGAAAACTGACCGCTGAGGTATCAAACTGGACGAAGTCTTCGGCAGGGTTGAAATCGGTTATCCGATCCGATCCGGTGTGATTGTAATAGAAAAAGAACGTATCGGCCCCCGCGCCGCCCGAAAGCCAATCATCGCCAGAGCCGCCGGTTAATAGGTCATTCCCGTTCCCGCCGTACAAAATGTCGGCATCATCGCCCGCTATTAAAGTATCATTGCCCTCGCCGCCGTACAGCACATCATTGCCTTCAGCGCCGCCGATCATGTCGTTGCCATTGTCGCCGTAGAGGGTGTCATTGCCAAAGTTTCCCCAGACAAAATCGTCACCGTCGTCGCCATGGGCCAAATCGTTGCCCCAAAAGCCGCCCACAGTATCTACCCCGTCGCCGCCATAAAGCGTGTCATGCTGTGCGCCCCCCCAGACGGTATCATTCCCCGCGTCGCCATACATCAGATCGTTGTCTTCGCTGCCGCCCATCATGTCGTTACCGGCACCGCCATACATCAGGTCATTGCCGAATCCGCCCCAGATTTCATCGTCGCCATCCCCTCCGTATAAGGCATCAACCCCATAGCCCCCGCTGATGGTGTCATTTCCGCCTTCGGCGTAAAGCGTGTCATTGCCATTGACACCCATCATCAGATCATTGCCGGTGCCGCCATAAAGAATGTCATCGCCGTCACCGCCGGTCAGTGTGTCATTATCATCCCCCCCTAGCAGGCGATCATTGCCGCCTTCGCCATAGAGATCGTCAGCACCGGCACCGCCATCCAGGTAATCATTGCCGCTATCGCCGATCAGCGTGTCGTTGCCCGCACCCCCGTTTAGGGTATCATTGCCAGCGCCGCCCGTTATCCAGTCTGTTCCACTATTGCCTGCAAGCAAGTCGTCAGTACTGTCACCGACCAAAACAACGTTTTCAACAGGAACGGGGTCCGGTTCGTCGGATGCGAAAATCGGTATCCGGTCAGGCCAGTCAAAGTTGATACCGAACAGCGAATTGCGGGTCAGTGATGTTCCGTTATTCGTGCGGACATCAACGATCGTATCACGCAATTGAATTATCGCGCCCAAGCTGTTGGAGGTGATGCTGAGCTGTTCGACCGAGCGCAGCAGGAAAAAGGATGAGAGATCAAGCTTGTCCGCGCCGACTGTGAAATCGCGGATAAGGGTGGTGCCGCCGGTCTCGGATAGCACAAAGATATCGGCACCATCGCCCCCTGTTAGCCGTGCATTCTTTGCCCCCACAAGAATGTCGTTTCCTGCCCCGCCCCGCAGGGTGTCGTCTTCTCCGGCCACCAAAAGATCATTGCCGTCGCCGCCCAGCAGCGAATTCGGGGCATCGCTATCTCCGCGCAGGGTGACACCCAGATTGGCCAGATCAACAAAATACTGTGTAATGCCGCTATCGGTTCCGCTGCTGACAAAGATTTGCAGCGCATTGGCCAACACCGCAGTTTCGATGCTGACTACATTCATCAGGCCGGCGCCGACGGTTTGGCTTATCGTTTCAAGGTGAAGCAACTTGCCATCTGGCAAAAGCGTGAACAAGCTCAGCCCGTCATCGGCGCCGCCTGCCACCACAAAAACCCGGTCCCCGACCTGTGCGACGGAAACGGCATTTACACCGCCAAAGCGGGTACCAAGCGTATCAAGAACGTGGTCGACCGTCTTCAAACGGCCCGTTGCATCTATTTCGAGGACGCTCAGGGAATCACTGCCGCTGCTGCCCAAAATGACCCAAGTTTTGCCAAAGGCAGTCACGGTTTCAAACGCGGTGGGGGTGTTGATGCCCAGCCCCTGTTCGCCGCCGACTTCCATTACGCGTGTAAGCGCGCCGCTGTTGGTGTTAATGCTGTAGCTGCTGATGCTTTGTGTGCCGTATTGCGCTGACAGCAAAAAGCTTTGACTGCCGATTTTGACAGTATCCAGCACCGAGACGCTATTCAGGGTGATTTGCTGGGCAGTAACTGCAGTTGCCGTATGCAGCATCACCTGCCCGCTGCCCTGAGCGACGCTGTAATAAACGGTTCCGCCGGTCAGTTGGGCAGCCGCAATCACATTGCTGCCGCTGGTTGCGTTGGTTCCCGAAGTCGTTGCAAAATTTCCATTGGCGTCAAGGGTATAGTGCATCGTTGCCGTGCCAATCCCGACAGCCAGCGCAATCGTGCCATTGGCCCCACCGCTCGCCGTTGCCATCCCGCCACTGACGCCGTTGCGTTGGTTAATTGAAAAATATTCGGTGTCTGCTACGCCACTTACAACACCGTTTGTCCCGAGCCGATACGCGGCCAGCCCGCCATTCACCCCGGTCAAAGACAACAAATAGCTGTGACCGGCCAAATCGACAACTTGCAGCTTGCGGATGTCACCATCGAGCGCCACGTCTCCGGTAACCACACGTTGTCGATACGCCAGATACATTTAGCCCAACCCTTGCATGTTCAGTGATTCAGTTTGACAGCGCATCAGGGATCGAAGGGGACAGAAAGCAGGCGGAAACAGGCCGCTTTCTCCTCTTTTTAAGTGCCTTTTCATTAGTTTTTAACGCTTGGGATGGCACCTTCGCTTGGCAGGTGCGCGCCCGAAGGCGTGCGATTTGAAAGGGCAGGGATGAAGTTTCTGACTGTGGGTGCAGGGCTTAGCGGCGCGGTATTGGCGCGGGGTTTGGCGCAGGCCGGACATATGGTCACTGTGATCGACAGCCGTCATCATGTTGCGGGAAACTGCCATACCGAACGCTGCACCGAAACCGGTGTGCTGATACACGCCTATGGCCCGCATATTTTTCACACCGATGACGCAGAGGTGTGGGCCTATGCGAACAGATTTGCGCGGTTCATGCCCTTTAGCAACCGCGTCAAAAGCACTGTCGACGGTGCTGTTTATTCCTTGCCCATTAACTTGCATACGATCAACCAGTTTTTCGGCAAGACGTTTAGCCCCAGTGAAGCGCGTGCCTTTATTGAAACCACTCAGGCTGACCGATCGCTGACCAACCCGCAAAATTTTGAAGAACAGGCGCTGCGGTTTATCGGGCGCGACCTTTATGACGCGTTTTTCAAAGGCTATACCGAAAAGCAATGGGGCTGTGCCCCCTCTGCATTGCCTGCCGCAATCCTCAAACGGTTGCCCCTGCGGTTCAATTATGATGACAGCTATTTTTCGCACCGCTTCCAAGGCATTCCCGAGCAGGGGTATACGGCGATGGTCACGTCAATTCTGAACCATGTGAATATTGATGTGCATTTGGAAACCGCCTTTACCCGCGCTATTGAGGCCACAGTCGATCATGTGATTTGGTCAGGACCATTGGACAGCTATTTTGGCCACCGGCTTGGGCGGCTTGGCTATCGCACACTCGATTTCGAGCGCTTTGTCGCGCAAGGCGACTGGCAGGGATGTGCGGTAATGAATTATGGCAGCCGTGATGTGCCGTTTACCCGCATCACCGAACACAAACATTTCGCCCCGTGGGAAATGCATGACGCCACTGTTTGCTACCGCGAATATGCCCGCGACTGTGGCCCGACAGATACCCCATATTATCCGATCCGTCTGGTTGCGGAAAAGGCACTGCTTGGTCAGTACCAGGATTTGGCAGCGGCTGAAAAAAATGTAAGCTTTGTCGGGCGGTTGGGAACCTATCGCTATCTGGATATGGACGTAACCATCCGAGAGTCGCTGGATTTATTGCCACTGCTGTTGGCGCGCTTCGGCCATGTTGGCGCAGGCCAAACCGCGCGAACAACCCACATCGGCAACAGCCTAAGGATATGACATAGCGTTATAGGTATTCTTGCGTCGGAAATTGGCAAACCGCCTTATTTTTTTCCTTGGCTTTGCCCGAGGCCGCCCCAGATTTTGAAAGATTTGACAGGTCGGATTACTGCGTCAAAATGTGCTTTGCGGGTAGACCATGGTGACAAAGCCTTTTGTTTTCATTTGAAACGTTGAATGCTTCGGATGCGGGAAACAATGGGCTGGATACTGCAAATGGTGAATGATCGGTTCAAAGTCGTCCTTTTGCTTGTTGCGGCGTCGGGTTTGTGTTTGGGGCTGGCCAGCTATTTTTCGGGCTATCCTGATATTGCAAACGTCATTTGGTTTGCCTCGGTGGTTCCAGTGCTGGCGGCGCTTTCAATCGAAATTTTGCGCAGCCTTTCACGGGGCGAGTTTGGGCTTGATATTGTCGCGGCACTTTCGATGACGGCCGCGCTGGTGTTTGGCGAGGAATTGGCCGCCGCGGTTGTGGCTGTGATGTATTCCGGTGGTACATTTCTGGAAAGCTTTGCCGAAGGTCGCGCGCGCCGCGAAATGCATGCGCTATTGGCGCGGGTTCCGCGGATAGCGATGCGGCACAGAAACGGCGGGCTGGAAGAGGTCTCACTTGATGAAATTGGGCCAGATGACGTGCTGCTGATCCGCAAAGGTGATGTTGTTCCGGTGGATGGCAAAATCGCGTCGCTTGCCGCCTTTGTTGACAGCTCGGCCCTGACGGGTGAATCGCTGCCCGTGCGCCTGTCGCAAGGCATGGAGGCTATGAGCGGGTCTACAAATGCGGGTGAGCCGTTTGATCTGATCGCGCTTCGCCGGGCCGAGGAAAGCACCTATGCCGGGATTGTGCGGCTGGTTGAAGCGGCGCAGCGGTCCAAGGCGCCGATGGCGCGGTTAGCGGATCAATGGTCGCTGGGGTTCTTGGCGGTTACGGTTGCAATTGCCTTTGCCGCCTGGTGGTTTACGGGCGACCCTATTCGGGCGGTTGCGGTTTTGGTGGTGGCGACGCCTTGCCCGCTTATTCTTGCTGTACCGGTGGCCTTGGTTGCGGGCCTGTCGCGCGCTGCCCATTTCGGGGTTTTGATCAAAGGCGCAAGACCGCTTGAGGCAATGGTGCGCATTCAGACATTGATCCTTGATAAGACCGGAACACTGACGGACGGCCGCCCCCAGATCGTGGCGATTAATTGCAACGCGGGTTTTGCCGAAAGCGACATTTTGCGGCTTGCGGCTTCGCTCGATCAGGCCTCGAAACATCCTGTTGCGCAAGCGGTTGTTCAGGCTGCACGGGCGCGGGGTATTGATTTGGCGGTGCCGTCCGAGGTTGCCGAGATTGCAGGCGAAGGGGTTATCGGGCGTGTCGACGGCCATAATATCGTTGTGGGTGGTGATGGATTTGTCGCGGGGCGCATAGGCCAAAAGCCCGGCGATCATTCGGCGCTTGTTGCTGGTTCTGTTTTGGTGGCCGTGGCGGTCGATGGACAGATGATAGGGCATCTTGTCATGGCAGATCCCTTGCGAGAGGGCACGCGCGATATGCTGGCCAAGCTCCGCCATGAAGGCATCGCGCGCATTTTGCTGGCAACAGGCGACCGTGTCGAGGTTGCCAGGCGGGTAACAGACGGTCTTGGTCTAGACGGCATTCATGCTGGTTTGACGCCGGACCAAAAGGTTCTGCTTGTTCTTGTAGAGCGCAAGAATGGCCCGGTGATGATGGTGGGAGATGGCGTCAATGATGCGCCTGCGCTTGCCGCCGCAGATGTAGGGGTGGCAATGGGCGCCCGAGGGGCCGCGGCATCGGCAGAGGCTGCCGACGTAGTTTTGCTTGTCGACAGAATAGACCGGCTTGGTTTGGGGATGGAAATCGCAAAGGCCTCGCGCCGAATTGCCCTTGAAAGCGTGGTGGCCGGGGTAGGGTTTTCTATTGTCGGCATGATCGCGGCTGCCTTTGGGTATTTGACCCCTGTCCAAGGTGCGCTGCTGCAAGAGGCTATCGATGTGGCTGTTATCTTGAATGCGCTGCGCGCCTTGCATGTCGCGCCCAACAGGGATGCAATTTTGAATCAGGCCGCCTGATCAACGCCCGGTGATCGCACCGGGATCGAGGACCGAACAGAAGAACTATTGGCTCGCGCCAGCTGAAACGCTAGCTGCATTCACCGCTATAACCTGCGTTTGACGAAATCAACAGTTGACCAGTGTTGCGAATGGTCCGGGTCAAAGATCACACTGCGCCCTTCTGAAACCAAGGCGAGGTATTTGCGGTATTCTTCGGCATCGTTGAAGTGCTGGCCGCGCATGACTTCGGCTTGCGCTTTGCGTCGAAAATCCGCGTTATATTTGAAATGGGCGAACAGCAACTCGCGCTGGGCGATGCGCACATCGCCGACGAAATGCAGCCCCGCAGAAAGCCGCATCCACGGTTGATAGCGCAGCAACGCAAGCTTTTGCGCCACAAACAGGCTGCGATGAGAACCTTTTATCAACCGGTGCCGCAGTGCCGAGGTCCAACAAGGTTGGTTCGAATAGGGACCATGCGTCAATGTGTTGGACAAGAAAGGAACGCTATCGGCAAATCCGGCCTGATCAAAAGGCGAGCCTGTGGCAAAATCGGCCTCTTCCAGCGGCCCTTGCGGATACATATCAAGCATGAAGATACGGGCAGCATCGACATCGGCAAACGCAGGCTGTCTCAGCAGTTCTGGCAATGTCTGGGATTGCCTTTCTTGCCAAACCAGCAGTTCATCGGCATCTGCCACCAAAGACCATTTCCCGACGCGAAAGGCCGACATCATGGCCTGTTGCCACGCGACGCCGTAATGCGACAACTTGTAATCTGTATCGACCGAAAACAGCGTCACATCGGGTTGCTGGGCCAGATACTCCAAAGTGCCATCGTCCGAACAATTGTCCGCGATCAGGAATGCCTCGGCGCCCAGTTTGCGGTAGTGGTTCAGAAAATGCGGTAACATGAACATCTCATTGCGCATGCAGGCCACCACGGCCACCGCTGCATTGCGGGCATTTTCTACGCTCTGCTCGGTGCTGATAAGTTCCAGCGCATTGCTTTGGTAACCCAGTTTTACATCCTGATAGCTGGGCCAGATTTTGCGTGGCCAGAGCCCGGGTTTATCCAGCCGTGCCAGCGCGTCGGCCTGATCGAGATGGGTATCCAGATGCACCAGCTGCAAAGGCGCGGTCTGGCTGGGGTGGAAACTGTTGTGCCACAGGGCCACAGGGATAGCGGCGCCATAAGTTCGGCGGCGCATGGAAATGCGGTAGTCTTGTTCATTTGGCCGGATGTCGCGCATCGCCAGCAAGTCGCCCAACATCTTGTCTTCCATAAACGACGTAGCGATCAGTTGCTGCCCTTCGGCGCTATCGGCGGCCTCCAGCGCTGCGGCCATGGCTGTGCGGCTAAGGGCATAGCCGGTACCGCCATCGGCATACTCGCTCGGCTCGGGCGATTTATCCAGATCAAGCCGACCCCGCTGAGAGCTGGATTTGCCTTGATGCCATTTGCGATCCATCTGTCCAACGGCACGATAAAGGTATCGACCGTAATAGTCGAACTTGCGGTAACTGAGCGATTGGAAAAACAGAGGGGCGTTCAGAAAGCAATCATCGTCGATTTTCAGCATGTGCCCGTAGCGGGTATTGTTATGGACCCATTTAATGGCGGCTAAGGTCTTTTGCGGCAAGCCTTCGTAATCATCGGGCGCATCAAGGTGCACGATGTCGTTGGTTCGTGTGCCATCCCCGCCACCGACAACCACAACATAAGGCACGCCCAGATCCACAAGCCGGCCAAGCCAGCCTGCGCGCATAGCGGGGATGCGGCTATCAAGGTATGGCACACAGGAAAACACGGTGACGATCGTGTCAAACAGCGGGTGCCCGTCAGGCAGGCCACCGTTGTCAGCAACGGGGAACATGGCGAGAGGAATGGCAAGATCATCGACAAGTGCTTGCGCCGCAGGCAGCAAATCGGCACGATCTGTCAGGCGGCGCAAAGGTTGGTACAGGGCGGGCGCGGAACGCCAGCTTTCAGGCGGGGCGGCGCCAATTTGCGCACTGTCAGCTGTGGATATACTGTCAAGCATTGTGACCGTTGTTCGAACCCAATCGCAGAAAACCTCTGCGCGGTCAGGGCTGGTATCGTGCAAGGCGTCTATTATCGACACTGCAATACCCAGCCCCAAATGATGCGAATCTGCATCCGAGATCTGGCCAAGACTGTCGGTCAAGGCCGCCGCCAAGCTATCTTGCGATGGGTCTTTCAATAGCGCCAAGGCTTGCTGTGTCGCATGTTGTTGGGTTTCAAGATAGGGCGCGCGCGGGGTTTGCGGATAAAGATCGGGCAAAGCCGTGCGCGCCATTTCGGCGACCTGTGGCTGAACCGGCGCGCTGCCCGGAAAGGCCATATGCCGCAGAATATTGCGGCCAAGTGTATTGCTGTTGGGGGTGAGCAGAGCGCCCAGATCGGCCGGGGCAATCGCACCTTCGCTGGCGGCGGGTAGGCCTGCGGGGCCAAACAGTTCGCGGCGCATTCGGGGGGCATCGACGGCTTTCTCAGTCTCGAACAGGCGCAGCGCCTTGTCCTTTTGCGCCGCGTCTGCGTGATCTGATGCAATCACGGCAAAGGCCGCTTGGGCCTGCAACAGGTCGAATGGCAAATCAGATGCCCCCGCCAGCTCGGCCCAGAACTGGCGTGACAGGCCATAGATCTGTACGCAGATGGCCACAGCATTTTGCTGCTGATCCGGCATCAGGCGGTGACGCTGAAGGATCAGTGCAGCGGCGGTGCGGGTCAGCTCATGGCAGTGCAATCGGTCCCAGTAATTGTCCACGCGGGCCCAGAGAAAGGCGCAAAAAGCATCGAACATATAGCTGCGACTGCGTGCCGGTGTTTGGGGCTGCGAAATGCAGATACGCACGGCCCATGCGATGGCCGGTGTTACCAGCCAGTCGGTTGTGGGTTCTTTAAGGGTTGTCAGGTCTTTGGCGGCCTGATGATAGCGTTTATCGGCCACCAGATAGGGCAGGTTAGCGGAAACCGCCCAGCGGCTGCCTGCATGCGGCAAGGGCAGCAAGCCCCGCGCTTTGGCAAGCTGGAAAAGACCTTCGAAATCACGGCCTTGGGTGCAGAAATGCTCGGCAAGCTCTAGAAACAGGGGTGCCTGCGCCGCGGGCGAAACTTGCATGAGCGCCAAAACAGCAAGCGGATCAGGCCGTTGGGCCGGCGCCACCGATTGGCTTTGGGCCAGACGGGCGACAACGCTTGCGACCTCTTGGTCAATCGGGTCGTGTAAGCTGGGGGGGGGCGTAAGTGGTGTGGGTGGCTGCGAAATCGGCCCCGCGTCGTCATCTTTCACAAAGCTTTGAACATCATATTGGGCGGCCAGCCTGTCCAGATGTGTCAGCGCGGGCACCGAAAGCAATGGTCGCAAATTGGCATAGCGGACGTGTTCGATCAGGGTAAGGCACAAGGTGCTGTCACTTGGTGCAAGCGGCAACAACAGCAAAGCCTCGATCCGCGCGGCAAGGCAGCTGCGGGTTAACGTCAACCGATCCGTTCTCGCGCCTTGAACCAGCTCTAGCGTCAGGCCTTTGTCTGCGGACAAGTCGCGCCAAAGCGAGGCTGGAACCAGAGTGGTCGCTGTGCCCTGTGGCGCCGTGATGAGGCCTAGCTCGGCAGGCGGCTGGTTTGCATCACAGGTCAGCGAATGCCGTAAGGCGGTTGGGCTCGGGCTGCGTAAACGCAGGGTAAGGCGGCTGTCAAAGACCAACGCGGCCTGCGGCATTTGCGGCAGCAAATGGATGGGCATAAAGCCGCCATTGGTGTGGAAACCTTCGATCATCCCCAGTTCGGCAAAGCGGGCATCTTTGTGTTGGCCTTGCGTGCCAAGGTTAAATATCTCGGCCCCATCCAAAAGGACGCGCACGCAATGCGGGCCAAATTCAAGGGTAACTTCAGCGCTGGTTGAAGGCAGCGTCACCGCACGGCGGATTTCGGCTTTCCACTGACCATCCGGACCTTGGCTGTTGCATACCGCAAGTCCCTCGTTTTGGCGCAACGACAGGTGAAACAGCACCTGATCACGTCCTGCAGCTTGAAAATATATATTGGCGTAGGAGCTTAAATGAAACTTGGCCCGCAGTATCAGCAGCCCGTGATCTTTCAAATCAAAGGCGTGCAAAGGCCTGCTTTCTTTGGCGGGCAAGGTGGCGGATGCACGACGGTTGATTGCGATTCTTCCGATCCGCCCCATACGTCCTAACACTACCCCTATTGGGTCCAGCATTCGCGCCAGCCGGGGCCCGACAAACGGGTCAAGACCGGCATCCCGGTTTGCCCCATAGCCGTGCCACAGCGCGGTACAGGCAGCGCCTGCCAGCATTTGCCATCGAGACAGACGGCCTGTGTAGTCGCCGAAATAGACCTGTTCGCGCAGCGCACGGGCGAACAACCTGCGCTGCCAACCCTCCGGCAAGCGTGGTGCATTGCCTTGTGACATGACGCGCCCCACGGCCTGCACAAGTGCTGAATGTCCGCGTGCAAGGGCAAGTGCCCCCCACGGGATGTGCCAGCGCTCAAAGCCATCATCGCGCATTGCTATTAATGCGCCTGCATGGGGAATATAGGTGGCGCGCGCCGCCAGCAGGGCCACGTTCAGACACAGCGCCCAATCCGGACGCGGGCCGCTGGTGAAGCCCAGCCGATGTAGACCAAGGAATGCCCGCAAGAAAATCTTGGCGCTGCAATGGGCTTCAAGGCTGATTGCCTGCGCAGGTGTCAGCATTGACAACCCCGCAGGCGGCGCGCCAAGCGGCCACGGCCCCATATCAAGCATACCATTGTGATAGCTGGTCTGGTCTGTATCGCGATGGGCCAGTTGCATTTGGGTTATGCCAAACGCGGCCTCTGTGTGCAGCATTGCCTCAGTGCGTTGCAGCAAGGTCCAGGGTGTCAGGGCATCACCCGTTTGAACAAACATCACATAGGTTCCGCGTGCCTGTGCCAGCCCGTGGTTAAAGCCTGCACCTTCGCCTTTATGTGGTGCGCATATGGTTTGCCAATGGCTTGGCATGTCAGGGTAGCGTGCGACCAACCTGCGCCGCGCGGCTTTGCTTTGGCATACAATCAATGCCTCAAAGCCTGGCGCGGTTTGATCGCGCAGGGCAACAAGACTGCGATCAAGCGCTGCGCGATCTTTGCCATCCCAACTCAGGACCACGCTAAGCGGCAGCGATCCTGCCATCTCTATGGCCCAGCTGCGACCGATGCCGGCGTCCCAGTCGGGGCTGTATGTCAGACCATGCTTTTGCAAGAAAATCCGCGCGGCATCGGCAAAGCGTGCACGGCGGTCGGCATCTGCGATGACAGTGCTGCGTTCAAAGATCAAGCGGCTGGCGATGCGCGCAAAAGCGGTTTGCCCGCCGGGGCGGGTTGCGGTGTCAAACTGCCGCCCAAGGGTTTCAAGCACGGCAAACTGGTCGAAAACACGTTCATCGTCTTGTGTGGTGATCTGGCCTGTTCGCCCGCGGGTTTGCAGGTACAGTGCCTCGGGCAGATGCAGGATGTGATCGGCGCGCGCGGCAGCACGGTAGAAGAAGCCATGATCCTCGAACCAAATGCCTGTATCAAAGCGCAAGCCCTCGATCAGCGACCGGCGGTAAAGTTTGTTCCACGCCGAAGGAAAGTGGACAATCACGTCGCACCAGTTGTCTAGCGGATAGCGTCTTAGCGCGGTATGCTGGCCCAGATCTGCATGGCCGTGGATGGCAGAATGCCTGCCGCCGCTGCCGTCTGCCGCGTTGAATTGAATTGCGCAGGCCACCCAATCGGCGCCCGAGTCTTCCAGCACCTGCCACATCCGCATAAGGTAGTCGGGCATAACCCGGTCATCACTGTCGACAAAGGCGATATAGCTGCCTGTTGCGTGGTCCAACCCGGTGTTGCGGGCCGCCGCAAGACCAGCGTTTTCTTGCCGGATCAGGCGAAAGCGCGGGTCCCCTTGGGCAGCCGCCAACGCAATGTCGCCGCTGCCATCGGTTGATCCGTCATCAACCAGCAACACCTCGAATTCGGTCAAGGTCTGGGCCCGCACGCTTTGGATGCAGGCAGCCACATGTGCTGCAACATTGTATATCGGGACAATCACCGAAATACGCGGCGCGCAACGGATGTTAGAGGCAGATATTGTCATTGTGTGACGGCTTTGAGAGCAAATTTCATAGAATTGTTGTTTCGCAACATACTCTTTGGGTAAAGCGCCATCGTCGAAAACGCACGTTTCTATTTCCCGTTTTGCGCGAATGATGTATAAGAAACACAACCGACGCGCTCAGGAGCTGTTTTTGAGTTATCCCTATGTAATCTGGACGATGCGCCGTACTGGCGGCACGACGCTTGCGTCATTGCTGAGCACGCTTTCCGAACACACAGGCATTCAGCACGAGCCTTTCAACACCGAGCGCATCTACGGCCACATTTCCGGTGCATTTGCGCAGACCGGCGATATCGCGCAACTGCGGGCGGACCTGCATGCAAGCCTGGGGAAAACGCCTTTGGTCAAGCATTGCCATGAGTTGATGTCACCAGCCTTTAACGAGGTTTTGTTGGAGGTGAGTACTGCGCTGGGGTATCGGCATATTATTCTGGACCGGCACAGCGAAGCAGACCGTATCATATCGCTAGAGCTCGCCTATCTTACGGGTGCTTGGGGCAGTGATGCCGCACAAAAAATCTATCCGGCGATCGAGGCTGGTGAGATTGTCTTGGACCCGTTGAATATTCAGCGCGCTGTGCAACACACGCGCCAGTGCATGACCCGCCGGCAAGAGTTGGCAAAGATGATGGACGCGGCAGGCCTTTCGCCTTTTGTTGTCTATTTTGAAGACGTCTATAGTGACCCCAAGGCAGGCCGCTTGCTGATCAAGCGTTTGTTGGCGTTTCTGGAAATCCAGATCAACGATCCGGTCGCCTATGATAAGCTTGTCGATGATGCACTGCTAAGGCGCGGCCAGAAATCGGCGCGAATTTTGCAGGCCGTCCCCAATGCAGCTGTGGCGAAGCAAGAGCTGGAAGCAATGCTGCGTACACAGGCACCTGTCTTTCGGGCAAGTTGAATTTATCCCAGTCGCTTTTGCCGGTGGGCAAGGATAACGCGAACCGGTTAGGGGCGAAGCCGCAGCCATGGCACCAGTCATGCGGCAATGGTTGTTTTGTGCTTGGGCGTTGAGTTAGGGTCGGCTAGCCTGCCGCAAAGCAATCGCGCAAAATACCTTGGATTGGTGCTGCAAATGACCCCCAAAGCGGCAAGTTTGACAGATATGTTCGAGCTGTTCGACCATCCATTGCGCATGGCTGATTGCAGCAAACATCCTGCAGAAACAAACGGCGCAATCGTTACAGAGCTGGCTTTTGCGACTGCCCAGCAAGAATTGATACGGGGGGTCTTTTGCCAACCCGAAAATCGTACAAAGCCATTGCCAGCGGTTCTGGTAATTCACGCACATGGCGCGCGCTTTGACATTGGCGCGGATGAATTGATGCATGGTCGTCCGGCGTTGCACCGCCCCTTGGGGCCAGATCTGGCCAGCCTCGGGATTGCCTCACTTTGTCTCGATATGCCCTGCTTTGGCGGTCGCCGCGATCAAATCGAAAGCGTGGCGGCAAAGGCCCGCCTTTGGGAGGGGCGAAGCCTTGCCGGTCAGATGATGGGCGAATGCAAGTCTGCGTTGGATTGGCTAAGCCAGCACCCGGATGTTTTGCCAAAGCAGATCGGGGTTTTCGGAATCTCTATGGGGGCGACGCTTGGGTATTGGCTGGCCGCGATGGACACCAGGGTTTCCGCTGTAGCACATGAATGTTGCCTGAGCGATTTTCGGGCGCTGATTGAAACGGGGGCGCATGATTTACACGGGATATACCTAACTATTCCCGGCCTGCTGGCCCGCATTTCGAATGGTGCACTTGCGGGTATGGTTGCCCCGCGACCGCAGTTCATCGGTTTGGGTGATCTGGACCCGCTTACGCCACCGTATGCTACCGACATTGCGCTAACCCAACTTCGCGACGCCTATGACGTTGCCGGCGGCACGTTGGTCGTGCACCGAGAGTCAGGCGCCGGGCATCAAGAAACCGCGGCAATGCGCAACGCGTTGCTGAAGTTCTTTGCCGATACTCTGGTCGGGTCAGGACACGATTAACCGCCTTCAGCCTGTTTTGACCCTTTGACCTTGTGCATCAAAAACATGCAGCGCGGCAGGGTCAAAGGCAAAGCGGATCTGGCTGCGAAGCGCAAGATCGGGTTGACCGGGCAGCACCGCAAGCAATCGGACGCCACCTTCCAGTTCGGCATGAACCACACTTTCAGCGCCAAGTGCTTCGACCAAAGTGACCTTGGCTGTGAGGGGGCCGTTTTCATCAAGGCGCAGATGCTGGGGCCGCAAGCCAAACGTAACCGGACCAGCCAGATCAAGATGCGGCAACTCAAGCTTTGTGCCGCCCTCAAGCAGGAAGCTGCCTTTTGTTTCGGGGGTAGCGGGCCATAGGTTCATACCCGGTGCGCCGATGAAGCCGGCAACAAAAAGGTTATTCGGCACGTTGTAAAGGTTAAGCGGCGTATCAACCTGCTCAACCCGACCTGCGCGCAATACGACGATCCGGTCGGCCATGGTCATAGCCTCTACTTGATCATGGGTAACATGGATCATCGTCGCCCCAAGGCGGCTGTGCAGGGCGGTCAATTCTGCGCGCATGGATACGCGCAATTCAGCGTCGAGGTTTGACAACGGCTCATCCAGCAAGAATGCCGTGGGCCTGCGCACAATGGCCCGCCCGATCGCAACACGCTGGCGTTGCCCGCCCGACAACTGGCCCGGCCGCCGATCCAGCAGGGGTTCTATCTCTAACAATCGGGCGGCATCGGCAATGCGCTCGGCAATTTCGGCCTTGGGCATTCGGGTGTTTTGCAGGCCAAAAGCCATATTCTGCCAAACGGTCATATGCGGATAAAGCGCATAGCTTTGGAACACCATTGCAAGGCCACGGTCGGCAGCGCTGCGCCGTGTCACATCTTGTCCGTCAATCTCGATCGTACCGCCTGTCGGCCGATCAAGGCCTGAAATCATGCGCAACAAAGTGGATTTGCCACAGCCCGACGGGCCGACAAACACCACCAACTCTCCCTCGTTTATCGACAGGTCAATGCCTTTCAGAACCTCGACAGCCCCATATGCCTTGCGAATATTATGTAATGCGATGCGACCCATGCCAGACCCCTATTTCAGTCCCGATCCGGCAATGCCGGCAGTTATGAAGCGTTGTAGAAAAATGAACACCAACACGACCGGAACCATTGTCATAACAGTCATCGCCAACAGATAGTGCCATTGTACATTCAATTCGCCCGCATAGGCATTCAGTCCTACTTGCAGGGTATATACCTCTTGCCGCGACAAAACGATCAACGGCCAGAGAAAGTCGTTCCAGCGCCAAACCACCGAGAAAATGGCCAGCACGGCCAGCGCAGGCGCCGTAAGGGGCAGGACGATGCGCCAATAAATCTGCCACTCGCTTGCATGGTCCATGCGGGCGGCCTCTAGTAATTCGTAGGGGATAGTCAGCATGTACTGCCGCAGCAAAAACACACCTGTCGGCGTCGCGACCGTGGGCAAAATCACCCCCCAAAGCGAGTTTATCAACCCGACGCCCGAGATGATGGAATAGAGCGGCACCAGAATGACCGACAAGGGAATCATCAAAGTCGCAACAATCAGCACGATAACAAAACCACGCCCGCGAAACTCGTATTTCGACAAGGCAAAAGCCGCCATCGAGTTGGTGAGAAGCGTGATCAACGTGGCCATCGTGGTTACGAAAACCGAATTTTTGGTATAATTCAGGAAGTCGAACTTTAAGAAAGGGTCGGTATAGTTGGACCAGGAAAATCCAATGTCCCTTTCGGGGGTTCGGTTCGCGATGTTGATCTTTTGGATGGTGCCGGGATCGGCCGGATCGACCATTTGCGCGACTGTGCCAACGCGGCGTACCTCGGCCAAGGTGCGGGTGCCAGCGTCATCTGTCACCTTGTATAGCGGCAATGGGTTTTCATATCCTGCAACTATGACGCTGCGGGCCTCATATGGCATCAAAGTCGGCGGAAATTCTGACAGTTGCGCAGGCGACTTCAACGAGGACAGCACCAGCCAGAGCGCGGGCCCAAATACAATGAACAGCCCGGCCCCCAGCCAGACAAAGGTTACGATATCCGTCCAATCCCAATTGGAACCGGCTCGCCGACGTGACAGGAAGGCCCAAGCACGGGTCATTTCTGTTTACCCTTCTTTTCATTGCGGTTGCTAAGGCCAAGCTGCACCAAAGTAAGCACAATCAGCACGCCTCCCATAAGGATAGAGGCGGCAGATGCCAGTCCGGGGTTCTTCAACAGCGAGGCAAAACCGACTTCATAGATATATTGGGTCAGATACAGCGTTGCTGTGCCAGGCCCGCCCCCTGTCAGCACATAGGCCTCATCAAAAACCTGAACTGCGCGGATCAAGGACAGCACAATCACAACAAGCAGGTTTGGCATTAGTAGCGGCAAGGTAATGCGCCAGAACACGCGGCCGGGCGGGGTGCCATCCATCTCGGCGGCTTCATAAAGGTCGCGCGGGATAGCCTGCAAACCGGCCAGCAAGATCAGTGCATAAAACCCGAGATGCGCCCAAATTGTGATGCCAATGGTCGCGGCAAAGGCCCATCCCCGTTCCAGCAGCCAATTCACCGGATCAAGCCCAACACCAACAAGGGCCGCATTCAGCGCGCCATTGCGATCCAAGATCCAACGCCAGATCAGACCTACGACAACAGGCGACAGCAAAACCGGAAAAAAGAACATTGCGCGCCAAAAGCTGCGCCCCATGATCTCACGGTTCAAAATCAGCGCGGTGGCAGTGGCAATAGAGATAAGCAATCCAACCTGTACCACGACGAAAACAGCGGTGTTTTTCACCGCGGTCCAGAACTGATCTTCCTGGCAGGTCAGTGTATTGGTGTAATCGTCGCAGCGCAGTAGCCGCTCATATTGGCCCAAGCCGACAAAGTCGCGATCGCTTAAAAACAAGGCGCTGCCCGAGGTCGTGGAATAGACGATGTTAATAATCAGTGGAAACAGCACAAACACACCGAAAATCGCCATGTTCGGCAAAAGAAAAAACGCGATCATGCCGCCTTTTCCAGTCAAACGCTGCCAAAGGCGCAGTGGTGCCTCGGCCAATCCGGCGATCCAGCCGAGGGGGGCCGCAATCACGGCCCCCAGTATGCTTGCCAAGGGTTTCATGCCCTATTTCGCCGCCGCAACCTGTTCAGCGATGTCGCTGTCGATTTTGGTATAGGCATCATCCAGCGTCAGTTCGCCTGCCATAACCTGGCTGATCCGGTTGACCAGCGCCCCGTAATACGCCGAGGCCCACTTCCACGACGGCAGCGCTGCGGCGGCGGGTGCTACCTCGGTCGCGGCCGAAACGAACTTATCCAAGGCGGCGCCTACGTTCGGATCTTTTGTATCCCATTTCAGACCGCCCTTTGTCACAACGCCAGCATGCGCCGGCAGAAACAGGGTCCGCTCGGAAAACTCTTTCACGATTTCTTCGCTTCCCAGAAACTCCATGACTTTGGCAACATCTTCGGGGTTTTTGGTGTATTTGACAGCGACCAAGGCGGCCCCACCGGCAAGGCCGGAACAAGCCACTGTTCCACAGGGTGAACCAATAGCGACCCAGTCAAAACCCGTGCCGATTTTGCTGGAAAGGTTCGCAATTTGCCAGGAACCGGAATAATAGAACGGGATTGCCGCGTTAATGAAATCATCGGCTGCGGCGCGATAGGTCGAACCCGACGCCGCGACCCATGTATCCTTTAGCATTTTGCCATCGGCAACCCAGCCGACCAGTTTTTCGGCAAAGGCTTTGCTTCCGGCATCCATCGGCGCTGGCATACCATCGGCTGCAATATAGTTGGCACCATAAGAAGCATTCGGCCCCGATATCCGGTGACCGGACCGGTCAATCGCAAAGGCCGCAGCTGTACCTTGAGATTTTGCCACTTCGGCAGAGGCATTGACCCAATCATCCCATGTTGCACCAGCGCCCGGCATCGCGACGCCGGCCTGTTCAAACAGGGTCTTGTTGGCAAAGCCGCCCGTCAGGGTCAACTGGGTCATGAAACCCGTGATGGCATCGCTGCCGTCTTCGCGCATCCAATCGGCATAGGCGCCAAAGTTGGTGCGCCAATAGTCTGGATCAGAAAGATATGGTGTCAAATTCAGCCAATGCGGCGCAAGCGTTTTGATGTTGGTGACGCGTGCGATGTCGGGGCCGCTGCCTGCCTCAAGCTGGATCTGCAACTGTTCCTGCACGACCTTATAGGCAACTTCGTCAAGGATAACGTTAATATCGGGGTTCTGCGCGTGGAACCGCGCGAGCAAGTCTTTCATGACCTCGCCTTCGACACCATCCGAATACCACATCATGCGGACATCGCCTGCCATCGCCGTGCTGGCCAACAGGCTTAGCCCAAGTGTAAATGCTGTAACTGTCTTTTTCATTTTGGTCTCCTCCCTAGAGTCTTTTATGAATCCCCGGGGCATTTTGCCCCGCGTCCTTTAACAGGTTGTGTTCCGGTACCCCTCTACCGTCCAATCTTGCGGGTTCAGCACCCGTTCTTCTGCTTCGACCCGCCCGTCAGCGTGGAAAACGACCTCGCCGTACTCGGGGTCCTCAATCGTAAGCGTATCATGGATGCCTTGCATGCCAACCACTGAAAGCGTCGCAAAGCGCGTGGCAAAATCGGCCAAGTCATCGGTTTGACCCATGCGCAAAATCCACCAGTTCTGACGTCCGGCAAGCCGCAATTCGCAGCCTGCGGTTGGGCCTTCTGCCAATGGAGAAAGTGGTCCAGAGGCGCAAATCGCCATTGCCCCCCGGCCTGAACGTGCGGCAGCTGTGGTTTGGCCGACAATCACCTCATCAAATGCTGCCGTTGGAAACCACGCATGCGTAAAGTCGGGCTGTTCAGCTTGTCCATCGAATAGCAAGACTGCCAAGCCGCGGTATTGTTGGCAGCGCGGGACCGAGGCAGACCCGCCCCAATATGACGGGCGGCCATAGCCAGAGTGAATTACCTCACCCGGATGATTGATCCAGATCTGCGCATCAGGATTGGTGCCGATGCGACCATGAACAAGCGTTTCCTGATAGCCCCATTCAAACCAGCGATATGCTGCAATCGACCCCATTGCCCAATCCGGTGATTTGGCGTGGTACATTTTCGCAAAATGCCCCTGGCCTTGGGCAAAGGTCCATTCTTGTTCTCCGGCTTGCAGACTGGCGATTTTGGCAAGCGCGGGGTCAAGCGACAATCCATGATCGCGCAGCGCAAGTGCAAGCCCCGGCACACAATGGAAGCGTGCGCCAAACTGGCCCATTCCCCAAAGCATGCGGGTAATAGCAGACAGTTCAAGCGTGCGTCCGGCCCGCAAGGTGTGTTCATAGCTACGACCTTGGGCAGCGGTTATCACCCCGTGATGCGATGAATTGGCAACCATCAGGATCAGCCGCGCTATTGCACGTTCGGCCCGCGCGCGGATATCGGCATCCGGGGCCAAAGCGAACAAAGCAGTCAGGCCTTTCAGGTCAATCGGGAAATAAGGGGCCGAGTTGAATTCGGCCATTTCCCATTGCTCGAAATGGGTTAGCCAAGCCAGCACCCGCGCCCGCCCTGTAGCAGATTGTTCGGCACCACTGCGGCCCGAACGGCGGAAAGTTGCATCTGGCAGCATATGGCCCGCCAGATAGGCCGCGGTATGAAATAGCAGCGCGTGGTTTTCGCTGAAATACCACTGCACGTCATTGCCCGGCTCGTCCATCCAATAACGATAGCCAAGAACGGCCGCATCAATCCGCGCACGCAGCCTTTCCGACATCAGATCGCCATAGAGCATTCTGCCCCATAACAACGGAACCAGCGCGAAATCAGCGCAATCCCAGCAATCTTCAATCGCTGGAAGGGTCGCATCAATCATCGCCTCGGTTTTGTCACCGCCAAGCCCTTGGGCCAATCGCGCCAAGGCTGCCACAGTGTCGGGCTCTGCGCGATGGGCAACCCAATCCAACGCTTCTTCGATGCGGGTTGGCAAATCGGCAGCTGCGGTCCCTTGTGTGGTCAGGTCACAAACCTCGACGCCAAAAGTGCGCGTTGCACAAAAGCCTTGGGCCGTCAGTGTTGGAATGAAATGGCGGAAATCCCCCGGCAGGTTTTCAGCAAGATCAACAACCAATCGCGCTGCACCTGCGGGTAAATGCCGTGCGCGGGCCTCGGGGTGATGCGACATGAAATCGCCTTCAACCCGAATGGCCACATCAACATCAACCGGAATCGGGGCGGGCAACACCAGCGCCACTTCGCCGCCGGTATAGGCGGGCGCATCGAAATGCATGGTTGCAAGTGCACGCTCCATCGCGCGGGCCAGATCGGTATCGCATTCGGTCGGAATGCCTGCCTCGGCCTCGGGGCCGGACATCCAGTCTAATTGGATAAAATAGCGCGCATCACGTTCGGCCAAATCATCAAAAAAGATATGAACCGCGTTTTCCCCTGCCTGTAACAGCACATCAAACTCGGCAGAGCTTTCTGCATTGCGTTTGTAGGGGGCCATCCAGCCCAGTTCGACGCCGTTCACCAGAATGACAGCCCCGCCGCAGGTGCGCAGCCGCAATCGCGCAAGACCTGCCTCTTTGGTGCGAATAACAGTTTCAGCCCAAGTGGCCACATGGGTCGGGCGGAACCAGAAACCTGACAAATCCAAACGCGGCGAGCCAAAGGGCAACCAGTTGCGCGTCGAGGTAAACGCCCCCGACACTTCGGGGCGCTTTCCACGTCTTTCCGCAGCAAACTGCGTCCGGCACGGATACTCATGCGGGATAAAGTTCTTATCCTTTGTCAGAAAAAAGAACGGGTCCATCTCGCCCTGCATCGGCAGATCGGGAAGATCATAACGGCTGTCAGTTGTGGCCCCGATGCGCCAATAGCCAATCGGGGTTCCTTTGGTCAGGGGATGGGAAAGATAGCCGTGCATATGAAATGCTTACCTTAAGGTTGAGACTGGGACGGGGTTGAAATCGGTATAGGCTTGGTTTTCGCCGGTCATGCCCCAAACAAAGGCATATGGCCCGGTTCCTGCGCCCATATGGATCGACCACGCCGGAGACAGAACGATGTCGCCATTCGCAATCACCAGATGCCGCGTCTGGTCAGGTTTACCCATGAAATGCATGACGCGATCTTCGGCGCCCATGTCAAAATAGCAATAGGCCTCCATCCGGCGTTCGTGCAGATGCGGCGGCATGGTGTTCCACACACTGCCCGGCGCAGGATCGGTGATACCCATCAACAGCAAGCAGGATGGAGAAACCTCGGGGTGGATATACATAGCAAGGCTGCGCATGTTTGATTTGCCTGCCTCACCCAGCACGATCCGCTTTGCCTGCGCCGATGTAATCAACCGATGGGGATGATCTGCACCAGCCGGCACAGAGTTAAGGTAGAACCATGCGGGATGTGCTGGGTCGTCACTTTCCATCACCAGTTTTTGCGCGCCGCGACCGATATAAAGAATGTCACGATTGGCAAGGTCAAAGCGTTGGCCATCTATGGTCACGCGGCCGGCACCGCCCAAATTGGCCAAGCCCATTTCGCGCGCCGAAAAGAAATACTCGGTGCCCAGTTCCGCGCCATCCCCAATCGTCAAGGCTGCGTCGGTAGGGCAGGCGCCGCCGACGATCATGCGGTCAATATGGGTGTAAGTCATGTGCAAGGAACCGGGGGTGAATGCTTGCTCGACCATGTAATCGCCGCGCAACCTGTCGGACGTAGAGGTCATCACATCTTGCGGGTTTCCGCCATAACGCACGTCCATCATGCCAACACCTCTTTTTCCCCAAATTGCCCTTCGGCCTCAACCAGGCTAAGAATTGCAAGCGCTTGTCCGTATCCGGTGGGCTGCAAGGGAATATCGCGGTAAAACTGCAGATCATGCCCCATGCGGGTACCGTAGGATACATTCTGCAAGGTGCCATGCGCATCGATATTGCGCATCACGGCCGCTATGCCGCGCCATCCAGCCTCGGCCCAAGCTGCATCGCCAATGCCTTGCCGTGCGGCCTTAAGCAAGCCATAGGCGAATCCCGCAGTCGCACTGATTTCTTCATAGCTGCTGGCATCATCCAGCAAGGTCCGCCACGCGCCAGAGGCGGCTTGTAGCGGAAGCAGCGCTTGCACTTGCGCCGTCAAAACCCCTTCCAGATAGAGCCGAACCGAGGCCGGAATATCTGCAAGTTCGAACAGGTCCAGAATACAGGCGGTTATCCAGGCATTGCCTCGGGCCCATCGGGCGCGGGCAAAATTATGCCGTCCTTTGAACGTCCAACCATGAAACCAAAGCCCGGTTTCGGGGTCGGACAAATAGCGTGCATGAACCAGAAATTGCCGTATTGCCTCGTCGACAAGCGCGCTGCGGCCAGATGCCTGCCCATAACTGGCCAAGAACAAACCCGCCATGAACAGGGTATCATCCCAAAGCTCGCCCTCGTTGATTTTGTCAGAGACATCATGCTGGAATCCGCCCTCAGAGGTACGTGCGGCGTCTCGCATCAGTCGGTTCGCCCAATCGTCCAACACCGGTTGCCAACGTGGATCACGTGTTTCCGCCCAAAGCACCGAAAGCGCAAGCATCGGCGCGGTAGTATTGATGTTCAGCGGCGGCAGTGCTTTGGCAAGTTGATCCGAATACCAGCCTTCCAGAACCGCCAGTAGCTTGGGGTCGCGGTGGCGCCGCCAAAGCTGCACCAGACCATACAGCCCGACGCCTTGCGGCCATTCCCAACAGGTAAAACTGATGTAATCGCTGGCCGTACCGTCAAGGTTCGGTTCGTCAAACTGCGCCTCGGGGCGAAGGTTGGTCATGCCTTGAACCAACAGATTCAGGCTATGACGAATATCAGCGCCGTCCAGATGCATCTGCCCCCCTCCCAAGGTCGCGACCAATGAGCAATACGATTGCTTGAGAAAATTATTTGTGCAATGTGTAAATTTTTTGCAGAAATCCCTACGGCAGAGGCTTGGAAATGACAGCGACACCCAAAGCAAAGAAGGCCAAAGCAAGCCGACGTGTCCGGCTTGCCGATCTTGCCGAGGCCTGCAATGTCTCTATTGCAACGGTATCGCGCGCCCTGTCAGGCGAGGCCGGGGTGCGCCCCGACCTGATAGAACGCATTCAGCGCGCGGCTCAGGATTTCAGCTATGCCTTGCCCTCTACGATGGCGGGTCAAAGTATTCTGGTTCTGGCCAGTGCGGCCGCGATGGAAGATTTTGCCCGCAGCCAGTTCACGCTAAACGTGATGCAGGGGATTGAAGATCACGCCAAGCTGCTTCGGGCGTCAGTGACCACGCAGGCGATCGCATCAACCGAACAAGAGCAAGAGGTTTTGGCCAAAGCTGCAGAAGACCCTAACATCGTCGGCGTGCTGTTTTTGACCCTTGATGATGAGCAAATCCTTGCCGCCGCACGCGGGTTTCCAAAGCCGGTGGTGTTGCTGAACGGTGATGATCCATCGATGCAGTTCAGTTCGGTCGCTCCTTCAAACCGTGCAGCCGGGGCGCTGGCCACGGACTATCTGATCGGCCTTGGCCATCAGCGCATCCTGTTCCTGATGCGGCGCGGACGCCGCACGATTGAGCGCCGGTTCGAAGGTTGGCGCGACCGCATGTTCCCGCGCGGCCGTGACTATGATCCGTCCTTGGTCATCGAGGTTAGCGACTGGCTGCCAAACCTTGCGGCCCAAGCCATTCATGAACGCATTGCGCGTCAAGGCTGTGATTTCACCGCAATTGTTTGCGCGGGGGATGTACTGGCCCAAGGGGCAATGCAGGCGTTGCAATCGCACGGCCTTTCCGTGCCCGACGATGTTTCGGTTTTGGGCATGGACGGCTTGCCGCAAGGCGCTTTCTTGCAGCCGCCACTTAGCGCCGTTGCGATGCCGATGCGCGAAATCGGCGCGGCGGCAGTTGATCTGATCCGAGATGTGCGCAGCGGCCCCGCAATGCCCGCCCGCCGGATAGAATTTGCGTGCCGGCTTGTTCAGCGCGGCTCTTGTGGGCCTGCACCTTCGATCCGGCTTTGATCAAATCTGCCAGTTTAGCGATCAGGTTTTTACTGGTGCAGATCGGGCTGCGGGATCTTGGCCGCGGTAGATCTTTAATAAATCGGCAACATGGTCCTTTACCGACCTCGGGGTCATAGCGCCGCGCCAATAGGATTCCATATCAATTTGCCCTGCCAAAAGGGCCTGTATGCGATTGGTAAAACCGCCAATATCACCGGGCGCAAAGACCATATCGGCGCAATTTCCCAATTCCGGGGCACCGCCCATCGCGGCGGTCAGCAAGGGAATTTTCCGCGCATGCATTTCTATTGCCACTTGCGGCAGGTTGTCGTGCCAGAGTACGGGTATTAAACCCACATCTACAGGCGCCAATACAGTTTCCAATTCTGCATGGGTATAACCGTCGTGATAAATCACACCTGCCAAGTGATCCTTTAGACGGTAGACGCGCGCCATTGTCGTTTGATCGGCGGCGCGGGCCGCGATAACGATGCGGATGCGCGTGGCAATCGAAACCGGCAATGCCTCTAGCGCGTCAAGCAAGAAGTAAAAGCCCTTGTCGCGGCGCATATAGCCCAAATAGCCTAATGTGAGGATGCTTTTCTCAGGCGTAAAGACTGTTGCTTTTGGTCCAGATGTACCGCTGGTCGTGTTTGCCGCAAGGGTTCCGATGTAGCTTGTGCGGGTTCGCTCTGGCGAGATTCCATAGCGATGCGCCAATACACGCACGGCATTTGAGACACACAGCACCTGGTCACAATGGCTGTTGATCAGGGCGGTCATATCACTGCGGCGCGTCGCAAAGGCCGCTGCCAGCTCTGCTGCAGCTTTTGAATTTGGGGCAGGCGTCAGGGCGTTGCGTTGCCGCATTTGCCTAAGCCAACGAAAGGCATGCGCGCCGCGCCGGCCAAACGCCCGAACGCCCCTGAACATGACATCATATGCCAGCGTGCCAGGCCGCATTCCCGCACATCGCATGCGATATGATATTCCATAGGAAAGGCGTACCGCCTGCGCATCGCGCTGATAGGGCAAACATGTCATGCACCGCGCACCGCCCTGAAAATCCTCGCAGGTCTGACTTTCATTTACCCACAAATTCACTTGTGAACAGATCGGATAATAGTTGTGCAGCGACAAAATAACCTTCGTCTGCGGATACCGGCTTTTTATTGTCAGCACCTCGGCGGGCAACCCTTCGAGGTTGTTGAAATGGATCACATCATAAGGGCCCGTCTGCGCGACAAAGTCGAAGAATGCCTCTCGGGTCGGCGGGTGCGATACCTGCGCCGGATCACCAAAGCTGCTATGCGCCGGCGCCAATATACCGGAGTTGACAATTTCATACCGGCGATGTCGGTTCCTTTCGGGCCCGTGGCGCACGGCTTCCCAGCGCGGTGCACAGAAAGGCAAGTCATAACTAAGGCCTGCCGATAGGAAAAAAGCCTCTATACCGCTCTGTGCCCCTAGCTCCTCAATGATATTGCGTTGGTAAACAGCAACGCCGCCGCCGCGCCCTTCGACATCCAGATAATCGACCCAGTTATAATACAGGATCCGCAAAGGTCGGTTCAAATTTCGGTCTCCAACCAACTTCCCAGACCGATTTGATTGAAATAGTAGCGGATTGGACGCGGGTCTTCGAACCGATCCTCGATCGCGTTGCTGCCCTGCTTGACCAACGCACTTTTCATTCTCCTATGGTGTTTGACCTCTAAAAAACCGCAGATCAATTCTTCGAAACCCGGTTTGAACAGATCGCAATATTCATAGGTGACTTTGGGGTTAGGAAGCCCCGCCAACCACAATGCAATCAAATGGTCGAAAGTTGCATATTCATGCCAGCGGTGGCTGATCTGGCGCGGAGTGGCAACGATCTTGCGCTGAATATGCGCGTCAGCCTTGGTCTGGGCCCATTTCTTGCTTTGAAAGGCTTTGATCAAGGATGATACCTGCGCCAGCCTATTCTCTCGCCAGACATAGATGATGGACAACTCAGGGTCGGCAGCCAGTTCTTGAAGAACTTTCAGATTGTGACCGATCATGAATTTAAAGCCGCCACTGAACGCGCCCCGCGCGGCGGCGTTTTCAAAAAAACGGTGCATATGGCCGACCGGATCCTTGTCTCGCCCCAGCACGGCGGCATGGCTGTCGTCTTCCTTGTCATCAATCACAGCGTAAGGATTGAAGTGCTCGCCTGCGCAGATCACATCGGGATGCGCGTTTAGCAGGCTCATCAAATAGGTTGTTCCGCTGCGCGGCAGTCCCAAAATCACAAAGCGTTTCATTGACAGAGGTTCCTATTCGCGCAGTTGGGTATTGGTAAAAGGGGTGGTGGCATTTTATGGATCAGCGGGCTTCTTGGCCTGCGGTGCGCGGGTCAACTTCGGTCGATGGTGGCCAAATGTGCGTGGATGGCCTTATCTACATCTTCGAAATAGGTCAGGTGCCCGTCTTCCAGCAAAATGGCCGCATCGCAAAAGCTGCGCACCTGCGCCATTTCATGGGTCACAAGAATGGCGCTTGATGTTTTCATGCGCTCTTGGAACAAGGCTTGGCTTTTGCGGCGAAATGCGGCGTCACCGACCGCTGTCACCTCGTCAACCAGATATGTATCGAATTGAATGCCGAATGACGCCCCGAATGTCAGGCGCGATTTCATCCCCGAGGAATAACTGCGCACCGGCATGGCAAAATGTTTCCCCAAATCAGCGAATTCTTCGACAAATGCGATCAGTTCATCACTGTCCACACCGTAAACCCTTGCAATAAAACGGATATTTTGCGCACCGGTAAGGTCGGGGTGGAACGACCCCCCAAACCCAACGGGCCAAGAGATTGTGCCATCCGACACCACCCGCCCTTTGTCGGGCCGCATCGTGCCCGCAATCAACTGCATCAGGGTTGTTTTTCCGGCGCCATTTAACCCCAGCAACGCCAACGACTTACCGGTTGGCAGTTCGATATTCAGTCCATCTATGACAATTTTCTGACGGCCCTGCACCCAATAGCTTTTGGTCAGATTTTCAAACCTTATCATCTGCAGACCTGTCAGCTTCGGTCGCGAATGGAATAGTAAATCAGCGTCATGCTTGCCCAGCCAAGCAATAGAAACAGCCCTGCCAGACCAAAGATCACCCAACGGCGCGGGTACTCGCTGGTTTGGGCCAAGGTGGGTGCAATATAGGTGGCCAGATACCGGCTTTGCCGCGAGGCATTTGCCCGCGCAATGTCAAGCGCTGCCCGCGCCGCGCGGTAACTTTCTTCGGCGAAATTGCTGTCTACGGTCAGACCTTCGTATTCGGCGATCAGCGCGGGATAATCACTGCCTTCGCCATTCGAGGATAGGTCTTTGCGCTCATTCGCAATGCGTTGGCGAATGACGCTGATCAGCCGTTCGGCCTGGCTTAGCCGCGGGTTGTTTTCGCTGGTGACGCCCGTCAGCAAATCCAGCTCAATCAATGATTGCGCCAATTGTTGCTGCAAATTGTTCATCACACCCATCCGCCCGCGAAGATCTGAGGCCGGATCGACGATCTGGTTTTTGGACCGAAAGGCCGTTAGCGCTTCGCGCGCCTGCTTTAGCTGAACAACCGCGTCATCAAGGTCTTGTCGCGCATAGCGCATCGCATCGGCACGCGATTGTTCATTCAGGGCGTTGATCATGTCCTGACTCAACCGCAAGATTTCAACGGCAATGTCGCGGGCTTTTTCAGGCGTAAAGGCCAGCACCCGCATTTCCATCAACCCGGTGCTGCGATCAAACGAGAGCTTTACGATCTGGCGCCAATATTCCTCTAGATCTTCTATGCTTGCATTTTCCTTCAGCGCGAAAACCGGATCAAGCGAACGATAACTGCTGTAATAATCGCGCAACCCAATGTTTTCATCGACCTTTTGCACAAGGGCTTGGCTAAGGATGAACTCGTGCAGAATATCCCCGTCCGACGATACCGAGCCACCGGTAATGCTTGCCAGACCGCCCATCAAAGCAGACGCGCCTGCCCCTTCCTCTTTGCGAACTGTAAACCCGGTAAGTGAGCTGTATTGATCTAGCGAAATCTCCCAAAGATAAAACGCAATTGCGGAAAGCGGCAGCAATACGATTGCCAGAAATGACATGACCAAACCATAGTGGCGACGTCGGAACCGCGCCGATTGCACCGCATTGCGCACAGGTGGCTTTGCCTGTGTGACGGGCGGCAGAACCGGTGCCGGGCGGTCAGTCACTTCGGCCTTCGGCGTCATTTTGTTCATGGCTTTTCCAAAAGACTATTTACAGTTGTATTTCAACATTTACATACTACCATAACGAATGCCAGTACTGGAATAGCCTGCAATGTTGCTTCGATCAGCCCAAATCAGCAAACCAGCGCAGGGCTGTACCCGTAGCTTTGCAACGTTCAGGGCCATTTCCGCCCTTATCCTGCGCGAAATGGCAACGCGATACGGGCGCTCGCCGGGGGGGTATGTTTGGGCATTGCTAGAACCCCTGGGTAGCATTATCGCGCTGGGCTTTGGCTTTTCGTTGCTTGTGCGTACCCCGCCGCTCGGCACTAGTTTTCTATTGTTTTTCGCAACGGGGTCTTTGCCCTTCGGGATGTATGGCAATATTGGATCGGCCGTAGGCCGCTGCATTAACTTTTCACGTGCATTGCTGTTTTACCCCGCCGTCACTTGGCTGGACGCTGTTCTGGCGCGCTTTATCCTTGGCCTTTTGACCGAGATTTTGGTGATGGCAATTATTCTTGCAGGTTTGGTCATAATGGCAGACAGCCGCACGCTTTTGGACATAGGGCCCATTGTGCTGTCTGTATCTTTGGCGGCGGTTTTGGGTTTGGGCGTGGGTCTAGTGAACTGTGTCCTGTTTGGACTTTTCGACATCTGGATGCAGATATGGGGCATCGTTATGCGGCCCCTCATGTTGATTTCGGGGGTGCTTTTTCTGTATGAAAGCATGCCAAGCAGCATACAGGGGATCTTGTGGTATAACCCGCTAATGCATGTCACAGGTTTGATGCGGCGCGGGTTTTACAGCAGCTACGAGGCCTCTTATGTCAGCATCAGCTATGTGTTGATGTTCTCAATGATCTGCATCTTTTTGGGCATCGTTCTGATGGGGCGGTTTCACCGTGATATCCTGAACCGTTGATCCGGTTAGCGCCATCGGGGTGCAGCCCATTTCAGCACGCGGTCATGCGCGACATCTGTGCGCTGCATTACCCCATCGCGAATGGCGCGGCCAATCAACAACAGATAGCGCGCCCGCTCACCAGAATAGAAACGTACCTTGAGCACCCATTTTACCACCATCAAAAGCAGTACCAACCAGAACCACCGCCCAGCTGCCAAGCGGTATACCATCAACAGATTGCGAAAATGGTAATAGGCCTTCCACAACGGACGAAACCGCTGGTCGCCCACTGATAATGTCGTGAAATCATGCTCGAACCGGATTGCGGGATCAAACAAAATCTGGCCACCTGCCTGCCGAAGACCCAACGAATAAAGTACATCATCGCCGTAAATGAAGAGCGATCCATCCGGATACCCCACCGTATTTATTGCCCTGCGCGAAATGAACAGCCCGACAAACGACCCGCTATCGACCGGCCTGTAATCTGTGCCCGCATAATCGGCAGCATTCAGATGAAATCCGTCGCGCCCCTGTCCCCGCAGCACGGCTGTCAGGGTCCGTAGCACCATACCCCGGTGCCAGAACGGGTTGAGCGTTGGCCGGTTCATGTCACAAATCCGCCCATCGGTATGATAAACTGCGGCAGCCCAGGCCATCGCTGCGTTGCGGTCAACGCTCTGGAATGTTTCAACCGCGCCGACAAGGGGGCGGGCATCATCATCCATGACCAAAATCCAGTCAGGGTCAAACTGCGCGACGGCAAAGCGCATCCCTTGTTCAAAGCCACCAGCGCCCCCGCTGTTAACCGAACAACGCAGCACAATAAGGCGCGGGTGATCTTGGGCGGCAAGCCAGTCGGCAGTGCCATCGGTAGAGGCGTTATCCACCACAATCACGCGGTCCAGACCTTCGGCCAATGCCGCCAGCAACCGTGGCACAGTCACTTGCAGCTGGGCCAGCCGGTTATAGGTCACGACAACCGCAACGAGTTTTTGTGAAACGGGCGGCGGTTGACGCACCATTTTCGACGTATCCCTATTCAAGTGCCATTTATGGCGGAAATCATAAGACACGGGCCAAGCCATATTACCAAGTCTGATGACAACGGTATGTCCTGCCTTGCTGCTTGTCCATTGCCTGCAATCGCACAAATCGCCAAAAGGTTGTGCCCATTCAGGTGCAATATGTTCCGTATTGCATTTGCCGCAACTTTTGCCATGCGCAAGGCTTTGTGACAGTTTGAAGTTGTGGCAAGCGGGTGGCCGGGCGAAAATGACACCGTTACAGATATAAGGTGAACTATTGTGACCGAGTTGAAACTGGTCAGCTGGAACATTCGCGCAGGCCTTGGCCGCGACTTTCGGCGGCGGCCACTGCGTACTGTTCAGGCAATCGCTGGCTTTGATGCCGATGTGGTTGTGTTGCAAGAGGCCGATTTTCGCATGCACCCGCGCCCCGCCGCGCTACCAAGCCACCAAGGCAAGATTGGCCCCTTTGAAGTCGTCGATCTAACCCCAACCGGCGTTGGTCTTGGTTGGCACGGTATTGCAGTGCTGAAACGTCCGGAAATCCACGTTGATGCTATTTATCGTTATGATTTGCCCGCGTTGGAGCCGCGCGGCGCTGTAATCGTAGACCTAACAATTGCGAATGAACCTGTTCGCATCGTCGGAGTTCATCTGGGCCTGTTGCGTCGCAACCGCCGCAAGCAGATTGCGTTTATCGCTGAACAGATGATGAAACTTGATCGCAGGCCGGTCATCATTGCAGGCGATTATAATGAATGGCGTGATCAGTTGGGTTTGGAAACGATGCCAAGCTGGTTGCATGTTCACAGCCCGGGCCCGACATTTCCCGCAGGCCGACCGTTTTTGCATTTGGACAGATTGGCATTTAGCAACGAATTTGCACTCTTGGAAAGCGGCGTGATTGCCGACCCGCGTGCAGCGATGGCATCGGACCATCGACCAGTTCGGGGCCAGTTTCGACTGGCGCAGAAATGTCATCCCAATGAACCTGATATGCGGGCACAGCAAGCCGCCGAAACGAAATTAACTGGCCACAAGAAAGAGAGATAAGATGTTGCTCTTTCTTACCTATCTGATTGCAACTGTCGTCACTGGTGCCAGTGCGGTTGTTTGTGCGCGTACTCTCTTTCCGTCGCCACCGGTCAGGGCGCGCGCAAACAGCACGGCCATGCCAGCACCCGCCGCCGGGCCCTTGGCCTATGCAGATAGTCAGGCGGCGTCGGGCCAAACGGGCGTCGCGACCCTGCTTGGTGGCGAAGACGCCTTTGCCGCAAGACTGGTCCTTGCCAATGCTGCCGTATCGTCGATTGATGCGCAGTACTATATCTGGCGCGGTGATCTGACGGGATATTTGCTGCTGGACGCATTGCAAAGTGCGGCAAATCGGGGCGTGCGGGTGCGCCTGTTGTTGGATGACAATGGCACAACAGGCCTTGACCCAGAGCTGGCAGCGCTGAATGCCCATCCCAATATTGAGGTTCGGCTCTATAATCCATTCAATCTGCGCCGCCTCAAACCCCTATCATATGCGTTTGATTTCTTTAGATTAAACCGCAGAATGCACAACAAATCCTTTACGGTTGACGGCCTTGCCACAATAATGGGTGGGCGCAACGTCGGGGACGAGTATTTTGGCGCCGACCAAAACGCAATTTTTGTTGATTGCGACGTTCTGGCGATGGGCGCGATTGTACCCGAGGTTGCGGCCGATTTTGACAAATACTGGGCAGCGCCGTCGGTGCATCCTGCAAGCTATATTCTTGCGCAGGGCCGGGGCATTGACCCTGTTTCTGCGGGCTTGGCATCCTATTCCGATGACCCGCGACTGTCGGATTATCGAAATCTGGCAATTCACTCCGACATCGCTAGCGCGCTCGTCAATGGTGATTTCGGCTTGGAATGGACAAATGCGGTACTGGTTAGCGACGACCCCATAAAAGGTGAAGGTGCGGTACCGCGCGAGGATTTGCTAGCCGTCCGGTTGATGAAAGCGGTGGGTAAAATTGAAAAGAAATTCGACGGCATTTCTCCCTATCTGGTGCCAGGGTCGGCGGGCGTAAAAGCTTTTTCCAGGCTAAGGGCGCAGGGGGTCAAGGTGCGCTTCTTAACCAATTCTCTCGAAGCGACAGACGTGCTGGCTGTCCACGCGGGATATACCAAGCGACGCATGCAGATGTTGCGCGCAGGTGTGGGCCTGTATGAACTTTATGCAAAGATTGGTACGCAAATCCCAAAAAACAAAATTGGTCCTTTTGGTTCCTCTGGTTCCAGCTTGCATGCCAAAACATTTGCCGTAGATGGCGAGCGCATCTTTATCGGGTCATTCAATTTTGATCCTCGTTCGACCACACTTAACACCGAGATGGGCCTGTTGATAAAAAGCAAAGCTATGGCGAGCGGGCTGCATGATGCTTTTGACAATGGTTTGGCCGGAATCGCGTGGCAGGTACAAAAACGCGGGCGCAAACCTGTATGGATTGATCCGGAAACCGGCGTCAGCACGCATAGCGAGCCTGGCACAGGTCTGGTCAAACGGATAGCGATTGCGCTTATCGGTCGTTTGCCTGTCGAATGGTTGCTTTGATCCGACGCCAGCTACCGCGCGGATGTTGCACGCGGCAAAACCCTGCTGCGCGGTTTGATTGCAAAGCGCGGATTTTACGTTGACCTGCTCTGGCAAACGGATCTGTCGGAAAAGGCGTCAAAAATCATTCAAGGCCCAGATCGCAAGGCAACTTGCAACGCCAACCACCACGTTCATCAATAGCCCAACCCGCAAGAAATCGCTGAACCGAAAATTGCCAGCGGCATAGACAAGCGTGTTGGTCTGATAGCCAATCGGTGTCGCAAATGACGCCGAGGCGGCAAGCATAATGGCATAGATAAGCGGCTGTGGCTGGATGTTCAGGCTTGCTGCCAAACTTATCGCCAGCGGCGTCAGGATGACCGCCACAGCATTGTTTGAAACGACCTCTGTCAAAAAAGAGGTGAGGGCATAAATTGCCAAAAGCAGCAGTATGGGGGGCGCATGGGAAAGCGCGGGTGCCAGCGACTCTACAAGTCCTTTGATCAACCCGGCATTTGCCAAACCTTGACCCACCGCAAGCATCGCGAAAATCAAGACAAGTATCGACCCGTCAATTGCCTGCCAGGCGTCTTCGGCTTCAATACAACGGGTCAGCAAAACGATCCCCACGCCAACAAGTGCAAGCGCCGCAATCGGCGCAATGTCAAAGATCGACAAGGTAATCACGCCCAACAAGCAGGCAATGGCGATGGGTGCGCGCCGACGCCGAAAGGGCCGGGCAACCGGTTCGGATGCGGCAATCAAACCGGTGGATGAAATGACCGCAGCCACCGATGCGGCTTGCCCCTCTAGCAATAGCCGGTCGGCGGGCCGCAACCGGACTTCGGCAAGCTCAGACCCCGCGCTGTGGCGGTGCCGGGAAACCCCAAGCAGTCGAACGCCAAATCGGCCAGGCCATTCAAGGTTGCGCACGATCCGCCCCGCGCCCGACCGTTCAGGCGTAACCATCGCCTCAACTTGAATGAGGTTGCTTTCGCCTTCGTCATCCTGGCGCGGCTTTAAGTTGCTGTTCAGGCCAACAAGATACTCTTTATCTTCTTCGAGCGTCAAAATCTCAGACCGTGACGCGTTCAGCACTATTCTATCGCCGGGCAAGATCTTGGCCTCGGGTTCGGGGCGCAGGCGTTCAGACCCACGCAGCACTGCCACAAGATGTGAAAACTGAAGCCCTTTCAGATCCTCGAGCAGAACCGGTTTCGCGTCCTCATCCTTTTCTTCATCTTCTGCTCGCATCCAGCGCACTTCGGTCAGAAAATTGAGATCATCATTTTCCAACGCAGCACTTGACGTTTCGCGGTCAGGCAGCAAACGCGGTCCAAACACCAGCAAGGTCACCCCTCCGGCAAGACAGGCCGCAATCCCGTATGGCAGGATCTCTAACATTCCCATTGCGGGCAATCCTTGCTTGCGGGCCACGCCGTCGATCAGCAAATTGGTTGAGGTTCCAACCAATGTGAGGGTGCCCCCAAGAATTGCAGCATATGACAATGGGATGAGCAGTTTTGACGAGGGTGCCTCAAGGGCCTGCGCGATGCGTATGACCACCGGAATCATCACGATAACCAGCGGCGTGTTATTCATCAGGCTAGAGCCGATGCAGATAACAACCAACATCCCTATGATTGCCAACCAGCCGCGCTTGACGGCCAGATCGACAAAAAAGCCTGATATGGACTCAACAACCCCAGTGCGAACTAGCGCACCCGAAAGAATGAACATCGCTGCAATGGTGATCGGCGCGGGGTTTGAAAAGACCTCTAGGGCCTCATCGGTCGAAATGTAGCCCATTGCCAAGAACGCGATGGCCCCGGACGCAGCAACTGCCGAAGGGGGCAAGCGTTCGAGCATAAAACCCGCAAATATTGCAACCAAAATTGCGAGAGAGATTGCAGTTTGGCTCTCGGCAAAAAACGCACTGACAAAATCCATTAGCTGTCCACCATTCTACTGCCATATTTCGAAAGCCGGTCAAAAGTATCAACGATTTGATTTGTATCGTATTCTACCAATATAGGCGCAGGGCGTAAGATATCGCAAATGCAACATTGATCAGTTCCAATTTGCGCTGAGTTGCGCTGGAAATGACTTGGGGATGTTCAGCGGCGAAGCAATTTTTGGCCTGAAAATGCCGACCCCACCTTTGATTGTTCTTGAAGCTGCCCAACGTTTTCCGCCATGCGAAACTGCTATTGGTTGGCCTCTTGTGGTGTGGCTTTTGTTTCGGGCGTGTAAATGACGCGGAATTCATCTGGCCCACCGTAAAGGTTTAGCGGCCATGTGCCACGAGGCCAGCGCAGTTCCATTTCGCCCAGACGCGGGCGATAGACGGCGGTGTAAAGCGTGCCAAACCCGCGGTCAAAGGCGATGGAATAAAGCGGCGGGCGCAGAAAGGCGGCAATAAACTTTTCCTGCGGCTCAATATGCCCGGTCAGGCGTTGCAGCAAGAAACGCTCGCGTTCCACAGTGGCAGTGGCGCGGGCGTGGGCATCCCATTCCACCTTTTCCTGATGGTTGGTTGCCACGGCTGCATGGGTGATAATCGCAGGACGGTCAGGGGCCATAAGGGCGGTCAGAAAGTTGCGCTTGGCGTCAAGTACGGTGACGTTATAGCTCATATGTGTGGGAATACGGGCAAGGGCGGCGCCGGCCTGTTCGGTGGTTTCGCAGGTTTGCAGCACATAACGCAAAATCAGCGGCACGCCGAAACCGTCACCCACGACGCGCCTGCCACCAAAGGTCAGCGACACAGCAAGCCCTGCGTCATTCATACCATCGACAAGGCCCCAAAACCCGTCCGAGGTGCCAATGACATTGCGGCCTTGCCAGCGGGTTTGCAGCACGACGCGTTCAAACGCATTCGGGTTATAGTCGTAGTTGCGGACCAGCATCGGTTCCTTGCCCGGCCAGATCGCTTGGCTGCAGCCCGAAAGATAGGGCGGCGGGCGATAAAAGCTAAGAAACCGCGCGGCAAGATCGCCGCCACCGGCCTGTGCGCACAGCTGGTCATACAGCGGCACGATTTCCGGCATATGGATCTTCAACGCCTTCAGGCCTTCCCAATAGGTGGGACGCGCGTCAATGCCTTCGCGCATCCACCATGTGTTGTAGGCAGGCCATAGCTCAGCGAATAGCCCGGCCCATTTGGGGCCGGGCTGATAGTCTGGCTCGCTTATGCTGCGCCAAATCAGCTTCATTACATGATCTTGAAGGCCGGATCGCCAAGGGCTGGTCCTGCCTCGGCTACGGGCATCGGGTCGGCCTTGAACGCCGATTTGATACCGTGAATCCACCGTTTCGCGCGCTCGTTCAGCATAAAGCTGTTGGTCATCGACCGACCACGTGTCACCAAGATACCCAGATCGGCGCCTTCATAGCGGTAGTCACCCTTTTTAAGGATGCGCAGGAAGAACGCCTCGTTCTCTGATTCAACGGCCCGGCGGTGATAATCGAACCGGTCAAAGACCACGCTGCCGTCTTCCTTCATCTTGTAAATGCCGGTTTGGGGCGCGTCAGACAGGATATCAACACTGTCTTCGGTGTGTTTGATGACCATCTGGCTCCAACTATCGATCATGTTGGGGTTGGCCCAGCGGCTGTTCAGCTCGGCCACGTCAAGCTTGAACGCGGCTTTCGAGAATTCCAGCAGGTGGAACAGGAACAGCGGTGCATCGGCATGGGCAAAGGCCGCGTGGTTGGTCATCGAGCTGGCACCAGTGATGCGGGGGTTCAACTCGCCCAGATAAATCTCACCCGACTTTTTGTCGATCAGGAAGTCGAGCTCGAAATAGCCGCGATAGCCTTCTTTGCGCAGCTGTTCACCGAATTTAAAGGTCAGGTCACGGGCCTGTTGGCGTACCTTGGGCGGAAAGGCGGTGGATAGGATTTCATTGCCACACCAGCCGCCACGATAAGGCGTCAGCTCCTTGAAGCCGACAAGCTCGGTCATAAGCGGGCCAACGATCGTACCTTCCTTGGTGGCACAGGCTTCAATCGCGGCACCACGGCAGTTGATGCGCTTCATGATCTTGATCTCACCTTCGCCGATGATCTCATGCTCATGGCGGCGGAAATCGGCTTCGGATTTGATAAAGAAGGTGGTATGACCAGAGTCGCCATAAGCCGATTGCAGCACCAGGTCATGGCCGATACCGGCCTTTTCGCAGGTTTTCTGCAAGTCTTCGTAAGATTTCACCTCGGCCAGCACGTTTGGCACCGACGGCACGCCCGCCTTGTTGCCAACGCGGACAGTTTCGATTTTGTTGTCCAGCTTGGTGCGCAGCTTGGATTTCGGAAACCAGACTTCGGCGCCCAGTTCCTTGGCCAGACGCTCGGTTTCGGCGTCAAACATCAGAAATACAAACTTGGGCTTGCCACCGCGGCGTTTTACAAGGTCGATGACCTCTTTGTGCTGCAGCAGATAGTTGTTGATATCCTCAATACTTTGGAATTCGGCATGCGGCTGTTCAGACGGGCAGAACACGTTGGGGTGACGCCCATCATAGCAATCCAAGTAGCAGATATATTTAAAGTTTTTGCACCATTCATCAATGCCCAACAGGTTAAAGTTGGTCGCCGAGATGAAGTAAACCGGATCTTCGTTGCGGTGAAAAAAGCGACGAATCTCCGAGATGTTCGCAAGTTTTTTATCGTTCATTATTTTCTCCCTGTTCTTATTTACTGGTTTTTTTAGCAACCTGTTTGGCTAGAATTTCGTCGGTGAACACCCGCAGCCCAAGGTCGGCGCGGTAACCGTGAATTTCGCTGACATCCAATGCCCGCATAAAGGTAAGGATTTCACGGCTGATAACTTGCCCTGGCACCAGAATGGGGAAACCGGGCGGATAAGGGATGATAAACGAGGCCGAAACCACCTCACGCCCCTTTTCGATTTCCATCAAAATATCGCCGTTCAGGTCAAGGTAATCACAGTTGTTTTCATCATAGGCCAGAAAGAACGGCGTGCGCAGATCGCCCTCTCCGGTAACGGGGTCGGCGCAGAAGGCCGGGTGGAAATGCGAAAAATCGGGCAAGGGCGGTAGGTCTTGCATCAGGTTTTTCACACGCTTTTCAAACGACAGGCGTTCCATTTTGGACGCGTCGTCCAACTTTTCGTCCAACTCTTTGGCGATCTCGACCAGCACCTCAATCAGATAGGCAACCGACGACCGCGTGGTGCCGATATTGGTCATGAATAGCACGGTATTGCGCGAGGTCTTGTTGATCTGGATGCCGTATTTATCCATCAAGATATCGGTCTTGAAGGTGTCGCCATCCCAACCTGTGCCGCCCACAGCCAGCGTCACGCGGGTTGCATCAAGGACAAATTCGTCCTTTTCCCAGCAGTTCCACGTGTCTGTCCAACCCTGTTCGGGGTCGTAATAACTGGTGACGCCGCTTTCGCGGTGTTCCTCGGGGATCATATCGCCTGCAGCCAATACCTTGAAATACTTTTGCAAAAGCGGGTGCGTTGAAATGGCGCGGCGCATCGACATCGCGGCCTCGACCTGCCGTTGCACAAACTCGAACCCTTCCAGCTCTACCTGCCGGCGACCAACATCCAGACTGGCGATGATCTGATAGTTCGGGCTGGTTGACGTGTGGGTCATATAGGCTTCGTGAAAGGCTTCCTCGACCTCGCCTTTGAAATCCTGATCGTTGACGTGGATCATCGAGCCTTGGCGCAGACTGGTCAGGGTTTTATGCGTCGATTGCGTGGCGTAAACCCGCACACGGGCCTTGGGCGACGGGATAAGCCGCGTTTTCAGCAGTGTCGCCTCATCGGCATCTTTCAACTTTTCCTGCTGCTTGGCATAGGCCTTGGCATGCGCAGGGCTGCGCAGCCGTTCGCGCAGGTTATTGGCCGCGTTCATGCCGGTACGCTGGCGGTAGGTGGGGCCAAAGCGGGCAAAGGCAAACCACGCCTCATCCCACAGGAAAATCAGGTCGGGCTTAATGGCAAGGCATTCTTCCATCACGCGTTCGACGTTATAAACGATGCCATCAAAGGTGCAGTTGGTCAGCAGCAGCATGCGCACGCGGTCCAACTTGCCCGCCGCCTTCAATTTCAGCAACTGATGCTTGATTTCTTTCAGCGGTACTGCGCCATACATCGAGTATTCGTTCAGCGGGTAGCTGTCGAGATAGCAAACCTGCGCGCCGGAAAGCACCATGCCGTAATGGTGCGATTTGTGGCAATCACGGTCTACCAGCACGATATCATCAGGGCGGACCAGCGCCTGCACCACGATTTTGTTGCAGGTTGAGGTGCCGTTGGTGGCGAAAAAGGTTTGTTTCGACCCAAAGGCGCGGCTGGCCAGTTCTTGCGCCTCTTTGATCGGGCCGTGGGGTTCCAACAGGCTATCAAGCCCGCCCGATGTGGCCGAGGTTTCGGCCAAAAAGATGTTGGGGCCATAGAACGCGCCCATATCCTGAATCCAGTGGCTGCGCGTGATCGACTTGCCACGGCTGATCGGCATCGCGTGGAAAACGCCTGTTGGCTGGCGCGAATACTCTTTCAGCGCGGTAAAAAACGGGGTGTTATATCGTGCCTGAACGCCGCGCAGGATGTTCAGATGCAGCTCCATAAAGTCTTCTTGGTTATAGAAGACACGGCGGCAAATGCCGAGATCAAGACCAGCAATATCTTCGACCGAACGGTCGGTGACAAGGTAGGCATCAAGTTCCGGGCGAACCTTGGCAATCAGGCGGCAGAGTTCGGGGCCGAGATCCTCAGAGGCGATATCTTCCAGTTCTTCGGCGCCACCGGCACGATTAAGGTATTTGGTCAGGATCGGCAGCTCAACATCCGATTCCAGCTTAAGGCCGGGGCGGACGATGATCGCCTGAATATTGTGGTTGAACAAAACGCCGATCAGCGCGTCTTGCAGGCTGGGCACGATGACCGGTTCGTAAATGAAATCATCCTCAACGCGGCGCATCGAGGTCATATTGTTCTTGAGCCAGCGTTCCTGATGCTCGTTCACGTCATCGACGATCATCACCTCAAAATATGGTTTGGCGAGCGAGCGTGCATCGGGGGGCAGCAGTGCCACTTCGTCTTGGTCTTCATCACGGCCTTCGCGGTCCAGCGGGATGGTGCGACGACGATAGGCGCCAGTGCTGAGTGCACGGTTGACGCGGCTGACAGCATAGGACAGTTCGCCCAGATGGTTGTGTTCAAACTGGCGGCGCATGATTTCAAAAGCAGTGGTGCCGGGAAAGGCCCAATACCGTTCGATCAGCGCGAGGGAGGCGAACAGTTTGGCCGCTTCGGCATAGGTTGCCTTGGCGCGGCGGCTATCTGGATTTTTGACCAAGAAATCCAGCTTTTCGCGTAAACTGCTCCACCGGTCAGCGCGAAGCTGAACGGCGGAATAGTAGTCATTCATCGACTGCATCGTGTCGTCCCTTTCTGTCGGCAATCGGGCGATGCAGGCAACAGGCCTGCGCCCGTGTTAGCCGGTAATTGTTTTACCAGACAACCCCGCGCCCGGCATATCTATGCCGGTGATCGGTGCCACCCCTTTTGGTTGCGGTGCGCCGAAACCCACTGCTTCGGCCTCGGCAGAGCCGAGCACCACATTTCGCTGATCGATTTGCAGCTCGGCGCGCGAGCCTTGCTGCTGTTTTTCCAATGGCCCCAATGTGTGCAAATAGGCATCTGTGCCACTGGTCCGGTCATAGATCGAGAAATCGACTGGGCGGTCACGGAAGCTTTTCAGCACTTGGCCCAATCCGCGCATGCCGGCTGCACGCTGGCGGCGCACATGGTCAAGATCAAGTTCAATCGGGAACATGTCTTCTTGGCCGGCAGACGAGTGGATGACCGTCGAGGTCGGGTCAACAACCACCGAGCGTCCGTTACCACCAGCGCCCAAGCCATTGACGCCAAAGACATAGCACTGAAACTGCGCCGCTGTTGCACGTGCAATGGCGATTTCGGCGTCACGGTCGGCAGTACCTGTCAGGATTGGCAGCAGTAGCACCTCAACCCCTTGCGAGGTCAGTTGGCGTGTCGTTTCAGGGAACCAGACGTCATAGCAGATCGACAGGCCAAAGCGGCCCACATCCGGCACGTCAAAGATACAAAACTCGGTCCCCGGCGAAACCCCCACTTCATAGGGCATAAACGGAAACATCTTGCTATAGGTCTTAACAATCTCGCCCGCAGGGTTGATGACGACCGAGGTGTTCAAAATCCGGCCATCTTCGGTTTTTTGGTACATCGAGCCGGGGATCAACCAGATATGGTGACGCACGGCGGCAGCCTGAAACCGCTCGATATGTTCGTTATGCAGGGGCAGTGCGTGCTTGGTCAGCGGGCCAAAGGCGGCCAGCTCACTGAACATAACCATTTGTGTCCAAGGATAGACGTTCATCAGAACGTCCAGCCGTTGCAGCATGCCATCGACGTTGGGTTGCAGGGCATTGACGTACATTTGAACGCCGGCGATCGCGAAAGGAGTCATTTCATTTCCAGATTGGTTATGGGCGGCGGCGCGGTTCTGCGCCGTCTCGCCTGCCTTCTATCACCGCACCACCAAAACGGAAACCGGCGAATGACGGACAACCCGGTCAGCGTTGGATCCGATCAGAAAATCGCGCATCCGGTCAGGCGGATGGCTGCCCATAACCACCAAATCTGCCCCAATCGCCTTGATTGCAGCCAAAATTTCATCATGGACGATACCTGAACGTACATGCGCCTCGGCGTGTTGGTCATCGGGGATCAGGGTTTCCAGCAGCTCTTTTAAATCTGCGCCGGTTTTACGGATCGCTTTGCTTTCAAAATCTGCGGGAAAGAAGCCTTCGACCACAGGCATAGTATATGCGGGCACAACGGTCAGGACATCCAGTTTCGCCCCCCAGTCACGGCAGAGCTTTAGCGCATCTGGCAGGGCTTTTTTCCAACTTGCAGGCTGGTTTATATCAATCGTCAAGAGGATGGATTTGTACATTTTGACCTCCTCAGGCAGTTACTGGACGGCGTTTTGGCGCGCGCCCACGTTGCAACATTACAACCAACGCAAGCAGCAGCAAGGCCGGAATAAACATCCAGTATTTGGAAGGCACCGACACAGGCCGCAACACACGCAATACCTCTTGATCCCAATCCAAACCGGCGGTTTGGGCGGGGCTGTCATAGGCTACATCGTCGATCAGCATCTTGTCGCCATCGCTGCGGAAGGCAAGGCCAGCCGCGGCAAGGCGTTCTTCGCCTGTGGCCTCATTCCCCATCGGAATAAGGGCCACAAATTCGATCGGGTCGCCCAGATCGTTGACGCCTGAAACACGTACCCGCAGATCCTCGCCTGTCGGGGTGTTTGCCGCGGCCGCCGCGATTTCAGATGGCGCTTCCTCGGCATAGGGCGGGAAGGCCATGTCCATCCAGAAACCGGGGCGGAACAGGGTGAAAGCCACCAGGATCAGCGCTGCGGATTCGTAAAAGCGGTTCTTTACAAGGAACCAGCCTTGGGTGGCCGCCGCGAATAGCAGCATGGCGATGGTCGCGATACAGAACACGAATATGCCTTGCGCAACTGTCACATCGATCAACAACAGCTCGGTGTTAAAGATGAAAAGGAATGGCAAAGCGGCGGTGCGCAGGCTGTAGAAAAACGCAATGACGCCGGTTTTGATCGGGTCACCACCCGAAACCGCCGCAGCGGCAAAGCTGGCAAGGCCAACGGGCGGTGTAACATCGGCCATGATGCCAAAGTAGAACACGAACAAATGCACAGCGATCAGCGGCACGATCAACCCGTTTTGCTGACCCAAAGTGACGATAACCGGTGCCAACAGTGCCGATACCACGATATAGTTTGCCGTGGTCGGCAGGCCCATCCCAAGGATTAGCGACAGCACAGCCGTCAGCAGCAAAATCCCCATCAGGTTGCCACCAGACAGCACCTCAACCACATCAGCCAATGCCGAGCCCACGCCGGTTTGGCTGACGGCGCCTACGATGATACCAGCGGTCGCCGTGGCGATACCGATACCGATCATGTTGCGTGCGCCGGTTTCCAACCCGTCCAGCAGGTCGGTGATGCCTTGACCGATGTCACGTGCAAGGTTGCTTTCGCCGCGCATGATGGCGGTAATCGGGCGTTGGGTCAGCAGGATGAACACCATATACATCGTCGCCCAAAACGCTGACAGGCCGGGTGACAGGCGGTCAACCATCAACGCCCAAACCAGCACAATCACCGGCAGGATAAAGTGCAGGCCCGAGCGGATAGTCGGCCCCGGCAACGGCAGTTTGGTCACAGGTGCGTTCGGGTCGTCCAGCTCTAGCGGTTCTTCTTTGGATGCGATGTAGAGCAAGCCAACATAGGCCGCCGAGATGAAGGCAAAAATGATATAGCCAGCAGCATTCGGGAATGCAGGGCGAATCCAGCCCATGCCATAGTAAACGGCCAGTGACAGCGCGCAGATCACCGCAATGGTAAAGGCGATGCCGATCAGGCGTTGCACGATAGGCTTGGGCGTATAGGCGCGGGGCAGGCCTTCCATGCCGGCTTTCATCGCCTCAAGATGCACGATGTAAACCAGCGCGATGTAGGAAATGACAGCAGGCAAGAAGGCATGTTTGACCACGTCAAAATACGGGATGCCGACATATTCGACCATCAGAAAGGCAGCAGCCCCCATGACCGGCGGCATGATCTGGCCGTTGACGGATGAGGCAACCTCGACCGCGCCGGCCTTTTCAGCGGAAAAGCCGACCTTTTTCATCAAAGGAATGGTAAAGGTGCCGGTGGTGACCACGTTGGCGATGGACGAACCCGAAATCAGGCCGGTCATGGCCGACGATACAACCGCCGCTTTGGCCGGGCCGCCGCGCATGTGACCCATCAGGGAAAACGCGACCTGAATAAAGTAGTTACCGGCGCCGGCTTTATCCAGCAAGGAACCGAACAACACGAACAGGAACACGAATGACGTAGACACGCCCAAGGCGATGCCAAACACGCCTTCGGTGGTGATCCATTGGTGGTTCACGATTTCCGACAGGTTGTTGCCTTTGTGGGCGATGATGTCGGGCATCTGCGGGCCCAGCACGGTATAGGCCAGAAATGCCGACGCTACGATCATCAGCGCAGGCCCCAACGCGCGGCGCGTGGCCTCAAGCAGCACCATCAGGCCAATAACCGAAACGATAAAATCCTGGGTGATCGGCGCGCCAACGCGGCCGGAAATGTCACGGTAATAGACAAACAGGTAAAGCGCGGTGGCGGCGCCAACGGCAGCCAGTGCCCATTCCCATGCGGGGATTTTATCTTTGGGCGAGCCGAGAAGAACCACGCCAACCATCGCCAAAACGACCAAGGCGATCCACCAGACCGAGGAATCCTCTTTGGCAGAGATAAAGAACAACGCGCCAAGGATTATCGGCACGGCAACGCCCAGAATGGTCTGGAACTTGGTGCTGGCAGCCGGAAAGGCGGCAAAGGCAAGAAACAGCGCAAAGGCAAGGTGGATCGAGCGCGCTTCGGTATCGTTGAACACACCCGCACCAATCATGAACGGGATGGGCGAGGCAAACCAAAGCTGGAACAGCGACCAAGCCAGCGCGATGACGGTGACGAACACCCCGACTGACCCTGTTGTACCACGCGCACCGGTATCGGAGGCGGCAACGATTGCATCAAGCTCGGCTTGGCTCAGCCCGACTTTTTCGCTGTGTTGTGCTGGATCATTTTGTGCCATTGCATATCCCCGTTGGCCGCATGACGGCGCTAGTTTTTGTTCTTATCTGCAATTCTGTCCGGCCAATTGCGGCGTGCCGGATACGCGCGAAAGCTGCCCGTGCGCGGGTTGGCGCACGGGCTAGGGGCGGATTACATCCAGCCGCGCTCTTTGTAATACTTGATCGCGCCGGGGTGCAGCGGAGCTGACAAACCGTCTTTGATCATTTCTTCTTCTTTCAGGTTCTCAAAGGCTGGGTGCAGCTTTTTGAATCGGTCAAAGTTGTCGAATACGGCTTTGACAACTTCGTAAACCACCTCATCTGGCACGTCAGCCGAGGTGACAAAGGTTGCCTTAACGCCGAATGTTTCCACATCGTCAGGCGTACCTGGGTACATGCCGCCGGGGATAACCGCTTTGGCATAGTAAGGGTTGTCGGCAATCAGCTTGTCGATTTCAGGGCCGGTGACAGGCACCAGATGCGCGTCGACGGTCGAAACAGCCTCTTGGATCGAGCCATTGGGGTTGCCCACGGTATAGATGATCGCGTCAACCTTGTTATCGCCCAGTGCGGCGGCTTGCTCGGCTGGCTTCAGCTCGGATGCCAAGGCGAAATCGGCCATGGTCCAACCTTTTGCAGCCAAGACCACTTCCATAGTTGCCAACTGGCCCGAACCGGGGTTGCCAACGTTAACGCGCTTGCCCTTCAAATCGTCAAACGTCGCGATATTCGCGTCGTTACGTGCGATCACGTTAAAGGGCTCTGAGTGGACCGAGAACACAGCGCGCTCTTTGTCAAATTTGTCGCCTTCAAATTTGGCCGAGCCGTTATAAGCGTGGTACTGCCAGTCGGACTGGGCCACACCCATATCCATATCACCCGCCTTGATCGCGTTGATGTTGGCAATAGAGCCACCGGTCGAAGGTGCTGTGCACTTCAGGCCGGTTTTGGGCGTGTCACGGTTCACGAGGCGGCAGATCGACTGACCCACAACAAAGTAAACACCGGTTTGGCCGCCGGTGCCGATGGTGATGAAACGCTCTTCGGCGCTTGCGGCAGTGGCAAGTGCCATGGATCCGGCAAGAGCCAGAGATTTCAGATAGGTCATGTGTAACTCCCGTCACATTGGTTAGCGTTTTTGCTTCCGCTGCCTTCGTGGCTACGGTTCTTGGTATTCGGCATGATCCGCGCCTGGCAGGTTTGACCCTGCGCGCACCGCCAGTTCATTTGGCCGCCATTGCTATTGTTGCCCGCAAGTCGGCTTGCGGCTTGGGTGAATTGAGTGCAGACCAAACCATAGACCAGCGCCCATACCTTAATCTGATCAATTTATTTCCAACAGCACCAATCCGGTTGCGGAGCGCAAATGGCAGGTCGGGCGATTACCTCCCTGAAAGAAATGCGACCAACACGGCGGCTGCTCGTATACTGCGCAAATTCCAAGGTTGGTTAACCCAACATGTACGAAACACAGGAATTAATGAAGCGGCTGCAGCACTGTTCCGTGTATTCTGTAAAGTCAGCTTAGGGGGGATGAATTTCAAATTCAATAGACATATTTGATACCCGCTGAAACTGCTATTTTATAACTTAAAACAGGTGGTTAAGTGTGAAAATGTGCTGATTCTACACGGCTCCGCCAAAGCACGAAACTCTGTGACGGGGCCAAAAAGCGGCTTTCGCCAAATCGCTTTGGCTTGGTGGATCGGCGATTGCGGTGCCCTTTGAAACGGCGAAATTACGCCGCCTTCAAGGTTTCGGTGGACTCGGCGAAGTTTTGCGCGTAGATGGCCCGCTTGGCCCAGAGATATTCCGGTGCTGGCGGGCGAGGAGGCTCGATGCCAGTCAGGGGTGAGCGGCCTTTGAACGGGCAAAGCAACGCCCCCTGATAGGTAGAAGATAATGGAAAATGTGAATATCGCCGGGCCATTGGCCGCGGCGCTCGAAGCCAAGGGCTATGCGTCCCTTACCCCTGTGCAAGAGGCAATGCTGGCCCCCGAAGTCGAAGGCCGCGATTTGCTGGTTTCGGCCCAAACCGGTTCGGGCAAAACGGTTGCCTTTGGTATTGCGATTGCAAACGATCTGTTGAACGGGGCCGACCGGTTCTTGTTTGCGGATGTGCCGATGGCGCTGATCATTGCCCCAACCCGCGAATTGGCGCTGCAAGTGGCGCGTGAGCTGGACTGGCTCTATGGTGAGGCTGGCGCGCGGATTGCGACCTGTGTTGGCGGTATGGATTACCGGACCGAGAAACGCTCGCTTGACCGTGGCGCGCATATTGTTGTCGGTACACCGGGCCGTCTGCGCGACCATATTGACCGCAAATCGTTGGATCTGTCGGGCCTGCGCGCCGCTGTTCTGGATGAAGCGGATGAAATGCTCGACCTCGGGTTCCGCGACGATCTGGAATATATCCTGTCCCAAGCCCCCGAAGACCGCCGCACCCTGATGTTTTCGGCCACTGTGCCAAAGGCAATCGCGGCACTGGCCAAAGAATTCCAAAACGACGCGCTGCGCATTCAAACCGCAGGCGAGGCCAAGCAGCACGTCGATATCGAATACCGTGCGCTTTCCGTGCAGATGCGCGACCGTGAGAATGCGATTTTCAACCTGCTGCGTTATTATGAGGCGCCGACCGCGATTGTGTTCTGCAAAACCCGCGCGGCTGTGACCTCGCTTATGGGCCGCATGGGCAACCGTGGGTTCAAAGTTGTGGCGCTATCGGGTGAGCTGAGCCAAGCCGAGCGCACGAACGCGCTGTCGGCCCTACGCAATGGTCGCGCCAATGTGTGTATCGCAACCGATGTCGCGGCACGCGGCATCGACCTTCCGGGGCTTGATCTGGTTATCCACGCCGATTTGCCCAGCAACTCGGAAACCCTGTTGCACCGTTCGGGCCGGACTGGCCGCGCCGGTTCCAAAGGTGTTTCGGCGCTGATCGTGGTGCCATCCGAATTTCGCAAGGCGCAGCGCTTGGTGCAAGGCGCCAAGCTGGTTGTCGAATGGGGCTCGGCCCCTTCGGCCGAAGAAGTGCAGGAACGTGACGACCAGCGCATTCTGGAACACCCCGCACTTGGCCCGAATGATGGCGAAGATGGCACGCTGGCGCAGGTTCTGCTGGACCGTTTCGGCGCCGAGCAAGTGGCGCAGGCTTTCGTGACCATGTGGCGTCAAGGCCGGTCCTCGCCCGAGGTGCTGTCGGATGTGGCCAAAGTGGGCGAGCGTCCCGAGCCAAAACCCCGCGGCGAATTTGGTGCCTCGGTCTGGTACACGATTTCGGTTGGTCATACGGGCCGCGCCGAAGCACGTTGGTTGTTGCCGAAAATCTGTGAAGCTGGCGGGATTACCAAAGACGGTATCGGCGCCATTCGCGTGCAAACCGAACTGACCTATGTGCAGATCGGCAAAGATGTCGCCGATAAGTTTGGCGCCGGTGTGGCGCTGGAAGAAGGCGTCGAAATGAAACGGATGGACGGCGAGCCCGCGATTGACCGCGATCGCCCTGAACGCCCAGTCCGTGCGCCACGCGAAAAACCAGCGTATAAGCCAAAGCCATCACGCTTTGTCGAAGATGACGCGCCGATGCCCGAGCGTAAACCCTATACCAAGCGCGAACCTGCGGCAAAATCTGACTGGTCGTCCGATGATGGCGCGCCAAAAGGGTTCGAAGCACGCGAGGCTGATAAGCCGAAACGTGCGGCCAAGCCCTATGCCAAAGCCGAAGGCGCAAAACCATATGGCGAGAAAAAGCCCTATGCCAAGGCTGATGGTGCCAAATCCTTTGGTGACAAAAAGCCCTATGCAAAAAAGGCCGATGGCGACAAGAAACCTTGGGTAAAGCGCGAAGAAGGTGACGGCAAGCCGTGGGAAAAGCGCGATGCCGCCCCCCGCAAGCCTTATGCCAAACGGGCTGATGCCGCCGAGGGCGCCAAGCCTTACGCCAAGCGCGAAGACGGTGCGAAACCCTATGCGCCACGCGGCGCCAGCCCCGAAGCCGGTGGCGAGCGCAAGCCACGGTGGAAAGCCGAAGAAGGCACTGCCAAGCCGCGCTCGGCCGGGTTCAAATCGCACGGCGGCAAGCCTGATGGCGAGGGCCGTCCAGCGCGGTCAGCCGGGTTCAAGTCGCACAGCGCCGAGGGCAAGAGCTTTGGCAAACCAGGTGGAAAACCGGCAGGCAAGACATTTGCCAAGCCTGCCAAGCCAAGGGCGAATGATACCAGCAAGCGTTTCGTGCCGCCGAAAAAGGGCTGACAAGTAGCTTTAAGTTTTGAAATGGCCCGGCGTTTTCTGCCGGGCCATTTTGCATTCCGGGGTCAGGCCACTTCGGACTGCGCATCCTCGGGGTCAACGACCGGCCAGGCATCGACCGGGCAATGCGCAACCAGCGCCGCAGTGATCGCGGTTTTGCGCAAAGGTTTGGTAAGATATTTGTCGATACCTGAAGCAAGGATCGACGTGTCATCCCCATCCATCGCATGGGCGGTCAGCGCAATAATTGGCACATGGCTGTCCGTGCCGATTTCACGCTCTCGTATTGCGCGGGCGGCCTCTTTTCCATCCATTTCCGGCATGGATATATCCATAAAGATAAGATCAGGCTGCAAGTCTGCAAACATCTCCACCGCCTCGCGGCCATTATCGGCAAAGCTGAGGTCGATCTGCAAATCCTTTACCATTTTGTGAAAAACAAGCTGGTTGGTGCGGTTGTCTTCGGCGGCCAGCACGCGCATGGCGCGGTGGGCAGCGGTTTGCGGGGGCTTTGGTCGGGGGGCGGGCGGCGGTGCCGTAAGGCCGCGCAACCGTCGGTACAGCTCGGACCGCAACAGCGGCTTTTGCAAGACCGCCGAAAGTTGCGCGTTTTCACTGCCTTCGCGGGCGACCGCGGGGTTTGAAGAAAACAGGACGATGGGAATATTATAGCCGGTTTCGCGCAGCTTCTCTGCCAGCTGTACCCCGTTCATTTCGGGCATTTCATGGTCGGTTATCAACACGTCATAATCGCGGTCTCGGGCCAGCTCGGCAATAACTTCGGCAGCTGAACGACACAGCGTAACCTGCATGCCGCAAGTCAGCAGTTGGCGTTCAAGTATCGTGCGGTTGATGAATTGGTCATCGACGACCAACGCGCGGCGCAACAATACCGGATCGGGCGGGGCAGACTGATCTTCGGCAATGGGAAGTTGCAGGCGAAAGCCAAAGCAAGAGCCTTGGCCCAACTCGCTGTCAACCCAGACCGAGCCATCCATCCGTTCAATCAGGCTTTTTGAAATTGCGAGGCCAAGGCCGGTGCCTTCAAACTTGCGGTTTGCAGCAGATTCAACCTGATTAAACTCGCCAAAGACATGCTCAAGCTGATCGGCGGGAATGCCGATACCAGTATCTTCGACGGAAATATGCAACTGCTGGCTGCCCGGATCGTTTTCCAACCCGACGATGCGGATCAGGACATGGCCTTCTTCGGTGAACTTCACAGCATTGCCGACAAGATTGGTCAGAACCTGCCGCAAGCGACCAACATCACCCACAAAGCGGGTGGGCAAAAACAGATCATAATCGATCATCAGATCCAGCCCGCGCTCGCGGGCGCTGGGTTGCAGCAGCATTGCAACCTCATGGATCAAACGTTCAAGATCAAAGGGTTCGGGGTGCAGGGTCAGCCGTTCGGCTTCAATCTTCGAATAGTCCAGAATATCGTTGATGATGACCAAAAGCGCCTCACCCGAGGACCGGATGGTTTCGGCGAACAGGCGCTGTTCCTCGGTCAGGCCGGTATCGCACAGCAGTTCGGCCATGCCGACGACGCCGTTCATCGGGGTGCGGATTTCGTGGCTCATATTCGCGAGAAAGGCCGATTTGGCGCGGTTCGCGGCTTCGGCTGCTTTGCGGGCCTCATCCAGCGCGGCTTGTTGTTCCTTTTGGTGGGTGATGTCAACGCGCAGGCCGACCCGGCCGCCATCGGGGGTGGGTTGCTCGAGCACGCGGAGCCAGCGGCCATCTGTCAGCTCTTGTTCGCGCACGATAGGGCCAGTCAGCGGCTGGCCGATGCGTTCTTCAATCCAGGCTTCCTCGCGTCCGGCTGCATCGGCATAGACGCCTGCGGTGACGCCGGCGCGCAGAATTTGCTCATAACTGATGCCAGGGGTCATCAGGGCTGCGCTTTCCGGGTAAATTTCCTTGTAGCGCTGGTTGCAGGCCAGCAGCCTTTCTTCGCGGTCAAACAGCACAAACCCATCGGGAATCGCCTCTAATGCGGCCCAAATGCGCATTTGCTGGGTGGTGTTCAACGCCACGCAAACCATATCGCCATCGCGTGCCCGCCGATCCACAAGCCGCAGCCACTGGCCGTTGGTGGTTTGAACTGTTTCATGCGGAATTGGGTCATTGTCCCAGCGGGCCAACATACGTTCCACCCATTCGGCGGGGCTTTCCTCGCCCAAGTTCACCATACCTTCCTCAGCCGTCAGTTTCAGAATCTCGCGGTAGGGTGTGCCTGGGCCGATATTATAGTCGGCATAGGGAGAAAGGTAGGCGCGGTTGGCGACCAGAAGCCGGTGTTTGTCGTCGAACACGGCAAAACCATCATGCAAGGCATTCACCGAATCGCGCAGCCGCCGCTCCGCCATCACGGCCGAGGTATGGGCCGCCTCAAGATCCGTTATGAACCGCGAGTTCTGGCCTTTGAGCATCTGCGCCTCGGACACCGCGGCCTTGGTCATATGGCGCTGTTCGACGATTTGTTCCGACAACGCCCGCGCATGCAGCGCCAGCTTTTCATTGGCGGCGAAAAGTTCGCGCTGCTTTTGTTCCAGCAGGCGTTCTGCCCCTAATCTTGCGCGCCGCTCTTTCGCCAATCTGTCTACGATATCCATACGCGGTTCAACCATTGCCATCAGATTCTTGGGCCATATCGGGCCTTCTGCCCTTTGCTATGTCCAAGATTGGCGCAACAAGATGAAGCGATGGTTAATGGCGAAAGAGTTTGCCAGAATCCTTGCTTTATCGCAGTGGGGCATGGCAGAGTTATTGCAAGCTTGCGGGCATTTTTGGGCAGCGGCGGGTTTGTTGGTTTGGCATGACGCACTGCCCCGGATTATTTTCGTTAGGGGTTTTTAGAATGAAATTGTTTCAGAGAATCGGCTTCGGTGTCGTCGCAGCTGTTTTGGCGCTCGGTCTGCCCGCGATCAGCACAGCGCAAGATTTGGTACCGGAAAAGCGGTTTGTCATGACCCGCGACGTCGATTTGCCCGGTGGCGATATTGCGACCTTGTTCGATACCGTGCTGGAGGCGTGCCAAAGGGCGTGTTTGTCCAACAAATCGTGCACAGCATTTACGTTTAATGCGCGCAATGGCTCTTGTTTTCTAAAGGCCGGGCCTGGGTCGCCTACGGATTATGCCGGTGCGTTTTCGGCGTTTGTGGTTTCGTCCGCGCCGGGGGCCACGGACCTTGCGCAGACCCGGTCAAAGCAACTGACCTTTCTGAACCCTGGCGATTTTTCAGATGCCAAAGCCTTGGCCGAAGGGCTTGCCGCGCGGCATTTGACTGGCCCGTGGAGCGCGGCCGAGCATATGGAGGCCGCACGGGCCGAAGAGGCGCAAGGCAGCGTGTTGCGGGCCAGCTCTTTTGTCGGGGCGGCGCTGAACCTGACCGATGCCGCCGAGGATTGGGCCGAATATGCACGGCTGTTGCAGGTGGCAGCGATCAGCAATCCGAATTCCCGCAGTGAACTGCAGGAACGCGCCTTGAACGCCAGCATCAACGGCTATCTGCGCGCAACCTCGCCCGGTTTGCAGCATACGCTGTTGGTTGAAATGGCCGAGATGCTAGAGGCGCGTGGCCGTGGCCGCGACATGGTGCCTGCGCTGCGATTGGCGCAAGAAATCCAGCCGCGCAGCGATACCGAGGTGGCGCTGGATGAGGCCATCGGGAAATACGGCTTTCGGATTACCGAGCATGACGTGCAATCCGATTCCGCCCGCCCTCGCATCTGCGCGACCTTTTCGGATGACCTTGCCAAAACCGGTGTGGATTTCGAAAAATTCGTGCAGGTCGATCAGGCAGGTTTGACTGTCGAAAAATCCGGCGATCAAATGTTGTGTGTCGAAGGTGTTTCGCATGGTGAGCGCCACAGCCTGACCTTTCGCGCGGGTATTCCGGCAGCCGATGGTCAGACCACGGTAAAGCCGGTTACGATTACCGCCTATGTGCGCGACCGGACGCCGGCTGTGCGCTTTCCGGGGCGGGCCTATGTGTTGCCAAAACTGGATGATGGGGCTGCGCTGCCGGTGGAATCGGTCAATGCCGCCAAGGTTGATCTGACGCTGTTTCGTGTGACCGACCGCAACATCCTGCGCGCCATTCAGGGCGATTATTTCGGCGAACCGATGTCTTATTGGCGCGAGGATGATTTTGCCCGCGGTGTCGGCGCGGAAATCTGGAAAGGCGAGGCCGATCTGGCGGTTGAGGTGAACAAGGATATGACCACCCGCCTGCCGATGACCGCGGCTTTGGCGGGCCAAGGTGCCGGCATTTTTGCACTGCGGGCGCAGATACCCGGCACGTATGGTGATGAGGTGGCCCCGGCGTGGCAGTGGTTTGTGGTCTCTGATCTGGGCATCACGTCATTGTCGGGGATTGACGGGTTGCATGTTGTCATCCGCAGTCTTGGCACGGCGGGGGCAAAGCCGGGGGTTTCGGTAGAATTGCTCAGCCGCAGCAACGAAGTGTTGGGCACTGTCGCGACCGATGCGCAGGGCTATGCCGTGTTTCCGGCTGCTTTGACGCGCGGCACAGGGGCGCTGGCGCCTGCGATGCTGGTGGCTAAGGATGGCGCCGACGACATGGCGTTTTTGTCGCTGACGGACCCGGAGTTTGACCTGTCCGATCGCGGCGTCGAAGGGCGCGAACCTGCCCCGCCGATTGACGTGTTTTTGACCACGGATCGGGGCGCCTATCATGCCGGTGAAACCGTCTATGCGACAGCGTTGGCACGGGATGCCGACGCAGCGGCGATTGATGGCTTGCCCTTGACCGCGATTGTAAAACGCCCTGACGGCGTCGAATATTCCCGCGCCTTGGCCGAGGATGCGGGCGGCGGTGGCCATGTCTTTGCTCTGCCCATCGCAGGCAGTGCGCCGCGTGGGACATGGCGGTTGGAACTGCTGGCCGATCTGGATGCAGCCCCCTTGGCCGCGAAAACCTTTCTGGTTGAGGATTTCTTGCCCGAGCGGATCGATTTCACGCTCGCCCTGCCCGAAACCCCGATCCGGCTGGGCGATACGCCCGATTTGACAGTGGATGCCAAGTATCTGTTCGGCGCCCCCGGTGCCGATCTGGCGATCGAAGGTGATGTGATCTTGCGTGCCGCCAAGGGCCTTGCGGCCTTTCCCGGCTACACATTCGGCCGCGCGGATGAACCGTTCAACACCCGTATGGAAGGGTTTGGCGGGGACATGACCGATAGCGATGGCCATGCAGTGGTATCCTTGGCCATGACCGATGTGCCAGACCCGGCGCGCCCGATGGAGATTATCGTTGTGGCGCGGGTTGCCGAAGGCTCGGGCCGGCCGGTGGAACGCCGCATCACCCGCGCTTTGCAGCCCTCGGCCGCGATGATCGGGGTAAAGCCGCTGTTTGATGGCGTGGTCTCAGAAGGCTCAGACGCGCGGTTTTCTGTTGTAGCAGTGGGGCCAAATGAAACCCCCGTTCCAATGGCAGTGAAATGGGAGCTATCACGCATTGAGACCCGCTATCAGTGGTATCAGGAATATGGAAATTGGTACTGGGAACCAGTAACCAACCGCGAACGAGTAGCCGATGGTGTGGCCGACTTGGGCGCGGCACCGCTGGATATTTCGGGCGCAGTGCAGTGGGGCGAATACGAGCTGGAGGTTGTGCAAACGGATGGCGGCAATGCCTCGACCACGCAGCAGTTCTATGCCGGTTGGTATGCGCCTGCCGATGTAACCGCAACGCCTGACACGCTGGAACTGTCACTGGATAAACCGGCCTTTGCGCCCGGCGATGTGGCGCAGTTGCGCATTGTGCCACGGGCTGCAGGTACAGCGCTGGTGTCGGTTCTGTCCAACCGCTTGGTCACGATGAAGATGGTTGAGGTAACCGAGGGCGAGAATATCATCCCGTTGGATGTAACGTCCGAATGGGGCGCCGGTGTCTATGTCACCGCGTCCGTGTTGCGGCCAATGGATGTGGCTGCGGGCCGCAACCCTGCCCGTGCGATGGGCCTTGCCCATGCCAGCATCGACCCCGGTGAAAAGGCGTTGAACGCAGTGATTGAGGTTGGTGCCGAAGTCGCCCCGCGCGGCCCGATGGAGGTTGCAGTAAAGGTAGACGGGTTGAAAGCAGGCGATACCGCCTATGCCACAATCGCGGCAGTAGACGTGGGGATTTTGAACCTGACGTCGTTTAAATCACCTGACCCAAAGGCGCATTACTTTGGTCAACGCAAGCTGGGCGTGGGCATTCGGGATGTTTATGGCCGCTTGATCGACGGGTTGAATGGCGCGGAAGGCACGGTGCGGTCGGGTGGTGACAGTGCGGGCCAAGCGCGGCTAGAGGCACCGCCTCCGACCGAAGAGCTGGTAGCCTATTTCACCGGCCCTGTCACTGTTGCGGCCGATGGCTATGCCCGTGCCACGTTTGATCTGCCCTCGTTTAACGGGACTGTGCGGGTGATTGCGGTTGTCTGGTCAAAAACCGGTGTCGGGCAGGCGCAGGCTGATGTGTTGGTGCGCGACCCTGTGGTTGTCACCGCATCCGTGCCGCGCTTTATGGCGCCGGGTGATCAAAGCCGGATGTTGCTGGAAATTGTCCATGCCAAGGGACCAGCGGGTCGCATGGGGCTGGATGTGACTGCCAATGGTTTGACGCTGGGCGCAGTGCCTTCGGGCTTTGACCTGGCCGAGGGCGGCAAAGCCGTGTTTTCGGTGCCTGTCACGGCGGGGGCCGAAGGCGTGCAGTCGGTATCGGTAGCGCTGACCACACCTGATGGCAAACAACTGACCAAAACCTTGCAGATTCCCGTTCAACGCGGCGACCCCGAAATCGCCCGCACCACGCGGCTGGAACTGGCGGCGGGTCAAACCTTTACGCTGGATCAAGCGGCGTTTGACGGGTTTGCGGCGGGGTCTGGCCTTGCCACGATGGCTGTCGGCCCGATTGCGCGGTTGGATGCGCCGGGGCTGCTGGCGGCGTTGGACCGCTATCCCTACGGTTGTACCGAACAGATCACTTCACGTGCCTTGCCGCTGATCTATTTTGACCAAGTGGCGCAGGCGATGCAGTTGAAAGGGGCAGATAATATCAGCACCCGCATCACCCAAGCCGTGGCCGAGGTGCTAACAAACCAAGGCTCCGAAGGTGGCTTTGGCCTTTGGGGGCCAAGCCAAGGCGATGCGTGGCTGGATGCCTATGTTACCGACTTCCTAAGCCGTGCGCGCGCACAGGGTTATGCTGTGCCGGATGTCGCGTTCCGCTCGGCTTTGGATAACCTGCGCAACCGTGTGAACTATGCGTCCGACTTTGATGAGGGCGGCGAGGCATTGGCCTATGCGTTGATGGTTCTGGCCCGCGAAGGGGCGGCGGCGATTGGTGATTTGCGTTATTATGCCGATGTAAAGGCCGATGCTTTTGCCACCCCGATTGCGCAGGCACAACTGGGGGCGGCACTGGCCAATTACGGCGACCAACGCCGCGCCGATGCGATGTTCACACGTGCCGGTGCGCGGATCGCTGCGTATCAGTCCTATAATGATGTGCAAAGCTATCGCGCCGATTACGGCAGCAGCCGCCGTGACGCCGCAGCAGTGCTGACATTGGCGGTTGAGGCAGGGTCCAACGTGTTGGACCGTGAAGCGCTGGCCGTGGCCTTGCGGCCCAATGGGCGCAACCTGTCTACGCAAGAGGCGACGTGGACGCTTCTTGCCGCCAATGCGCTGATCGACCGGCCCGGAACCGATGGCATCACACTGAACGGTGCCGCGGTTGATGGGCCTTTGGTGCGGGTGCTAAAGGCAGGTGACGCGCAAACCGTCGCAGTGGCCAATGGCTCCGGCAAACCCACTACCCTGACGCTGACAGCCTACGGCGTGCCCGAGGTTCCTGGGCCGGCGGGTGGCAACGGCTATGCGATCACACGCAGTTATTACACGATCGAGGGCGAACCTGTGTCGCTCGACGGTGGGGTAAAGGCGGGTGAACGCTTGGTTGTGGTGCTGGAAGTCATCCCCTTTGGCACCGCCGAGGCGCGGCTAATGGTGGCTGACCCACTGCCCGCAGGGTTTGAGATTGATAACCCCAACCTGCTGCGCGGTGGCGATGTGGGCGGGTTTGACTGGCTGGATGTGCAAAACGATGTGGCGCATAGCGAGTTCCGCCAAGACCGTTTCCTGACGGCCGTGGATTGGAGCGGCAGTGACAGTTTCCGTCTGGCCTATGTGGTACGGGCGGTCTCGCCGGGCAACTTCCACCATCCGGCGGCATCTGTTGAGGATATGTACCGCCCCGATTACCGCGCCCAATCCGATGCGGGCCGCGTTTCCATTACCGAGTGATGCTGCGCGCGCCGGTTTTCAAGGCACGGCCTCTGTTCGCATTGGCCTTTGCCCTTTGGGCAGGGGCCATTGCGCGGGATGCAGGCGACAGGTGGGTCGATGCAACGGTTCTGCCTGATCTGGCGATCGAAACCTCGGTCGAGGTGCTTGCCCGTGATGGGCGCTTGCTGCGCGCCTATACTGTGGCCGAAGGGCGCTGGCGCATGGCGGTGGCCGAGGGGGCGGTAGATGCCGGTTTTACCGCCGTGTTGGTGGCCTATGAGGATAAGCGGTTTTACAGCCACGCGGGCGTAGACCCTTGGGCGCTGGCGCGTGCCTTGGGGCAGGCATTGCGCCATGGCCGCGTGGTTTCGGGGGGCTCAACCCTGACGATGCAGGTTGCGCGGTTGCTCGAGGATTCTGGGACCGGCCAATTGGCGGGCAAGCTGCGGCAAGCGCGGGTGGCACTGGCGCTGGAACGGCGGCTGAGCAAGGCGCAGATTTTGCAACTTTACTATGAAATCGCGCCATATGGCGGCAATCTGGAAGGTGTGCGGGCGGCGTCACTCGCCTATTTCGGCAAGGAACCAAAGCGGTTGACGCCTGCGCAATCGGCGCTGTTGGTGGCCCTGCCGCAATCGCCCGAAACCCGCAGACCCGACCGCGCGCCCGATGTCGCAAGCGCGGCACGGGCAAAGGTGCTGGCCCGAGCGGTGGCGGCAGGCGTGATAAGCGCCGATCAAGCAGCGGCGGCGCAGCGAGAGGCTGTACCGCTGGTCCGGCGCGATTTTCCGGCGCTGGCCCCGCATGTCGCCGACAGGGTTGTCGCGGCAGCGCCGGATGCAGCCCTGCACCGCACAACAATTGACGCCGCATTGCAAGCGCGTTTGGAGGAGTTGGCCGCACAGGCGGTCGCGGCCCAAGGTGATCGGCTGCAGGTGGCGATTGTCGTCGCCGATCATCGCTCGGGTGAAATGCTGGCGAGTGTGGGGTCGGCGGCCTACCGTGCCGACGCGCGGCAAGGCTTTGTTGATATGACGCGGGCGTGGCGCAGCCCGGGGTCTACGCTAAAGCCGCTGGTCTATGGCTTGGCCTTTGATGCGGGGCTGGCGCATCCCGAAACCTTGATCGAAGATAGGCCGATGGATTTTGGCGGCTATGCGCCGCAGAATTTTGACAAGGTGTTTCGCGGTATGGTGCGGGTGCGTGAGGCGCTGCAACTGTCACTAAACCTGCCCGTGGTGGCGCTGACCGACGCTTTGGGGCCCGCCAAACTGTTGGCGGCGATGCACCGCGCGGGGGTAGATGCGCGGGTGCCGGGGGGCAAGCCGGGGCTGGCGATCGCGCTGGGCGGGCTGGGCGTGACGCTTGAGGATATGGTCAGCCTCTACGCCTCGATTGCGCGTGGCGGGGTGGCACGGCCGTTGTGGGTGACGGGTGCGGGTGTTGATGGCGTGCGCGTGCTGTCGGCGGTGGCGGCGTGGGAGGTGGGCGATATCCTATCGGGCATGCCACCGCCTGCGGGTGCGCCAGTGAACCGATTGGCCTATAAAACCGGCACCAGCTACGGGCACCGCGATGCCTGGGCGATTGGCTTTGACGGGGCGCATGTGATTGGCGTCTGGATGGGGCGGGCCGATGGCACGCCTGTGCCGGGGGCCTTTGGTGGTGATCTTGCGGCGCCGGTGTTGTTTCAGGCCTTTGCGCGGTTGAAACGGGGGTTAGAGCCTTTGCCAGCGCCCCCGGCCGCGACCTTGATGGTGGCCAATGCCGGTTTGCCGCAGCCGTTGCGGCAGTTTCGGGCGCGCGCGGCCGCGTTTGAGGTGGCGGACGCGCCTGCGGTGGCCTTTCCGCCCGACGGGGCGGAAGTAGAGCTGATGGAAGGCGGTTTGCTGCTGCGGGTACGCGGCGGGGTGGGGCCGTTTACATGGTTGGCCGATGGGCAGCCCTTAGTCGTGGCGGCGCGCGGGCGCGATAGTGTGGTGCCGATGGCGGGGCCGGGGTTTGTGGTTTTGTCGGTAATTGACGGGGTTGGCAGATCGGCGCGCGCGCGGGTTAGGTTACGCTAGTGGCCGGCGCTGGGGGAGGGGCTGTCTGCCCCTCCCCCAGACCC
>NZ_LGHT01000043.1 GCF_001202035.1 Pseudorhodobacter wandonensis | reverse complement strand
CTGGGCGCTGGCCCGCGATGATAGGCCCTGGGGCGGCGATGACCCGCCTGGCGTAGTCTACTTTTACGCCCCCGGTCGGGCGGGGGAGAATGCCGAAAATTTCCTCACAGGCTTCAATGGCATCCTGCAAATCGACGGCTATACTGGCTACAATCGGCTGACCAAACCCTCGCGCAAGGGCGGCGTGCCCATTCGGGTGGCGCATTGCTGGGCGCATGCGCGGCGTAAGCTCAAGGAAGTATTTGACCGCGACGGATCAGAGATCGCGGCCGAAGGTCTGCGTCGCATCGCCGAGTTCTACGCCGTCGAGGCCGACATCCGTGGCATCTCGCCCGGTCAGCGTCTCTCTGCCCGACAATCCCGAGCTGCGCCATTGGTGGCGGCCTTCGGTGACTGGCTGCAGGCACAACGCCGCAAGATCTCCGCCAAATCCCGGCTGGGCGAAAAGCTGACCTACATCCATAACCATTGGGACGGGTTGCAAACATTCCTGACCGACGGCCGCGTCGAGATCGACTCCAACAGGGTTGAAAACCTGATCCGCCCCATCGCCCTCAATCGTAAAAACGCACTCTTCGCGGGCCATGACGAAGGCGGAATCGCCTGGGGCCGCATCGCCTCCCTGATCGAAACCTGCAAGATCAATGGCATCGAGCCCTTCGCCTACTTGAAGGCAACCCTGACCGCGATCGCCAATGGCCATCCTCAAAGCCGCATCGACGATCTGCTGCCATGGAACTTCAGGCCGTCAAGCTGAGTTGAACGTGCTGCCCAGCGACCGCTTACGAAGAACTCACCGGAGGGTTTGAGTTCGCCGAAGTCATCCGTCGATATTGGGAAGGCCATGAAACAGGCGACGACGAGCTGAAATCCGCAGCCCTGAGATGGCTGCGCGGTGAATTCGCGACACGTACCGACGCGCGCAAGGCGCTTGGCGTGCGAACGATCATCGACGATGCCAGTGTCTACGACCATCTGAAGCTGATGTCGGCATTCGTGTGTGAAGCCGGTTACAAAGGCCTACTCGTCGGCCTCGACGAGATGGTGAACCTCTACAAGCTCACATCGTCGCAGGCCCGCAATGCAAACTACGAACAGATCCTACGGATCCTGAATGATGTGCTGCAGGGCAGTGCCGAGAACCTCGGATTTTTGATGGGCGGGACCCCGGAGTTTCTGATGAACACCCGTCGAGGGCTCTACAGCTACGAAGCCCTTCAATCGCGTTTGGCCGAGAACACCTTCGCGCGAGATGGATTGGTCGACCTTTCAGGACCCGTTGTCCGGCTGGCCAGCCTGACCCCTGAAGATCTCTTCGTTCTTCTGGCCAATGTCCGGCGGATCATGCAGGACGATGCCGGTGCTCTGCCGGACGACGCGCTCGAAGCCTTTATGGCGCATTGCTCGGACCGGATCGGTGAAGCTTACTTCCGCACCCCGCGCAATACGGTGACGGCATTCGTGAACCTGCTTTCCGTGCTTGAGCAAAACCCCGGTGTCGAGTGGAGCGATCTGATCGAAAAGATCGAGGTGTCCGAAGACCTCGGCGAAGACATGACTGAGGTAGACGAGGCGACTGGCACCCAAGACCCCGGTGACGATGACCTGATCAGCTTCAAGCTCTGACGCCGATGAGCAGTGCGTTCGACAAACTGGCGAGGCCTGTGCAGAAATGGATACGCCAGAAAGGATGGCGCGAACTTCGCGACATCCAGGCGCGATCCATCCGGACGATCTACGAGACCAACGCCGATTTAATCGTTGCGGCGTCCACGGCGGGCGGAAAGACCGAGGCGGCGTTCCTGCCGTTGATTTCACAGGTGCTTGACGAGCCGTCGGGCGGCACCGGTTTCGACCTGCTCTACATCGGTCCGCTGAAAGCCTTGATCACGGACCAGGCCATGCGGCTGGAGGGCATCTGCCAGGAAGCAGAGCTTCCGGTTGTTCCCTGGCACGGGGATGTCTCGCAATCGATCAAGACGCGCGCGTTGAAATCTCCAAAAGGGATCCTGCTGATAACCCCAGAGTCCCTTGAAGCGCTTTTCATTCGTCGCGGTTTGGAAATTGCCCGCCTATTTGGGGCCACGCGGGCGGTCGTGATCGACGAACTGCATACGGTTCTGGATAGCGAACGCGGTGTCCAGCTTCGTTCACTGCTCACAAGGCTCGAGCTCGCGATAAAGCGCCCAATCCGTCGGATAGGTCTGTCAGCTACGCTAGGCGACATGGACCTCGCCAAGGCCTATCTTCGCCCTGACGCAGCAAGCTCTGTCCAGCTGATCGAAGCAGATGGCGGCGAGGCAGAATTGAAGCTTCAGCTTCGCGGCTACCTCTCAGGCGATGAGGATGAAAACAGCCCATCCGCAACGGACGCGATAGCAGCCCATCTGTTCAAACACCTTCGAGGCAGTGACAACCTGGTCTTCGCCGGAGCGCGCCAACGGGTCGAGATTTACGCAGATCGGTTGCGGGAGCTTTGCGAACGGGAGCACCTGCCACAGGAATTCTATCCCCACCACGCGAGCCTCTCCCGAGAACACCGTGACTTCGTAGAACGGCGCTTAAAGGATCCTGCCAAACCGACAACCGCCGTTTGCACGTCGACGCTCGAGCTTGGAATCGACATCGGTGACGTGACTTGCGTGGCTCAAATTGGCGCGCCATTCAGCGTCGCGGCGTTGCGACAACGGCTTGGCCGGTCAGGCCGGCGTGAAGGACAACCGGCCATTCTCAGGCAGTACGCTGTCGAAGCCAAGTTGACGCCGGAGAGTAGCTTCGTGGATCGTCTTCGCCTCGGCCTGATCAGGTCCATCGCGATGATAGACCTGCTGCTGGAAGGTTGGTGCGAACCACCAAAACCGCAAGCCCTTCACCTTTCGACGCTCGTCCATCAGATACTATCAGTTATTGCGCAGCGCGGCGGTGCGTCTGCAAGCGCGGTCTACAACGTCCTTTGCCGCGAAGGCCCTTTTCGAAAGGTCACAACCGATATATTCGCAGATGTATTGCGTGCGATCGGTCATCCTGAAACCAGCTTGATCGAACAAGCCGCAAGTGGGCTGTTACTCTTGGGACCGACAGGCGAAAAGCTGGTTGAGCATTACAGCTTCTATGCCGTGTTTCAGACACCTGAAGAATTCCGTTTGGTTGCAGAGGGGCGGGATCTTGGAACCCTACCAATCGACAATGTTCTTGCTCCCGGGATGCTGCTGATTTTTTCTGGTAGGCGTTGGGTGGTTCAAGAAATCCATGATCGTGAAAAGGTCATCGTCGTCAAGCCCGCGAAGGCTGGTGTGCCTCCAGTCTTCGGCGGCGATGCTGGGGACATTCATGACAAGGTGATCGACCGAATGTTCGCCGTGCTCGAGGGGGATTCCAGCCCAGATTACATGGACACAGTCTCTTTGATGATGCTCGAGGAAGCGCGTGCTCACTATGAACAGCTGGGGTTTAGGGCCAATAACATACGCAGCATCGGCGAGCGTACATCAGTCATTGCGACGCGGGTCGGTACGGTGAAGACATCAACCCTCGCGCTCGCTCTGAGAAGCGAGGGGTTTTCAGTCGAGCAGCACGACGGGTTTCTGCTGGTGGAGAACGGGGACGAAACCCCCGATCTACGGGCGGTGCTTGGAAGGATTTCGGCGAAAGATGCGCGAGACCTCTTCGGTGATGCTGGAAACCTTGTTTCGGAAAAGTTCCACCCCTATCTGCATCACGAACTATTGGTTCTCGACGCGTGTTCTTCCAAGGTCGATCTTAGTTGCCTTAGCAGGTTGTCAGAGCGGTTGAGACCATGACAATCATGCCCGATTACCTCAAATTCCGTAAATCGGTGCCGTATAGTGACCCCGGATCAACTGCGGCGAAGCTCCCATCCGTACGTACATCAATCCTTCGGTAAAGATCCAAGTATTCGTTCCCATGGGTGACCGTACCCTCGCGCGTAGGGATTATCAGTAGATTCTCGGGGGACTTGTATGGATCGGCATAGCCGATTTCCCAAGGACACCATCGCGAAGAAACTGAATTTGAGGTAGCAAGAAACAGGAAATAGTCGAGTTCCCTGATGCGCTTCTTGATTTTGTCTGCGGTTGTCCGATTGGGTTTACTCGGCATGGAATTGTCCATCCAATCCACATATACGTGCCAACCCGCCCTTGTCAGTAGGTTAATCAGGCCCTGCACGAGGTCGCGATCTTGGTGGGAATGGCAAAGGAATGCTGTAGTGAGTCTGTTCTGTTGGGCTTCAGCCAGCGACTTCGCAACACGCCTGTCCCCCATTCGTGCTTGGAGCCTGATATCTGTCATGGAAATTGGCATGGTATTTCTCCGCAGCTTCAAGGGAAGGATCGTTACTTTCCGAACTTTTCGGTGATGCGAACCAGATCCACGATCGGTTGCAGGAGTTCGTCCAACGAAGTCACAGGATCATTCAGCTTCTCAATGAGTGGCAGTAGCTCTGAGGGAACACTCGGATAAGATGTGGGGTCCTCTAGTATGCGTTTCGCAAGAGCACCAGCGGTGGAACCAGTGGCACCCACTGGTAGCAAGACGAGGCCGTGTTCCGCAGCGATTTCGAACTCGGAAACCATCCCATTCGCTTCAACGACCTTTCCTTCAACGATCTTGTTTCCAAACAAGAAAATTGCCATTCCAGCTGAAGGAATGAAATCGTCCCGGTATGTCTTCCACAACTTTTCGCGTTCATCCTTATCTTCGACAAACTGAGGAAATGGGCGAACAAGCAGGTGATCATCTACCTGGCGATCTAGATTTCTATACACCTCCTCTAGGGCTCCGGTGAAAAGCGCATTGCCTACGCCCAGACCGAGGCCCGTGCTAATCCGAAGTGAGTTCTCAACCAGCAGCGAACCGAGTTTTCGCATAAAACCCGTAACTGCGTCTTCTCCCCAGGGCGAAAATTCAGATGCGCTAGCAGAAACGAATATGGTTCTCATGCGGAAACGCCGTGCCACCTCTCGAAGCGCTTCCGTGATTTCTTCATACTCATCCACCAAGATTGCGTGAATGTTGAACCTCTTCAGGTCCTCAATCATTAGGCGTTGTCGTGTCAGCGCGAGCCTAAAATCTTCGTCACTCTCGTCCGCTTGCCGTGATCGGTTCTTAAAGAATGCAAAGTGCCGTCTTTGGTTCTTCTCAAACGTTACGCGAACGCGCGAAAGAATGTAGTCCAAGTTGGGGTCAGAGAAGCTGAACCCAATGAAGACAAATGTCTTTGAGACCAGGTCCCCAGAAAGTGCCGTAATATATGCGCCGTGAGTCTTGAAGTACTTTTCGTAGTCATCTTTTGTTAGAATTGCGTTGGCCGGGTGTTCAACATCACCGTGCATTTTATAGACGATGGCATGTCGCTTCGATCTCGTGGTTGCGAGCTGGGGAACCGTGTATTTTACATCTGCGATTTTACCAGCTTCACGAAGAGAGTCCTCAATAAGCCGGTCATAGTTCGTCGTCCAGAAAACCGGGATGTCGAGGGACGCCAGTATTCGGTGATTTTCGGTTGGTTCGACATTTCGACCCAACGCATCCAATATCGCCTGATTGATCGTCGCCCGGTCTCGGGTCTGGTTTTCATAGAATTGCGCCAAAGCGACAAGATCACTCTCTTTTTCGATGTCAAGTTCAAGTTCTTTCGCCAACGGCGCAAGAAGCTCCGACCAGTCCACATGTCCTGCAGCTTTGGACGCACCCGCGCCAAGGAATACAGCTGCATTTTCGGAGCGGATTTCTTCGACAAACTTTTCGACAAAGCGTTCTACGTCTTTCTTCATGTGGATAATGCTCCGAATAAAAGTCTGCCGATATTCCTGGTTCAGATTGCACTGAAGCCCAGTTTGGGTCCGTGATCTTATTTGTACTTGGCGCGATTTTGGATTGCCTCTTCAATCCAGCTTTCGATGTTAGTTTGGATGCTGGCGTAGATATCCTTGCTCGTGCTTCCGGCAGGATTCTTCAGTGTCGGAGCTGATCCCAGCGTCACAAGTCTGCCATCTTCAGACACCTTGAGGTCTGTAAAGGGACTGGTACCTTTTGTGGAAGTATTGCCGTTCAAGTCTTTGAGTCCGTGGATATGAATGCCAAGGACGCCTTTCCCTTCTTCCCAGGCCTTTCTTATTTCGTACCGAACCCATTGCCGGGATGCTGTTTCGCTTCCTACTAGCACGACCACGCAGGATTTCCCTGCCATATTGTCATTTATCCACTTCTTGATGGCGGCTTCGCCTGTATTTTTGATTTCTTCCCAGCGGTTGGGCGTCACGGGACTGTTGCCCTCAAGAGAGTTCATATTCCGTACGAGCTGGGTGCGTGAGTGATCGTTATTGAAGTGAAAACTAAAGAAAACGCGACGGGCCATTTGGGTTCCTCGGATTAGGGTGGAATCGTGACTGATCTAATGTGAGTTCGCAGCCGGTTTAGCTAAGTATTTTTCTTAGGTTTTCCCAATTCCAACGATAGAGTTGCCCGGCATCCTTGACCGGAGTGTAGTTTCCGTCTCGATAGCCAATGATTTGTACCACTTTTTTCCCTTGATCCCGGGCCATTTTGATTTCCTTCAATACACCGGGCGCGCGGTGCGTTTGAGGACCGACCATGACGAGCACAACCCTGGCTCTACCGATTGCCCTATAAGCCTTGGCCTCCCAACTCATCTCGGGAGCTGCTTCCTTCAACGAGTGATCGATGACTTGGAACGGCGAGTCGGGCCTACGAGCTTGTTGGATTATGAAATCCTTTAGCCGTCGGTCGTTGTCAAAGTCGAAGCTTACAAAAATCGGTGTCTTCAATCTTACCTCGTCTCGTGGAGCTTGTGGGTGGGCAGAGAACATCTAGTGCCGACTCTAGATATATTGTGGTGCGTCCGTCCTGCGATTGCAACTTCTAGTGGCGAACATCAGTACAGCAACCGCAAGTAATCGGTTTTCCTCGGGTGCCTAATGTTTCAAAGCGACGGTTGTTACGTGCGGAACTAGTGCGGCCATTTTCGGCTCGTGGCCGTGGGTGATAGAACTTGAGGAGGTCTATTGTCCCTCTGCTGTCCCGTCCTATTGATCATGGCCCCTCCTGTCCTTTGGTCAGGACCGCGCCCTACTCGGCCGGCTGCACGCAGCCGGCCTCCCCGAGATGAAACGCTGCCTCTCCCTGCGACGTGCTGCTGGCCGGGCAGTCTCCTCCGGAGCCATCCCGACCAGCCGTCGCATGGTCGTGGCAACGCTTCATCTCGGCCATTCGGTAACGGTCGCTGGGGCGGGGCGGATTGCCTCAATGGTCTCGTCCAGCGCGCCTCCGCCGGCAGTATTCCTCGCATTGCCGGACATGCTGTTCTGCCATCATTGACCGTAAACGATGCTCGACGACTGCCGGATTGCATTGGCAGCAATTGGCAGAGGACCGGAGATCATTGCGATGCAAGAAATCGCAAACGATTGGGCTGCCGAAGAGGGGTCGTTCAAAATCGGGATGAACCGCGCCCGGTGCAGATGCTTCGACGGTCTGCTTGAAATCGCTCAGTCAGATGGCACCACACTCGACCAGCTTGCCTGCGGATGTGCGCTGGCGCGCCACGTTGGGCAAGGCTCGGCAAAGCGCGAACCCGTCCGGCTGCGGCTCGGGGTGAGAGGGCTGAAAAGACACCGCCCCCGGTCGTTCCATTGGCAGTTCACCCAGTTTCCAGTCGCGGCCATCGCACTTCTCCCGATGTGTTGCTTTGCATGACATGCTGGTCGCAGCTGTCGTCCCGTCCACAAAGGTTGTCGCCGATCTTTTTCCCCTGTCCCTGCGGGCCATTCCTCGCGCGCCAAAAAGACCGGCGCCTGCCCCTCTCCGCTGCGCTTCGCCTTCGGTGTGGCCGGGCCTTGGCCAGCTGCAAGGTGACCATCATTGCAACGCAAACAAGGAGAAGAGCAATGACCACGAACTGCATCAAATTCACCAGCACTGACATCGAAACCGCCAAGGGCGTCGGCTCCATCTCGACCCTGACCTTCGACCTCGACATCACGGTCGAACCCGTCGCAAGCGCGAACCCGATGGCCCCCACGCACCGCGTCCTCGGCCGTTCCCCGCGCGGCAAGCTGGTCGAGTGCGGTGGCATCTGGAAGAAGCAGAACAGGGAGACCGGCGCCGACTACTACACGCTGACCATCCGCGACCACGGCTTCAACGCCAACCTCGGCAAGGCCGCGAACCAGGACGATCTGTCCCTGCAGGCCGTCATCCCCTGGGGTCCCAAAGACGCCGCCTAAGCCAACAGCCAGTCCGCTCCGGCGGTCTGGCTTTTCCTCGTTCCGGGGAACTAGTCTTCGATCGGCGCACCATCGGTGTCCGAAGGATGCCGCAAATTTCCGACGCGGACGCAGAGGAGGGTAGGAAGACCGGAAAGGTCGCAGATGCGGCTCCGATCTTTCTGTTCAGTGTCAGCGTGGACCGTGGGAACCCGAGGCGGAGCCGAATGTCCGCAGGGAGAGCTGGCAGCGCACTGAGCGAGGCAAGTGCACCCCTTCTCTCATTCGAGCAACCCGCGCTTGGGTCGTGTCGGCGAAGCTGCCAGGGCGCCGAACTCACCTTGTGCCGCGAGGGTGCAATCCGCAGATGAACGTCATGCGTCTGGAGGGCATCGTCTCCAATCCGTGTCACAGCCGCGCGCCTTTCCGTCGACCTGTTGGCCTTAGAGATCGCTAGCCCGGGGTCGAGCGGTCGGCAACGCCGGGGGCAGGTTTCTGGACGGCTGACGCCTTGAGCGCTGCCGAGGCATCGCTCACAACAAACCTTCCCCCGGCGTGCTCCATTTCATTCCGCCCCGTGCCGGGTGCAGCCCGCTCTCATGCCCCCGGTCTTTTCCACGATCCGTCCAACGACGATCAACGGAAAGGATCACACCATGACGCTCGAACAATCCATCGACCTCGCCGAACTGCAAGCCGACATGGCCTTCGAGGCCTACCTCGCCGCCTTCGATGAAGACGCCCATCCACAGACCCTCGACAGCCTCGAGACCGAGGCGCTGATCGCCCGCAGCCGCTACGACGACCTGCGCTCTCAGGGACTGGGTCACTGACCCAGAGACCCCTGCGGGTCTTCGGATCCGCAGGGGTCTGACGCCGTCACTCTGAAGCATCGTGTCGCCCTCAGAGGGTGTGACCCGCGCTATCCCGCGCAGGCCGTTTTCGTGTTCCTGGCGCCCGATCCGTGAGCGGCTCGAGCGTTCGGTTTGTCTGTCGTCGCGTGCGTCTTGAACACAAGCTTCGGAAGCTCGTTCGACCTGGTTGTTCTTCATCGAAGTGGGCGGGACCCGTTCCATGGCGCGCTGCAACGCGGGGTCTTGACGGCGTCCATTGTCAGCAAAAAAACACATCATGCAAAACGTATTATTGCGCAATGTGATATATTGAAGTATAAGCGAAGGAGAGAAGGAAGACGTTGGCAGGATATGGCCAATGTTTGCACATTTTGTCCGAGGGGTCTGACCCGTGCCGAGGCCAGCGAAAAACCTGAAGCTTGATGAGCGCATCGAAGTCGCGCGGCGCTTTGCGGCGGGCGAGAGCGCCAAGGAGCTGGCGGCGGCGTTTGGCATCTCGCCGCGCCATGTGAACCGGCTCGCGAAAGAGGAGGCGGGCGAGGGGATTGCGGTGCGCGATCCGAGCGAGACGGTGGCCTTCCGCGCCAGCCGATCCGAGTTGGAAGCCTTCGACGCGGAGTGGCGTGAACGGGGCTATGCCAACCGGTCACAGGCGCTGAATGCAGTGCTGCGTGGGCGGTGCGGGTTTCTCGATGTGCCGCGTGATCTGGTCGCGGAATTCTGTGCCGGGTGGCGTCAGGCGAAGGATGTGAGCGACGCCGGATTGGTGCTCGCCAAGGCGGTCCATCGCGGTCGGTTGGAGGTCTCGGAGGCGGATCGCGCGGTGCTGATCGAACTGCTCGATCTGGCGCAGTCGATGAGCCGTGAGATGGGCCGAATGAAGGATGCGGCGCAGGCGCTGCGTCATCAGGGGTGGCCGCAAGAGGAAGAAGGGCAGGGGGCGGAGAGCGCGGCTCTGGAGGATGGCCCGCGCAGGATCGAGCGCGGATTGAGGCTCGTCAGGAATGGCTGATCCACTCGCCCTCTACACCTCGGTCATGGGTCGGCTCTGGGAGGATGAGCGCATCCGGGGCCAGGCCGCGGCGCGGATCGACGCGCGGCTGGCGGGCCGTCGGCAGGGTCGCAGTTTCGCGCGCGTTGGGTCCATGTCGGCCCGCAACGCTCTGAAGGCGGCCTCGGGTCAGAGCCGCGCGGCGGTGTTCAAACGGATCCGGGCGGGGGGCTGCAAGACGCGTGCGTCGCTTGGGGCGCAGATCTCCTACATCAACGACAAGGCGGTCTACACTTATTCGACGATGACCAACGCGCTGACCGATGCGGCGGTGCTTTCTGAAGAGCAGAAGGAGGACATCATCGAGGACTGGGCCGGGACCTGGCGCGGCTCGACCAAGCTCGGGTTCACCTCGCACATGCTGCTCTCGTTCCCGACCGACGTGACGGTCGACCAGGTCCGTGACATCGCCATGGACTGGACGGAGCATTTCTTCGAGAGCGGCGAATATGGCGATCAGTGGGACTATGTTCTCGCTGTCCATGACGACCGGGCGCACAAGCACGCGCACATCATCCTGAACAATCGCGGCGTCGAGAAGGGCACCTGGTTTTCCTGTTGGGCCGAGGGCGTGATGTCGCCGCAGCTCATGCGCGAGAAGCAGGCTGAGATCGCGGAACGCTATGGCGTGATGCTTGATGCGACCACCCGGCTTGAGCGCGGCATCTTCGAGAAGCCCGCCGGAATCGAGGAGATCTACCGCGCCAAGGAAGAGGCCCGCCTGCCGCGCGAGATCGTCATGACGGCCCAGCAATCCGCTATCGCGCAGGCGCAGGTGGTGGGCTTCGCCAAGGACTACAAGAACCTCGCCGACCTGCTGGACCGGATGGACCGGCACCACATGGCGCGCGCCGTGCGCGGCATGGCGGACGGGCTTGGCTCGGGCACGCCGTGGAACTTCACCGAAGGAGAGATAGACATGAAGGACATCAAGACCGTCGGTGACGCGATCGACTATTCCGAGCGCACGATCGAGGCGCTGAGGCTCAAGGCCGAGGAACTGGACCCGGCCGAGCGCGCCGCATTCGAGGCCAAGGCCGCGCCGATCATCGCGGACCTCTCGCAGATGGTGCCGGATCCGGACCTGCGCGCGCGCTTTGGCAAGCAGCTCGAAGAACCCTATCCGCCGGGGGCGGGCAGCGATGTGCTGATCGCCGCGCTGCAGTTCGGCAAGGACGAGGGGCTGCGTGAGGTGCTCGAGCGCGCCGAGGAGGCAGGCATGGACAGCGAGGGACTGGTGGCGCGCATCTCGGCGGGCGGCACGCGGAACTACGGCATGGCGCAGGACTGGGTCGAGCGGGACATGAACGCGGTGCTGGCGAAGGATGGTCTCAGCGTCGAGATGGCCAATGACGACCAACTCGATGCCGCGCTGGAAAAGGTCGACGGGGTAATGGACGCGCTGATGGAACGGGCCAAGGAGATGGGCGTCGAGATCGGTCGGACTCTCGCGGACGAAGAACAGGAGATCCTGCCGCTCATCGACGAGGATGACCGGACGCCCAATCCCTACCTCCAGGACCTCGCCGACATGTTGCGGGACGGCAAGCTCACCGAGGAGCAGGAAGAGATTGTCGAGCGGACCCTGCAATCCGAGCTCTTCAAGGAGTTGGGCGAGGAGGGCTTGGCCGAGCTTCGTCGCGGCAACTACGAGGTTCTGGATGCGGTCCTGCCGAGCAAGCTCGACCAGATCACGGTCACGCAGGAATTCCTCGAGATGACCTTCGAGGAGACAGGCGAGCAGATCTTCACCGACCGCGCAGCCGGGTTGCAGCAGGACAAGGCGACCGAGGTCGCGCGGCTGCGCGGCCAGCAGGAGGCGCAGGAGCTGGGTCGCGATCTCGGTCGGGACCGCGGTCTCGATGACGAGATGGAATTCTGAGGGGGATGACCGCCATGACCAAGACACTTCCCCTCTGGGCCGCGCTCCTCTTCGGTGTGATCTGCGGCGCTGTCATCGGCACCATCGTCGCCGCTTTCTACCTGACCCTGGCCCTGAAAACCGGGTTCGGCAGTTTCGACATGTTGGCCCTCTGGAAGGCCAGCACGGCCACGCGCGCCGCGCACCCCGAGGCCTTCAAGGTGGGGTTCGGCGCTGTCGGCTCCGGGGCCATCGGACTCGGCGCGCTGGCGCTCGCCTGGACTTCGAAGAAGGAGCGTGACGATTATGGTTCGGCCCATTGGCAGACCAAAGCCGAACTGAAGAAGAACGACATGCTGCAGGCCCCGGGCAAGGGTTTCGTCTGCGGCAAGCTCGGAGCCCCGACGTCCAAAGCTGAGTTCATCTCCTCGACCACCATCCCGCATGTGATGATGGTCGCGCCCACGCGGGCCGGTAAGGGCGTGGGCTTCGTGATCCCCAACCTCCTGAGTTTCGCGGGCTCGGTCGTGGTGCTCGATGTGAAGGGCGAGAACTTCGAGAAGACCGCACGGCTCCGGGCGCTGAACGGAGACGAGGTCTATCGCTTCAGCCCCTTCGACTGGGCCAACGCCACGCATCGCTACAACCCGCTGTCGCGGATCGCCAAGGCGCCGACATTCGCGCAGCGTTTCACCGAGGTCTCGATCTTGGCCGACCTCTTTCTCGACAAGGACAACAAGACGCTCGACACCTTCTCGGAGGCCGGCAAGTCGATCTTCGTTGCCGCCTGCCTTCTGGCGATCCAGCGCCGCACCCCCAACCTCGGCGAGGTGAACAAGATCGTAGCCGGGGGCGAATACAAGAACGCCCAGTATAAGACCTATGCCGACGAGGCCGAGGAAGACATCCTTCGCGAGCTCTGGACCAACGCGGCCTCTGCCTCCTCGCGGCTGCTGACCTCGAACATCCAGGCCCTGATGACCGCTGGTCTCAAGCAATGGGACAATCCGGCGGTGCGCTCGGCCACCCAGGCGAGTGATTTTGACTTCTCGACCTTCCGGAAGACCCCGCAGTCGCTCTATATCGCGGTGTCAGAGGATCACATCGCAACACTGGCGCCGCTCCTGCGCCTGATGTTCGCCGATCTCATCGCGTCGATCCGCCTTAACGAGCCTGGTCCGGACGAGCCCTGGCCTGTCATGATGATGATCGACGAATTCCAGCAGATGGGGGCAATGCCCTATCTCGAGCGCGCGATCCATTCGCTGGCAAGCTATGGCGGCCGCGTCGCGATGATTGCGCAGTCGCTCGCCTCACTCGACCGGATCTACGGGCCGGAGGGCCGCGAGAGCCTCGAGAACGGCGCAGGGCTGAAGCTCTATATCACCCCGCGCGACCAGCGCACCGTGAAGGAGGTCTCCGCCGCAGTCGGCAGCACCACACGTGAGGCCGTCACCCGGATGTATGGTCGCAACAAGGGTTTTCTTGGCGCCACCTCGACGTCAGCGCGGCTCGAAGAGCGTCCTCTGCTCTCGGAAACTGAGGCGCGTCTGATGGACCCCGACGAGGTGATCATCCTCGCTTCGCCCCAACACCCGATCAAGGCGAGCCGGATCAAGTATTACGACGATCCCTTCTTCAAGGACATGCTGGCCCGCCAGGAGGGCAAGCCGTTCCCATACCCGCCGAGTGTTCAGGGCGTGGGACCATGGGGGAGCGATGGTGGTGACGAGATCCGTCCGGACGAGCTGATGAAACCAGCGGAACGTGCGCCAGCACGGGATCGCGCGCAGCGCCGTGAATCGCGGGCGATGAGTGTGATGGCGATAGCGGCCGGGCGCGGGCAGCCTGAACCCGAAACTCTGGAACGGGAAGCGGCCGTGCCGAAGGAATGGGAGTCGGCGCTCGACCGACAGGAGGATTTTATCGAGGAGTTGTTGGGCGGGTGATGACTGCTCCGTGCCTTTTGAAATAATGTCCTGAGTCTCTTGTGTTCCTGAGAGGAATTCAAAAGAATGAGTTCGCAATTTTCTTCTTTTTTATGAAGAACGTACGCTTGTTTTGACCTAACCAAGAAGATGAAGAGATGACAGATAAACCAGCGGTACACCAATCGGATCTGAGCGAGCAGGCTTTTGTGCAGAACCATGAGACCTTCCGATCGCTCAACCATCAGATGTGGCAGATCCCGCTCATCTCTATGACGCTAACTGGTGGACTTTGGTTTGGGGTCTCGAAGGTTGAGAACTCGCCATTTTTCCAACTCGCGCTGCTGTTTCTGGCGACCGTTGGCAATGCTTGCTTGTTCCTTGTTATACAAAGACTTCGGTATGTTATGGAGCAGACACTCAACTGGATAGAAAGGCGATCTCCAGCAGACTTCGTTTCTGCAAAAGGTGATTTCTGGTACAACAAACCGCTCGTTGTGCGCCGGTCCTTCCAAGCTATGCTCGTCTTGGCCAGTTTGACGAGTCTTGGTCTCTGGATCATGACATTTTATCAAACTGATTGGTCTGAAGTAGGAAATCCCATGCAGAAAAATGCAGCGTCAGCATACTATGATCGCCATGCATTGGACTTGGCCGAAAGCTACGAGGGCATCTCTGCCGCAGCTGCTCATCCTGGTCTTTTGAGGCTTCTAGAAGACAAATTCTCGGGCGCCCATCTGGACATCATTGACGTCGGCGCCGGTACAGGGCGTGATGCGGCTTGGCTTGCGTCTCTTGGGCATCGGGTTGTTGCGGTGGAACCTGCGGGTGCAATGTTGCGGATTGCTCGTCACGCACACCAAGACATGCCAATTACCTGGATACGCGATGCTTTGCCAGACTTGGAGGTCGCGCGGCGTGAACTGCCAACTTTCGACGTTGTCGTTCTGAGTGCAGTTTGGATGCACATAGCGAAAGAAGATAGAGAAGCCGCTGTTGCTTCAATCGCTACGTTGGTCAAACCAGGAGGAGCTGTCTACATCACTCTTCGCTTAGGTCCGGCAGATCCGGCGCGGGCTATCCACGAGGTCTCGATGGATGAGTTGATGGATCTGGCAACGCGCTTTGGCTTCCACCTTGAACGTCTTGAGACGCGTCCAGACCTTCTTGGACGAGGTGATATCACTTGGCAAAGCGCTGTGCTGATCAACAATGGTTAGCGAGTTTCATCGGTTTCGCCGCGCCGAAAGGTCTCCCATGTAGGCCCTACGTAGTAGGGCGTTCTACATTTCCACCTTCCAAGTTTTGCTTGTGTGATGCAGGATCGTCCAATGAACAAATCCTTGAGATCTCTAATCTTTCCATCTGACGTAGACACGTCGAAGGATGACATCGATCAGGTTCTAATGAACCCGTGCCTTACTCATTCCGTGTCCTATGACCGGGGTGTGGGTTATTTCACTTCAGGTTGGCTACAACGGGTGGCGACAGGGATCGCAGGTTTCGCGCAAAACGGCGGAACAATGCGACTACTGACTAGTCCCAAGCTCAAGCCAGAAGACTGGGCAGCGATAAAACAAGGCGCGGATGCGATTGACGACGAGGTGCTCCTTCAAGCACTGAGAGCAGAGGTGAACGAACTTGCACAAAGCGCGAGTTCCAAACCCGTCCAAACACTCTCCTACATGATTGCTGAGAAGCTTCTGACTGTCCGGTTGGCCGTCCCAACCGGCAAGCTAAGTGGTGATTACCATCCCAAGCTCGGAATTTTTAGGGATCATACTGGTAATAGTGTTGTGTTCCACGGTTCTCAAAACGAAACGGAGCAAGGGCGCAGAAATTTTGAAAGCCTTGACGTCTTCCTGAGCTGGGCAGACCCACGAGATGCCTCGCGGGTTGAGTCGCATCGCAAGCGTTTTGAGCGGCTCTGGACTAACAGCGACCCGAATGTCCGATGCTTCGATATTCCCGAAGCCATCCGTGGAAACCTGGCGCAGTTCTACCGACCGAGCCGTAGCTCCGAACGACAAGACAAAACTGATAGCAGGTGGCGTCACCAAGACGACGCGATTGAGTGTTTTTTGTCCAAAAAGAGCGGTGTGCTTGAAATGGCTACCGGAACTGGAAAGACTCGAACCGCACTTCGCATCATTGAAAAGCTCACATCTCTAAATTTAGTGGATACCGTCATTGTAACGATGCGGGGAAATGACCTGCTAGAGCAATGGTTCCAGGCAATGGTGCCTGACAGCGCCTACCGAATCTATCGCCATTTTGGTCCAAACCGGGAAGGGCCGCGATTTGTTGCCAGTCGTGGAAAGAGACTGTTGCTTGTTTCTCAAAGCTATTTATCAGATTTCCTATCCAGCGTTGATGGCGCGTTGGAAAAGACTCTCATAATTTGCGATGAGGTGCATGGCTTCGGTTCTCCCGCGCAAGTTAGCTCTCTAACCGGATGGGTTTCTCCGATTGGATATCGATTGGGGCTGAGCGCAACGCCAGAGAGAGAATATGATGAAATTGGCAACAGTTTCATTGAAGCGGAAATCGGCCCAGTCATCTTTAAATTTGAAATTGAAGACGCGATTCGTAGGGGCATCTTGTGTGAGTTCGACTACACCGCCCTAGAGTACGAACTATCGGATGAAGATCGGGTAGAAATCCGAAACTTGATCAAGCGACATCACGGAAAAAAAGCGGCGGGTGAAGTCGTAAGTGATGAAGCGCTCTATCGCGAGCTGTCACGCGTTCGAAAGGTTACGACTGAGAAGCTGGAGCCCTTCAAGGACCACTTAGCGGCAAACCCTGAGCTCTATGAGAGATCTCTGATCTTCGTAGAAACGCGAAAATATGGGGAACTGGTTCAGAGGTATCTTTTGGAAGCGGGCATTGTCTTTGGCACCTATTATGAAGGAGATGAGTCGCAGCGCTTGTTGGATTTTGCCCACGGGAAACTCGATTGTTTGGTGAGTTGCCATCGCCTATCTGAAGGCATCGACATTAAATCTGTCAGGAATATTGTGCTGTTTTCATCTGCGCGCGCCAAGCTCGAAACCATCCAGCGACTGGGTCGTTGCTTGCGTACCGATCCTAGCAACGTCAATAAAAGAGCGCATGTACTGGATTTTATCGATTTCGGCGATGAAGATGACAGCGACACGACAGACCTTAGACGTTATGAGTGGCTTGCTGAGCTGAGCGGGACGCGGAGGGATGAACAATGAATGGTCAGGATCAGACCACGGCTGCACAAGAAATTGCAGCTGCTATCGCAGAAGCTTCCAAGAAAGTTTCTCATAGCACTTCGGTTCAGCAGTCCACTGAGCGACTGCTGAAGGCCACGTTAGAAGCTTTGCCTCCACCACATAGGATTGAGGATACAATAGAAATTATCCTCGAAGAGGATGCTCAACGTGACAAGTAATAACGTTCTTGTTCTAGGTTGGAACGCAAAGGGGCTGCGCGGCTATTTGCGCGATGCCAGTGTCACTCTTGATCCGGATAAATACAGTCACGTCCTCCTGCAAATGCCAAACGGAACGGGTAAAACCACGACGATGGCGCTTCTGCGGTCGGCTCTAACAGGCCGGTTGGATCAATCACTTTCGATTGCCGCGTTGCAGGCTGACCGAACGACTAAGGAAGGATATTTCGAGCTCGTTCTCTCGGTTTACGGAGAAAGGTTGACGTTCCGGATTGATTTCGATTTTGAGATGGGGCGTCACTATCTCTACACAACAACCGTCCAGAGCGGTAAGCAATCTGGACACCTCCTAAACTCGATTGACCCTGCTTTAGCCTCAGCTTTGAGTCGAAGTATTGATCTGTTCGTCTTCGATGGTGAGCTTGCAAAAGATATGCTTAAAGACGGTGCCGCTGCCGCGGACAAGGCGATTGAGGCGCTATACAGAACTGATTCTTTTGACGATCTTGTCGCTCGAATAGAGACCCTTAAAGGTAATCGAAAGAAGAGAAACAGGGATGTAACCACGGCTTCTGAACAGGCGGTGTTGATTGTCATTGAGAACTGACCCGGCATTTTCATCGAGATCTGACCCACCCAGCCGTTATGATCTGCTGGTTATGATGGCGTCAATGCTGTTGCCTCCTTTCGCTTTTTCTTCGCTGTTTCGGAGCTGGCCTTGAAGCGGTAGCTGTCATTGCCGGTCTCGAGGATGTGGCAGCGATGTGTGAGACGATCGAGCAGTGCTGTGGTCATTTTGGCATCGCCAAAGACGCTGGCCCATTCACTGAAGCTCAGGTTGGTGGTGATGATGACGCTGGTGCGTTCATACAGCTTGCTCAGAAGATGGAAGAGCAACGCGCCGCCGGAGGCGCTGAACGGCAGATATCCCAGCTCATCCAGGATCACCAAGTCGGTTTTGACCAGCGCCTCAGCGATCTTCCCGGCCTTGCCTTGGGCCTTTTCCTGCTCCAGTGCGTTGACCAGTTCAACCGTCGAGAAGAAGCGGACGCGCTTACGGTGATGCTCGATGGCCTGAATGCCAAGGGCGGTTGCAACATGCGATTTCCCTGTTCCCGGACCTCCGATCAGCAC
>NZ_LGHT01000042.1 GCF_001202035.1 Pseudorhodobacter wandonensis | reverse complement strand
CGGTTAAGCCGCACACCAAGTTTGAAGCAGAAGCCTATATTCTGACCAAAGAAGAAGGTGGCCGTCACACGCCATTCTTTGCGAACTACCGTCCACAGTTCTACTTCCGCACGACCGACGTGACGGGCACCGTAGAGCTGCCGGAAGGCACCGAAATGGTGATGCCGGGCGACAACCTGAAGTTCAACGTTGAACTGATCGCCCCAATCGCTATGGAAGAAAAACTGCGCTTCGCCATCCGTGAAGGCGGCCGTACCGTCGGCGCTGGCGTGGTATCGAAAATTATCGCTTAATTATACTGGCAGAGGGGTCGGGCCCGGTGTTGCGAAACATCGGGCCTGATTTCCCGCCAAGCCTAAAGGGCACATAACTATGTCAAGTCAAACGATCCGTATCAGGCTGAAAGCCTTCGATTACCGGGTGTTGGATGCGTCCACACAGGAAATCGTAAACACCGCGAAACGTACTGGCGCCACCGTGCGCGGTCCGATTCCGCTGCCAAACAAAATTGAGAAATTCACGGTTCTCCGTGGTCCGCACATCGACAAAAAGTCGCGTGACCAGTGGGAAATCCGTACGCATAAGCGTCTTCTCGATATCGTCGATCCAACACCCCAGACCGTGGACGCGCTGATGAAGCTCGACCTCGCTGCCGGTGTTGACGTCGAAATCAAAGTATAAGGGGGGCATCAGATTATGCGCTCTGGCGTTATTGCAAAGAAGCTGGGAATGACCCGGCTGTTCCTCGAAGACGGCAAGCAGATTCCTGTGACCGTTCTTCAACTCGACAACCTGCAGGTTGTGGCGCAGCGTACGGCTGAACGTGACGGTTATACCGCCGTTCAATTGGGTGCTGGTTTGGCCAAAGCCAAGCGGACCACTGCTGCGATGCGCGGCCATTTTGCCAAGGCGAACGTTGAGCCGAAGCGTAAAATTGCTGAATTCCGCGTCACACCGGACTGCATGCTGGACGTGGGCGAAGAGATCATCGCTGACCACTATTTTGAGGGTCAGTATGTTGATGTTTCCGGTACCTCGATCGGTAAAGGTTTCCAAGGTGCGATGAAGCGTCACAACTTTGGGGGTCTTCGGGCGTCTCACGGTGTGTCGGTTTCGCACCGTTCGCACGGTTCGACCGGCCAGTGTCAGGATCCGGGCAAGGTTTTCAAAGGTAAGAAAATGGCGGGCCATATGGGTTCGGCACGTATTACCACGCAAAACCTGCAAGTTATCAAAACTGATAGCGACCGTGGGATCATCATGGTTCGGGGCGCTGTGCCCGGTTCCAAAGGTGGTTGGGTCACGATCAAGGACGCGGTAAAGAAAGCCGTTTCCGAGAACGCGATCTTCCCGGCGGCATTGCGTTCGGCAGCAGCAGTAGCGAAAGCTGCGGCTGAAGCGGCAGCAGCAGCGGCAGCGGAAGAAGAAGCAGCACGCGCAGCAGCTTTGGCAGCAGAAGCGGCAGCAGCCGAAGAAGCAGCGGAAGCAGCAGCAGCAACGGATGCTCCAGCTGAAGGAGGCGACAACAATGAAGGCTGATGTCATCAAGCTGGACGGCGGCAAAGCCGGTTCCATCGATCTGAATGATGCGCTGTTTGGTCTTGAGCCACGCGCCGACATCTTGCACCGTGTTGTGCGCTGGCAGCGGGCGAAAGCCCAAGCTGGTACACACTCGACGCTGGGTCGTTCGGACGTAAGTTACTCGACCAAGAAGATTTACCGCCAAAAAGGCACCGGTGGCGCACGTCACGGTGACAAAGGCGCGCCGATCTTCCGTCACGGTGGTATCTACAAGGGTCCGACACCGCGCAGCCATGCGCATGATCTGCCCAAGAAGTTCCGTGCGCTTGGTTTGCGTCACGCGCTTTCGGCCAAAGCCAAAGCGGGTGAGCTGATCATTCTGGACGCAGCAACGATGGCAGATGCCAAGACCTCTTCCCTTGCCAAAATGGTCAAGGAATTGGGTTGGAAGCGTGTTCTGATCATCGACGGTGCCGAAATTGACGGTAACTTCGCGCTTGCAGCACGCAACATTGAAACTGTTGATGTTCTGCCAAGCATGGGTGCAAACGTCTATGATATCCTGAAGCGTGACCAGTTGGTCATCACCAAAGCAGGTATCGAAGCACTGGAGGCTCGTTTCAAATGAGCGTGAAACCAAACCATTACGATGTGATCCGCAAGCCGATCATCACTGAAAAAGCAACGATGGCTTCTGAAGCCAATGCCGTTGTTTTCCAAGTGGCGATGGACGCAACCAAGCCAATGATCAAAGAAGCTGTTGAAGCTGTCTTTGGCGTCAAAGTGAAGGCCGTGAACACGACCATCACCAAAGGCAAGGTAAAGCGGTTCAAAGGGCGCCCAGGCGTTCGTTCCGACAAGAAAAAAGCCTATGTGACGCTTGAAGAAGGCAACACGATCGACGTGTCGACCGGTCTTTGATCTAGCATTCGTGCTTTGAAAGTAACGAAAGGCCCCTGCAAAAGCTGGGGCCTTTTGGCATGGCTGGGCTGCACGCGTCCTTGTGGCAAGGGGCTGCCAGCAATTGTCATGAAAACTTTGCCTAAATGCAGTAGTGGCACTGGACGCGGCGGGGGTTTTGACCTAAGACGCCCCATGTCAAACGGCCTCGGATTCGCTCCGGGGCCTTTGATATTGTTTTCGGGGACCTTCGGGGCCCTATAATCCGGGTCTGTATCAACAGACCCCCAAGCTAACGGAAGACAGAGAGCATGGCACTCAAGTCGTACAAACCGACGACGCCTGGCCAACGCGGGTTGGTTCTGATCGACCGTTCGGAGCTGTGGAAAGGCCGTCCGGTCAAAGCCCTTACTGAGGGTTTGACCAAGTCGGGTGGCCGGAACAACACCGGACGTGTTACAATGTGGCACCACGGCGGTGGGGCAAAGCGCCTTTACCGTATCGTAGATTTCAAACGCACCAAGCGCGACATGGCGGCGGTGGTTGAGCGGATCGAGTATGACCCCAACCGTACTGCGTTCATCGCATTGGTGAAATATGAGGATGGTACACTTAACTACATCCTCGCTCCTCAGCGTTTGGCTGTTGGCGATAGCATCATTGCTGGCGCTAAAACAGACGTTAAGCCGGGCAACGCAATGCCGTTTTCGGGCATGCCAATCGGTACGATCGTTCACAACGTCGAAATGAAACCAGGTAAGGGCGGTCAGATCGCTCGTGCAGCTGGTACATATGCGCAGTTCGTGGGCCGTGACGGTGGTTATGCCCAGATCCGTTTGTCTTCGGGCGAATTGCGTCTGGTCCGTCAGGAATGCATGGCGACGGTTGGTGCCGTTTCCAACGCTGACCACTCGAACCAGAACTTTGGTAAAGCGGGTCGTATGCGTCACAAGGGCATCCGCCCAACCGTTCGCGGTGTGGCAATGAACCCAATCGATCACCCACATGGCGGCGGCGAAGGCCGTACCTCGGGCGGTCGTCACCCGGTTACTCCATGGGGCAAAGGCACCAAGGGCAACCGCACCCGTTCGAACAAGACCACCGACAAGTACATCTTGCGGTCGCGTCACGCCAAGAAGAAGGGCCGCTAATCCATGGCACGTTCAATCTGGAAAGGCCCGTTCGTTGATGGCTACGTCCTGAAAAAGGCCGAGAAGTCACGCGAAGCTGGCAAAAACGAAGTGATCAAGATCTGGTCGCGTCGTTCGACCATTCTGCCGCAGTTCGTCGGTCTGACGTTCGGCGTCTACAATGGTAAAAAGCACGTTCCTGTAAGCGTGACCGAAGAAATGATCGGCCAGAAGTTTGGTGAATATTCGCCAACGCGGACCTACTACGGTCACGCAGCCGACAAAAAAGCTAAGAGGAAATAAGTCATGGGCAAGGCAAAAAATCCGCGCCGCGTGGCCGACAACGAAGCAATGGCTCTGGCCAAAATGCTTCGCACCTCGCCGCAAAAGCTTAACCTCGTTGCTGGTCTGATCCGCGGCAAGAAAGTTGACAAGGCTCTGGCCGACCTCACCTTCTCGAAAAAGCGTATCGCTCAGGACGTGAAAAAGTGTCTGCAGTCGGCTATCGCCAACGCTGAAAACAACCACGGTCTTGACGTGGATGAGCTGATCGTTGCTGAAGCATATTGCGGTAAGAACTTGACGTTGAAGCGTGGGCGTCCGCGCGCACGTGGTCGTTTCGGCAAGATCATGAAGCCGTTCAGCCAGCTGACGATTTTGGTACGTCAAAAAGGGGAGTCCGCATAATGGGTCAGAAGGTCAATCCGATCGGTATGCGCCTCCAGGTTAACCGTACCTGGGACAGCCGCTGGTTCGCGGAAAGCAAAGATTACGGCAACCTGTTGCTGGAAGATCTGCGCATGCGCGAGTTCATTCACAAAGAATGCATGCAGGCTGGCGTTTCGAAAGTTATCATCGAACGTCCGCACAAAAAGTGCCGTGTGACCATTCACACCGCACGTCCGGGCGTTATCATTGGCAAAAAAGGCGCTGACATCGAGACGCTTCGCAAGAAGCTGACCGTGTTCACCGACTCTGAATTGCACCTCAACATCGTTGAGATCCGCAAGCCGGAGATGGATGCCAAACTGGTTGCTGAATCGATTGCACAGCAAATGGAGCGCCGGGTATCTTTCCGTCGTGCCATGAAGCGTGGCGTTCAGAACGCGATGCGCATGGGGGCCTTGGGCATCCGTGTGAACGTGGCTGGCCGTCTGGGTGGCGCTGAAATCGCGCGTACCGAATGGTACCGTGAAGGCCGCGTTCCATTGCACACGCTGCGGGCTGACATCGACTATGCACACCACGAAGCAACCACTGCTTATGGTATCATCGGTGTTAAGGTTTGGATCTTTAAAGGCGAAATTCTTGAACATGATCCACAAGCGCATGATCGTCGTCACGCCGAGGCACAGGAAGGCGCTGTTCCGCGTCAACCGCGCCGCGAACGCACGTAAGGGAGCAAAACAATGCTGCAACCTAAACGGACTAAGTTCCGCAAACAGTTCAAAGGCAAGATCAGCGGCGAGGCCAAAGGCGGCTTTCTGTTGAACTTCGGTACCTTTGGCCTGAAAGCAACCGAGCCAGAGCGTGTAACTGCACGTCAGATCGAAGCTGCTCGTCGTGCGATCACCCGCCACATGAAGCGTCAAGGCCGTGTTTGGATCCGTATTTTCCCGGATGTTCCAGTATCGTCCAAGCCGACCGAAGTGCGGATGGGTAAAGGTAAAGGTTCTGTCGATTATTGGGCAGCCAAGGTTAAGCCTGGCCGCGTCATGTTTGAAATCGACGGCGTCTCGGAAGTGATTGCACGCGAGGCCCTGCGCCTTGGCGCGATGAAGCTTCCAGTCCTGACCCGCGTCGTTCAGCGCGAAGATTGGTAAGCAGGGTGCGCTGAAGCACACCCTAGACATGAGGCCCCGCTGGAAACAGCGGGGCCTTTTGGTTTCGCGGCTAAGCAGGCAAGGACGAACTATCTGAACTTGGGTCTTGCCCTTCGGGTGGCATCCCCCTATACGGACCCATCCAACGAATCTGGGCGACCGGATTCGTTGGTTTGTCATTGACTCCACTGGGCAAAGGGTAACCCTAACGGGCCCTCCGGTGATGTAGAAAAGGAACGGCGCATGAACGCCACTGAACTAAAGGCGAAAACGCCTGACCAGCTGCGTGACAGCTTGGTCGCGTTGAAGAAAGAAGCATTCAACCTGCGTTTTCAGCAGGCCACTGGCCAGCTTGAAAACACCGCGCGTATGCGTGCCGTCCGTCGTGACGTTGCACGTATCATGACGGTATTGAACCAAAAGGCGGCTGAAGCCGCCGCAGCGAACTAAGGGGGCCTGAATTATGCCAAAACGCATCCTGCAAGGCACCGTAACCGGCGACCAGAACAACCAGACAATCACTGTATCGGTTGAGCGTCGCTTTAAGCACCCGCTGTTCCACAAGACCGTTCGTAAGTCCAAGAAGTACCGGGCGCACGACGCAAACAACCAATTCAAGGTTGGTGATACTGTTCGTATTGAAGAGTGTGCGCCAATTTCGAAAACGAAACGCTGGACGGTGGTTCTGGACGCGTAAGCGTTCTGCCACCCAAAGCCCATTTACGAAACCCTGGGGATGAGCCCCAAAGGTCGGGAGAAACCAAATGATCCAGATGCAGACCAACCTGGATGTTGCTGACAACAGCGGCGCTCGCCGTGTTCAGTGCATTAAGGTTCTGGGCGGTTCGCACCGTCGGTATGCTTCGGTCGGCGACATTATTGTAGTGTCGGTGAAAGAAGCCATTCCGCGCGGTCGTGTTAAGAAAGGTGACGTGCGTAAAGCCGTCGTCGTTCGTACCGCCAAAGAAGTCCGCCGTGAAGACGGCACTTCCATTCGCTTTGACCGCAACGCTGCAGTCATTTTGAACAACCAAGGTGAGCCCGTTGGCACCCGTATTTTCGGGCCAGTGGTACGTGAACTTCGCGCGAAGAACTTCATGAAAATCATCTCGCTGGCTCCGGAGGTGCTCTGATGGCTGCGAAACTTAAAAAAGGCGACAAAGTCGTCGTGCTGACCGGCAAAGACAAGGGTAAAGAGGGCGAGATTTCGTCTGTGAACCCTGAGGCTGGTAAAGCTGTTGTGGATGGCATCAACATGGCCATCCGTCACACCAAGCAAAGCCAGGGCAACCAGGGCGGCCGCGTTTCCAAAGCGATGCCGATCCAGTTGTCGAACCTTGCATTGCTGGATGCCAAGGGCAAAGCAACCCGCGTTGGTTTCCGTATGGAAGGCGACAAGAAAGTGCGTTTTGCCAAGACCACGGGGGATGCAATCTGATGCTCGACCAAGCAAACTATACCCCGCGTCTGAAGGGCGTTTACAAGGACACCGTTCGCGCTGCCTTGAAAACCGAATTCGGCTATAAAAACGACATGATGATCCCGCGTCTTGATAAGATCGTGATCAACATGGGCGTTGGCGAAGCTGTAAAAGACACCAAAAAAGTGAAAAAGGCAGCTGAAGAGCTGACCCAGATCGCTGGTCAAAAGGCTGTTGTCACCCATGCAAAGAAATCCATCGCTGGTTTCCGCGTGCGTGAAGAAATGCCGCTTGGCTGCAAAGTGACTTTGCGCGGCGACAAAATGTACGAATTCCTTGATCGTCTGATCACCATCGCTCTGCCGCGCGTGCGCGACTTCCGCGGTGTGAAGCCGACCTCGTTCGACGGCCGTGGCAACTACGCCATGGGTCTGAAAGAACAGATCGTGTTCCCGGAAATCAACTTCGACCAAGTGGACGAAGTTCTGGGTATGGACATCATCATCTGCACCACCGCGAAAACCGACGCGGAAGCGAAGGCACTGTTGAAGAATTTCAACATGCCCTTCACAGCGTAAGCGGGAGGACTAGAGATATGGCTAAGAAATCCATGGTAAACCGCGAAGTGAAACGCGCAAAGCTGGTGGCACGTGATGCTTCCAAGCGCGCTGCGTTGAAAGCGGTGATCTACAACCAAGAGCTGCCAGTCGAAGAGCGCTTTAAAGCGACTTTAAAATTGGCATCGCTGCCCCGCAACGGTTCGGCTGTGCGCATGCACAACCGCTGCCAATTGACGGGTCGTCCGCATGCGTATTATCGCAAGCTTAAACTTTCGCGCATCATGCTGCGTGATTTGGCCTCGTTCGGCCAGATCCCCGGCATGGTTAAATCCAGCTGGTAAGGAGGTCTCACGATGATGATGAACGATCCTATCGGCGATATGCTGACACGTATTCGCAATGCGCAGATGCGTGGCAAATCGACCGTTAAGACGCCTGCTTCCAAGCTGCGCGCATGGGTTCTGGATGTGTTGGCCTCTGAAGGCTACATCCGTGGTTATGAAAAAGCTGAGACCGCTGACGGTCAGGGCGAAATCACAATCAGCCTGAAATACTTTGAAGGCACGCCGGTCATTCGTGACTTGAAGCGTGTGTCTAAGCCGGGGCGCCGGGTTTATATGGCATCGAAGGACATTCCTTCGGTTCGTAACGGCCTTGGTGTTTCAATTGTCTCCACGCCGAAAGGCGTCATGTCCGATGCAGCTGCACGTTCCGCCAATGTTGGTGGCGAAGTGCTCTGCACCGTGTTCTAAGGAGGGCAAGATGTCTCGTATTGGTAAAAAACCGGTCGAACTGGTAAAGGGTGTTTCGGCAACCTTGTCCGGCCAGACAGTTGAAGTGAAAGGCCCGAAAGGGACCCGTTCCTTCACAGCAACAGACGACGTGACAATTACGATTGAAGACAACGCTGTGACGGTTAAGCCGCGCGGTACGTCCAAGCGTGCACGTCAGCAGTGGGGTATGACCCGTTCCCAGGTTGAAAACCTGGTGACTGGTGTGACCACAGGCTTCAAGAAAGAGCTTGAGATTCAGGGTGTTGGTTATCGTGCTGCGATGGCCGGCAATGTTCTGAAGCTGTCGCTTGGCTATAGCCACGAAGTCAACTTCGACGTTCCGGAAGGCGTGACTGTCACGGCTCCGAAGCAAACAGAAATCGTTGTGGAAGGCATGGACCAACAGTTGGTTGGCCAAGTCGCTGCGAACATCCGTGAATGGCGCAAGCCTGAGCCCTATAAAGGCAAAGGCATCCGCTACAAGGGTGAATTCGTATTCCGCAAAGAAGGCAAGAAGAAGTAAGGGGCGTAGAAATGGCGAACACAAAACGACAGCTGTTCCTCAAGCGCCGCTTGCGCGTACGGAACAAACTCAAGGCGATGGCAAACGGGCGTGCGCGCTTGTCAGTTCATCGGTCCAGCAAGAACATCAGCGTCCAGCTGATCGACGACGTAAACGGCGTTACTTTGGCTGCGGCTTCGACCCTCGAAAAGGGTCTTGGCTTCGTAGGCAAGAACAACGTCGAAGCGGCGACGAAAGTTGGTGCGACGATTGCCGAGCGGGCGAAAAAGGCTGGGGTCGAAGTATGTTACTTTGACCGTGGCGGCTTCCTGTTTCACGGTAAGATCAAGGCTTTGGCCGAGGCTGCCCGTGAAGGTGGCCTGAAGTTCTAAAATCAGCGGGTGGCGTTCGCGCCACCCCGATGATCCGGGGGCAATGCCCACCAGGATTGGTTCATATGGCGCGGGCTCCGCGCACTATACGAGGAATGCCTAATGGCAAGAGAAGATAACCGTCGGGACAATCGCGGTGGCCGCGAAGAGACCCCGGAATTCGCAGATCGCCTAGTCGCGATCAACCGTGTTTCCAAAACTGTAAAAGGCGGTAAGCGCTTTGGTTTCGCAGCCCTTGTGGTTGTTGGCGACCAAAAAGGCCGCGTCGGTTTTGGCAAAGGTAAAGCCAAGGAAGTGCCGGAGGCCATTCGTAAGGCAACCGAGCAGGCCAAGCGTCAGATGATCCGTGTGCCGTTGAAAGACAGTCGCACGCTTCACCACGACATGGAAGGCCGTCATGGCGCCGGTAAAGTGGTTATGCGTACCGCTGTACCAGGTACTGGTATCATTGCCGGTGGTCCGATGCGTGCTGTGTTTGAAATGTTGGGCCTGCAGGACGTGGTGGCGAAATCCATCGGATCGCAGAACCCTTACAACATGATCCGTGCGACCATTGATGGCTTGAAGCAAGAAACCAGCCCACGTCAGGTTGCGCAGCGTCGCGGCAAGAAAGTGGCCGAGATTCTGGGCACCAAGTCGGAAGCCCCTGCTGAAACTGTGGAGGCTTGATCATGGCTGACGTGAAAAAAACCATCGTTGTTAAGCAGGTAGCGTCGGCTGCCCGTCGCCCAGCGATCCAGACGGCTACCCTGAAAGGTCTTGGCCTGAACAAAATGAACCGCACCCGCGAACTGGAAGATACACCTTCCGTGCGTGGCATGGTTAACAAGATCCCGCATCTTGTTCAGATCATCGAAGAGCGTGGTTAAGTAGGGTTGGGGGGCAACCCCACCCTATGCGAGTTTTAGGCGCCCCGTAGGAAACTGCGGGGCGTCATTTTAAACAAACTAACGTCTTGTTGATTTTCTCTCAAAATAATCAAGATACGCCATAGCGTGTTCCATCGTACCATCATGCCCAAAGGCCTTTGTAGCTAACGCAAACGCTATAATTCCTCGGTGGTAATAGTTCCAAATATCTTGTTCTTGGCCCCGACGAAAAGGGTTTTCCGGCCACGCGTCAGTTCTGAAGCAATTGTTAACGTGGTCAAACATCTCCATGATATGAGGCGAAGCGCCATGAACGTATCCCGAGAAAGCATGGCCTACTACGATTGCGGAGTCTGAGTTTAGATCTCCTTGTTGTGGCCCTGAATGATCCGCGATGAATTTCAGGATTTTCCTTCTGGGCACTTGATTGCGCCCAACGACTCGCTCTTTAGCTCTCCACTGCTCAATAGTTTTTTCTTCAGCATAAAATGCTTCAAGGTATTGCGTCAGTATTTTTGGAGCGGTTTGTTGGAGCGAAGCAATAGCCAGAAAGCAAACATCGTCCTGCAGTTCATTTACTATACGACTAAGTGCAGCTTGTTCTTGAATAAAACCTGTTTCCAATAGCAAGTTTGATGCCCTTAGTCCGCTGACTATACGTACTAGTTTCTGGATTATAGCTTGTTCGATTGTTTGCTCTACGAAGCGGAGCGCAAAGCTATTCTGTTTGGGGATTGGACGAGGATTGGGGACCTGTGAAAAGAAAATAAGTATTTGTTGGTCCATCCAATCAAGCGTCTCGTTGTAAAGTACTTTCATTAGGGCTCGCAATTGCTACCATTGGTTTTGCAGATACTAACACTTGAATCCATAGTAGGCACCGTCTATACGCCCCCAGTGGCCACTGATGGTCCCATAGAATCAAGAAACGCCGCGTTTGGCCGCTCCCGTCGCTGGGGGCCACATCCGGCAATAGGAGAAGCGACATGAAACTGAATCAACTTTCCGACAATCCGGGCGCAGCCAAGAAGCAAAAGCGCGTAGCGCGTGGTCCGGGTTCGGGCAAGGGTAAGACCGCTGGCCGTGGTATCAAAGGTCAGAAATCGCGTTCGGGCGTGGCTATTGGTGGTTACGAAGGCGGGCAAATGCCGCTGTATCGCCGCCTGCCAAAGCGTGGCTTTACCAAGCCGAATGCAAAGCATTACTCGGTTGTGAACCTGGGCCTGATCCAGAAATTCATCGACCTTGGCAAGCTGGACGCAACTGCCGACATCACCGAAGATGCGATCATCGCTGCCGGTCTGACCAAGCAAAAACTGGACGGTATCCGCGTTCTGGCCAAAGGCGAATTGAAAGCCAAAGCGACGATCATCGTCACGGGCGCGTCTGCATCGGCCATTGAAGCGGTAGCAAAAGCTGGTGGCAGCCTCACAGTTGCGGCACCAGTAGCGGCTGCAGCTGAATAAGAGGTTGTGAGCCGCGTAAAGACGGCTTACATCCCTAATAAGTTTTCTCGCGCCGCCGACCGGAAAACGGTTTGGCGGCGCTTCCTTTAGCGCCTGTGGAGAAATTTAACCATGGCTTCAGCTGCGGAACAAATGGCGGCCAACCTGAGCTGGGGGGCGCTGGGTAAGGCGACCGACCTGCGCCAACGTATCTTTTTCACGATCGGCTTGCTGATCGTTTACCGGATCGGGACCTATATTCCCGTGCCAGGGATTGATGGGACGGCTCTGAAAAACTTTATGGAGCAGATCAGCGGCGGTATCGGTGGCATGTTGAACATGTTTACCGGCGGCGCAATCAAGCGCATGGGTATTTTTGCGCTGGGGATCATGCCCTACATTTCGGCCTCGATCATCGTGCAATTGCTGACATCGATGGTGCCGCGGCTGGAGCAGCTGAAAAAAGAAGGCCAGCAAGGGCAGAAAAAGATCAACCAATATACCCGCTACGGCACTGTGGCCCTGGCCTCGTTCCAGGCCTATGGCATTGCTGTCAGCTTGCAGAGCGGTGATTTGGTAACCACGCCCGGTTGGTATTTCATTGCGTCTTGCATGATCACTTTGGTCGGCGGCACGATGTTCCTGATGTGGTTGGGTGAGCAGATCACTGCGCGCGGTATCGGCAACGGCATCTCGCTGATCATCTTTGTTGGTATTGTTGCTGAAATTCCGGCGGCTTTGGCGCAGTTCTTTACACAAGGCCAATCGGGTGCGCTTTCGCCCGCGGTGATTGTTGGCGTGCTGGTCATGGTCGTCGTCGTGATTGCCTTTGTGGTGTTTATGGAGCGTGCTTTGCGCAAGATCCATATTCAATACCCCCGCCGTCAGGTCGGGATGAAAGTCTACGATGGTGGCTCCAGCCATTTGCCTGTCAAGGTTAACCCCGCTGGTGTTATTCCTGCGATCTTTGCGTCAAGCTTGCTGCTGCTGCCAATGACAATCTCGACATTTTCGGGCGCCCAAACCGGCCCTATCATGTCGACCATTCTGGCCTATTTCGGGCCAGGGCAGCCGCTCTATCTGCTGTTCTTTGTCGCGATGATCGTGTTCTTCGCCTATTTCTATACGCATAACGTGGCGTTTAAGGTGGATGAAGTCGCAGAGAACCTGAAAAGCCAGAACGGTTTTGTTCCCGGAATCCGTCCCGGTAAAAAGACCGAGGATTACCTTGAATATGTTGTGAACCGTGTCTTGGTGCTTGGTGCTGCCTACCTTGCCTTGGTGTGCTTGTTGCCAGAAATCCTGCGCCACCAACTGGGGATTCCCTTCTATTTTGGCGGCACGTCGGTTCTGATCGTTGTGTCGGTGACGATGGATACAATCAACCAAGTGCAATCGCACCTGCTGGCCCATCAATACGAAGGCCTGATTGAAAAGTCGCAATTGCGTGGCAAAAAGCGTGGTAAAGCAGCGCCATCGCGGCGTTAAGGGGGGCGGATGGCCAATATCATTCTATTGGGGCCCCCTGGGGCAGGAAAAGGGACGCAGGCCAAAAAGCTGGTCGAAGCGCGGGGCATGGTGCAGCTGTCAACCGGTGACATGCTGCGCGAGGCCAAGACTTCGGGCTCTGAGATGGGGCGCAAAGTGGCCGAGGTTATGGCGCGGGGCGAACTGGTCACGGATGAGATCGTGATCGGTTTGATCCGTGAAAAGCTGACCGGGGCTGCTGGCGGTGGGTTCATCTTTGATGGATTTCCGCGCACCTTGGCGCAGGCAGACGCCTTGGCCGCTTTGATGGCCGAAGTCGGCCAGACCTTGGACGCCGTGATCGAGATGCAGGTGGATGACGCCGCGTTGGTTGCGCGGATCACCGGCCGCTTCACTTGTGGCAATTGTGGTGAAGTTTATCATGACGATACCAAGCCTACAAAAACCGCGGGTGTTTGTGATCATTGCGGCTCGGACAACATGCAGCGCCGCGCTGATGACAATGCCGATGCCCTGCGTACACGGTTGATGGAGTATTATAAAAAGACTTCGCCCTTGATTGGCTACTACTATGCCAAAGGGGATTTGCATTCGGTAGACGGATTGGCCCCAATGGAAGTTGTGGCGGCCTCGATCGCATCGGTGCTTGATACCTGAAAGATTTCTGCCCGTCACACTTGACGGGCAGGGCAAAAGGCCATATTGCACGGCGTCCCGTAAGGGAATCGTTCTGGCATTTGAGATTCTCTAAAATTGCTAACGAGACATCAAAGGCGGATGCGCCGTCTTTGGGTTGTGAAAAAAGGTTCTGGCATAACGGAACCGCAACGAAAGGAAGCGCGCGTGGCTCGTATTGCTGGCGTAAACATTCCGACGGGGAAACGTGTCCCCATCGCATTGACCTATATCACCGGGATCGGTTCCCACACTGCAGAGATGATCTGCGAAGCTGTTGGTATCGACCGTACCCGTCGCGTTAACGAGCTTTCGGATGCCGAAGTGCTTGCGATCCGCGAACATATCGACGCCAACTTCACCGTAGAAGGTGACTTGCGCCGTGAAATCTCGATGAACATCAAGCGTTTGATGGACCTTGGCTGCTATCGCGGCCTGCGTCACCGTCGCGGCTTGCCCGTTCGTGGTCAGCGTACTCACACCAACGCACGTACTCGCAAAGGCCCTGCAAAGGCTATTGCTGGTAAGAAGAAATAAGGGGGCGTTGAATAATGGCACGCGATAAGACCCGTATGAAGCGTAAGGAACGCAAAAACATCGCCGCTGGCGTTGCGCATGTGAATTCTTCGTTCAACAACACAAAGATCCTGATCTCTGACGTTCAGGGCAACGCAATCTCCTGGTCGTCTTCGGGCACTATGGGCTTTAAAGGGTCGCGTAAATCGACTCCTTATGCTGCCCAGATGGCTGCTGAAGATGCAGCGCGTAAAGCGCAAGAGCATGGCGTGAAAACGCTGGAAGTTGAAGTGCAGGGCCCAGGTTCGGGCCGTGAATCTGCACTGCGCGCACTGGCCGCTGCCGGTTTGAACATCACTTCGATCCGTGATGTGACCCCGATGGCGCACAACGGCTGCCGCCCACCCAAGCGCCGTCGCGTTTAAGGTTTATCTATCCTGCCGGGCCGGGCGCTATTTGCGCGCGGCCCGGTTTCGGCATTTCTACATCCTCGGGCGTCGACTGCTTAGGGACATGGGCAGAAGACAAGTATGGAGGCTATACGCATGATCCACAAAAATTGGGCCGAATTGATTAAGCCGACGCAGCTGGTGGTTAACCCCGGCCCTGACGCGTCGCGGACCGCAACTGTTATTGCCGAACCGCTGGAGCGTGGCTTTGGCCTGACGCTGGGCAACGCGCTGCGCCGCGTTCTGATGTCGTCGCTGCAAGGTGCTGCGATCACGTCCGTTCAAATCGACAACGTATTGCACGAGTTCTCGTCGGTTGCCGGCGTTCGTGAAGACGTGACCGACATGGTTCTGAACCTGAAAGGCGTTAGCCTGCGCATGGACATTGAAGGGCCAAAGCGCCTGTCGATTTCGGCAAAAGGTCCGGGCGTTGTGACTGCAGGCGACATTTCGGAAATCGCAGGCGTCGAAGTTTTGAACAAAGGCCACGTAATCTGCCACCTTGACGATGGTGCCGACGTGTTCATGGAACTGACCGTAAACACCGGCAAAGGCTATGTTTCGGCTGACAAAAACCGGCCGGAAGATGCGCCGATCGGGTTGATCCCGATTGATGCGATCTATTCGCCAGTGAAAAAAGTCAGCTACGAAGTGCAGCCGACCCGTGAAGGTCAGGTTCTTGACTATGACAAGCTGACGATGAAAATCGAAACTGATGGTTCTTTGACGCCAGATGACGCCGTGGCCTATGCCGCGCGGATTTTGCAGGACCAGCTGTCGATCTTTGTAAACTTTGACGAGCCTGAATCGGCGACACGTTCGGATGTAGATGATGGGTTGGAATTCAACCCGTTGCTGCTGAAGAAAGTCGACGAGCTGGAGCTTTCGGTGCGTTCGGCGAACTGCCTGAAGAACGACAACATCGTTTACATCGGCGATCTGATCCAGAAAACCGAAGCCGAAATGCTGCGTACACCAAACTTTGGCCGCAAGTCCTTGAACGAAATCAAGGAAGTGCTGTCGGGTATGGCGCTGCACCTCGGTATGGATGTCGAAGACTGGCCGCCAGAGAACATCGAAGATCTGGCCAAGCGTTTCGAAGACCAGTTCTAAAAGTTACGGTGCGCCAAAGCCCGCCTGCGGAAAGGCTTGGCGCACCGCTGAAATGCCCGGAAATGCCGGGGAAACATGGGCATACTGCCCCAAGGTGAGTGGCCCATTCGAGGGCTGCCGGACAAAGCAAAACGCGACTTTAGGAGATTACTATGCGTCACTCTCGTGGTTACCGCCGTCTAAACCGTACACATGAACACCGCAAAGCGCTGTTCGCGAACATGTGCGGCTCGCTCATCGAGCATGAGCAAATCAAAACAACTTTGCCTAAGGCAAAAGAACTGCGCCCGATCATTGAAAAGCTGATCACTTTGGCAAAGCGTGGCGATCTGCACGCACGCCGTCAGGCCGCAGCGCAGTTGAAGCAGGACCAGTATGTGGCCCGCTTGTTCGAAATTCTTGGCCCACGCTACAAAGACCGTCAAGGCGGCTACGTACGCGTATTGAAAGCCGGTTTCCGTTATGGTGACATGGCGCCAATGGCGATCATCGAATTCGTTGATCGTGACCCAAATGCAAAAGGCGCAGCTGACAAAGCCCGTGTCTTGGCTGAAGACGCAGAATAAATTTTCGCGCCGGACAGTTCTAAAAGGCCCACCTTCCTTGGTGGGCCTTTTTTCTTTGCTGGTAGTTGTCCAAATATTTGGCATATCACGACTATGTGTCGGGTCGGCTTAGGGCGTCCCAGTGGGTATGTGAAAGTTGACCTGTCAGATTGCGAAAATGTTGCAGAGCGGTTGTCGTTAGCGCATGTCAAGCGGTGGACACCACGGAATGGAGCCAGGATGATGCCCATCAAACACGCTATTGTCGCCTTTTGTATTGGCCTGCTACCGCTAGGAGCTATGGCCCAAGAGGTGCCTGAAACACAGGCCCAGATTGCGCTGTCTTTTGCGCCGCTGGTCCAGAAGGCGGCCCCGGCAGTGGTGAATATCTATGCAAAGCGCGTGATCGAAGGGCGTGAAAGCCCGTTTGCAGGTGATCCGTTCTTTGAACAATTTGCCCAGAGTTTTGGCAAGCCCACCCAACGTGTTCAAAACTCGCTGGGCTCTGGTGTCGTTTTGTCAGCTGATGGGTTGGTAATGTCGAATTATCACGTGGTCGGTGGCGCTACCGATATTCGTGTGGTTCTGGCTGACCGTCGTGAATTTGTGGCGACCGTGATCATGGCCGATGAAGAGAGTGATCTTGCCTTGCTGCGGGTCGAAGGGGCGCATGCGCTGCCCTATCTGCCGCTGAGGGAAAGCGACAATGTCGAGGTTGGCGAACTGGTTCTGGCGATAGGCAACCCGTTCGGTGTGGGGCAGACTGTTTCCAGCGGCATTGTGTCTGGCTTGGCGCGGTCTTCGGTGTCGTTGGGCCGCGGTTATTTCATCCAGACCGATGCACCGGTGAACCCCGGCAATTCAGGCGGGGCCTTGATCGATATGGCGGGGCGGCTGATTGGCATCAACTCGGCGATCATCACCAAATCGGGTGGGTCGAACGGTGTCGGCTTTGCCATCCCGTCGGATCTGGTGGCACAAGTGATGGCGCAAGCCGCGTCTGGCAATGATCACTTTATGCGGCCTTGGGCGGGTGTATCCGGCCAAACCGTGGATGCGCAAATGGCAGAGGCCTTGGGGATGGACCGGCCCATCGGTGTCGTTTTGGATGAGTTGCATCCCGAAAGCCCCTTTGGCAAGGCTGGGCTGGTGCCGGGCGACGTTGTCACGCAGTTGGGTGGGGCTGATGTGAACAGCCCGCAAGAGATCATGTTCCGGCTTGCAGTGGCGGGTATCGGCAAGACGGTCAAGGTGACATTCGTGAGAGGTGGTCAAACCCGAGAGGTGGAGGTAGCGCTGAGCACGGCGCCAAAATCCGAAAACCGGAATGAAGTGCCTGTGACTGAAGGCGGGTTGGCAGGCCTGTCTGTTGCCATGATCGACCCCGATCTGATTGCAACGCTGGGGTTGCCACTTTCTGCGCAAGGTGTCGTGATCACCGCTGTTGAAGGTCCGCTGACAAGGGCCGGGATGGTGGTCGGCGATATTGTGCTTGGGATAAATGGCGTCGAGGTTCAATCAACCGAGGACGTGCGGGCAGTGGCTGCGCGCGGTGGGCGCGGTTGGGCGATGGATCTATTGCGGGGCGGGCAGTTGCTGCGCCTGCGGTTCCGGCTGTGATCGCGCTTTCTTACCTTTGGGAAAAGGCGTAGTCTTGCCCCTATGAGCGATCTTTTCGACCAAACCCCCGCGCCGAATACCGAAGGGCCGCGCCCCTTGGCCGACCGTTTGCGCCCGCGTAAACTGGCCGAAGTGATCGGGCAGGCGCGCGTATTGGCGGCTGACGGGCCTTTGGGTTCGATGCTGGCCGCAGGGTCTTTGTCGTCTTTGGTCTTTTGGGGCCCGCCGGGGGTGGGTAAAACGACCATCGCCCGGCTGCTTGCAGATGAAACCGATCTGGCTTTTGTCCAGATATCGGCCATTTTTACCGGCGTCCCTGATCTGCGCAAAGTGTTCGAGGCGGCCAAGCTGCGGCGACAAAACGGGCGCGGAACCTTGCTGTTTGTGGATGAGATCCACCGATTTAACAAAGCGCAGCAAGACGGGTTTTTGCCTTATATGGAGGATGGCACCATCCTTTTGGTTGGCGCCACAACCGAAAATCCCAGCTTTGAACTGAACGCAGCGCTTTTGTCGCGCTCGCAGGTGATTGTACTGGAGCGGCTAACCCTGATTGACCTAGAGCTGCTGGCGCAGCGGGCCGAGAAAGAACTGGGTCGCGCGTTGCCGCTGAAGGGTGAGGCGCGCGAGGCGATGCTGGAGATGGCCGACGGTGATGGCCGCGCGTTGTTGAACTTGATCGAGCAGGTGTCGGCGTGGAAGGTGGACGGGCATCTGACCCGCGATCAACTGTCGCAACGCCTGATGCGGCGGGCAGCGAAATACGATAAATCGGGCGAAGAGCATTACAACCTGATTTCGGCCTTGCACAAATCGGTGCGTGGGTCAGACCCGGATGCAGCACTGTATTGGTTCGCGCGGATGCTGGAAGGCGGCGAAGACCCGCGGTTTCTGGCCCGCCGCATCACGCGTATGGCGGTAGAGGATATCGGTCTGGCCGACCCACAAGCGCAAGACGTTTGCCTGCAAAGCTGGCAAACCTATGAACGGCTCGGCAGCCCCGAGGGCGAATTGGCGCTGGCGCAGGCACTTGTTTACCTCGCGCTCGCCCCGAAATCGAACGGGGTATATGTGGCCTATAAGGCCGCGCGCGCTGCGGCCAAGCAGACCGGCTCAGAGCCGCCGCCAAAGCACATCCTGAACGCGCCGACTAAGATGATGAAAGACATCGGCTATGGCAGCGGTTATGCCTATGACCATGATGCCGAAGACGGGTTTTCCGGGCAAAACTATTTCCCTGAAACGATGAAGCGGCCGGTCTGGTACATGCCCCCCGAACGTGGATTCGAGCGAGAGCTGAAAAAGCGGATAGAATACTTTGCCAAGCTGCGGGCAAAACGTCAGGGCGGGTAGGCTTTGTACGCCGCCCCTTGTCTGGTTGACAAAACCGCCGTTCAAGACCAGATAACGCCAATGATATTTACCCTTCTTCAAGTTGCCCTTGGTGGCGCTATCGGTGCCTCGGCCCGTTTCTTGACCAATGTTGCGGTGATGCGCGCAATTGGGCCGGGGTTTCCGTATGGCACGATTATCGTGAATGTCGCGGGTTCGTTCCTGATGGGTGTACTGGTCGTGGTGCTGGCACACAAAGGCGGCACCCGTTTTGCGCCGTTTTTAATGACAGGTCTGTTGGGTGGCTTCACGACATTTTCGGCCTTTTCGCTTGATGCGTTTACCATTTGGGAACGCGGCCAGATCGCCCTTGCGGGGGCTTATGTGGCCGGATCGGTTGTTTTATCAATCATCGCGCTGGTTTTGGGCGTGTTAACAATGCGGGGATTACTGGCATGAGCGATGTGAAATTGCTGACTGTTTCTGTGGATGAAGGCGAGCAGCGGCTGGACCGTTGGTTCAAGCGTCGTTTTCCACATTTGACCCAAGGCGCGGTTGAAAAGATGTGCCGAACGGGGCAAGTGCGGGTGAATGGTGGGCGGGCCAAGGCCTCGGACCGTGTGGCACCGGGGGCCGAAATCCGTGTGCCGCCTTTGCCGACAGGTGATGCGCCGTCGCGGCCGGTCAAAGACGGCGTTTCGGCCGCTGATACCAAAATGATCCAGAATTGTGTGATCTTTAAGGATGAGCATCTGATCATCATCAACAAGCCACCGGGGCTGCCCAGCCAAGGCGGCTCGGGGCAGGGGGATCGGCATGTTGACGGACTGACCGAGGCGCTGAAATTCGGGTATAAAGACCGACCCAAGTTGGTGCATCGCTTGGACAAAGGTACCTCTGGCCTCTTGATGCTGGCCCGCACCGACCGCGTTGCACGCGCACTGTCCGAGGCGCTGCGCCATCGCAACACGCGCAAGATTTACTGGGCAGCGGTGGCCGGTGTGCCTCATCCGCGCAAAGGGTCCATCAAATACGGGTTGATGAAGGCGGGCGGGCGTGGCCGTGGTGGCGAAGGCGAAAAGATGGTTTGCATTCACCCCGCCAAAATGGGCGACTACCCAGATGCCAAGCGGGCCCACACCGATTTCTTTGTGCTTTGGTTCCTTGGCACCCGCCTATCTTGGATGGCGCTAGAGCCTGTAACGGGCCGCACCCACCAGTTGCGCGCGCATATGGCTGAAATGGGCCATCCAATTCTTGGTGATGGGAAATATGGAGGCTCGGGTAGTGAAAACCAAGGCGATGGCTGGGGCGCGTCAATCGGCGGCGAGATCAGCAAAAAGCTGCACCTCCATGCGCGGTCTTTGACGATCGAGCACCCGATCACAAAGAAAATGATGACCTTTACCGCACCCTTGCCCGACCATATGGAGCGGACGTGGAAAGCGCTGGATTGGGGTGTCAATGACGTTCCTGCCGACCCGTTCGGAGGCGATGCATGAGCGGATGGGCCCCAAAGCGGTTTTGGAAACAAGCCGAAGTCGTTGCCAGTGGCGAAGGCTTTAGCGTGTCTTTGGATGGGCGCGGGCTGAAAACGCCAGCCAAAACCCCATTCTGGGTGCCAAGCCAAGCCTTGGCCGAGGCGGTCGCGGCAGAGTGGCAAGCGCAAGAGACAAAAATCAAACCCGAAACCATGCCTTTTACCCGTACAGCCAATTCGGCGCTGGATAAGGTAACGCCGCAGTTTACGGCGGTAGCCGATATGCTGGCGGCCTATGGTGGGTCTGATTTATTGTGCTATCGCGCCGAGGCGCCGCAGGAATTGGTGGCCCGTCAATGCGCCGCCTGGGACCCGCTCTTGGATTGGGCCGAGGCAGAATTCAGTGCCAAACTGACGCCAACCCAAGGCATAATGCCGGTAGAACAACCAATTGAATGCCAAGCACGTCTGGCACAGGCCGTGCATGCAATGAGCCCGTTTCAGTTGGCGGCCTTCCATGACCTTGTTGCGATTTCAGGGTCTTTGGTGTTGGGGTTGGCGATAGCGCGCGGGCGGATCGGCGTCGATGCGGGGTTTGAACTGTCACGGATTGATGAGAGCTGGCAGATCGAACTGTGGGGCGTAGACGAAGAAGCTGCCGAATCCGAGGCGTTCAAGCGCGACGGAATTCGACATGCCGCGCGATTCTTTGAATTGTGTGGGTAACAATCTTGCCAAAATTCACGGTGCCATGATTTGTTCTTGCACCAATGGCCAGCTAAAACAGAGAAATCGCACATAATTGCGTATTACGCTGTGTTGGACTTGACCTTTCAAAGCGGTTCGGACGAAACTGAAAGTGGCTGAGGGGGGGATCCCTCAATCAGTGAACACCCCGGTAACGGGGTCAGGGAGCAACTAATCCACCTGAAATTGGGTGGGACATCAGGAAGAGGTAATAATGAAGAAAACCGTATTTATTGGCGCGATGACAGCTGCCGCGACGCTTGTCGCTGGTGCGGCATCCGCGACCGTGTTGGATGAAGTCAAGGCGCGCGGTGAATTGAACTGCGGCGTGTCGACAGGCGTTAACGGCTTTTCGGCACCGGATTCCGCTGGCGAATGGCAGGGCTTTGACGTGGCAGTTTGCCGCGCCGTTGCCGCAGCCGTTTTGGGCGATCCCAAAAAGGTTAAGTTTGTAACCACCACAGGCCAGACCCGCTTTACGGCACTGGCCTCGGGCGAAATCGACCTGCTGGCGCGTAACACAACATGGACATTCAGCCGTGACACCGACCTGAAGTTCACCTTTGCCGGCGTAAACTACTACGATGGTCAGGGCTTTATGGTTAACAAAGCATTGGGCGTGTCCTCGGCAAAAGAATTGGACGGTGCAACCGTTTGTATTCAAACCGGCACAACAACCGAGCTGAACCTGGCTGACTACTTCAAAGCCAACAACATGAAGTATGAGCCGGTTCCGATCGAAACCAACGCTGAAGCACAGCAGCAGTATCTGGCTGGGGCTTGCGACGTGTACACAACCGATGCGTCCGGCCTTGCCGCAACGCGTGCGACGTTCGCAGATCCAGAGAACCACGCCGTTCTGCCAGAGATCATTTCCAAAGAACCACTGGGGCCGTTGGTCGCGCAGGGTGATGATCAGTGGGCAGACATCGTTCGCTGGACGTTGAACGCGCTGGTTGCTGCAGAAGAGCTGGGCATCACTTCGGCGAACATCGAAGAGCTGTCGAAGGGCACTTCGAACCCAGAAATCGACCGTATGCTTGGTTCGTCCGAGGATGATCTGGGTGCGATGATTGGTCTTGATAAGCAGTGGGCCAAGCGCGCGATTGCCGCTGGCGGCAACTACGGCGAAGTCTTTGCGGCCAACATCGGCGAATCTACCCCAATCGGTCTGGCACGTGGCTTGAACGCGCTTTGGACCCAAGGTGGTTTGCAGTATTCCCCGCCCTTCCGGTAAGGTGCGGCTTTAGGAGGGCGCACCATATGGTGCGCCCTTTTTTCCAAGAAATTCGGCAATTCTGACAGATGCGCGGGTAAACCCGAACCGCATCAGAGCGCGAAAAAGCGCCAGATCAGATGCAGGGGGAACGAAAATGGCAATGACGTCTGATTCTTCGGGCAGCTCGTTTCGGCTGAGCATGCTTATCTATGATACACGATACCGGTCGATTACGATCCAGATCGTGTTTCTGTTTCTATTTATGGCGGGTTTTGCCTGGCTGGTGGACAACACCTTGTCCAACCTTGCCCAAAAGGGCAAAGACATCGACTTCGGCTTTCTAGGCTCGCGGGCGGGTTATGATATCAACCAAATGCTGGTTGATTACAGCAACGACAGTTCGCACGCTCGGGCTTGGATCGTCGGCTTGCTCAACACGTTGGTTCTGGCCCTTGCGGCCTGCGTGACAGCAACGGTCATCGGCGTCATTGCTGGCGTTTTGCGACTTTCCAACAACTGGATCGTTTCAAAAATTATGACGATCTATGTAGAGATGTTCCGCAACGTACCGGTTTTGCTGTGGATTATCGTCATTTTTGCGGTTCTGACCGAAATTACACCTGCACCGAATGCGTTTCGCGGTGAGAATGCTACGTCCTCGATGCTGTTCTTTGACAGTGTGGCGATCACCAACCGTGGCACTTATCTTCCTGGGCCGCTGTTTTCGCGCAGCTTGGGTGATATTCATCTGGGAATCGTTCAGGTCAGCACGAATTATCTGGTTTTGCTGGCGATCATTGCGGGCAGCATCTGGGGCTATCGTGCCTTGCAGCACAATGCGGCGGCGGTTCAAGAGGCAACCGGTATTCGCCCTGTGACATGGTGGAAATCGGCTCTGATTATCGTTGCGCCGACGCTGGTCGCGCTGATCGTGATGGGATTTCATCTGGAATACCCCGAACTGAAAGGCTTTAACTTCAGCGGCGGCAGCTATTTACGAAATTCTTTCATCGCAATGTGGTTGGCGTTGTCGGTCTATACTGGCGCTTTTATTGCCGAAAACGTGCGTGCGGGGATTTTGGCAATTTCCAAAGGGCAGTCCGAGGCAGCATTCGCCCTTGGATTGCGCCCTGGCAAAACCATGAATCTGGTAATCTTGCCGCAAGCGTTGCGTGTGATTATCCCGCCGTTGATTTCGCAATATCTCAACATCACCAAGAACACCTCGCTTGCGATTGCGGTGGGTTATATGGATCTTCGGGCCACTTTGGGCGGCATCACGCTGAACCAAACCGGGCGCGAGTTGGAATGTATGTTGCTGTTGATGCTGACCTATTTGATCATCAGCTTGATCATCTCGGGCGCGATGAACGTCTACAACAATTCCGTCAAGCTGAAGGAGCGTTGAGATGAGCAATACCAAAATCTCGTTCGTGCGCACCAATATGTTGCCACAAAAATCACCGCCCTCCAGTCAGGTCGGGGCGGTGCGTTGGCTGCGTGAAAACCTGTTTTCCAGCCCGCTGAATGCGATGCTGACACTGCTTGGCGTGTTGATCGTCTATTTCTTGATTGTGCATTTGGGCCCATGGTTCAAAAACTCGATCTGGAATGCCAACTCTCTTTCGCAATGCCGCGAGATTTTGGCTGGCGAAAGCGGGGCCTGCTGGGCTGTTATCAAAGACCGTTGGCACCAGCTGTTGTTCGGGTTTTACCCACAAGAGGCCTATTGGCGCCCGGTTTTGACCTTTGTGTTGATGATTGTAGCCGTCGCACCGATTTTGTTTGCGGTCGTCCCGCGTAAGGTGCTGTGGTTTTCAGCAGTCTTTCCCTTCCTTGCCTTTTGGCTGCTTTGGGGTGGGTCGATTTGGTACTCGGTTGCGGCACTCTTGGGCTTTGTTGTCGGCTTTGGCGCATTCGTGCTGTTGCAGCGCATCTCGGCACTTGTTGCCGTTATTGGCGCCGTGCTTGCACCGATTTTCTGGTGGCTGTTTCTTGCGGGGCCGGTGGACACGCTGCTGACGGCCATTGTCCCGATTAGGATTCCTGCGATCCAGTCGCATGATTTCGGCGGATTCATGATTTCAATCATCATCGGTGTGACGGGCATTGTTTTGTCGCTGCCGATGGGGATTTTGCTGGCGCTAGGTCGGCAGTCAGACATGCCATTGGTGAAATGGATCTGCGTCGGCTTTATCGAATTTATCCGCGGCGTGCCGCTGATTACCTTGCTGTTCACGGCGTCGCTTTTGCTGAACTACTTTCTGCCGCCGGGCACGAATTTCGATATCGTTCTGCGGGTTATCATCATGGTGACGCTGTTTGCCGCGGCCTATATGGCCGAGGTGGTGCGGGGGGGCTTTGCCGCTTTGCCGCGTGGCCAGTATGAGGCGGCCGATGCGCTTGGCCTTGATTACTGGAAATCACAGCGCCTTATTCTGCTTCCGCAAGCGTTGAAAATCTCGATCCCGGGTATCGTGAACACATTTATCGGCTTGTTTAAAGATACCACTCTGGTCGTGTTCATCGGCATCCTTGACCCGATCGGCCTGTCAAACGCCATTCGCGCCGACAGCAACTGGAACGGCATCGTATGGGAGCTGTACGGCTTTATCGCGCTTTGTTTCTTCATCTTCTGTTTCGGCATGTCCCGGTACTCGCAGTACCTTGAAGGCAAGCTGAAAACTGACCACCGTTAAGGGAGACCGCTATGTCAGAGACCATGGCAGACCGTAAAGTAGATCGCAGCCAGATGCAGGTAAGCGACGAGGTTGCAATTCAGATCGCGGGTATGAACAAGTGGTACGGCACTTTCCATGTGCTGCGCGACATTGATCTGACCGTTAACCGAGGTGAGCGGATCGTTATCGCGGGCCCTTCGGGGTCGGGTAAATCGACGCTGATCCGCTGTATCAACCGGCTGGAAGAGCATCAGCAAGGGCAGATCATCGTTGATGGGACCGAGCTGACATCAGACTTGAAAAACATCGACAAAGTTCGGTCAGAGGTGGGGATGGTGTTCCAGCACTTTAACCTGTTCCCGCATTTGACCATTCTGGAAAACCTGACCTTGGCACCGATTTGGGTTCGCAAGACCCCAAAGAAAGAGGCCGAGGAAGTGGCGATGCATTACCTGAACAAGGTTAAAATCCCCGAGCAGGCGCACAAATACCCTGGCATGCTTTCGGGCGGGCAGCAGCAGCGTGTGGCGATTGCGCGCTCTTTGTGCATGAAACCGCGGATCATGCTGTTTGATGAACCAACATCGGCACTTGACCCCGAGATGATCAAGGAAGTGCTTGATACGATGATTGAGTTGGCCGAGGAAGGCATGACAATGCTGTGCGTGACTCATGAAATGGGCTTTGCGCGGCAGGTTGCCAACCGGGTGATCTTTATGGATCAGGGCCAGATTGTTGAGCAAAACGAGCCGGAAGAGTTCTTTAATAACCCGCAATCCGAGCGCACAAAGCTGTTCCTAAGCCAGATTTTGGGGCACTAAAGGCCTTTCATGGCAAAGCAAAAACCCAGCCGGTTGGCTGGGTTTTTTTCTATTGCATGGGGCGCTTTAGGCGGTGATTTCGTTAGGCACAATGAAATCCAGTGTGACACCTGTTCCATAAGTGACTTCGTTCCAATCCTCGATCATGAACTCAACTACCAGCGTTGCCCCCGTCGGATAACGCTGGAAATCAGGATCAGACAAGGCGTGCGCAACCAGACGATGTGCGAACTCGGCAATGCCGGGATTGTGGCCAATCATCATCACGGTGTCGGCTTTGGCATGACGCAGAACCGCAAGCATAACGTCCGGTCCGGCATGATAAAGCGCCGGTTTCAACGCAAGCTGAGGGGCCGTACCCAATACAGGCGCTATACCGGAGAACGTTTCACGGGTGCGCACCGCATCTGAACAAAGCACCTCATCGGGAACATATCCGCGCGAAGCAAGCCATTGGCCCAAGTCGGCGGCGGCGCGTGTGCCGCGCTCATTCAGTGGTCGATCATGGTCGGGTGTCAGCGGGTCATCCCAGTTGGATTTGGCGTGGCGGGTAAGGATTAGACGTTTGCTCATTTGTGAAATTGCCCCATGTGATATGCCGACTGTTCTGGCAGTCTTGCATAGGCTTGGGACACTGGGCAAGCACGACGCGCGTTGCAACCATTTTTCATACAATCCCCGCCCTCGGATCGGTCTAGAAAACTGTGACAAACGGCCAGATCATAGCCCACATCAGTCAAAGCCTGCACAGGGCAGGCGGTAAGGCAGGGTTTGTCGGCACAGGTGCTGCAGGGGCTTGCACCCGTGACGGGCAGGTCAAGCGCTTCGCGCAGCGCCAAGGCCCCTCGATAGGAAGCAAAAAGCCCCATTTGGTCATGAACGAGCAGGCGCACGGGGCTTTCCCATGCCCGCCCGGACCGAAGCGCCCATTGGTAAAACGGGTGCCATGGCGGCCCACCAAAGGGGAACAGTGCTTTGGCCCGCAAATCGCAGGCAATTTGGCCGATCACACGCCGAGACCATCGATCTATCGGATCGGCTGCGCCACTTTGCCATTCGGGCTGTGCCAAAAGATGTGGCCAGAACCCGGGTTCGGCTGGGCCAACCAGCACTAGCGTTTGGGTACCTTCGGGCAGGGTTGGATCGTCTTTTGCATGAAAGCCGCCCATAACCGCAAGGTGGTGCGGATTAAGTGCGGCCTCAATGGCGGATAAGTCGATCATTCCTCGCGGGGTTTTACCCGTGGCTCGACCGTGCTTGACCGGATGAGTGACCCAGCACCATGGTCGGTAAACAGCTCGAGCAAGCACGCGTTCGGGATGCGGCCATCAAGAATAACCACCGCGCGCACGCCTTGTTCAATCGCCATCAGCGCCGTTTCGGTTTTAGGAATCATCCCGCCGGCAATCACGCCTTTGTCGGTCAGATCGCGTACTTCTTCTGGGCTGAGCTGGGTAATCACCTCGCCATCCGCATTTTTTACGCCCGAAACATCGGTTAGCAACAACAAACGATCGGCTTTCAACGCACCTGCAATTGCGCCTGCCGCGGTATCACCATTTACGTTAAAGGTCTCGCCATTATCGCCAGGCGCAACGGGTGCGACCACCGGGATAATGCCCGCGTTGAACATATCGCGCAGAACCTGCACCCGCATATCGCGCGGGCGGCCAACAAAGCCCAACTCGGGGTCGTCGAAATCGCAAACCATCAAATCGTCGTCTTTGCCAGAAATCCCGACCGCGCGGCCGCCGGCATCATTGATCGCCTGCACAATGCGCTTGTTCACAAGGCCTGACAGCACCATTTCGACCACTTCGACGGTGGCGGCATCGGTGACACGCTTGCCACGGACAAATTCTGATTTGATCCCAAGCTTGCCCAGCAAGTTGTTAATCATTGGGCCGCCGCCATGCACGACAACCGGGTTAACCCCGACTTGCCGCATCAAGACGATATCTTGGGCGAATTCTTCCATCGCCTCGCTGTCACCCATGGCGTTGCCGCCAAACTTGACAACAACAATAGCACCCGAGTAGCGCTGCAAATAAGGCAATGCTTCGTTCAGGGTTGCGGCGGTGGCAATGGAATCACGCATATTTGCTAACTGCTTTTTCATTTTTGTTTCCCGTTAGTATTCCCTTTTTTTAACGCCTTTACGCGCCTATGCCAAGGGAAAGCCGGTGACTTGCGCCTGCTGCACATTCGCATAGGGTGGGTCATAACTTCACAAAAAAGGGGCTGACATGTCAGAGCAAAAGACGCTTGTACTGACCGGGGCAAGCCGGGGGATCGGCCACGCAACGGTCAAGAGGTTCTCGGCAGAAGGTTGGCGGGTTTTGACCTGCTCGCGACAGGCCTTTGACCCGCGCTGCCCTTGGCCGGGGGGCGAAGAGAATCACATTCAAATTGATTTGGCTGACCCCAATAAGACGGTTGCGGCGATTGAAGTGATCAAGGAAAAGGTTAACGGGCGGCTGGATGCGCTGGTTAATAACGCCGGCATTTCACCCAAGGGCGAGGGTGGGCGGCGGCTGAATACCCTTGAGACTGATTTGCGTACTTGGGGGCAGGTGTTCCATGTGAATTTCTTTGCCTCGGTCATTCTGGCACGGGGTCTGCAGGCCGAACTTGCAGCGGCGAAAGGCGCCGTTGTGAACGTGACGTCGATCGCTGGAGTACGTGTGCACCCGTTTGCAGGGGCCGCCTATGCCACATCCAAGGCCGCCTTGGCCGCGCTAACGCGCGAGATGGCGCATGATTTCGGCCCATTGGGTGTCCGCGTGAATGCCATTGCGCCGGGTGAGGTCGAAACTGCGATCCTAAGCCCCGGCACCGACAAAATTGTCGAGAAACTGCCGCTGCGCAGGCTCGGCCAGCCCTCGGAAGTGGCCGATGCGATCTGGTTTTTATGTTCGCCGCAGTCCAGCTATATCTCGGGCACCGAAATCGAGGTCAACGGCGCGCAACATGTGTAGCGAGCACCTTAAGCAAGCGTCGCGATGGTGGCGCGTAGCGTTTCAATTCCCACCCCTTTTTCCGACGAGGTTACAATAATCTCGGGAAAGGCGGCGGGGTGTTTTGACAGGGCTTGGCGCGTTTGATCGATGTTTTTCTCAAGCTCAGCCTTGCTGATCTTATCGGCCTTGGTCATCACAGCTTGAAATGTTACAGCCGATCGGTCCAGCAAATCCATGATTTCCTGATCGACGGCTTTAACGCCATGGCGCGAATCAATCAGAACAAATGCCCGGCGCAGGGTTTGACGCCCGGAAAGATAGCTTTTCAACAAGGCTTGCCACTTGGCAACAATGGCGACGGGGGCCTCGGCATAACCGTAACCCGGAAGGTCGACCATGTATCGCGCATCACCCAAAGCAAAATAGTTGATTTCCTGTGTGCGGCCGGGCGTATTAGAGGCGCGCGCAAGGCTCTTGCGACCAGTTAGTGCGTTGATAAGACTTGATTTACCAACATTTGAGCGGCCAGCGAAACACACTTCTATCCGGTCGGCGGGGGGCATGCCTGACATTGCTACTACGCCTTTGACGAAATCGACAGGGCCCGCAAACAAAAGACGGCCCGCCTCGCGGTCGGCAAATTCGGGTTCTTCGGCCAATGGGAAAGGAAGCATGGTCACAACAGTTTCGCCTTATCTGATACAGCAATCATGCCGCTTTGTTTCACAATTGCATATACGCCGAAATCTTTGTGGCCATAGGCCGCCTGAAGTGTGCCAAGCGTGTCTGCATCGATTAGTCCCGTGGTCGGATTCGCCATGGTCGCACGGCAGCGTGTGATGCGTTCTTTAACGGTTAAGATAGCAGCGCCAATTTGAATATCGCGACCAATCCAGTCAAACTCGGCAAAAGGTCGGGTGTCGCCCAGCCAAAGATTGCCGCGGAAGCGGTCGGCCGAAATGGTTTGGCCAAGCTTTTCAGAAAGCGCATCGAGCGAGGCCGTGGTGAGGACTGAAACCGACGGAAATTCGCTGTCTGTCATCCCGCGATTGGCCGACACAATTCGTGCCGGTTGTGCGCGGTCGGGCGGTGATAACGGCGCAACCCAATCAAGAAATAGCGAAAGGTCTTCGGCCTGATCGGGCCTAAAGGTCAGATCAGGCCGGTCGGGATGCCGCAAAGTTACGGCGTCCCCTTGCAGTTCCGCCGTGATTGCCATGAGGGCAGGGGCCTTTGCACCACGGTGAAAGTTATTGCAGGGGCTCCAGCCCGCCGAAAGCTTGGCCGCTTCATGTGCCACAGCCCAGCGGCGGTCATCGGGAAGGCAGGCCCCCGCGGAAAGCAGAACGGACGCGAGATCTTCGCGTCCGTGTGCCTTGATCGGATGTCGACATATCCGTGTCAGATGCATTGCTACTTTTTCCCGAGCTTCTTGGCCGAGGCTTTCGCTGGGCTCTTAAACCCAAGGCTGGCTTTGATATTCCCGAAAATATCCGGAGTGTGGCCATGGCTACGCATGATCAGGAACTGTTGCGTGAAGGTAATGATGTTGTTCGTGATCCAGTAAACAACCAGCCCGCTTGCAAAACTTCCCAACATGAACATGAAGACCCATGGCATCCAGGCAAAGATCATCGCTTGGGTTGCATCCGCCGGTGTCGGGTTCAGTTTTTGCTGCAACCACATTGAAATACCAAGCAGGATTGGCAGGACGCCAATGAAAATGGTGGCAAGAATTGTGTGCGGCTCTGGCGCGCCCCAAGGAAGGGCGCCGAAAAGGTTGTACAAACTGGACGAGTCGCGGGCCGACAAGTCATTCAGCCAGCCAAAGAACGGTGCATGGCGCAGCTCTAGCGTTACAAAGATAACCTTATACAGCGAGAAAAAGATCGGAATCTGGATCAAGATGGGCAAGCAGCCCGCAGCAGGGTTGACCTTTTTTTCCTTGTAAAGCGCCATCATCTCTTTCTGCAGCTTTTGCTTGTCTTCACCCGCGCGCTCTTTAAGCGCTTCCATTTCGGGTTGCAGCTCTTTCATCCGGGCCATTGAGACGTAGGATTTATAGGCAAGCGGGAAAACCAGCGCCTTTAACAAGAAAGTCAAAGCAATAATGGCAAGACCCATGTTGCCGATTATAGCGTGAAGCCAATGCAAAACTGCGAAGATCGGTTTGGTAAAGAAAAAGAACCAGCCCCAGTCAATCGCATCGATAAAGCCGCCGATACCAGTTTGGTCTTGGTAGTCGCGCAGCGTTTGCCATTCTTTGGCACCTGCAAACAGGCGCGAAGTGGTCGATGCTGTCGCACCGGCTGCGATGCTAATCACGGGTTCGCGCGTTTCTGTCTGGAAAATGTCGGCGCCAGGCACATACTTGATCACAGAAGTGAATGGCTGGCCCTGCTCTGGAATAAGTGCTGTCATCCAGTATTTGCTGGTAAACCCGATCCAACCATCTGTTTTTGCGTCAGTTACTTCGGCAAGGGCGGCTTCGCGGTCGATCAGTGGAAGTTTGGCCGCGTCTTTGTATTTTACTTCTTCAAGAATACCGTCAGCGCGTGAAACGATACCCTCGTGGCTGAGGTAGAAGTTTTCGAGATCAGGCGGGATGCCATGACGTGCGATGATTCCGTAGGGTGAAAGGCTAACTTCCGCGCCCGTTTGGTTTGTCACACTTTGCGCGATCGAAAACATGTAGCGGCTGTCAATCGAGACAATACGTTTGAAAACCAAACCTTTGCCGTTGTCCCACGTCAAGGTGACAGGGGTTTCCGGAGACAAAGCGTTGCTGCCGACTTGGGTCCACAATGTGTTCGCGCCTGGAACATCACTGAACTCCAAAGAACCTGCAGGTGTCCAGCCGAAGAGTGCATAGTAGGGGTGCACGTCGCCAACAGGTTCCAGCAAGGTCACGATGTCCGATTTCGGATCGATCGTTTTGGTATAGGCCTTAAGTGCCAGGTCGTCGATACGGCCACCAAGCAGGGAAATCGTCCCCTTCAGACGCGGCGTATCAACAACAACCCGAGGCGCAGTCGATGGCGCAGCGGCCTCGGCGGCCTCAGTAGCTGCTGTTGCCGCCGTGGGCGGGCTGACAGCCTCGGCCGTGGTTGCGACCACCGCAGGTGCGTTGGGATCCACCGGCGCATCTTCGGGTGGAAAAAATACAAACCAGACCAGAATCACTAGGAAACTGAGCACTGTTGCGAGGATGAGATTTTTGTTCTGATCGTCCATTTGGGACCAACACCGTTCCTGTTCAAGGTCAGCGCTCGTTCAACGATAGGGGGCGGCAAAGGTCAAGGCCTTTTCCCCAGTTTTCCCAATGTGCCACGGTATTCGCTCTGCAATTCTTGTTGGAAGTGACCGAGAGGAGCAAATGTCGCACTTGTTTGCCAATTATTCGCCGATGCATTCACGCAATGGTGAATGCCAATACTTAACGGGCGCGGCTTGCGAGTTTTGGCAATACTGAACGACTTGCGTTTTGTGCGACGATCCATGCTTGGGTATCGTCAAAGGACATTGGCCTTGCAATTAGAAAGCCTTGCACATGACCGCAGCCCAATTGCGCCAACATTGCGTGCTCTCCTTTGGTTTCAACGCCTTCAGCAAGTGTTTCCAGGCCCATCCGTTCGGCAAGCGACAATATACCGGAAACGATTTTTTGCTGCTCTCGGTCCTCGTCGACATGGGTCACAAAGCTGCGATCAATTTTGATTCGATGAATGGCAAATCTGCGAATATTGGTGATCGAGGCGTGACCGGTTCCAAAATCGTCGAGATCGATTCGGCATCCCAGTTTCGCCAGCGCAGAGATATTACGAACAATGATGTCGTTGTCGGTTTCTGCAATAACCGTTTCAAGAATTTCGACGCATTGGCGCTCGGGCGTTAGGTCAAAGCGGTCAAGTTCCCATTTCAACTTTTCGGCCAGCCGCGGATTGCGCAATTCGGCAGATGAAAAGTTGACGCTGACATTCGGCACATCAAGGCCAGCCTTATCCCAGCGTACCAATGCAGCGAGGGCATGGTAGAGCATTACTTCGCCCAAGCGTTCGGACAGTCCGGCATCTTCAATTGCGGGCAGAAATTCGGAAGGCGGGATCAACCCGCGTTCGGCATGGTGCCAGCGTGCCAAAGCCTCAAAGCCAGAGATTGTACCGGTGTCGGTGCAAATCTGAGGTTGGAAATGAGGTCGGACCTGGCCTTCATCCAGGGCGATCTCAAGCTCTTCCCGAAACGCATCGCGGTCGGCGCGATTGCGGGCCATGCCCAAAACGAATGCACGAATGGCTCCGGGACCATTGCGCAATGCCTCGTCGGCGGCAATTTGCGCCGAGTCCATCAGCGAGCCGCCTGTTTGCATCGGCGCCTTTGCCCCAAGGCAAAACCCGATTGAGCAAGTCACATAAAGGCGGGCTGCATCAATGCTGATCGGGCTGGCGAGGGCGGATTGCAGGCGTGTCGCAACTTGCAGCATCCCTTCGAGATCGACGCGGCGCTGCGGAGACAAGGCAATGGCAAACCCGCCACCCTCTAGTCGGGCAACCGTATCGCCTTCGCGCAGGGCGGCGCACAGCCGTTCAGCGCTGCGGGTTAAAACCTCGGTTTGTACGGCGCGGCCATGACGATCAAGAAGAACATCGGAATCATCGAAAAGCACCACAAAACAGGCCGTTGATTTGCCGGTGATTGCTGTATTCTCTAACGTGTGGTCCATAAATTTCACGATTTGAGAGCGAATGGCGAGGCCGCGCAGCGCATCCGGCAGCCCGGCTTCGGCCCTTTCATGCGATTTGAAGGCGCCAGCGAGGATAAAGAGGACTGGCAGGCCGAGAGATGTCATCATCATAGTGGCTTCGCCGCCGACCCAGAAAGCCACAAGGGAAAGGGCGGGCAGGAACACTAGGAATTCCGGTCGCCGCAACAGTTTTGCCATATGTTTCAGCGGCCGCGATAAAGCATTAACAGCTGATGGTTTTAGTGGTTCTAGCATCGCTTATCCCTTTATGCCTCGGCAGGAGGTAAATGTCTCCGGCTCGGTTGACGTTAAAGGCAGGGATTGATCGCGAAGTTAACGCTCATCCGAAAGTTGTGAAAAGTTTATTTCAAATATGGTGCCGCGCACCGCAGATCTCGGCACCGTGTTCCTAGCAAAGCAGAGTTGTATGGCGCAACCCGGCCCACGATTCAGTGCTTGTGATGGTTGCATTCCGGAACAGGATCATAACCGTCGCCGCCCCAAGGATGGCAGCGGCAAATCCGGTGAATTGTCAGGTATCCACCCTTTAGCCCGCCATGTTTTTCAAGAGCTTCCATTGCATAGGCCGAACAGGTCGGCTGAAACCGGCAACCATGGCCGACCCAAGGGCTTAGCAGCAGCCGATAGGCCCGAATGGGAAGCGCAAATAGATGAGCAAGCGGCGTCACTTCCGAGCGCCCTCGGGCTGGCCGTGAATGCGTGTCAAAGCCGAAACAAGGTCATTCACCAAAAGCGCAAAATCACGCTCAATTGTCGCGCTCGGGCGACCGACCAAGACGTAATCCCAACCAGCGTGGCCCTGTGGTGCCAAAACAGCCCGCGCGAGCGCGCGTAGGCGGCGTTTTGCACGGTTGCGGGCAACAGCGTTACCGATTTTTTTGGAGCAGGTAATCCCCACACGAATGACCGGGCTGTCGTCTTGCCGCGCGCGGGCTTGCAACAACAACCCTTGCGTGCCTTGCCGTCGTGCGGAAGCCGCGCGCAGAAAATCGGCGCGATGCTGCAGGGTCTGCAACTTGACAGATGCGCATAACGAAACCGCCGGTAGCGAGTCGGGCGCAGCATTACTGCATTGTCCCAGTGCCTCCGGCGGTGTCATGTCAGTTGTCCTTCAAAAAGCGGGCAGAACGCCCCGGCCGATTAGGCCGAAAGCTTCTTGCGGCCCTTGGCACGGCGCAGGTTCAAAATATTGCGGCCAGCTTTTGTTGCCATACGAAGACGAAAGCCATGGCGCCGCGCGCGGACCAGGTTCGACGGTTGAAAAGTGCGCTTCATCGCGGATCTCCATCACTTATGCAACAACAGCCATTCGGGCGGGATTCGCCGCAAATCAACCGGTCGCGCTTATTCGAAGCCCGTCCTTTACGCATCCCTTGCGGTCAAGTCAATTCACAGGCGGCGAAAATACTGCAACATTTCACGCTTATTCGTCGGTCTGTTGCCGATTCCGGCCCGCATATGTTTCAAGACCCCGGATTTTTCGGCCCAATCGGTCACCTGCTATCAAGGCCGCGTGAGAAGGCTGTCACGGACGCAGCTTTCCGCAGGTATTCAGGGTATCTCAGGTCAAGGAATTATAGAAGAGGAAGTGATACCCTTAATGAGCCTGAGCAATAATGAGAGTAGCGCGGCAAGCACCGGCTGGGCGCAGAGGCTGCCTTTTCTGGCAATTTTGACCGCTGCGGCTTTGGGGGCATTTTTGTTGCACGATCATTTCAGCTTTGAGGCGCTGGCCGAGAATCGTGAGGCATTGATAGCGTTTCGCGATGCCAACTACATTCTGGCCATTCTGGCATTCGTTGCAGCCTATACAGCGATTGTCGGGTTTTCGTTGCCCGGCGCCACGGTCGCTACGCTTACAGGCGGGTTTTTGTTCGGCACGTTTCCGGGGGTGCTGTTAAACGTGACAGGGGCAACTTTAGGCGCGATCGCGATCTTTTTGGCTGCGCGGACCGGTTTTGGTGCCAAATTCTCGGAAAAGATCGAGGGCAAGGGCGGTGCGGTGGCCAAGTTGCAGGCGGGTTTGCGCGAAAACGAATGGTCTGTGCTGTTCGTGATGCGGCTTGTTCCTGTCGTGCCGTTCTTTCTGGCGAACCTGATTCCCGCTTTTGTCGGGGTAAAGCTGTCGCGTTTTGCGATCTCGACCTTTCTGGGTATCATGCCCGGTGCGCTGGTCTACACATCCGTGGGTGCGGGTTTGGGCGAAGTGTTTGCGCGGGGTGAAACGCCCGATCTTTCAATCATTTTTGCGCCCCATGTTCTGGGGCCGATTCTGGGGCTTGCGGCTTTGTCGGCGTTGCCCATCGTTTTGAAATTTTTGCGCAAGAAGGCGGACTGACCGATGGAACAGATCAACACAGATATTTGCATCATTGGTGCAGGTTCGGGCGGGCTTTCGATTGCGGCAGGCGCGGTGCAAATGGGCGCACGCGTAGTGCTGGTTGAAGCGGCCGAGATGGGCGGTGATTGTCTGAACGCGGGCTGTGTGCCATCCAAGGCCCTGATTGCTGCAGCAAAACAGGCCCATGCGATGACGACCGGTGCGGCGCTTGGCATTGCGCCTGTGGTACCCGAGATCGACTTTGCCAAGGTCAAAGACCATGTGGCGGCAGTGATCGCGGGCATTGCCCCTGTCGACAGCCAGGAACGGTTTGAGGGGTTGGGTGTGCGGGTCATCCGCGAATGGGGCAAGTTTACGGGGCAGCAAGAGTTGACGGCCGGAAACTTCCGAATAAAGGCACGGCGATATGTTGTGGCTACCGGATCGCGCCCCTTTGTACCGCCGATTCCCGGTATTGAAAGTGTTCCATATTTGACGAATGAGACGATCTTTGCCCAACGCGAGCGGCCTGCCCATCTTATTGTAATTGGTGGCGGCCCGATTGGTATGGAAATGGCGCAGGCGCATCGGCGATTGGGCTGCGAGGTGACTGTGATTGAGGGCGCCAAAGCCTTTGGCCGCGATGACCCCGAGGCCGCAGCTGTGGTTCTGGCCAAAATGCGCGGCGAAGGTGTGACGGTTATGGAGGACGCGCCGGTTGTGCGTGTTGGCGGCGTTGAAGGTGCGGTTGAAGTGGAAATAAAGGACGGCCGCGTTGTGAATGGATCGCATTTGCTGATGGCTGTCGGGCGACAGGTATCGCTGGATGGTCTGGGGTTAGAGGCGGCGGGGGTAGAGTTTACCCGCAAAGGCGTGACAGTGGGGCGCGATCTGCGGTCATCGAATCGCAAGATTTACGCTGTGGGCGATGCGGCGGGAGGGCTGCAGTTTACCCATGTAGCAGGGTATCACGCGGGCATTGTGATACGGCAGATGTTGTTTGGCCTGCCGTCAAAGTCAGCAACGGCGCATATTCCTTGGGCAACCTACACTGACCCGGAACTGGCACAAGTTGGGCCCACGGAGGCCGAAGCCCGTAAAACCTTTGGCGACGCGTTGACGGTTGTGCGGTTTGACTATGCCGAGAATGACCGCGCGCAGGCCGAGCGGAAAACCGAAGGGTTCGTGAAAGTTATGGTGGTCAAAGGTCGGCCGATCGGCGCGACCCTCGTCGGGGCGCAGGCAGGCGAGTTGATTGGGCTATGGGCTATGGCTATCGCAGCAAGATTGAAGATGGCTGCCGTTGCGGGAACTGTTTTGCCATATCCTACATTGGGAGAAGTTTCCAAACGCGCAGCAGGAGCCTATTTTTCCCCCGTATTGTTTGATAGTCCAATGGTTAAGCGGGTTGTGGGGCTGGTGCAGCGTTATCTTCCCTAATAGCGCGTGCCTTGGCTGGCGCTGGGGAGGGCTGTCTGCCCTCCCCAGACCCCTCCCGAGGATATTTGTGGATAGATGATGGGAGAGGCAGATTTGGGGATGAAACGGTCAGGCTTTTTGAACACGCTTTCCGGGCGGTTCTTAATGTTGACTGTGGCCTTTGTGATGCTGGCCGAAGTGTTGATCTTTGTTCCGTCTATTGCGCGTTTTCGTGAGGACTATTTGTTGTTGCGCCTGGAGAAGGCGCAAATTGCGTCATTGGCTTTGCTTGCTACGGATGGAATGATCAGCTCTGATTTGGAGGCAGAGCTGTTGTCGAATGCCGGCGTTCTGAACGTGGTTTTGTGGCGAGATCAGATCCGGCAGCTTATCCTGTCCTCGCCGATGCCCGATGAAATTTCGGCGACGTATGATTTGCGCAAGGCAACGCCGCTTTATTTGCTGCGCGACGCTTTGGTGGTTTTGATTGATAGCGAAAATCATGCGATTCGGGTCCTTGGGAACCCGGTGCAGGACGCGGGGTCTTTGATCGAGGTGACGATGCCGACAGCGCCGTTGCGGCAGGCGATGATTGATTATGGGCTGCGCATTCTTGCGCTTTCGGCGCTGATCTCGGCAGTGACTGCCGCACTTTTGTTCTTTGCTGTACAGCGTCTTTTGGTGCAACCGATTCACCGTGTGGTGCAACACATGGCGCTTTATGCTGATGCGCCTGAAGATGCACGGCGGGTTATTTCGCCGACTTCGGGTGTTGTCGAGTTGCGAGAGGCCGAAGAAGCCTTGCAAAGCTTGCAGACGCAGATTTCAGGCGCTTTGCGGCAAAAGGAACGTTTGGCGCAGCTGGGCGCCGCAGTGGCCAAGATCAGCCATGATCTGCGAAATATCTTAACCACTGCGCAATTGTTTGCTGACAGAATCGAGCGCAGTTCTGACCCTGCGGTGGCTCGGATTGCGCCGAAACTTGTGGGGTCGATTACGCGTGCGGTGTCGCTTTGCGAATCAACGCTGGCCTTTGGTAAGGCCGAGGAACCCTCGCCGCGGCTGTCACGCGTTGCGTTGCGCCCCTTGATCGAAGAGGTGATTGAGGCCGAAGCCCTGGGCGAGCGCGCGGGGGTGACCTGTCTGGTCGATGTGCCCGCGGGCCTGAACGTGCGAGCTGATTCGGAGCAGTTATACCGCGTCCTTGCCAATTTGATGCGCAATGCCATGCAAGCCTTGGAGGCAACAGGCCAGGAAGGCGCGATAGAAGTCTCGGGCGGCGAAACCGAGACTGAATGGTGGATCAAAGTTGGCGATACCGGGCCGGGCCTGCCCCCACGGGCGCGCGACCATTTGTTCACAGCATTTCAGGGGGGCGCACGCAAAGGGGGGTCGGGTCTTGGGCTTGCGATTGCCTTTGAACTGGTGCGTGGGCATGGCGGGCGACTAGAGTTGCAGCGCAGTGATGAGACCGGGACTGAATTCAAGATACATTTGCCCAAAAAAGATGGTCTGTTGGACCCATAATCAGAAATCTGGGCAACTTGTGCTTTTCTGCTCTTGCAATGCCCGACGCAGGGCGTTAGATCGCCCACACAGTGCACCCGTAGCTCAGCTGGATAGAGCATCAGACTACGAATCTGAGGGTCGGGCGTTCGAATCGCTCCGGGTGCACCACTTTCCTTCAATATAGACCAGTCATAAAACTGATGCCTTCCTTGGTCCGATTCCGGGACATAGGGGCAGAGCCAATTTTATTGGTGCTACGGTAACACAAGCTGATTTTACTGAAATTTCGAGTGACCGCTGAATGTGTCGAAGCGGTTTACAGCATCGGGCCAAGCCCGTGTCGAGGTGCCAGATGCAAGCGGGTCGTCAGCGCATGCCATATGGTAGGGTTACCTGCAGTTACATTGCTGATTCCCGATTGGCAAAGATCTGAGCTGATCAGGCAGCGCTTTGACCTTAGTGACCATTCGGAACAAACGCGGGTGCCCCAAATGGCCGTGCCGGTGAAAAGTCAAAATAGCCCCAAAGGCTTGGAGCTATTTAGCAGTTTTTGTACATTCACGGGTTGGCATTTATTGTTGCATTCAGCCAAGGCAAATAGTTGGAAATGCGCGTGTAGGCAGAAAATGGCGCTGACTCATTGCAGCCTTTGCCGCCGATGCCCGAAAGCCCCCAGCTGACAATACCTGCCTGAATAAAGCTGCCGTCGTTCAAAGCTACAACCAAAGGCCCGCCGCTATCGCCTGAGCACGCAGTTTTGCCACCCTCGAATGTGCCCGAGCATAGCATGTTTTCAGACATCGGTGGTTTTACCCCTGCAATCATCGCATCCCAGGCAGAATAGGCAGCCTCGTCCGACAGGCCGAACACCTTTACCGCATAGCCAAAGCCTTTGGCCGCCTCTTCAGCGCGGGATTCAAGCATGGATTGGTTGCAAAGATTGCGATCCATCATCTGGATCTGCACCTCGCGCAGGGCTTCGGGATGCGCGCCGCCCTCGGTCAAGCCCCATCCGCTAACGATGGTTTGCACGCCGGGTTGATCGAGGTAGTCGCCAAATTCGGCATCGGGGACGTTGATGGTTTTATAGGCAACGGTCGGTTTGCGGGCCAGTTTGATCAGCGCAATATCATTGTCAAATTCGGTGCCGACATAGTCCGGATGGGTGAAAACAGCCGCTATCGGCACCATGTCACCCGAACCATCGGCAAGGTTGTTGGTGCCGACCAAGATAGAGACGGCCTGAGGATTGATATCGCGGAAAACGCCATTTTTATCAGACATATGCACACAATGCGCAGCTGTCAGGACCCATTGGTCCAACAACATGGAACCGCCGCAGAAATGACCGTCAGGGCCAGGGGCGGCGGCGTTGATCATCAGTCCAACTTGCCATGGGTACTCGCCCAGATCTGCCACCTCGCCACCAATCACACGTGCGCCGCTGCCATCGCTTTCGGCGGCCTTGGCGCGTTTGGCCTTTAACCCGCTTTCGGCAAAGGCAAAGGGCGAAGACGTGGCCGGATCCACCTCGGTTTTTGAAAAATCAGGAATGGTTTGGCCCGAGGCAACCGTGCCAAGCATAGCTGCGCAAAGCGCGGTGGTCAGGGCAAGCGTGTTATTCATAATTTACTCCTTAATAATGTAGGCAGATTGGCCAAGTCGGGGCGGTGTTTCAAGGGGGCCGTGTTTCAGGTGGGCTGGGCGTCAGGTCGGGTCCGGTTTCAGCAAAACAGATTGGCGCAGCAAGCTCAGGCTGGGGCGCTTTAGTGAAAATCCGCGGGTCCGCCCCGCATCCGTCGAGTTCATCAATTGGGTGATGCTGGCCAATGCGCTGCCCGCGCTGCCTGCCGCCCGCAGCGCATCGGGGGTAGCCAACGAGGACAAATCTGCGCGGGGTTCATCCACCTCGGGTGATAAGGCGATGACCAAAATCTCTTCTGCGGCAAAAGCAGTCGGGTCGTCATGGGTGATTTGCAGGCCCACGCGGGCGGTCTCGCCCAAGGCGAGGCGGTTCGACAGGCCCCGCACCGGCCACAGCGGAGTGAGCGTAAAATCGGCCGCAAGATACAGCACAGTCACGTCCTGCACCCGGCCCGACGTATTGGCCAGCGTCAGCCACAAGGCGTCACAGGCAAAAACGCCGGTCTGGGGGGCAAAAGGTGCAGCACTGCCACTGCGCGCACAGTCATTGCCTGCGCGGCTACCTGCTGTGCGTTCTATTGCCATGGTAACGGCTTGACCGCCCAGCGACAGCCCGCGCCCCGCGCTAAGCCCGGCCAGGACCGAGCGCATCCGCGTTGCATGGGCTGCGTTTTCCAGCAGGCGCAGCGTGGCCGCAGAGGCATCTTCGCCAGCACGAGGGGCTACGCGGGGGGTGGAAAGATGGCCGAGCGGGTCAAGCACGCCATCGGGATTGGCGAGCGCAAGCGTGTTACCTGTCAGAATGGGAATGAAATCCGGCGATTGCGCGTCAACCGTTACGGTGCCTTCGGCAACAAGCATCGCAATAGCGGCCTCGTGTTCGCTGTAGTCGCCCGTGTCGGCCCGAACCACAGGCGCAAGCCGCAATGGCGCAGGGGGGGCGGGAAGGGTCAGTTCGGCCCAAGCGGCGCCGGTTGGCAGGGGGGCGACGAGATCAAGCTCAGCGCTTTGTGCAGCAACATTGGTCAGCCGCGCCTCGGCCAAGGCATCCCCTTCGGCGGGTTGGGCGAAAAGCGTGACAGTGCTGCCTGCGGTTAGGCCTTGCAGCAAACCTGCCTGCACTTGGCTGTCTTGCACGGAATACCGCCGTGTTGTCGCGCCCGCCCCAAAAACCGGCGCGTCCAGCAAGGTTCCTTCGCCATCGGGTTCCTGACGGGCGGTACCTTGGGTCATCCGGTCGCGTGTGGTGGCCAAAACCTGCCGCCAACTGGCCTGCGGGGCGTCCACCAGGCTTTGCGTCAGGGCCAGCGTGAACGCGCCGTACCAGCGCTGATCGGCACCCGAACCCAGCGGATACTCAAACGATCGCTGATCAGGTTGCGAGGAATAGAGAAAAGCGAAATCACCCGTTATATCATCGCCTTGGGTAAGGGCTGGGGCGGGCAGATCATCGGGAATGCCCAGCATTTCGGGGGGCAAAACCCGCGCGGTGCCAATGCCCGAAACCGCCCTGAACCCAGTGCCGGAATGGCAGGCATCAATGATACCAACCAATTTGGCCCCCGTGGCGGTAACGCGCTTGGCCCAGGCTGCCAGCTCATCATCCAGCAAGGCGTTTTCGACCTGCGCTTCAGCGCCTTGCCAGCCTTTGGCATCCATCGGCAACAATATCTCATCGGCGCCGCCCTGTTCGTCGCCGCTGGTATCAGGCGCTTGCGAGCCGTGGCCCGAAAAGTAAAACACAACCGTATCCTCTGGCCCCGAAATCGTGGCCAGCCGGTCCATTGCGGCCAATATCTCGGCTCTGCGGGGCAGGGCTGTGGCATCGGCGGCACTGCTAAGCATGGTGATCTGGTCGGGTGAAACCCCGCGCGCGGTGAGGGTTTGCGCCATCAGGGCCACGTCAAACACCGGTCCTTTCAGATCGGCATCCAGAAATTCATAATCGCTAACCCCCACCAACAAGGCGCGCACCTCGGCCGAAGCGGGGCTGACGGCCAAAAGGCCAAGAGATAGGAGTAAAGGTTGGGTAAAATGGCGCATAGACCAACGATAGCAAAGGTTTGAGGTGTCGCAAGCCCGCATGTGCCGGGTGACGGCACTTGTCATCAACCTATTGGCCAACCGGCACCACCCGACGCCCCCCGATTGCGATGCCGGCCTTGATGCGGGCATCCACATCATTGCCGTCAAGGGATTGGACAAAGCCGTTAAACTCGGGCGCATTTTTCGTGGCGATACGACCGGCCTCGATAACCAGATCCACCTCATCCGCGCTTAGGCGCAGGCGCGTCGGCACTTTGTTCAGCGCCTTTCGCATGGGCGCATCGACACCATCAAAATTTGCCATGCCGACAAACAGCTTTACATCAGCACAGTCCCAAGCACCTGATTTTCCACGCAACCGCCGCACCTCGGCCGCGGGCAGGGCGCAGCGCCATTCGATCAGATCCTCTTGCCAGCGCCGTATCTCGCCACGCATCGCGTCATAGCCCGACCGTGTGGCCGAAGAAATCGAGGCGCTGGCAATGGCGGCCCCAAGGCCCAATCCGCTTGGCCCCTTTACCGATTGCGTCCAACTGTAATCGGCCTGCACACCGGCATCGGCCACCAAGACCAACAACCGTTTCAGGCGCACGGCCTCTTCGGCGCTCATCGGCGCATAGGGCACAGCGGCGCGGGCGCGTTCCACAGCCAGCGCGGTGGTGCCATAGTTGTCGGTCACACCGCCATCCAACAATTTAACAAACTTCACCTTTTCGGGGTCGGCATAGCTTTCCAGCGCACGGGCATGGGCGCGCATCACTGCCGTAGCCTCGGGGTTGAAACGGGCGGCGGTCAGCCAGTCAGGCTCTTGATACTTGCATTTGCTTTGGTGCACCTCCAACACGACCGGCGAAAACACCAGCGGAAAGGCGGCCGAGGCTGCAACCGCCTCAGAAATCGGAAAGCGCGACAGGTCAGAACACAGCGCGTCAAAGGTTTCCGGCGTAAACACAAACGGCGTCGAATTGGCAATATCGGTCGCGTTGATCCAGGTTTTGATGCGTGACCGCTTGCGCAAATCGCCAAAGGTGGCGCCTTTGAACAGCACCTCGTCGATATAGCGACCAAAGGTCGTGCGCCCGTTCGCCCCGCCTGAAAGCCCGCGAATTACGGTCAGCGGGTTCAGCAGCGAATTGGCCATGTATGTCTCGGCATTGGTCAACAAATACCGCTCGCGATAGCCTTGCAACCCGCTTGGCCCCCAAAGCCCAAGCTGCGCTGCCGTGACCGACCCGCCTGACACCCCCGAAACCAAACGGACATGATCAAGCAAGCCATTTGGCGTCTCAGCCGAAATGCCGGTTTCGCGCAGGGCTTCGGTCATGCCATAGGCAAAGGCCGAGGCCCGCATGCCACCGCCCGAAAATGCAAGCCCGACATAAACCTCGCCATCGCCAATCGTCGCATCTGTCACCTCGACCAGCGGCTGGTTCTGACCCGTCAGCAATGCGGTATTCAGCGGCGTGTTAAACGCGGCGCAACCAGCAAGCAGGGTGGCTAAGGCAATATACAGCGGTTTCAGAATCGGACGGCCCTTTGGCTGGTTACAGCGCCAGCTTAGGCCAGTCGATTTGCAGTACAAACCCTTTTTCCACGGGTGGCGTGGATAGGCGGGCGCCGTGGCGTGTCGCAATCGCCCGTACAAGCGCAAGCCCCAGCCCGTGGCCGGGTAGCGATTTGTCACGCTCGGCGCGGGTAAACCTCTCAAATATTTCAGATTTTATTTCATCCGGCAGGCCGGGGCCAGTGTCGCGGATTGTCAGGCAAGGGCCAGCATCGGTGGCGGTTAACGTAAAATATATGCTGTCGCCGGGCGCACAGTATTTAACTGCGTTTTCCAGCAGGTTCGCCAACATTTGCCCGATCAGCGTGCGGTCGCCCAAAATGTTTTGCGCAGGTGCGATGCTTTGGGTCAGGGTCAGGCCCTTGTCTTCGGTCAAGGCTTCATAAAGCTCGGCCATCTCGGAACACAGCAGCGACAGGTCAAGCGGAACCAAGCCCCCGCCCGAGCCTTGATCGGCCTCGGCCCGCGAAATATCCAAAAGCGCATCAAAGACCTTGGTCGCCTTGCGCATCTCGTCGCGCAGGTCATCGACCAAATCTTCTTGCCCCTGCAGGCGAGACAGCTTTTGTGCCATGCGGTTTAGGGGGGTGCGCAGTTCATGCGCGATGGTGTCGGACAGGCGATGCGTCGCGCGGTTCAGGGCCTCGATGCGGTCAAGCATGGCATGGACATGGGTTTCCAGCAGGCCGAATTCATCGGCCGCACGAGGGCCGGTCAGGCGGGCATCCAACGCCCCGGCAGCCACCTTATCGGCCAGCGCGTTGATGCGGGTGATGCGGCCCATTATGCCACGCGCGGCGATCCAGCCGACCACACCACCCACTGCCAACATGCCCAAAACCAGCCCCAGAATAGTGCGGCGCAATGCGGCCAAGGTTTGCTCCATCGGCGCAAGCGAGCGCGCGGCAAGCAGTGGAAAGCCCCCCGGTAAAACCCGCCCCACACCCAGCCAACGCTGGCCCTCATCTGTGAAAATCTGTGCTGAATCAGCGGTAAAACCTTCGCCCAGCACCGGCAAGCCAGCAGGCCAATCGGCGCGGGTGCCCGCCAGTACCGTGCCGTTGCGATCTTGCAGCAGCAGCATCTCACCACCAGTAGCCGCAGCGGCGCGATAGTCTATGGCTTGGCGCAAAGCGATAATCCGGCGCTGGTCATACAACGCACCCAGCCCGTCCAGATCGGCAGCCAGCAGGGCAGTTTGTGCCACACGCAGGCGGTTTTCAACCAGCCGGTACTGCAAGCCCATGCCAACCAAAGACAGGGCCGTTACGGTCAATGCAACCACAGCGGCCAGCCGGAATGTTGTCCGTGCCAAGGGGCGGCGCATTACGCCTTTGTCCCTGCGGCGGGCAGCGGCGCAAACACATAACCTTCGCCGCGCGCGGTTTGAATAACAGGGCGACCGGCGACCTCTTCAAGCTTGCGGCGCAAGCGGCCGACATGCACGTCAACGACATTTGTGCCGGGGTCGAAATGCAGCTTCCACACCTGTTCCAACAACTGCATCCGTGTGACCACCTGACCCGCATTGCGGGCCATATAAGTAATCAGGTCAAATTCGCGCGGGCTGACTGAAACATGTGCACGTGCAATATGCACCGTCCGCGCCTTGAGCCGGATTTCCAAATCGCCAAAGGCCATCAGATCATTGTCCAGCACTTGCATTGTGGCGCGGCGCAACAGGGCCCGCAGCCGCGCGCGCAGCTCATCCGCCTCAAACGGTTTGGCCAGATAATCATCGGCGCCTTTTTCCAACCCCTCAACCCTGTTCGCCGCCCGACCAAGTGCCGACAGCACCAAAATCAATGCTGTAGAACCCTGGGCCCGCAGCTTGGCAATCGCATCAATACTGTCCCCGCCGGGCAGCATCCGGTCAAACACAATTACTGAATATTGGCCAGCGGCCTCTGCTATTCCATCGGCCAGCGTGCTGCGAATAACTGGCGCGCAACCTAGCCCTTCGACAATAGCGGCAACATCTGCGGCGGTCTGGTCATCATCTTCGACAATCAAAATTCGGGATTTCGGGTCCATAATCGGGCTCATTCTAAATATAAGATCAAAAAACGACGATACTCGGGTCAAGTACATTTGCGCCACCCACGGGGCGGATGCCTTCGCCGCTATCCCAGGGGTTCAAAATAACGTGCAGCGTAGCACCGCCTGCGCGTTGCAATAGAATAAGCGTGGACGCGGTGATTTCCAGTTTGCGCAAATCGGCACCTGACAGGGCATGGCCGTTAACTGCCAACAGCCTATCGCCGCGAATGATGCCTGCAAACAGCGCCGGGCTGTTTTCGGTCACAGACGTAACCAGCGCATTATCATCCAATAACAGGCCAAGCCCTTCGAACCGGTAGGAAGAAATGCGGTTCAGGCCACCCGCGCCCTCTATTCCGCGCAGGGCAAGGGCACTGGCCGCAACAGGTTGGAATGACAGGTTCAGCACAATCTCTTTCCCGTGGCGCAACACCGTCAAAGCCATGCTTTGGCTTGGCAACGCAGCCTCAATCGCAAAGGCAAGATCGCCCATTCTGGCCAGTTGCGCCCCTTGTGCTGCTACCAAGATATCGCCTGCTTGCAGCCCTGCATCTTCGGCCTGTTCACCCACCTGCACCCGGTCAACCAACAGGCCTGTGGGCTCAATCCCCAAGGCCGCCGCAATCTCGCGGTTGACGGGGCGCAGTTGCAGGCCCAGCTTGGGAAAAGGGATCAGCGTTTCATCAATCAGGCCGCTGACTATTCGCGCCAAATCCTGCGCTGCGATGGCATAGGAAATGCCGACATAAAAGCGCGAGCCATCAGCGATGCGGCTGTTCATCCCGATCAACCGCCCCTGAGCATCCAGCAAGGGCCCGCCAGACGAGCCGGGGTTAACCGCGGCGTCATGCTGCAAAAAGCGGATCGGCACAGCGGCCTCAACCTGCCGTGCCTGCGCCGAGATAATGCCGCGCGTCAGGGTCAGACCCAGTTCCAGCGGCGCGCCCACGGCCCACACATCATCACCTGCGGCAGGCGCGGGGCCAAGCGGCAAGGCAGGCGCCGCCAGCCCTGTCACCGAAATCACCGCCACATCGCGCACAGGGTCACGGCCAATCACCTCGCCTGCATGCTCGCCCCCCGCCGCATCGATAATGCGAACGCTGTCGGCGCTGCCAACAACATGCGCATTGGTCACCACCAAAGCATCGGTTTGCCAGACAAAGCCCGATCCTAAAAACCGGTCTTTGGTGTCAAGGCTGCGCAAAACCACCACGCTGCCAGCTGCGGAAACCGGCGATGCGGCGGCCTTGTCAGGGCTTGTCGCGGCCATAGCCGTCAACAGCACCAAAGCACCAAGAAGCTGGGCAATCTGGCGTATGAAATCTGCACGTCGCTTAAAATGACTTTGCTTTCCAAACATATGTTTTGCCTTTTCCTCTATCCTTTCCAGCAGGCTAACAGCAGTGCCCATCAGGTACACATGACAAAGGCCGTCACACAAAAAACAACGGTTTACGTCAAGGCATCAGCTTTCTATCCTTTGCCAAGTGATGGTCCTTTGGGAAGGAATTATTTTATGAAGCGCAGTATTTTTTGTGTCATTTCGGCAGCATCTCTTCTGGCATTCCCCCTTCAAGCAGATCCGATCAGCCCGATTAAGACTATAGAGCTGTCATCACGGCTTTTCGCGGCGGGCGAGGCTGCCAAAGACCCGATTTTGGTTCTTGCAGCCGCCAAGCTGCGTAAACAAACCAACCCGGTCCAAACAGATCGCAGCGCCCTGAATGGCGAGAGCGCCGAAGACGGGCTGCTGGGCTGGGCCGATATGTTGGCCGTCGCTGAAACCTTTGCCGCAGGTGATGACGCGTTGCTGGGCCTGATCGAGGATGCCCGTGTTGACGCGACCAAAGGCGTCGTCACCGGTCCCGTCTACAACATCGGCAAACTGGCCAGTGGACGCACCGATACCTATCCGCGGATTGATTTCAAAGGTGGCGAATATGCCGAGGTTTATGTCGAGGCAAAATCGGCAGTTGATCTGAACCTGACCATCAAAGACTCGCAAGGCCGCCTCGTCTGTGCGGACAGTGACGTGTCGCACATAGCCTATTGCGGGTGGCGGCCGGCCGAAAGCGGCGGCTATGTGCTATTGGTCGAAAATAAGGGCAGCGCAGCAACTAGCTATGCCTTGATGACGAATTAAGGGGGGGGGAAGATTTTGAAAAAGTCATATTTGATTGGTGTCGCTGCGGCATCCTTGATGGGCCTTTCAACCACAGCCTTTGCGCGCGAAAACTATGCCTTGCTGATCGGGGCGAATGATTATGCCAGTCTTGCCCCGCAATATTGGCTGAAAGGCCCGTCGAATGACGTCAAACTGGTTGCAACCTACCTGAAAACAGCAGCGCCCGTGCCGTTTGAGGCGCAGAATGTGGCCATTTTGTCGGATGGGGTTGAGGGCGCAACCCGCCCGACGCTTGGCGCAATTCGCACCGCTTTTGCCGACCTTACTGCCAAAGTGCAGCCCGGCGACTTTGTCTACTTGCATTTTTCCGGCCACGGCACCCAAGCCCCCGCCCTGAACCCCGAGGATGAACTGGACGGTCTGGATGAGATGTTCTTGCCCGTCGATATTGGCCCGTGGTCTGATACCACTGGCACGGTTGAAAATGCTTTGGTCGATGATGAAATCGGCCAAATGCTGGATGGGCTGCGCGCAAAGGGCGCCGATGTTTGGGTGGTGTTTGATGCCTGCCATTCCGGTACCGCCACCCGTTCCGCGCCTTCGGGCGATGAAGAGGTCCGTACGCGCCAACTGGCCCCCGAGGCGCTGGGCGTGCCAGCCGCCGAAATGGACGCCGCCCAAACCCGCGCCATGCCCCCCGCCAACCCGCGCGACCAAGCGCAGGCACCTGTGACAAGTAGCGGCAAGGGCGGCTCTCTGGTGGCGTTCTTCGCCGCCCAAACCGATGAGGTCACCCCCGAGAAACGCCTGCCCAAAGGCAAGCCGGACCGTGTGGCCCAAGGTGTGTTTACCTATGCCCTGATGGAAACCTTGGCCGAATTTCCGCAGGCCAGCTATGCCCAGATCGGGCAAGAAGTGCTGCGCAAATATTCGGTCGAAAACCTGGCGCAATCGACCCCGATGTTTGAAGGCGATCTAGATCATATCGTCTTTTCCGGCGAGGCGGGTCCGCGCGTGGCTCAATGGCCTGCAACAAAAACCGACGCTGGTTTGACGCTGACCGCAGGTACTTTGCACGGTCTGCGTGACGGGGCGATTCTGGCGGTATTGGTCAGCGCGGCTGATAAAATCGAAGCAGCCCTTGGCTATGTTAAGGTCACCTCTGTCGATACCTTTACCGCCACTGCTACCCCTGTCGAATATAGCGGAAAAATGTTGCCCCAAACCTTGCCTGCGGGCCTTACCCTGCGCAAAATATCGTCAGATATTGATTTCACCTTGACCGTTGCGTTGCCCGAATCCGGGTCTGCGCCGGCCACTGCACTTGCCGCGGCTATGGACCAGTTGAAAGTTGAAAGCGGCCCGCGCCTGATCTTTGTTCCAGCGGGGGAGGAGGCCGATCTGCGCCTTGCTGTGTTGCCCGATAGCCCGCGCCCCGATGCGCTATGGGTACTGCCTGCAACCGGCCTCTCGGGCAATCTTGACACCACGCCATCGGTGTCAACCGGTGACAAAGACGCGGCAACTCTGGGTACGGTGCTGGCCGATACGCTGGTGCAAATGGCCAAAGCGATCAACCTGATGAAGTTGGGGGCGGCCGTTGATGCGGGTGACCTTAAGGTCGAGGTGGGTCTGATGACCCGCACCAAGCAAGACAAAACCCTGCACCCTTTGCCCAGCTCTGGCGTGCCACGCCTGATCCCCGATGATGAGGTGCATGTCGAGGCGGTGAACGACAATGATTTTCCGGTTGACCTGAACGTGCTTTATGTCGGCTCAGACTATTCGATCACCCATATGTTCGCAGGCCGGATGCAGCCCGGTGATCGCCTGAAACAAGGCCTGCTGCGGATCACTGACGCTGCCTATGGCCGTGATCGGATCGTTATGGTGATGACGCCGGCGCAGCCACAAACGGCTGTCGAAAACCTCGGCTTTCTGGCGCAAGACGCGGTGGAAACCACACGTGATGCCAGCCAGCCCGCCCGGCAGGGCCTGACAGCGGCCTTGTTTGAGGCAGGCTTTGGCCAAACCACCCGCGCCGCCGCGCCGCTTGTGGAAGAAGATGCCTCAGGTCCGGCACCGATGATGCTGCAGTTCGAACTTGATACTGTGCCTGCATTTTAACTTTGGCAAAGCCTGCCGATCAGGCGATTCTGGTGGGCTTCATCTTGGTCTAAATACCTCCTGTTCCGCCGCCAGAAACGGTGCCTTGCGGTGCAGGATTAGGGGGGGGGTGGGGTTCGGGCTGCGGGCGGCCGGTGCGGTACGCGCGCGGACGTTTATTCAAGTCGTTGATTTAAAACAACTTGCGCCGAAAAATTAACCCGTTCTTAACCTGTTGGGAACGCCTTGTACCCTGCGCCCCCATGTCAGGCGTCTTTGAGGGCGGCCAAAGCCTCGCTGCGCAGGCGGGCGCAGACCTCGGGGGAAACGCCAAGGGTTTGCTGAACCAAGGAGACGATTTCATCTTCGGCCGCATGGATCATGCCGTCAGAATATATCACCTGCCAAATTGCAAGCAGGGTGGCCTCGCGCTCGGGCAGGTCAATGGCATCATGCAAAACGGCCAGCAGTTTGTCGGTCTCGGGTATGGTTTCAAGCAGCCTTTCGCAACTGGCCCGCAGTTTGGCAGCGTCAAGCAGGTTCAGGCCAAAACGTTTGGCTAGGATGCGGTCGATTTGTTCGACCTCTTGGAAAAGATAGGCGTGATCGGCCTGCGCCACCCGCACCAAAAGCGCCCCGAGGGCGTGTTTTGCATCGGCCTCGGGCAGGGGGGTGCGGTAATGATGACCGGGGGAAAAGAGCTGCAAGATGCGTGTAAACATAGGAGCCGCCTTTCGGGAATGGTTCAGGGCAGGCTAGATCGCGCTGTATCCTGCTGCAAGCAGAATGGTTGCAAGGCCCCACCCTTGCTATTTAGGCAGGTTCTGGCTATGTGGTCTCTGCGACGCTTTCTTTTTCGACTTCTGTTTCCCTTACGGCTTCAGTCTTTCGATCTTGATCTGACAGAGCCGGACCGCCGCAAAACGTGGGTGGTGAAACTTTAGGAGTATACACGATGGCCACTGGCACCGTGAAATGGTTTAACGCAACCAAAGGTTTTGGGTTTATCGCACCAGCAGGCGGCGCGCGTGATGTGTTTGTACACATCTCGGCGTTGGAACGCGCTGGTATCCGTCAGCTTGACGACGGTCAAGCAGTGACGTTCGACATCGAAGCAGGCCGTGATGGCCGCGAGTCGGCTGTGAACCTCGTATTGGCATAATCTGCCAATCACGTGACCAAAGTGGGGGTGGCCGCAAGTCGGCCGCCCCCATTTTTTTATGCCCGAACGATGCCCTAGCCTAGCAAGGCGTTATAAACCTGCGAAGCCCCCCGCGCATCGCCCAGCGCGTCTTGTTTACCGGCGACGCGGGCAAATTCATAAACCGCCTGATGTGTGCGCGGACCAAAGGTGCCATCGAGCGCACCGGAGTAATAGCCGAACTCGGTCAGTTTGCGCTGGATCGCGATGCGCTGATAGGGCGAGTAGGAATTGAACACCTGCGCCGCCGTGGTGGCATTGACGCCCGAGCCATAGGTCGTGGTTTGGCCAATTACGCGGCCGGTTTCATGCTGCGGCTGTTGATAGGTGGGCTGTTGGTAGCGCGGTTCGTTATAGGTGGGCTGCCGGTATACAGGCGGCTGGTATACGGGCTGTTGGTATACGGGCTGTTGCGGGGCTGGTTGGCGATAGACCGGTTTGGGGGCGGGTTGCGGTGCAGGGGCGGCTTTGCTTTTTTGCCCCTGATAGATGATCGCGCCGACTGCCAAAGCGGCAACAATCGTTTTCAAGGCGTTTTGCTCGCTCCGCCCCCAGGCGTGGGCTGGCACGGCGGCAACCAAGGTCATAGAGATTGCTGTGGCGGCGGCGATGGATCTGGATTTAAGCAGCATGTTCGGTTTCCCCTTTGTTAAGAATGTCCCGTGGTGTCGGGTGATGGGGAAACCATGCGGCCAGACCCCGTGTTAGGCAAAAACGCAAGCTTGTTATGCGATAACAGCTTTAAAAAAGCCTTAAATTCATAGGTTTTTTGCGTAGCTGGCGGTTTTTGCGCACACCGCGCCACGGTGGCAGGAAATGCTGTCGCGTGGCGTCAAACCTGTTGGGGGGTGCAATCTGGCGCGTTTGACCATGTGTTAAATCGGTCGTGGTGGCTTGACGGATGGGCCCAAATCTTTCAGTGATACGTTTGATGGTTTCCGGCCGCCGAACATGCGGTCGGGATGAAAAGGGAATACGGTGAGGAGGAGCCAACAGGCGCCAAATCCGTAGCTGCCCCCGCAACTGTGAGCGGTGAGTGACCCCGAGAAGACCACTGAGCCTATGGCTTGGGAAGGTTCGGGGGAACGCTGATCCGCAAGTCAGGAGACCTGCCATCAACGGCACAATGGTGTCGTCAATGCAACTCAACCCAGACGGGGGGTCTGGTTCGGAGGTTATGATGGCGACGCGGAAATTCCCGTGCTTCAAAGCATATCTGCCCTGCGCCCCGCATTATCGCGGAGGGCGAAATGACCATGCAGAAAAACCACAGAATTACCATTTGCACGTCGTGCAAACACAAAGGCACCGAGTGTCGTCCGGGGTATGAGTTGATTGACGCGCTAAGGGCGGCGATCACGGCGGCGGGTGATGCCCTTTCCGAGGATTTCGAAGTGTCGGGCGTGGCCTGTATGGCGGGCTGTGACCGGCCATGCACCGTTGCCTATCACGGCAGTCAAAAAGCCACTTATCTGTTTGGCGATATAGATCCGAATGAAGACATTGACGATCTGGTGACCTTTGCAAAGCAATATGCCTATTTGCATGATGGTTGGTCGTCGTCATTCGAGCGGCCTGGAAAGCTGCGTACGTCCACTCTTGCTCGGGTGCCTTCTGCGATTATCGCAATGGAAACCTGTGATGTTCGCGCATCATGAGGGCGGCTGATCTAGAGGTGAAGGGCGTAAGTTGGAACCCGACCAACTCGTCCAAGCCGGTGCTGCATGCCACGACATTCAATCTTGCTGCGGGTCGTGTGCTTGGCGTGGTTGGCCCCAATGGTGCCGGGAAATCGACGCTGCTGCGGCTGCTTTATCGGTTTCAAAAGCCCAAGACAGGGCATGTGCGGGTTGATGGGCAGGACATCTGGGCAATGCCTGCCCGTGATGCAGCGCGGCGAATCGCGGCTGTCTTGCAAGAGCAGGCGTTCGCATTCGGCCTGACCGTGCGTGAAACTGTCCGTTTGGGGCGAACCCCCCATCGGTCGGGTTTTGCAAATTTGGGCGCAGGCGATGAGAGGGTCGTTGATCAGGTTTTGGACTTTCTTGGCCTGCATGTTTTGGCGAACCGTGACTTTGGCACCCTGTCAGGAGGAGAGCGCCAGCGTGTGATGGTGGCGCGGGCCTTGGCGCAGGAACCGCAGGTTCTGATTCTTGATGAGCCAACCAACCACCTTGATGTGCGCCACCAGCTTGAAGTCATGTCATTGATCCAAAACTTGGGTCTGACGATTGTTGTGTCGCTGCACGACCTGAACATGGCGGCGGGTATCTGCGATGACGTGCTGATCCTGAAAGACGGGTATCCCCAAGGCTTCGGGCCGCCGCATTCGCTTCTGACCGACAGGCTTGTGTCTGATACGTTTCGCGTTCAGGCGCGGCGCGAACAGCTTGCCCCGAGCGGGGCGTCGCATTTTTCCTTCACGCTTCCACTTTGATAAGGACGACCTCAATGAAACTGACATTGGCAACCCTATTTGCCATGTTGCTGGCAAGCACAGCGACAGCCGAAACTACTGTGAAAAGTTGCAATCGTGAGGTTACGTTCGACGCCCCGCCAAAGGCCGCGGTTTCCAATGACGTGAACCTGACGGAAATGATGCTGGTGCTGGGTCTTACAGATCGCATGGTCGGCTATACCGGTGTTTCCGGCTGGAAGACGCTGGACGAAAAAATGACCAAAGGCATCGAGGCATTGCCGGAACTGTCGTCGAAATACCCATCCAAAGAGGTGTTGATCGGGGCCGGTGCCGACTTTTTCTTTGCAGGCTGGAATTATGGCATGAAAGTCGGGGGCGAGGTTACACCCGAGACGTTGGAACCGTTTGGCATCAAAGTCTATGAACTGACAGAAAGCTGTATTCACATCAGCAAAAAAGCTGCGGCATCAATGGATGACATGTATAACGACCTGCGCAATCTGGGCGCGATCTTTGGCGTGTCGGAACGGGCCGAAGGTTTGATCAAAGGCTATGAAGCCGAGCTTTCGAGTTTCCTCGCAACCCTTCCCGCTTTGGCGGCAGCGCCACGTGTGTTTGTCTATGACAGCGGCGAAGATGCCCCGTTCACAGCGGGCCGCTACGCGATGCCGAACGCGTTGATCGAGGCCGCCGGCGGCACAAACATCATGAATGATCTGGAAAAAAGCTGGGCGACGGTTGGATGGGAGGCGGTGGTCGAACGCAATCCCGAGGTCATCGTTATTGTGAACTATGGCGAGGTTACTGCCGAGCAAAAGCGCGCCCTCATGATGTCTAACCCGGCGTTTGCGAATGTTGATGCCGTGCGCAATGATCGGTTCGTGGTGCTTGATTACGTCGAGGCGACCCCCGGGCCGCGCAACATTGACGCGATCAAGACGCTTGCGGCCGGCTTTCGGGCCAACTGACACGCCATGACGATACCTCAGCAATCGACAACAGCGCCCACCCGTAAACCTGCAATCCTCTGGGCCGTTGGTCTTGCAGGCATTGCGGTTCTTTTGGGGTCGCTGTCGATTGCTGTAAGTGTCGGCGCTGTGGCGATACCTTTGGGCACTGTTTGGGGCATTCTGATCAATAAGATTGCCCCGCATACTGTTTTGATGGATTGGTCCGACGGGCGTGAATCTATCGTTTGGAATATACGGTTTCCACGGGCCATTCTTGCCAGTTTTGTTGGTGCCGGCTTGGCTATGGTTGGCGCGAGCCTTCAGGCTGTGACGCGAAATCCTTTGGCCGACCCGCATCTTTTGGGTATTTCGGCGGGCGGTGCGTTTGGTGCCATATTGGCCTTGTTGCACACGGGGCTGTTTATTGGCCTTTTGACCGTACCGTTGCTGGCGTTTTTAGGGGCGCTTGGTGCCAGCCTTTTGGTTCTTGCCGTGTCACAATTTGCATCTGCCACCAGTGCCGACAGGTTGATCTTGGCAGGGGTTGCTGTGTCTTTCATCGTGATGTCAGCGGCGAATGTGCTGATCTTTCTTGGTGATCCACGCGCAACGCACACTGTGGTGTTCTGGATGCTGGGCGGGCTTGGGTTGGCGCAGTGGGATCAGCTTATCTATCCGGCGACAGTTTTGGCGGGGTGCGGGGCCTATCTGTGGCTGAAATCCGGCACCCTGAATGCGATGACTGTCGGGGATGAGACAGCAACCACATTGGGCATTCCGGTTGCGCGTTTCAGGTTGACCGTCTTTTTTGTCGGCGCGTTGATCACAGGGGTTATGGTCGCGTTCTCGGGTATAATCGGCTTTGTTGGCCTGATGATTCCACATATTGTGCGGCTTATGGTGGGCGGCGATTATCGTCGCCTGTTGCCGATCTCGGCTTTGTGCGGGGCGGTATTTCTTGTTTGGGCAGACATCATCGCACGAACGATTATGGCGCCGGATGACATGCCGATCGGAATTGTCACTGGGTTGATCGGCGGGTTGTTCTTTGTCTGGTTGCTGCGGCAGCGGATCAAGTGAGGATTGGTGCCGTTGATCACTGTGATGGTGTGTGAGTTTCTGAGGTGATGCTGCCAGCCTTGGCGCGTTGTTGATGCCACGCGACCGGATACGGCGCGTTATACAAGGACGCCAGCCGCCGCATATTTTGAGGCAACACAGGTGAACCAAGCGGCAGGAAACCAGACCATGACCCAGCATAAGCCGCAAACCTGTCCGAAAAGCAGGACCACCTGTCGGCGACAGAGGCAAGTTTTGCCGGTAAGTCTGCTTACTTTCTGACTATAGCAAAGGCCCGCGCTTGTAGCGCGGGCCTATAACCCAAACAGATTTTCGGGTGATCAGTTTTTGTAGGTAGGCATGGCTTCCAGGTTTTCTTTGGTCATCGGCACAAAGACCCTTAGATCGCCACCATCATTCCGGCGCAACACCTGAAGTTCAGCCATATCTACCTTGACTGGCTTTTCGCCCATGCCAAGGAAACCGCCGACATCAACAATAACACCTTCGATCTTGCCATCTGTGGTCAAGACAAGGTTCGAGATTTCGCCAATATCGGCATCGGTGGCATCATAAACAGTTGCCCCTGTCAGCGCCTCGGAGGTGATATCTGTCACTTCGACAGCGGCATAGCCTTCGCGCGGTGACGTCATGCTATTGGCTGGCGCTGTGACCATCTCTTTGGTGCCATTGGTCATCCGTGGCATCATCGGCCATTCCGGGGCGGTTTCCACAAGCGCACGGTTGCCCTTCATCACCACGAACCAGTCATCCGGATCATCCCCGGTGGCATCATCCGACACAAAGCGCAGCGAGGCCATGTCGATGGCGGCTTGACGTTCGCCTATGCCGAGAAATCCGCCAATATCGACCAGCACAGATTCGACCTTGCCGTCACGCGACAGGATAACGTCGTTGATCTCGCCGATATCTTCCCAATCTTTCTGAACGCCATTATAGCCGTTGGCGTTAATCTCTAGATCAGAGATGTAGATGCGGGCCCCAATAAGGTCGGATGCGTGAACTGCGCCAACAGACGCTTCGGAACGAAACATTGTATCTTGGGCCAAGACAGGTGTGGCCAATAGCGATACGACAGCGGTTGAAAGTAAAAACTTACGCATGGTTTTTTTCCTTTTTAGTCATATGGTTGGGGCGTTTCGCCCTCGGTAACACAACACAGTCAGGGCTATTTCGGTTCCGAAATTTTGCCAAAAAAAAGTTTATCGGAATGGCTGTTTTTGAAATGGAAAAGGCCACGCCGGAGCAAATCCGGGCGTGGCCTTTGTTTGGACTGATGTGGTGTCAGACCGGAGGGCGGCCTTTAAGTGCGCGCACAACCATGGCGACAACAAACAGGACGATAAAAATAAAGAACAAGATCTGTGCGATGCCTGCGGACGCACCTGCGATGCCCCCAAACCCAAGCACAGCAGCGATCAGTGCGATGATAAGAAATGTTACGGCCCAGCCAAGCATAATGAACTCCTTTGCGATTTTGGTGATTGCCGATCACCCATTCATGTCATGCAGATTGAACGCGCGGTGCTGGCAATTGGTTCCCTTGCGGGTCAGACCATCTCGTCAGGTACAAAGGGAAGGTCGTGGCCAAAGGCCTCGGCGGCAGCAAAATCATGCGGCAGCAAAAACCCTTTCCGTGCTTCTGGTGGCATGCGGGCGTTTTGGCGTGCAATTTTTTCCCAAGCGGCAGCGGCCGTTGGTAAGGCATAGGCGGCCGGGCCTGCGGATTTGGGCAACCAATGGGCCATGACGCGGCGACGTAGAGACTCGACGTCACAAGGGGCGGATACAGACACGCCTGACTCGGTATCCCAGAAAAAACTGCGCCCGTTCAGATTGGCCGAGGAGACGATTGCAGCGGCATCATCAAAGATAGAAACCTTGGCATGAACATAGACCAAAGGCGCGTTCATAAGCTGGTCACGACGTTCGGAGTTTGGTTTGCGTTCGTCCGGTGCGGGTGCCCGGCGGCTTTGGGCAGGTGAGCCGACAAACAGCCGCGGGCCAAAGGCACGGCGGATGATTTTCAAAGAACGGGCCTGCGTAAATTCACCAAAGCGGGCATCCGGGCTGCGATTGCCTTCAAAGGCCACGTCATCCGGAGCAGCGGGCAAAATCAGGATCATCGTCAGGTTTGGTTCGGCTTTGGCACGCGCTGCCAGATCTTTGGCAAAGCGGCGGTCCCGGAAATACTGCGTTTCCAGATAAATCAACTGCGTGGCTTGTTGCGCCAATGCAGTGTGGGCGGTGCGAATTTGGAAAACGCAGCGCTTTGGCCCAAAGCAAAAGGTATCAAATGCGCGTTTGCTTGAAATCGTGGTCAACATGTGGCGATGCGGGCTGGGCGGCGTGTCGCCATTGGCAACCGCGCGGAATTCTTCGAGATGGGTTTGCGCCTCGGCCACGGCCGGGCCGGTCATCATCAATTGCAAATCATGCCAGGTTTGCGATCCGGGTCTTTGATGCTCTGGCGTGTCATAGCGGCTTTCATCCAGATCAAGCCCGCCGATATACAGCAAACGCCGGTCGATCACGGCCATTTTTTGATGATGTACGGCTGGAAACAGAGAGGGTAAAACCCGGAGGCGGGGTGCAAGACTGCCATCTGGACGGGCGCGCAAATAGGGTACAAGCCCAGGCAAATCACGAAGTGCGGCCGATCGGTGCGCAGGCGGCATATTGTTTAGCAGCTTTGCCTGCGCGCGCAGTTTTTTCTGGATATAGGGCCAGATCAGCAGGCGAACGCCAGCGCCGGTACAGGCCGGATGCCGCGCCGCTGCAACCTTTAGTCGCGCCTTTGGGCCTGCAATCTCGGCCGCGGCACAAAACCGGCGCAAGCTTCGGGTGGCGTCTCGGTGCATTTCGGGGCGGCCAATGGGATCGACATCGCTGATCACAAAATTCACCAAAACGCCGCGCCGCAGCACATGGACCAAAAGGTCGAACCATGTTTCCCCTATGGTCTGTGCCGCTTTGGACCGCAGCCGCGTTTGCAAGTCAAACACCAGAAAACTGGCCCAAATCTCTGTCTCGGCGTTCAGGAACGCCTCTTCCAGCGCAGGATAGGCCTCGGCTGCGGCTAAATGGACCGTTACGTCGCAGTTTTGCGCAGCGCCGGGCAGCACTTGGGCAATCCGCGCGCCGATGTCTGTCATGTGTCGCGATCTTCGGCGGTGGTCAGGTTGCGGATGTTGAAACGCACGGACAGTCGATAAAAATCCTCTGACAAGGTGCGTTCCAGTTTGCCACCCAACTGCTGTGAAAAGGCGGTCAGCAACTGATCGCCAAGGCCCGTGCCATCGACCGCTTCGCTGCGCGCCCTTGCCTCAACACCAGAGGCAAGGCTGTTTTCCACCTCAATCACGCCGGTTTCACTGTCTGTTCGAGCCAACCGGACTTTGATGTGAATCTTACCATCGGGCCCGCTGCCTGCATATTTCATTGCATTGGCCATCGCTTCGGTCAGCAACAACGACAGGGGTACGGCTTGGTCAGGTGTCAGATACAGCTCATCAACCGCGACCCCTACATCAAATTTGCGGTCGGCACTGCTGCCGATGTTCACAATCTGCCGCACAATATCGCGCAGCAATTCATCGGCGCGCACATCAACCATGCCAGAGGTCTGGTACAGGCCGCGATGGATGGTGGCCAAGCTCATGATCCGTTCTTGCAGACTTTTGAGCAGGGCGCGGGATTCCGGGGCGACAGCCTTGCGCATTTGGATGTTCATGATCGAGGCTATCAGTTGCAGGTTGTTTTTGACGCGGTGATGCACCTCGCGCAGCAACACGTCTTTTTGGTGAATGGTATCTTCCAGACTGGCCTCGCCGCGCATAACGCCGTCTGCCATACTGGCAAAAGCGCTTCCTGCCTTACGCAATTCATACGGGGCCTCGGACAGATTCACGAAATCCAGACTGCGGTCGCCCTTGGCAAAAAGTCCAATTGCACGCGTCAGCACCCGAACATGGCGCGACACCAGCCATTCGGCAGCCCAAGCCGCCACGATCATGCCAAGCGCCCACATCAGGATGGGCAGCAGATACGGCGACAGGTCGTTGCGTGCTGCCATACGGCCAGCGCGCGTGTCCCAACTGCTCATCAAATATAATTCACCCTGAATGATGGGCACCATTGCATAGCTTCGTTCCTCGCCCGCGCTTGATGCGTCACTAAAAACGGTGGCAGTGCTTTTGACGAAAGAGGTTAGCGGGTGTCTGCTTGGTAGGTACTGCTCAACCTCATCAAGGCCCATATTCGCGGTTAGTACTTCGCCCGCGGCATTGAAGGTCCAAAACTGCGCGGGAAGTTCAAGCCCCGTGATCGAAGTATCAAGCGCCTTGTTCACACTATCGAGCTTTTTATGCGGCAACGCAATCGAGACATAGCCAATATAATTCCGGTCCTGATTGTAAACCGGATGCGTGACCAAAAGCACCGAAGAGCCGGATACCGGAGCCCATCGGACAACAATGAACATAGGGTCCTTGGCGGAGATCAATTTTTGAAATTGCGCCGATGTCGAGGGTGCGGAGTAGTCAAAGCTGCTGCCATCGGAGGAACAGGTCATCAAACCCGATGTGGGGACGAATGCCACGAGAGAGGCAGCGGGAACTTGCGTTGCCGTCAGACGCATTGCAGATCTGCAGGAAGCGGGGGTTCCGACAATAGCCGCGGAATTGGCAAGGGCGGCAACAGCGCCCTGGGCAAAGCGGATCACACCGATTTCGCCGGTGGTCGCGCGCAAAGTTGCACCCAACATCGCCTGCTGTGCCCGGCCTTGCGCTTCGTCTTGCAGATTGCGGGTTTGCACCAGCGAGATGACCAGTAGCGGCAACAGTGCCAGTGACAATACCAGCGCAAAACGGGCATTTACCCGCGCCCACCAGCGATTGGGGCTGTCAGCAAGTTCTGCCAAACGGGTGCGCCACATCACGCAGCCTGCACGCCCGACTGGCCCATCATCGCCAGGCTTGCGGTATCGCCTGCGGGCAGGGCATCTTCATCTTCGGCCAAGCCCATCAATTCGGCGAGTCGTTTACGGGCGCGGCTGGTGCGGCTTTTTACAGTGCCTGCGGCAACGCCGATCATGTCAGCAGCCTCTTCGACCGAATAACCCGAGGCGCCAACAAGGATAAGCACCTCGCGGTGTTCTGGCGAAAGCTGGTCAAAGGCGTGCTGAAAATCGTTGAAAGCCAGCTTGCCATCATGGTCGGGTTTTACAAACAACCCGCCGGCGTGAATGCCATCGGGGTCTGCCACCTCACGCCGGTGTTTGCGCAGCGACGAAAAATAGGTGTTCCGCAAAATGGTGAACAGCCAGGCCTGAAGGTTTGTGCCCTGGGTGTAGCTGTCAAACCGGGTCCAGGCCTTTACGATGGTATCTTGCACCAGATCATCGGCCGTACTTGGATTGCGGGTCAGCGAAATGGCAAAGGCCCGCAGGGCAGGTAAATGGTCGGGAAGCGTGTCGCGCGGGTCATGGGATGAGGGCGTGGCGTCTTTCGTCATGATGTCGTGCCCCCACCGTTTTTGGAATCTTGTTTGCGCAATTGCTCTAGCAAGCTCAGAAACCGATCCGGCACCGGCTCATTCAACGCGTCATCGTAGACACGCTTGAGGTTTTCCTCAATTTGCTGCTTGATCTTGTCCTTGGGGGTATCGTTTGCCATTTCACCATACATATTTTTTTTACCTGCCGCCATCTTACTGGGAACCAAACGCGCCATTCAACGTTTGGTTCCCAAGAAACCTGACAACACGGAGAAAAAAATTGACCGACGCCTCCAATGACCTTGCAGCCCAGATCGGTGCAAACCTTCCTTATCTGCGCCGCTATGCCCGCGCGTTGACCGGAAGCCAGGAAACCGGGGATCGCTATGCTGCCGCCACCCTAGAGGCGGTGCTTGCGGATTCGGCCGTTTTAAATGCGGGTGAAAATGTCAAAACAGGCCTTTTCCATGCGTTCCATGTGGTTTGGTCCAGCGCCGGTGCGCCATTGGGTGATCCGGACAGTCGCTTTTCGGCCATAGCCCAGGCGCATATGATCACACTCACCCCCGGGTCGCGTGAAGTACTGTTGTTACGGTCTATCGAAGGGTTCACCGAGGCCGAGATTGCCGGGATCATGGGCATTGACATAGAGTCAGTTGCAGGGCTGCACGAGAAGGCGCTGCATGAGATGAAGTCAACCATGTCCGGCCGTGTGATGATTATCGAGGATGAAGCGATTATCGCGATGGATATTGCGGCCATCGTGCAGGAAATGGGGCATGATGTAACGGGCATTGCCGCCACCCGTACCGAGGCTGCCGCATTGGCAAGTCGTGAGAAACCCGATCTGATTTTGGCCGATATTCAATTGGCCGACAAATCTTCGGGCATTGACGCGGTGAACGATATTCTGGCGCGGTTTGATGCGATCCCCGTGATTTTCATCACCGCCTTTCCGGAACGCCTGCTGACGGGCGAACGGCCAGAACCGGCCTTCCTCATCACTAAACCCTATTCCGAAGAGCAGGTGCGGTCGGCGGTCAGCCAGGCCATGTTCTTTTCCAGTACGGAAACCTTGCACGCCTGATCACAATTTGAACGCCGTACCTTATTGGGGCAACCGCTGGGTGCGGCGTTCAGCGACATCTGTCGGGGCGCGGTTAAGGATTGCATGAATATCTTGTGACGTGAATGGAGCGGGCAAAAAGTCCCACCCTCTCGGCACTGGGTCAGACGCGTCCCATGCCTCGGTGAGGATAACGTTTGCCCCGACAGATTGCAAAGTTTGCGCCAAGGGCGAGGCCGCAAATAGCGCAGGGTCCGCCGACACGAATGCGGTTAGGCCCGAACCAGCATTTTGGGCAATTGCATCGGCTGCTGCAGCATCATCGGCTATGCGGACCTCGGCAAAAGGCACCGACTCGACTATCGCTTGCCGCAAATCCTCGCGGATGAGCAGATCTTCTATCACGATCAGAAATAGAGCAGGATGGTTGCACAAAGGGGTATCAATCATATGCCAAGCCTCACAAACCAAAAGTAGGGTTTTGACCGGTGTCGGCCAGTACCGCATTAAACTGTGACATAGCAAAAGGTATTCAATGCCCGTTTCCTGCAAAAACTGCCCATTGCGCAAATGCGACTATTTTATCCCGATGACCGAGGCAGAGCTGGCCTTTATGATCAGCTTTAAAACCGGGGAAATGGTCGTTGAACCCGGTACCACCTTGCTTTTGGAAGGGTCAAACAGCCCCCAGCTGTTTACCGTTCTGTCAGGAATGGGGGTGCGATACAAAACGCTGGAAGATGGTGGACGGCAGGTTATCAATTTCTTGCTTCCTGGGGATCTGACCGGAATGCAATCTGCGATCATGGGCGAGATGAAGCACTCGGTCGAGGCTACGACAAACATGGTGCTGTGCGTTTTTAACCGCGCCGATATTTGGAATATGTTTAAGGCCCATCCGGACCGTGCCTATGATTTGACATGGATCGCCGCAGTCGAGGAGCATTTCTTGGGCGAAACCATTGCGACCTTGGGGCAGCGCGACGCCAGCCAGCGCATAGCGTGGGCCTATTTGCGCCTTCATCGCCGATTGCGTGCGGTGGGGCTGGGCGACGCCCATCATGTGCCACTGCCCTTTCGCCAACAAGATCTGGCGGATGCGTTGGGCCTTTCGTTGGTGCACACAAATAAGACGATTGCGCGTCTGCGTGATATGGGGCTGGCCGCTTGGGTTGACGGGAAACTGTCTATTCCCGATCGCGCCAAACTTGCGGCCCTGGCCGGGGTGGAACCCGAACCCTTGGACCGCAGGCCGCTGATGTAGGGTAGGTATGCCGCCGGTGATGTCGGTATCTGTGGATTTTCACCGGCGGCAAATCGCAACATCTTAGCATCCCGAGGGAAAGCGGAAGCTGTGTTGCGGATCAGACGAGGGAATAAATTGTCATTGATCACTTACCGAACGCCTGAGAGTTTTGTTGGTTCCATCTGGAACACGAAAAAAAGCACGCCATGCAAGGATTGCATCACGTGACCACCTTATCCCGAAGGGTATGTGTTCCCAAGAAGTTGCCAAGTGTTTGAAGCCCTTTGGTATTATCGGAAATAACCTTTAACAGCACAAGGAATGGCACCGCCATCAATGCACCCGGAATAGACCACAGCCAGCTCCAGACAATCAGTGCCAGCAAAACCGAAACAGTGTTCAGTTCCAACCTTCGGCCAACAATCGTTGGGGTTATCAAGTGGCCCTCAAGCGTTGTAATCGCCAGATAGAGGGCGGCGGGCAATAGGCCAGAGAGCAGCGGCTCAAACGTCAGAACCCCGACGGCTGCCACGGCGAGCGTGCCCACGATTGCGCCGATAAAGGGCACGAAGTTCAAGGCAAATCCCAGAGCGCCCCAAAGCAACGGGTTGGGCATGCCCATCGCGTACATTGCAAGTCCGAGGCAAAAGCCAAGCACAGCGTTGATCAGCATGACCGTCAAAAGGTAATGTGACATCTGCCGTTCAACCGCCCGCACAATACCGACCGCACGCCGCTTGTCCGAAAAGGTCGGCACCGATTCAACCAATTTGATGTAAAATAAATCGCCCGAGGCCAGCAGGAAGAATGCCAAAACCAAGGCCACCGCTGAAAGCGATATGATGGTGGCCGTGGTGCCTGCTGCAAAAACCACCAGCCCCGGCTGCTCGATAGTCACTTTCGGGGTTTGGGTTCCACTCCCACTCAGTTCCTCGACATGCTTGCTGGCTTCCTGGATCAGGCGCATCGCTTCCAGCAAGCCAGCAAGTTTATAGCGCAGCTCTGTTCCCATGCGCGGGGCTTGCGAGATGAGGTCGGTCAATGGCCCGCTTAGCAAATAGGCCGCGATGATCAGAATTGTTCCGGTGCTGGTAATCAGAATGAAAGCCGATAAGGGGGCAGGCAGGCCAAAGCGGGATAGCGTCCGCACAACCGGGCTTAGGGTAAGCGCCAGCAAGACTGCCGCCGCAATCGGCAGAAATAGATCACGTGCAAGGTAGAGTGCGCAAAACGATGCAATCACTGCCAACAGCATCAATGAGCGCTTGATAGACCCCAGATCATCCACATTCGTCCCCCGTTGTGCAAAACCCGATAGTCGGGCCACAGGATGAAACGTCACATTGGGCAAGATGGTTCCATCCCTGCTGGCATAAGTTATTCGGGCTATGCGAGGGAACTATTCCGCTGATGGCGCGTTTGTTCGGTGTAACAACCGTTTCCAAGGAGAATTCCCATGGCGCAAGCTGAAAAAAGCAACATTGCAGAACTGAACACTGATCTGTCCAAGCAGGTCGCGGTGCTGCGTGAGGATATTGCCAATCTGACGGCTATTGTTTCGGAATATGGAAAAGCTCAGTCAGGTCAGATCAAATCGCTTGTGGCAAATAAAGCTGCAGACCTGGCCGACACTGGCGCAACAGCGGCCAATGCCGCCAAAGCGACCGCAAAAGTTGCCTATTCCGAGGCAGAGGAAAAGATCCGCGAAAACCCGGCGTCTGCCGTAGGCATTGCAGCGGGGCTAGGTTTTTTGGTTGGCATTCTAACGTCGCGTCGGTGATGTTTGGCATTCAACATAAGGTCGCCGATACGGCACGCAAGGCCGGTCTGGTGACAGCAAGCGCAGCCTTGACGATCGTTGGGGCTGGCTTTTTCACGGCTGCCGCGTGGATTTATCTAAGCGCCCAGCAAACCCCGCTTTTTGCGGCGGTTGTCATTGGGTCGGTTTATTTTGGTGCGGCGGCCATCACGCTCGCAATCGGGCTGTCGCGGCCGCATCATAACGAGGCCAAGGAGCAGGACGCGTTGAACGGGTTAAGCCCGATGCAACTTGTACTGATTTCCTTTTTGCAAGGATTGGATCAGGGCCGAAACGCAAAACGCCCGCATTGATCGCGTTTTTATTTCACGCCTGATTTATGGAAATATAGCATCGCGCGGCAATTCAGCCGCGCGATTTTCTTTGCTATGTTCGTTCAGGACGTTTTTGCCAAGGCGCGTAGCATCCAGGCCGCTTTTTCATGAAACGCGGCCCGTGCTGTGGCTAGATCGGCCGTAACCGGATCGCGGGCTTCTTCTGCCGCTTCAATCACATCATGCAAGCGTTTGGCGACCTTGCTATGGTCTGTGGCTAGACTTTCGCAAAGCGCGGGCGCATCCTTGGGCGCTTTGATGTCGGAAACAACAGAATCTGCCAGCAATTCACCCGGCGATGTTGCCGTCAAATGGCCCAGAGCGCGGATACGTTCTGCAATAACATCTGCCGCAGCGAATAAATCGCCATATTGCGCCTCGGTCAGGTTGTGCACGGCAAAGAACATTGGTCCTTCTACATTCCAATGTACAGCATGGGTCTTGATCAACAGACTATAGGTATCAGCAAGTGCCGCTGCCAAGCCTTTGGCTGCCGACCTTGCATCGGCGACTCCGGTTTTTACAGAAACAGGTGATGGTTTGGTTTTGAGTTCGGACATTTTAGCCTCCTTTTAAGTAAGGCCAACCTTTTGCGACAGATTTGGTTCCGTAAAATAACATCTGCACTTGCGCGCAAAGGTTATTCCGCAGGTATCGGAACCAAATCGTATCGGGGGCGTTTAACCAGCAGTCACGATGAACAAACAGGAGGAAAATCATGAATTGGGATCAAGTAAAAGGTCAATGGAAAATCGCCAAAGGTAAAGCGCGTGAAGAATGGGGCGATCTTACCGATGATGAGCTTGAGCAAGCTGCGGGCGAGCGAGAGCAGCTAGAAGGGCTGATCCAAAAGCGCTATGGAAAGACCAAAGAGGCCGCCAAGGACGAAGTGCAATCCTGGATTGACCGGATGTAAGTTGATAACTGCTTTGGCAATTTGTTCCAAAGCGTGGTGGGCGGGGGTATGACCGCGATCAAGTTTACTGCCCCCGCAAACTTTTCCTTTTTTTACGCATGACAGAAAAAGATTCTGCTGCAATGGCAGGACGTTTTTGGCCCTTTCCCTTAAGCTTGCGGCCTGACCGGATGGGTGGACAGCCAATCAGATACAATCAATCCATGCTAGCCATTGCCAGAAAAGGGTTTGTCTTGATTCAGTAAATTTGTGCTGTATCCTTTTTAAAAAACTGGACCCCGTTTAATAGAGCCAGCTTTCGGCAACCCGATGCAGATTTAATATTTATTCCGGCGGTTTTGGCGCTGCGTCAAAAGTCCGCGCTGTTTTTAGGCCAAGTGGTTTAAGGCGGCGTTATTCAGATCTTTGCCGGAATTGACAGTAATGTTGCAATCTGTTGTGGGGATTTTTCAAACATTTCCCGCCCAATTTCTTTTTAACTTGCCCGATATTTGCATTTAGCCAAGGCATTTCGCTGCCTTTACAGTAGATGCACCGCGGATCAGGACAAACTGATCTGAAATCATATCCGGTATTGGCGAAAACCTGCGATAAAGCATGTCGTGTTATTCCCCGACGACAATGTGTTTTTTGAGAGGTTGAGATCGGCATCGTGCACATGCCGCTTGGGCCAAAACGGTGTCGTCCTGCAATGGTGCGCCGCCTTGATTGGCTGCCTTCGATGAGCTTTGGCGGCGCCATCATCAGTGCCTGATAGAGCTGCCGCGCTGTCGCAACAAATCCTGCACTAAGGAGAAGGGCTGCGCTTTCTGGGGCAATCAGGCCTCTTGAGTGTATCTTTACAAACAGAGCCGCCTCGGGATCGATAGCTTTCCGCGATACAAGGGTGGCAAGGGATGCCGTTCGAGCCGACCAGCCTTTGGTCGAGAAAGAAATGGGGCGCTTGTTGGCGTCAACTGTGCCAATAAGCGCCCCAATAGTGTTCCAACAAGCCGATGTGTGATCTAACGTATTGTTTTATCGTAAAATCTAGACCGACAGGCAGATGTATTTCATTTCCAGATAGTCCTCCATCCCGTGATGGCTGCCTTCGCGGCCAAGGCCGGATTGTTTGACACCGCCAAAAGGCGCGACTTCGGTGGAAATGATGCCAGTGTTTACGCCGACGATACCATATTCCAGCCCCTCTTGTACGCGGGTCACGCGGCCGATGTTTTGGGCATAGAAATAGGCGGCAAGGCCAAAGATCGTGTCATTGGCGTAACCGACCACCTCTTCTTCGGTGTCGAATTTGAACAAAGGCGCCATCGGGCCAAAGGTTTCCTCTTTGGCGACAACCATATCTTGCGTCACACCGGTCACGATGGTCGGTTCAAAATACGATCCGCCCAGCGCGTGGCGTTTGCCGCCTGCGATCACCTTGCCGCCTTTGGCAATGGCATCGGCGATATGTTCTTCGACCTTTTCCACCGCGGCCACGTTGACCAGCGGGCCAAATTCAACTGCTTCGGTCAGGCCATCGCCGACTTTGGTTTTGGCCAAAGCCGCGCTTAGTTTAGCGGCAAAGGCATCATAGACGCCCGCCTGCACATAGATGCGGTTCGCACAAACGCAGGTCTGGCCGTTGTTGCGGAATTTCGACGCCATGGCGCCTTGCACTGCGGCATCCAGATCGGCATCGTCAAACACGATAAACGGCGCATTGCCGCCCAGCTCCATCGAGCATTTCATCACCTGATCGGCGGCTTGGCGCAGCAGGATGCGGCCCACCTCGGTCGATCCGGTAAAGGTAAGCTTGCGCACCGCGTGGTTTTCGCAGAACTCTTTGCCGATGTCCGACGATTTTTTCGAGGTGATGACCGAAAAGATGCCTTTGGGCAGGCCTGCGCGTTCCGCCAATACCGCCAGCGCCAGTGCCGATAGCGGCGTTTCTGCCGCAGGGCGGGCCACAAAGCCACAGCCGGCAGCCAGTGCAGGGCCACATTTGCGGGTGATCATCGCGTTCGGAAAATTCCACGGCGTGATAGACCCGACAACCCCGATCGGCTGTTTCAGCACGGTGATGCGCTTGTCTTTCATATGGCCGGGGATGGTTTCGCCATAAACGCGCTTGGCCTCTTCGGCGAACCATTCGATAAAGCTGGCGCCATAGGCCACTTCGCCTTTGGCCTCGGCCAGAGGCTTGCCCATTTCGGCGGTCAAAATGGCCCCAAGGTCGTCCTGGTTGGCCATCATCAGATTGTACCAGGCGCGCAGGGTATTGGCGCGCTCTTTGGCAGTGCGGCCGGCCCAGTCCTTCATTGCCACTTCGGCAGCGGCAATGGCGCGGGCGGTCTCGGCGCGGCCAAGGTTTGGAACGGTGCAAATTACATCGTTGCGCGCAGGGTTCGTTACGTCGAATGTCGCGCCATCATCGGCGTCGATCCACTCGCCGGCAACATAAGCTTTGCTTACCAGCAAGCTGGGGTCTTTTAGCATCGCGCGCAGGTCGGTTACGGTATCAAGCATTGAAGCCTCCCATTTTGGTTTGGCATATGCAAATCATGCGAAAGCGGGGATGTCCAGTTCCCAGCAATCTTGCACATCGAACAGGAGAAGATATGGACATGGATCTTGCCTATGCCAATGGCGCGTTTATCGCTGGGGCGAATGAGTTTTTGCCGCGGTGGCAGACCAAAGCTGCGGCATTTCGCGCAGGTTTGGGTGCGCGGGCGCAAACAGTGGCCTATGGCAAAGGCGCAAGGCAGCAGTTTGATCTGTTCCTACCCGAGGGTACAGCGCGCGGTTGTGTGACCTTTATCCACGGTGGCTATTGGATAGAGTTTGATCGCAGCCAGTGGTCGCATCTGGCGGCAGGCGTCTTGGCGCAGGGTTGGGCCTGTGCGATGCCGTCCTATACCTTGGCACCCAAGGCGCGGATTGCGGATATGACGGCTGAAATGGTCGCCGCGATCGGTGTGATTGCAAAGCAGGTCGCAGGGCCGGTGGTGGTGACAGGCCATTCGGCCGGCGGGCATCTTGCCGCGCGGATGGGGTGCGCCGATCTGAACTTGCCGCAAGTCGTGCGGGTGGTGCCGATCTCGCCACTGTCCGATCTTGAGCAGATCGCGTTAACCAGAATGCAAGAGGTGCTGCATCTGGACGCGGCTGAAATCGCTGCCGAATCGCCGGCGCGTTTGGCTTTGCGGGCAGGTGTGCAGGCGCATATCTGGGTCGGCGGGCAAGAGCGCCCAAGTTTCCTGTGGCAAGCGCGGCTCTTGTCCGAAGCATGGGATTGCCCGTGGACTGTCAGCCCCGGCGAGCATCATTTCGACGTTATCGACGCGCTCGAAGACCCAAGCTCGCCACTGGTTGAGGTACTCACAGGCGGGCTCTGATGCTTTCTCTTTGGTGAAAATATCCTCGCCGAAGGCCAGCGGCACTAGCCGCTTTGCGGTGTTTTGCCCATCCGGAACAGTAGCAGCCCCAAAACATAGGCCAGCAACACAACGCCAACGACCCCAGCCATAAACAGCATGAATGCCGCCGCCATCGGGCCCATTTGCAGCAGCCCCGCCAGCGGCGCAAACAGGCTGCCCGTCGCCAGCACCCAGCCAAGCGTCAGCGCAAACCAGACGGCAAGTACAACTGCAGCCCCCGTCAATACCGCCCGCGACCTGCGCGCAGCGGCTGACGTGCCATGTCTGTTCCAGCGCATACCCCTTTGCAAGGCGTGGAACTGGCGGCCAATATCGGCCTGAATGGCCAGAATTGCGGGCACCAGCACCAGCACCAGGATAAAGCCAAACCCAAGCCCGTAGACCAGCGTGATAACGGTGGGGCGCAAAAACTCGGCTTGCGAAGACCGCTCATACAGCAATGGTGCAAGGCCCATAACGGTGGTGGCGGTGGTCAGGAACACCGGGCGCAAGCGATCAGCCACGGCGTCGATGATCGCAGGATAAAGCCCGCGCTTTTCGGAATATTCATCAATGGTGGACACCAGAACGATGGAATCGTTGATAATGATCCCTGTCATCCCGATCATGCCGACAATCGAAAACATCGATAGGGGCACGCCCCACAGGTCATGCCCGTAAATCGCGCCGATCAGGCCAAACGGGATGACCGCCATCACCACCACGGGCCGTGTCCAACTGGCGAATACCCAAGCCAGCACCATATAAATACCCAAAAGGCAAAAGATCAGGCCCAGCATCGCATCGCCCAGAAAGTCGCGCTGTTGCTCGGCAAGGCCCGATTGATGGGTGGTGACGCCGAAATCTTGCTCCAGTTTTGGCAAAATGTCTTCGGTCAGGGCACGTTGCACCTCGGCGGCGCGGGCAGGGTCATCCTCGGCAATATCGCCCGAAACGGTGACAATGCGCAGCCCGTTCTCGCGCCGGATGGTTGAAAAGCCGGACCGCCGTTCGACCGTCACAATATCGCCCAGTGGCACATAGACGCCGGCACCTGCCCGCAACAGCGTGCTTTCCAGAAAGTCGGCGGTCAGTTCCGATTGCGGCAGTTCCACGCGGATGGTGGCCGAGCGGGGACCGTCAGGGAAGGTTGCGGCCTCGATGCCGTTCAGGCGTTCGCGCAGGGTGTTGCCCAAGGATTCGATCGAAAAGCCAAGGGCCTGGCCTTGGGGCGTCAATGACAGGATCAGCTCTTCTTTGTCATAGGCAAGGCTGTCTTCCAGCGCCGACACCTCGGGGAAAGGTGCCATCGCGGTTTTCAGCGCCTCGGCGGCGGCCTTCAAGGTGGGGGCATCGGCGCCCGAAATATCGACCGACAGCGCATCGCCACCGGGGCCAAAGCGGCCACCGCGAAAGCTCAGCTCTTCCAGCAGCGGATGGGGGCGCACCTCATCTTGCAGGTCGGCGACAAAGGCCGATGAGGAATAGCTGCGGTCATCTGGGTCGATCAGTTCCATCGAGATACCGCCCAGCAGGTCGGCGTCTTTGGTGTCGGCGCTGGACAATCCGCGCCCTGATCCGCCACCAAGTTCGGCCATGACATAGGTCGTGGGCGAGCGGCCATATTCGGCCGTGTAACGCGCGATCACCGCATCACCGGCGCGTTGCAATTCGCGCATCATCGCCAAAGTGTCATCGCGCGTGGCCGAAGGCAGCATGGAAAAGTTGCCGTTGACCGAGGCCTGCTCGGGCGAGTTGAAAAAGCGGAATTTCAAATCGCCACTGATGAACAGCGCGGCTTGGGTCGCCAGCAGCAGAATAGAAAGCGCGATTGTGGCGGCGCGGGCGCGGATAACCAGCGCGGTAAAGGGGCGGATAGCAACGCGGATAAACCACGCGAGGCCTTTGTTCATCTGGCGTGAGGGCCAGTCATACCAATGTTCAACCCGTGCCGCGCGAAGGGCGTGGGCCATGTGGTTCGGCAGAATCAAAAAGCATTCCACAAGGCTGGCCAGCAAAACCGTGATGACGGTAAAGGGAATATCGGCAATCAGCGTGCCAAACCGCCCGCCAATGGTGATGAGACCGCCAAAGGCGATAACCGTGGTCAGGGTTGATGCGATTACCGGCATCGCCATGCGGGTGGCGGCATTTTCGGATGCCTCGGCCGCACCTTCGCCAAGGTGGCGGGCCCGAAAATCGGCGTGTTCGCCCACGACGATGGCATCATCAACGACGATGCCAAGCGTGATGATCAGGGCAAATAGCGAGATCATGTTCAGCGTCAGGCCAAAGGCATACATCATGCCAATCGCCGCCAATAGCGAGACCGGAATACCGGCCGCCACCCACAGCGCTGTGCGGGCATTCAGGAACAAAAACAGCAACAGCACAACAAGGCCCAGCCCCATCGCGGCGTTATCAAGCAGCAATTCCAGCCGCGCCGAGATAGATTCGGCACGGGCGCGCACCAGTTCTATGTTCACAGAGGGCGGCAACAGCGGCGCCATTTTATCAACCGCCGCCTGCACATTGCTTTGCATGCGGATGGCATCGCCGGTGTCGTTGCGGTCAATTCGCACGGTTATTGCGGGGTCAGGCCCGACATAGGTGGCGCGGCCACGGTCGGCAGGTTCACTGCGCACAGTTGCCACGTCGCCCACTGTCAGGGTGGTGCCGCCGGTCGATTGGCGCAGCACAATGGCGCGGATTTGCGCGGGCGTGCGGGCCTCTTGCCCTGTGCGCACGCGCGAGGCCCCGCCGCCAACATCGCCTGCGGGGGCTGATTGGGTTTCAGAGGCAATCGCGCCGGCTATTTCGGCCATCGTCACATCATGGCGGATCAGGTTGACCGAGGGCACCTCGACCATGATCTGCGGGTCGGCAAAACCCGAGATCGTGGTGCGGGTGATGCCGATGTCAAACAGCCGTGTGACAAATTCATCGGCAAAGCGGCCCAGTTGCGCCACGCCAACCGGCCCCGAGATCACCACATCGGTAACCCGATCACGCCACGCCCCGCGTTTGACCACCGGATCATCGGCATCAGCTGGCAAGGTGTTCAGCGCATCAATCGCTGATTGCACATCTTCAGCGGCCTGTGACAGGTCGGTGCCGGGTTCAAATTCCAGCGTAATCCGGGCCGAGCCCTCGGACGCAAGCGAGGTGGCGTCGGTGACGCCATCGACTGTCAGCAAGGCCGGTTCCAACACTTGCACAATCGCGTGGTCAACGTCTTCGGCGCCTGCGCCATCCCATGCGGTGGTAATTGTGACCTCTGATACGATCACATCGGGGAAGAACTGCGCGCGAATGCGGCTGGCAGCGGCGATCCCTGCAACGATCATCACCACAAGCAACAGGTTGGACAACGTGTTGTGGCGGGCGAAATAGGACAAGAGACCCTTTGCGCGTGGAAGCTGCCGTGCCATGCCTTAGCCCCCCATCCGGCTTTCCAGCCGTTTTATCACTTGGGCGGGGACGGCTTCTTCGGCCAGTTGCGCAAGAATGCGGGTTTTGGCATCGGCGGGCATGCGGTCATTGGCTTCGACAAAGGCAATCAGTGCGGCGCGGCGTTCGGGGGTTAGCGCGACCATCTCGGGCTCGGCTTTGGGGGTGGTTTGCGAGGCGGCGTTGGGGCGGACGGGGTTGACCTTGATGCCGGGCCCCAGCAGGGGTGAGATTTCACGCACCACGTCACGGCCTTGCAACCCGTCACTGGCCAGAATCACATCGTCACCCTGACGGCGCAACAGCTGCACCGACAGGCTTTCCAACCGGTCATCGGCCCCCAGCACCAGCACAGTGCCATCGGCATTATAGGCGGTGGCAGGCAAGGCAATCGCCGAAGGCAGCGCAGGTTCCGACACGCGGATGGTCACAAAATCGCCGGGGCGAAAGCCGGGGGCGGCGGTCAAAGTGGCATAGAGCAGGCGACCGGTTTGCCCTGCGCCTACGGCAGCACCGACGCGGGACAAATGGCCGGTGGCAATCAGTTCGGCCTCTGACACCTCAAGCGCGGCGGTAACATCGGCAGGGATCAGGTTGCCACTGGCATCAATCAGACGCGAGAATTGGGCGGTTGAGATGCGAAAGGCTGTTTCGAGTGCGTCCGGATCGATCAAGTCGCCAAGGCGTTCATTGCTGCCGAGGATGCGGCCTTGCGTGGTGTTGAAATCACTGAGAACGCCATCAAATTCGGCGAAAAGCTCGGTGTCGCGCAGGGCGCGTTCGGCCTCGGCCAGTGTGATTGCCTGACGTGACAGGGCGGTTTCGGCCTGGGTCACGCGGGCCTCGGCGGTGGCAAGGGCCGAACGGCGGGACAGCACAGCCTGATCAGCGGCCGAGGCGGCAAGTGCTGCGGTTTCAACGGCCGAGGCCGAGCCAACCTTGCGGGCCTGCAAATCATTCTGGCGGTCAAGCGCCTGTTTGCGCAGGTTGGCCTGCGTTTGGGCGGCGGCCACATCATCGCGGGCCAACAAAAGCGCGGCCTTGGCATCGCGCAACTCGGCCTCGGCGCGGGTCATATCAGACTGGGCCAGATCGCGGGCGGTGGTGGCATCGGCCGGGTCAAGGCGCAGCAACAACTGGCCTGCGGTAACGCTTGCGCCGTCTTCGACCCCTGCACCAAGTTCGATCACTGTACCGGCGCTGGGCGCGCGCAATTCCAGCGTGCGGCGGGCGCGCACCTCGCCAAAGGCGGTAAGGACGGGGGTAAAGGCCGTAGCCTCGGCCCGCATCACATTGGCGGAAAACACGCGTTCATTGGCCGGTTGGCCGGGGCGATTGCCTGCCAGCTTTGCCTCAAACGCCGCGCGAATGGTTTGGCCTGCCATCGCAAGCAAGGCCAGCGTAAGTGCCAAAAGCATGAGCCCGGTAAGGGACCGTCTGAAAAATCGCATATGCTCACCTCGGCTTGGGTCTTGGGTAGTATACGCCTAAGGCGGGCTTTTGGATGCCGTAACTTGGGCTTATCCGGTTTTACGCCGGTAAAATGACTTTCCGTCGCGCGCGTTGCACTTTTTTTGCGCTATTTGCGGCGAAGATGCTCATCTAGGCGCGGCATGATTTCGACAAAGTTGCAGGGGCGGTGGCGGTAGTCGAGCTGCCATTTCAGAATTTCATCCCAGGCATCGCGGCAGGCACCGGGGCTGCCGGGCAGGGCGAACAGGTAGGTGCCATTGGCCACGCCGCCGGTGGCGCGGCTTTGCACCGCCGAGGTGCCGATTTTCTGCATCGAGACGATGGTGAAAACGGTGGCGAAAGCTTCGATCTCTTTTTCATACACATCGCGGTGCGCCTCTACCGTTACATCGCGGCCGGTCAGGCCGGTGCCGCCGGTAGACAGGATCACGTCGATATCGGGATCGGCGCACCAATCGCGTAGCTGGCTCGCAATCTCGGCGCGTTCATCGCGGATGATGCTGCGGGCGGCAAGGGTATGGCCTGCATCCGTTATCCGCGCGACAAGCGTGTCGCCGGATTTGTCATCGGCGCTTTGCCGGGTGTCAGACACAGTCAGCACCGCGATGCGGACTGGCAGGAAGGGTTTGGTTTCATCGATGCGGGACATGGTTTCAGGCCTTTGGCAAAAGGGCGAGGCGGAGCGCAAGTGCGGCAAAGATGCCTGCACTTACCCGCCCGAGGGTTTGGGCAAAGCGGGGCGACGTGGCAAGGTGGCGGCCAAGCGATGAGGCAAAGATGCCGACGGTTGAATTGACCGCCATGCCGCCAAGCCCGAGGACCGCGCCGAAAATCAGAAATTGCGCCAGCACCGTGCCGCGCGTGGGGTCTACGAATTGCGGAATGAAGGCGAGGGTGAAAAGAATGATCTTGGGGTTGGTCAGGTTGACCAAAGCGCCATCGCGAAACGCCTGTTGCACCGATAGGGCAGGGGCGGATGAGCGGTTGAGGCTGGTTTGCCGCAAGGACTGCACGGCGAGCCATAGCAGATAGCCGACCCCGACCCAGCGGATTGCATCAAACAGGCCGGGATGGGCCGCGACCACCGCGCCAAGCCCAAGACCCGCCAGCGTAACATGCACCAATCCGCCCGCCGTGATGCCCCCTGCGGCCGCGACTGCTGCGTGCGGGCCCGATCGTAACCCTTGGCCCAAGCTGAACATCATATCTGCGCCGGGGGTCAGATTAAGCGCAAGTGCCGCGGGCGCAAAAGCAAGCAGGGTGAGCGGGTCAACCAGCATCAAGATTTCAACCTGGCTTGGACGGCAAGCAAATCGGCCCATGCGTCCCGCTTGGCCGCGTGGTTTTTCAGCAGATATGCGGGGTGGGCCATCGGCATGACAGGGATGTTTTGCGCCAGCGCCCAAGTGCCGCGCAGGCGCAAAACGCCGCTTTGATCCAGCAAGGATGCGCAAGCGGTGTTGCCCATCACAATGATCACGCGCGGTTTGGCAAGCGCGATATGGCGCAGCAGGAACGGGCGCATCATCGCAATTTCGTCATCTGACGGCACGTGATCGGCTGGCGGGCGCCAAGGCACAGCGGGAATAAGATAGGCGGATGTGGCGGGGCTGTCGCTGTTGCGGGCAAAGCCGATGGCGGCAAGCATTTTATCGAGCAACTGGCCGGTTCGGCCTGCAAAGGGGCGGGCCTCAATATCGTCGTCGCGGTTCGGGGCCTCACCTACAATCAGCAAAGGTGCCTCGGGGTTCCCTTCGGCAAAAACCAGATTGCGCGCGCCTTTTTTCAGATCGCAATGGTCAAAGGTGCCAAGCGCCGTGCGCAGGGCGGCCAGATCGGCACATGCATCGGCGGCGGTTTGGGCGGCGAGCGTTTTGTCAACCTTGGGCGCCTCATGGATGACGGGCGCTGCGGGTTTGGCTTTGGCAAGGACGGGTTCTTGCTTTTCGGGCAGGTCGTAGCGGTCAATCGCGGACTCGTTCATCACCTCGGTCACGCCCAGTTCGACTTGCCACGCCAAGGCGGCGAGGGCGGCGTTCCAATCGTAATCTGCGATATGCGTGTTGATTCCCATTTTTGCAGAGTATGGCGGGGTAACAGGCGGGGCAAGGTGGCGTTTGAGGTGGCTCTCCCGCCCGTCTTTGGGGCCTTGCGGCCCCGCATCCCGTTGGGCCCGGCGCCGCGTGCCGCGGCGTGCGCTGCGCGCGCAGGTATTTGGGCCAAGATGAACTGGGGAGTTGCCCCTTGCGCGCCGCTTTGCCATAAGCGAGGCAGCTACGCCAAGGGGAGATGCACATGAGTTTTCGCGCACGTCATTTGCTGGGGATCCAGCATCTTGCCCCCGATGAGATCAAGGCCGTTCTGGATTTGGCGGATAAATATGTCGATCTGAACCGCCGCTCGATCAAGAAATCGGATGCCTTGGCGGGGATGACGCAGATCAACATGTTCTTTGAAAACTCGACCCGTACGCAGGCGAGTTTCGAATTGGCGGGCAAGCGCTTGGGCGCGGATGTGATGAACATGTCGGTGGCGCAATCGAGTGTGAAAAAGGGCGAGACGCTGATTGATACGGCGCTGACGCTGAACGCGATGCACCCTGATTTGCTGGTGGTGCGGCATGGCGCGTCGGGGGCGGTGAACCTGCTGGCGGAAAAGGTGAATTGTGCGGTGCTGAATGCGGGTGACGGGCGGCATGAGCACCCGACGCAGGCCTTGCTGGATGCGCTGACCATCCGCCGTGCCAAGGGGCGGATACAGCGGCTGACCGTCGCGATTTGTGGCGATGTGGCGCATAGCCGTGTCGCGCGGTCGAACCTGATTTTGCTGGGCAAGATGGAAAACCGCGTGCGGCTGGTCGCGCCACCGACCCTGATGCCTGCGGGTGTGGCCGAGTTTGGCTGTGAAGTGTTTGACGACATGCGCAAGGGGCTGGAAGGCGCCGATGTGGTCATGATGCTGCGGCTGCAAAAAGAGCGGATGGACGGCGGGTTTATTCCGTCGGAGCGCGAGTATTACCACCGTTACGGGCTGGATGCCGAAAAGCTGTCGCATGCGAAACCCGATGCGATTGTCATGCACCCCGGCCCGATGAACCGTGGCGTCGAAATCGACGGCGAGATTGCCGATGACATCAACCGCAGTGTCATTCAGGAGCAGGTGGAAATGGGCGTGGCGGTGCGCATGGCCTGTATGGACCTTTTGGCGCGCAACTTGCGGGCGGAGCGTGGGGCCAAAGCGACAGGGGTTATGGTCTAAGGTGAAGGCGGCGCAAACCGGTTGGGAAGGGGTTCTGGACGAAGGGGAAGAGATTCTCTGGCAGGGTGCGCCTGATGGCAGGCTGGATTTTAGCAGTTTCTGGTCTGTGCAGACGCTTTTCGCCGTGTTTTTCACAGGGTTTTCGCTGTTTTGGGTGGGGATGGCCTTTTCCATTACCGGCGGGATGGGGGATGCGGTTGGGCAAGTGGTGCATATCGTGTTTCCATTGTTCGGACTGCCGTTTTTGGGGGCTGGCGTCTATATGCTCTTGGGGCGGTTTTGGGCGGAGGCACGGCTGCGGCGCAACAGTTACTATACGCTGACCAATCGCGCGGCCTATATTGGGGTTGATGCCAAGGGCAAACGCAGCCTCGCGCGGTACCCGATTGGGCCAGACACCCGGCTAACGTTGGAGGATAGCGATTTGGGGGCGGTCTGGTTTGCTAGCAAAGTACTTTCGATGCCGCGACATGTGCCGCAGATGCGTCGTAGCCGAACGCGGATCGGCGGGGCGACGCAAACCACGCAGGCCATTGGCTTTGAACAGATTGCAAATGCGCGCGCGGTCTATGCTATGATGCGCAAAGTGCAGATTGCGCAGGCCGAAACCGAGGGAGGGGACAATGCCTGAACTACCACGCGACACGGTTTTGGGGGCCGCCGTCATGGCGCCGCTTCGCCCAGATGAGGTGATGCTTGCCGAGTGGCTTGCCGATAAGGGCAGCTATTGGCGCAGCCATGCGATCATGGCGGTCTTGGGCGGCATGATCGCAGGTGTTGTTTTGGCGGTGATCGGCAATCCGACACCTTGGGTCGGGCCAGTAGCGGCGGCGGCGGCCATGGGCGCGCGCGGCTGGTATTTGGCGTCCGAGGCGCTGGTGGCGGATTGGCGGCTGACGAACCAACGTTTGCAAGGTCCGGGCGGGCGCGAAATCTCGCTGGCGCAGATAAAGCTGGCACGGCCATTCCTTGGTGATGTGCAGGTTGTCACGCGGTCAGGCGACAAGTATCTGATGAAATATATGGCCGATACCGCGGCCGTGGTTGCCGCAATAGATGCCGCACGCAGCGGGCAGGGCGCATGAAATTGAACGCCTCTTGCTTTGGCCCAGGTCTTGCACTGGCTTCCGGCTTCATCTTGGCACAAATACCTTCTTACTTTTTCTGTCGGTGGCAGCCGACACAGCGCACTGGTAGGCCCTTATGACTATTTTTCTCCAAAACGCCCGTATCATCGACCCCGAGGCAGGCACCGAGACGATTGGCAACCTGATCCTTGATGGCGGGATAATCGCGGCGATCGGGGCAGCGGCTGCGCCAAAAGGCGCGCAAGTCATTGATTGCGGCGGCAAATGCGTGGCGCCCGGTATCGTCGATATCGGTGTCAAGATCGGTGAACCCGGCGAACGCCACCGCGAGAGCTTTCGTTCAGCGGGGCTTGCAGCGGCGGCGGGGGGCGTGACCACGATTGTCGCGCGCCCCGATACCAAGCCTGCGATTGACACGCCCGAGGTGCTGGAATTCGTGACCCGTCGCGCGGCCGAGGCGCCTGTGCGCATCCATCACATGGCGGCCCTGACCAAAGGGCGCGAAGGGCGCGAGATGGTCGAGATCAGCTTTATGTTGGATGCGGGTGCGCTGGCCTTTACCGATGTTGACCATGTGGTCACCGATACCAAGGTTTTGGGCCGTGCGTTGACCTATGCGCGCAGTCTGGGGGCGCTGGTGATCGGGCATCCGCAAGACCCCGGCCTGTCGAAAGGTGCCGCAGTGACCAGCGGCAAGTTCGCATCCCTTTTGGGGCTGCCGGGGGTGCATCCGATGGCCGAGCGCATCGGATTGGACCGTGATCTGGGCATGGTCGAGATGACAGGTGTGCGCTATCACGCCGACCAGATCACCTGTGCGCGGTCTCTGCCAGCCTTGACGCGGGCCAAGCGCAACGGGCTGGACGTGACGGCAGGGGTGTCTATCCACCATCTGACGTTGAATGATCTGGATGTTGGCGACTATCGCAGCTTTTTCAAATTCACCCCGCCACTGCGGCCCGAAGAGGATCGTTTGGCGGTGGTTGAGGCTGTCGCCTCGGGGCTGATTGACATCATCTGTTCGATGCACACACCTGCCGATGAGGAAAGCAAACGCCTGCCGTTTGAAGAGGCGGCGGCGGGGGCGATCGCGCTTGAGACTTTCTTGCCTGCTGCCATGCGGTTGTACCATGCGGGCGCAATGGATTTGCCGGGGTTGTTCCGCGCTATGGCGCTGAATCCGGCGAAACGGCTTGGTTTACCGCAAGGCCGGATGGCCGAGGGCGCGCCGGCCGATCTGGTGCTGTTTGATCCTGATGCGCCTTTCATGCTGGATCGCAGCAAACTACAGTCGAAATCAAAGAACACACCGTTTGACGGGCAGCGGATGGAAGGGCGTGTGATCGCGACCTTTGTTGCCGGACGTCAGGTTTTCGGGGAGGGAAATGCACATGCCTGAGATAACATCTGCCCCGCTGGCGTTGGTTTTGGTGGCGGTTCTGGCCTATTTGCTGGGGTCGGTGCCGTTTGGTTTGGTGATTACGCGGGCGCTGGGCCTTGGCGATCTGCGCAAGATCGGGTCGGGCAATATTGGTGCGACAAATGTGCTGCGGACAGGCAACAAGCCTGCGGCCTTGGCAACCTTGCTGCTGGACGCAGGCAAAGGCGGGATTGCAGTGCTGATCGCGCGGGCTTTGGTGGGCAATGACGCGGCGCAATTGGCGGCTTTGGCGTCATTCCTGGGGCATATCTTTCCGGTTTGGTTGGGGTTCAAAGGCGGCAAAGGGGTGGCCACGTTCCTAGGTACATTGCTGGCGCTGGCCTGGCCAGTTGGCCTTGCGACCTGTGCAAGCTGGTTGGTAGCGGCGTTTATCGGGCGGATTTCATCGCTGGCGGCTTTGGTCGCTGCGGCGTCCTCGACGCTGTGGATGCTGGTGTTGGGCCAAGGGCAGATGATGGTTTTGGGTGCCATTCTGACACTGTTGGTCTATTGGCGCCATGCTGAGAACATCAAGCGGATCAAAGCCGGGACAGAGCCGAAGATTGGCAAAAAAGGCTGACGGCAGCCGCGCTTTGGCCATGCAAGCGTTGCTGGCAGGTTTGGGCTTGCCCGCGTTTGTCAGGCTGACAGGCCGCATGGATATTTGTAGATAGATGATGCAGGGGGCGGTTTGCTATGCCCTTTGGTTTGGCTGTTTTGCCAAGGCATCAAGGTATGTACGGGTGCAGGTGGTGACGTGGCGAAAGCGATCGCCGCCCAGATGGGTGCCGCCGTACCAGCGGGTGACGGTGATGATATGATCGGTGATGCCTTCGCGCTCTAACATGCGCAGAATTGCGGCGGCGGCACCCGATTCGCCGTCATCATTGCGTTGGGGGCCATCAGTTGAGAGCATGGCTGCCCAGCTGTTATGGGTAGCCTTGGCGAATTTCTTGTTTGATTTTAGAGATTTGAGGAAAGCGTCTATGTCGTGCCTGCTGTGGACGGGGCCGCCAGAGACGGCGTAGCGCGAGCCTTTGTCGCTGATGACATTCAGGATTTGCAGCATGGGGCGCCTTTTTGGTTCTGATCGGACGGGGCGCAGTTTGGCCTGTCAGCTGAGGTTTTGGATTTGGGCCGCGACCGCCCTGAGGGCTGTGATTTCATGCGGTAACAATTTGGGCATGCAGCGTTCCATTGCAAGGGTTGAATGGGTGCGTGCGAGTTTGCCGAAAAGCGGCGGGGCGATTTTGGCCAGCGCGAGCAGCGATTTTTGCAACCGGATCTGGACGGCGAAAATCGCCGCGCCGTCGCGGGCGATCGGGGGAAAGATGTCATCCATCATGTCAGCAGTTGTAAGCGCGGGCACCCAGACATTGGGGTAGTCCAGCGCAACCTCGCGCGGCGCGGCCAGCAGGGCCAAAAGCCTGACAGCGCGGGTCAGGATGTCAATCGCGGTGCCGGGATCGTTTACGGCGGGCGACAGCGCGCGCTCGGCGATTTCGGATAGGACGGCAAGGCCAAAGCGGGGATCTTGTTCGAAACTGCGCGTGCTTTTGATGGTAAAGGCGCGGGCGATTTCAGCTGTATCTTTGGGCTGGTCGCCCAACAGGTAGGCGATAGGCGTACCGGGGTAGACGAAAGCGCCGGGCAGGGCGGCGAGGTAGATCTGGCAGCCCAGCTCGCTGGCCACATCTTGCAGCCAGTCCATGTGGACATAGCGGACATAGCCGATCTCGGTCTGGGTGATCGGATGTGCGTTGGGCGGCGGTGGGCCGATATGTCCGTGACCGCCAAGATAGGGGGCGTCGATGCGGTTGCTTATGGCGCGTTTGGTTGCGGCCTCGACCTTTTCGATCGAATTGGTCATCAGACCAAAGACGGTCAGATGGGCGATCCAGCGCAGAATGGCGATGACCACAATGGCCACGACCGCGATGGTCACGACAAACAGCACGAAACGGTCGTTTTCGGTCAGCAATCCGGTGTTGAGCGAGATGATCCCGATCAGGCTGAACAGGAACGAGCCCAGAAAAATCGCCAGAACTCTTTGCGTTGTGCGGTCGGTTTTCAGCAGGGCTGTGGCCCGCGGGGTAACGGCGGCGGCGGCACCGCTAAAGGCGGATACCATGATGCCCAACGAGAAAGTCGCGACCGACAGCATCGAGCTGGCAAGGATGGTCAGCACCGCCGAGACCGATCCGGCACCAAGCGAAGCGCCCAAACCCGGCGGCAATAGCGGGCCAATGACCACCGCAGCGGCGTTGGTCAGCAAGGCAAGGGCGGCATACAGCACCGCAACGAACCAGAGCTGCTCAAACAGTTCTTTTAGAAAGAGCCGCCATTTCGAGATCATATCAATGCGCCTGTGCCTTGGGGTCTTGGCCCCAGCCTGCCTGTTGCGGATGTGGCGCGCAAGAGATTAGCGCAGGGCCGCCACAGCTTTGGTCACAGTTGCACGACGGGCCGCATTCGGCGGGTGGCTGCCAAGAAAGGCATCGCCGGGATCGGGCAGGCGATCAAAAAAGGCGGCGCCGCGCAGGGCGTCAAAACCTGCACGTTCGGTGATTTCAGCGCCGAGCGCATCTGCCTCCAGCTCAAACCCTTTGGAATAGCGGCGTGCGCCGACACTGGCGCCGATTTGCTGCGCCTTTTGTACCGCCGCCTCGCCGCCGCCGCCAACGGCCACCAAAAGCCCTGCCAACAGCGCGCCTTCGGTGGCGCTTTGTTGCTGTTGGGGGATGTGGCCTGCGATGTGATGCGCCGCCTCATGCCCCATGACAAAGGCCAGTTCATCGACGTTTTGGGCATTGGCGATGAGGGCAAGGTTAAACGCCAGAATCGGGCGGCCGTAATCATCCACTGTTTGAAAGGCATTGGGGGCCTGGCCCTGCCGATCATCAATCGCGATCTGGAAATCACAATTGATGCCGCGGGTGCGTTCGCGGCAGATGCGTTCGGCCACAGGCTCGACGCCAGAGACGGCGGTGACGAAATTGCGGGCCGCTTGGGTGGGGGCAAGCTCTTGCGCGGCTTGCGAAGGCTGCGCGGGGCGCGTGGCCTCTTGCGGCGATTGCACAACCGGCGCCACGCAGCCTGCGAGCGACAAAGACAGCATAATGGCAACAAACTGGCGCATTTTTATCCTTTTCCCATTCGGGTACCTAATTAGCAGATCAGGCCTTAAGGAAAAGCCCCGATCACACAGGGTTGTTGCGCAAGGGGGATTGCCCAAGCCAGAGGGCTGGGCCTAAACTGGGCTATGTTTACCATAGAGCACGAATTTGACGCGACGGTTGTGACCCTGATTGATGAGGGCGCAATAAGCTTGACCGAAGATGTAACCATCTCGGCCTTTGAAGATTGCGTGACGTTAGAGCAGCTTGACCCGCGCAGCGGCGAGCCGGTGACGATAACTCTATCGATGGTGCAGGTGAATGACCTGTTGGCAGCACTGGATTTGCCCGAGGGCAGCTATCGGCTGATACGGCAGGGCGCCGAAGGGGCTGCGGATTAATCGAGGCGGAACTGTTTGTCGCGGCTGGTGGTGCCGCGGATCAGGGTCAGCCGCGATTTGGCGACGCCAAGCGATTTGGCCAGCAGCTTGATAACGGCCGCCGTGGCCTTGCCATCCTCGGGGATTGTGGTGACATAGACGCGGATTGCGCCATCTTCGGTAGTGATGGCATTGCGTGAGGCGCTGGGCGTGACGCGAACCGAAAATTCCGTGCCCGGTTCAATGTTTAGGGTGATTTTGGCCATGTCGCGCTGTGTCCTGATTTAAGCCAAGTATCGCAGCCTTTTATTCGTCTGCGCAAGCTATTAGACAGGGCCTATGTGATTGGGGGGATGCGATGAAACACTTGGTTCTGATTCCGGTTTTGGCAGCATTGGCAGGCTGTGGCACCCCGCAAGAGCGCTGCATCGCCAGCGTCACGCGCGATATGCGGGTGGTTGACAGGCTGATTGCCGAGGCGCAGGGCAACCTTGATCGCGGCTATGCGATTGAAGAGGTTGAACGCACCGGGGTGCGCTGGGAATCCTGTCGCCGTGGGCCTGCGCCGAAACCCGGAGAGGCGCCGCGCCCGCCCGAGCTATGCCTGGAAGAGTATACTTTTACGGTGACCAAACCGCGCGCGATCAACCTTGCCGAAGAGAGCCAGCTATTGGCCGAGTTGCAAAAGAAACGTGCGGCGCAGGCAAAGGCCGCAGCGCCAGCGATTGCCAGCTGCAAGGCGACGCATCCGGAATAGATGTTAATGCGCCGGGGCCGCTGCAGCGTCGATCACGCCGCGGCCACCATCCAGCGTGACAATCTGGCCGGTCATGAAGCCCGAGGCATCCGAGGCCAGATATTGTACGGTTTCCGACAGCTCATCCGCGCCGGCAATCCGGCCCATCGGCGTCGCGGCGGTTATCACATCGTGATAATCGGGGTTTTCCTTCAACGCGCCTTGCAAGCTCGCGCTCATCAAAGAGCCGAAAGAGACGGCGTTGACGCGGATGCGTTTGGGTGCCAGCGCCACCGCAAGCGAGCGGGTCATTTGTTCGACAGCCGCGCAGGAAATGGAATAGCCGAGCAACTCGGGCTGCGTGCGGCGGGCAGCAATAGAGGACATGTTGATGATCGAGCCGATGTTGCCCTCGGTCGCGCCGGCCTTTTCCGCCTGTGAGATCATGCGCTTGGCCGTCATTTGTGACAGGCGCAGGCTGGTCATCAGGTTTTGTTGCCACATTGCCTCGACAGCGTCTTCATCGGGGTTCAGCGGGTCAGATGGCCTCATCTGGCGGCTGGCGTTGACCAGAATATCTACGCGGTCAAAGGCGTCGATTGTGGCCGAAAGCAGGTTGGCGATGGTTAGTTTTTCGCGCAAATCGCCGCCAAAATAGCGCAAAGCCCCTTCGGCCTTGGCCTCTTCCGAACATTCGCTGCCCAGCTTGGTTTCATCCATATCCGCGAACATGACATTCGCGCCTTTGGCCAGAAAATGCCGTGCCACCGCAAGGCCGATGCCCGCAGCCGAGCCGGTGATGATCGCGGTTTTGCCAGAAATGGAAAACGACATGGGGATACTCCTACAGTGGTTAGGGGCGGGCAGTGGTTAGGGGCGGGTAGGGCGCGCGGCGCGGGTGATGCGAAAACGCGGATCGCGGCCTATTTCTTCGACATCGCGAAACAGTGGGGCAAGGGTCTTTTCATAGGGCAGGTGCCGGTTTGCCACCATCCAAAGCGTGCCATGCGGGGCCAAAAGCCGGGCGGCAGATTGAATAAAGGCGGCACCAAGCGCGGGATCAGGGTCGCGGGCGGTGTGAAAGGGCGGGTTGCAGACCACCGCATCAACGCCGCGATCCAGTTTGAAACGGGTGGCATCGGCCCAATGAAACTGCGCGCGCGGGTCGGTGATGTTGATCCGCGCACAGTCCAGCGCAATTTCTTCGGCCTCGACCAGATGCAGCTCTTTTACCGAAGGGCGGGTAAGGATGGCGCGGGCGAGGTAGCCCCAGCCGGCGCCCAGATCGATGACCCGCGCCCCCAGTTTTTCGGGCAGGGCCGCAGCCAGCAACACCGAGCCGGCATCTGGCCCATCGGCCGAAAACACGCCGGGCAGGGTTTGAAAGCCGCCGTCGATGATCTGGGGCTTGGCCGCCCAATCCAGCATCAGGTCATCTTGGGGCGTAAAGCTGAACAGCTTGCCATGCGCCTTGGAAACCGGTTCTGAAACGGTGAAACGCTGGCGCAGATCGCGCAGCAGGCTGTCGATGCCATCGTTTTTCTGGCCGTCAACGATGATAAGACCATTCGGCCCCGTGGCGGCGGCAGCCTCGGCCAGTAAGGCACGGGCCTCGGCCTTGGCGCGGGGCACGCAAACCAAAACTGCGGCGAAACGTGATGCAGGGCGCTTGGCCACGACGTGATAGCCGCGGGCGCTGAAATCGTCATAATCGGGGCGCATGGATTGCTGAACGGTCAGCCGCGCCTTGGGCAGCATCGACAGATCATCGCCGCCACGCGGGCGCAAAGCCAGAATTTCACCGCCGTCGGGCAAGGCCAATTGGTTGTTTCGCAACGCGAATGTCAGACGTTCTGAGCGCATGGGCAGCCGCAGGTCACGGCCTTGATCCTTTGTATGGGGGCGTTAGGGGCCACAAGAGGTGCAGCTTTACTCTTTTTCCATGGTGCATTGCAACGGATGCTGATGCCTGCGCGAAAAATCCATCACCTGCGCCACTTTGGTTTCAGCAATCTCAAAGGAAAACACCCCCACCACAGCAAGGCCCTTTTTGTGGACAGTCAGCATAATCTCAAACGCTTGGGCATGGTTAAGGCCGAAAAACCGCTCTAGAATATGTACGACAAATTCCATCGGCGTGAAATCATCGTTCAAAAGCATAACCTTATACATGGGCGGGCGTTGTGTTTTCGGCTTGGGCTTGGTTAACAAAGCCGGGTCGCCGCTGTTCCCGTCTGGCTTTTCAGTAAGCGTGAAAGGCTGTTGTGGCACGGGGATGCTCCGTCTTGTGTTGGGCGCTTGGGATTCGGCTGTCGGGCGCTGTTTGTATATTATAGAGTTTTTTCTTTAGGCGCAAAGGGGTGGCTGTGGCCGAGCTTTGCAGCAGGTTAGTTTAGGGGGCCGGGGGTCAAAGGATGCGGGATATTTTAACGGTTGGTTTTGATGCCGATGATACGCTGTGGCAAAACGAGGCGTTCTTTCGGCTGACGCAGGCGCGGTTTACCGAACTGCTTGCCGACCATGCAGCGCCGGAGCATTTGCACGACCGGTTGCTTGCGGCTGAGCGGCGCAATATCGGGCATTATGGCTATGGTATCAAAGGTTTTGTGCTATCGATGATTGAAACCGCGATCGAGGTAACCGAGGGCCGCGTATCCGCCCCGGTGATTGCCGAGATCATGGCTGCAGGGCGCGAGATGCTGGCCCATCCCATCGAATTGCTGCCAAACGCGCGTGAGGCCGTGATAGAGGCCGCCAAAGACCATCAGGTATTGCTGATTACCAAAGGCGATTTGCTGGACCAAGAGCGCAAGCTGGCGCAATCGGGGTTAGGAGAGTTGTTTCACGGCGTCGAGATTGTGTCGGAAAAAACGCCGGCGGCCTATGAAAAGCTGTTTGCGCGGCATGGCGGGCGGGCGGATCGTGCGCTGATGGTTGGCAATTCGCTGAAATCAGATGTGCTGCCCGTAATCGCTGCGGGCGGTTGGGGGGTGCATATTCCGCATGGGCTGACATGGGCGTTGGAACATGCCGACGCACCAGTCGGCAACGCGCGCTTTCACAGCCTGCCCGATTTGGGTGGTCTGGCTGATTTATTGGCAACGTTGCATATCGGCACTACCCGCTAATATCCATGGATAGGGGGTATCGGCTGGCGCAACACTAGATGTAGATGTTGCGACGCGGTGTTAAGAATACCGGCAAAGCTATTGATAAATGAAGAAAGTTTTGGGCTTCCCGCGCGGCGCGCGGTCGTGTTACGTTTGTGTCAGCAGTTTAAGCCCCACAAAAAAATCAGGGGCATCATGAGGCAGGACAAGGAACAGCGACGTGGCATCGCTATTAGGGTTTTTCACCCGCATTTTTCTTTTGCTCGCATTTGCGACGGTTGTTTCCGTTTCATCCGTCCGCATGGGGCAGGCAGCGCCCTATGCCGCGGTTGTGATTGACGCCCGAAGCGGCGAAACCTTGTACGAGCGGAACGCAGACGCGCGTTTGCACCCCGCCTCGCTGACAAAAATGATGACACTTTATATCACCTTTGACGCAATTCGACGGGGTGAGATTTCATTGGACTCGATGATTACGGTGTCCAAGAACGCAGCGTCAAAGCCGCCGTCGAAACTGGGGCTGCGGGCCGGGCAAAAGATTGCATTGCGCTATCTGATCCGCGCTGCCGCGGTCAAATCGGCAAATGATGCGGCCTCGGCGATTGGCGACGCTTTGGGTGGAAATGAGGCGCGCTGGGCCGAACGGATGAACCGCACGGCCAAGGCGCTGGGTATGCGCAACTCGACCTTTAAAAACGCGAACGGGTTGACGACCCCTGGCCACCTTTCGACCGCACGTGACATGACAACGCTGGGCCGCCGCCTGTTTTACGACTTTCCCGAATATTACAATATTTTCTCGCGCCGCGAAACCGATGCAGGCATGGCCAAGGTGCGCAACACCAACCGCCGGTTTCTGGACGCCTATGAAGGCGCGGACGGAATCAAGACCGGTTACACCTCGGCGGCAGGGTTCAACCTGACGGCTTCGGCCGAGCGGGGCAACAAGCGTATTATCGCAACCGTGTTTGGCGGCACATCAACCGCACAACGCAATGCCAAAATGGCCGAGCTGTTGGATCTTGGCTTTGGCACCGCCAAGAACAACGTGGCCGTGCGCAAACCCGCGCCTGCAAACCTGCCGGGTGGCGATGTCGAGGTCGTAGCCGACAGCGGTGTTGACGATATGCAGGGCAATGGCGATGGCCGCAGTGCAGGCAAAACGATCCGGCTTGTGACCTCGTTGAAAAGCTCTCCGCGTCCGGCGCCCCGACCGGTCAGCGACCAGAAAGTGGCCGAGACAGCTGTGGCTGTAGAGGCGATGCAAGCCGATATTGCCGGGATTTTGGCAGAGATCACCGAGCCTCCGGCGGCGCCCGAAGTGTTTGCCGAAGTCGTCACCGAAGACGTGCCCGAGGATGTGGCCGAAGAAACCGCACCGATTATCGCAGACCTGCGCCCCGAGCCAAAGCCGGCCGAGCTTGCTTCGGCAGAGCGCGAGCCTGTTGATATAGAGCCAACGTCAATGCAAATTGCCTCTGGCGTTGAACCCGCGTCGGAGGAAACTGCGGCAGAACCTGTGGCGGCTGCCCCTGAATTCCAGCTGACGGATGTTATGCCTGCTGATACGGCACCCGCCAAGGCAGTGCCAGCCGAGGCTGTTGTTGCCGATGCAACCCCGCGAAAGCGGCCTGCCAAGCTGCTGATGGCCTCGGCCGAGCCTGAAAAGGTCGTTCCGTCGGCGCCTGTGGTGGTGACACGGGTATCGACCTCGGGCGGGCGGCATTGGGGCGTAAACCTCGGGCGTTTCCCGTCGCGCAGCACGGCCGAGCGGGCATTGATGCAAACCGCCCTGGCCGAAAGCGCCACCCTGCGGGATGGCTTGCGCAAAGTGGTGGAACGTAAAGGCGGGTATGATGCCAATTACATGGGACTGAGCCAGGAACAGGCCGACCTTGCCTGCCGCCGGTTGCAGGCGCGTGCCGTGCAGTGTTTCACGATTGGGCCATGAACGGGGTGACGCGTCACGCCTAGGCGTGGCCGGCAGACCCTGACAGCGCCTGCGGGTTCACCCCCATATGGCGCAGCGCTGCCGCCCATTTGCCGGCAGGCTCTGCCCCAAAGATCAGATCGGCAGGGGCGTCTGAGGTTAGCCAGTCATTGCGCAGAATCTCGGCCTCTAACTGGCCCGCACCCCAACCGGCATAGCCAAGCGCCAAAAGCGCGGTTTGCGGCCCTTCGCCCCGGCCCAGTGCACGCAGGATGTCTTGGGTTGCGGTCATGCCAAAGCTGCCCGCAATATCCATCGTGCCATCTGTGGCGTGATAGTCCGGCGAATGCAGAACAAAGCCACGCCCGCGTTCAACCGGCCCGCCGAAATGCACGGATATGCTGCGGCTTTCGGGCAAATGGGGGATGCCAAGCTGTTCCAGCAGGGATTCGAAATCAAGGTCAGCCACTGGTTTGTTGATGATCAGCCCCATCGCGCCCTTGCTTGAATGGGCGCAAATCAGAATGACCGAAGCATCAAACCTCGGGTCCTCCATCCCCGGCATGGCGATGAGAAGTTTTCCTGTGAGATCCATTTCAACTCTGTTTTCCATAAGAATAACATGGGACCGGGCGTGCGATACCTCAAGCCCAATTTGCGCGAATGTCGCAGATAACATAAGGATCGCTGCAATGTGATTGTGCAGCACGGCCAAGACAGATTATGGAAAGTCATGATGTATAAATCCCGCTCCTTTCTATCCGCAATTGGTTTGCTTGCGTGTTTTGCCATGGTTGGCCCTGCGCTGGCCCAATCCGAGGTATTGCAGGCCAGTCTGCGCAAGGGTTGGAAACTGCCCAACGGCAACCAGATGGCGGCGTTTCAACTGCAACTGCAGGACGGCTGGAAAACCTATTGGCGTGCGCCGGGCGATAACGGCATTCCACCCAGCTTTGATTGGTCGGGGTCGCGCAATGTGAAATCCGTCGAAATTCATTGGCCACGGCCCAAGGTGTTTTCGGTCGGTGGAATGCAAACGATCGGCTATAGCCATGAACTGGTGCTGCCTGTGGAAATCGTGCCGCTGGACCCCAAACTGCCGGTTGAACTAAAGGCAGCGGTTGATCTTGGGGTTTGCTCCGATATTTGCGTGCCGGCCTCGTTCAATGTGGCGGCGGCGTTGCCGTTTGCTGCGACCAAGGATGAGAGAATTGAACGGGCTTTGCGCGCGCGCCCCTCGACCGCGAAAGAGGCAGGCGTGGCCAGTGCGAATTGCGAAATCTTGCCCAATAAGGGCGGTATGCAACTGACGGCAAATTTGCAAATGCCCTCAACCGGCGGGGATGAGGTCGTCGTGGTTGAAACCGGCCTGCCAGGGGTTTGGGTCTCGGCTGCCGATGTGGCGCGGCGCGGCGGCGCATTGCAGGCGGTTGTCGATATGGTTGGTCCGGCAGGGGCGGCGCTTGCCCTTCAGCGCGGCGCATTGCGAATCACCGTTTTGGGCAAACATCGCGCGGTCGAACTGCAGGGCTGCGCGGCCCCGTAATCGCGTTTCCACAAGCACTGCGCCGCCTACCACAGGCGTGATGCGCGGCAAGCGCGGGCGTTAGTCTGCAGCGCTGTGCATGCGCTCGATATAGGCGCGCATTTCTTCGGCTTCATGCCGCGCCTCGCGCAGACCGTCCATCGCGGCACGCAGCTCGGCCTCGGATTGGCTGACCTGATTGGTCAGCTCGGCCTCGCGTTGTTCCAGATACAGAATCGCCTGATCGCGCAATTCTTCGGCCTCGTGCAGGGATTTGGCAAGGTTATCCACCTCATTCACATCACCGCCCGTCACGCGGGTAAAACGGTGTAAAAGCCAATGCGTGAACCACCCCAGCATGAAAGCCACAAAGAGGATGATGGTGGTGGCGATGATGAATTCTGTGCGGTTCATATTTTTACTTTTAATTGGCGAGTGGTGCTGGCGCAAGCCGGGTCATTCGGTCGGTCAGGGCGCAGCTTTCGGGTTTGGTTTCGGGCGGCCCCATGCTTGGTCGCTTGGCACAAAATCCGACGTCGGGTTCTGGGTTGTGGCGGGTTCAGGCGCTGCGGTTGCTGCGGCTGCACTGGCATCGGTATCGGCGGGGGCATTCGACGGTTCAGCATCGCCGCTGCCGTCACCACTGCCATCACCAGAGCCCATATCATCACCCGAGCCAATATTTGCATCCGTTGCCGCATCGATTGGTGCGTCGGCTGCTGGGTCTGCTGCTGCGTCTGCTGGGGCCTCCGGCCCGGCCCCGCCTGCCGCATTTTCTGCTGCATCCTTGGCGGCCTGCTCGGCCATTGCAGCGGCGACCAGATCGGTGGCCGAAGGTTGGGTTTCGGGGGTAGGCTCGCTTAGCAACTTGAACTCAATGCGGCGGTTGGCTTCGCGTCCTTCTTCGGTACCGTTATCGGCGATCGGGTCATCCTCGCCATAGCCTTTGGCGATAAAGGCGGCAACGTTCAGTCCGCGCCCTTGCAAGGCGGTTAACAGGGCATCGGCACGTGCCTGGCTAAGCGCGCGGTTGCCGCTGTCAGAACCTTGACTGTCAGTGTGGCCCGAAATCTCCATTTCCAGCGGCGGGCAACCAGCCAGAATCTCGCTTAGGGCATCGACGGTTGCGGCGGCATTGGCGTCAATTTCGGCAGAGCCGGGCGCAAATGTGATCTTGTTACGCTGCATCGCCGCATTCATATCGGCGACGCATTCCTCAGGCGTTGGCAGGGCGGCCAACGGGTCATATTTCTCGTCATAGGTGACGCTGATGCGAAAGGTTTTGCCCTGGCCCAGCTTATCCGACAGGATTTGCGAAATGCGGCCGCGGCCATCGGGTTTGCCCGTAACGCCTGCCACCTCAACCGTATCGGCGCGAACCAACAGCGTGCCATGGTGTAACAGCGCCAGTGATTCGAGCCCGGTCAGCACCCGTACCGCCCAACCATCGGGCAGCTCGGCATCAAGCCGGGTCGCGGTATACACGCTATTGGCGCCGAATTGTGACCGGGCATAGCTGTCGGCGGCGATGCGCAATGTCTCATCCGACAAACGGCCGCGCAGCTGCACTTTACCCGATTCGTCAAGCGTGGCAGTAAATTCGGCGGGGCCGGCATTGGTGGCCGTCGGTTTGGGCGGCAGCGTCGAATCCAGCGAAAATACCGGCGGCAGCTGCGCCTGCAAATCGCCGACAACACGGTCAAAATCGGCCTGCGTGGTATCGACCGAGGCCAAAAGCGAAACATCGGCATCCGAAAACGTGATCGTGCCTTTGCCAAGTGCTGCCACAGCGCGGATACCGGCTTCTGCAGCCTCGGCCCAACGTGGCGTTGGTACACCCAGCCCGACGACGCAATTGGTTTTACCGGCAACGCCTGCCGTCACACCTGCCGATAAAATTCGGTCGCGTGATTTGTCGGTATCGGCGGAACAGGCATCGAAACGGGCACCATTCTCATCGATCACAAAGCGCAAGGTAAACGGTGTCAGCACGGGGCGTGGGGCCGAAATGTTCATCCTTACATGCAGGCTGTTAGGTGCCAGCCGTGCAAGATCGCTCTCAAGTTTGCGCTTTTCTTCGGGGTTTTGTGAAATCGCTGTGATTTCAACCAGTTCCGCCGAGATCGAGATTTTTGATCGCGGCAGGATGCGCAGGGCGGCAAGGCCGAATTTCAGCGCCGCAGCCCAGCCTTCCGGCGCCGGGTAATCAGCGCTTTCCAGCATGTCGGAAATCGGCAGGCCATTGGTCAGGTTGGCCACGCTTTCGGAAAGCGCGGGGTCAACCTCTTTGCCCGGCACAAGGCCGATCAGGGAAATCCCGTCATCATTGCGCAAAATTTCCAGCGAAAAACGCGGCGCCTCAACTTCGCGCATGGCGGTCACTTCCAGCTGGTCACGCACACGGCTGGCCTGAACCACGCTGCCCGCCATATTGACCACGCGAAAACGCGCCGCCTCATTCGGGGCGGTGCCGTTCAGGCGCAGTTGCAATCCGTTCGCCTCGACTGTGGCCCAGGTGATGCCATTGCTAAGCAATTGCGATGTGACGGCTGCGGCCGAGCGCTTTTCAATGGCCAGTGCCGACCACCACGCCCCCATAGACGCCAACGCGCCCGCGACGAGAATTGCTGATGCGGTAAGAACTGTTTTGCGAAGCTGCATTAGACCACTATTTGACATTGCGTATTGATGCTTAGGCCGTTGAGACGAGAGGAGCAATCAAAGCAATGCGGCACCGGCAAGAAATAGCGCAGGGATAAGCCCCGCATCGCGGTTTGCGCGAAACAGCAGCAGGCATTTGGCCGGGTCGGTCGTATCCAACCTCGCCAATTGCCATGCCATATGCCAGCCAAAACCCCAAACCCCGGCCAAAGCGGCAATAAGTTTCGGCAATCCGGGGTCTTGCGGCAGCAAGGCCAACAGCACGGCGGCGGTCATCAACAGCACCGCAACCACCAAAAACCCGCGCAGCCATGCTTTGCTATGCGTGTCACCAAACAGCCGCGCCGTTGATTTTACGCCAATCAGCGCGTCATCTTCTTTGTCTTGATGGGCATAGATCGTGTCATAGAACAGCGTCCAGGCAATGCCCGACAGCCATAGCAGCACGGCAGGCACCGCAAGCGCGCCGCTATGCGCCGTCCACGCGACCAAGGCGCCCCAGTTGAACGCAAGACCCAAAAACACTTGCGGCCACCACGTAAAGCGCTTGGCAAAGGGATAAATCACAACCAACGCCAACGACGCGATGCCAAGACCAATCGTCGCCGCGTTATAGGAAAACAGAATCAGCCCTGCGATGGCGGCTTGCAGCCCCATCCAGACTGCCGCTTGCCTTACCGTCACTTGCCCCGAGGGAATCGGCCGGCTTTTGGTGCGGGCAACGGCGGCGTCAAACTCGCGGTCGGTGATGTCGTTCCAAGTGCAGCCCGCACCCCGCATCAGAAAGGCGCCGATGGTACAGCCCAAGGCGATCCACAGATCCCAAACGCGAAAGCCAGCAATATCGGCTGCGGCGGCAAGGGCTACGCCCCAAAAGCAGGGAATCAGCAACAGCCAGGTGCCGATGGGCCTGTCGGCGCGGCTTAGTCGCAGGTAGGGGCGGGTCGGCGCGGGGGCAAACCGGTCTACCCAATTGCCCGCCGGGGCATCGGCAACCGCCTGGCCAAAAGGTTCCGGCTTTGGCTCTGGTATTTGGCCGGATGCGGTCATAAATTGCCCCTATGGGAAATGCAAAAATCAGACTCTTTGTAGATCAGCCAGTCGGGCAGGGGCAAGTGATTGCCTTGAACGAGGGGCAGGCGAACTATTTGTTCAACGTGATGCGGCTGGGCGTTGGGGCGTCGGTTCTGGTCTTTGACGGCGAGAATGGCGAATGGCGGGCCGAAGTGGCCGAGGCAGGCAAGCGCAAGGGCCTTTTGGTTTGCATGGACCAAACCGCGCCGCTGCGTATGCCCCCCGATCTGTGGCTGCTGTTTGCCCCGATCAAAAAGGCCCGCACCGATTTCATCGTCGAAAAGGCGACCGAGCTGGGGGCCGCGCGCGTCATGCCGGTGCAAACGCGGTTCACCAATGCCGACCGCATTCGGGTGGACAAGCTGCGCGCCCATGCCATTGAGGCCGCCGAGCAATGCGGTGGCACCTTTGTGCCGGTGGTCGATGATGTGCAACCTCTGGCCAAGGTTCTGGCCGCGTGGCCGGCAGACCGGCAGATCTTGTGGTGCAATGAGCATCTGGCCGGTGTGGCGCAGGCCTTGCCCAAAGGCGGCGCGGCGGGACCTTGGGCGGTGCTGATCGGCCCCGAAGGCGGGTTTTCCGAAGAAGAACAGGCACAGTTGGCCGCGATGCCGCAGGTCGTTCAGGCCAGCCTTGGCCCCCGCATCTTGCGGGCCGATACGGCCGCTGTGGCCGCGCTGACGCTATGGCAGGCGCAATTAGGCGATTGGGCATGAGCCTGATCCGCCCCGAGGCGCGTGACCAGCTGTGGCGGCTGCGCGAAGTGTTTGCAGCAGGCGGTTTGGCGGCTGCGGGCCTTTGGGTCATGGCGCTTGGCGGCTATGTTCTGGTGCCGGTTGGCGGGGCGATTGTCGCTTTGGCGGCGGGTCTTGGTGTGCTTGCATGGCGGCGCAAGCGCTTTGCCCAAACCGGCGAGGCCCCCGGAGTGGTTGAATTTGACGAAGGTCAGGTCAGCTATTTCGGCCCCAACAGTGGCGGCGCTGTGGCCCTGCGCGAACTGGTCGAGCTGCGCCTGCTGATGGTTGGCGGGCAGCGGGTGTGGCGGCTAAAGCAGCAAGACGGGCAGGCCTTGCTGATCCCTGTGGCGGCACTTGGCGCCGAGCGCCTGTTCGATGCCTTTGCCTCATTGCCGGGCATGGATACCGCAGCGCTTGTCGCAGCGGTGGATAGACCGACCACGGTTTCAACCGCGCGGGTCGTGGCGATCGGGCATGACAGTCGCGTGATCTGGCGGCATCCTGCGCGTGCGGTCTTGACTTGACCGCCGCAAAACGACAGGTCTGTCCACTGAGTTTTACAAAGCGAGATCGGAGCCCTGCCCATGTCTATTCCCCAATCCGGTGGTGGCCCGATTGAAAGTTTTGACCAGCTTGCCGCCTATATGGAAAGCGGCTGCAAACCAAAATCTGAATGGCGCATTGGCACCGAGCATGAAAAATTCGGCTTTCTAACCGATACGCATGCGCCTTTGCCCTATGACGGGCCCGCCTCGGTGCGCAAGATGCTCGAAGGCATCCGCGACCGCTTTGGCTGGGAACCAGTTGAAGAGCAGGGCCATCTGATCGGCCTTCAGCGCAACGGTGCCAATATCAGCCTTGAACCCGGCGGCCAGTTCGAGCTTTCTGGCGCGCCGCTGGCGACGATTGGCGATGTCGCGGACGAGCTTGACCAGCATCTGGACGAAGTGCGCCAAATCGCCGATCCGATGGGCGTGGGCTTTCTGGGCGTAGGCGCTGCCCCCGAATGGACGCATGACCAGATGGACCGGATGCCCAAGGGCCGCTACCGCCTGATGACCGATTACATGGGCCATGTGGGCACGCATGGCACGCAGATGATGTACCGCACCAGCACGGTGCAAGTGAACCTCGACTTCGCGTCCGAGGGCGACATGGTGAAAAAGATGCGCGTGGCGCTGGCCTTGCAGCCGGTGGCAACGGCGCTGTTTGCGTCCTCGCCGTTCTTTGAAGGCAAGCCGAACGGCCATAAATCCTGGCGGTCGCGCATCTGGCGCGGGCTTGACGGGTCGCGCACGGGCATGTTGCCGTTTATGTTCGAAGAAGGGGCCGGCTTTCAGCGCTATGTCGATTGGGTGCTGGATGTGCCGATGTATTTTGTCTACCGCGATGGCAAATATATCAATGCCTTGGGCCAATCCTTCCGCGATTTCCTAAAGGGCGAACTGCCTGCTTTGCCCGGCGAAAAGCCGACGCTTTCCGACTGGGCCGACCACATGACAACCGTGTTCCCCGAAGCGCGGGTGAAGAAATATATCGAAATGCGCGGCGCCGATATGGGCAGCCGTGACTACACGGTCGCCTTGCCCGCGTTCTGGGTGGGCCTGATGTACGATTCTGCGGCACTCGATGCCGCTTGGGATTTGGTCAAAGGCTTTGACGCCGATACCCGCGAAGGCTTGCGCGTTGCGGCCTCGGTCAAAGGGCTAGAGGCCGAAGCCGAAGGCGTGAAACTGGCCGATCTGGCGCGCGCTGCTGTTGCGCTGTCGCAAGCAGGGCTTGCCGCGCGCGGGCATGGTGAAGAGGCCTATCTTGCGCCCATCGTGGACAGTTTGAAAACCGGCATCACGCAGGCTGACCGCTATTTGTCGCTGTATCACGGCGAATGGGGCGGCGAACTGGCACCGATTTACACGGTCGGCCGACTGTAATCGGCTAGCGGTAATTCAGGTCAAAGCGCCTTGTGTGAGCCATCACAGAGCGGCGCTTTGCCCGTATGCTTGCAACCACAGAAAAACACCTTTTTGCTGGCTGGGGCCGTGTATTTCACTGGCGAGAATTCAGACCCCTTGTGCGACCCGTCACAAAACGGCTGCTTGGCCGACTTTCCGCAAGCGCACCAAAAGTAGGATTTGCCTTCCTCTACCTCAACCGGAAAGGGGGCTTTTTGTGCGATTTTCGGGGTGTCGGCCATTATTGGGGCATCCTGTTTTTTGGACTTTCGCCAACGGTATAGCCCAAGCGTTGTATGGTCAAAGGTTTGTTTGTGGGGCATCCAACTGCGGCGATGCAGAACTGTCCCAGACCAGTTTGCGGTGATCAAATCCGCCGCGTATCGTCGGCTTAACCACCTCAAAATATGGCGAAAGGTCAAAATTACGCGGCGCATAAAGTGAGTAATCGCGGATGTGAAAGATCTGTTCGCGGGCGTAGTCGCCCATCTTTCCGATTAGCGAGAAATTGCGTAAATCGCTTTAGTGGTCGTTGCAAAATAACTTAGCAAGTCTTCAATTGAGGGGACTAGAAACAAAAAAAGAGTTACAAAAATACAGTACCGTCAATTGTCACGAGTGCTGGGTATACCTCCGCCTCGATGATTGCCTTGACGATACCCTTGTGGAAATCCTCTTGAGTTGCCGACCATAGTACCTCCTGACGAACTGAAAATTCGGTTATCTGGTCGTCATCTGCCATGAGGCAATAGAGTGGGGCTTCTTTGTACTGGCTCTTTAGAAAATCGCTCATCTCCTGTTCGCTTGCAGGGATATGCAGCCCATCGACAAGAGTTTTAACGCGATTGTCTAGGTCGCCGGATGTCATGAGGGTAAACTGGTTTTGGGCAGCGAGAAGCGTAATCTTTAGCCTGCATTTCAGGTTAAGTTTTTTGAAGGCAAGCGGGACAAAACGCACACCATACTTCAAATGCTCGTTGGCTAGGGCTTGGGAAAGCGAGAGACCTTCATAGTCGGTTGGCAGCCAGTATTCTGGGTTCTTCCAATCACGCAGAAATTCCGTGCCCTGCCAGAAGTTGGAAAGCTGAGGGGAAAGTGCATGCCTGATCGCGCCTTTTTCGTCTGTACCTGCGCTGTTTCCCTTGAGCGGGCCTTCGTAGATAAGGGTGAGTTTCATTTATCTGACCTCATATCCGCCCTCAAACCAACCGCCCCCACAAATCATACTCTCCCGCTTCTTCAACCGTCACCGCGACGATATCCCCCGGCGCAAGCCCTTCAAAACCCTCGTCGATAAACAGGTTGCCGTCAATTTCGGGGGCGTCGGCCTTGGTGCGGCAGGTGGCGCCTTCGGCATCAACCTCGTCCACGATCACCTGAATGGTTTGGCCGACTTTGGCCGCCAGCTTGGCCTCGGAAATTGCTTGCGCTTTTTCCATAAAACGGTCCCAGCGGTCTTGCTTTACCTCATCCGGCACATGGTCGGGCAGGGCGTTGCTGCGCGCCCCCGCGACGTTTTCGTATTGGAAGCAACCCACGCGGTCCAGCTGCGCCTCATCCATCCAATCCAGCAGGGTTTGGAACTCGGCCTCGGTCTCGCCGGGATAGCCGACGATAAAGGTGCTGCGCAGGGTAATATCGGGGCAGGTGGCACGCCACGCGGCAATTTCATCCAGCGTTTTGGCGGCGGCGGCAGGGCGGGCCATGCGGCGCAGCACATCGGGGTGGGCGTGCTGGAACGGAATGTCCAGATAGGGCAAAATCAGCCCCTCGGCCATCAGCGGAATCAGGTCGCGCACATGCGGGTAGGGATAGACGTAATGCAGCCGCACCCAAGCGCCAAGCGAGCCCAGATCACGCGCCAGATCGGTGATATGCGCGCGATGATTTTTGTCGATTGCATGTTTAATATCAACGCCGTAAGCGCTGGTATCTTGCGAAATCACCAAAAGTTCGCGCACACCTGCATCCACCAGCTTTTCCGCCTCGCGCAGCACGGCATGGGCCGGGCGTGATTGCAGGCGTCCGCGCATATCGGGGATAATGCAGAACTTGCACTTGTGATTGCAGCCCTCGGAAATCTTTAGATAGCTGTAGTGGCGCGGCGTCAGGGTCACGCCACTGGCTGGCAAAAGGTCGATAAACGGATCAGGCGAGGGCGGCACGGCCAGATGCACGGCGTCCAAAACCTGCTCGTATTGATGCGGGCCGGTGACGGCCAAAATCTTGGGGTGATGCTCGCGAATATAATCCGGCTCGGCGCCCAGACAGCCGGTCACGATCACCTTGCCGTTTTCCTTTAGCGCCTCGCCAATCGCATCAAGGCTTTCGGCTTTGGCACTGTCAAGAAACCCGCAGGTGTTCACAATAACCGCATCTGCGCCGGAATAGTCGGGTGAAATGGCATAGCCTTCGGCCCGCAGGCGCGTCAGGATGCGCTCGCTGTCAACCAGCGCTTTGGGGCAGCCAAGGCTGACCATACCGATCATAGGCTGACCATCACGGCGGGGTTCGGAAATCCGAACTTTGGGGGCGAGATCAGGGCGAAGGTTTGGCGGATTTTGCGTCATGCGCAGGGTATATCTGGGAATTTGATCCGAGGGAAGAGGGGCGCGCGCCAAGCTAATTCACTGATATTTATACAGTTTACACGAAACCATGCAGAATCTGCTGCGCGAAAATGCGGGCCTGGGGCAAAACAGACCAAATCAGGAAAAATTGACGCAAAAGCAAAACCCGTAGCGCGAGCCGCAATATAGGTTCACGGCGCTGCAGGTGAAGCGTTGTGAAAACAAGAGCTTGCACAAAACGCAGCAGATTGCTGCCCGCCAATTTGCAGCCGTTTTTAGATAAATGCCACTATCGGCGTGGGCTGAAAATTAAGGGTTCTCCTTTAGCTTTGGCGCTGAATGAGGGAATCCAAAGAATGCATGGTCTGATTAACCGAGCAATCCAATGTTACGTGCGGGATATGCATGGCGAAACTGCATGGGCGCAAATTTCGCGCCAGTCGGGCATCGGCCTTGACGGGTTTGAGGCCATGCAAACCTATGACCGTGCCATGACAGAAAGCCTGCTTGCGGCCAGCGTGCGTGTTTTGATGCGCCCACGGGAAACCATTTTGGAAGATTTGGGAACGTTTCTGGTTTCGAACCACAGTTCGGATGCCTTGCGCCGCTTGCTGCGCTTTGGCGGTGTCACCTTCAAAGATTTTCTGCATACGTTAGAGGATACGCCGGGGCGCGGAAAGTTGGCCTTGCCCGATCTTGATTTGCCGGTGATGGATCTGTATGAAATAAACCCAAGTATTTATATGCTACAATGCCGCTTTCCGCTTGAAGGGGCGGGCCATGTGATTGTCGGTCTGCTGCGTGCGATGGCAGATGATTATGGGGCTTTGGCCCTTCTCGACCACGATGGTTACAGCCTCGACGGCGAAATGGTTCTTATTCAACTGCTTGAAGTTTCGTATGCACAGGGGCGCAGCTTTGATTTGGCGGCCCGGGCCGATTGAAAAGGTGAATAATTGATGACCAAAGGTCCAATGCAGATAGACAGGCAGGCGCTGAACTGCGTGATGCCTATGCATCTTTGGGTTTCTGGCCGGGGTGTCATTGAATCGGCCGGCAGTACCTTGCGCAAGGTTTTTGGCGCGGTGCAGCTTGAAGGCGCCAGTTTTTTTGATCTGTTCGAAGTGCGTCGTCCGGGGGGCGTCCTGACCTTGGCTGATATGCGTCGGCATGATGGCGAGCGTTTGCAGATCATCCCGAAAGAGGTGGGTGATGTTCAAGGGTTGCGGGGCATTGCGGTCTGCCTTCCGGCGAATGAGGGTGTGCTGGTCAACCTGTCTTTTGGAATCGATGTCATCAAGGCTGTGGCCACCCATCATCTGACGGATGCCGATTTTGCGGCCACTGATCTTGCGATGGAACTGCTCTATCTGGTTGAGGCAAAAACCGCCGTAACCGATGAGCTGCGGCAAATGAACCTGCGGCTTCAAGGCGCGCGGGATGCCGCAGAAGAGCAAGCCTTGACCGACACACTGACGGGCCTGCGCAACCGCCGGGCGTTGGATGTTGCGATGTCGATGATGATTGATCGCAAGGTGCCCTTTGGCCTGATGCATATCGACTTGGATTATTTCAAAGCCGTAAATGATACTTTGGGCCATGCGGCGGGTGACTTTGTGTTGCAGGTGGTTGCAAAAGTGTTGCTATCGCAAACGCGGGCGGGTGACACCGTCGCGCGCGTTGGCGGGGATGAATTCGTCGTCGTTTTCAAAGATTTAACAGATCCGGACAAGCTGTTTAATATCGCCAAGCGGGTCGTTGAAAAACTGACCGAGCCCAGTGATTTTCAGGGGCAGGTTTGCCGGATTTCGGCAAGTATCGGCATTACAATCTCAACCGATTACGCCCAGCCCAGTGCCGACAAGATGCTGAGCGATGCGGATGAGGCGCTCTATGCGTCCAAAAATGCCGGGCGCGGGCAAGCAAAGCTTTTCGGCAATGTCGCCCCTCCCGATCTGCCCGAAAAACGCGTTTAGGCCTTGCGCCGTAAATGCCGCTTTTGCGCTGCCAAGGTTCTGACAGCGATCGCTAGAATTGTCCGGAAATAGCCGTCAAACAATCGCCATTCCCGATGGCACGTAACCTTTCGCACAAGCTTTTCATGCAAACTCGAATCAGACCGGCACAATGGCCGACCGTGTGACGTGCAGCTGAAAATTCACTCCGGCTGCCACTCCGACAAAAGCACTGAAAGGGTCAACCTGACGTTTGTCGGGGTTCGAAACCATGTCCAAATTTGCGCCACATCTCAGGGGATCGCCATGCAGTTTTCATACCAGCACCAAACAGAGGTTTCGGGCCATATCGGCTGGGGCGTACGTGTATTGCTTTTGGCCGCCGAAGGGGCCGATGCCCATGACCGGATTGTTATGGCCATCACAGCGCTCGGCGGTGTGATTGATATGGAAACAGATGGTTTTGCAGCCCTTGAAACATTAAGCACGGATCGCACCGGTTTTGGCTTGTTTGTCATCGATTGCGACCCGTTTGGTGGGCTAGAGGCTGGGCACAAACTGGTTTCGCTGATGCATATGGGCGGCGTTTCAATGCCGGTCATCCTCGTTTCAACCGCATGCCCCGCGCCAGAGTTTCCGGCCGACATCAACGCGCCCATTGTGCTTCGTGCGCCTTTATCGGCGATGGCATTGCGTGTCGGGTTCGAACATGCAACCCGCGGCCGTTTGGTGTTCCACGTTGCCTGAGCGATGCAGCGCCACCAAGCCAAAATGCAAAAAGGGCGGGCACATCAGGCCCGCCCTTTTGTATTTCAAGAACCTGACAAATCAGGCAGCTGGCTTATGCAAGCGCAAGGTTTGTCGCAGATTCGCGACCGTCACGGCCAGCTTCGATGTCGAAGGTGACTGCTTGGCCGTCAGCCAAAGTGCGCAGGCCAGCGCGTTCCAGTGCAGTGATGTGCACGAACACGTCTTTGCTGCTGCCTTCGGGCGCGATAAAGCCGAAGCCTTTTGTTTCGTTAAACCATTTCACGGTGCCCTTGGCCATCGTGAGATCTCCTGTCTTAGTTCCGCCCACACCATGCGGCGGCTCGGCACGTCAGCCAGTAATCGAGTTGCTGTGGCCGTAAGGCGGTAGACAGTGGTCGATAGAGATAACGTCGCTTTCACTACATAAGGGCAGTTATGTCAAAAAGCAAGGGATTGTGGCGGCTTGGGCAAGGCAGGGCCATAATTCGCTTGCGCGGTCCCGTGGCGTTTGTACCATGAAGGCGCAAAGGGAGGGCCGTTCGATGCCAGAGATTAGCAAAGACTTTACAGGGCAAACCGTACTCACCACGTTCGAGATGACGCCGGGGACCGCCGCCGATCTGATGGAGGCGTTGCAATCGGCCTATGCCGAGTTTATCCGCCACCAGCCGGGTTTCTTGGGGGCGGGTCTGCACATGAATGACGCGCAAACCCGCATTGCCAATTATTCCAAGTGGCAAAAGCGCGAGGATTTTCAGGCGATGCTGCGCACACCCGAAATGCGAGAGCGCAACCGCGTGATTTCCGGCCTGTGCAGCCGCTTTGAGCCGGTGATGTATGAGGTGGTCGAAGCGTTCTAAACCCTTACACCCAAGCAGGTTTTCGCCTGTCAAAATGGTCTGACCTGATTTATGACGTTGAAACCCATGCTTTTGGAGAGATGAAATGGCGGCGAATAGTTTGATAGTATTGCTGATCGTTGGCGGCATTGCCGGTTGGTTGGCCGGTCTTTTGGTCAAAGGGTATGGCCTTGGCCTGCTGGGCAATATTGTTGTCGGCATCCTTGGCGCGCTGGTCGCCGGCTGGATGTTCCCGATGCTTGGGCTAGAGCTTGGCCTTGGTCACGGCATTTTGGCCTCTATCGCCCATGCTACGATTGGGGCGGTGGTTGTGCTGTTCTTGATCCGTCTGATCAAGCGGGCCTGAGCGCGGAGCGGGGGGCCTAGCGGCGCCCCGGCCGCGACTTGCCGCCACGCATTCCCGCGCGTCCGGCTGTTGAGCGGCCAGCCATTTTTTGCGCGTCCTCGACAGCCTCTTCGACCACCGATTGTCGCGCAAGCGGGTCGTCGGCGATGGCGAGTTCTACGGCCTCCAGCCGTTTCACCTCATCGCGCAGGCGGGCGGCTTCCTCAAACTCCAGGTTTTCGGCGGCTTTGCGCATTTGCACCCGCAGCCCGTCCAGATGCGCCGCAAGGTTGCTGCCAACCATCGGTTTGTCGACTTTTGCAGTGATCCGGGATTGATCGGTATCGCCTTGCCACAGCCCTGCCAGCACATCTTCGACGTTCTTTTTCACGGTCGTCGGCGTGATTCCGTGCAGCTCGTTATAGGCCACCTGCTTGGCGCGGCGGCGATCGGTTTCGCCCATCGCGCGTTCCATGCTGCCGGTGATCTTGTCGGCATACATAATCACGCGGCCTTCGGAATTTCGCGCCGCCCGCCCGATGGTCTGGATCAGCGAGGTTTCCGACCGCAAAAAGCCTTCCTTGTCAGCATCCAAAATCGCCACAAGACCGCATTCGGGAATATCCAATCCTTCGCGCAGCAGGTTGATGCCAACCAGCACATCAAACGCCCCCAACCGCAAATCGCGCAAGATTTCAATGCGTTCGATGGTGTCGATGTCCGAGTGCATATAGCGGATGCGGATGCCCTGTTCGTGGAAATACTCGGTCAGATCCTCGGCCATGCGCTTGGTCAGCACCGTCACCAGCACCCGCAAACCGGCCTGCGCCACGCGGCGAATTTCGTCCAGCAGGTCATCCACCTGCGCCTCAACCGGCCGGATTTCGACCTTGGGGTCGATCAGCCCGGTAGGGCGAATGACCTGCTCGGTGAACACACCGCCGGCTTGCTCCAGCTCCCATTTCGATGGTGTGGCCGACACAAAGATGCTCTGCGGCCGCATCGCGTCCCATTCCTCAAATTTTAGCGGCCGGTTATCCATGCAGGACGGCAAGCGAAAGCCATGCTCGGCCAGCGTGAATTTGCGCCGATAGTCGCCTTTGTACATGCCGCCGATTTGCGGCACCGAAACATGGGATTCATCCGCAAAAACAATGGCATTGTCGGGGATAAATTCAAACAGCGTCGGTGGCGGCTCGCCCGGCGCGCGGCCAGTCAGATAGCGCGAATAGTTCTCTACCCCGTTGCAAACGCCTGTCGCCTCCAGCATCTCAAGGTCAAACGAGCAGCGTTGTTCCAACCGCTGCGCCTCAAGCAGCTTGCCCTCGGCGGTCAGCTGGTCCAACCGCATCCGCAGCTCTTTTTTGATGCCGATGATGGCTTGGTTCATCGTCGGGCGCGGCGTTACATAGTGGCTGTTGGCATAGACCCTGATCTGGTCAAAACTATCGGTTTTCGCACCCGTCAGCGGGTCAAATTCGATAATCGCCTCAAGCTCCTCGCCGAAAAACGAAAACCGCCAGGCGCGGTCTTCAAGGTGGGCAGGCCAGATTTCAAGCGAATCGCCGCGCACGCGGAAACACCCGCGCTGAAACGCTTGGTCGTTGCGGCGGTATTGTTGCGCCACCAACTCGGCAATCACCTGCCGTTGATCATAACTCTGGCCAGTAATCAGATCTTGGGTCATCGCCGAATAGGTTTCAACCGAGCCGATACCGTAAATGCATGACACCGAAGCAATGATAATCACATCATCGCGTTCCAGCAGCGCCCGCGTGGCCGAGTGGCGCATCCGGTCGATCTGTTCGTTGATCTGGCTTTCCTTTTCGATAAAGGTATCAGACCGCGCGACATAGGCCTCGGGCTGGTAATAATCATAGTAGGAAACGAAATATTCCACCGCGTTTTCGGGAAAGAAGCCTTTGAATTCGCCGTATAATTGCGCGGCAAGCGTCTTGTTTGGCGCAAGGATGATCGCAGGGCGCTGGGTTTCCTCAATCACCTTGGCCATGGTGAAGGTTTTGCCTGTACCCGTCGCCCCCAGCAGCACTTGGTCATGCTCACCCGCCAGAATGCCGCCTGCTAACTCTTTGATCGCATTGGGTTGATCGCCCGCCGGTTGGAACGGCGTTGACAGTATAAACCGCTTGCCGCCTTCCAGTTTGGGGCGGGTCAGAACCTCGGGGCGGGGGGCAGGGGCGTTGGTATTATTGTGCGGCATGCTGATTCCTTAGGGTCCCCTAAGGATGGTCTGTTTTTGTTCTTGTTCAAGGGGGGATTCAGCAGTTGTTAATCAAGGTTGCAATCGGGTTAGAGAATAGAGTTCAATTTTAAGGGATATTTGAAACGACTTTGCATCTTTTGATTGAAATTTGGAAAATCCTGGTGCAAGTTGCAATAGCAAGCAGCAAAGTCTGTCGACCGATCGCACCACACACCCCACCCACACTCCCAGCGATTGGTCGGCAGCACCTTTGAAAACTGGCAAAGCGCTTGCAACACCCCCTGTTTTTCCGCCATATGGCAGCACGCAAATTCCAAGGAGCCAGAGTCTATGCGCGCACGTATCTATCAGCCAGCCCGCAACGCCATGCAATCCGGCACTGCCAAGACCAAAACCTGGGTGCTAGAATTCGTGCCGGCCTCGGCCCGTTCGGTTGATCCGTTGATGGGGTGGACGTCAAGCGATGATATGAATTCGCAAGTAAAGCTGCGGTTTGACAGCCGTGAGGCGGCCGAAACCTATGCAAATGCGCATGGCATTGAATTTGCGGTATCCGAGGCCAAGACCCGCAAAGCCAATATTCGCCCTGGCGGCTATGGCGACAACTTCGCCACCAACCGGCGCGGGGTCTGGACGCACTAAGCCTGAAAATTCGGGTTGCGCTGCAGCGCGGATGATGCCGGATCAATTCTGGCTTTGCCCTTCTGCGCCCCCTGATTTGGGCATGGTCCCGATCTTCATTCACAACCACCTAAGGGGCGGCCTCATCGGCTGCCCAAATTAATTCAGCCCTGCCGGAGCCTATGATGACCATCACCCACCTCGTTACCCATTCCGGCGGCTTTCACGCGGATGAGCTGTTGTCCTCGGTCATCCTGACACGGCTTTTCCCCGATGCCGCGCTAACCCGCACCCGCGACAAGGCATGGATCACCCCTGCCGCCGACCGCATCATCTATGACGTGGGCGGTGATTTTAACGCCGAAGCGCAGATTTTCGACCACCACCAGCGCCCGAACCCGCTGCGGAGTGATGGCCATCCTTACAGCTCTTTCGGGCTGGTCTGGGCGCAATATGGCCGCGATTACCTGCGTGCAATGGATGTGCCAGATCACGATATCGACGCGATCTGGGGCTCATTCGATCGCGGTTTCGTGCTGCCGGTTGATCTTGTCGATAACGGCGCTGTCAACACATCCGAGGCAGGGCCGCTGTTTGCGGGCCTCACGCTGCCCGCGCTGCTGGAAAGCCTGAAAACCGTGTTTGACGACACTGCCGAAGGCGCAGATGACCGCGCCTTTATGGCCGCCTTGCCCGTTGCCCGCGCCTTTGTTGAGGCGCAGATCAGGCGCAAGGCTGCGAAACTCCGCGCCGAAACCATGGTTATGGCCGCGATCACCGCTGCCGGCGATGGCCGTGTGCTCGATTTGCCGATGGGCATGCCGTTTCGCGCAGGCGTTGAAAAGGCCGGTGCCGACCATCTGCTCTTTGCTGTCCACCCGCGCGGTGATGATTGGACGCTGTCCACCATCCGCGTCGGCGATGACACATTCGACAACCGCGCCGATCTGCCCGCAGCATGGGCCGGCCTGACCGATGCCGCCTTGGAAACCGCCAGCGGTGTTGTCGGCGCCAAGTTCTGCCATAACGGCCGGTTCATCGCGGTGGCGGCCTCGCGTGAGGCCGTTTTGCAAATGGCCGATCTGGCCGTGGCCGAGGCGTTGGCCGAATAGTTTAGCCACCATAGGCCAAGGCATCGGTGCATCACTGTTGCAATCGTCACGCATTCGCGGCATCTTGCCCTTATTCGTGCTGTCGGTGGCAACGGCCCAGCTGTAACCGACTGTTACAGAATGTATTTTTACTTTCCCGAGGTTAGTTTGACCAATTCTTCAATCGCCATCGCCCAAGAAAGCCCATTGGGCGCAGACTTGCGCTTGCTGATGGAGCGTCACACCGCCGATATGCATGCCGACACGCCCCCTGAAAGCATCCATATGATGGATGCAGCGCAACTGGCCGTGCCCGAGGTTTCGTTTTTCGTGATGCGTGATACCGGCGTTCCTGTCGGCATGGGCGCATTCAAACTGATTGAGGCGGGCCATGCCGAAATCAAGTCGATGCATGTGCTGGCCGAGGTTCGCGGTCGTGGCCTGTCAAAACAGATGCTAACCCATCTGCTGGATGAGGCGCGGGCAGCAGGGTTGCAGCGCCTCAGCCTTGAAACTGGCATCCAGCCCACGTTCAAAGCCGCCCGCGCGCTTTATGCCAAGGCGGGTTTTGAGGAATGCGAACCGTTCATCGGCTATAAACCCGACCCGAACAGCATTTTCATGACGCGGCACTTTTAGCCTCTTGCACCTTAACCTACAGTCCGCATCGGGCGGGGGGCGCATGGAATTGGCCGCCCGAAACGCGCCAATCCGTCTAATCCGCTGATAAGCCTGCCAACAAATGCTTGCCATTGCATGGCGTTACCAAGTTGACATTCCAAAGCGTTAGAGACAAAAGTGGCAGCAACGGGCCGTTAGCTCAGCTGGATTAGAGCAGCCCACTTCTAATGGGCAGGTCGGGGGTTCGAGTCCTCCACGGCTCGCCACATTTTCTCGCAGCCCGATTTTCAGACCGATGTTTCGCACATCACGATGAAGCCGGTTCAGTGCGAATATTCCAAAGATTTTGCCCGACGGTTTGCAATGCAGTGCTTTGCCATTTGCTTGGCGCCGTGGCGGATTTTTCTGCCTACGGAATTTTCTGTGTTTGACTGCGCTGGCCCGCAACCTCGCCCCGCAAAACGGGCCCGCTAGCAGGGGCTGAACCGTTATTTCGGGGGGGAAGTGGTGGCGAGAGAGAGACTTGAACTCTCGACCCCACGATTATGAGTCGTGTGCTCTGACCAACTGAGCTACCTCGCCACTTGTTGCGGCTGATTACGGGGGGCGTCGCCTGACGTCAAGAGGGAAATGGCGGCTTTTGTCGCATTCGCCGCCAAACCCGACCAGATTAATCCTGCCGCCTTAAACAGACCGGTAAACCACGCCTCTCACGTCTATCTCACCCACCGCCTCGGCCGGCACGGCATGCGCTACCCGTGGCCGCCCCGAAGCGGTCACCGTCAGCGTTGCTTCGATGAACATCGGCTGGCCTTCTACTTCGGCTTCGCGCAGGTCTTGGGCGCTGGTAATCAGCAACTCATCCGCGCCTGCCAACCGGGCCCGCGCTGTGGCATCGGCCAGCAGCGCGCCATGCATCGCCGCGATTGCGGTCTCTTTGCTGGTAAACCGCTCGGGGCCATAAGGCATATGCGCTGTAAACTGCCCTTCACCCGCCGAAGATACCACGCCCACCGCCCGTTGGCTGACTTGCCCCACCACCGCGCCGATCGCATTGGCCACACCGGCATGTTCGGGCAAAATCATTTGCGCCCCCAGCCGTGTGCCCACCGCGCCGTAATAATAGGGGGCCGAGGCGCCAAGCCCGATCACCGGCACCCCAATCCGCGCCGACAGTTCAACCACGCCGCGATGCTGGTTCAGCCCCGCCCGCAGCAACGGGTGGGCCGCCAGCGCCACGCCATCTTGGGCCGCAAAGGCCGGGTCCTCGCCAAAGGCCGCCTCAAGCAGGCAGGTCGCGGTTTGCTCGGTCAACTGGTCGATGATTGCCTGGGCCAGTGGTGCCGCCCCTGCGGCCACCCTGTCCCCCCGCCCATCACGGCGCCGCGCCATCAAGCGAATGGCCTTTTCGGCGGCCAATCCGTCCCAATCGGTCAAGCCGCCCAAAACATGGCTGGCATCCGAAGGCGTCACCCCCGACAGCATCACCAAACCGCGGGCCACCAGACGGTCCATCGCGGCCACTTCCAACCGCGAGGTCAGCGCCTGCGCCAGTGGCATCGGCTGCGTGATCCGCGCCAGCAAGCCTGCCTCGCGTGGTGTCAGGCCGGCCGGTTCAAACCCCATCGGGATAACAAAGCGCCCGTCATGCTCGCCCACCATATCGACCGATAGCGCACGGTCCAGCGCCTCATGCACCATGTCGCCATGCTCAACCGCCAGCAAGGATACAGGGATCAACCGTCGCGGCCCAAGGCGAAACCCGCCCTCAAGCCCGGCTGTAATCAGATGCGCCTCACTGTCGCCGCCAAGGCCGGTGGTGCGCATCGCGACTGCCTCAACCATCGTGCGATAGCCGCCAACACGCGCGCCCAAAGGGTCGATTTCGGGCAATCCATCCTTTAACAAGGCAACATCGGTCGTTGTGCCGCCAATATCTGACACCAGCGCATCATCGGCTCCGGTCAGCCACCGCGCGCCCACAATTGACGCGGCAGGGCCCGACAAAATCGTCTCAATCGGGCGCTCGCGCACCATTGCCGCCGAAATCAGCGCCCCGTCGCCGCGCACAACCATCAAAGGCGCGTCAATGCCGCGCTTGGTGTTGTGGCGCTCGCAGGCGGTCACCAACCGGTCAATCATCCCGATCAGCCGCGCATTCAGCACTGCCGTCAACGCCCGTTTCGGCCCGTTCAGATTGGCCGACAACTCGTGCGAACAGGTCACAGGCCGCCCCGTCACTTCTCGGATAATCTCACGCGCGGCCAGTTCATGCGCCGGATTGCGGGTGGCAAAACGCGAGGCCACGGCAAAGCCCATGACGCTGTGCTGCGCCAGTGCAGCCCGCAGGCCGGCCTCGTCCAGCGGTGCCGTTTCCTGCCCCGCATGGCCATGCCCGCCCGCCAGCCGGATCACAGGGTCGCCGCCAAGCGCCTCGTTTAACCCGCCGCGCTCCATATCGTCATCGTCAAAGCCGATGAACACCAGCGCCACCCGCCCGCCTTGCCCCTCGACCAACGCATTGGTCGCCAGCGTGGTTGACAGCGACACCATCGCCACGTCACGCGGTGCCACGCCCGCCGCCTCTAGGGCTGCATCAACCGCGCGGCCAATACCCAGCGCCAAATCGAGGCGCGTGGTCAGCGACTTGGCCTTGCCCAAAACGCGATCCGTCTCGCTGTCCAAAATCACGGCATCCGTATAGGTTCCGCCCGTATCCACACCCAGAAAAAGGCTCATGCATCTGTTCCAATTGCCGCCCCTACGGGCTGTTCAGCCGAGTTATGACGGATTTTTGCGCCTTGCCCAGTCTTTCCGCGACCAAATTTGCCCGCTTACGCCAGATTGGTCAATTTTGGCGCAGGCCAAGCTTGCGTTTGCGGCGATGTGCGGGCGGAATATCCAGCAAACTGCGGTATTTGGCGACCGTGCGCCGCGCCACAGTCACCCCGCCCATCGACAGTGCCTCGGCCAAGGCCAAATCGCCCAGCGGATGATCGCGGTCTTCTTCGCGCACCAGTCGCAACAGCTTGGCACGCAAGGCACCTGCTGCAACACCGCTTTCTGCGCCGCCTACCGCCTCGGTAAACAGCGCGCGCAGCCAGATCGTGCCGCGCGGGGCATCCACCGACACGCCGGCAATCGCACGGCTGACAGTGCTGATATTCAGGCCCACACTGGCCGCCACCTCTTGCATCGACATCGGTTGCAACTGTTCAAGCCCTTGGCTCAAAACCTTTTCCTGACGTTTCAAAATGTCTTGGGCAACGCGCAGCAAGGTCTGGTTGCGACTGTGCACCATACGCTGCACCTCGCGCGCATGGGCCAAAGCCACGGCATCATGCCCGTCGCCCGCAGGCGGAACAATCTGCACATCCGGCAAGGATGAACGGTTCAGCCGCACCACCCAACCCTCAACCCCGCGCGATACCGCCAAATCCGGTTCGCGCACAGGCGCCGCGTCCTGGCCAAAGCGCGTGCCGGGTTTGGGGTCAAAACTGCGGATCAGCCGCAAGCGCGTCATAATGGCAGCCTCATCCACGCTGCACATCTTGGCCAAACGGGCAATTTCACCTTCGGCCAGCAAATCCAGATGCTCTAGCATACAGGCCAAAGTGCTGTCATGGCATCCGGCCTCAATTGCCTGTAATTGCAGGCATTCGGCCAGGGATCGTGCGAAAATACCTGTGGGTTCAATGCCTTGCAGTAACAGCAATACCCGCTCGGCCTCAGCCTCGGGCACGCCGGCCTCGGCGGCAATCGCTGCCAAAGGGCGGCCAAGCCAACCCGTCGGTTCCAGCGCCTGCATCAACGCCGTGGCCAGACCCCAATCCGCCGGCTGCACCACCCGTTCGATTTCGTTGCTTACATGTGCGATCAGGCTGATTGCCGGCGCCTGCAGCAGTGCGCCAATATCGGGGCTGCCGGCGTGGCCCATGCCTTGCGCGGCAAATGCGGCGGTCCAGCGCGGCAACCACACCTCTGGCTCCAGCTTTGCAGGCCTCAGCGCCAGATGCGGGTTCTCGGCTGCTTGCTCTTCCAGATAGCGCGTCAGGCCTGACGCATCCATCCGCAATACCCGGATTGAGGTGGTCAACGCGGCATTCAGCGATAGCTTTTGGTTCAGCTCTAGCCGGGCAGACGGGCGCGTCATAACGGGCCTTTCAACAGGATATATCGGGCGCAGCCTAGCCCGCGCACCTGTGCCGCGCAACAGTCACGCATCTGTGGCCGCTTGCCCTATCGCCATTGCCACCCACCACGGCTAGTTTGGCCAAACGCAATCCGAGAACCAATACCCAGAAAGCCGACCCTATGCACAGCCCCGAATGGCCCCAAACCCAAGACCTCGTGCTGATCGGCGGCGGTCATGCCCATGCTTTGGTGCTGCGCAAATGGGGGATGGCCCCCCAGCCAGGCACCCGCATCACAGTGATAAATCCGGGGCCGGTCGCCCCCTATACCGGTATGCTTCCGGGCCATATCGCCGGCCATTACACGCGGGCTGAAATGATGATCGACCTGGTGCGCCTTGGCCGCTTTGCCGATGCCAAAGTGGTGCTTGGCCGCGCGACCGGCCTTGACCGCGACAACCAGCAGGTCATTTTGCAAGACGGCCGCCGCCTGCGCTATGATGTAGCCTCGATCGACATCGGCATCGCGTCAAACTTGCCAAACCTGACGGGATTTGACGATCACGCCACCTCTGCCAAACCGCTTGGCGGCTATGCCGAGGCATGGGACGCTTTTGTCAAAACCGCGCCCCAAGCACCCAATCTGGTCATCATCGGCGCAGGTGTCGGCGGGGCCGAGCTTGCCATGGCCTCGGCCCACCGCTTGCAGGCCAGCGGGCGCAAACCCAATATCACCTTGCTGGAACGCGAATCCCTCGCTTTGCCGCATATCGGCACGGGCGCCCGCGCGGCACTGATGGCGCAGCTTGCCCATTACAACGTGACCCTGCTGACAGACTCGGAACCCGCCGCCGTCACCGCCAACAGCGTCACCCTGACGAACGGCCAAACCCTGCCGTCCAATTTCACCCTGTCGGTCGCCGGCGCGCAGCCGCAGGCGTGGCTGCAAACCACAGGGCTAAACCTGCACCAAGGGTTCATCACCATTTCCCCCAGCCTGCAAAGCAGCGACCCACGGGTCTTTGCCGCGGGCGATTGCGCGCATATGGGCTTTGCCCCGCGCCCCAAAGCCGGTGTTTTCGCAGTACGTCAGGCGCCGATTCTGTACCACAACCTGCGTGCTGCACTTTCAGGCGCGGCCATGCGCACCTACGCACCGCAGCGCGACTACCTCAAGCTCATCTCGACCGGTCGCAAACGCGCCGTCGCCGATAAGCTGGGCCTGCGGCTTGAGGGGGCGTGGCTGTGGCAGTGGAAAGACCATATCGACCGTAAGTTCATGGCGAAATTCGCCGATTACCCCGCAATGCCCGCGCCCAAACTGCCGCGCGGTGCCGCCCTTGGGCTGGCCGACGCGCTGGGTGATAAACCCCTCTGCGGCGGCTGCGGGGCCAAGCTGGGCGGCGCTAGCCTGACAGCGGCGCTTCAGGCCTTGCCCAAACCCGCCCGCGCCGATGTGCTGTACGGGCCCGGTGATGATGCGGGGGTTCTGGCGCTGGGGCAGGGGGTGCAGGTGCTGACCACCGACCACCTGCGCTCCTTTACCAATGATGCCGGTTTGATGGCGCGGATCACCGCGATTCACGCGCTGGGCGATATCTGGGCGATGGGCGCGCAACCGCAATCGGCGCTGTCGCAAATCACCTTGCCGCGTTTGGGTCCAAATCAACAGGCCGAAACCATGGCTGAAATCCTTGCCGCCGCCGCCTCGGTTTTCACCGCCGCAGGGGCCGATATTCTGGGCGGCCACAGCTCTATCGGGGCCGAACTGACAATAGGCTTTTCCCTGACCGGCCTAGCGCAAAAGCCTATTTCCAAATCGGGGGCGCGGCTAGGTGATGCGATCATCCTGACCAAACCGCTTGGCACCGGCACCATTCTGGCCGCCGAAATGGCCGCGGCCCATGTGGAAAACCTGATGCTGGGCGAGGTGGTCGCGGCGTGTTTTGCGTCGATGTTGCATCCTTTGGGCCGCGCCTCGGCCATTTTGGCCCCCTATGCTACGGCGATGACCGATGTCACCGGCTTTGGCCTCGCAGGCCATCTGCTGGAAATGCTCGAAGGCGCAGGGCTGGGCGCCACCCTGAACCTTGATGCCGTTCCCCTGCTGCACGGGGCCGAGGATCTGGCGGCGATGGGTATCGCTTCGACCATCGCACCTGCCAACCGTGCGCTGTGCCTTGGCCGGATCACGGCACCGAATTCCCCGCGTACGGCTCTGCTATACGACCCGCAAACTGCAGGCGGGCTGCTGGCCACCGTGCCGCAATCACAGGCCCAAATCACCCTTGATGCGCTGATTGCCGCAGGCGAACCTGCGGCAATCATTGGCCATATCGGCGCTGGCCCGGTGTTTTTGCGCGTCGTCTAACCTATTGATCTGCCAAACATTCGGCCAAATCTTTGGCCAGCCCGCGCATCAAATCCCCATAGAGCGCAGGGCCGGGCGTCAATGCGCTGCCTTCGGGGTCCAAGGCTGCGCCCAGCTTTGCACCCGTTGCCTCGGCCATCTGTCGCACACCGTCATCCTGATGATTAACCTCGGGGAAAACGCAGGTCGCCCCTTTGTCTGTCAGCATCGCCTGTAACTCGGCCAAGTGCTGCGCCCCCGAAGGTGCTGCATCCCCGATCCGCAAACTGCCCAGATTGTTCAGCCCGAAATGCGCGGCGAAATAGCCATAGGCATCATGCGCGGCGGCAAAAGGCTTGTCCTGAATGGGCGCCAAAACCGCGGCTACGTCGGCCTCTATCGTTGTCACCTGCTCCTGCGCCGCATCGGCATTGGCGCGGTAAACAGCGGCCTGCGCCGGGTCGGCCTGCGCCAAGGCTTCGGCAATCAACCCCAACCATATCCGCGCGTTTTCCGGCTCTAACCACGCATGTGGGTCAACGCCTTCATGGCCGTGATCGTGGCTTTCATGATCATGCTCTGCCGCATCTTCGCTAAACCCCCGCGCCAGGGTTTCCGATGCGTCCAGCAGCGGCAAGCTGGTCCCATTGCCCAGACTTTCCAAGGCGCGCCCAAGCCAAGGCGTCATTTCTGGCCCGACCCAGATCACCAGATCGGCCGAATCCAGATCCCGCGCCTGACTTGGGCGCAGCTGAAAATCATGCGCATCCCCACCCATTGGCAGCAAGATTTCAGGCGTCCCCAAATCGCCCATCACCATTGAGACCAAAGAGTGTACTGGCCCGAAATCCGTCACCACCTTGGGGGTCTCGGCCCATGCTGCCGGGCCAAAGACCAAGGCCGCCGCCGCCACATATAAACCGCGCATCCGAAAACTCCTGTATTGCGCTACCGGTCTGGGTAGCATATGTTATCTTATAACCTAAAATACGTTATGATATAACATGTCAAGGCCCGAAATGACGCCGCATACCAACGCATTTGATACGCATGACCACAGCCATTGCGCCGATACAGGGCTTGCCCGCGCCGAGGAAATCTTGGCCACGCGCAAACTGCGCCTTACGCCGGTCCGCCGCCAAACCCTGCAAATCCTGCTGCAAGAACACCGCGCGCTGGGGGCCTATGACGTGCTGGAACGGCTTGCCGCAGCGGGCTTTGGCAAGCAGCCGCCCGTTGCCTATCGCGCTTTGGAGTTTCTTGTAGAACAAGGGCTTGCGCATAGGGTTCGCCGCCTCAACGCCTTTGCCGCCTGTATGCACCCTGAAACCGACCACGCCCCGGTGTTCCTGATCTGCCGCGGCTGCAACGCACTTGCCGAAACGCCTGCCCAACCGGTCCGCGCCGCGCTTGAGGCTGCTGCCCAGACTGTCGGCTTTACCGTCGAGCGTACAAATATTGAGGCGCTGGGCCTCTGCCCGAACTGCAAGGCCGCCGCATGAATCTGATTGAAACCAAAGACCTGACCGTCCGGTTGGGCGGGGCGGACATACTGTCCGGCGTTACCATGACCATTCTGCCGGGCGAAATCGTCACCATTGTCGGGCCGAATGGTTCGGGCAAATCCACCCTGCTGCGCAGTATTCTGGGCATTCAAGCTCTGGCTTCGGGCTCTGTCACGCGCAAAACAGGCCTGCGCATCGGTTATGTCCCGCAACGGCTGCATATCGACCGCCCGATGCCGATGACGGCGCGGCGGTTTCTGTCGCTGCCGCAACGCTGCACCGACGCTCAGGCAACTCGGGTTCTGGCCCGTTGCGGCGTGGCGGGTGTCGAAAACCGGCAACTTGCCGATCTGTCCGGTGGCCAGTTGCAACGCGTGCTGCTTGCCCGCGCTTTGCTGAACCAACCCGAAATCCTGATTCTGGATGAGCCGACCCAAGGGCTTGACCAACCGGGCGAGGCCGCCTTTTACCAGCTGATCGAAGAGGTCCGCCGTGAAACCGGTGCCGCCGTGCTGCTGGTCAGCCATGATCTGCATGTGGTGATGGCAGCGTCTGACCGCGTGATCTGTCTTAACGGCCATGTCTGCTGCCAAGGCGCGCCAGATGTGGTGCGTGACGCGCCTGAATACCGCGCGCTGTTCGGTTTTGGCACCCAAGGCGCACTTGCCCTTTACCGCCATGACCACGACCATAATCACGGCCCGGGCCAAGGCACCCCGCATCAGCACGGCCCTGATTGCAACCACAGCCACAGCCATTCTACCGCGAAAGAAGCCCAAGACCATGTTTGACGATTTCTTGCTGCGCGCCGCCGTCGCAGGCATAGGTTTGGCCGTTGCCACCGGCCCACTTGGCGCCTTTGTTGTCTGGCGGCGCATGGCGTATTTTGGCGATGCGACCAGCCATGCGGCCATATTGGGCGTGGCTTTGGCGCTTGCGCTGTCGCTACCGATCGCGCTTGGCACGATGCTGGTTGCACTTGCCATGGCACTGACCGTGTCCGCTCTGGCCGCCAAAGGATGGGCGGTCGATACCACCTTGGGCGTGCTTGCGCATTCCGCTCTCGCCTTTGGCCTTGTCGCCATCAGCTTTGTGCCGGGGGTGCGGGCCGATATGTCGGGGCTGCTGTTTGGCGACATTCTTGCCGTGTCAAAACAAGACCTTGCTTTCGTTTGGGGTGGGGCAGGTGCCATACTCGCTTTGCTTTTGTGGCGCTGGCAGGCGCTCCTCACTGCCACCCTCAGCGAAAGCCTCGCCCATGCTTCGGGCCTCAACCCCGACCGAGAGCGGCTTGCGCTGACCATCGCCCTTGCGATCGTCGTCGCGGTCGCCCTTAAAATTGTCGGCGCTTTGCTGATTTCGGCGATGCTGATCATTCCCGCTGCCACCGCGCGAAGCCTGTCGCGCAGCCCCGAAACCATGGCCATTCTCGCGGTGCTTATCGGGGGCGCATCCGTCCTTGCAGGTCTGCAACTTTCCTTGCAATTTGATACGCCGGCAGGCCCCTCGATCATCGCGGTTGCAGCCCTTGCCTTCATCCTGTCAACCGTCATATCGCCGTTGAAAACGCGCTGACTTCCCATTTCATCTTGGTCCAAATACCTGAAATCCTGTCAACAAAGTCACCCCGACCCTAGAACGCGCCGAAACCCCGCCAACCAAGACCAAGGTGCGATAAACGCCACGGTTGCAGGCCCCGCGCGTTGCCGGTGATGATAGCCTCTTTCGGCAAAAAACAGCAGCATCGTAATGCCGGCAACAAGGGCCAGACATGCAGCAATTTCCATCCAAATCCCCTTTCCCGTTTTGGCAAATCCGCCCAAACATACCCCATCGTTACAGCGAAACAGTTGGCAAAGCGTAAACGGCAGCCAAACAATCGCCATGCCCCCATGCCCAATGTCGTTTTTATCTGTCAAACGTCGGGCCATATTGCCCGCGCGCCGCACAATCGGGCATGTATGGGCAAAATCGCGCTAGGGAGTCGCCATATGAAAACCCATGTCAAAGCTTTGGTCGTCGGCGGTGGTGCCGTGGGCAACGGTATCGCCTATCATCTGGCCAAGGCCGGCTGGGATACGATGCTGGTCGAACGTGATGAGCTGACCTCGGGCTCTACCTGGCACGCAGCGGGCCTTTTGCCCCTGTTCAATATGGGCTATGCCACCACGCATATCCACAAATACTCGGTCGATTTCTATAAATCGCTTGAGGCCGAGACCGGTCTGAACGCGGGTTTCGCGGTCGTCGGCAACCTGCGCATGGCCCAAACGCAGGCGCGGATGGATGAATACATGCTCTATTCCGCCGTGGCGGAATCGGCAGATGTTTACCACGAGTTCATGACGCCCCAGCAAATGAAAGACCGCTGGCCCTTGCTGCGCACCGATGATCTGGTCGGCGCGCTGTTCCACCCGCAAGACGGCTATATCAACCCCGCCGATGTTACCCAAGCGATGGCCAAAGGCGCCCGCCAGCACGGTGCTACGATTGAGCGTAAAATTCAGGTCGATGGCTACCGCTGGACAGGGTCGGAATGGATCGTGTCTTGCACCCGCATGGTTGATAAGGGCGGCAACCTTGTGGCCTCGGAGGGAACCTTTGAAATCCATGCCGAGCATGTTGTCACCGCTACAGGCAACCACGCCCAACGCACCGCGCGCCTTTTGGGCGTCAAAATTCCCGCCATTCCGGTTGAACACCAGTTCATCGTGACCGAGCCCGACCCGATGCTGGTCGAATACCGCAAAAACAACCCCGAGCACCCTGTTCTGCGCGATGCCGATGCCAAATGGTATGTGCGCGAAGAACGCGGCGGCTGGATCCTCGGCCCCTATGAAAAAGGCGCGCCTGCGCGGTTTGAATATGCCGTGCCAGACAGCTTCCGCGCCGATCTGTTCCCGCTTGATCTGGACCGGATTGAGGCCGAGTACATGTCGATGCTGCACCGCCTGCCATCCTCGGAAACCGTTGGTTTGAAAGACGATTTTAACGGCCCGATCTGCTATACCCCCGATGGCAACCCGCTGGTCGGCCCTGTTCCCGGCCTGCGCAATATGTGGATCGCCGAAGGTTTCAGCTTTGGCATCACCGCCGCTGGCGGCACCGGCTATTACCTTGCCCAGATGATGACGCAGGGCGAGGCTGAAATCGACATGGCCAGCCTTGACCCGCGCCGCTACGGCTCGTGGATGACCACCGAATATGCCGCCCGCAAGAATGAAGAGTGCTACGACCACGTCTTTATCCTCCACCACCCTGATGAGGAACGCGAAGCCTGCCGCCCCCTGCGCACCACTCCGGTCTATGACAAGCAAATCGCGTTGGGCGCGCAAATGGGCCAGGTCAACGGCTGGGAACGCCCGAACTACTACGGCCCGCTCAACGCCGCTGCCGATTTTGACCATAATTCCCGCAGCTTCCGCCGTGGTGAATGGTGGCAATATGCCCGCGCCGAGGCCGAGGCCCTGCGCGAAACCGCGGGTCTTATCGACGCCTCCGCCTTTACCAAGCACACCGTGCGCGGGGCAGGGGCCACGGCCTTCCTCGACTGGTTCACCTGCAACAAACTGCCCAGCATCGGCCGCATCAACCTGACCTATGCGCTGACGCCCACTGGCACCACGCGCACCGAATACACCATCGTGCGCAACGGCGAAAACGACTACTACCTCGTCTCGGCCGGTGCATGGACGGCCTATGACGCCGATTATATGCGCAAATCGGCCGAGGATTTCATCGCCGCCGGTGGCGCGCATGTTGAAATCAACGATGTCACGACCCAATGGGGCGTCTTTGCCCTTGCAGGCCCCAATGCCCGCAAAATCCTGCGCGAAATCGTCAAGGATGCCGACGCCGATACCGTGCTGTCCAACAAGCGCTTTCCATGGCTGACCGCCCGCAAGCTGGAACTGGGCATGTGCCCCGTTAATGCCATTCGCGTGGCCTATACGGGCGAGCTCGGCTGGGAACTCCACCACCCGATTGAAATGAACCGCTATCTTTGGGATTTGCTGCTGAAAGCCGGCGCAAAGCACGGCATGAAACTAGTCGGCGCCCGCGCGCAAAACTGGCTGCGTCAGGAAAAATCCTACCGCGCTTTCGGCACCGAACTGGGCCGCGACGCGACCCCGATGGAGGCAGGGCTGGACCGCTTTATCGACCTGTCCAAAGATTTTCAGGGCAAGCAAGCCATGATCGACACCGGTATCCGCGCCAAATGTGTCACCGTGCTGATCGACGGGCCGGATGACACCGACCCATGGGGCAAAGAGGCGATCTTTGTGAACGGCAAAAAAGTAGGCCGCCTCACCTCGGGCGGCTGGTCGGTCGCGTTCAACAAGCAAATCGGCATGGGCTACGTCACCCCCGAACTGGCCGCAGTCGGCACCAAACTAAAGGTGAAAATGTTGCTAAAAGAATGGGATGCCGTGGTGGTCGAAGACAGCCCCTTCGACCCAAGCAACGAACGCATCCGCATCAACGGATAACCACCACACAAAAACCAAGGCCCCGCACGTATGTGACGGGGCCTTTTGCTTTGTTCGGGTGTGCGGGTGGTTGCACGTAGGTTTGAACTCAAAGTGACGAATTTCCTATGGCGTGAGTGTCACGCAGCAAGTTTCGACGAGCTGATCGACGGCAGCATTCTGCTCATGCAGACTATGTTGCAAATTGCGCCGCCAGCCATCTACCTGACGCCATTCGTTGACGCACATGTTCCCTGTGGGCTTCGGGCGAGAGTGGACATTTCCGCCTGTGACGGCGCGTATTGCAATAGAAACAGGCTGCAACAATATTTCCTGCCGTATTTCCTCCCCCTTCAGAACGAGGGTGAAGATGCTCAGCAGTGCAGCGCAGGGCTTTCAATTTCGCTTGAAACTTATTGTGCTTACTTGAAATTTTGGCGGCGGCTTCATCCCACATCGGCAAATCGCAATAATAGCAGCGCCCTCGCTGTGCGCGCATCTTCTTCATACGTATAGATCTAAGTGTTCCCACGGAACATCTCCTTCATTCAACTTCATAAGAAGCGAATGCGCGGCGTCCTGCAGGACGCTCCCCGGTAAGAAGCTTTTGCTCGCGCGAGACCCGATTTTCGTGGTTCCGCAAACCGGACACCAAAACCTGATGGATGAACCTTCAAGTCTGATCAGCCTCTGGCTTGATCAAGATAACCTAAATCATCTTTGATAAGCAGACGGTAATAAATGGCGCGTTTTGCGTCAAGGCCCTTTGCGCGACCGGTCGTTTCATTTAGTGACCAATCCAAAGATACCATCGGTCAGCCGATGGCCAAAGGCCGCTTTGTTCATTGGCAATTCGACCAGCCGAACCTCATTCAGTTTTAATCCAACCCCGCAGATGCCTCAGCTTGCCATCAGCAACCGTAGGGCGGGGTTTTACCCCGCCACCCCTGCGTCCCAAAGGTTAATTTCAGGTAAACAGAAACACAAATTCACAGCAATATCAAAAAGATATAAACATGTCCGCGCGCGGTCACGCAGCCTAATGCACCCGCCGTGCCACCCATTTTTGCCACTCTGCCCGCGACCCCGTAAAGGCATTCACGTCCACTTTTCCGGAAATCCCCGGCACCAGCCCCGTGCCAGAATATTGCCAGAAAACCCAGCCATGCCCCGGATAAACCGTCGAAGGATGCCCCGCCACCGACCTCAGCCAAAACTCATACCCGGCCATCCGGCCCATCTGATTGTCAGCGAAAAAATCAACCGTGGTATAGATAATCGGCCGCTGCCCGTAATGCCTTTCCAGCGCATCTAGGAATATCCTGGCCTCGGCCCGCACATGCCCTGCATCGGGTCTTTTTGTACAGGTCGGGGAATGGGCGTTCCATTCCATATCCAGAACCGGGGGCAGGGCACCCGAACTGCGCGGCACGTTTCGAATAAACCAGCGGGCCTGCTCAAGCGCGGGGCGGCAGAAATAGTAATAATGATAGGCCCCGCGTGGCACACCAGCCTGGCCCGCCGATTTCCAATACGCCGCGAATGCCGGATCAACCACATCCCCGCCCTCGGTGGCCTTAAAAAACGCAAACGAGACGCCATTCGCACGCGCGGTTTGCCAGTCAATCTCGGCCTGCCAGCGCGAGGCATCGATCCCATGAACCGGATAATTCCGCGGGCCGCGCCCGTCCCATTCATGCGGGTCAGCATCGCCAAAATTCGGCGCACTCATCACGGGCGCAGGCATTTCCGCACCGCGTTCACGCTGCTTGTCTTGCCCTCTGCTGCAGCCTGTCAAAAACAGGGCCAGCACGATCAAGCTAACTGATAACCGCAGTGTTTTGCCCACCCCGAATATAGGAACCCTCTGCCAATGTGCCAGCCGGTTCCTCGAATGTCACCCACTCAGTTCAGGCCCGCTTTGATCTGGCGAAAACCAGCCGCGGCTTAGCTTTCCGTGGCAAGATCATCCCAAGCGGCCATCGCTTTTGCCGCATACATGAGCGACGGGCCGCCGCCCATTTGCACCGCCATGCCCAGAACATCGCCCAACTCTTCTCGCGTGCCGCCCGCTTTGGCCAGTGCCTCAACGTGGAACCCGATGCAAGCCTCGCAGCGATCTGCGATCGCAATCCCAAGGGCGACAAACTCAAGCGTTTTGATGTCCAGAACCTTGGCCTCTTTGGCCGCCTTGGACAAGGCACCAAAGCCTTTGGCAACATCGGGAATGGCGCGGTTCATCACGCGCAATTGGTCGCGCATTGCGGCATTCTTGTCTTTCCAGTTCAATCTGCGCTCCTACATCCTAAAGCACACGACATTGCTTGAAAGGCCAAGCAAGGTCAGCGCGGTTCGCTGATTGAGTCGCATACCGTGGGGCCCTTTGCCTTGATGCACATCAAGGCAGTGGACGAACCAGAGTTAAAGGCTCATCTCTCGTATATTAGCCAAAACGGGCAGGCGACAGCGCAGCAACTACCTCGGCTGCAATGCTGCTGGGCTGCCCCGTCAAAAGATCGGCCGCAAGCTGCGATGCTGCGGGCGCGGATTGAAAACCATAGCCCCCCTGGCCCGCCAGCCAAAAGAAGTCAGGCACATGGCAGTCAAAACCGATAACCGGCACGCGGTCAGGCGCAAAGGTGCGCAGGCCCGCCCAATTTGCCAACATACGGGTAACCGGTTCAGTGACCATTTCCTCATAGCGGGCAAGCCCTTCGGCCAGTACCATGTCATCAGCAAAGGCATCATGCGGTGTGGTCAGGTGCTCTTCTGCGGGTGAAACAATCAGTGCACCAGCATCAGGTTTGCAATACCACGTCTCGCCACCGCCAAAGATCATGGGCCAGCGGCTGATGTCATGGCCACCGGGGGCGGGGATGCGGGCCATCGAGCGCCGCAATGGCGTCATGCCCAAAGGTGCGACCCCTGCCATTTTGGCTATCTCATCCGCCCAAGCGCCGGATGCGTTAATCAATATCCGTGCCGAAAACGCACCCTGTGGCGTGGTCACGCGCCAACCACTCGCATCGCGGGCAATTGCCGTGACAGGGGCCTTTGTCACAATCTCGGCATGGTCTCTGCGCGCCTGTCGGGCAAAGCCTTGCAACAACAGATCGGTATCAATATCCCATGCATGATCGGCCATCGCGACATGTGCAACGGTTTCGGGGTTCAATATTGGAACGACCAGACGTGCCTCTTCAACCGACATCGGCACAAGCTCCATACTCGCGGCATCGGCCTCAAACGCCGATTTTTCGTCGGCTTTGGCAACAATCATCATCCCGCGCGGGGATAAAAGATCAGGGACCGAGTGGAAATACGCGGCCGAGGCCATCGACAATGCGACAACAGGCGCTAGCCCATAGCGCGGCTCATAGAGCGCGGCTGAACGGCCCGAGGCATGATAGGCCAAAGCATCCTCGGCTTCCAACAGCAGAACTTTGCCAGCTTTCGCCAGCCTTGCCGCGCAGGAAATTCCGGCAATCCCGCCACCGATTATGATAAAGTCGTAGTCCATGGCCTAGTCCAACCCAGCCTCTATACCTTCGAAACCGGCAGGACCAAACTTGGCCTTCCCCCGCTTTCTTTTCGGCAAAAATATCCTCGGGGGTCTGGGGGGCAGACAGCCCCCCAGCTTTGCTATCAAACCAGAACGATGCCGGTTTGCTTACGATTACTTGGGGATATCGCCAGTGATACCCTCAACATAAAAGTCCATGCCCAGCAAATCGCCATCCGGCGCGGTCACGCCATCGGCCAGCCAAGCCGAGCCATCCTGCTTGTTGATCGGGCCGGTGAACGGGTGGTAGGTGCCCGCGCCGATCGCATCACGCAGCGCTTCGGCCTCGGCTTTCACCTCTGCCGGAACAGCGTCGGTAATTTCGCCGATTTCCACTTCGCCGGCCCCGATACCTTCCCAGCTGTCAACTTGCGCATAGGTGCCATCCAGCAGGGCGCCAACGCGCTTGACGTAGTATGGCGCCCAGTTGTCGATGATCGACGAAACCCGCGGGCTTGGTTTATACTCTTTCATATCCGAGGCTTGGCCAAAGCCGATCACGCCTTCGGTTTTTGCGGCTTCTGCCAAAGGTGCGGTCGAATCCGTGTGCTGCACGATCACATCCACGCCTTGTTCGATCAGCGCCTTGGCCGCATCCGCCTCTTTCGCCGGGTCGAACCATGTATAGGCCCAGACCACCGACATCGTCACGTCAGGGTTCACTTTCTTGGCGTGCAAATAGGTCGAGTTGATGCCACGAATAACTTCCGGAATCGGGAAAGATCCGATGTAACCGATCTTGTTGCTCTTTGTCATCCGGCCTGCGATCGTGCCAATCACGGCACGGCCTTCATAGAACCGCGCGCCATAGGTTGATACGTTCTCGCTGTCGCGGCGGTAGCCGGTTGCATGTTCGAATTTTACATTCGGGAACTTGGCAGCAACTGCGTTTGTTGCATCCATATAGCCAAAGGATGTTGTGAAAATGATATTGCAGCCACCAAGTGCCATCTGCGTCAACACGCGCTCGGCATCGGCACCCTCTGGCACGTTTTCTTGGAACGTGCTGGCGTCAACCTTATCGCCAAACTCGGCGATAAGGGCCTGGCGGCCTTGGTCGTGCTGATAGGTCCAGCCGCCGTCACCTACGGGGCCCACATAAACAAAGCACGCCTTTACCTTATCCATGCCAGCCGCCTGCGCGCCGCCACCAAAGGCAAGCCCAAGCGCCATTGCAGCCGATGCCATCAAAATTCTTCGGTTCATATTCGTCTCCCGGTTGGATGGGCCGTTCTGCGGCCCGGTTAGGTTTTGGCCCCCCTTAACGGGAAGCGTGAAAATTCTGGCCCAAGGCCGCGGGGGCGTTCATTGCAGACCGCCCTTTGCCCGACGACATGATGACCAACACCAAGATGGTTATCAGATAAGGCGACATCGACAAGTACTCGACCGGAATACGCGCGCCCGCTGCCTGAAGATTCAGCTGTAACACCGAGATTCCGCCAAAAAGATAGGCCCCGATCAACACGCGCCACGGTTTCCAGCTGGCAAAAACCACAATCGCCAGCGCGATCCAGCCTGCGCCTGCGGTGATTCCATCGGTCCATTGCGGCACGCGCACCAGACTCAGATACGCGCCGCCAAGCCCCGCCATCGCGCCGCCAAACATAATCGCCAGAACGCGTATGCGCGTAACCTTATACCCCAGCGCATGGGCCGCATCATGGTTTTCGCCCACCGCGCGCAAGATCAGGCCCATACGGCTGAATTTCAGCACCGCCCAAACTACAGCGATGACTGCAATCGACAGGTAAACCATTGGGTCATGGTCAAACAAAATCCGCCCTACAACTGGCAAGTCGGCCAAGGGGCCAAACGGCACTACGTCGGTAAGAGGCGGTTTGATGCCAACATAGCCTTGGCCCATAAGGCTGGATAATCCCAGCCCAAACAGCGTTAGCGCAAGGCCAGTCGCCACCTGATTGGCCTGCAAAAACTGGGTCAAAACCGCAAAGACAAAGCTTAGCGCCATTGCCCCCAGCGCCCCGCCAATGAATCCCAGAAACGGGCTGCCGGTTTCTACCGCCGTGGCAAAGCCGCAAACTGCGCCCATAATCATCATGCCCTCAACCCCAAGGTTCAGAACACCGGCCTTTTCCACAACCAATTCACCAATCGCTGCCAACATGATCGGAACAGAGGCGACCATTAGTGACGCCACCAGAACCGCTGGGTTGATACCTCCAAGATCCATCACGCGGCCCTCCCTGTCATCAACCGGATGCGGTAATTTGACAGCAGGTCAACTGCCAGCAGGAAAAACAAGAGCATCCCCTGAAACGCCTGAATAGCCGCCGAAGGCAGGCCGAGGTTGGTCGAGGCCATCTCGCCCCCTACATAAGTTAGTGCCATGACCAGCCCGGCCAGCAAAATGCCCAAAGGGTTCAACCGGCCCAAGAACGCGACGATGATTGCGGTAAAGCCATAGCCGGATGCAAAATCAATACTTATTTGCCCCGCAGGCCCCGAGACCTCGAAAATCCCTGCCAGCCCCGCCAACGCGCCGGAAATTCCCATGCACATCACCACCAAACGCGTGGGCTGCACACCCGCAAACCGCGCGGCCCGTGGCGCTTGGCCTGCCAGCTTGATCTGAAACCCAAGCATATGTCGTTGCAGCAAAACATAGGCCGCGATCACGGCGATAAACGCTGCTACCACCCCCCAATGCATACCCGAGCCAGCGATTAATTCGACATTGCGCGCCGCCGGATAGGTCGAAAAATTACGACTGCCGGGAAAGCCCATGCCCTGCGGATTGCGCAAAAAGCCTGTGGCGGCTTTGGACAAGATAGTTTGTGCCACATAGACCAGCATCAATGACACCAAAATTTCATTGGTATTGAACCGCGTTTTCAAAATCGCGGGAATCATTGACCAGAGCCAGCCGCCAAAAGCGCCCGCAACAATCATCACTGGAAAAATCCAGCGGCTTTCGGTGGGAAATACTGCTAGGCCTACACCCGCACCAAAGATAGCGCCCATGATATACTGGCCTTCGGCGCCAATATTCCAAATGCCTGCGCGAAACCCCAGCGACAACCCGACCGCGATCAAAATCAACGGCCCGGCTTTGACCAATAGCTGGCCACGCAGGTAAAAGGCAAACTCGCCAAACAGCGGGTCCCAGAAAATTGTTCTAATGGCGACAAAGGGGTCTTTCCCCAACGCGGCAAACAACAGCCCCCCCGCGAGCATCGTCAAGACGACAGCCAAAACAGGCGTTGCATATTGCCAGAACCGCGATGGCGACGGGCGCTTTTCAAGTACCAACATATGCCGCCCCCAAACAATCACCTGATTTCATCTTGGTCCAAATACCTAATCCGCCCGCACAGCAATCCTGTTCTTGAAAGCAAAAGCTACCCATGATGCGCTACCTCCATGCCATGCGCGCCGCCCATCATCAGGCCAATTTCATCTACCGTCAGCCCTTCGGTCGGTCGTGTGGGCGTCAGACGCCCTTCGTTCAGCGCGGCAAATCGGTCCGAAACCTCAAGCAAGTCATCCAGATCTTGCGAAATCACCACTACGGCAGCACCATCTTGTGCGCGGTTTAATATTTCTTGCCGGATAAAGGCTGCGGCGGCTGCATCCACGCCCCATGTGGGCTGGTTGATGATCACCACTTCCGGGGCTTGGCTCAACTCTCGTCCCATCAGGAATTTTTGCAAGTTGCCCCCCGAAAGTGCCCGCGCCGCGACCCAGGTGCCGGGGGTGCGGACGTCATATTGCGCCACCACCTCCTCGGCCCAGACCTTGGTTTTTGCCCAGTCGATAAAGCCGTTGCGGGTTAGATCTTTGCGCACTGCCCCTGATAGCAAGGCGTTTTCCACAAGGCTCATATCCGGGGCTGCGGCATGGCCCAGCCTGTCCTCGGGGGCGGCGACAAAGCCCATCGCGCGGCGCGCATTCGGTGGGGCTTCACCAATCGGTTTGCCGTGACATTTCACCATGTCTGGCGCGGATCGCAACTCGCCTGACAATGCCAGCAACAATTCGTCTTGCCCATTTCCTGCCACGCCTGCAATGCCCAGAATTTCACCGCGCTGCACCGAAAAGCTGATATCTTTCAAAGAGGTGCCGAACGGTATCGGCGATGCCAAGCTTAGGCCAGACACTTCCAATGCGGCTTGTGGGTCGCCCCAATCTTTGCGCGCGGCACGCGCTGGTGGCGTTAGCACTGCCCCGACCATCATTTCCGCCATATCCCGCGCCGATACATCGCGCGGGGTACAAGTCCCAACCACTTTGCCCCGGCGCAAAATCGTCGCCTCGTCACATAGCGCCCGAATTTCTTCCAGCTTATGGCTGATGTACAAAATCGCGGTGCCCTCGGCCGAGAGCTGGCGCAGGGTCTGGAACAGAATCTCGACCTCTTGCGGGGTCAGAACGCTGGTCGGTTCATCCATAATCAGCAGCTTGGGGTCTTGCAGCAAACAGCGGATAATCTCAACACGTTGCCGTTCACCCGCCGACAAATCACCCACCATGCGCGAAGGGTCCAGCGGCAGGCCATAATCTTCAGACACCGCGCGGATTTTCTGCGCCAATGCGCGCATCGGCGGCGGATTTTCCATACCAAGCGCTACGTTCTCGGCCACATTCAGTGCCTCAAACAGGCTGAAATGCTGGAACACCATTGCCACGCCTGCATTGCGTGCGGCACTGGGGCGGGTGGGCGCATAAGGCTGGCCGTGCAGATGCAACGTGCCGCTGTCGGGTTTCACCAACCCATAGATCATTTTGACAAGCGTCGATTTGCCTGCGCCGTTTTCGCCCAAGAGCGCATGAATCTCGCCTTTGGCAATGGAAAAGGACACATCCGAATTGGCAATCACCCCCGGATAGGCCTTGGTCACGCCGCTGATGCGCAAAAGCTCGTTTGTCATATCGCCTTCTCCTGTCGTGACGCGCCTGTTGTTAGTTTTAGTAGCTGTGACGCGACCCCGATGGCAATCGCTTGCGGGTGTTTTCCTAAACCCGTATCGCCAATCGGGCAGTCGATGCGGGATATTTCGCTCGGCGCGTGGCCAAGCGCTGCGAGACGTTTGCGAAACCGCGCCCATTTGGTTTTTGATCCGATAAGCCCGCAGCGGGAAAAGCCGCGGGTCAATGCCGCATGGCATAGTGCAAGGTCAAGCGCGTGCGAATAGGTTAGGATCAGGTGCTCGGCGTCTAGGGGCGCGTGGGGCATCAAAACTTCGGGCGCTGCTGTGGGCAAGGCTGTCACACCTTCCGGGATGTCCTGCGGAAATCGGTCCGCAGCCACATCAACCCAAGCGATTGCAAAATCGGGCAGGGGGGCCAACATGCCTACTATCGCACGCCCGACATGCCCTGCCCCCCAAACCCAAACCTGCCGCGTGGGGTGTGCAATCGGTTCCACCATCCATCCTTGAATGAGCGCTGGGGCAGGGCGCTTACCTTGCCCCCTTGCCTGCGCCAGCAGCCGCTTCACGGCCAAAGGCATCGGGCGGCCATCCAAGGACCGCGCAAACACATCCGCCGTGGGCAGGGTGCCCGCATCGAACACTTCGGTCAGCAGGGTGACAGTGCCACCGCAGCATTGGCCCAACTTTGGCCCCAAGGCCTCTCGGGTCAGCCGTTGCGACGGCCCGTTTGCCAACATTTCACGCGCGGTTTGCATCGCCTGAAATTCCAGCGCTCCACCGCCAATTGTGCCCGATTGCCCTTGCGGCCAAACCAGCATGGCAGCCCCGACTTCGCGTGGTGAAGACCCTGCAACCGCCGCGATGGCGACCCGCGCTATGCGCCTTTGTGCCTTGATCGCGGCCTTGACTGCGGCCAGATCAAACATCGCGCTGCCTTTGTACGGCGGCCAAAATGCGTTCCGGCGTCGCAGGCGCGTCAAGTGCCACATATCGCGTTCCATCACCACAGGCGGCGACGGCATCCGACAAGGCCATAAATGCTGAAATTCCCAACATAAAAGGCGGCTCTCCCACGGCCTTGGACCTGCCTACGGTTGCCTCGGGGTTGTCATGGCCCCACAGGGAAACGTTGAAAACCGGCGGGCGGTCGGAACAGGCCGGAATTTTATAGGTGCTGGGCGCATGGGTTCGCAACGCGCCCTTATCATCCCAAACCAATTCCTCCATCGTCAGCCAGCCAGCCCCTTGGACATAGGCGCCTTCGATCTGCCCGATGTCCAAGGCCGGGTTCAGGCTTGCGCCTGTGTCATGCAACACATCTGCGCGCAGAATGCGGTTTTCGCCGGTCAGGGTATCGATCACCACCTCGGTCACAGCGGCCCCATAGGCAAAGTACAAGAACGGCCGTCCCTTGCCCGCCGCGCGGTCCCAGGTAATCTTGGGCGTGGCATAAAATCCGGTCGAGGACAGTGAGATACGCCCTGCATAGGCCAGCGCCGCCGCTTCGGCAAAGCTGTAATCTGCGTCGCCCACGTTTACGCGCCCCGCAACAAACCGCACATCCTGCGCTTGCGCCTGATGCCGCTCGGCCAAGAATGCGGCCATCCTGTCGCGGATTGTCACACAAGCTGCCTGTGCCGCCATACCGTTCAAATCCGATCCCGAAGACGCGGCGGTCGCACTGGTATTCGGCACTTTGGCAGTATCGGTCGCAGTGATTTTGACAGCCTCTATATCAACACCAAACACAGCGGCGGCGACTTGGGCCACCTTTTGGAACAGGCCTTGCCCCATTTCCGTGCCGCCATGGTTCAGATGAACAGACCCATCCTGATAGACATGCACCAAAGCGCCAGCCTGATTCAAATGTGTAAGGGTAAAAGATATCCCGAACTTCACCGGTGTTAAGGCGATCCCGCGTTTCAAAACTGGGCTGGTCGCATTCCACTTGGCAATGGCTGCCCGCCGCGCGGCATAGCCCGAACTTTCTTCCAAAGCAGAAACCAGCGTATCCGCGATGAAATCCGTAACAGGCATATGATAGGGGGTGGTCTGAACTGCCCGTGCCCCTTCATCTTGGTCCAAATACCTCAGGGGGGTCTGGGGGGGCAGCGCCCCCCCAGCCTTGGCCACCATCCCGGCATAAAAATTCACACGGCGCACTGCCAGCGGGTCCAATCCCAGATCACTGGCGATATGATCCATCACCCGTTCAATTCCCACCATACCTTGCGGGCCACCAAAGCCGCGAAAGGCGGTGGCACTTTGGGTATTGGTGCGCAAACGGTGACTTTCGATCCGCACATCGGTCAGGTGATAGCAATTGTCCGAATGCAACATCGCGCGATCGGCCACAGGGATCGACAGGTCAAGCGCCCAACCGCAGCGGAACAGATGGGTAAACGCAACCGCCGTTACGCGCCCCGTGTCATCAAACCCGGCGCGATAGCGGATGCGCAGATCATGGCGCTTGCCGGTGATCATCATGTCATCGTCGCGGTCATAGCGCATTTTGCACGGGCGGCCCGTGTCGCGCGCGGCAATCGCACAGGCAATCGCCAGCGCATTGCCTTGGCTTTCCTTACCGCCAAACCCGCCCCCCATGCGCCGCGTTTCCACCCGTACCGCATGCATCGGCACATGCAGCGCATGGGCCACCTTGTGCTGGATTTCGGTCGGATGCTGGGTCGAGGAATGGATCAACATATCCCCGCCCTCTTGCGGGATGGCGGCAGCAATTTGGCCCTCAAGATAAAAATGCTCTTGGCCGCCAACCTCCAATTCGCCTTCAACCACGCGCAGGGCGCGGGCAAGGGCTGTGGCGGCATCGCCTTTGGCCCAAATGACAGGGCCGCTTTCAAACCGCGAATTGGCAGCCAGTGCGTCATCAACGGTAAGAACTGCCGGCAGAGGGGCGTAGTCGATTTTGGCCAGGCGCGCGGCTTTGCGGGCGGCAAGATGGCTGGTCGCCACCACCAAAAACACTGGCTGGCCGATGTAGTGCACGCGGCCCATGGCCAAAAGCGGTTCATCATGCGTTGACGGCGAGCAATCGGGCATCTCGGCGAAATCAGACGCTGCATAAACCGCAACTACACCTTTGGCCGCACGGACGGCGGAAAGGTCTAGGGATGTGATATCACCATGTGCGATCGTTGACAGACCAAAGGCCAGATGCAGAGCGCCTTGCGGCAGCGGGATGTCATCGACATAGCGCGCGGCACCAGTGACGTGCAGAGGGGCCGCATCATGTGGAAGGGCGTTGCCGATGCTCATGCTTCCACCTCCAGCAGGTTTACAGGTGTTCCGGCAAGATCATGGAAATAGCGCAGCAGCATATTTCCTGCCGCCGCGCTGCGATACTGCGCCGAGGCGCGCATATCGCTCATCGGGGCGAAATCGGCCTGCATTGCATCGCGGGCAGCGGTTACCGTTTCCAGGGTCCAGGCCTGGCCAACAAGCGCCGCCTCGGCCTTGGCTGCCCGTTTCGGGATGCCTGCCATGCCGCCAAAGGCAAGGCGGGCCGCACGAACCTTGCCGTTTTCGATGGTCACATTAAAGCAGCCGCACACGGCCGAGATATCTTGATCAAAGCGCTTGGACAGTTTGTAACAGCGCAGGTTGGGGGCCTTTGTGGAAAACTGGACCGCCTCGACGAATTCGCCGGGAAGGCGGTCTTGTTTGCGGTAATCAAGAAAGAAGTTTTCCAGCGGCATCTCGCGGCGCGTGTCGCCTTGGCGAAGGTGCAGTACGGCCCCCAAAGCGATCAGCGCAGGCGGCCCGTCGCCAATAGGCGAGCCATTGGCGATATTGCCGCCGATGGTGGCTGCGTTGCGGATCTGGTCGCTGGCATAGCGGCGCAGCATTTCGGCCAAGGACGGAAGGCTTTGGGCCACAGCCTGCATCAGGTGGTTGATTGTCACCCCAGCGCCGATGCGCAAGCTGTCGCCCTTGGGTTCAATGGTTTTCAACTCCTCGATGCCGCCCAAAAAGATCACGGGGCCAAGATCGCGCAGTTGTTTGGTGACCCAAAGGCCGATGTCAGTAGCGCCGGCAATCAGTGTGGCATTGGGTGTGGCGACGTAGGCTTGCGCGAGATCATCAGCGGTGGTCGGGTGGCTGGCGGCGGGGGGCTGTCTGCCCCCCGCACCCCCCGAGGATATTTGGGCCGAAAAGAAAGCGGGTGTGGATTCGTTTTGCAGCCATAGTGGCACGGGAGCAGATTCAGCTGCTTTGGCTGCGCGGATGATCGGGACGTAGCCGGTGCAGCGGCAAAGATTGCCTGCCAGCACTGTGTCATGATCCTTGCGGCCCTTGGTATGTGCTGCGGCCATGGAAACCACAAAGCCGGGGGTGCAGAAGCCGCATTGCGAGCCGTGATGTGTGACCATTGCCGTTTGAACCGGATGCGGAGTGCCATCGGGGGCGACAAGGCCTTCGACAGTGCGTACCGATTTGCCGATGAGTTGCGGCATGAACAGGATGCAGGCATTCATCGCCTTTGGCCCGTCGCTATCGGTGACCATTACAGTGCAGGCACCGCAATCGCCTTCGTTGCAGCCCTCTTTTGTGCCGGTCAATCTGCGTTCTTCGCGCAGCCAGTCCAGCAGGGTTTGCGTTGGCGGCACATCCGTCAGGCAAACCGGCGTTCCGTTCAGGTGAAACGCTATATCCGTCATGTAATAATCCGCCGCGGTCTTTGCGTCCAAGGCCTTTGCGTGCCCGCCCGATGCGGCGTAAAGCAGGCCACGCGCCCTTGTCTTAACTCCTATCAAAGCTTGGGTGCGGCAAAATAGCAAATCTATTTTTTCTAACTAAGTTTGCAGCACTGTTCGGCTTTGATTGAAAATCAGGCGTTGGCGCGGGATATTTGGGCGCAACGATGTTGGTGCGCCCTTTCCCTTTGGAGCGGCCTTGGGTTAATGTCTGGCTATGTCAGCACCCCGATTCATCCACCTGCGCACCCATACCGAGTATTCCTTGCTGGAAGGCGCGGTACCGTTGAAATCGCTTATCAAACTTTGCGTTGAGCGAGAGAGCCCCGCCGTTGCGGTAACGGACACCAACAACATGTTCGCGGCGTTGGAGTTTTCGACGCTGGCTGCCGGGGCAGGGGTACAACCGATTGTCGGATGCCAGGTCAGTCTGGCCTATGATCCGCCGCAGCCGGGCGAAAAGCCGCGCTTGCCCGCACCGGTTGTATTGCTCGCGCAAAATCAGGCCGGCTACATGAACCTGATGAAGCTGAACACCTGCCTTTATGTTGGCAATGCGGGGCAACTGCCGCAGGTGACGGTGGCGCAACTGAAGGCGCATTCCGAGGGTTTGATCTGCCTGACTGGCGGAGCAGAAGGGCCCGTGGGCAAGCTTTTGCAAACCGCACAAATGCCCAAAGCGCGGGCGTTGCTGGAACAGCTTGCAGGTGCGTTTTCGGACCGGCTGTATGTGGAATTGCAACGCCACCCCGGCGCAGGAGGCCAGTTGACCGAGGCCGAACGCTGCACCGAGCGCGGCTTTGTCGAGCTGGCCTATGAAATGGCCCTGCCTTTGGTTGCCACGAATGACGTCTATTTCCCCAAAGCGTCGATGTATGAGGCGCATGACGCGCTGATCTGCATCGCCGAGGGGGCCTATGTTGACCAGAGCCAACCGCGCCGCCGCCTGACGCCGCAGCATTATTTCAAGACCGAAGCCGAAATGGTGACCCTGTTCGCCGACTTGCCGGAGGCGATTGAAAACACCGTTGAAATTGCGCGTCGTTGCGCGTTCAAAGTGGCCAAACACCCGCCGATCTTGCCGAAATTTGCCGATGATGAGGTAAATGAGCTGCGCCGTCAGGCCAACGAAGGCCTGCAAGCGCGGCTGGCAATCATTCCGCATGCCGTCAGTGTGGAAGAGTATCAGAAACGGCTGGATTTCGAGCTGGATATCATCATCGGGATGAAGTTTCCCGGTTATTTCCTGATCGTTGCCGACTTTATCAAATGGGCCAAAGATCACGGCATTCCGGTTGGTCCGGGGCGGGGTTCGGGGGCGGGGTCGTTGGTGGCCTATGCGCTGACGATCACCGATCTGGACCCGCTGCGCTATTCCTTGCTGTTTGAACGCTTTCTTAACCCTGAACGCGTATCCATGCCTGACTTTGATATCGATTTTTGCATGGACCGGCGTGAGGAGGTTATTCAATACGTTCAAGGCAAGTATGGCCGTGATAAGGTGGGGCAGATTATCACCTTTGGTGCGCTGCTGTCCAAAGCAGCTGTGCGCGATGTGGGCCGCGTTTTGCAGATGTCATACATGCAGGTGGACCGCCTGTCGAAAATGATCCCTGTTGAAGGGGTGAAGCCAGTGTCGATCACCAAGGCGCTGGCGGATGAGCCGCGCTTGCGTGAGGCGGCGAAAGAGGAAGTCGTCGGTCGTTTGCTGGATTACGGCCAGCAGGTAGAAGGCCTGTTGCGCAACGCCTCTACCCACGCGGCAGGGGTGGTGATCGGTGACCGCCCGCTGGATGAATTGGTGCCTTTGTACCAAGATCCGAAATCCGACATGCCCGCGACCCAGTTCAACATGAAATGGGTCGAGGCGGCGGGGTTGGTTAAGTTCGACTTCTTGGGCCTGAAAACCCTTACCGTGATCGAATCTGCGCTGAACTTGCTGCGGTTGCGTGGGGTAGATCTGGATATTTCGCTGATTCCGCTGGATGACGAAAAAACCTATCAACTCTACGCCGCGGCCAAGACGGTGGCGGTGTTTCAGGTGGAAAGTACAGGCATGATGGATGCGCTGCGGCGCATGAAACCCACCTGTATCGAAGATATCGTGGCGCTGGTGGCGCTGTATCGCCCCGGCCCGATGGAAAACATTCCGGTCTACTGCGAGGTGAAAAACGGTCTGCGCGAGATTGAATCCGTGCACCCCACGATTGACCATCTGCTGGCCGAAACCCAAGGGATTATCGTTTACCAAGAACAGGTTATGCAGATCGCGCAGGTTATGGCGGGCTACAGCCTTGGCGGCGCCGATTTGCTGCGCCGTGCGATGGGTAAAAAGATCGCCGAAGAAATGGCCAAAGAGCGCCCCAAATTCATCGAAGGCGCCAAGAAAACCCACAACGTAGATGCAAAAAAGGCTGGTGAAGTCTTCGACCTGCTAGAAAAATTCGCCAACTATGGGTTCAACAAATCCCACGCGGCGGCCTATGCCGTGGTTAGCTATCAAACCGGCTATCTCAAGGCGAATTACCCTGTTGAATTCATGGCCGGCGTGATGAACTGCGATATCCACCTGACCGACAAGCTGGCGGTCTATAAGCGCGAAGTCGACAAGCTGGGCATCAAAACCATCGCGCCGTCGGTCAATGCGTCGCTGGCGATGTTTACAGTACGCGATGGCGCGCTGGTCTATGCGCTGGGCGCGTTGAAAAACGTGGGCGTTGAGGCGATGAAACTGATCGTTGCCGCCCGCCAAACCGATCAGGGCGAAAAACCCTTTACAACTTTGTTCGATTTCGCCCGGCGGGTTGATCTGAAACGGGTGGGCAAACGCCCACTGGAAATGCTTGCACGCGCGGGTGCGTTTGACACGCTCGACAAAAACCGTGCCCGCGTGTTTGAGGCGCTTGATGGCCTTGCCGCCTATTCCGCCGCGATTCATGAGGCGAAAAACTCCAATCAGGTCAGTCTGTTTGGCGAGGCGGGTGAGGATGTGCCCGAACCGCGCCTCGGCTCGCGCGATGACTGGTTGCCGGTGGAACGCCTGACCGAAGAACACAAGGCTATCGGCTTTTACCTCTCGGGCCATCCGCTGGATGATTACATGGCACCGCTGAAACGCAAAGGCGTCGCAACACTGGCCGAGATCACAGCACGCGCTGAAGGCGGCGCAATGGTGGCCAAAATCGCAGGCTCTGTCAGTTCGAAACAAGAACGCAAATCCGCCCGCGGCAATCGCTTTGCCTTCGTGCAACTGTCTGATCCGACAGGTCTTTATGAAGTTACCGTGTTTTCGGATACGCTTGAGGCCGCGCGCGATGTGTTGGAGCCGGGTATGAACGTGGTACTCACGGTCGAGGCAACGCTCGAAGGTGAAACACTCAAACTCCTGGCCCGCGCCGCTCAACCCATTGACTCGGTCGCAGCCGAGGCGGGCGGCAATGCCTTGCGCATTCATATCGATAAGGTCGAGGCTGCAGCGTCAGTCGCCGCGCTTTTGGAACGCGTGCTGAAAGACGGGGGGCGCAATCGCGGCGCGGTCACAATTTGCGTGCCGGATGATGCCACAGGGCAAGAGATTGATCTAGAGCTGCCACGCGAATACCCCGTCACCCCGCAAGTAAAAGGCGCGCTCAAGGCGATGACCGGTGTCGTGATGGTCGAGGATATGTAAAGCGACAGCCTGTCCCCATCATCTATCTGAAAATATCCTCGGGGGTTCACTTTGCAACGCAAAGTGATTTGGGGGCAGACAGCCCCCAACCTTCGGCTGCATCATGTACTGCCTGTCGAAATGCGCCTCCAAAAAAACCGCGCAACACTGATAGAAACGACAATACGGACAACGTGGTGCAAGGTCACAAACACCACGCTGACATGCAGACTAAGCGCGATCAGGCTCATTTCTGTAATGCCACCCGGGGCAAAGGCCAGAAATATTGCTGAAATCGGCATTTCCATTGCCCAATGCAGCAATTCGGCAAATCCAAAAGCAATCGTCAAAGAGGCCGCAGTCGACAATACCGCTAGACCGAACCCGCGGCGGAGCGTGGTCGAGGCCATACCTGCAAACCGCGCCCCAAGCCCGGTTCCAACGACCACCTGTGTCATCGATATCATCCAAGTCGGGGGAACAGCATCGGTAAGGCCGGTTAAATGCGCGATAGCCGAGGCCGCCAGTGGCCCGGTCATGATCGCCGCAGGAAAACGCAAAGCACTGCCCGCAAAATACCCGCCAAGCCCTGCGGTAACCAACGCCAAAACATCCAATGGTTCCAATGGGGTGCCAGCCCCCGTCATCACAACACCCGCCGAAGATCCCACACTATGCCCCGTCAAAACCAAGAACATGATAGGCACAAAAACAATCGTCAAAATCAGTCGCAAGAACTGGATAAGCACCAAAAGTGCCACATCGGCCCCTGCCTCTTCGCCCATTGTCACAGATTCAATCAATCCGCCTGGAACCGCACCAAAATAGGCGGTCGCCGACGTCAGCCCCCCGGAGCGATAAATCCTGTATCCCGTAAAATGCGCTAGTGGTACAAATATCAGCAAGGCCATGATGCTCGGCCACCATCCCGCCGCATCGTGGAAAACAGTCGGCGTGAATGCCCCACCGATTCCCACACCAACGATTGGAATAAAGGACATCCTAAGCGGTTGTGGCATGTGTATCGCTTGGCCCAACACGCGCTTACCAGCGATGGCCCAACTTGCCACAGCCAGCAAAGATCCGAGCAAATAGCCCAACGGCAGGCCAAGCAGCTTGCCTGCCACCCCGCCAATCAAGCCAAGCATAAGGGTCGCGGCAAGCGCGAGTGGTTCAATACGGGTCTTGCCGATTTGGATAGGGGTCATATGCCTGAGCTCTTTTGCCCCAAGCGATCACCCCGTATAGCAAAAGGCAAGTCCCTGCGCGATCCGATTACAGGGGGAAACTGCGCGCTGCGCTTTACCAATGCGGCGGGCGTTGATCGGTGAACACGGCGCCACCTTCATCGGGCGCGGCCATGCGGTCGACCATCATCGCCATGCGGCGGGTCAGGCGGTCGATTTCATCGGCCTGACGGGCGACAATATCCGACAAATCCTCGACGGTGCGGGTCAGATGTGCCACGCGTTCTTCGATTGCATCCATTCTGTCGGTCATAATGGTCATCCCTTGCTTGCCGCGCCCCGCACCATCCGCTACACCGCGCGGGCATTAGCTGCAAAGGGTTTCCCGATGGCCAAAGAAAAACAACCCCGCAAACCGCGCGCCGAAACGCCCAAAGGCTTTCGTGATTATTTCGGGGCCGATGTGATTGAGCGCCGCGATATGCTGGCGAAAATCTCTGATGTGTATGAACGCTATGGGTTTGACCCGTTGGAAACCAGCGCCGTTGAAACGGTCGAGGCGCTGGGCAAATTTCTGCCCGATGTTGACCGCCCGAATGAAGGCGTGTTCGGCTGGCAGGATGAGGATAAAGACTGGCTGGCCCTGCGCTATGACCTGACAGCACCCTTGGCCCGTGTTGCCGCGCAATTTCGCAACGACTTGCCGACCCCCTATCGTCGCTATGCTTATGGCCCCGTCTGGCGCAATGAAAAGCCTGGTCCGGGCCGTTTCCGTCAGTTTTACCAATGCGATGCCGATACCGTGGGCGCACCATCGGTCGCGGCAGATGCCGAAATATGCGCCATGCTGTCCGATGCTTTGGAAGTGGTTGGAATTGAACGCGGCGATTACATCATCCGCGTCAACAACCGCAAGGTGCTGAACGGCGTGCTGGAGGTTGCGGGCCTGTCTGGTGACGACAAAGAGGCCGAGCGCGGCATTGTGCTGCGCGCGATTGATAAGCTGGATCGCTTGGGCGCGGACGGCGTGCGCGCGCTACTGGGGGCAGGGCGAAAGGATGAGTCAGGCGATTTCACCAAAGGCGCGGGGCTTGGTGACCAGCAGGTCGATGTCGTTATGGGCTTTGTTGATGCATCGTCAGAGATTGATCGTAAAATACGGTCATTTGAGGGAAAGCTTATCAAAGAACTCGATCCGAGGGATACAGACCTGCTGAGCTTGATCGGCATTACTCATGACGCCGCTGAGGGCTTTATCAAAGGGATAAACCCAAATGCCAAAGCAACAAATGCGCTCCGGAATGCAGCATCCTTGCATGTTCTGAGGAACCTTGTTTCAGCTTCTGTTAGCGGATGCGAAGGAGTTGACGAGCTGGAAACAATTGCGACGCTTCTAGAAGCACAAGGCTATGAATCAGATCGGATTCTAATCGACCCCTCGGTCGTGCGCGGCCTTGGTTACTATACTGGCCCCGTGTATGAGGCCGAGCTGACCTTTGAAATCCTTGATGAAAAGGGTCGCAAGCGGCAGTTTGGCTCGGTTGCGGGCGGCGGGCGCTATGATGATTTGGTCAAGCGGTTTACTGGTCAGGCCGTGCCGGCGACGGGTGTTTCTATCGGTGTTGACCGTCTGCTGGCCGCGTTGCGCGCCAAGGGGCGGGCGGGCGAACAGGCGCTCGGCCCCGTTGTGGTCACCGTGATGGACCGTGACCGCATGGCCGATTACATGGCCATGGTCGGCCAGCTGCGCCAAGCGGGTATTCGCGCGGAAATGTATCTGGGCAACCCCAAAAACTTTGGCAACCAGTTGAAATACGCCGATAAACGCGGCAGCCCGATTGCGGTGATCCAAGGCGGGGATGAGGCGGCCAAAGGGGTCGTGGTGCTGAAAGACCTGATCCTTGGCGCGAAAATCGCTGAAAACGCCACGCTAGAGGAATGGAAAGACCGCCCCGCGCAGGTTGAAATTCCGCTGGCCGATCTGGTGGCTGAAGTGAAAAAGATGTTGGCACAATGACCTGTCGCGCTAAAATTCGGGCCGAGGCGGAAACGCTGTTCGCGGCATTCAAGGCGGCGGGCGCCGAGGCGGTTGAGGCCGACACGCTGCTACCTGCCGAAACCTTGCTGGACCTGTATGGCGAGGATATTCGCGGGCGGGCCTATGTGACCAGCGACCCGTTGCGCGGCGAAATGATGCTGCGGCCTGATTTTACCGTGCCGGTTGTGCAGGCGCATATGAATGGCGGGGCCGAGCCTGCACGCTATTGCTACATCGGCGAAGTGTACCGCAAGCAAGACCACCTTGGCCCGCGCGCCAGCGAGTACTTGCAAGTCGGGTTTGAGCTGTTTGACCGGACAGCCCCCGAGGCGGCCGATGCCGAGCTGTTTGCGTTGTTTCACGGGTTATTGGCACCGTTGGGCCTGCGGTCGGCAACGGGTGATATTGGTATTCTGATGGCGGCCGTGAACGGGCTTTCGACCTCTGACCGGCGCAAGGCCGCGCTGTTGCGCCATATCTGGCGGCCAGCACGGTTTCGCAAATTGCTGGACCGGTTTTCGGGACGGGCTGCGGTGCCGCAGGCGCGTGTCGATTTGTTGGCGCGGCTGGGGGCCGATACGCCTGATGCGCTGATCGCGGCGGCTGGCCCTATGACTGGCATGCGCTCGGCTGCAGAGGTTTCAGCCCGTGTAGCCAGTTTGGTCGAAGATGCACAAACACCCGCGCTGGCGGCCCCCGAAGCGGCGCTGCTTTATGATTTGTTGACGCTGCAAGCACCAGCCAAGGCGGCATTGGCCCATTTGTGCGGCATCACGGCGATGCTGCCCGCGATTGAGCCTGCGGTTGACCGTTTTGCGCGGCGGTTGGAGGCACTGGAAAGCCATGGGATCGACACGTCGAACCTTGCGTTTGAGGCGAGCCACGGGCGGACCTCGATGGAGTATTACGACGGCTTTGTGTTCAGCTTTCATGGGGCTGGCGATGTGCCACCTGTGGCCTCGGGCGGGCGCTATGACGCGCTGACGGCGGTGCTGGGGCAGGGGCGCTCTATCCCCGCAGTGGGTGGCGTAATCCGGCCGGCGATGGTTGCCGAACTGCGGGAGGGCGCGAAATGAGCCTGAAAATCGGGGTGCCGTCCAAAGGGCGGTTAATGGAAAAGACCTTTGACTGGTTTGGCGAACGCGGCGTCACTATGGCGCGCTCTGGGTCGGACCGCGAATATGCGGGTGCGGTCGAGGGTGTACAAGGCGTTGAACTTGTTTTGCTTTCTGCCGGAGAAATTCCGCGTGAGCTGGCCGCTGGGCGCATCCATTTGGGCGTAACAGGGTCGGATCTTGTGCGCGACAAACTGGCCGATTGGTCGGTGCAGGTGGCCGAGGTGGCGCAACTTGGCTTTGGCCATGCCGATCTGATTATCGCGGTGCCTGTGGCATGGATCGACGTGGACACGGTTGATGATCTGGATGCAGCGGCGGCTGCCTTTCGCAAAACGCATGGGTTCCGTTTGCGGATTGCGACGAAATATCACCGCTTGGTGCGAGAGTTTTTGACCGATCAAGATGTCGCCGATTATCAGCTGGTTGATAGTCAGGGTGCGACCGAGGGCACTGTGAAAAACCTGACGGCCGAGGCGATTGCCGATATTACATCCTCGGGGGAAACGCTGCGGGCGAACCACCTAAAAATCCTGTCGGACGGGCTGATCCATGCAAGCCAAGCCACGCTGTTTGCGGCGCGCTCGGCCGAGTGGGACCCGCAGACAAGAGCGGTTTTAGAAGAGTTGTCGGAGAAACTTGGGGTGCAGGCCAAGCTGTAAGGGGCCTCTCCCGCCATTCGTCAATGGGCAGGCCCATTTCCTCAAGGTTGGGCCGGGCAGCGGGGCGCGCCCCGCTGCGTCTGTGCCGGTAGCCTACCTAAGGCCAATATCGGCCAAGGCGCGGGCCAGTTCGGGGGGCAGGGCTTCTTCGGTGTGGCGGGTTTTGGGCAGGTCGCGCGGTGCGTCCTCGGGAGTCAGATAACGCCAGCCCTGAAAGGCGCGGCGAGGGGCCGGTTCTGTACGGAAAATTTCGGGGTCAAGCACGAGGGCGCAGCGCAAGATACCGTCTTCTCCGCGCTGTTCCTCTAATGCCGTGATCCGCTGACGTGCCAATATCACGCCTTTGACCACCCAATAAAGCGACCCGCCATTCAGCAGTTCGGCCTCGCGCTTGGGCCACATGCGGGTAATGTGGCGCGGCTTTTGGTCTGGCCAGTGGTTGCGCCGCGAAATTTGCCAGGATGCCAGATCTTCGACGGTTTCGGTACCAACGCAGAGTTTCAATAGATTTACGGTGTTGCTCACGATTCCCCCTAGGTTGCCCTAAATTTAACCCGTTGCGCGGCCCAGACAAGGCCAAGCCTGCGTTGACCTCTGCTCATTCCTGCTCTATTTTGTGGCCTCGCGCGAAAGCACCCCCAATATATCCACCATTCTACCCAAAGGACCGATCAATGTCCCGATTTTCCGCCCCAATTGCCGAGTCTATCTGGGATATGAAATACCGTCTGAAAACCCAAGATGGCACGCCGATTGATGGCTCGGTTGAGGACACCTGGCGTCGCATTGCCCGCGCACTTGCGGCAACCGAGGCCAAACCGGCACAGTGGGAGCCAGCGTTTTACGATGCTTTGCAGGACTTCAAATACCTGCCCGCAGGCCGGATTATTGCGGGCGCGGGTACCGACCGCTCGGTCACGCTGTTCAACTGCTTTGTCATGGGCACGGTGCCTGATGACATGGGCGGAATTTTCGAGATGCTGAAAGAGGCCGCGCTGACGATGCAGCAAGGTGGCGGAATTGGCTATGATTTTAGCACAATTCGTCCGCGCGGGGCCGAGGTAAAGGGCGTGGCTGCCGATGCCTCGGGGCCGCTGTCGTTTATGGATGTGTGGGATGCGATGTGCCGCACGATCATGTCGGCGGGCAGCCGACGCGGTGCTATGATGGCAACCATGCGCTGCGATCACCCCGATGTCGAGGCGTTTATCGAGGCGAAAAAAGACCCCGCGCGCTTGCGCATGTTCAACCTTTCAGTGCTGATTTCTGACCCGTTCATGGATGCGGTCAAAGCCGATGCGCCGTGGGATCTGGTCTTTGGCGGCAAGGTCTTCCGCACGGTGCAAGCACGTGATTTGTGGAACAAAATCATGCGCAACACCTTTGAGTTTGCGGAACCCGGCGTGATTTTCATTGACCGGATCAACAACGCCAACAACCTGAACTATTGCGAAACCATTGCCGCCACCAACCCCTGTGGTGAGCAACCCTTGCCGCCCTATGGTGCGTGTTTGCTAGGCTCAGTCAACCTTGCACGGCTGGTGACCAAACCGTTCGAGGCGGATGCCGAACTTGACCCGGATGCCTTGGACAAACTGGTCGCAACTGCTGTGCGGATGATGGACAACGTGGTTGATGCCAGCCGCTTTCCCTTGCCGCAACAGGCCGAAGAAGCCCGCAACAAGCGCCGGATCGGCCTTGGCGTTACCGGTCTGGCCGATGCTTTGCTGATGCTGGGTTTGCGCTATGGGTCCGAACAGGCGGCCAAGCAGGCCGAAGTATGGATGAAAGCAATCGCCCGCGCCGCCTATTTGGCCAGTGTTGATCTGGCCCGCGAAAAGGGGCCTTTCCCGCTGTTTGACGCCGAGAAATATCTTGCCTCGGGCAACATGATGGCGATGGATGATGACGTACGCGAGGCCATTCGCACCCATGGTATCCGCAACGCTTTGCTGACCTCAGTTGCACCAACGGGCACGATCAGTCTTTATGCGGGCAATGTGTCCAGCGGGATCGAGCCGGTATTTGCCTATGCCTATACCCGAAAAGTGCTGCAAAAAGATGGGTCGCGCACCGAAGAGGAAGTCGTTGATTACGCCGTGCGCATGTGGCGCGAATTGCACGGCGATGCGCCGCTGCCCGACCATTTTGTCAACGCGCAAACCTTGGCCCCGCTTGACCATGTGCGCATGCAGGCCGCCGCGCAAAAATGGATCGATAGCAGCATTTCCAAAACCATCAACTGCCCCGAAGACATCAGCTTTGAGGATTTCAAAGAGGTCTATATGGCCGCTTGGGATCAGGGCTGTAAAGGCTGCACGACCTACCGCCCCAATGACGTGACCGGATCGGTTCTGACTGTCAGCTCTAGCGCCGAGACGTCGACCAAGGTCGATGAAGGCGCCGAAGTGGTGTATCTGACCGAACCGCTGGACAGGCCGTCTTCGCTGGAAGGCGCAACCTACAAGGTAAAATGGCCGGGGTCTGAGCACGCGCTTTATATCACGATCAATGACATCATCATTTCCGACAACCGCCGCCCGTTCGAAGTGTTCATCAATTCGAAAAACATGGAGCATTTCGCCTGGACAGTCGCGTTGACGCGGATGATCTCGGCAGTGTTCCGTCGCGGTGGTGATGTCAGCTTTGTGGTCGAGGAGTTGAAAGCCGTATTTGACCCGCGCGGTGGTGCTTGGGTTGGAGGGAAATATATTCCATCCATTCTTGCCGCGATTGGCGGCGTTATTGAACGCCATCTGATAGCGATCGGGTTTATCGAAGGCGAAGGCATGGGCCTGAAATCGGACCCCAAAGCCGATATCGTATCAATCGGGACGCCAAAGAAGGGCAAGACATGCTCATCTTGTGGTAGCTTTGAAATGCGCATGCTTGAAGGCTGTATGACCTGCGGATCATGCGGATTCTCAAAATGCGGATGACTGTGATGCGGGTGGCAAGTATCGGGACGGGCGTAGTTATGCCAAAACCGCTGTTTTGGTTTGCCACGAAGCGGGGCCAGTTTTGCCACGTGGTGCTAACATCCCGAATTAGAACGATTTTGGCCGAATGAAATATTTCGGCCAAAATTTGCGGAATGACCCCGGGCTGCGGCGCTGAGGTCATGATCAGTTGAAAATATCGCAGTGTCCATCGCTTCCAGTCGGTAAAAAATTGGGCCGGTGGCTGCGGGCACTCAAAGCCGCAGCATCTAAATCAGCCATATTCAATGTCTCATAATTCACAAGATGCCCGGTTCTTGTGCGGCTCCTTTTGTGAGAGCGCTCAGATACGGAATCTGCGGTGAGATGCGGATAGCGTCTGGGTAACGTGCAAACGTGACACTGGCACATCACATTTTCGAGGAAGATCAGCAATGCAACCAGATGCAGACATGGAGAGGTTCGCCACCCTGGACTTCGAAGCGTCGAGCCTGTCGCGAGAGAGCTGGCCAATCGAAGTTGGTCTGTCATGGTTGAAAAACGGCGAAGTACAGACCTGGAGCACGTTGATCCGGCCTGCACCGGGCTGGGATCTTGCTGACTGGGCGCCTCAGAGCGCCGCGGTTCACGGCATCGCGCTGGAGGATCTTCAAGAGGCACCAGTTGCCTTCGCCGTCGTGGATGATCTGTTTGAGCACCTGAGAGATCGCGTGCTGGTGTCGGATGCGCCGGAGTTCGAGGCGCGTTGGCTGTTTCGATTGATGAAAGCGAGCAGTCGCGCCACGATACTACCCGTCGAGGATTACCATCGGATTTCATTCGCGATCTTTTCCGGAATGGCGCTCGACATGCTTTACGAAACACTCGAACGCCGTCCCCCTCCACATCGGGCGGGTCCGGATAGCGCCCGGCTTGCACATGCATGGCGCAAGGCGATGCAATACTGAGGTTCGTCCAAACGAGGACAAGACAAAGAGCGTGGGTCGTAGGACGACGCCCCACCTCACCCGATTTCCAGATCTTGCGCGGGCCCTCTTGTGAGGCCGCGCAGATCGGGAAACTCCGGTGCGGCGGAACCCAAACACACATTCATATGAGCCAGACCAACGGACCCAGCTGCTGCTACAACGGGTCTGGCCAGATTGCCTTGGGAAAGGAGGAGACAGGCATCTTGAAGCTGCCGCTTTGGTGCAGCGCAACCCCGGGATGAAACCCATGACCTATTACCAAACACTCACCAAGCTGCCTTGCCCTAACTTGGCGCATGTGCGCGGATTTTTCCGCGATCACGGGACGGCGTTGGCCAGGGCCGCCCACAGGCTCGGCGGCCCGACCGCCAGTGCGCGCGTATTTTTGCTGCGTGAGGCCGTGCGCCACACACGGCGCCTGACACGGGCGCAAAGCAGTCAGCTGGTCGATTTCCACCGGTTGCTGACCCTGGAGCATGTTGGTGATCCAGATCGGATCGAGAGCGGCCTTTTCGCCCAGATCAACCCCGCTTCCGGGTTTGTCGTTGAGTGCTGTCTGCTCTCGGACAAGCTCGGCGCATTGCTGAAGCTGATCGCTGAAAATGATCCTACCAGCGACATTCGCTGCGAGACATCGCACATAATCTCGCAAGTTGCGTGATCTCCCCAACCAAAGTCGGCCCCGTCAGGGCCGGCTGTCTTGAAGGGGCTGCCATTCTGGTCGCTCCAACGATTGACAAACAACTATGGGGATTCCCGACTATGAACTTACTTTCCAAAAGACAAGACATGGATGATCTGGCTGCGCAGGCCGTGGCTCTGGGCCGTCAGGTAGCCGACCGGGCCAAGTCGCTCCATCTCGGCGGCAATGCCAGAGACGTGGCTTTCGTGTCGCGCTGCCTCGGGCGCCTGAAAGAACGCCAACCCTTCGATGCGGCCGACGAGGGCGGCTTCGACTCCGTCATGGACATCCTGGAGCGCAGTATTGCTGCCGAATGCCTCGGCAGCGAAGACCGCTTCGAGGAAACGGGGTATGACGAATTCGGCCCTCACGGCGAAACCCGTGAAACGCCGGTCTATTCTGATCGCGGCAATAAGCTCATTGAGTTGCGAAGCCTGTTCCAGGACTTCCTCAACAGCCGTGACAGTGTGTTGGATCAAGTTGCGGCGCAGCGCTGTCTGCTGGGCATCATGAACAGATGAGAAATAAGCCGAACGCCCCGAGCAGCTCTGCTGCTCGGGGCGTTTTGAATTCCTTGCAGGATAGTGGTGCGCCTGAGTTTTGGATGAGATCGGCCCTTGGACGAAGCCGCTTCGCGGCATTGGTGCATTTGGCTAATGGCGTGACACGCCCCCAAAGTGGTGCGCATTTTGCGTTTTGACCGACCTGCCTGACGATTGGGGTCTTCTCAATCATCAGACAGGAGGTTCCCATGACAGAAGAGAAAGTAACCCCGCTGCGCCAGCGGATGATCGAAGACATGCGCATCCGTGGAATGGGGGACAAGGCGCAGAAGTCCCACATCCGTGCGATCAAGGATTTCGCCGTTTTCCTCGGACGATCACCCGACACGGCGACGCCAGAGGACCTGCGCGCATATCAGCTCCACATGTCGGATACCGGGGTGACCCCGTCGACCTTCAACACGCGCATCGTGGCGCTGCGCTTCTTTTTCGGTATGACCTGCGGGCGGGAGGAGATGAAGCGCTACATGCAATTCCGCACGGAGCCGCGCAAACTGCCCGTGGTCTTCAGTGTCGAAGAGGTATCAGACATCCTGATGGCAGCGCCCGGGCCTGGGCTCAAGTATCGCGCCGCCCTCAGCATTTCCTATGGCGCCGGGCTGAGGGCCGCCGAGGTCTGCAACCTCAAGATCGGCGACATCGACAGCGACCGGATGCTGATCCATGTAGAACTGGGTAAGGGTCAGAAGGACCGCAAGGTGATGCTATCGCCCGGATTACTGGAATTGTTGCGGGCCTGGTGGCGCGAGGCACGTCCCGAAGGCTGGCTATTTCCGGGCAAGCCCAAGATCAACCCGATCTCACCGCGCCAGCTGAACCGCGCCTTCACCTCGGCCAAGCATATGGCCGGGGTCAAGAGGCCCGCGACCCTGCACACCTTGCGGCACAGCTTTGCCACCCACCTTTTGGAGGCGAACACCGACGTGCGGGTGATCCAAGTGCTGCTCGGCCACGCCAAGCTGACGACCACCGCGCGATACACCCATGTGGCCACCAAGACGATCCGCGACACCGTCAGCCCCTACGAGATGCTGGCCAAGTTGCAGGATCAGACGGTGAAGCGAAGCCTGGAGTGACCAGACGCCGGGATGCCCCGGCGTAAACTGGAGATCGCTGACATCTTCCGAGCCCTTGGTCCTGCGTGGCGGCAGGCCAATGCGGGGCATGTCAGCCTGTCCCAGTTGAAGGTGATGTCAGCGATTGAAGCCTGCCGAACCGAGGCGCTCGGCGGGCATGTGGCTGGCTGTGCCAAGTGCGGCCACCATCACATCGCCTATAACTCCTGTAAAAACAGGCACTGCCCCAAGTGCCAGGGGCCCGCGGCGCGCGACTGGATGGAGGCGCGCGCCGAGGACCTGCTGCCCGTGGAATACTTCCACGTCGTCTTCACTATGCCGGCCGAGATCGCCCAGATCGCCTACTGAACAAGAAGGCGGTCTATGGGCTGCTGTTCAAGGCATCCGCCGAAACGGTGATGACAATCTCGGCCGATCCCAAGCGCATGGGCGCGCGGGTGGGTTTGACCAGCGTGCTGCACACCTGGGGCTCGGCACTCACCCACCACCCGCACATCCACATGATCGTCCCCGGCGGCGGCCTGTCGCCTGAGGGCACCAAGTGGGTCGCCTGCCGCCCGGGATTCTTCCTGCATGTGCGAGTTTTGTCGCGGCTGTTTCGGCGCCTGTTTCTGGAAGGGCTGATGGATTTGCACCGAACCGGGAAACTGGTCTTCTTTGGCGAACTCGAACGGTTGGCGCAGGTTGATGCCTTCACTGACTGGCTCGCTCCATTCCGCAAATCCGAGTGGGTCGTCTATGCCAAGCCACCCTTCGGCGGTCCCGAGGCCGTGCTAGCTTACCTGAGCCGATACACCCACAGGGTGGCAATCTCGAACGCCCGCCTGGTCAGCGCCGATGCCCAAACTGTCGCCTTCAGCTGGAAGGACTACCGCATCAAATCCGGCGACCGCCAAAAGGTCATGCGCCTGGCCACGCCCGAGTTCATTCGCCGCTTCCTGATCCATGTTCTGCCCGACGGGTTCCACCGCATCCGGCACTACGGATTACTGGCCAGCGCGACCGCAAGGCCAACATCACCACGATCCGCGCCCTGCTATGTGTCCAGCGCCCGGACAAGGCCGCCGCGTCAGAACGCAGCACCGAGATCATACCACTCACCCTGCGCGAACCGTGCCCCTGCTGCGGCGGACCCATGCGCATCATCGAGATCTTCCGTCGCGGGCAAAAGCCGATGTCGCGCGCACCTCCGAGGGAGCAGGCCGCATGACGCACCGCCTGTCATTTGTCTCGAACCGCCACTGGCTGCTGCCCGCAGACCCGGCCCAGCCCGTATGCGCTTATCGCTCCGCGGCGCGAAAAACGACGGAAAGCACCACAATCTGCACAGCGGTGTCAGCATGTTCGGCCGCTTCTGCGACCGGCTCAGCCGTTACGCGCACCTTCAGCCGCACCCCTGACACAGCCGTCGCCTCAACCGTCCCAGCACTTTCCCCATAGATCGCACCAAGACCCCCGCGGCTTCCTCCTTGGGAGGTTTTCCAACGCGGGTCGTGGTCGCGCAAATGCGCAGCGTATCGCCGCGCCCCGC
>NZ_LGHT01000041.1 GCF_001202035.1 Pseudorhodobacter wandonensis | reverse complement strand
GATCGGCCCTTGGACGAAGCCGCTTCGCGGCATTGGTGCATTTGGCTAATGGCGTGACACGCCCCCAAAGTGGTGCGCATTTTGCGTTTTGACCGACCTGCCTGACGATTGGGGTCTTCTCAATCATCAGACAGGAGGTTCCCATGACAGAAGAGAAAGTAACCCCGCTGCGCCAGCGGATGATCGAAGACATGCGCATCCGTGGAATGGGGGACAAGGCGCAGAAGTCCCACATCCGTGCGATCAAGGATTTCGCCGTTTTCCTCGGACGATCACCCGACACGGCGACGCCAGAGGACCTGCGCGCATATCAGCTCCACATGTCGGATACCGGGGTGACCCCGTCGACCTTCAACACGCGCATCGTGGCGCTGCGCTTCTTTTTCGGTATGACCTGCGGGCGGGAGGAGATGAAGCGCTACATGCAATTCCGCACGGAGCCGCGCAAACTGCCCGTGGTCTTCAGTGTCGAAGAGGTATCAGACATCCTGATGGCAGCGCCCGGGCCTGGGCTCAAGTATCGCGCCGCCCTCAGCATTTCCTATGGCGCCGGGCTGAGGGCCGCCGAGGTCTGCAACCTCAAGATCGGCGACATCGACAGCGACCGGATGCTGATCCATGTAGAACTGGGTAAGGGTCAGAAGGACCGCAAGGTGATGCTATCGCCCGGATTACTGGAATTGTTGCGGGCCTGGTGGCGCGAGGCACGTCCCGAAGGCTGGCTATTTCCGGGCAAGCCCAAGATCAACCCGATCTCACCGCGCCAGCTGAACCGCGCCTTCACCTCGGCCAAGCATATGGCCGGGGTCAAGAGGCCCGCGACCCTGCACACCTTGCGGCACAGCTTTGCCACCCACCTTTTGGAGGCGAACACCGACGTGCGGGTGATCCAAGTGCTGCTCGGCCACGCCAAGCTGACGACCACCGCGCGATACACCCATGTGGCCACCAAGACGATCCGCGACACCGTCAGCCCCTACGAGATGCTGGCCAAGTTGCAGGATCAGACGGTGAAGCGAAGCCTGGAGTGACCAGACGCCGGGATGCCCCGGCGTAAACTGGAGATCGCTGACATCTTCCGAGCCCTTGGTCCTGCGTGGCGGCAGGCCAATGCGGGGCATGTCAGCCTGTCCCAGTTGAAGGTGATGTCAGCGATTGAAGCCTGCCGAACCGAGGCGCTCGGCGGGCATGTGGCTGGCTGTGCCAAGTGCGGCCACCATCACATCGCCTATAACTCCTGTAAAAACAGGCACTGCCCCAAGTGCCAGGGGCCCGCGGCGCGCGACTGGATGGAGGCGCGCGCCGAGGACCTGCTGCCCGTGGAATACTTCCACGTCGTCTTCACTATGCCGGCCGAGATCGCCCAGATCGCCTACTGAACAAGAAGGCGGTCTATGGGCTGCTGTTCAAGGCATCCGCCGAAACGGTGATGACAATCTCGGCCGATCCCAAGCGCATGGGCGCGCGGGTGGGTTTGACCAGCGTGCTGCACACCTGGGGCTCGGCACTCACCCACCACCCGCACATCCACATGATCGTCCCCGGCGGCGGCCTGTCGCCTGAGGGCACCAAGTGGGTCGCCTGCCGCCCGGGATTCTTCCTGCATGTGCGAGTTTTGTCGCGGCTGTTTCGGCGCCTGTTTCTGGAAGGGCTGATGGATTTGCACCGAACCGGGAAACTGGTCTTCTTTGGCGAACTCGAACGGTTGGCGCAGGTTGATGCCTTCACTGACTGGCTCGCTCCATTCCGCAAATCCGAGTGGGTCGTCTATGCCAAGCCACCCTTCGGCGGTCCCGAGGCCGTGCTAGCTTACCTGAGCCGATACACCCACAGGGTGGCAATCTCGAACGCCCGCCTGGTCAGCGCCGATGCCCAAACTGTCGCCTTCAGCTGGAAGGACTACCGCATCAAATCCGGCGACCGCCAAAAGGTCATGCGCCTGGCCACGCCCGAGTTCATTCGCCGCTTCCTGATCCATGTTCTGCCCGACGGGTTCCACCGCATCCGGCACTACGGATTACTGGCCAGCGCGACCGCAAGGCCAACATCACCACGATCCGCGCCCTGCTATGTGTCCAGCGCCCGGACAAGGCCGCCGCGTCAGAACGCAGCACCGAGATCATACCACTCACCCTGCGCGAACCGTGCCCCTGCTGCGGCGGACCCATGCGCATCATCGAGATCTTCCGTCGCGGGCAAAAGCCGATGTCGCGCGCACCTCCGAGGGAGCAGGCCGCATGACGCACCGCCTGTCATTTGTCTCGAACCGCCACTGGCTGCTGCCCGCAGACCCGGCCCAGCCCGTATGCGCTTATCGCTCCGCGGCGCGAAAAACGACGGAAAGCACCACAATCTGCACAGCGGTGTCAGCATGTTCGGCCGCTTCTGCGACCGGCTCAGCCGTTACGCGCACCTTCAGCCGCACCCCTGACACAGCCGTCGCCTCAACCGTCCCAGCACTTTCCCCATAGATCGCACCAAGACCCCCGCGGCTTCCTCCTTGGGAGGTTTTCCAACGCGGGTCGTGGTCGCGCAAATGCGCAGCGTATCGCCGCGACCCGCATCAGAAAACCTTCACCTTTTGGGGCGGGCTGTACAAGCGCAGCGAATGGCCTCAAAGTGCCTGAGTCCATTTTACCGAATACAGCGATGATCTCGAATTTCCGCTCTTTCGTGGTGGGGGTAAAAACGTGTTAATGAACGCGCCAATGGATTTCGCTAGTGGAGGGCTGACGATGGGAAAAGACTATAGCCGTTTTTTGACGGGCCAAATGGGTGAAAGTCTGGTGGTGGCAGAACTCGGGCGAAACGACATTGTGGCAACGGCATTTTCAGGAAACCTGCCTGTTGCTGACATCTTGGCGATGCATGGGCGACGCACCCTTCGCCTGCAGGTCAAGGCCATGCGGAAAGAAACCGCAACCATCGGACTGGGAAATCTGCTGAACATAGAACAGCGCGGCCCGAAGCAGATTGTAACCAAGGTGGACCCCTTGGACGACCCTGATCTGATTTACGTCTATGTCTACTTGGGCGACTGTCTCGCGCATGTTCGGTTCTACATTCTGACACTGCGCGATCTGCAAGACCTGATTTTCGACGGTTACATGGGGTACTTGGCTCAGAATGGAGGCGAACGACCGCGCAATAAGGAGTCGAAACATGCCTCTGTCGCCACAAAAGACCTTGAGGCCTTTCGAGACAATTGGGACCTGATTACAGACAGATTGGGTGCGCCATCTGTCATGCGCTGACACGTCCCCAGAACTGGTGGCGCGGCGGCGCTGGATAGTGGCTGACCGCGACTCACAAAAGCGGTTTGACCCGCTGGAAACGGCAACCGCAAAAACCGAAATCGGATAGTAGCATTAGCATAAACCGGACTATGCGCCGCTCGATCCGCTAACCAGTCATTCGTTCGGCGTCTGCGCAGGCGCACTTTGTCCGCACGTCGGACCGTCAGGGCTGTTCCAAAAACCCTCCTTTTTGGAACACGCCAGAACCACCCCGATCGACGCTGCCAAAAACCCCGCTCAAAACCTAAGCGGTTGTTGGAGGTTTTTGGAAGATCTCATGATAGCGGACATTCGTGCAACGCGCAGCATTTGCCAAAGTGGGCTCAACCTGCAGTTCGCCTCGCTTGCGCCATTTACTACAAAGGGCTGGCCTGCGGGGTGCTTTTTTATGCCTCAGACAGGCTGTGCCGATCTTGTCTTTAGGGGCCACTGACCCCGTGTGAATGCGCAAGGCCCGCCTGCCATGCCCTGCGGCAAAGGTTAATATTGGGTAAACAAAACTAACAATATTGTTTGTTTTCAAACGTTTGCGAAAGTGTCCGCGCGCGGGCTTTTGCGGCACAACCCGCGCCTAAAACCGCCGCCGCGCCCGCAAGGCCGCCCCGATCGTGCCATCGTCCAGATAATCCAGCTCGCCCCCAATCGGTACGCCTTGGGCAAGGCTGGTCACCTGAACGCCGGTATTTTCCAGCACTTCGGCGATATAATGGGCCGTGGTTTGCCCGTCTACGGTCGCATTCAAGGCAAGGATTACCTCGGTCACATTCTCCTCGCGGACCCGATCCAACAGCACCGGAATCCGCAGCTCCTCGGGCCCCACCGCATCCAGCGCCGAAAGTGTGCCGCCCAGCACATGATAGCGCCCTTTGAAGGCATGCCCGCGCTCCATCGCCCACAGATCGGCCACGTCCTCGACCACGCAAATCTCACCGGTCGCGCGCCGCTCATCGCTACAAATCTCGCAGATCTCGGCGCTGCTGATATTGCCGCAAAACCGGCAGTCGCGGGCATTCTCGGCCACCTCGGCCATCACCCGCGCCAATGGGGCCATCACCGCGCCCCGCTTTTTCAGCAGCATTAAAACGGCCCGCCGCGCCGACCGAGGGCCCAGCCCAGGCAAGCGCGCCATCAGGTCGATCAGCTGCTCAATATCGCGCGGGGCCTGGCTCATTTAGAATGGCAGTTTCATGCCCGCAGGCAGGCCCAAACCTTCGGTCAGCTTGGCCATTTCCGATTGCGCCCGCTCACTCGCCTTGCTTTGTGCATCCTTGATTGCGGCAAGGATAAGATCTTCGACCACTTCCTTTTCAGACGCGACAAAGATCGATGGGTCAATATCCAGTCCTGTCAACTCTCCCTTGGCGGTGGCCCGCGCCTTGACCAAACCCGCGCCGCTTTCGCCGATCACAACAATCCGCTCCAGCCCGTCTTGCATCTCGGCCATCTTGCCTTGCATTTCCTGCGCGGCTTTCATCATCTTGGCCATGTCGCCAAGCCCACCCAAACCTTTTAGCATTCTATTTTCTCCAACTGATTTACCCCGACCTAAGGTGCCGCTTGCCGCGCTTCAACCTTCTTCGAACGGGTCCCATTCATCTTCAACCTCGGGCAGCGCCTCAAAGGCGGCCTCAAGCTCGGGCTTGCGCATCGCGGTGATTTTGGCACCCGGAAAGGCAGTGAAAACAGCCTGCACCAGCGGGTTTTCCATCGCCTTTGCCTCGGCCTCAATCCGGTCTTTGTCCTGCTCTTCGGCAATCGTGGCGGCGCCACCGGAATTTACCACGGTCACGGCCCAACGCGTGCCGGTCCAGCCTTGCAGCCGCGCCGCCAGTCGTGCCGCCAAGTCGCGTGGGGCATCGGCGGTGGGTTCAAATTCAATCCGGCCGGCCGAGTATTTGGCCAGCCGCAGCGTGGTTTCCACCTCGACCAGCAGTTTCATGTCGCGACGCTCGCGGATCAGGTCGACGACATGTTCGAACGTCAGATATGAGGCCAGGGCATCGGGGGCCAAAGCCACGGCAGCGGATTGCCCGCCCTGCATCGTTGCCCCGTGAACCGCCCCCATCGCGGGCGCCTGCAGGCGCGTCGTTGCATGAACCATGCCGCCGCCACCACCGCTAGCAGGCGCACCGCCTGTGGGGGCGGTGGGCTGCGTGGATTGTAGCTTGCGGATCAGGGTTTCAGGGTCAGGCAGGTCGGCCACATGGGTTAGCCGGATCACGGCCATTTCGGCGGCCATCATCGCGTTAGGGGCCAGCGCCACCTCTTCCAGCGCTTTCAGCAGCATCTGCCACATCCGCGTCAGCACCCGCATCGGCAAACGCCCTGCCATATCAAGACCGCGCGTCCGCTCATCCGGTGGAATCGTCGGGTCTTCGGCGGCCTCGGGGGTGATTTTGATGACCGAGAGCCAATGCGTGATTTCGGCCAAGTCGCGCAGCACCGCCATCGGGTCCGCGCCATCGGCATATTGGCCCGCAAGCTCGGTCAGCGCCGCCGCCGCATCGCCGCGCACGACCATATCAAACAGATCAAGCACCCGCCCGCGGTCGGCCAGCCCCAGCATCGCGCGCACTTGGTCGGCGGTGGTTTCGCCTGCGCCGTGGCTGATTGCCTGATCGAGCAGCGAGGTCGCATCGCGGGCCGAGCCTTCGGCGGCGCGGGTAATCAGCGCCAGCGCATCGTCAGAAATCTGTGCACCTTCGCCCTTGGCAATTTTTTGCAGCAGGGCAATCTGCACCTCGGGCTCAATCCGTTTCAGGTCAAACCGCTGGCAGCGTGACAGAACCGTCACCGGCACTTTGCGAATTTCCGTGGTCGCAAAGATGAATTTCACATGCGTTGGCGGTTCTTCAAGCGTTTTCAGCAGCGCGTTAAAGGCGCTGGTCGACAGCATGTGAACTTCGTCGATGATGTAGATCTTGTACCGCGCGGACGTGGCGCGATAGGCGACCGAGGCGATGATTTCACGAATATCATCAACACCCGTGCGCGAGGCCGCGTCCATTTCCATGACGTCAACATGGCGACCTTCCATGATCGATTTGCACTGGTCACAGACCCCGCAGGGTTCGGTTGTCGGGCCGCCTGTGCCATCGGGACCGATGCAGTTAAGGCCTTTGGCGATGATCCGCGCGGTTGTGGTTTTGCCGGTGCCGCGAATACCCGTCATGATAAACGCCTGCGCGATACGATCGGCGGCAAAGGCGTTTTTCAAGGTGCGCACCATCGCCGACTGCCCCACCAGATCGGCAAAGGTTTCGGGCCGGTATTTGCGGGCCAGAACCTGATAGGCGGGCTTTGTGGTTTCAGACATGCGGTCCCCTCGGATTCGGCGCTTGGTTGCAATCTAAGCACTCGCTTGCGGCGCGTCCACCCGTGGGGCTAGAGTAATGGAAAATGGGGGCAGAGTGTTTTCGATTTCTGAAATTGCGGTGGGTGGCGGTGTGCTGGGCCTATGCCCTTTGCCACAGGCGGCAGATGTGGCTGTTTTGCGCGATTGGCAGGCGGATGTGGTGCTGACATTGGTTGAACAGGCCGAGGCGGCAGAACTGTCGCCTGATCTGGCCGACGCTTTGGCGGCTGAGGGGATTGCGCAGCGTTGTTACCCTATTGCCGATTTTGGTGTGCCCGTGGCCGGTTGGTCGGAAATATCGGCCGATTTGCACGGGCGGTTGGCCAAAGGTGGGCGCATTATCGTGCATTGCCGCGGCGGATGCGGGCGCACGGGCATGATCGCACTGCGGTTGATGATTGAGTTGGGCGAGGCCCCTGATGCAGCGCTGGCACGGCTGCGCGCGGTGCGGCCTTGTGCGGTGGAAACCGAGGCCCAGCGGCTTTGGGCCAGTACCTAGCGTTTTTTGTGTTTTTGCGCGGCTTTGATTTGTTTGGCGACAGCTTTACCTTTGCCCCGTTTTGTAATGCCGTATCCCTTGCCCATTGCCGCGCCGGAACTGGCCGTGTTCACCGCATCTTCGGCCGAAAGCTTGCGCCAGCGGTCCAGCCGGTCGGCGTCAATCTCACCACTGGCAACCGCGGCTTGGACGGCGCAACCCGGCTCGGCCACATGGGCGCAATCGCGGAATTTGCATTGGGCGGCAAGCTCAGTAATTTCGGCAAAGGTGACATCAATGCCGGTGGCAGCATCGGAAACGCCAAGGCCGCGGATTCCGGGGGTATCAATCAGCCAGCCGCCACTGGGCAAAGGGTGCAAGCTGCGAGCAGTGGTGGTGTGGCGGCCGCGCGTGTCATCGCGCACGCCCTGGGTAGCCTCATCCTTGCCGGTCAGCGCGTTGGTCAGCGTGGTTTTGCCAACGCCGGATGACCCCGACAGCGCCACGGTTTTGCCGGCCCCACACCATTGCGCCAGTTTTTCGGCCACGTCGGGGGCATGGGCATCCAGCACCAACACGGCCAAATCGCGGCCCAACTTTTGCGCCTCAATGGCATAGCTTTCGGGGTCTTCGGCCATATCGGCCTTGGTTAGCAAGATTACCGGCTCGACCCCCGCATCATGCGCCAGCGTCAGATAGCGTTCAAGCCGCGCCACGTTGAAATCGGCGTTGCAGGATGTGGTGATGAACAGCGTGTCGATATTCGCGCCGATCAGCCGGTATTCACCAATATTGCGGCTGCCAGCGCGGGAATGGACGCGGCGTTGCAGCAGGCTGCGCCGTTCCAGCCGGCGGCGCATCACCGACTGGCTGGCTGAAACCATAACCCAGTCGCCTACGGCAAAACTGCCCGAGGGGTGGCCATTGGGCAGCGCCACCTCACGCGGGCCATCGGGGGTTAGCACGGCCAAACGGTCGCGATGCACTTGGGCCACGCGGGCAGGGCGGTCGCCTTCATCCTCATCAGTAACCTGGTGCGCGAAATCTTCGGCCCAGCCCAGTGCTTCCAGTGTGTATGTATCAGGGGAAATAGCAGTCATCCCATTGGCGGCGGCATACGGGCCGCGTGGGGTTTAAGACGAGAAACAGGGCAGTTCATGCTGCCTATTAATGGTTTTAAAGTCAAAGGCTTAAGCTGCATGTTGGGATCGGTTTGTCGCTGTGCTCATAATGGCAGTTGTAGCGGAATGGTCACACCACGGCAACTCTTATGATTCGCTAACATTTACAGCGCTTTGGGTGAATGTTTGTCGTTTTGAACGCTGGCATCGGCCCCACTGGGCGATTTGGGCACTTGGGACAGGCGAAATTCTGGAAAAACAACAGTCTCTTGTTGGGTTAGTATCGGCATCGATAGCAGGGGCAAGGTGCATCTTGAGTGAGCGTTGTCATGTGAAATTGAGGGTATCGTTGACTATGTACTGACCCTTTGGCGAAGAAGAATTCTTCGCGGTTTCATTGACCGGAATCTACGCAAGGTGCGTGATCTAGTGATAGCGAGGTCAATACTGATCGTGACGCCACACAAAAGGCGATGCGGGATGCCGATGAAAACTATTTGGCGGATAGCGGGTTTGCTTGTGGCGACGGCCAATGGGGGGCGTTGCCATGTTTCTCGGACCGATATTCATGACCCTTTTGGGTATCGGGATTGTCGCAGGTACGGTTGACGTCCTGCGCCACTTTGGTGGTGGCATTGGTCCACATATAAGCGACCGTACCTTGGTGCTTTTGAATGAGCGATTTGCCACGGGCGAAATTGACACTGTAGAATTCACAGCGCGCAAGAAAGCGCTGCTTGACTAATCCTTGGACAAGCAAGCACCTTAGTGATGTAAGGAATGACGCGCCAATTGCGATCAGCTTTTGGGTCAGTAACCGGATTGAATAGCCCAATGAAAAGACGCCAGTTTTTAACGTCCTCTACCGCTGCGCTTGTCACAACAGGAGCCGTGTCGCGCTGGCCTGCGCGTGCATTCGCGCAAGAAACAGCGCCAATGGCGCGTCTGGCAATGCCGGCGCTTCTTGACACACGCTCGACCGGGCGGCTGTCTTTGCAAGCCCAATCAGGAAGTCGCAGCTTTCTCGGAGGGGCCGCCACACCGACTGCCGGATTCAACCAAGACTATCTGGGGCCGACGATCATTGTTAAGAATGGTTATCTTGCCGCCGAAGTTACCAATGCGCTGAAATCCCCGGTAAGCACCCATTGGCACGGGTTTTTGGTGCCCGGTGAACATGACGGTGGCCCGCATCTGCCAATCGCGCCGGGCAAGAGCTGGCAACCAGAGATGCATGTCGCGCAAGATCCCGCGACAGTCTGGTATCACTCGCATATCCACGAGCGGACGGCAGAGCAGGTGTATTTCGGGCTGGCGGGCGTCATTCACATCACGGATGGAGACGACGACGCGCGCGGTTTGCCATCGGCGTATGGTGTCGATGACCTGACACTCGTCTTGCAGGATCGCCGTTTCGATGACGCGGGGCGCATGATTTATGATCCATCGATGATGGATGTAATGCACGGGTTTGCGGGTAACTATTTGCTGGTCAACGGTCAGGCTGGCGCGACGGCGGTTGTGCCGCAAGGGATCGTGCGATTGCGCCTGCTCAACGGATCAAACGCCCGCATTTATACGCTGTTTTTTGGCGATACGCGGCCAATGCATTTGGTGGCGACGGATGGCGGGTTCCTGCCCGCACCGATTGCTCTGGACAGGCTGAGCCTTGCGCCGGGTGAGCGGGCCGAAGTGCTTGTTGATATGTCCGATGGCGGCGCAGCTGTTATGATGAGCGATCCAGCCCAACCTTACGGCGTTCTGCCATTTGAGGTCGATCCAGCGCTGCCCGTGCGCATAACCAGACTGCCAGACAAACTGGATGGTGTGCTCGAAGATCTTGCAGGCAGCGAAGTGCAAACACGTCTCGTCTCGCTGGATATGGGTATGGGCGGTATGATGACGGGTGGGGGCGCCTTTGCCATTAACGGACGCCCTTATGACATGGAACGGATCGATTTCGCTGTCGCGCAGGGCAGTGTCGAGCGTTGGCGTATCCGCAGCACGATGGTTGCCCACCCGTTCCACATTCATGGCGTTCGGTTTCGCGTGTTAAGCGAGAATGGAGCAGCGCCACGGCCTGAAAACACCGGCTGGAAAGATACGCTGCTTGTGCCAGGCGAAGCAGAGATCATAGCGCGTTTTGACCAACCAGCGCGCCAAGAAACACCTTATATGTTTCACTGCCATATCCTTGAGCATGAAGATGCGGGTATGATGGGGCAATTCACCGTCACCTGAGAGCGGTTCGCTGAACGCGATGCTCTACGCGAAGGAGGCATGCGCATGTCAACGACGGAAACCATCTTCGCCGCCGAGCCGCAGTTGCGCCTCGGGGTGTTTCTTGGCGTTTTGGTAATTATGGCATTGTGGGAATTGCTCGCCCCCCGGCGCAGGCGAGATATTCCGCGGGTGATCCGGTGGTCGAACAATCTGGCCTTGGTGGTAATAGACGCGATTGTTTTGCGCTTGACCTTTCCAATCCTCGCGGTCGGATTGGCGATCATGGCACAGGATCGTGGCTGGGGGCTGTTCAATTTCATCGATGCGCCTGCTTGGCTTGCGGTCTTTGTAAGTGTCGTCGTTCTGGATTTGGTCATCTATTTGCAGCACGTCATGTTTCATGCCGTTCCTGCACTTTGGCGGTTCCATCGGATGCATCACGCGGATCTCGATTTCGATGTCACCACGGGCCTGCGTTTTCATCCGGTCGAGATTGTGTTGTCGATGGGGATCAAACTGGCATTGGTGCTGGTATTGGGCCCGCCTGCCATTGCGGTCTTGATGTTTGAGGTCTTGCTGAATGCGACTGCGATGTTCAATCACTCGAACGTCCGACTTCCTTTGATCGTGGACCGGTTTTTGCGCTTGATTGTGGTGACGCCAGATATGCACCGCGTTCATCACTCAATTCTGCCAGAGGAAACGAACAGCAATTTTGGCTTTAACCTGCCTTGGTGGGACTGGCTATTGGGCACCTATAGGGCGCAGCCTTTGGCGGGCCACGAAGCGATGACGATCGGGATCGAGCAATTCAGAACGCCCCGAGACCAGTGGTTAGATCGGATGTTGGTCCAGCCTGTCAAAGAGCCAGCGAGCGGCTATCCGATCAATCGGGATAAAAACGACTAACGATAGGCAAACGCGTCTGGCGGCTAGGCGCAACGCGATAAAGGGCGCACCGACAAAATGCGGGGCGTCGTTGCCAAGAAAGCCTGTAGTTTTTCTTGGGTCTTGGGCCAAGCCCCGCCCATCGCTCGGCTGATGCCTGTTCGGGCAAGCGAAAGATGGCCGCCGTTGCGTGGCGGGGGGCCATTTCCGCAAAGCGCGGTATAGTTACCTCGCGGGGCCTGGTGAACCGGGCTTAACGCTGGTCCTGAGGCCCCGCAAAAGCAAAAATTGCTTTCGACTTTGGCTCAGTTTATCCCATTTTCCCGCTGCAAGGCCCGTACATAGGCAACGATATTAAGGACGTCAGCCTTGGTAACCCCTTCAACAGGCGGCATATTCCCAAACTTCCAATGATGGGCTTGGACCCCGTTCTGGGCGGCGAGAACAAAGGCCATATCGCCGTGGTGGTTTGGCTCATAAATACGGTGAACCAACGGTGGGGCAACGCCTTCCTGACCTTGCGCATTTGCGCCATGACAGGCAGCACAAACCGCATCATAAGCGCGATTTCCTATTTGCTCTTGCTCGGTGAACTTGGCAGGCAGCGAAACTGCGACCATTGCACCCGTGGCAAGTGGTGGCTCGGCTGAAATGCTGGTTTGATCGGATTTCGGCTGCATCAGATACCAAGTGCCGGCGGCAAGTGCGATGCCTGCGAGTAAAAGTGCCAGTTTATTCATGTCATTCTCTTTCGTATTTATACGCAAACTTGGGGCGCTGACGGAAACGCCACGCCCCATTCGGGCGTTATTTCAGGGCTGTCACAGTCAGCTTGCCGTTCACACGGTCGGCCAGAAACGCGATCTCTTTGCCTTCAGCCAATTGGGCGACCCTTCCTGCAGTGGCGCGGAACACCATAGTCATTGCCGGCATGCCATGACCAACCAGTTCCTCGTGGATGATGGTCACTTTGCGGGCCTTGGCATCCAGCTTTTTGATGGAGCCTTGGGAAAAGGTTTCGGCCGCAGCAAACGAAAGCGAGGCGGCCAAAGCCAAAGTAGCCAGTGCGAGTGTTTTAAGAAAATTCATTGGAACGGCCTTTTTATTGAATTTGGGGCGTTAGTTAACGGTCAATGCGCCGTGCATTCCGGCCTCGTAGTGGCCAGGGATCAGGCAGGCAAATTCAAAGCTGCCCGCATTGGCAAAAGTCCAGATGATGGTGCCTTTTTCGCCGGGTTGCAGGCGGATTGCATTCGGGTCGTCGTGTTCCATCTCGGGGGATTTTTCCATCATCTCTTTGTGCTTGGCATTGTTGGCCATCGTGTCCAAGACAAACTCGTGCTCGGCCTCGCCATCATTGGTGATGGTGAACTGGACTGTTTCACCCGCTTTGAACGTAAACTCCTGCGGTTCAAACAGCATTTTGCCGTCATCGGTTTCAAGAAGCGACACAGTGACGTTGGTCATCTTGCCCGACTTTTGGGCCGGCATGCCGATTTCCATCATCTCACCATGGCCACCACCATGGGTGCCGTCGGCAAAAGCGGGCGAAAGGGTCAGGGCGAGCAGGGTTGTAGCAAGTGCAAGTTTCATTTTTGTATCCTGTATATTGGGTGGCCCATCCGGAGCCGTCGGGGATGGTTGACCTTTGCCCGTCGACGTTGGGCGTGGGGTGAATTGGGGTTTCGGGGTGGTGTTGGTGGCGTTGATGCACATGCACAAAAGGCCAAGGCGAAAGCCCCGCTATAGTATTGGAATTTCATATATTTTACCTGATCAGGAATACATCTCGCACGGGGATGCGCGCAGAGAAAAAGCCCGAAAGTTGGGGGCTGTGTGTCAGGCCAGGTGTTTGGGGGGGCGCAAAAAGCCGTGCGAAACTGCGGCTATTGGCAGTGTGTGCGGGGCTGCAAGCGCTATAGCCGATGCATCTGTCTGGGGTGATGTAAACACATCAATCAGGATGGCTGCCAAGCACATGCCGGCACAGCATTGGTGTACGCCCGCGTCAGCTGTGGATGTCGCGGTTTTGTTTGAGCCACAATCCATTTGTGCCGAATGTGAATGAACAGCCTGAACCGAAGACGTTTTACCCTGTTCTATTGCAGAATGCCCGCCATGAACCTTGGCCGCAGCGTGCGCCGCATTGGGCGGGAAAAACACCAAAGCAAAAGCAACAGCAAGGCACGACAGCACCTGAATCGCTTTGGCAAAGGGCTCATTTCTTATCATTCCAAACCGATGCAGGAACAAGATCGACCTGTCAACCTATCCAGCGCGGGAAGGTTTCTAACTTAGTTGTGAACCCGCCCATTCCTTCGGAATTTAGCCCTATGCACGGGAGCACTCGTATCGGGAAAGATCGTGATTTTAAAGGTGCCATGCCCAGTTTGACATGCCTTAACACGCAACGGCCCAGCCATTTTATGGCCGAAGGTTAGGCCATTCACGGCCGTAGTGGCTGCCGTCTTTCCGGTTTGCACGGTTTCGATGTGTTCCAGCACGTCTGCCTCGTTGATGTTTGCATTGGGGCGACTGTTTATGCCGCCGGCGCGCTTTGGTTGGGCATTCAGGGAACCTGTACCGACAACGCCCTAGCTCGGGGGCAAAACGTCATTTGGGACGTCAGATCACGGGATTTCCTTGCGACCGGATGCCTCGGTTGCTCGCGAACCAATTGGTTTCCGGTCTTCCTTGAGATGTTCCCGTCTTCACACATGATCTCGGGCATGACCAAGGCGGCATGTACACTTTCAAATCCAAGCCGTCGAAAAGATTGCAAGTTTTAAACCGTACATCGTGCCCTTATTCAGGTTGATCCCTGCCACGCTTGGGCACGGCCAATGTGCGCAATAAGGAAATCCATGAAAACCCTGACTTTGGCCGATACCACGTTGCTTTTGGGGTAGATTAGCCAAAGCGCTGGTTTATCGGCAATCTCATACTCTGGCAGAACACGTTTAAGACGGCCGTTAGCCAGTTCTTCATGGACTGACCACAAGGAATTGATGGAAATTCCGGCCCCGTTGAGAGTGATCTTCTTTTGGGTAAGGCCATCGTTCAAGGTTAGCCGCTGCGCGGCCCGCTTTGGATCAAAAACCGCCGGTGTTCCATCAGATGCAATGAGGCCCCTAGGCTCTAGATCCCGGAAGGCAATCAACCGATGTTTGTCCAGATCAGCAGGTTTTACTGGGGTGCCGTGGCGATCAAGATATCCCGGTGTCGCGCAAAGTATGCGCCTGTCGTCGGCAAGTTTTCGCGCTGTCAGGGTGCTGTCCGTCAGAACGGAATTGCGCAGGGCAAGGTCGTAGCTGCCCTGAATGAGGTCAAACTGCGTGTCTGACAGGTGCAGGTCCAAGGTGAGATCAGGATATTTGTCCATGAATGCCGGCAACAACGGCGCAATGTAGAGTTGCGCGAATGAACTGGGTGCGGCGAACCGCAGCGTTCCGCTTATCTTTGTCCGGCCTTTGCCAAGTGCTGCCAGTGCGGCTTCTTCCTGGGCGATCATTTCTTTGGCGTAGGGCAGAAAATCCTGCCCCTCCAGCGATATCGAAACCTTGCGGGTTGAGCGGTGCAAGAGGTCAGCGCCGACGAAATGTTCTAACTTGGCAATACGTGTGCTGGCGACGGCTGGGGCCATGCCAAGCGCACGACCTGCCGCGCTGATATTAAGCGTTTCACAGGAAAGCACAAACAAGCGAAGGCTTTGGGTATCCATATTTTATCCTTATACGGAATACTGAAGTCAATTTTGACCCGTTTTTATATTTTTCCAGAGTGTTATGTCAAAGGCCAAGACGAATTTCGGAGACACCCATGACCCAAACGGCAACTGTGAATTATCATGTGCACAAACCCGAGCGGCAGTGGTTTGAGCTGAATGCCGGCGGAATTGTAGGAAACCTTATCGCGCCGGAACTTGCGCCCACGCAGGTACGGGTTTTTGATGAACGCGGCTTTGGCACTGGCACATCGTTTGAAGATGCCTCTGTCGGCTTTGCAAATTTTCCAAGTCAGGTTCACTCTTTTGCTGATGGGCAGAGTTGGCGGCGCATTTATGATGCCGAGTTGACCAAATTGCTGACTGATGAAATCGACGCGAAAGAGGTGATCGTCTTCGATCACACGGTGCGCAGGGATGACCCGGATGCGGCGCGCAGACCCGCCCGCAATGTGCACAGCGACTATAGCCTGCACGGTGCCAAACAGCGGTTGATCGACATAGTGGGGAGGGGAACGCTGCCGAATGGCGCAAACGCCACTATGCCTTTGTAAACGTTTGGCGGCCCGTGGGTGCGCCGATCAACGCGGCCCCGCTTGGGTTTATCCTGCCGTCGACAGTTTCGAATAGCGACTGGATTTTGCTCGACCTGATTTACCCTGACCGTATGGGCCAGATCATGGGGCTGGCGGCAAACCCTGATCATCAGTGGATTTATATGTCCAAAATGACTCCGGACGAGGTCGCATATTTCAATATTTTCGACAATCGGGGCCGCGCTTCTATCGGGCATAGCGCGTTGGACATGGTTGAGGATCCGAACAACCACACAGTGCGCCAAAGCATCGAGAGCCGGACACTGGTGCGCTACTGACTTGCCCCCAAGCCGGATGGTCAGAAACCTTCTGTCTGGATGAACAAAGCGAAAGAAATCAAATGACAAAAACAATTCTTATCACGGGTGCAACTGATGGTATCGGCCTGGTGACCGCACAGGCGCTGGCTGCCGAAGGGCACACAATCTTTCTGCATGGTCGCAGCGCAGAGAAGCTTGCAGCAGCGGCAAATAAGGTCGGCGGCAAGACCGAGACCTATTCTGCCGATCTGTCCCGCATGGCCGACGTGCAGGCGCTGGCGGCTGATATTCTTAAACATCACAGCCGGCTTGATATCGTCATCAACAATGCTGGCGTTCTCAGGGCACCTCGACCCGTCACAGCTGAGGGCTACGACCTTCGTTTTATGGTCAACACCTTTGCGCCATACGCGCTAACCCGCGCGCTGTTACCTAGCATTGCAAAGGACGGGCGTATCGTGAATCTGTCGTCTGCGGCCCAAGCGCCGATTGATCTGGCAGCGATGGGCGGACGCAAGAAGCTTGATGATATGAGCGCCTATGCCCAAAGCAAGTTGGCCATCACGATCTGGACGCGCGAAATGGCAAAGGAGTTGGTGGACGGCCCGCTCGTTGTGGCTGTGAACCCCGGCTCGCTTCTGGCTTCTAAAATGGTCAAAGAGGGCTTTGGTGTCGCTGGCAATGATCTGGCAATTGGTGCCGGTATTCTGTGCGAAGCTGCGTTGGGCGCGTCTTTTGTCAATGCTACGGGCAAGTATTTTGACAATGACAACAGGCGTTTCGCGCAACCGCACCCTGCCGCCACGGATACAAAACACGTGGCTGACGTGATGCAAGGCATCAAAGACGCCGTGGCCAAGCTTAGTTAACCCCAACAACACCTGCACGTGGCCCTGCGTACGTGCAGCACTGACAGGAACCATATCATGCAAACAAATGCACTCGACCGCGCCCGTGCCATAGCCCGCCCGACGCGCGAAGAAATGCTGGCACGTTCATTTTCGGTGCAGAAATTCTGGGACCAGAACAAAAACCTTTTCACTGAGGCCTGGAAAGAATGGGAAGATTCCAAGGGTCTGACCTCTGCTCTGGACAGCAGCCTTTACGCCCCTGAATTGCGTGCGGCGGTCGAACAGGCTTGGGCCGACCCGACCACAGAAGCTGCGGTCAAAGACCTTTGGGAGGAAGTGTTTCCCGGCGTCTATAAGGCCCAGTTTTTTGATCCAGAACGCCTGAACATCCTGCGAGACTATCTTGAAAACGTCGCCGATGCGCAAATCCCGCTGCGCCCGCCTTACGGGATATCATTGAACCGTGGTGGCGCGATGCTGGATGAACGCTCCGAAGGCCATCTTGCGGCCCCGAACTTCCAGTCGTTCTACCGCGGCCTTATGGCTTCCTATATGCGCCCGATTTCGCGGCTCTTGTTTCCTGACGTTGTTGGCCATGACACGCAGACTTTCGGGTTTTCGATCCAGTGGCAAGCTGATGCCGACACGTCTCTGCGTGCGCATACGGACGCGTCTTCGGTGACATTGAACATCAACCTGAACCTTCCGGGCGAAGACTTTTCCGGTTCAGGCGTGCGGTTCTTTGACCAGAAAACCCGACAGGTGAGCGAGCTGACATTCGCCCCGGGCACAGCATTGATCCACCACGGCAGTGTGGCGCATGAATCCATGCCGATCACGAAAGGGTCCCGCTCAAACCTGGTTCTTTGGCTTTATGGGGACCAAGGGCAATTGCCGCGGCTCGGCGGCGCGCAGGCTAAGGTCGATCCGCAGCAACGTTGGTCCGTTCCAACTGCAAAGAGCGACGGATTTGCACCGTTCTAAGGCGCAGAAACGCAGATTTCTGGAAGGGCGGGGAGACCTGCCCTTCCGGTGGGGTCAGACAGGGCAAAAGCGATCAATCCTGCCGCGCCCGTAATACTGCGCTACGATGACTTTTGTTGCAGAACGAAATCATTGGGCGGGGATTGTGATGGCCGGTCACCAAGCACTATCGGGTTCCTCCCGCAACTGCAGCTAGGTGGCTGCGTGACTTGTGAATGAACGCTGCGGCTGAGTTGTTCACTCAGCAACAAGGAAGATCAGCAAGGTAACAGCGGGGGGCAAGCTGCCTTCGTTTGGGGCGGTTTGATGCAACTATTGCTTGGCGGTGACTGATTGTTTCAGCGCGGCGGTCGCCAATACTTATCCGGTTATCCCGAGTCTTGATTATAGTCAAAACCAGAATACTGAACCTATTTTTACGTCAATTTATTCCTTCGCTAAATAGTTTAGGTGGTGGCTCATCAGACAAAATAGGAATTACCAAATGAAAGCCACGACCATCACAGCCTACGGCGAAAATGCCAAATTCGAAGCTGCCGACCTTCCAAAGCCTGTCGCCACGCCCGGCCATGTCGTTGTTCGTGTTGTTGCAAGCAGCGTAAACACAGTTGATACGATGATCCGCGCGATGGGGGCTGACCTGCCGCTTTCACCCGCACTGCCCGCAATTCTGGGTATGGATTTCGCCGGTATTGTGGATGCAGTTGGCGAAAATGTGACTGGCTTTGCAGTTGGCGACGAAGTTTACGGCTGCGCGGGCGGTTTGGCCGATCTGCAGGGGGCATTGGCGGAATTTATGCTAGCTGACGCCAAGCTGATCGCCCACAAACCAAAGTCGATCTCAATGCGCGAAGCGGCGGCCATCCCGCTGGTCGGCATCACTGCCTATGAGGGGCTGCAACGCGCAGGCATCGCAGCGGACCAAAAGGTTCTTGTGCAAGGAGGTGCTGGTGGCGTAGGGCATTTGGCCGTGCAATTGGCCAAGCATTTTGGCGCAGACGTTTATGGCACCGGAACCGGTGCTAAACAGCTCGAGGTGATCCTGGGATACGGCGCCACTCCGATTGACTTTGCCGCCGAAAAAATCGCCGACTACGTTGCGAAATACACCGATGGTGCCGGGTTTGATGTTATTTTTGATACTGTCGGCGGTGCCAATATGACAAGCTCTTTTGAGGCTGCAGCACTGAATGGCAGCATAGCCTCGACGGTTGGATTGTTGGAAATCGATCTGTCGCCAGCGCATTTCAAAGGCTTGTCACTGCATATCGTTTTCATGTTGCTGCCAATGCTGCACAATCACAAGCGTGAAGAACACGGCGCTATCTTGGCGCAGCTTGCAGAAATCGTGGACGCCGGGGCGATGAAGCCACTTCTGGATGAGCAGCGTTTCGATCTTAACAGCGTTGGCGCGGCCTATGATCGCCTGACAAGCGGGAAAGCTATCGGCAAGGTGGTCATCGACGTCTGAACTTGGCGAAGGCTTAATGTCGGTGGTTTCCTAAGGTATCGCAATGGGAACCATCGACCCGACCTTTTCAACGCACATGCGATCTGCCTTGCCCAAATCAATTTTGCAGATCACCCAAATTTGCAAAACAATGACTACGGATACCGAGCGCCGATCGTCTGCGTGATGGTTGCCAAAAGGCACGTCCTGTTCGACTAGCTCATGCTGCCCGATGATTGGCTATAGCTCTTTCGGTACGGTGGCACGAACTATCCACATTCATTTGAGGCGGCGAATGTTTTTCAATCCGGTCTTTATGAACCTTTTGCAGCAAAAGCCCCAGCAAGCTAGGGGGTATTTGCATTTTCAACAGGTTGGGGGGTAGTAGGGTGAGAGGCTGGACATCGACCCAAGTGGGGCTCGTTGTGGCTGCTTCCTTCCGGACCTGACCAGGTTGGCGAGGCACTCGCCCGCGCCAACCTCTCAAGACCTATATAGGCAAGCAAAACGAGATTCGCAAGATCACTTGGGCAAAAGCCCGATCTCGCGTGCGCCGGTCAGCAGATCGGGTGCGACCAGATGGGCAAAGCGGCCCGAGGCGGGGTTAATGTCGGGCACTTGCACGACGGTCATTCCCGCGCGATGGGCAGATTCGGCGCCTGCCTCGCTGTCTTCAAACGCCAAACAGCGTGCGGGGTCTACGCCCAGCAAACTGGCCGCCAGCAAGAACGGGTCTGGTGCGGGTTTTGCCTGCTTCACATCATCAAAGCTGATGAGGTGGCAGAAATATGGGGCGATGTCAGTGACGGACATCTTGAATTCCAGCTGCACACGCGTCGAGGATGTGGCAAGCGCAAGAGGCTGGTCAATCGCCCCCAGCAATTCATGCGTGCCGGGCTTTAGCGGGATGCCTGGGGCGTAATGGTCCAGCACCGAGCGCTTCCAGATTTGGGCAAAGCTGTCAAATTCCAGATCGGGATATTTGGCGCGGATAATGCCTGCGCCCGTGACATCATCGCGCCCGATAAGGGTGTGCAAGAACGCAGGGTCAACGGCTATCCCGACCTCGGCAAAGGCTGCAATGATGGCCGTTTGCGTCAGCGCTTCGGTATCCAGCAGCGTGCCGTCGAGGTCAAAGATCACCGCGTCAAACATGGCTTATATCCCCGCGTCGATGATGGCTTTGGCCAGGATCGGCACGGTGCGGGCGTTCAGACCGGCAATGTTCATGCGGCTGTCACCGACCATGTAAATCCCGTGATCGCGGCGCAGGGTTTCAACCTGCTCGGGCGTGGCACCAAGGCGCGAAAACATGCCGCGATGCTGGGCAAGGAAACCGAAGCGGTCTGATCCTGACAGGCGACGCAGCTCGGTGGCAAGGCTCTCGCGCAGCGTCAGCATGTTCTGGCGCACCTCTTCCAGCTCGGTCTGCCAATCGGCGCGCAGGGCGGGATCATTCAAAATCATCGTGACAAGGCGGGCACCGTGATCGGGTGGAAAGCTGAAATTCTGACGGTTCAGGAACGCAAGGTTACCCTGCACCACGGCCCGCATATCAGCCTTTGGTGAAATGGCGATCAGAATGCCGGTCCGTTCACGGTAGATGCCGAAGTTCTTTGAGCAGGACGCCGCGATCAGCAATTCGGGCAGGCGGCTTGCCAGCAAGCGCATGCCGGCAGCGTCTTCTTCCAACCCGTCGCCAAAACCTTGGTAGGCGATGTCGATAAACGGGATAGCGCCGGTTTTTTCCAGCAAATCGGCCACAGCGGCCCATTGCGGCAGGGTCAGGTTTGCGCCGGTCGGGTTGTGGCAACAGGCATGCAGCAGCACCACATCACCCGCCTTAACCTGCGCCAAATCGGCCATCATGCCATCAAAATCGACACCACGGCTTTCCGCGTCGAAATAGCGGTACTCGGCCATGTTCATGCCAAGGTATTTGATGATCGACGGGTGGTTTGGCCATGTGGGGTTGGAAAGCCAAACGGAGGCATCGGGGCTGGCGAGCTTGATTAGTTCCAGCGCCTGACGAATGGCACCCGTGCCACCGGGTGTGGCCACGGCCGACAAACGATCGGCAGGCACCACGCTATCCAGCAACAGGGTCTGCATCGCCTCGGCATAGGCAGGCTCACCCGCAAGACCAGTATAGGTTTTGGTTTTCTCGGTTTCCCAAAGCTGCTTTTCCGCCGATTTTACGGCCCGCATCACCGGCGTCAGGCCGGTCGCATCCTTATAGACTCCAACGCCAAGATCGATCTTGGTATCGCGCGGGTCGTCTTTGTACATCTGGATCAGTTGCAAGATTTTGTCTTGCGGTTGGGCGTTCAGGGCGTTCAGCATTTGGTTTACTTTCAACTGGTTGGCGGACTAGCCTTTGGCGATTGGCAGGTCATCAAACATGCCCCATTCTGCCCAAGAGCCATCATAGAGCGCGTGATTTTGGTGACCGATCCGTTCAAGGCCAAGGCTAAGGATCGCCGCCGTCACACCCGACCCGCAGGTGGTTATCGCAGGTTTGGAAAGGTCTACGCCTGCGGCCTCAAACGCGGTTTTCAGCGCATCGGGCGCTTTCATCGTGCCGTCCGCGTTCAGCAAATTGCCAAAAGGGACGTTCTTGGAATTTGGAATGCGTCCAGACCGCAGACCCGCTCGGGGCTCTGCGGCCTCGCCTTTGAAACGGGCGGCGGCGCGGGCGTCGATGATTTCGGTTTCGGCCAGTTTCGATGCTGACGCCACCTGGGTCACATCTTTCACAAGGCCCGACTGGCGCTGCACGGTGATGTGACGGTCGCGCACAACCGGAGGCATGTCTTCAATCTCGCGGCCCTCGGCCTGCCATTTTGGCAAACCACCGTCCAGTACGGCCACATCCATCTTGCCCATCAAACGAAATGTCCACCAAACACGCGCCGCCGAAAACAGGCCCGTGCAATCATAGATCACCACCTGATGCCCGTCGCCAATACCCATCGCGCGCATCCGGCTGATGAACTTTTCCACCGGCGGGGCCATATGCGGCAGGTCTGACCGATGATCGGAGATTTCATCAATATCAAAGAACCGTGCGCCGGGAATGTGGGCGCTGGCATATTCGGCCTTTGCATCGCGGCCCGTGGCGGGCATATGCCAAGATGCATCAATGATCCGCAGATCCGGGTCTTTGATGTGTTGGGCCAGCCAATCGGTGGATACAAGCGTTCTTGGGTCGTCTTGCGGGGCGGGGGTCATGTTTGGCTCCTTGCAGCAATAACCGGGGCGGCAATGCCTCGGGTATATCGGATAAGTTGCCTGAGGCAAGGCCAGAGCCGCCAAATACCCAGAAACCGACCCGGAGGGCCACGGGGTCAGTACTGGTTTTGTTTCAGCAGGCGGGATTTCTGCCTGTCCCAATCGCGCTTGGCCGAGGTTTCGCGCTTGTCGGCGTTTTTCTTACCTTTGGCGATGCCGATCTTTAGCTTTACCATGCCGCGTTCGTTGAAATACATTTTCAGCGGTACAATTGTCATGCCTTCACGCGCGGTCGCATTCCACAGCCGCGCCAGTTCTTTCTTGGATACCAGCAACTTGCGCTTACGGCGCTCTTCGTGGCCCCAGGTCTTGGCCTGCAAATAGGGGGCAATATAGCCGTTGATCAGCCACAAACCGCCATCCTCAACGCTCGCATAGCTTTCTGCGATGTTAGAGCCACCCTGACGCAACGACTTGACCTCAGACCCGAGCAACATGATGCCGGCCTCAATGTCGTCCTCAATAGCGAAATCAAACCGCGCGCGGCGGTTTTCTGCAATCAATTTGGAATTTGGATCACTGTGTTTTACCATGGTCCTCTCCAAATAGGGATTGTAAGCACAACTGTCCAGATGGCGGCACGCCGGAATGCATAAAGGAAAACCATGTTTCTTCAGATAGCCATTGGCACAGGGTTGATGATGCTATCGCTGGCAGTGGGAGGCTTGGGGATTTTGGCAATGGAATTGGGCTTTGCCCGCAGCCACCTTTGGCTGATCCGCGAGCCGCACCGGCCAAAGCTGTTGCTGGTGATGCTGGGGGTGTCGTTCGTGGTGCTGGGGATCATCACGGCGGGCGTGTGGATTTGGGCGCTGGCGTTTTATCTTCTGGGCATTTTCGTCACGTTAGAGGCGTCTGTTTATTTTTCCTTGGTCAGCTTTACCACGCTGGGGTTTGGTGACGTGCTGCTGCCGCGCGATTGGCGCTTGCTGTCAGGCATGGCGGCGGCCAATGGCTTGCTGAACTTTGGTCTGCTAACGGCGCTGCTGGTCGAGGCACTGCGCCATGTGCGGCTGGGCCAGATGAACGCCCGCAAGCGGCAGGATTAACCGCATTTGGCGATCAGAGTATAGGAGAGCGGCAGTTGTGCCGGTTGGTTTTGGTATTTGTCAAATTCAATCTCGCGGTTGGAGTGAGGGTGTTCAGTTAGGCTTTCAATGCGCAGGCCGGCGGCTGCAATAGCGGTGACTATCGCCCCCAAAGGATGAGCGAACCAATAGGACCGCGCGCCTTTGCCCGCGTCTGACCCGTCATAGGTTATCACATCTTCAAACACCTACGGCGCGGTTTGAAAATACGACCGCTCGGGTAGATATGGGTTTGGTGCGTCCGGATCGTACATATCCAAAACCGGGTGTGTTTCATAGATCAGCAGGCGACCGTGTGGTGCCAACAGCACCGCCACAATACGAAAGAACTGTGCCAAATCGGGCATCCAGTTCAGCACGCCAATGGTGATCAACGCAAAGTCGTGGTTGCGCGGTGTGGTTTCGGGCAGGTCGTAAATATCGGCGCATAGAAAGGTGCAATCGCTGTTTGCTACTTTTGCCAGTTGGCAGGCTTGGGCCAAGAAACCTGCAGATTGGTCAATCCCAAGCGCGGGGATTGCGCCGAACTGCGCCAGCGACAGCAGCTCTCGTCCGTTGTTGCAGCCAATTTGAACTGATGTTTTTCCAGCAAGGTCAATCGTTTGCAAAGTTTTGGATATACAATCGTCAAAAGTTGAAAACCCACCTTCGGCAAAGCCTGTCAGCAACTTTGCCCAGTCATCGCCCTGCGCGTGCGCCTGCGCCGAGGCATCCCAGGCGGCGCGGTTGGCTTGGGTAATCGTTTTCAAATCAACTGCATCCATAGCTGCCAGAGTGCATTAGGCGCAGGCGTCGCGCAAGCCCTTGATCAACGCGCCTTGCGCCCGCGCAGCAGGGTGTAAATGCCCGACCCGACGATGATTGCGCTGCCCAGCAAGGTTGCCGCATCGGGCCGCTCGGCAAAGACCAGCACGCTCAGGATAAGCGCGAAGAGCAGGCGGGTATAGCGGAACGGCGTGACCAGCGACACCTCGCCTGTGCGCATGGCCACGGTAAGCGCGAAATAGGCTGCAATGCCGACCAAAGTACCAGCCGCCAGTGCAAAACCGGACCGCGCATCCGGCACCACCGCGCCCCCAGTCCACGCCAGCAAAGCGGCACCCGTTGGCACCAGAACCGCAAAGCCATAGACGCCAAGCGTCAGGTTTGACAGGGTTTTAGCGGCGGCCCGCGTGGCAAGGTCGCGCCCCGCAAAGCCCAGCATCCCCAGTACTGCCAGCACCGAAAGCGGGGTGAACCCGTCCATCCCCGGCCGCAACACGACCAGCACGCCGACAAAGCCCGCTGTAATCGCCGACCAGCGCCGCCACCCCACCTTTTCCCCAAAAAACAGCGCCGCACCCGCCACAACCACCAAAGGCGTGGCCTGCAAAATCGCCGAAACGGAAGACAGCGGCGTCAGCGCCAGCGCAAGGGTAAAAAACAGCCGCCCCATCACCTCGAACATCGCGCGCATCAGGATGGCGCGGCTAAGGATTTCCGAGTTCAACAGCCGCGCACCTTGGCGTTTGGCCAGAATGGCAAAGCCAATTGCGCCACCCGTGCCAAAAATCATCAAGATCTGCCCTACCGGCACCTGCTGTGCGGCGGTTTTCAGAAACATATCCTCAATGGCAAAGCCCGCCATTGCGGCAATCATAAACAGGCCGCCGCGTTGATTGTCGTTCATGGTCGGGCCTGCCTTGGTTCATTAAAAAGACCGGCGGCACCTTGTGGTGCGCCGGTCAAAGTTACGTGTCAAAATCACGCGGTTGCCCGCATCAGTTCAGCAGGCCAGCGTGGCGCATAGCAGCTTGGATTTTCGCTTTGGTGCCATCGGTCAGACCGGTCAGCGGCAACCGCACCTCTTCCGAGCAACGGCCCAGCAAAGACATGCCGTATTTTGCACCCACAAGGCCCGGCTCGATAAAGATGGCTTCGTGCAGCGGCATCAGGCGGTCTTGCAGGTCTAGTGCCTTCCTGTAATCGCCTGCCAGCGTTGCCTCTTGGAACTCGGCACAAAGACGCGGGGCCACATTGGCCGTGACCGAAATGCAGCCCACGCCGCCATGCGCGTTAAAGCCCAAAGCTGTGGCATCCTCGCCCGAAAGCTGGATGAAATCCTTGCCGCAGGTGATGCGCTGCTTTGGCACGCGCGACAAGTCACCCGTTGCATCCTTGACGCCGACAATGCGCGGCAGCTTTGCCAGCTCGCCCATTGTGGCAGGCGACATATCCACGACAGAACGGCCGGGGATGTTGTAGATGATAATCGGCAAGCTGCAGCAATCATGCAGCGCGGTGAAATGCGCAATCAAACCAGCCTGCGTCGGCTTGTTGTAATAAGGCGTCACCACCAGCGCAGCCGATGCGCCAACGCGCTCGGCGTGCTGAATAAGGCCGATCCCTTCGGCGGTGTTATTCGAGCCCGCGCCTGCGATTACCGGAATGCGGCCGGCGGCGGCTTTCACCACCTCTTCAATCACTTGGCCATGCTCGGCATGTGTCAGGGTCGGGCTTTCGCCTGTTGTGCCAACCGGAACCAGCCCGTGACTACCCTCGGCAATATGCCATTCCACAAGTTTCTTCAGCGTAACCAAGTCAACTTGGCCGTTCTTGAACGGCGTGACCAGGGCAGGCATTGACCCTTTGAACATGGTACGCTTCTCCTCTTATGAAATGGGCGGCCTTTTTTGAATCGCCCCGTTGGTGTGTGCGTCTTCCTAGCGCTATGTGCGGCCCTTGCCAAGCGTGGCACGAAATGGCCTGCACGCAGCGATGTGAGTTGCGCCTTGCGGGCCACAATGGCAAATTGGCGGCATGAAAATATCACATGCCCATAACCTGTCGTCCTTTGCCCGTCTTTGCGGGGTTTTGTTAATTTTATCAGGGGGGCTAGCCACATACGCCCGCGCCGATGCAACAGATGATTTGCGCAATGCGCTATCTGCTGCCGATGCCCGTGATTGGAGTAAGGCGCTGGCCTTGGCGCCCGCTGGCGTGGCGCATGATGTCATAGAATGGCAACGTCTGCGCGCAGGTGATGGCCTGCTGGGCGAGTATGAGGATTTTCTGGCCCGCCGCCGCGATTGGCCGGGCTTGCCTTGGCTGCACCAAAAGGGCGAAGTGGCTGTGGCGCGGTCCAGCACGCCCGACCGGGTGATCGCCTATTTCGCCAAGGATAAACCCTCTACGGCCGAGGGGTCTATTGCATTGGTCAAGGCCTTTCTGGCCAAAGGCAACAAGGATGGCGCGGGCGTCGAGGCGCGGCGTGCTTGGGTGAAGTTGAAATTTGACGCAGGCGCGCAGGCCGAAATGCTGGCCCTGCAACCGCAAGCGCTGCAATCGGCACATACCAAGCGCATGGACATGTTGCTTTGGGAAGGGCGCACGGCCGAGGCGCGGCAAATGCTGCCCTTGGTGTCTCAGGGGTGGCAAGCCTTGGCCAAGGCCCGCATCGCGCTGCGCGATATGGCTGACGGGGTTGATGGTCTGATTGCTGCCGTACCTGCCGCAGAATCCGGGAATGCCGGGCTGGCCTATGACAGGTTTGTCTGGCGGTCGCGCAAAGGGCTCACCGATGGCGCAGCCGCCCTTATTTTGGAACGCTCTATTTCCGAGGCATCGCTGGGCCGACCGGATGCATGGGCCGACCGGCGTATCCGCCTTGTCCGTGATCTGATCGAGGCGGGGCGGATGAACGAGGCTTACCGCATAGCCGCCTCTCACCGCCTGACCGAAGGCGGCGACTATGCCGAGTTGGAGTTTCTGGCCGGCTTCATCGCGCTGCGCAAGTTGAACGATCCGATGACTGCCCGCAACCATTTCCAGCACTTGAAACAGGGTGTTAGCACCCCGATCAGCCTTAGTCGCGCCCATTATTGGGAAGGCCGTGCCGAAGAGGCATTGGGCAATGCCGCCGCCGCGCGTTTGGCGTTTCAGGCAGGGGCCAAGCACCAAACGGCCTATTACGGCCTGTTAAGCGCCGAAAAGCTGGGGCTGCCGTTGGACGCGTCGCTTTTGGCCAATGCCAAGCCAAGCGATTGGCGGCAAGCCGGTTTCGCGAAATCGTCGGTTTTGCAGGCTGCTCAGCTTTTGCTTGCGGCAGGCGATCTTGATCTGGCCAAGCGGTTTGTGTTGCATCTGGCCGAAGGTTTGGGGCCAAAAGAGCTGGATCAACTGGCTGATTTCGCCTTGCAAAGCGGGCAGCCGCATATCGCCGTGCTGGTCGGCAAACAGGCGGCGTCGCGGGGTGTTATTTTGCCGCGCGCCTATTTTCCCGTTGTTGGCATGGTGCCAGATAACCTTGCCGTCAGTCGCGCTCTGGCGCTGTCGATCGCGCGGCGGGAAAGCGAATTTAACGTGGGCGTTGTCAGCCCTGCGGGGGCGCGTGGCCTGATGCAGGTGATGCCGGGCACTGCCAAGCTGATGGCCGAAAAGACCGGCAAGCCCTATGCGCTGTCGCAGCTGACCACCGATCCGGCCTATAACGTTGGGCTTGGCGCGGCCTATCTGGCGCAACTGGTTGATGAATTCGGTCCCGCCGTCGCCCTTGTCGCCTCGGGCTATAACGCGGGGCCGGGGCGTCCGCGCCGCTGGGTGACCGAGTTTGGCGACCCAAGGCAGCCCGGCGTGGATGTGGTGGATTGGGTTGAAACCATCCCGTTCAATGAAACCCGCACCTATGTGATGCGGGTGGTGGAATCGCTGGTAATTTACCGTGCAAAACTGCGCGGGGCTGTGGGTGTGGTGAATGTCAGCGCAGAGCTAAGCGGTCATTGAAACCAGTCGCGGTGCGCTGACTTTACACAGTGTAATCAAAGCGCCCCGCGTCAGGATTTCTGGCTGGCTGCGCGTATTTGGCTTAGCGTTTGGCCGGTTGTCAGCATGTCGGGATCCAGCTTCAACTCGATCACTGCAACCGTGCCGCTGGCTTGGGCGCGCCCGAAAGCGGCTGCAAATTCGGCCTGATCGGTCACCGTTTCGCCATGCCCGCCATAGGCGCGTGCCAGTGCCGCAAAGTCGGGGTTGGCAAGATCGGTACCAGAGGTGCGGCCGGGAAAGTGCCGCTCTTGGTGCATCCGAATGGTGCCATAGCGGCCATTATTGGCCACAATCACAATCGGCTTTGCGCCATGCTGCACAGCTGTTGACATCTCGTTGCAAGTCATCTGAAAGCAGCCGTCGCCTGCCATGCAAACCACGGTTCTGTCAGGATGTTGCAGTGACGCCGCCACGGACGCGGGAAAGCCATAGCCCATAGACCCTGAAGTTGGTGCAAGCTGGGTCCCGAACCGCTGAAACCGGTAGTAGCGGTGCAAAAAGGCCGCATAATTGCCCGCGCCATTGGTGATAATGCTGTCATGGCGCAAGTTGCCCGCCAGCCATGCGATTACTTGTTCCAGTTTTACCGCGCCGGGTGTTTCGGTCGGCTGTTGCCATGCCTCATACTCGGCCCGCGCCTGCGTGGTCCATTCGGCCCAACCACCATCCCCCGAGGTGCCCGCCAGCGCCGCCACGACATCGGCCGTCGGCGCCGCAATCGCCAATGCCGGATGAAACACACGGCCCAGCTCATCCGGGTCGGCGTGGATGTGCAGAATGCGCGGGCCGGGGCGGGTCGGGTCCAAAATCTCATAGCCGTTGGTGGCGATATCGCCCAGCCGCGCGCCCAGCACCAATAACAGATCGGCCTGTGCCAATCGTTGCCCCAGCTTGGGGTTCATGCCCACACCCAGATCACCGGCAAAATGCGGATGATCGTTGTTCATGCGATCCTGGCGGCGGAAGGTCACGGCCACGGGCAGGTTCCAACCCTCGGCAAAGCGGGCCAAAGCATCGGCCGTGGCCTGTGACCAACCCGGCCCACCAGCGATCACCAAAGGCCGCTGGGCGGTTTGTAGGGCTGCTGTAATGGCAGCAATCTGCGCGTCACTTACCGCAAGGGGCTGCGGCGCAGGGGCGGGCAGATCGGCCACCTCGGCATGGCTGGACAGCATATCTTCGGGCAGGGCCAACACTACTGGGCCGGGCCGCCCCGAACAGGCCACATGAAACGCGCGGCTGATATACTCGGGCAAGCGTTCGATCTGGTCCACCTCGGCAGCCCATTTCGCCATAGTGCCAAACACCGCGCGGTAATCCATTTCCTGAAACGCCTCGCGGTCGCGGTGGGCGCGGGCAATCTGGCCTACGAAAACCACCATCGGCGTGCTGTCTTGCTTGGCGATGTGAATACCCGCCGACGCGTTCGTGGCCCCTGGCCCGCGGGTCACGAACAACACGCCGGGTTTGCCTGTCATCTTGCCCTGCGCCTCGGCCATCATCGCCGCGCCGCCTTCTTGCCGACAAACGACGTTGGAAATCCCGCTGTCACGCAACCCGTCCAGCGCAGCGAGAAAGCTTTCCCCCGGAACCGAAAACACGCGGGTGACACCTTGGGCCACCAGTTGATCCACCAAAATCTGCCCACCGTGCCGCATTTTTTACCCCCAAATCCGCAATTTGCACAAACATTGCGCTGATGCGGCGTGGGGTTCAAGGGGTCAAAGGCTTCTCTCGACGCGGAATTCCGCAGGCATGGTGTCGCGCCCCTCTAGCACCAGGTCGACCATGCAGGCCGCCACACCGCTGGCCATGCCAAACCCGATCTTGAATCCGCCATTGGCGATGAAATGGCCGGGCCGGTCGGGCCATGCGCCCAGCATCGGGGCACGGCTGCGGCTGCGCGGGCGAATTCCGGCCCAGCGTTCAATCACCGGCGCATCTGTAAGGCAGGGCAGGGCCGCGCGGGCCTTGGCGATCAGCGTATCCAGCTGAGCATCGGTGCTGGTGGCATCCGTCCATTCGCGCTCGGAAGTTGACCCGATGGCGACGGTGCCATCACCATGCCCGATGATATGCAGGCCATCCGTGAAAACTTGGGGCAAGCTTGCGGCGTCAAAGCGGAAACTGGCGGCTTGGCCCTTTACCCCGCCGCCAACGGCGCGGGCGCGGCCCTGCGACAGGTCGAGCAAGCCTGCATAGCCCGTCGCCCAAACCTGCGGGCCGACGGTCTCGGCAGCGCCAATAACCAGCTCGCCGCCTTTTGCCTTTATCGCCGCCAGCAGTGCCGCCCCCGCAGCCCTTGGGTGCAAACGTGCCGTCAGCGTATCATGGATCAGCCATCCGGTGGGGCTGTGCGGCTCCCATTCCGCGCCCGTTGCAGCGATGACCTGCCATTCGGCGCGGCCTTGCCACAGCTCTTTCGCCGTCTCGGCCCGCGCAAGGGCCAACGCCAGACCGCCCTCGTCCATCACGGGTTGCAGGCGGCCTGTGCGGGCATATAGCGGGTCAAGGCCGCCGGTTTCGTGCACTTCGCGCCACCAGCTTTCGGCACCCAGCAAACAGTCCAGTTGAAACGCCTTTTTGCTGTTCCAATTTTCCGGCACATGCGGCGCCAGCGCCCCCACGATCCCGCCGGAAGAGCCAGCCCCCGGATGCGACACCTCGACCACCCGCACCCGTGCACCACGTAACAAGGCGGCCCAGGCAATCGACAGGCCAAAAATTCCCGCACCGTGCACTGTCAGATCTGGCGTTGCCATTCCGCGCCCCTTTGCCCATTGTCGCCCCAAAGCAATCCCATAGGCGATTTCCCCGTGCCCGACCAGAGTAACCCCGAAACCCTGCCGCAACTGGAATGGCGCGACGGCGCTTTGCCGATCTCGACGCAGTTCGACGACCCCTATTTCAGCCTTGCCAACGGGTTGGATGAAACGCGCCATGTGTTCTTGGCAGGCAATGACCTGCCCGCCCGCCTGCGCCCCGGCTTTCACATTGCCGAGCTGGGCTTTGGCACCGGATTGAACTTGCTCGCGACCCTGTTGGCGGTGGGCGATACGCCGATCCGGTTCACCTCGTTTGAGGCATATCCGATGGCCGCCCCCGATATCGCCCGCGCGCTGGAGGCATTCCCCGAGGCAGAAGCAGTGGCAGCCCCGTTTCTTTCCCAATGGGCCACAGGCGCGCGAAAATTTCAGCTTGGCCCCATCGCAGTTGAGGTGATTATCGGCGATGCCCGCGACACACTGCCCGCTTGGCAACACCGCGCCGATGCGTGGTTTCTGGACGGGTTCTCGCCCGCCAAAAACCCCGAGCTGTGGAACGAGGATTTGATGGCCGAAGTTGCCCGCCACACGGCCAAGGGCGGCAGCTTTGCGACTTATACGGCAGCGGGTTTCGTACGCCGAGGCTTGCAAGCCGCCGGATTTACCGTAGAGCGGCGCAAAGGCCATGGCCACAAACGCCATATGGCGACAGGAAAGATGCCAACATGACAGACCAAAACACCCGGCTTGGCATTTTGCTGATGATCGTCACCGTGTTTATTTTCGCGGTGCAAGATGGCTTTGCCCGCTATTTGGCCGCCGGTTACAGCGTGTTTATGGTCATCATGGTGCGCTATTGGTTTTTCGCTATTTTCGTGACCGTGCAGGCGCTGATGAAACCCGGCGGATTGCGCGCCGCTGTGCGCACGCGCCACCCGTGGCTACAACTGGTCCGCTCGGTCATTCTGATCGCCGAGATCTGCGTAATGGTCTATGCCTATACGCGGATCGGCCTGATCAACACCCATGCGATATTTGCGGTTAGCCCTTTGCTGGTGGCAGGGCTTGCCATGCCGATACTGGGTGAAAAAGTCGGCTGGCGGCGCTGGACGGCGATTGTGATCGGCATGGTGGGCGTGGCCGTGCTGCTGCAACCCGATGGCGGCGTGTTTTCCATCGACAGCTTTTTGCCCCTGCTCGGTGCCTTGCTTTTTGCGCTCTACAGCCTGATGACACGGCTGACCACGCGTGACGAGCCTGCGTTTATTTCCTTCTTTTGGTCAGGCATCATCGGTTGCGTATTGATGACAGCAATCGGCTTGCCATACCTGACCGCAATGCCGCTGTTTGATCTGTTCATTCTGGCGGTCTATTCCTTTCTTGCGCTTTTCGGCCATTTTCTTTTGATCCGCAGTTATTCAATGGCCGAGGCTAGTGCCTTGCAGCCCTTTGCCTATTTACAGATCGTTTTCATCACCATCATCGCGATCACGGTGTTTGATGAGGCCCTGCGGATGAACATCGTAATTGGTGGCGGTATCGTTATCCTTGCAGGGCTGTTTACAGTAATCCGCAGCCGTCAGGTCAACCAAGGCAAAGGCCTGCGGGTGGGCCAAAGATGAAGGCGCAAAACACCCGTCTTGGCATTCTGCTGATGGTTGGCGTAACCTTTGTTTTTGCGATGCAAGACGGGATTTCGCGGCATCTGGCGGGCGAGTATAATGTGCTGATGGTGGTGATGATCCGCTATTGGTTCTTTGCTGCCTTTGCCATCTGGTTGGCGCGGCGCAAGGCGGGCAGCCTGCGGGCGGCGGGGGCAACGCGGCACCCGTTCCTGCAACCCTTGCGGGGGGCATTGCTGGCGGTGCAAATCAACGTTCTGGTGCTGGGTTTTGTGAAAATCGGGCTTGTCGGCAATCATGCGATTTTTGCCTGTTACCCGCTTTTGATCGCGGCCCTGTCCGGCCCGATCTTGGGCGAGTTTGTGGGCTGGCGGCGCTGGGCGGCGATTGGCATCGGATTTGTCGGCGTGCTGATAATCTTGCAGCCCGGTTTTGCGGTGTTTTCCCCCGATGCCCTGCTGCCAATTGCGGGGGCGCTGATATTTGCCACCTACGGCCTGCTGACCCGCTATGTCGGTCGCAAAGACACCGCCATCGTTTCGTTCTTTTGGGTTGGCACGGTAGGGGCGGTTATCACGACGCTGTTGGGGGCGACACAGTGGCAACCGATGGTCGCCGCCGATTGGGTCTGGATGCTGCTGCTTTCCATCACCGGCGTTGTTGGCCATTTCATGCTGATCCGCGCCTATGAGGTGGCCGAGGCCTCGGCCATTCAACCTTTTGCCTATCTACAACTGGTCTTTGCCTCGGCATTGGGAATAGCTGTGTTCCATGAGGTGCTGGAACTGCATGTCGCTATTGGCGCAGGCGTCGTTGTTCTGGCAGGGCTGTTCACGCTGTGGCGGGCGCGGCAGGCCCAAGGCTAGGCGGTTTCAGACCTGTTTGGTGAATACCAGCGAGGTCGGCGTGGCAAAACCGGGGTGCGTCGTCGCACCCACCTGCTTGAAACCAAGCGCAAAGAAAATCGCGTGGTTTTCTACCAGCTCGATGCGCGATTGCAGTTCTAGCGCGGGCAGCCCAAGGGCGCGTGCGCGCGCCTCGGCATGGGTGATAAGCATATGTGCATAGCCTTTGCGGCGATAGGCCGGATCTACAGACAATCGGCCCAGATTCAGCGCATGCGGTTTGGGCGTCAGCACCATGCAGGCGCGCGGCGGTTGGCCAATAACCCATACTTCACCCGCATATGTCGCCAGATCTTGCGGTGTGACCTTGTGCAATGAAGATGGCGGGTCAATCCGCCCTTCCATCCCGGCAAATGCCCGCCTGATCAACGCCAGCAGCGCTTCCCAATCATACGGTTCTTTGGGTTGAAATGGGGTCATTCTGGCTTCCTTTGCGTCCGCAACCTTCAGGGCCTTACGCCAGCCGGTCAAGCGATTCTGCGCTTGCTTAAACATGAAAGCTGCCAAAGGGGTGCCAACTATCCCCCTATTGCCAAGATGTTGTGGATAACCTGCCCGATACCCCATAATGCTGGGGGTTAACGGGTTGACACATTCCGTGATGAAACAGACCATCACGCCCTGACCAGAATCACAGGTGCCAACCCTTTGCGTTTCAACCGCCTTCGGCTTAACGGCTTTAAAAGCTTTGTAGACCCCACGGATTTGATTATCCATGAGGGTTTGACAGGCGTGGTTGGTCCGAATGGTTGCGGCAAATCCAACCTGCTTGAGGCATTGCGCTGGGTGATGGGCGAAAACCGCCCCACGGCGATGCGCGGGGGCGGCATGGAAGACGTGATTTTTGCGGGCACCACCAGCCGCCCGGCCCGCAACTTTGCCGAAGTGGTACTGGTCATGGATAACCAGGACCGGCTAGCGCCCTCGGGCTTCAACGATGCCGATCAGATAGAGATCACGCGCCGGATTACCCGCGATGCAGGCTCGGCCTATAAGGCCAACACCCGTGATGTGCGCGCGCGCGACATCCAGATGCTGTTTGCCGACGCCTCGACCGGTGCGCATTCGCCGGCTTTGGTGCGGCAAGGCCAGATTGCCGAACTGATCAACGCCAAGCCCAAGGCGCGGCGCCGCATTCTGGAAGAAGCCGCAGGCATTTCCGGCCTTTACCAGCGCCGCCATGAAGCCGAGCTGCGGCTGACCGCGACCGAAACCAACCTGACCCGTGTAGATGACGTGCTTGAGGCGCTGGCCAGTCAACTAGGCACCCTTGCCCGTCAGGCCCGCCAAGCCGCCCGCTATCGCGAAATCGGCACCGAATTGCGCCGCGCCGAAGGGATGTTGCTGTTCCGCCGCTGGCGCGAGGCGGATATGGCGGTGCATGAGGCCGAATCCTTGCTGCGTGAACGTCTGGTTCAGGCTGGCAAAGCCGAAACGCTGTCGAACGTGGCGCAACAGGCCCGCGCCAAGGCCGAAGAAGCGCTGCCACCCAAGCGCGAGGAAGAGGCAATTGCCGGTGCGGTCTTGCAACGCCTGACCGTCCAGCGCGATACGCTGAACGATTCCGAGGCCCGCGCCTTGCAGATGATCGAAACCCTGCGTGGCCGCATTGACCAGCTGACCCGCGATATGGAGCGCGAAGCGGGTTTGAACCGCGATGCCCAAGACACGATTGAGCGGCTGGAATGGGAGGCCGAGCAATTGGCCCGTGCCGCCGAAGGCCATGACGAAAAGCTGCGTGATGCGGCCGATGCGGCGCGCGAGGCAGGCGCCTTGCTGACCGAGCGCGAAGGCGGCATGTCGGAAATGACCGAAGATGTCGCGCGCCTTGCCGCCCGCCATCAATCGGCGGGGCGCTTGTTGGCCGATACCCAAGGCACAGTTGAAAAGGCCGAAACCCAGGCTACCCGCGCCAAAGAGGCGGCCGCCGAGGCGCTTGAGGCCGAGGCCCGTGCCGCAGAGGGCTATGAGGCCGCCGAGATTGCCCAAGAAGAGGCGCTCGCGCTGGCCGAGGCAACCGAAGAGGCGTTGTTAAGTGCCGAAGAGGCCCGTGCCGATGTGCAAACCCGCGAGGCCGAGGCCCGCGCCATGCGCTCCGAAGCCGAAGGCGAAGCAAATGCTTTGCGTGCCGAAGTGGCGGCCTTGGCGCGGTTGGTCGAGCGCGAATCCGCGGCGGGCAGCCAAGTACTGGACCAGTGTTCGGTTCAGCCGGGGTATGAGGCCGCACTGGGGGCCGCGCTTGCCGATGATCTGCGTGCGCCAGCGGTGCCAGCGGGGGCAGTATCAGGTTGGGCCGCGTTGCCCGATTATGATGCGAAAGCAGCTTTGCCAGACGGGGCGCAGCCGCTTGGCGAATGGGTTCGCGTGCCGGATGTTCTGCGCCGCCGGATTGGCCATATCGGCCTTGTTTCCCGCGCCCAAGGGGCCGCTCTGCAGCCCTTGCTGCGCCCCGGCCAGCGGTTGGTCAGTATCGAGGGCGATCTATGGCGCTGGGACGGGTTTCGCGCGGGGGCCGATGATGCGCCCTCGGCGGCTGCGCTGCGGCTGAAACAGTTGAACCGGCTGGTGCAGCTGAAACGCGACCTCGAAGATATTGCCGCACGGGCCGATGGGGCAAGGCTGGCACATGAGGCGCTGCAAGCGCGGCTCGCCGATCTTGCACGTGCCGATCAGATGGCGCGTGACGCCCGCCGCGCTGCCGATGGGCGCGTGACCGAAGCTAACCGTGCGCTTGCCCGCGCCGAGGCAGACCGTTCTATCGCTGGCGGGAAGCTTGAAGCCGCGCGGCTGGCCGTGAACCGCTATGAAACCGAAGCGACAGATGCCCGCGCAGTGCTGCGCGATGCCCGCGCCGCTGTTGAGGCGCTGCCCGATCTTGATGCGGCACGAACCACTGTTGAGGCGCTGAAAACAGCTGTCGAGGCCGCGCGCATCACAATGATGACGCGGCGCTCGGCGCATGATGAATTGCGCCGCGAGGGCGAGGCGCGGCTGAAACGGCGGCAAGAGGTGATCAAGGAAACCTCGGGCTGGAAGCACCGCTTGGAGACTGCGGAAAAGCGCAACCAAGAGCTGGCGGAACGCAAGTCCGCTGCCGAGGACGAGCTGGTCGACGCGATGGCCGCGCCGGAAGAGATTGCCATCCAGCGCGAAGAGTTGGCGGATGCGATGGAGGCAGCCGAAGCGCGGCGTGCGGCGGCATCCGATGCGCTGGTTCTGGCGGAATCGTCGCTGCGCGAGGCTACCTTGCATGAGCGCGAGGCCGAGCGTTTGGCAGGTGAGGCGCGTGAGGCCCGCGCCCGTACCGAGGCGCGGCATGAGGCGGCGGTTGAGGCACGCGAGGCGGCAGCCTTGCGGATCCGCGAAGAGGCCGAATCTGCGCCCGAGGCACTGTTAGAGACGTTGGATGCCGACCCCGAAAAGATGCCGGGCGTCGAGCATCTGGAAACCGAGGTCGGGCGTTTGAAGCGGCAACGCGAGGCTTTGGGTGCGGTGAACCTGCGGGCCGAAGAAGATGCGAAATCGGTACAGGAAGAGCATGACGCGCTGGCCAAGGAAAAGACCGATCTGGAAGAGGCGATCAAGAAGCTGCGGGCAGGTATTGCCGGCCTGAACCGCGAAGGGCGCGAGCGGCTTTTGACGGCGTTTGAACAGGTGAACAATTCCTTCGGGACGCTGTTCACGCACCTTTTTGGCGGCGGTGAGGCGCGTTTGGTGCTGGTGGAATCGGATGACCCGCTGGAGGCTGGTCTGGAGATCATGTGCCAGCCACCGGGTAAGAAACTGGCGACGCTGAGCCTGCTTTCCGGGGGCGAGCAGACCTTGACCGCGATGGCGCTGATTTTCGCGGTTTTCCTTGCCAATCCGGCACCGATTTGCGTGCTGGATGAGGTGGACGCGCCGCTGGATGATGCCAACGTGACGCGTTTTTGTGACTTGCTGGATGAAATGACGCGGCGGACGGAAACGCGGTTTTTGATCATCACCCACCATGCGGTCACGATGGCCAGAATGGACCGTTTGTTCGGCGTGACGATGGCCGAGCAAGGGGTGAGCCAGTTGGTGAGTGTGGACCTGAAACGGGCCGAGGCGCTGGTGGCCTGAGGCGCGAAATTGCAGGGTTGTCCACGCGCGGTCAATATTGCAATGCTTTGATATTGCTTTGTTTTCGTGATTCAGTTTACCAAAAATTAACCTGCGCGTCCGCAGTTTTGCGGGCGGGTTTGGTCTTGACGCATTGTACATCGGGCGGCGGCGGGATTGGATATTTGGGCCAAAGAGAATGCGGATCTCGGGCCTGAACGGCCAAGTGTTTCAGGTATTTTTGCCAAGATGAAACCGGCGCGGTTCAGGCCTTGTGAAGCCTGAGTTTTGGCGCGGTGGGAGGTTTGGCGCGGTCAGAGTTTGGTTATGGGATCGCCGAGGTGCAGGATGCCGTCTTGCTCGATCGCGCAGAGGATGCCGCGCAGGCGCAGCTGCGGGTGGCCGGGGGCGGTGATCCAGTTTTTGGCGTCGGCTCCGTAGCGGGCTTTCCATTTGACGCAGCCATCGTTGAACAGGTTTGATACGCGCAGCACGGCGCTGCCTGCTTGCAGCAAGGTGCCTGCGGGCAAATTCGCCTCGGATGTATCAAGATCGGCGATGATGGTATCGCCGGGGTGGGGCTCGGCGTCGGTTTCGGCCCAGACGAGGTTGAGGACCCGCAGTGGCAGGATGGACACCTGGATATTCGGGTCGGGGCTGCCATCGGGCAGGCGCAGCCAAGGCTCGGTCAGCCAGCGTTCACCCGGCACGCCTTGGGCGCGGGTCAGGGTAAGATGGTCGGGGAATGTGCGTTGGTTGCGGGCGGGCCGGAAGCACAGCTGTTCGACGCGGCTGTCGGTTTTGGGCGCGGCGTGGATATGCGGCAGGGCGGCCATGAGTTCGGCGGTGCTTGGGGTCATGTGAGGGGCATGTCCTTGATATGTTGGCGCAGGTGTAACGAGGTGCTGATCAGCGCGTCTTCGGCGCGCAGTTTTGCAAGAGTTTCCGGCGTAGCGGTTTGGGTTTCAAGATAGAATTTGTCTATTTCGGCATCACTGGCGGCCAAGAGCCATTGTTGAAGCGCGGGGTTGAACTGATACGCGCCGCGCGTCAGGCGAAATTGCAGGCGGTCACGCCAGCGGGTGGGGTCTTGGGCATGGAAATGCAGCAGGGCGATGTAACGGCTGAAATCACCACCATCGACGCGGGCGCCGGCCCGAAAAGCACCGTGCAGGCGGGGTTCGAATCGCGCGAGACCGGTGCGGAAAAAGCATTTTCCGGCAGAATGGGACAGGACGCCGTTTTCCAGCAGTGGCGCGTAGGGGCCGAATATGCGGTTGCGGGCGGCCGCGTTTTCGGCGCCGTTCAGGGGCGCGCGGAAGTGCTGGGCGGTGAAGATGTCATCGGGCAGCGCGGGGTCATGCAGTGCCTCATACGGGGCCACGCGCAGTATGGGTTGGCTTGTTGGCAAGGCGTCGAGCGTATCGCCGATGTTTGCCATAGGCAGGAGGTATTCATCGACGTCGATATGGGCGACCCACGGCAGGGGTTCGGCGGCATAGATGCGCTGCATGTTGCGGCCCTGACGGTTTTGGTGCCGGTCGGGACGCTTGCCGATATAATCCATCCAATAGCTGTCGCTGCAGCGGATGGTCGTAATTTGCGGGTGGTTGAAGAGGTCGGCCGCGGGGTCATCAGGGTTGTCGAAATGCAGCCAGATATGGGCCGCGCCGATGCCAAGGTGGTAGGCGGCAAAGGCCTGTACCTGCTCGGGCGGGGCCATCACGGTTGTGCAGATACCCCAGTTGGTCATAGTTTTTCCAACAGCTCGGGCGTAGGCCATGCATCGGCGGGCAGGCCAAGGCGAAGCTGCTCTTGACGCACCGCGTCGCGGGTATTGGTGCCAAGGATGCCATCAATGCCGCCGACATCATAGCCGCGCTTTTGCAGTTTTTCTTGTAGGGTTTTGGTATCGTCAAGCGAAAGCTGCGGGTCGGGGTTGCCGGGGTTGAACACAGGCGCGCCGACTAAGCGGTTGGCGAAATAGGCGGCAGTGGTGACGTAGACAAAGCTTTGGTTCCAGTTGAACAGCGTGGAATAATTGGGGTAGGCGATGAAGGCCGGGCCTTTGCGCCCCTCGGGCAGCAGGATAGAGGCGGGCAGGTTGGCAAGGCTGCCGTTGCGCGGTTTGACGCCAAGGGCTGCCCATTCGGGGCCAGTCATTGTGGTGCGCAGGCCGGTTTTTTCCCATGGCAGGGTTTGGGGCAGCGTTACCTCTTGTAACCACGGTTCATTCGCGCGCCAGCCCAGATCGCGCAGCATGGCGGCACCCGACAGGATGGCGTCGGGGACCGAGGTTTTCAGGCTGACTTTGCCATCGCCATCGCCATCCACGCCACGCGTCAGGATGTCATAGGGCAGCATTTGCACCATGCCGATTTCGCCCGCCCAGGCGCCGGTGGTGGTGTTGGGGTCGAACATGCCTTTTTGCCAAAGCTGTGTGGCGGCAAGCAGTTGTGGCTGGAACAGGTCGGGGCGGCGGCAATCATGCGCGAGGGTTGCCAGCGCGTTGGCGGTGTTGAAATCGCCCTGAAAGCTGCCGTAATCGGTTTCAAACGCCCAGAATGCCAGCAGGATGCCCGAGGGGATGCCGTAGTCGGTTTCGGCTTGGTCAAACAGCGCGGCGTATTTTTTCGCATTCGCGCGGCCGTTGTCGATGCGGTTCTGGCTGATCAGGCTGCGGGAAAAATCGGTAAAGGTTTTGCGGAAAACGCCTTGGGCGCGGTCGGCCTTTAGGACCTTTGGGTCTTGTGCGATGTTTTGGAAAAAGCGGTCGGCCTCGGATGGGGTCAGGTTTGTGGCCTCGGCTTTCATGGCGGTGATGAAAGCGGTGAAAGAGCCACCGCAAGGGGCGGCGAGGGCAGGGCTGGCGGTTAGCAAAAGAAGGGCGAGGATGCGGCGCATGGTTATCCTTGGGGCGGGCTAAGGGTGACGGGCTGGCCGGTGCGGGACGAGGTTTCAATAGCCGTGATAAGTTGGTGGGCAGCAAGGGCGGTTTGGCCACTGACCAGCGGGGGGCGGTTATTGCGCAGGGCTGTGGCGAAATCGTCGATCACGGCTTGGTGCCATTCGTGTTTGGCGATTGTCGGGCCGGTATCGGTTGCGGTTCCGGTGATTTGGGCATCGGCGCAGGGGCGGCCATCGCGCCACATCAGGTTAAGGTCGCTGGTGCCGACGCGCAGGGAGGCGTGTTCAAAATGCAGGGTGATGGTTTCGGGACGCTGCGGGAATGACGCGGTGCTGGCGACCAGAGAGCCCACGGCGCCATTGGCAAAGGTAAGGCCCGCGACGGCGAAATCTTCGGCCTCCATCTGGTGAAGCGGCGAGGTGGCGGTCATGGCGCGGACGGTGGTGACGGGGCCCGCAGCGGGGCCAGTCAGGCTGAGCGCCAAGTCGATGGTGTGGATTGCTTGGGTCAGCAGCACGCCGCCGCCATCGCGGGCATAGGTGCCGCGGCCCAGCTCGTCATAATAGGATTGATCGCGCCAGAGCGGGGCCGCGATCTCGACATGGCCGAGTTTGCCCAAGTTGCCGTCGGCGATAAGGCGCGCCGCAGCGAGGGACGGTGCGCGCATGCGGTGCTGAAAGAGAACCCCAAGTGTCACGCCGGCGCGGTTGCAGATATCGACCACCTGTTGCGCCTCATCCAATGTGCGGGCGACCGGTTTTTCCAGCAGGATATGTGTGCCCGATTGGGCGAGCGCCGTGATCAGGTCAATCCGCACGCTGGGCGGGGTGGCGACAATGGCCATCTTGATTGTGGGGTCATCTGTCACTTGCGCCAGATCGGCGGTGAAGAGTGGCGCGGGGCCAGCGTATTGGCTGGCGTAATGCATCGCGCGTTCGGGGCGTTGCGAGACAATGGCGCGCAAGCCAAGCCGGGGGCGGAGCGCGGAAAGTGCGGCAATATGGGTGGGGGCGATCATACCCGCGCCAATCAGGGCAACGCCGATTTCTGCGGTGTTCAGCGGTTTAGCCATTGTTATCCCTTTCCTTTGCGTCTTGCAGATCAGAGATGGCGCCTTGTGTCAAACGCTCGCCAATACGGCCACGGCCAGCAGCATCAGCCCCCATGCCCGCCAAAGCGCCGAGCAGGCAGCGTCGATGGTGTCGGGGGTGGGGCTGCGGTTGCCCTCGGGCCAGACCCAAGGGAAATCTTGCATCTTGCCATCATAGCTGCGCGGGCCCGAGAGTGAGGTGTTGAGGACAACAGCCATCGCGGCCTCGGGCCAGCCTGCGTTGGGCGAGCGGTGCAGCGGCGCGTCGCGCAAGATGGGGGCGGGGTCGAAATTCAAATGACTGATGGCGATTAGCGCGGCGGTGATGCGGGCGGGCACCCAGTTCAGCAGGTCATCAAACCGCGCGGCGGCCCAGCCGAATTGTTCGTATTTCGGGGTGCGATGGCCGATCATGCTGTCGGCGGTATTGGTGATTTTATAGAGCATCAGGCCCGGAAGCCCGAGGATAAGAAACCAGAAAGCCGGGGCGATCACGCCGTCGGACAGGTTTTCAGCGGCGCTTTCAATTGCGGCGCGGGAAATGGCGGGGGCGTCGAGGTTTTTGGTATCGCGGCCCACGATCATCGCCACGGCCCGCCTGCCTGCGGGCAGCGATTGGCGCAGGGAATCGGCCACGGCGCGCACATGATCGACCAGCGATTTTTGCGCCAACAGCATGGCGGCGCAGATGATTTCCAGCAGGCCAAAATCGGGGATCACTGCGATTAGCGTACCAAGCATCCAAGCGCCAAGACCAAGCATGACCATTGCCGCGATACCTTTGTTGCGGCGGTTTTCGCCGCGGTTCAGCGCCTTATCGGCCCAGCCAACGGCACGGCCCATCAGCACGGCGGGGTGGGGGTATTTATCCCACAGCCATTTCGGCTCGCCCAGCGCTGCATCCAGCAGCAGGGCGGGGAGGAGGAGTGCCGCGCTCATGCTGTTGCCATCGCGGTTTGCAGCCGCGCCCATTGGTCGGGCGTGCCGGGCAGGCCAAGGCGGAGCCAGCGTTTGGAATAGGGAAAAACGCGGGTCCAGATATGGGCGCGGGCAAGGCGGGTTTGCAGGGCAGTGGCGTTTTCGATGTCATAAAGGCGGAACAGCGAGGTGCCGCCAACCACGGGCAGGCCCATCAGCGCATCAAGCCGCGCGGCATCTGCGGTAAGGCGGGCGCGGGTGGCATCGGCCCAAGCGTGATCGCGCAGCGCCCGTGTGCCGATTTCGAGCGCGGGGCCAGAAACCGCCCAAGGCCCGATGCTTTGCGCCAGTTTTGCGATCAATGCGGGGTCGCCAATGGCAAAGCCAAGCCGCAGGCCGGCAAGGCCCCAGAACTTGCCGAAACTTTTAAGGATAATCGTGTTGGGGCGGGTGGCATGTGCGATCAGCGTGGCCTGTGGCGTGACGTCACAAAAGCTTTCGTCGATAACTGTCAGTGGGGCGAAATCGCTGGTCTGCCAAAGCCTGCCGTCGGGGTTGTTGGGATGCACGAGGACGCGGGTGTTTGCGCCTTCGTCTGCCGTCCAACCTTGGGCGGCAAAGGCGCGGGCATGTTCGTTATAGGTGGGGGCAGGGATGTGCACGCGGCCTGTAGGCGCAATGGCAGGCATCCGCGCGATCAGCGCGCTTGCACCCGGGGCGGGCAGAATGGCGGCGGTTTGGGGGATGTTCCAAAAGCTGCGCGCGGCCTGTTCAAGGCGGGCAAAGGCGCCTTCATCGGGAAGGGCGTTCCACAGATCGGGGGGCAGGGTGCCCAGCGGATAGGGCGTGGGGTTGATGCCGGTAGACAGGTCAATCCAGCCTGCGCGGCTGCCACCAAACTGCGCCACTGCGGCGTCAATCCCGCCGCCATGATCGGCTTTGTGCTGCGATGTGTTGGCCATGCTGTCCCTTTGGTTTTGATGCCCAGAAACCTGATTTTGCTGCCAAGGGCAACGATGCTTTTATGTTGCACCTTTGTCGGATTGGAAAACTGTCACACTGTTGTCTTGATTTTAACGGATTTTACCGCAGACTGACCATGAGGGAGGACGGAATATGTTGGAATTTCTGCCAGACGATATTCGTGAGGGTCTGAAGGCCGCAAAAAAGCGTGAGGTTGCGCGCAAATCCCGGCTGAGGGTGCAGGTGGGCGAGGCGGTTTTTCCGATTCTGCGTATGTGGGGAAATGGTATCGCGCTGGATGCCGATTTTGCGCCAAAGCTGCGCGGGTTGGTTGATGTTTATGACGGCGCCAACCAGATTTTCCAATGCCTGGTAGTGGCCTCAACGGTCGAGAACGGCGAGCTGATTTGCGAGTTCAAGCGATCGACTGCTGTGTCGGATAAGGCGGCGCTGGATTTCTGGCGGGATGAGAATGCGCCGGTCGCGTATCTGGCCAAGCAATAGGCCTATTTGGATTTGTAGCGCTGCAAAAGCCATAGCAGGAAAACGGCGCCGAGGACGGAGGCGACGAACATTGCGAGCGGGCCGGTAACTGCCAGCAGAATACGCAGGATAACCCAACCGACGACCGCGCCGATGACCCCGATGGCGATGGTTGTTGGTACATCGGCCTGCACTTTCATAAAGCGGGTCGCAAGAAAGCCTGCAGCGGCGCCGATGATGACGATCAAAAGAATCATGGGCATGGCGGCTCCTTTTAGGCGGGTCAGGTGGCAGGGCCAGTTTGGCCCCGCCGGTTACTGATTAATAGCAGTAATTGCTGCCATAGGTGTTGGTCGAGCAAATCGGCATCCGGCGCGAGCCTTCGGCCTCGACATCATCGATCATCCCCAGCATCGCATCATCGCCGGTGGCGGCGGTACGGGCGGCGGCAAAGGCAGCCTCTTTGCTGATCGTTTCGGCGGGCAGGGTGCCCATGTCATCGCCAAGGCCGCTGCGCAGCTTGATACCGGCCAGAATAAGCACGGCGTCATTGCGGGCAGTGCCAGCCGCGATCAGCTTTTCGCTGATGACGATTTGGTCAAGCACGGCGGCGCTTGGGCCTGTATCTTGGGCCAGGGCGGGGGCTGCAATGGCGGTAATAAGGGCGGCAGTCAGCAGAAAAGATTTCATCGTGTTACCTTTGTTTGGTTTCAATAACACGAAGTTAGGGCGCTGGTTGCGGCGCGTCAATTGCTGCGAGACAGGTGACGGGATTTGTCATCCGGGTGGCGCGGGATGCGTTAGCCGAGCGTTGCAGGCAGGGTGAAGCCACGCAGGATTTCGGCGGTATCGGCAGGGCGCTTGCCCTCGCGCTGGGCTTGCAGGATTTCAACCGCACCGGTGCCGCAGGCGATGGTGAAGCCGGTCAGAACCTGACCCGGCGTGCCGTTGCCCGTGGCCAGACGCGAGCGCAGGAGCTTTACACGCTCGCCGCCGATATCGCACCAAGCGCCGGGAAAGGGGGAAAGGCCGCGGATCTGACGGTCGACCTGCTCGGCGGGCTGCGACCAATCGATCCGCGCCTCGGATTTGTCGATCTTGGTGGCGTAGGTGATGCCTTGGTCAGGCTGTGGCGCAGGCGTAAGGGGCAGTTGATCCAATGCCTGAACGATCAGCGCGGCGCCCATCGCGGACAGGCGGTCGTGCAGGTCGGCAGTCGTTTCTTGCGGGCCAATCGGGGTTTCCTGACGCAGCAGAACGGGGCCGGTATCAAGCCCTGCCTCCATCTGCATGATGCAGATGCCGGTTGCCGTGTCGCCCGCCAGAATGGCGCGGTGAATGGGGGCAGCACCACGCCAGCGGGGCAGCAAAGAGGCGTGGATATTCAGGCAGCCGTGGCGCGGGGCATCAAGGATATTTTGTGGCAATATCAATCCGTAAGCGACGACGACGGCGATATCGGCATTTAGGGCGGCAAACTCGGCCGCAGCCTGTTGGTTGCGTAACGATGTGGGGTGGCGGACGGGCAAGCCAAGCGCCTCGGCGCGGGTTTGCACGGGTGAGGCGCGGTCTTTTTTGCCGCGACCGGCGGGGCGGGGCGGTTGGGAATAGACGGCCACGATGTCATGGTGCTGCGCCAGCGCATCCAGCACAGGGACAGAGAAATCGGGGGTTCCCATGAAGATCACGCGCATCGGGGTTTTCCTTTGTGGGTTCAGGTTAGTTGCGCAGCTTTTGTGCCTTTTTCAGCAGCATGTCGCGTTTGACCTTGCTGAGCCTGTCAAAATACATTTTGCCGTTCAGGTGGTCGATCTGATGCTGCACCGAGGTCGCCCAAAGATGCACAAAATCGCGGTCTTCCATTTCGCCTTGTGCGTTCAGAAAACGCACGGTTACCGCACGCGGGCGGGTGATTTTGGCATGGACGCCGGGCAGGTTCGGGCTAGCCTCATCATGGTCGCGCGGTTGGGCCGAGGCGTGGAGGATTTCAGGGTTGGCCATCAGCACAGCGCGGCCCCGTTCGGTTGAGCAATCCACCACGGCGAGGCGCAGCATCACACCGATTTGGGGTGCGCCGAGGCCATAGCCGGGCATCGCCTCCATCGTGTCAACCATATCTTGCCAGATCGCGCGGATGTCATCGGTGATTTCGGTCACGGGCGCGGCGACGGTTTGCAGGCGTTTGTCGGGCCATGGGATGCAGCGGCGGACGGTCATGCGGATACCTCGGGCGGGGCCAGGTTGGGGGGCGGGGCTAGGTTGGGGTAATCGATGCACAGGATGCCATCGAGGTGGTCGCGTTCATGCTGGGCGCAGACGGCGGCAAAATCGTCAAAGAAGCCTTCGCAATGGCGGCCGGCAAGGTCTTGCCACGCCATGCGTATCATTGCGGGGCGGGCAATGCGAACGGGGCGATTGGGGATAGACAGGCAGCCCTCGTCATTTACCGCACTGCCTGAGGCATCTTTGATTTCGGGGTTTATACAGACGAGCGGGCTGGGCCGCCCCTCTTTCCAGCTGGTGTCCATGACGAAAATGCGTTGCATCGCACCGACTTGCGGGCCTGCGAGGCCGCGGCCGGGGGCGGCATACATGGTTTCCAGCATGTCATCGGCCAGCTGTTTCAACGCCGCGTCAAACGTGGTGACGGGGGCGCAGGTTTCGCGCAAGCGGGCATCGGGCAGCAAGAGAACGGGCAGCACAGCCATTAGCCGCGCCGTGCAAGTTCGCGTTTCAGCTTTTCCATTTTGCGGGTGATCATCTGGCGTTTCAGAGGGCCAAGGTAATCAATGAACAGCTTGCCGTTCAGGTGGTCGATTTCATGTTGAACGCAGGTGGCCCAGAGGCCTTCGAACTCTTCCTCGACGGTTTTGCCATCAAGGCCCAGCCATTCAACGCGAACCTTGGCCGGGCGCGTGATCTCGGCATATTGGTCGGGGATGGACAGGCAACCTTCGTCATAGACCGAGGTATCCTCGGACGACCAAGTGACGGTGGGGTTTATAAGCACCATCGGGCGTGGCGATTTTTCGGGGTCTTTGACGCAATCCATTACCAAAAGCCGCGTCATTGCGCCGACCTGTGGCGCCGCAAGGCCGATGCCGGGGGCGTCATACATGGTGGCCAGCATGTCTTCGGCCAGTTGGCCAAGCTCGGGCGTGACCGCGTCCACGGGGGCGCAGTTTTTCTTGAGGCGTGGGTCGGGGTGGATCAGGATGGGGCGTATCATGGGCTTTGGTGTAAGGGATTGGGCAGAGCCGTGCAATCCTGTGCGATGGAAATGCGGGGGGAATTTGTGGCCTGTCCATTGTGTCGGGCACATTGCAGGGCTGGAATGGGGATGCTTGCCGCTTTAGGGTGGGGCAAACGATGCAGGGAATAGCTATGAATTTTGATGAAGAGATCAATCGCGTTGGCACGCATTCGGTAAAATGGGATGCGATGGAAAAGCTCTATGGTGTGTCGCCCGAGGAAGGGATTTCCATGTGGGTGGCCGATATGGATTTCCGGCCGCCGGCCTGTGTACAGCAGGCGTTGGACGGCATGACGGCGCATGGGATTTACGGCTATTTCGGTGATGATTCGGCCTATTTGGGGGCGATCCAGTGGTGGATGAAAAACCGCCACGGCTGGGATGTCGATGCGGGCGCTATTTTCACGACGCATGGTTTGGTGAATGGCACGGGCCTGTGTGTGCAGGCCTTTACCGCGCCGGGGGATGGGGTGGTTTTGATGACGCCTGTGTACCATGCCTTTGCGCGGGTGATCGCGGCTGCAGGGCGGCAGGTGGTCGAGTGCCAATTGCCTGTCGTGGACGGCCGCCATGTGATGGATTTTGATGCTTGGGACCGCCAGATGACAGGGAATGAGCGGATGCTGATTCTGTGTTCGCCGCATAACCCCGGCGGGCAGGTATGGAGTGTTGAGGAGCTGCGCGGCGTGGCGGCATTTGCCAAGCGGCACGATCTGATCGTGGTGTCGGATGAGATTCACCATGATCTGGTTTATCCGGGCGGCAAGCATACTGTGATGCCACTGGCCGCGCCTGAAATCGCCGACCGCTTGGTGATGATGACCGCGACGACCAAGACCTTTAACATCGCGGGCAGCCATATTGGCAATGTGATCATCCATGACACGGCATTGCGGGCCAAATTTGCAGCCGTGATGAACGGTTTGGGAATCTCGCCCAACTCGTTCGGTTTGTTCATGGCGACAGCGGCCTATTCGCCCGTGGGCGCGGAATGGCTGGATGCGTTGCTGGCCTATCTGGCCGAGAACAAGCGGATTTTTGACGAAGGGATCGCCGCGATTCCGGGGCTGAGTTCGATGCCGTTGGAGGCGACCTATCTGGCCTGGGTTGATTTTTCCGGCACCGGTATGACGCGCGATGAATTTACCGCACGGGTGGAAAAAGACGCAAAGATTGCGGCCAATCACGGGCCGAGCTTTGGCAAGGGGGGCGAAACCTATCTGCGGTTCAACATCGCGACGCCACGGGCGCGGATCGTTGAGGCTGTTGCGCGGTTGAAGGCGGCGTTTTCCGACTTGCAGTGAAGCGGCTTGCGGGGGTCTTTTCGGCGCTGGTGCTGATGGCGGTTTTGGCCGCTGTCGCATTGGTAATTGTGATGCGGCCCCCGCCAGTTGTGCCGGTATTGCCGCCGCTGGGCGGGGTGATCGAACGGATCGTTGTGCAAAAAGCGGCGCGGCGCATGATGCTGTATCAGAATGGTGCGGTGGTGCGTGACTACAAAATCGCGCTGGGCTTTGCGCCTTTGGGGGCCAAAGAGCGGCAGGGTGACGGGCGCACGCCCGAAGGTGTTTTTAAGATTGACCGGCGCAATGCGGGCAGTGCCTATCATCTGTCGCTGGGGATTGATTACCCTCGTCCTTTGGATGTTGCGCGGGCGGTGAAGGGGGGCTATTCGGCCGGAGGTGACATCTTTTTCCATGGCCAGCCGAACGGATTGCCCGATGGGGCGACATTGCCCGGTGATTGGACGGCAGGTTGCATGGCATTGACCGATGCCGAGATGCGCGAGATCTGGGATTTTGTGCCGATTGGTACACCTGTAGAGATTTTACCCTGACTGCCTGTGTGGTGCCGTTGTTTTAGGTATTTGGGCCAAGATGAAATCGGGGGGCATTTCGCGATGGTCCAAGGGGTAGTGGTTTTTGCTATAGGGACCGGCAGCCGTGCGGCGCGAGGGTGCAAGCGTTCTGGACGCCCCCGATTGCTTGGGCTATCAAACGGCTGAGTTTGCAGGAGAGTGATATGTCTGGCCACGGCGCAGCCCAAGTGATGACCGCAACCAAATCAGGGCCTTTGAGTGGCCGCGCCGAGGTTCCGGGCGATAAATCGATCAGCCATCGCGCGCTGATTTTTGGCGCTATGGCGGTGGGGGAGACCAAAATCACCGGTTTGCTGGAAGGGCAGGACGTGCTGGATACGGCAAGCGCCATGCGGGCCTTTGGGGCCGAGGTGGTGCAGCATGGACCCGGCGCGTGGTCGGTGCATGGCGTGGGTGTTGGCGGGTTTAAAGAGCCGGAAGCGGTGATTGATTGCGGCAACTCGGGCACCGGTGTGCGGTTGATCATGGGCTGTATGGCGACCACGGCGATGACGGCGACCTTTACCGGCGATGCGTCTTTGCGCAAGCGGCCGATGGGGCGGGTGACGGACCCGCTGGCGCTGTTTGGGGCGCAGGCGTTTGGCCGCAAAGGCGGGCGTTTGCCGATGACCGTGGTGGGTGCGGCGAACCCTGTGCCGGTGCGCTATGTTTTGCCGGTGGCCTCGGCGCAGGTGAAATCGGCGGTGTTGTTGGCGGGGTTGAATGTGCCCGGGCAGACTGTCGTTGTTGAACCGGAGGCGACGCGCGACCATACCGAGCGGATGCTGGTGGGTTTTGGGGCCGAGTTGGTGGTTGAAAAAACCGCCGAGGGCAATGTGATTACCCTGACCGGCCAGCCCGAGTTGCGGCCGCAGGTGGTGGCGGTGCCGCGTGACCCTTCGTCTGCTGCGTTTCCGGTTTGTGCGGCGCTGATCGTCGAAGGGTCGGATATTTTTGTGCCCGGCGTTTCCCAGAACCTGACGCGCAACGGGATTTACATCACGCTGGTCGAAATGGGGGCCGATATTACATTTGAGAACCCGCGTGAGGAAGGCGGCGAGCCTGTGGCCGACTTGCGGGTCAAGTTTTCGGCGTTGCGCGGCATTGAGGTGCCGCCCGAACGTGCGCCCTCGATGATTGATGAATACCCTGTTTTGTCGGTTGTGGCGGCGAATGCCACGGGCAAAACCGTGATGCGTGGCATTAAGGAATTGCGGGTCAAGGAATCCGACCGGATTGATGCGATGGCACGCGGGCTTGAGGCTTGTGGTGTGACAGTCGAGGAAGACGAGGACACGCTGATCGTGCATGGCATGGGCGCGGGCAATGTGCCTGGTGGGGCGACTTGTGCGACCCATATCGACCACCGGATCGCGATGTCGTTTCTGGTGGCGGGCATGGCCAGCAAGGCGCCGATCTCGGTTGATGATGCCAGCCCGATTGCCACGTCTTTCCCTTTGTTCGAAGGGTTGATGACGGGCTTGGGCGCGCAATTGGCAAAGGGCTGAGGTATGGACGCTCAGGGTAAGGCGCGGTTCGCCAAGTTGCTGCATCATCGGGCTGCGGGGCTGGCCAAGGGCGAGGCTGTGGTGCCGCCGATTGTGTCGGCCACTACCTATCATTTGCCCGAGGTTGAAGGCGCAAGCCATGTGTATGGCCGCATGTCGATGCCCACTTGGGACGCGGTAGAGGCGCAGCTGGGCATATTGGAGGATGCGCCTTGTGTGGCGTTTCCATCGGGGATGGCGGCGATCTCGGCGGCGTTGATGGCTGTGCTGACCGACCGCAAAAAGCTGATTATTCCGGCGGATGGCTATTATGTGACGCGGGTGTTTTCATCGGAATATCTGGCGGCTTATGGGGTTGAGGTCGTCGAAGTGGCGACGGCCGATATGGAAACCGTCGATGTTTCGGGCGGGGCGGTGGTGTTTTTGGAAACGCCGTCGAATCCGGGATTGGATTGCTGTGATATTGCGCTGATTGCGCAGCGGGTGCGGGCGGCAGGTGGTTTGTTGATTGTTGACAACACCACGATGACGCCGCTGTTGCAGCGCCCGCTGGATTTGGGCGCAGATATGGTTGTGGCGGCCGATACCAAGGCCCCCGGCGGGCATTCGGATATTTTGTTCGGTCATGTGGCGACGCGCGATGCGGGGCTTGAGGCGCGGGTGCGGCAGTGGCGCAAGCTGTCAGGCGCGGTGCCGGGGGCGTTTGAGGCGTGGTTGCTGCATCGCGGGATTGAGACGCTTGAGGTGCGGCTGGAGCGGATGTGTGCCTCGGCGCAGGTGATTGCCGAGCGTTTGGCCGCGCATCCGAAGGTTAGGAATTTGCGCTTTCCGGGGCTGGTGAGTGACCCGTCCTATGCTATTGCGCGGCGGCAAATGGCGGGTGCGGGGTTTCTGATCGGGTTTGAACTGGAGTGCGCCGAGGCGGCTGAGGCGTTCTTGGCTGCGTGCCCGTTTATCACCCAGACGACCAGCTTTGGCGGCACCCATACGGCGGGTGAGCGGCGGGCGCGTTGGGGCGACCCTGTGGCGGGCGGCTTTATCCGGCTGTCGGTTGGGGTCGAGCCGGTTGAGCCGTTGTGGGATGCGATTGAAGCGGCGCTTGGCGCATAGGGCAGAGCCTGCGGCGCAGGTATTTTTGCCAAGATGAAATTGGGCGCCGGTTTCGGGTGGAAAGAGGGCAGCGGATGAAGTTTACGGTGGCGATTGACGGCCCTGCGGCGGCTGGCAAAGGCACGATCAGCCGGGCGGTGGCGGCGCGGTTCGGGTTTGAGCATCTGGACACGGGGCTGCTGTATCGGGCCGTTGGGATGAAAGGCGGCGATCCGGTTTTGTCGGCGCGGAGTCTGGTGCCCGCCGATCTGGCGCGCGATGATCTGCGCAGTTTGGCGGCAGGGCAGGCGGCGAGTCAGGTGGCGGCGCTGCCCGAAGTGCGGTCGGCGCTGACTGCGTTTCAGCGTGATTTTGCGCGGCGTGACGGTGGCGCCGTGTTGGACGGGCGCGATATTGGCACAGTGATTTGCCCCGATGCCGAGGTGAAGCTGTTTGTGACGGCCAGTGCCGAGATACGGGCGCGGCGGCGGTGGCTGGAACTGGGCGGCGAGGCGGCGTTTGAGACCTATGACGAGGTGCTGGCGCAGGTGCGCGAGCGTGACGACCGCGATATGAATCGCAGTGACGCGCCGCTGCGGCCTGCGGTGGATGCGGTGATGGTGGATACGTCCGATATGTCGATCGAGGATGCTGTGGCCTTTGCCGTGGCGACGGTTTCGGCGCGGCTGTAAATAAGTTTGAAACCAATTTGCGGTTTGCTGCGTATACTCTTTGGCATCAAAGGAGTGTGCGATGAAAGTTCTGGCTGGTTTGGCGGTGAGTATCGGGATGGCGTCGGCTGCGGTGGCCGCGCCGCCTGCTGCACCGTTTGTGTCGATTGACGGCGGGGAAATGTCGCTGGCCGATTGGGCGGGCAAGCCGGTATTGGTGGTGAATACCGCGTCGATGTGTGGCTATACCCCGCAGTATGAGGGGTTGCAGACGCTGTATGATACCTATCGCGACCAAGGGCTGGTGGTGCTGGCCGTGCCGTCGGATGATTTTCAGCAAGAGCTGGCCAGCGGGGCCGAGGTTAAAGAGTTTTGTGCGATCAATTATGACATCACCTTGCCGATGACCGATATTACCCATGTCAAAGGCACGCAGGCGCATCCGGTTTATGCGTGGCTGCGCGACGAGGCGGGGTTTGTGCCAAGCTGGAATTTCAACAAGGTATTGATCGGGCGGGATGGTGCGGTGTTGGGCAGCTGGCCATCGGGGCCAGCGCCGATGTCGCCGCAGATTGTGGGGGCGGTCGAGGCTGCGTTGAAATAGGCGCGGCGGGGTTGGCCCGGTTTTTCCCGATGCCTGACTTACGCGATTTTCGCACAGGGGGCATGCGTTTTGGTGCATTGGCGCGGGGTGGGTGCAGGCCTATGTATAGCGGGTAATACGGCCAAACCCTTGGTGGAAATAGGAATACTGATATGTTGAATGAAAAGCTGAACTGGCGTTATGCGACGAAAAAAATGGATCCGTCCAAAAAAGTGTCGCAAGACAAGCTGGACCGGATTCTGGAAGCCGCACGCCTTGCGCCAACATCCAGCGGCTTGCAGCCGTTTGAGGTGATCGTGGTGACCAACCCTGACGTTCGCGCCAAGCTGCAAGAAGCTGGCTTTGGCCAGAGCCAGATCACAGACAGCACCGCTTTGCTGGTTTTCGCGGCTTGGGACAACTATACCGAAGCGCGGATTGATAGCGTTTTGGAGCTGACCGAGGCTGTGCGCGGCATGAAATCGGACACGCTGACCGGCTATTTTGACCGGCTGAAAGGCATGTATTTGCCGCGCGATGAGCGGGTGAATTTTGAACATGCGGCACGTCAGGCCTATATCGGGCTGGGCCTTGCGGTGACTGCTGCCGCCTTTGAAGAGGTTGACGCGACGCCGATGGAAGGGTTCGAGCCCGAGAAATTCGACGAAATTCTGGGCTTGCGCAAACGTGGTTTGAAATCGGTCGCGATTTTGCCAGTGGGCTATCGCGCCGAAGAAGGTGACTGGTTAAAAGGCGCCAAGAAAGTGCGCCGTCCGATGGACAAGTTTGTGACGCTGGTTGCATAAGCTGCGATGAATGAAATTTGGGGGGCAAGGGGAAACCCTTTGCCCCCCTTTTGCTTGCCAATAAGGGCCATTCGCGCTATAGCCCCCGCAGCCTAAGGGGGATTCTGTCGCGTGCCGCATTTTCGGCGCGCTTTTGATTTTCTGCAAAGGCCCCATCCAAAGACCGGCGGAGACAACCGCAAGGCCAGTGAAAACGACGAAAAGGAAACTGATTTTAATGGCTACTATGAACTCTATGGAAGAATTCGAAGCACTCTTGGCTGAGAGCTTGGAAATTGACACCCCTCAAGAAGGGTCTGTTGTCAAAGGTAAGGTTATCGCAATCGAAGCGGGCCAAGCCATCATCGACGTCGGCTACAAAATGGAAGGCCGCGTTGATCTTAAAGAATTTGCAGACATTGGCGGCGTTGCCGAAATCAATGTTGGCGACGAAGTTGAAGTGTTCCTCGACCGTGTTGAAAACGCACGTGGCGAAGCACAGATCTCGCGCGATAAAGCGAAACGCGAAGAAGCTTGGGACCGTCTGGAGCGTGCATACGCCGACGAGACCCGCGTTGATGGCGCGATCTTTGGCCGCGTTAAAGGCGGCTTTACGGTTGATCTGGGCGGCGCTGTTGCGTTCTTGCCAGGTTCCCAAGTTGACGTGCGCCCTGTGCGTGACGCAGGCCCGTTGATGGGTATGAAGCAGCCGTTCCAGATTTTGAAAATGGACCGTCGTCGTGGCAACATCGTTGTATCGCGTCGCGCAATCCTTGAAGAATCGCGTGCGGAACAGCGTGCCGAAGTTATCGGCAACCTGACCGAGGGCCAAACTGTTGACGGCGTTGTGAAAAACATCACCGAATACGGCGCGTTCGTTGATCTGGGCGGCGTTGACGGCTTGCTGCACGTCACCGACATGGCATGGCGCCGTGTGAACCACCCGTCCGAGATTTTGACAATCGGTGAAACCGTTAAGGTTCAGGTTATCAAGATCAACAAAGAGACACACCGCATCAGCCTTGGCATGAAGCAGTTGCAGTCGGATCCATGGGATGCAGTTGAAACGCAATACGCCCTTGGCACCGTGCACAAAGGCCGTGTCACCAACATCACCGATTACGGCGCATTTGTAGAGCTGGAAGCCGGTGTTGAAGGTCTGGTTCACGTGTCCGAGATGTCCTGGACCAAGAAAAACGTACACCCCGGCAAGATCGTATCTACCAGCCAGGAAGTTGACGTTATGGTTCTGGAAATCGACAGCGCCAAGCGCCGCGTTTCCTTGGGCCTGAAGCAGACCCAGCGTAACCCATGGGAAGTGTTTGCAGAAACCCACCCCGTTGGCACGAACATCGAAGGCGAAGTCAAGAACATCACCGAATTCGGTCTGTTTGTTGGTCTGGAAAACGACATCGACGGCATGGTTCACCTGTCCGACCTGTCTTGGGACCAGCGCGGCGAAGACGCGATTGCCAACTACCGCAAAGGCGACACGGTTCAGGCCGCTGTTACCGAAGTGGACGTTGAAAAAGAGCGTATTTCCCTGTCGGTCAAAGCCCTTGGCGAAGACACCTTCACCGATGCGATTGACGGCGTAAAGCGCGGCTCGATCATCACGGTTGAAGTGACCGCGATTGAAGACGGCGGCGTTGAGTGCGATTACAACGGTATGAAATCCTTCATCCGTCGTTCGGACCTGTCGCGTGACCGTGCTGACCAGCGCCCAGAGCGTTTCAGCGTTGGTGACAAGATCGACGTGCGCGTAACCAACATCGACGCCAAGACCCGCCGCATGGGTCTGTCGATCAAAGCACGCGAGATCGCAGAAGAGAAAGATGCCGTCGAACAGTACGGTTCGTCCGATTCGGGCGCGTCCTTGGGCGACATTCTTGGTGCAGCGCTGAAAGGCGACAAAAACTGATCCAAGGGCGATCTCATCGCTGAATCATGATTTTGGGACCCTGCCGAAAGGTGGGGCCCCTTATTTATGTGCGTGATTGTACAGGGTTGTTTGGATTTCCTGTTTGTGCGGGAATGATTTATCCCTATAGTTAAGAAACAAAAATTTGCGGCACCAAGATCGCTTATGCACACCGGGGGGTATTACGGATGATCCGTTCTGAACTGATCCAGAAGATTGCAGATGAAAATCCACACCTGACGCAGCGCCATGTCGAGCGTATTGTGAACACGGTGTTCGAAGAGATAATTGAGTCCCTGTCGCGTGGTGACCGGGTTGAACTGCGCGGATTTGGCGCGTTCTCGGTCAAGTCGCGCGATGCCAGAACAGGGCGTAACCCGCGCACGGGCGAAACGGTTCAAGTTGAAGACAAAAAAGTTCCGTTCTTCAAAACCGGCAAGCTGCTGCGCGATCGACTGAACGGAAGGTAAACGAACGATGATCCGGTACACGCGGTATCTGCTGCTTGCTGCTTTGGCGGTTGTTTTGATTACGGTGGCGATTGCAAATCGCGCGCCTGTCACGCTCAATGCTTTGCCACCGGATATGGCGGCCTTTGCCAGCCTGCATTACGCGCTGTCGATTCCCCTGTATCTGGTGATTTTTGGCAGTATCGTTGTTGGTTTGATGATCGGTTTCGTGTGGGAATGGTTCCGCGAGCATCGTATCCGCGCGACATCCAGCACCCGTGCGCGTGAAATCACCCGGCTTGAGCGCGAGCTGGAAGCGCTGCGTAAATCAAACCCTGCGCAAAAAGACGACGTATTGGCCTTGCTGGAACGCCCTGCCAAGGCGGGTTAATCCATGTCGGATATTCGGGTGAAAATCTGCGGGATGCGCAGCGTTGCTGACGTAGAGGCCGTAGCGCGTGTCGGCGCGGCCTATGCCGGTTTTAACTTTTTCCCAAAATCGCCGCGCTATCTGGCGCCTGCGCAAGCCCGCGAAGTGGCGCTTGCGGCGCCTATCGGTTTGGCCAAGGTGGCGCTGACCGTCGATGCCGATGATGCGTGGTTGGACCAGATCGTCGATGCCGTGCCTTTGGATATGTTACAGCTGCACGGCCACGAATCGCCCGCGCGTGTGGCCGAACTGCGTGCGCGTTACGGGCTGCCGGTGATGAAGGTGCTCGGCGTTGCGGATGAAAGCGATCTTGCGGATCTGGTGGAATATTCCTTGGTCGCTGATCAGTTGATGATCGATGCCAAGCCGCCTAAAGGTGCCAAGCTGCCGGGCGGCAACGGCATTACCTTTGACTGGCGGCTGTTGGTCGGGCGCAAGTGGCTAAAGCCGTGGATGCTGGCCGGCGGGCTGACCCCGCAAAATGTGGCCGAGGCGATACGGCTGACTGGCGCGCGGCAGGTTGATGTGGCCTCGGGCGTCGAATCCGCGCCGGGGGTTAAGGATGCCACGATGATTTCTGATTTTGTAAAGGCTGCGCAATGATCCGTTGGCGTGAGGCGAAGCGCGAAGATGTGCCCGCGATTGTGGCGCTTTTGGCCGAGGATGCGTTGGGCGCAACCCGCGAAAGCGATGATATGGCCGCCTATTACGCCGCCTTTGATGCGATGAGCTATGAATACGGCAACAGCCTGATCGTGGGCGAGGCCGATGGCCGCGTGGTGGCAACCTATCAGCTGACCTTTATCACCGGCTTGTCGCTGCGAGCCACGCGGCGCGCACAGGTCGAATCGGTACGGGTGACAGAAAAGTTGCGCTCCGAAGGTGTTGGCGCGGCTTTGATGCGCGATGCCGAAATGCGGGCGCTGCATGAAGGCTGCAGTTTGCTGCAATTGACCGCCGATAAAAGCCGAGAGGGCGCGCATCGGTTCTACGAACGCGCAGGCTTTACCCCCTCTCATATCGGGTTCAAAAAGCCGATCTCCTGATTTCATCTTGGCTAAAATACCTAATTCCGTCCCATCCCCTTGGAAAAACGGTTGAAACAGTTTTCAATGCCATTTGCCTGCGCTACATGAGGCATGAGCACAGTTCGGGGGATGGCATGGCCGAAGACGGAATCAACAGCTTTATGACAGGCCCGGATGAGCAGGGCCGCTTTGGTATTTTTGGCGGGCGCTTTGTGTCTGAAACCTTGATGCCGCTGATCCTGGAGCTGGAAGAGCGGTATGAGTTCGCCAAAACCGACCCGACATTCTGGGCCGAGATGGACGATCTGTGGAAGCATTACGTTGGCCGCCCCAGCCCTTTGTATTACGCCGACCGCCTGACCAAACATCTGGGCGGCGCCAAGATCTATTTAAAGCGCGATGAGCTGAACCACACCGGCGCGCATAAGATCAACAACGTGTTGGGCCAGATAATTCTTGCCCGCCGTATGGGCAAAACGCGGATCATCGCTGAAACCGGTGCGGGCCAGCATGGTGTGGCCACGGCGACCGTTTGTGCGAAATTCGGTTTGAAATGCGTGGTTTACATGGGCGCGCATGATGTTGAACGCCAAGCGCCCAACGTGTTCCGGATGCGTTTGCTGGGCGCTGAGGTGGTACCGGTGACCTCGGGTCGTGGCACGCTTAAGGACGCGATGAATGACGCATTGCGCGATTGGGTGACCAATGTGCGCGATACGTTCTATTGCATCGGCACCGTGGCCGGCCCCGCGCCTTACCCCGCAATGGTGCGCGATTTCCAAAGCATCATCGGCAAGGAAGTGCGCTGGCAACTGCCCGAGCAAGAGGGTGAGGGCCGCTTGCCCGATACCGTGATCGCGGCAATTGGTGGCGGGTCGAATGCGATGGGGCTGTTTTTCCCGTTCCTTGATGACCCGTCGGTCAATATCATCGGGGTCGAGGCTGGCGGCAAAGGCGTTGACGACCGGATGGAGCATTGCGCCAGCCTGACTGGCGGCCGCCCCGGTGTGCTGCACGGCAACCGCACCTATTTGCTGCAAGATGATGACGGCCAGATTCTGGAAGGCTTTTCTATCTCGGCCGGTCTCGATTACCCCGGTATCGGCCCTGAGCATTCCTGGCTGCATGATACGGGGCGCGCGCAATATGTGTCGATCACCGACAAAGAGGCGCTGGAGGCGTTCCAGCTGTCCTGTGCGTTGGAAGGGATTATCCCTGCGCTGGAACCCAGCCATGCGCTGGCCCATGTAATGAAAATCGCGCCCGGTTTGCCTGCCGACCATATCATCGTGATGAACATGTGTGGCCGTGGCGACAAGGATATTTTCACGGTGGCCAAGCACCTTGGCTTTGACATGAAGATCTGACCAACACGCGGGTTTCCCTGACGTGAGTGTATAGCCAGTTTGCCGGGACTTAGTGTCAGGCAAGCTGGCTTTTTTATGCGTGCCAAACCGGGCCCCCGCGGCGTTTGAGTACGTGCCGCAGGGGTTTTGAGGGGTCGGCACTTTGTGGGGATGACCGAAAATCCTCTGCAAAAGGCAGTATAAACTTCTGTTTAGTCGTATTTCCCATGGGTTTAGGGGGGCATATCTAAACCGCAGTCCAATTCCACCAAGGCGCGCGGGGCGGTTAGGTGGGTACAGCCGCTGCATTGTGGCGAAACCCAATCTGAAAGGACTAACGATGAAACCGATGCTTTTAATAACTGCGGGTCTGCTGATCACGGCAAAGATGGCGTTTGCGGCTGTAACCGTTGAATCGATCGCTGCTGATCTGGCAGCTCAGGGTTATACCCAAGTTGAAATCAAGCAAAGCAATGGCAAGATTTCGGTAGAAGGCACACTTGGTGCGGATCGTGTTGAAACGGTGTATGATGCGGCAACCGGCGCGGTTTTGCGCACCCAAATTTCAGGGAAGGACTCGGATGGTTCAGAGATGAATGACCATTCCGGGCAAGACCATTCCGATAGCGCCGACGATGACAGCAATGATGACGATGATCACGGAAGCGACCATGACAGCAATGATGACAGCGACCATGACAGTGACCATGGTGGCGATCACGACAGCAGCGATAGCGACCACAATGATTGATTAGGCGTTCCACGCCTATATGATGAACAAGGCCTGAAACCGGATGCCAAGCGGTTATTCGCTGGCAAAGGTTTCGGGCCTTTACGCCTATTCAGCTTTGCCGATTGTCACGGCATACTCGCCCGATACCGAACGCAGTTTGATCTGCATTAGAGGCCCAATACGATGCACAGCCGCCGAAAATTTCTTGGAACTGCACTATCGACCTTTGTGATTATGTCTTTGGGCGCAAAGGCTGTTGCGGCCGAAACGCTTGAGGAAAAGGTCGAAAAAGCGTTGCGGCGGCAAGGGTATAAAGAGGTCAAAACCAACCGTACCTTTTTGGGCCGTTTGCGCGTAACCGCGCAAAAAGGCAGCAAGTCGCGCGAGGTTATTTTGAACCGCACCACCGGCGAGGTGCTGCGCGACGTGATTTTTGACAATGGCAGTTCGCATTCGATTTTTGGCGATGACGAGCAGGAAAAACACCGCAGTGACAACGGGTCGTCTGGCAGCGGGAAGGATGATTCCAGTAGCGATGATGATAAAGGCACCGGTGACCATAGCCATGATGATGACCATGACGAGAGTGGTGATAATTGAAAACCAATTGGCCAGCCCATGACGCGCCTTAGCATTGTCATTGCAATTTTGCTTGTTCAGTTCCTGTGCGCTGTGTTCTTTGTGTGGGATATTGTTTCGTCGGTTTTCGGATGGCAGACCCGGCCGATCAACTGGCAATTCCAAGAGTTTATCGAGATTGGCGCGGCGGTTGGGCTTATTCTTGGGCTATTGCTGGGGGCCATGGTTTTGTACCGTGTGATCCAAGAGCGCAATTTGGCGGCTGAAGGGCTGCGGCGGGCATCCAGCGCTTTTATGGTGATCCTCGAGGAACGCTTTGCCGAGTGGGGGCTGACTGCCGCAGAGCGCGATGTCGCGCTTTTTGCGATCAAGGGATTGTCGATTGCCGAAGTTGCCAAGCTGCGCAGTACGTCAGAAGGTACGGTAAAGGCACAAACAAACGCGATTTACCGTAAGGCCGGTGTTACCGGCCGACCGCAGCTTTTGAGTTTGTTTATCGAAGATCTGATGGGCGGCAGTAGCTGAGGTATTCCGCATTGCGTTTTTTGGCCCGATGCGGGCTGAGGCGATTGTTTTCAGCGCCTTGAGTTGCGGCTTTATGTTAGTTTGGGGACTGCGCCTTGCGGGGTCAGGCCTTCGACCACCCCCATACGCAGCCCGCGCCCGATGCGATGGGCAAGGGCAGACCATTGCGCGGCGGTTTCGGGGGGCAGGCGTTGGTCCAGCACGGTATCAAACAGGGCCAGCCAATCGTCAAACATACCGGGGCGGACATTGCCCGCCGCCCTATGCACAGCCATCGGATTGCCGTCATAGCCCCGTTCAAACAAAATCGCATTGCGCCAGAAGCGGGCGATCTTGGCTTCGTGCGCGGGCCAGTCGGTGACATGGGCGGCAAATACTGGGCCGAGTTTGGGGTGCTTGCGCACGGCCATGTAAAAGCCGGCAACGACTTCGTCGATCTGGTCGGGCGTGATGGGAAAGCGGGCGAGGGTCATGTGATTGGCCTAGCTTTGTATGGGCTGGTCGGCAAGTGCCAAGCTGTCGCAGCTATATCGAATAGCTTTGCAGAATATCCAGCGGCACGATGTCCAAAGTGCGGATATGGGTGGCGGCAAGGTTTACCTGCGGGGCGGCGCCTTCGTCATGGGCCTGCAAAAAACGGGCAGCGCAGAGGCACCAGCGGTCATCGGGTTTCAGGCCGGCAAAGCCGAATTCGGGGCGCGGGGTGGACAAGTCATTGCCCAAGTATTTGGAAAAGGCCAGAAATTCGGCCGTCATCACGGCGCAGACAGTATGCGCGCCGTGATCGTCGGGGCCAGTATCACAGCAGCCGTTGCGGAAAAACCCTGTCAGCGGCGCGGTGGAGCAACCTTCGAGTGCGCTGCCGAGGACGTTGATTGACTCTGCTTTTCTCGGTGCCATCTTGTGCCTTTCCGTTAGGGGTATCGTGCCGCGGTTTTGTGAAAGAATACAAGGTTATAGTCTGCGTCGGGTTCGCTGCCTGTGCAAGCCTGCTATGGCGCTAGGCTGCGCCAATATGCGGGGCCTGCCAATCCACCCAGCGGCCATGAAAATCGACGCGGCCCAGCGGGATAACCTGATTTCCCGGCCAAAGGCGCAGGGTCAATGCTGCGCCGGGCCCGCTGTCGGTGCCATCGCTTTCCATTGCCAGATGCGCAAGCGGGGCGGTTGCGGTGGCGCGTTGGCCTGCGGTTTGCAAGGCGGCCTCGCCGCGCGCCTGGGTTGCGGCGGGGAAATATTGCCAGGCAACGGTGTGGTAAATCAGGTGAAGGCAGTTGGGCATTTGATTGCGCAGGCGGGTTTCCAGCCATTCGACCGCATCGCCCTTTTCGACTGAAATGCCTTTGCCAAGGCTGATCGCCGTTTGGGTCAGCGCCATGCGATGGGGTTGATCGGCCCAGATATAGGACCGGATGCGCAGGCTGTCGTGGGTGGTACAGAGCGGGTTCAGATCAACCGCGCGGCGTTCGATGATTTGGGGTGCGGTGTGGGGTGGCAAGGGGCCGCGCCATTCGGGCGTCAGGCGTAGCGGGCTGTCGGGCGGGCCAAAGGTCTCGCCGATATCCAGCGCATAATGATCCCAATTCAGGTTCAGCCCTGCGCTTGCGCCCAGCTCTGACAGCACCATCGGCAGGCCAAACTTGGCGGCCAACCAATGCCCCGCAGCGATCAGGACGGCCGAGCGGCGGACCTCATTGGTTTGGGGCGGGCTGTCGAGCCAGTGCATCAGGGTATCGGGCGCGGCCTCGACCGTATCGAGTAAAACCGCCATCGCCTCGATATCGGTATAGCGGGTGGGGTTGGCGTAAAAGCTGTGCAGCGCAATGGGTTGGCCTTGCAATGCCAGCGCATGCAACCCGCCTGCGAGGCGCAAAGCCAATGCATCGGCGCGCGAAGAAGGGTCTCCTTGCCAGCCCAGAATGCGGTCGGCAACGGGGCTGCCATGGGTTAACCCCTCGGCCAGCAACCGCAATATGCGGGCCGTAAACGGCGAACCGAGCGACTCGCAGGCCTGCGCTTGTGCGACAAAGCTGTCGCGCACAGGTGTCATGTGCGAAACTTGTCAGCAAGCTTTTGCAAAGCGTTGCGGGTATCGGGTGCCGCAGGTTCTGGTTCCGGCTTTGGCTCTGGCTTTGGTTTTGGGGCTGCGGCTTTGGGCGCGTCTGCGGGGCGGGCCGCACCCGTCGAGGCGCGGGGCGGTGCTGTACGCAGGGCAACGGCGTTGGAAAATTTGGCGCCGTCACCTTCTGCCAGAAAGACCGCGCCATCAGAAATACCGCGCAGCAGGTCATCCAGCCAATCGGCATCGGATTTGGCGAAATCATGCAGCACATAGCCTGCCACGGCGTCTTTGTGACCGGGGTGGCCAATGCCCAGCCGCACGCGGCCATATGCCTCGCCCAGATGGGCGTGGATGGAGCGCAAACCATTATGCCCGGCATGGCCGCCGCCCTGTTTCAGGCGCAGCTTGCCGGGTGCGAGGTCAAGCTCGTCATGTAGCACGGTTACATCGGTCAAGGGCAGTTTGTGGAAGGCCATTGCCGCCTGCACGGATTCGCCTGACAGGTTCATAAAGGTTTCGGGTTTTAGCAGCAGCACGCGCTCGTTGCCCAAACGCCCCTCAGCCACCAGCCCTTTGAACGCCTTTTTCCAAGGGCTAAAGCCGTGATCGGCGGCGATACGATCCAGCGCCATAAAGCCGATGTTATGGCGGTTGCCCGCGTATTTCGCGCCCGGATTGCCCAAGCCTACAAACAGTTTCATCGCTGCCAGCCTTTCTTTGCGCCCATTGGATAGCACCCAATCGCCCGCATCAAAATGAAAAAACGCGGCAAGCCAAGGGCCGCCGCGTTTTCAAATCCGCCCAAAGGGGGTGGATTATTCTTCTGTTGCGTCTTCTTCGGTCTCTGTCTCGTCATCACCAGCGGAACGCAGGCTCGATGGGGCCGAGATGTTGCCGATAACGAAGTTACGGTCGATCGTTGGCTTGGCGCCTTTTGGCAGATCCACGTCTTTGATGTGGATAACGTCGCCAACTTGCAGGCCGGTCAGATCAACAGTGATGTGATCCGGAATGTCGCTTGCGTTTACGTTCAGTTCAACTTCGTTACGAACGATAACCAGCGTGCCGCCTTTTTTCAGACCGGGTGCTTTTTCATGGTTGATGAAATCAACGTGAATAAACAGGTCAATGCGGCTGTTGGCGCGCAGGCGCATGAAGTCAACATGCAGCGGGGTGTCTTTGACAACATCGCGCTGAACACCGCGGCAGATAACGCGCACGTCTTTTTCGCCCTCAACCTTCAGGTTGAACAGGGTCGACAAGAAGCGGCCGGCCTTCAGATGCTTCAGCAGGTAGTTGTACTTCATGGTCAAAGCGATAGGGTCGGAACCGCCACCGTAAACCACTGCTGGTACTAAGTTATCACGACGAGCTTGGCGGGCGGCCCCCTTGCCTGTCCCCGCGCGAACCTCGGCTACAAGATCCGGGATCTCTTTTGCCATTTTAATTCTCCATATGTTAAATCCGCCGCCCTCCAAGGGTGTGCGACGCGACCGCTGGGCTATAGCGGGGAATCACTGGCGGGGAAAGGCGAAAAAGGCCTTTGCGGCGGGGAATCGGCAGAAAAAGCGGGCCTTGCTGCGCCAGTGCTTCATCTGTACCACCGATCCGACCGGTTGGAGAGTAAAATGTCTGTTCCCAGTACCTTTGTTGTTGCCCGCCCTGCGTTTGCAGCCTTTGCGGCAATGGGTGTGGTGTGGGGCTGCTATGCCGCCACTTTGCCCGATATCAAGGCCATGCTGGGCGTGGATGAGGCGGCGCTGGGGTTGTTGATACTGGGCGCGCCGGTTGCGGCCGTGCTCGCGATGCTGGTGGCGCCAGCGACGGGGGTGATGCTGGGGCGATTTGCTTTGCCGCTGGGCTGTTTGGCTATGGTGTTGGCCTTTGCTTTGCCGGGGCAGGCGTCGCTGGCTGGTGGCTTTATGCTTGCGGCATTTGCTGTGGCGATGGCGCTATGCGGCGCGGCGACGGGCACGTTGGATGTGCTGATGAATGCGCGTGTGGCGGCGATGGAAAACGCGCGGGGGCATTCGCTGATGAACCTGTGTCATGCCGCCTATTCGCTGGGCTATGCTGTGTCGGCGCTGTTTAGCGGTGCCCTGCGCGGCCAAGGGTTGCCGCCGGGGCAGGTGATGCTGGCGGCGGCGCTGATTGCCGGGGTTTTGGGCGTGTTGTCCTTTGAGGCAGACGGCCGGATTGACGGGCTGGCCAAGCCAAAAGGGCTGGGCGAGGCGGCGCTGGGGCGGGTGGCGGTGATTGGCGGGGCGATTGTGATGATCGCGTTTCTGTCCGAGAATGCTGCTGAAAGCTGGTCGGCGCTGCATATCGAGCAAACCTTGGGTGGCAGCCCCACGCAAGGCTCATTCGGTCCTGCGGCTATGGCGCTGACCATGGCCGTGGCGCGGTTGGCGGGGCAAAGCGTGATAGCGCGGGTCAGCCCGCAGCGGTTGCTGACCGGTGGTGCAATGCTGGCGGCAGTAGGGGCACTGGTTGCGGCGGCGGCGGTAAACCCTGCGATGGCCTATGCGGGGTTTATCGTGTTGGGCATTGGTGCGTCCGTGGTGGCGCCGACCGCCTTTACGCTGGTAGGGCAACTGGCGCGGCCCGAGGCGCGGGCGAGGGCTGTCGCGCGGGCCACATTGCTGGGGTATTTCGGCTATTTCTTTGGCCCGCCGCTGATCGGGTTTATCGCGGCGGGGTTTGGCTTGCGGGCAGCCTTTGGTGCGGCAGCGGTGGCGTTAATGGCGGTTGTGCTGCTTGCACCTTTGATGAAGCGCTGATTATTCGACCCAGTCGCCATCAAAGCCTTTTGGGATCAGCAGGTTATGGCGGCCAAGGTCGGCAATGCTGCGTTCGCCGCACAGGCCCATCGTGGTGATCAGCTCTTTCTGGATCACCTCTAGCGCCTTGGTCACGCCAGCCTCGCCCATCGCGCCCAAGCCATTCACAAAGGCGCGGCCGATATAGGTGCCCTTGGCGCCCAAAGACAGCGCCTTCAGCACGTCCTGGCCCGACCGGATGCCGCTATCCATATGGACCTCGATCTTGTCTCCGACAGCATCGACGATGCTTGGTAGCGCGCGGATCGACGATAGCGCCCCATCCAGCTGCCGCCCGCCGTGGTTCGACACCACAATTGCATCGGCACCGACCGACAGCGCGTTGCGGGCATCTTCGGCATCCATCACACCCTTTAGGATAACCTTGCCGCCCCACATTTCCTTGAACTTGGCAATGCGCTTCCAATCAAGGCTTTCATCAAAGGCCTCGGCGGTCCACGAAGACAGGCTCGACGGGTCGGAAACGCCTTTGGCATGGCCGACGATATTGCCAAAGAACCGACGCTTGGTTTGCAGCATCTCAAGGCCCCACGGCACCTTTGTCATCATATTGGCGATAGATTGCGGCGTCAGTTTTGGCGGGGCAGACAAGCCGTTTTTCAAATCCTTATGCCGCTGGCCCATGATCTGCAGATCAACCGTAATCACGATGGCCGAGCAATTCGCCGCGCGTGCGCGCTCAAACAAACGGTTCATGAAATCATCATCTTTCAGGGTGTAAACCTGAAACCAGAACGGCTTGGTCGTATGCGCGGCGACATCTTCGATGGAACAAATGCTCATCGTCGAAAGGGTAAAAGGCACGCCCATTTTCTCGGCCGCTTTGGCAGCCAAAATTTCGCCATCGGCGTGCTGCATCCCGGTCAGGCCCACAGGCGCCAGCGCAACGGGCATCGCGACCTTTTCGCCAATCATCGTGCTTTCGGTGCTGCGCCCCGACATATCGACGGCCACCTTTTGCCGCAGCCGCAACTGTGCAAAATCGGAAGAGTTCTCGCGAAAGGTCTGCTCGGTATAGCTGCCGCTTTCGGCATAGTCATAGAACATCTTGGGCGTGCGCTTTTTGTGCAGGCGCTTCAGGTCATCAATGCAGGTGATCACGGGCACGGCTGTCTCTCCCCTTATCTGGTAATGTTTCCTTACCAATGTATAGGCTGCATTGCAATCGTTGAGATGTGCCCCGCATTATACCGTATGCAGATACAGATCGAAATCCACCTCGGAAATCGTCGCGGCTACCCGTGCGTATTCGGCAGCTTTGATGGCGACAAAGGTGCGGTGCATATCTTCGCCCAAAGCGTCACGCAAAAACGCCGAGTTGCGCGCGGCTTCAATCGCGCCCCGCCAATCGACAGGCATTTCGCCCGACTCGGCGCCCGCATAACCATTTCCGGTGGTCTCGGGCCCCGGATCCACGCGTTCCGCCAGCCCCTTGCGGATACCGGCCAAAACCGTCGCCGCCACCAGATAGGGGTTGGCATCCACACCCGCCGGCCGGTGTTCGATCCGCCGCGCCTTGATGTCACCTGCCGGAATGCGCAACGCGACCGAGCGGTTGTTCACCCCCCAAGACGGGCTGACCGGCGCATAGGATTGGCCGACAAACCGCCGCCAGGAATTGGCATGCGGCGCAAAAACCAGCATCGATTCTGCCATCGTCGTGCGCAAACCGCCGATGCTGTGCAGAATGGTCGGCGACCACACGCCCTCCTCGGCCTCGACAAACACGTTTCGGCCTGATTGGTCCAGCATAGACACGTGGAAATGCATGCCCGAGCCCGCATATTGCTGCACCGGTTTGGCCATGAAACAGGCGGTCACACCATGGGCACGCGCCTGCGCCCGCACAATGCGTTTCAGACGCATCAAGTCATCGGCGGCCTGCATCACATCCTCACGGTAATGCAAGGTCAGCTCGTACTGCCCCGGCGCATATTCCGAAATCATGGTCTCGGCCTTGATGCCAGCTGCTGCGGCCCCCGCGTAAATATCGGAAAACAAAGGCAACATGCCGTGCAGGTGATCTACCGAATAGACCTCGGTCTTGGCGCTTGCCCGCCCGTCCAACACATCGCGCGCAGGCTGCACCCGGCCATCCGGACCCCGATCATTGGCCAACAGGAAAAATTCCAACTCAAACGCCCCCGCCGGCGTCAACCCTTCAGCGGCCAAGGCATCTACTTGCCGCTGCAACGCATGGCGCGGGTCCGAGGTCATTGCCACCCCGTCCAGATCATACATGCACATGAACACCTCGGCCCGCGCGGGTTTGGTGCCATGTAAAGGCACCAAACTGCCTGGCACCGGCCAGGCCCGCAAATCGCCGTCACCTTGGTCCCAAATCAGACCGGTTTCATGCACATCCTCGCCGCAAATGTCCAAACCCATAATCGAAATCGGCAAGTGCCGCCCCGATTTGTAAAAGCCCAGCAACTCATGACGGCGAATGATCTTGCCACGCCCGATGCCGTTGGCATCATGCAACACCAGATCGATCGCCTCGATCTCGGGGTGGGCGGCCAAAAATGCTTCTGCTTCTGCCACGGTTGACCCCGAGGGGCTAAACTCTTCGCTCATCGTCTTACGTCCTTAACAAAACCTGAATCTGCGTATTTCATCTTGGCCAAAATACCTTGGGGGGTCAGGGGGGCTAGCCCCCCTGCGCTGGCCACAAAACCGTCACTCAAAAAGCGCGCCCAATACCTCGGCAAAGGCACCAACCAACCTGTCCACCTGGCGCTTTTTCGTCGCAGGGCTGACCAGCATCATGTTGTGAAACGGTGCTATCAGGCATCCGCGATTGACCAATCCCAAATGCACAGCGCGTTCGACCGGCGCACAATGTGCGGCCATCGCCTCGGACCCATTGCGCAACGGGCCGGGGGCGCAGATAAATTCCACACGTGCACCAACGCGCACCACATGCCACGGCGCAGCGGCGCCCGTAATTGCAGCGGCCAAACCCGCCTCCAGCCGCGCGGCCAGCTTTTCCATATGGGCATAGGATTTCGCCGTCATCACCTCGGCCAAATTTGCCCGCAGGGCCGCAAATTGCAGCGGGTTGCCGGATAGCGTTGTGCCCATACCCGAATGCCCCGCCCCCCGTTTTGCTTCGGTCACAGCAAAGCGCCGCGCCACGTCGGGGGCCAGCCCCCAAGCGGCACAAGCCACGCCGCCGGCCACAGCTTTTCCAATCACAAACAGATCGGCCGCCAGCCCGTTGCCGCGCGCCCAACCGCCAAGACCGCTGGAAACGGTATGCGTTTCATCCATAATCAACAGCGTGCCCGCCGCGTCACAGGCCGCACGTACGCCAGCCCAAAAGCCTGCATCCGGCAAAACCATGCAGCAATTGGTCATCACCGGTTCGGCCAGTACAGCCGCCACATCCCCTGTGGCCAGCGCCGCCTGCAATGCGGCAAGGTCGTTGAATTCCACCACCACAGCATGTTCGGCGGGGTTTGACACTTGGCCAACCATGCCTGCGCGCGTGACCGTCGCACCCTCTGACAGTTCCACCATCACATCGTCAACTGTTCCGTGATAGCAGCCGTTGAACACCAGAATCTTGGGCCGCCCCGTCACCTCGCGCGCCACCCGAATGGCGCAGCGGTTGGCATCGGAGGCGGTTGTCGCGATTTGCCAGCGGAAATTGCCAAAGCGCTTGGTCAACAGGCGCCCCGCCTCAAGCGCCTCGGGCGAGGGGAGCATATAGGTCAGCCCGTGCCGTGCCTGCCGCGCAATCGCCTTGGCAACGGGCGCGGGCGAATGGCCAAACAGGCTGCCGGTATCGCCAAGGCAGAAATCATCAAGGCCATAGCCGTCAATATCGGTGATCTTCGCCCCTTTGGCGGATGAGATCAGCAATGGAAACGGGATCGGCCAATCGCGCATCCAATGCATTGGCACGCCTGCCAAAAACGCGCCTTCGCCCATGTTCAGCGCGTGTTGGGTGTTGGGGCGGCCGACGCTATAGCGCATCGCCTCTTGCGTTGCGAAATGGCGTAGGTGATCAGTGTCTATCCCGGCAAGAAGCGCGGTCATATCAGCCCCATAGGTTGCGGGCGCTTAGCCGGCCCGTGTCATTTCGTTCAAGGTCAGGCTTTGGATCCAACCCTTTGTCGCTGCGTTATAGGCCGCCAAATGTGGCGCTTTCATGTGGTCTAGCCACAGATCGCGGGTTTCCCAGTTTTCATAGAACATGATGAAACCGGGGTTATCGTTGTCGATATGCATATCATATTGCAGGCAGCCCGCCTCTTGCTTAGTGGCGGCAATCAGCTTGTGCATTTCTGCAACCAGCGCATCCTCTTTGCCGGGAACTACGTGGATTTGGGCAAGGATGGTCAGAACCATTGTATCGGCTTTCATATGGGTTATCCGCGATGCGCGCCAGCGGCGAGGGCGGCCACGCGGGCCAGCACCTCGGCTACGGGTTTGCCTTCGGCAATATCTTTGACGATGGCCGAACCGACCACGCAGCCATCGGCAATACCGGCAATCGCCTGTGCCGCATCGGGTGTGGTGATGCCAAAGCCGACAATCACCGGCAAATCGGTTTGGGCTTTGATCCGGGTCACCTCGGGGGCGACATCGGCCGCCTTTGGTGCTGCGGCGCCTGTGATGCCCGTGATTGATACGTAATACACAAAACCAGAGGTGTTTTGCAGCACTTTGGGCAGGCGCTTGTCATCGGTTGTGGGCGTGGCAAGGCGAATAAAGTTCAGCCCGGCCTTTTGCGCGGGGATGCACAGTTCTTCGTCTTCTTCGGGCGGCAGATCGACAACGATCAACCCGTCAATGCCGGCCGCCTTGGCCTGTTCTAAAAACAGATCGACGCCACGGCTGTAGATCGGATTATAATAGCCCATGAGCACGATCGGGGTGGTATCGTCGCCTTTGCGAAACTCGGTCACCATTGCCAGTGTTTTGTTCAGTGTCATCCCGCCTTCCAGCGCGCGTTGGCCGGCAAGCTGGATGGTCTGGCCATCGGCCATCGGGTCGGTAAAGGGCAGACCGATTTCGATAATATCGACGCCTGCGCCCGGCAGGCCCTTCATCACAGCCAATGAGGTTTCAACATCCGGATCGCCCGCCATGATATAGGAGACAAAGGCCTTGCGACCCTGCGTTTTCAGCGCGGCAAATTTTTGATCAATCCGGGTCATGGCGGCGTCCTTATATGTGTCGCCGTCCGGTTTGCCCAATGCCGGGCCGGAAATCAATGGGCGTTACGCTGGATAGGGGACCGAGATCATCCAATGTGTGCCAAAACGATCTTTCAGCATGCCAAAAGCGGGTGACCAGAAGGTGGGGCCAAAAGGCATGATCGCGGTGCCGCCCTCCATCAGCCGGTCATAGATTGCCTTGGCCTGTGTGGCATCGGGGGCGTCATGGCTGATGGAAAAGGCCTGCTGCGGCTCTCCGACCTCATCAGGTGGAAAATCCGAGGCGTAAAAGCTCGCCGTTTCGGTTCGGAGATGGCAATTCATCACCAGGTCGCTTTTTGCATAGTTTGGCGGGGCGTCGGGCATCTCGCTATACCGAAACAGGGTCAACTCACCGCCAAAAAGATCGGCGTAAAACTGCATCGCTTCGGCACAGTTGCCTTGAAAATGGATATAGGGGGTAAAGCTCATGGTTAGTCCTCCTGCGGGACAGTGTGTCAGCAACGAAGGCATCTGCCAAGGCTGATGCTTGCGGATTGCCTGCGTTTCGGCCTATGAGGGCTGGAAAATGAATGGAGATTAGATCATGGGATTTCGCATGGGGATCGTCGGGCTGCCAAATGTGGGCAAGTCTACCCTTTTCAACGCGCTGACCCGCACGGCGGCGGCACAGGCGGCGAACTTTCCGTTCTGCACGATTGAGCCGAACGTGGGTGATGTGGCGGTGCCGGATGCGCGGCTGGAAAAACTGGCCGCGATTGCGGGGTCCAAGACCATCATTCCGACGCGGATGACGTTTGTGGATATCGCGGGTTTGGTGCGCGGCGCGAGCAAGGGCGAAGGCCTGGGCAACCAGTTTCTGGCCAACATCCGCGAATGTGATGCGATTGCCCATGTTCTGCGCTGTTTTGAAGATGATGACATCACCCATGTCGAAGGCAAAATCGACCCCGTGGCCGATGCCGAGACGATTGAAACGGAACTGATGCTGTCGGATCTGGAATCGATTGAGCGGCGACTGGCCAACCTTGCTCGCAAGATCAAAGGCGGCGACAAGGATGCAGGCGATCAGGTGCGGCTGCTGAAGCTGGCGCAGGTGGCGCTGGAAGAAGGGCGGCCGGCACGGTCGGTCGAGGTGGCTGAGGATGACAAGCGGAACTGGCGCCTGCTGCAGCTTTTGACCTCGAAACCTGTGCTTTTTGTCTGCAACGTCGAGGAAAGCTCGGCTGCGGAGGGGAATTCGCAATCTGCCCGCGTGGCGGAAATGGCGGCCAAGCAAGGCGCCGGCATGGTGGTGATTTCGGCGCGGATCGAGGAAGAAATCAGCCAGCTTGCCGCTGATGAGGCCGAGATGTTCTTGGGTGAGATGGGGCTGGAAGAGGCGGGTCTCGACCGGTTGATCCGCGCGGGCTATCAGCTGCTGGGATTGCAGACTTATTTCACGGTCGGGCCCAAGGAAGCGCGGGCCTGGACGATCTCAAAAGGCACCCTGGCGCCGCAGGCGGCGGGGGTTATTCATGGTGATTTTGAAAAAGGGTTTATCCGGGCGGAGACGGTTGGATATGACGATTATATCGCTGGAAATGGCGAGTCGGGGGCCAAAGAGGCGGGCAAGTTTCGCGTCGAGGGCAAGACCTATCTGGTGAAAGACGGCGACGTTTTGCACTTTTTGTTTTCTGGCTGATTGGGGCGGATCTGGCCGGATGACCGCGTGCGGACAGTTTCGCAAGCGGTTGATTTTGTTAATATTTCAGAATAAAACTAACCTGTTGTTAACCCCTGAACCGCGGTGCGGTTTGGGGGTTTTTGCGTTTGGGGGGGTGCGCTGAAGCGCACCCTACGGATTTGTTGTTGGGAAATTTTGGGGGGCGGCGGGCCGGAAAGATGGTGGACTTGAAAGCCTTGCCAAGCGTTTCGCGGTTTACCGGCGGGGGCGCAGGCAATCGCGGGGCTCTTTGCCTTTGGTATCGGTTTCCGCGTTGCAGGCGGTACAGCGATAGTGGTTTGGGCCGCCTGTCCGATCAAGCCGCCAGCGGCAGGCGCGGGTGAGCGTTGAGTTGCGGCGCGAGAGCCACATGAACAGCAAGGTGCCGAGCAGAAGGATGAGAAGAAGTATAGGCATGGCGCGGTTATGCCATGCCTGTCAGAGCCTGCAAAGGCATTGCATCAGGCCGCAGCGCAATATTCGTAATATTCTTGCGGCTCGGGCTGTTGGGATTGGCTGGACGGTGGCGCATCATAATAGGCAAAGGCCAGTTCAAGGACTTCCAGCGCCAGTTCAGCGGGGGTTTTAGCTTGGTCGTTCATTGTGAACCTCGGGTTTCACGGGGTTCCTCCCGAGGGTAGGTTAGGCCTGAACCGAGGGGGGTACAACGGCGATTTCTGCAAGGCAGCGTTGCGGTGGGGGCAGGCCTGAGACGGCGGCGCATCGTAGAGGGCGGAGCCTCCGGCGGGGATATTTTTGGATAGATGATGGGGCCCAAGACGGTATGTTGCGCCTTGGGCCTGTGATTTTAGACGACGCGTTCGACCATTTTCTTTTTGATCTCGGCAATCGCTTTGGCCGGGTTCAGCCCTTTGGGGCAGGTTTTGGCGCAGTTCATAATGGTGTGGCAACGGTAGAGTTTGAACGGGTCTTCGAGGTCGTCGAGACGTTCTGGCGTTGCCTCATCGCGTGAGTCGATGATCCAGCGATAGGCGTGCAGCAAAGCGGCCGGCCCGAGGTAGCGATCAGAGTTCCACCAGTAGCTGGGGCAAGAGGTGGAGCAGCAGGCGCACATCACGCATTCATAGAGCCCGTCAAGCTTTTCACGATCTTCAATCGATTGCTTCCATTCCTTGGCGGGGGTGTTGGTTTTGGTTTCCAGCCATGGCATGATCGAGGCATGCTGGGCGTAGAAGTGGTTAAGATCGGGGATCAGGTCGCGGACCACGGGCATGTGCGGCAGCGGGTAGATTTTGACATCGCCCTTTACCTCATCCAGCCCGTAAATGCAGGCCAGAGTGTTGATGCCGCCGATGTTCATCGCGCAAGAGCCGCAGATACCTTCGCGGCAGGACCGGCGGAAGGTGAGGGTTGGGTCGATCTCATTCTTGATTTTGATCAGGGCGTCGAGGACCATGGGCCCGCAAGTATCCATATCGACGAAATAGGTATCAACCCGCGGGTTTTCGCCATCATCGGGCGTCCAGCGATAGATGCTGAATTTGCGGATGTTGGTGCCGCTGGGTTTTGGCCAGGTTTTGCCAGTGCGGATGGTGGAGTTTTTGGGCAGGGTGAATTGAACCATGGGTCCCTCTCCTATTAAGAAACGGTTGTGGGGGCCGGGGCATGGGCGGGCCACCGGGTGAAAAGAACGTCCATCAGGCGGGGCGCGCCGCCGCCTTTGCCATCGCCTGTCATCCGCAGGACATCGCGGAATTCAAGGCCGGCGGCAGCAAGGCGGGTGATGAGCTGTGAAGGCGGGGCGAGGCCAGCGAAACGCTGGGTCAGCGACATTTCTAGGATCACAAAATCGGTGCGCAGCAGGGTTTGCGTGGCGCCTTGCAGCACGTCATCCTCATACCCTTCGGTATCGATTTTAAGGCCGACGCGGCCGGGAAATTGGGCGGCGATACTGTCGAGCGTGGTGACGGGAACCTGACGGGTTTCAGTTTTGGTGAACTTGGCGGACAGGCGGTCGGTGCGGTGGCGCAGGCTGGCCATTGCGCCTTGTTCGCCTTTGGCGGAATGCGGGATGGTCAGGGTAAGCGTGCCATTGGTCGCCCCAAGTGCGGTTTCAAAGAACTGCGCATCACGCGGGGCATCAGCGCCGGTCAGGGCCGTGCGGGATTCGGGGCGCGGGTCGATCAGGGCAAAGCGTGCGTTGGGAAAGGCGCGATACAGCATCGGGGTGCCGGTATCGACGCCAACATCAAACACGACATCGGGGGCAAGGCCAAAGCATTGCAGATGCTCGGCACGGGATTTGTCGGCATTGGCCGTTAACCCCTTGCGCCGCAAAAAGCGGTTTACCTGGGCGCGGTCGATTGTGTTGGGTTCGGGTGCCACGGCCTAGCCTTTCCAATCGGTGCGCGCATAGAGCGGCTGGCTGGGCATCTGGCCGGATTTTTGAAAGACGCATTGGTCATAAACGGCCGAAGGGTCGCGGCCCATCAGATAATCAGAGCTGATGCCAAGCGACACTTTGGCCTTGGCTTTGCCATCACCACCGACGCCAACCCCGACCGAGCCATGCGGGCCAGAGGCATCATAGGCGCGGGCAAGGCATTGGCGTTCGGCTTGCGCAAGCGTGACCGGGCCGCAGGCGGCCATGGCCAGCAAGGCAGGCAGAACGCCAAGCCGGATCATAGGGTCAACCCCGGCAGACCTGCGCGCAGCACGCATTGCACTGTGTTGGGCCGTTGCAGGATGGTGGCAATGGTTTGCACGGTGCTGCTGCCGGCGCGGGTGCCGACATCTTTCGCAAGCGAGACGATCTCATCCCTGCTGGCATTGTCGAGGACGCAGATCGTTACCGCCTCGGCCTGCGGGCCGGGGAGGCGTTGTTGCACCACGGGCAGGACCACGGTTTTTGCCGTGGCGCGGAGCACATCGAGGCCGACATCGCCCGTAGATGTGCAGGCCGCGATGAAAAGCGTAAGGACAAGAGCCGCGCGCATCAGTACACCCGCGCTTTGGGGGCGATCTTTTTCAGATCGATCCCGCCGTCTTCGTGTTTGGTCAGCGGGTCCATGTGGACGGGGCGTGTGGACAGTGTGACCTTGTTGCCGACCACATGCGCAAGGCTGTGGACGCGCCAGTTTTTGTCGTCACGATCGGGGTAGTCTTCGTGCGCATGGGCGCCGCGCGATTCCTTGCGGGCCTCGGCGGCGACGATGGTGGCAAGGGCGTTGGGCATCAGGTTGCCCAGTTCCAGCGTTTCCATCAGATCCGAGTTCCAGACCATCGAGCGGTCTGTGACCTTGAGGTCATCCATTTTCGCGGCGATGGCGGTCATTTTCACGACACCTTCGGCCAGCGTTTTATCGGTGCGGAACACGGCCGCATCGGCCTGCATGGTTTTTTGCATTTCAAGGCGCAGATCGGCGGTGGGCACCGAGCCGTTGGCGTGGCGCACGGCGTCGAAACGACCCAAGGCTTTGTCAACTTCGACCTTGTTCACAGGGGCGTTGCGTTCCTTGGGGTTCACAATCTCGCCCGCGCGGATGGCGGCGGCACGGCCGAATACCACGAGGTCGATCAGGGAGTTCGAGCCGAGGCGGTTGGCGCCGTGAACGGATGCGCAGCCTGCCTCGCCCACAGCCATCAGGCCGGGGAAGATGGCGTCGGGGTTCTTGGCGGTGGGGTTCAGCACCTCGCCAAAGTAGTTGGTCGGAATGCCGCCCATGTTGTAATGCACGGTCGGGATAACGGGGATCGGCTCTTTTTGCAGATCGACGCCGGCGAAGATGCGGGCGGATTCCGAAATGCCCGGCAGGCGCAAATCGAGCGTCGCCTTGGGCAGGTGGTTCAGGTTCAGGTGGATGTGGTCCTTATTCGGGCCAACGCCGCGGCCTTCGCGGATTTCAATGGTCATGCAGCGCGATACAACATCGCGGCTGGCCAGATCTTTGTAGGTCGGGGCGTAGCGTTCCATGAAACGCTCGCCTTCCGAGTTGGTCAGATAGCCGCCTTCGCCGCGCGCGCCTTCGGTGATCAGGCAGCCCGAACCGTAGATGCCGGTGGGGTGGAACTGCACGAATTCCATATCTTGCAGCGGCAGACCAGCGCGGGCGACCATGCCGTTACCGTCGCCGGTGCAGGTATGGGCCGAGGTGGCGCTGAAATAGGCGCGACCGTAACCGCCGGTGGCCAGAACGACCATTTTGGCGTTGAACACATGGATCGTGCCATCGTCGAGTTTCCACGCGACGATACCGGTGCAGCGACCATCGGTGATGATCAGATCAAGCGCGAAATATTCGATAAAGAATTCGGCGTTGTTTTTCAGTGATTGGCCGTAAAGCGTGTGCAAAATGGCGTGGCCGGTACGGTCGGCTGCGGCGCAGGTACGTTGTACGGGCGGGCCTTCACCAAATTCGGTGGTATGGCCACCGAAGGGGCGCTGGTAAATCTTGCCCTCTTCGGTGCGCGAGAATGGCACGCCGTAGTGTTCAAGCTCATACACCGCCTTGGGCGCTTCGCGGGCGAGGTATTCCATCGCATCGGTGTCGCCCAGCCAGTCAGAGCCTTTGACAGTGTCATACATGTGCCACTGCCAGTTGTCGGGGCCCATGTTCGACAGGGACGCCGCGATGCCGCCTTGGGCCGCAACGGTGTGCGAGCGGGTCGGGAAAACCTTGGTCACGCAAGCGGTGCGCAGGCCTTGTTCGGCCATGCCAAGCGTTGCACGCAGGCCGGCACCGCCAGCCCCCACCACAACAACATCATAGTCATGGGTTTCATATTCATATGCGGTCATGGTCAGTCCTTCAGAGCGCGATACGGATCAAGGCGAAAAGCCCGGTCGCGGTGATCGCGTAAGAGATTGAAATGGCGAGGATGACGAGCCCCTTGCGGGCCGAGCCGCGGGCGTAATCTTCGATCATCATTGTGGCGCCTTTGGCAAAGTGCTGCATGCCGACAAATAGCACAAGGCCGGTCAGGATGGCAGGGAACGGATGGCTAAAGGTGGCGACGACTTCTTCTTGGGTGCCGCCGAGGGCCGAGCCGAAGATATAAAGCCATGTCGGCACCATGAAGGCGAGGGCCACGGCGGAAACGGTCATGTACCAGTGGTGTTCGGTACCGGTATGGGCCGAACCCTTGCCCATGGCGCGTTTGCGGTCTGTTAGGTAACGCATGATCGCCCCCTTATTGCACAAGAATGATGGTGAGGATGGTCAAGACGACCGAGCCGCCGATAACCGCCCAGCCGAGCTTTTCGGCGGTGGGGATATCAAGGCCTTTGCCCGCATCGAAATAGAGGTGACGCAGGCCCGCAAGGTAGTGATACCAGATCGCCCAAAGCGAGCAGGTAAAGACCAGATCGCCGAACCACGAGGTCGCAACGGCGTTTGCCGTGGCGAAATATTCGGGCGAGGTTGCGGCGGCCAGCAACCACCAGACCGCAAGTATTGTGCCGACGATCAGCCCGTTGCCCGTTATGCGCGTCAGGATTGACGTGATCGAGGTAAGCTGCGGGCGGTAAATTTGAAGGTGGGGGGAAAGGGGGCGTTCAACCCGCTTTGTTTCGGCCATAATCAATCCCTCGTGGCTGCGCCTTACGGGACGGGCCCGTATTAAGGCTATCTGCTTTGCTTATGAATAACGTATTTTTGCCCTGAGTCACGCCTTGTAGCAGAAAAAACAACTAAATTATCGGGCGGAAGGTGCGAAAAATCGGGTTTGTGATCACGAAATTATGTCGCGTGATCACAATATTGGGCAGGAAAGGCCTTGTGGCATTGGTTGCAGAGTCGGGGCCGTGGCAAATACCAAAGTCTTGCGGTCACGGCGCAGGCTGTCACGCCCTTGTTGCTGTGAGCGCAAACATTATGTGATCACAAATCATTTGCAATGGCTTGACGATTTAGAAAATCGACATATTCGGTGCAAATTGTGATGGTTGCGGTTTCCGGGTCGTAAAACGCGTTTTCCTCACCACAGGGTTTCAGAGTCACCAGGATTGGTTTGGGCAGGTGATAGCTTGCGTTCAAGTCGCGTATTTCATCCGCCAAAAGCGCGCCGACCTCGGTCGAGGTTTCGCCGTTAAACTGAATGGTTTTGGACGGTTTTTGGGTTTCCAGCGGTTCCAGAACAGCCGCCCAAGAGCTTTCTGCCAGATTGAATTCGTCAACGCAGCTGTCCGCGCGTTCCTCGGGCAGCTCAAAATCCGCAGCAAGCTCGGATCGGGTTTCGGGGTCTGCGCCGTAGAACAGGCAGACCTGATTGTAATAGCGTTGCATATCAAGACCGTGAACATCCCAATAGGCCGGTTCTTCGTTTTCTTGCGCGGCAAGTTCAAACGACAGGGCGGTCAGGGCGGTGATGGATTGCGCAGCATCCTCTTCCCAAAAGGCATCAAGCAAGACGACGGATAAAATATCGGCGGCATCTTCTTCCTGGCCCAAAACGGGGGCGTCTGTGATGTCGATCAGGGCATGGCCGAATTCGTGATAAAGCGTCGAGACGATGTTTGCCGTAACAAAATCTTGCGCACCATCGGCATGGGCTTGCAGCGGCAAAAGGCTGACGAGAAGGACGGAACAGCAGGTCTTGAACAACGGCGTCACCTGAATCGAAAGGGGCAGATAGGCGCTATCTGGCGCTTTTGGCTAAGGTGGTGCAAGCGTCTTTTTCAGGGTGCGAGAGGTGTGTGATGCAAAAACAAGAGGCCGAACTGATAGCCGCGGCCACGGCGATTATCAACGCGCGTCACAGGCCGAAATGGCATGCCGTGGGGGCTGCGTTGCGGTTGCGGGGCGGGCATATCGTGACGGCGGTGAACATGGATGCCTATGTTGGCCGGATCGGGGTTTGTGCCATTGAAATACAGCCGTGAGATGCCTTGGGCGCGATTTGGCCCCAGGTAGGGGTTGGTTAATCTTGGGCGCCGGCTTGAATAAGGCTTTGGATAAAGCTGTCATCTTGGCCGCTTTCGCGCGCGTAATACAGGATGCTTTGGCCGTTGGCGTCACGCAGGCTGATGTCGGCGCCGGCTGCCAGAAGGGCATGGACCATGGCGGGGCCGTCGGGCTCTTGCGCAAAGAGCATCAGCGGCGTGCGGCCCATGCTGTCAGGCAGGTTGAGATTGGCACCTGCGGCGAGGACGGCTGGCAAAAACGCGGGGTCGATCAGGATGTGGATCAATGCGATGCCATCTTCGTTTTGTGCGTTGATCTGCGCGCCATTGGCCAGCAAAAGCGCCAGTTTGGGTGCGAAATCGGCGTAGTCGAGCATATGCATCGCCTCGAACCCCGAGGCATCGCGCTGGGTGGCAAGGGCAGGAGTTTCGGCCAGAGACGCCGCAACCGCCGCAGTGGGGCCAACGGCGACAAGTTCAAAGAACACCTCAAGGTCTTGGGGCGCGATGTCTTGGGCGTGAAGCGGGGCGGCCAGCCACAACGCCGCGAAAAGGCCGAGGCAAAAGCGTTTCATGTTATTTCGGCATCAAGGCCCAATAGTCGAGATCAAGCAGAACCGACGGGTCGTATTTGCCATCCGCGCCGCGCAGGGCAAAGGGCGCGGCGCCGTGTTTCACAGCAACCAGCCGCAGGCGAATGGCGCCTACGCCTGGCGCGTCTGTGTCGGCCTTATCCAGCACTTGCGACCATGCGCGGACGGTGTCGCCACTAAAGCACGGGTTGGCATGGGCGCCCGCGTTCAAGGCCACGATCATTTGCGCATTGGCCAGCCCGTTGAACGACAGCGCCCGCGCGAGGCTGATGATATGGCCGCCATAGATCAGACGGCGGCCATCCTCGCGGTTGGTGGCGTCAAAATGCACTTTGGCGGTGTTTTGCCAGAGGCGGGTGGCGAGCATATGCTCGGATTCCTCAATCGTGACGCCGTCAACATGGTCGATTTGCTCGCCGATGGCATAATCGCCCCAGCGGTGCGGCTCGCCTGCCAAGGTGAAATCGTAGTTTGAAAAGTCTAATCCCTCGGGGATGACAAGGCGGTCGGGGGTGACGGTTTCGGGCAGGGCGGGGATGGTGGTTTCGGGGGCGGGTGTGTCGCGGTTTTTGCGCACCATGACCCAGCGGACATAGTCCAGCACCGGCTCGTCCCGTTGGTTCAGACCGGTGGTGCGAACGTAAACTACGCCGGATTTACCGTTCGAGTTTTGTTTCAGCCCGATGACGGTGCTTTCCGAGCGCAAGGTATCGCCGGGGTAGACAGGGGCAAGCCAGCGGCCATCGGCATAGCCAAGGTTGGCCACGGCGTTCAGGGAAATATCGGGAACGGTTTTGCCGAACACGGTGTGAAAGGCGATGAGGTCGTCGAGCGGAGAGCCCTCTAACCCGCAATTGCCTGCGAAATCATCCGAAGAATAGAGCGCGGTGCGGGCGGGGTAGAGTGCGTGGTAAAGGGCGCGTTCGCCTTCGGCCACGGTGCGGGGGACGGCGTGTTGGATAGTCTCGCCCAAGGTGTAGTCTTCGAAAAAGCGGCCGGAGTTGGTTTTGGCGTTGGTTTTCATGGTGGTTTTCCTTGGGGGAGGCTCGTGGTTGGTGAGGGGCGGTGCGCTGAAGCGCACCCTACGGGCGTTGGGGTAGGGTGTGCTTTAGCGCACCATTGCAGGGCTATTGCTGGCCGAGCTTGGTTTCGGGCGTGTAGGTGCCCGGCGCCTCTTTGGTCACGGCTTGGCCGCAGCGCATCACACCTTTGGCGGCATCCCAAGCATAGGTGGGCGAGCCGTACAGCTCCCACCCTTTGTTCAGCGCATCGGTGACTTTGTGGCAAAATGCCGAGGTGTCTTCTTCGGTTAGCAGGCGGTAAAGTTTCATGGAATTATCCGAACGGGTTATAGCCGAGCCAGATATGCACGGCGGCGGTGAGTGAGAAGGCAACGATGGTGGCAACAACGGCGGTGATTTCCTTTTTCACCGGAACGGCGTGATAGGGACCGGGGGGCGCGACGCGGTTCAGCACGATCACCTCGGCCAGCGCCCAAGCGAATATTCCGCCGAACAGCAGGAACGAAGGCGTGTCGCCATTGACCAGCAGGTGGGCAATTGCCCAGACCTTAACCGCCGTGAGCTGCGGGTTGCGCACCCATTTGGTGATGCGGGTTTTTGCGCCGGATGCTGCAAACAGGTAAAAAGCGAAGATCATCAACAGGTTGTTGATGCCCGTCATCGCGGGGCTGCGGCCCCAAAAGAACGTGCCCTCGGCGCTGCGATAGCCGATGACCATCAGGATGATCGCCAGTACCGAGCCTGCGGCGACGATGGCTTTGCCTTTGTCGCCAAAGCTGGCGCGGCTGTCGGGTGAAATGCGTTTCCAGAAGTGGACGCCAGACCACAGGATCAGGCCGAGGAAGATGAGGAGCATATTGAGCCTTTGGGGTTAGGGCAAATACTTAAGACTGTGCGGCGATGGCCGCCGCTTTGGCCAAGGTCGCCTCTGCGGTGACAATATGCAAGTTCTCTACGATTTTTCCATCTACGACGGCCACGCCTTGGCCTTCCGCTTTGGCCGCGTTAAAGGCATCGATCTGGCGCTGGGCAAGGGTGACTTCGGCCTCACTTGGCGCAAAGGCGGTGTTGGCGATTTCCAATTGCGCGGGGTGGATCAGGGTTTTGCCGTCAAAGCCCATGTCGCGGCCTTGGTCGCATTCGGCGCGCAGGCCATCGTCATCCTTAAAGGCGTTATAAACGCCGTCGATGATGGTCAGGTTATGCGCTTTGGCCGCCAAGAGGCACAGGCCGAGGCCGGCCTGCATCGGCAGACGGTCGGCGCGGAAACGGCTGTTCAGTTCTTTGGCCAAGTCATTGGTGCCCATGACCATGCCGGCAAGGCGCGGGTGGGCGGCAATTGCCGTGGCGTTCAGCATTCCCAGTGCCGTTTCCATCATTGCCCAAAGCGGGGTATTGGGGATCATCTCGGCCACGGCATCGAGGTCTTCGGGGGTCGAGACCTTGGGGATCAGCAGGGCGTCAATATCGGCGCCGACAAAGGCAGCGATGTCATCGGCGCCCCATTCGGTATCCAGCCCGTTCACGCGGACAATCCGTGCGCGGTTGCCGAAATTGGCCGATGCCAAGGTTTCGACAAGCAGCGCACGGGCCGCCGGTTTTTCATCGGGTGACACGGCGTCTTCGAGATCAAAGATGATGGCATCGGTGGCAAGGGTTTGTGCCTTTTCCAGCGCCCGCTCTTTCGAGCCGGGAATATAAAGGACGGAACGGTAAGGGCGGGTGGTGGCCATGATTCTCTCCCAAGCAACTTTGTTGCGTTAAGGGGCATTATTTTGGCACATTCTTCAACCCCAAAGTTGCCGCAGCGCAGCATATGTGGTGCGGCGCGTTAACCTTTTTTGCGCAAGTTGGGGGCAGGCTGATCCAAGGCCAATCGGAAAGGGGGATGCGATGAAAGAGACACTTTTTGCACTGTCATTGGGTTTTGGTGCATTGATTTTGGTGACACAGGCGCAGGCCGAAGTTTGGGCCCAAGCGGGGGGCCAAGCAGGGGCACCGCAATGCGGGCCGCGGGCAGCAGTGATGGCGCAACTGGCCGACCGCTATGGCGAAACGCGGCGGTCGATAGGCGTTGCGGCGAATACTATGGTGATGGAGCTGTTTGCCTCGGACGCATCGCAAAGCTGGTCGATCACGGTGACGACCACGCAGGGGCAGACCTGCCTGATCGCCTCGGGGCAGGGGTATGAGGCGATGGCCGAGCCGCTGCCCGCCAAAGGAGAGCCTGCCTAGGCCGCTAAGGTATGCGCGACCGCCACCCAGAGCATCCGCATCGACAGTAGCAAAAGCGCCCATAACACGAGGTCGTAAAACAGCTTTTCCGGCAGGATCCGTACAAGGCGGACACCGGCGAACACGGCAAGCGTGGCGGGCAGAAATAGCCATGCCGCGATGTGCAGGCTGTCGAATGACACGATGCCGATGGCATAATAGGCGGGCAGTTTGATGAAATTGACCCATGCGAACAGAATGGTCGAAGTGCCGGCAAAGACCGCTTTGGGCAAGCGCAGCGGCAGGGTGTAGATTTGGTAAGGTGGGCCGCCGGAATGGCTGACAAAGCTGGTAAAACCGGCAACAGTGCCCCAAAACAGCCCCGGTGCCAGCTTGGCGCTTTGGGCCTCGGGCTTTACGCCCCAGCCGAGCAGGCGGGTGGCGGCAAAGGCACAGCCCAAGGCGCCGATTACCCCGCCGACCATGTTTTCGGATATCAGGCTTGCCGTGGCCCAGCCGATGGCCACGCCGATGGCCGTTGCCGGTATCAGGATTTTCAGCAGTTTAAGGTCAAATTCGCGGCGATAGGCCCAGACGCCGAACCAATCGGATACGATGTAGATGGGCAGCAACAAACCGGCGGCCTGCAATGGTGGCATGACCAGCGATAGAATCGGCACCGACATCATGGCGATGATGGGCAACCCGCCCTTGGAAAGGCCGACCGAGATGGATGCGATGACCGCGATGATCCAGAATGTTGTGCCTTCCACAGGGCCCCCGCGTTAGATTCGGTCGACATTTAGCGCAAACATTAGGCCTGTATGGTAGTCAATCGCAATGCCGCGTTGCAGCGCTATTGATTAATGTGCACCAAGAGTCTAGGCATCGCTGCATCAAAATAACCCGATCCGGAGATTGATACCATGGCCAGACCTAAGATTGCACTTATCGGCGCAGGGCAGATTGGCGGCACGCTTGCCCATCTCGCAGCGATTAAAGAACTGGGCGATATCGTCCTGTTTGATATTGCAGAAGGCACCCCGCAGGGCAAAGCGCTGGACATCGCGCAATCGGGCCCGTCCGAGGGCTTTGACGCTGTAATGAAAGGCGCAAATGATTACGCCGATATCGCAGGCGCTGATGTTTGCATCGTTACCGCCGGTGTTGCCCGCAAACCGGGGATGAGCCGTGACGACCTGTTGGGGATTAACCTGAAGGTGATGAAATCGGTTGGCGAAGGCATTGCCAAGCACGCGCCGAACGCCTTTGTGATCTGCATCACCAACCCGCTGGACGCTATGGTTTGGGCTTTGCAGCAGTTTTCGGGTCTGCCGCACAACAAGGTTGTTGGTATGGCCGGCGTTCTGGATTCCGCGCGTTTCCGTCATTTCCTGTCAGTTGAATTCGAATGCTCGATGCGCGATGTGACAGCGTTTGTTCTGGGCGGCCACGGTGATACGATGGTGCCATTGGCGCGGTATTCGACGGTTGGCGGCATTCCTTTGCCCGATCTGGTGGCCATGGGCTGGACTACCCAAGACAAGCTGGACGGCATCATTCAGCGCACCCGTGATGGCGGCGCCGAAATCGTTGGTCTGTTGAAAACCGGTTCGGCGTTTTATGCGCCTGCGACCTCGGCGATCGAAATGGCCGAGGCCTATCTGAAAGACCAAAAGCGTTTGCTGCCATGTGCGGCCTATTGTGATGGCGAGCTGGGCGTGAAAGGCATGTATGTTGGCGTGCCAACGATCATCGGCGCTGGCGGGATCGAGCGGATTGCCGACATCAAGATGAACGCTGCCGAGCAGGCGATGTTCGACAAGTCGGTTGATGCGGTAAAGGGCCTGATGGTCGCTTGCAAAGAAATCGATCCATCTTTGACCTAAGCTGCGGCGCGGTTTCACGTTGAAATTCGGACGGACAGGCCCCGCGTTGCGGGGCTTGTTTTATTTTGGGCTGCGGTGATACGGTTTGGGCCATTGCCCTTTCAGGACCGCATTTCTTGTGATTGCCCAGCCATTGCTAACAAATGATGCAACGCCGTTGCCGCCCGGAATGGGGCCGTTGCAGGCACTGTGTCATGAAACGGCCGGCGCGTTTTTCATTGAAACCGAGCATCACATGCTGGCCTATCTGCCGGGGCAAAAGCGTTTGGTGGTGACCTTTGACAACCTTGCATCCGACCGCGATGTCGAGGGCCGCATGCCCTTTGCCTGCCAGTTGGTGCGGCGCAAGGGCTGGGCGATACTGGGGGTGATGGTCAAGCGTAAAGACTGGTTTCAATGCCCGCATTTGAAGGCGGCACTGCTGGCGCTGCGGGATGCGGGGCTGTTTGCGGGATATGAGAATGTCGCCATGTATGGCGCGTCGATGGGCGGGTTTGGAGCCGCGGCTTTTGCGCCTTTGGCGCCGGGCTGCACCGTTTTGGCCTTTGCTGCGCAATCGACGTTGGACCGTGGGCTTGCCCCGTTTGAGCGGCGCTATCGCTATGGGCGCGGGCTTGGCGATTGGTCGGCGCCATTCCACGATGCGGCAGAGGGGGTGGCAAGCGCCGGTTGTGCCTATCTGGTCTTTGACCCCTTGATCGAAGGCGACAGGCTGCACGCCTTGCGCATGGCGGGCGGGGCGGTGCAGTTGCTGCCGGTGCCGCATTTCTCGCATAAGATACCACCGATGTTGAAGCGCATGGGCGTATTGAAAGAGGTGACGCTGCTGGGGATGCGCGGAGATCTGACGCCTTTTGCCTTTCGTCAGTTGATGCGGTCGCGGCGGCAGGCGGTGCCCTATTTGCTGAACCTGCTGGCCGCTGCGGTTGCCAAGGGGCATTTGACACTGGCCGAACGGGCCGCCAGACGCGCCTTGGAAGTGGTGCCGAATTGGAAGTTGCGCAAGTTGGTGGCCGAAATAGAGCAGGCCAAAATGGCCGGTGATTTGGCGGAATAAGGGCGTTGTTCGGGGGGCGGTTGTCCGAGATTCGGATTGCTGCGCAGTTTTGTGATCACACTTTTCAAGGCTGTGATCACAAATGTCGGTTTTTTTCGCCAAAACGTGGATTTCCAACAAATGCCATTTGAAAATGCTTATTTCTATGGCATCACAGTGCAAATTCCTTACCGATAGGACCAACGATGAACATTCACGAATACCAAGCCAAAGCCCTTTTGCGCAGCTATGGGGCGCCCGTGTCCGATGGTCGCGTCGTTCTGAAGGCGGAAGAGGCCAAAACCGCAGCAGGCGAAATGGATGGCCCGCTTTGGGTGGTAAAAGCGCAGATCCATGCAGGTGGCCGTGGCAAGGGCCATTTTAAAGAGGCGGAAGCCGGCGAAAAAGGCGGCGTGCGTTTGGCAAAATCGGTGTCGGAAGCTGCCGAGATGGCCAAGCAGATGCTGGGCCGCACCCTGATCACGCATCAGACCGGCCCTGCGGGCAAGCAAGTGAACCGTATCTATATCGAAGACGGTTCCGACATTGCGCGCGAACTTTATCTGGCGCTGTTGGTTGACCGCCAGTCCAGCCGCATTTCATTCGTTGCCTCGACCGAAGGCGGCATGGATATTGAAGAAGTTGCGGCGAAAACCCCTGAAAAGATCGTATCTTTCTCGGTTGATCCGGCCTCGGGGCTGTCTGATTTCCACGGTCGCCGGGTTGCGTTCGCGCTGGGCCTGACCGGCGGTCAGGTTAAGCAATGCGTCAGCCTGATCAAAATTCTCTACAAGGCTTTCGTTGAGAAAGACATGGAGATGCTGGAAATCAACCCGCTGATCGTGACGCCAGATGGCAACCTGAAATGCCTTGACGCCAAGATGGGCTTTGACGGCAACGCGCTGTACCGCCACGCTGATATCATGGCGCTGCGCGACGAGACCGAAGAAGACCCGAAAGAACTGGCAGCCAGCAAGTTTGACCTGAACTATATCGCGCTGGACGGCGAAATTGGTTGCATGGTGAACGGTGCGGGCCTTGCGATGGCGACGATGGACATCATCAAACTGTACGGCGCCGAGCCTGCGAACTTCCTTGACGTTGGTGGCGGTGCGACCAAGGAAAAGGTAACCGAAGCGTTCAAGATCATTACCTCGGACCCGAACGTCAAAGGCATTCTGGTCAACATCTTTGGTGGTATCATGCGCTGTGACGTGATCGCCGAAGGCGTGGTTTCGGCTGTGAAAGAAGTCGGTTTGAAGGTGCCATTGGTTGTGCGTTTGGAAGGCACGAATGTTGAAGAAGGCAAGGCCATCATCAACAATTCCGGCCTGAACGTGATCGCCGCGGAAAACCTGAAAGACGGCGCGCAAAAGATCGTGAAAGCGGTCAAAGGCTAAACCTGTTTGCGCCGGGTGTCGTTTTGGCCCCCGGCGAAAGATACCGCAGCGGCCATGAGGCGCGCGGATAACGTCAACAGTGGTGAAAGGGTATGGAATGCAAAAGTTTGTGATGGGGTCAGCGATCTTGTTGATGCTTGCTGCTTGTGCAGGCGGCGGCACTGCCAGCGACGGCAATGAAGCAGCTGTATGTGCCGAGCAATCGGATTGGGCGCGCAGTGGCAAAGTTGACGGCGGCGATATTACCATTACTTGCCCAGATCATACCCGCCCTGCCAACTGATAACCGGCACCGCTTGGTGCTTTTATGACTGCATAAGGAGGCCCGAATGGCCGTTCTCGTTAATGAAAATACCCGTGTGATCTGCCAAGGTTTTACGGGAAGCCAAGGTACATTCCATTCCGAGCAGGCCATTGCCTATGGCACCAAAATGGTTGGCGGTGTGACACCAGGCAAAGGCGGCACCACGCATTTGGACCTGCCGGTTTACAACTCGGTGCATGAGGCCCGCGCTTTGACGCAGGCGAATGCCTCGGTGATCTATGTGCCACCGCCGTTTGCTGCCGACTCGATCCTTGAGGCGATTGACGCCGAGATGGAGCTGATTGTTTGCATTACCGAGGGTATTCCGGTGCTGGACATGATGCGTGTGAAACGTGCTTTGGAAGGGTCGAAGTCGCGTCTGATCGGGCCAAACTGCCCCGGTGTTATTACACCTGATGCTTGCAAGATCGGCATTATGCCGGGCCATATTCACCGCCGCGGGTCGGTTGGTGTTGTGTCGCGCTCGGGCACGTTGACCTATGAGGCCGTTAAGCAGACATCCGATCTGGGTCTTGGCCAATCTTCGGCTGTCGGTATTGGTGGCGACCCGATCAAGGGTTCCGAGCATATTGATATTCTGGAGATGTTCCTGGCCGACCCTGAAACCCATTCGATCATCATGATCGGTGAGATTGGCGGCTCTGCCGAAGAAGAAGCCGCGCAGTTCCTTGCGGATGAGCGTAAGAAAGGCCGTTGGAAACCAACAGCCGGCTTTATCGCAGGGCGCACGGCACCTCCTGGCCGCCGTATGGGCCATGCCGGCGCGATTGTTGCCGGTGGCAAAGGCGATGCCGAAAGCAAGATCGAAGCGATGAAAGCCGCAGGTATTGTGGTTGCCGAAAGCCCTGCCCATTTGGGTGAGGCCGTAATGGCCGCGATCAAGGCATAAAACTTTTGGCGGGGGCAACCCCGCCATTACTTCATTCTGGCAGTGGTGCTTTTCACCCGCGCCCCCCGGCCCCAACCCTTATGAGGTCCAAAAATGACCGAACAATCCCCAAACGCCCAATTCCGCGCCCAAAGCTATCTGGATGGCGCCAATGCCGAATACATCGACCAGATTGCGGCAAAACATGCGCAGGACCCTGCATCGGTTGATGCAAGCTGGGCCGCGTTTTTTGCCGAGTTGGGTGAAGCGGACCGTGTCGCGACCGCTGCCGCAGCTGGCCCGAGCTGGGCGCGGGCCGATTGGCCGCCGGTGCCAAGCGATGATTTGACAGGTGCGTTGACTGGCGAATGGCCGGTTGTGCCTGCCAAGGAAAGCAAAGCCGCGGGGGCAAAGATTGCCGCCAAGGCCGCCGAGGCAGGGGTGTCGCTGTCGGATGCGCAAGTGCAGCGCGCCGTTCTGGACAGTATTCGCGCGTTGATGATTATCCGCGCTTACCGGATCCGTGGTCACTTGGCCGCTGATCTGGACCCGCTGAAAATGCAGGATACGACCACGCACCCTGAGCTGGACCCGAAATCCTACGGGTTCGCCGAGCAGGATATGGATCGTCCGATCTTTATTGATAACGTGCTGGGCCTTCAGATGGCGTCGATGCGCCAGATCCTCGAGATCGTGCGCCGCACCTATTGCGGCACATTCGCGCTGCAATACATGCATATTTCCGACCCCGAGCAGGCAAGCTGGCTGAAGGAACGGATTGAAGGTTACGGCAAGGAAATCGCCTTTACCCGCGAAGGCCGCAAAGCCATTTTGAACAAGCTGGTCGAGGCCGAAGGGTTCGAGAAATTCCTGCATGTGAAATACATGGGGACCAAGCGTTTTGGCCTTGATGGGGGCGAAAGCCTGATCCCTGCGATGGAGCAGATCATCAAACGCGGTGGCGCGTTGGGCGTTAAGGAAATCGTGATCGGTATGCCGCACCGCGGCCGCCTTTCGGTGCTGTCGAACGTGATGAAAAAGCCCTATCGCGCGATTTTCAACGAGTTTCAGGGCGGCAGCTTCAAGCCCGAAGACGTTGATGGCTCGGGCGATGTGAAATACCACCTTGGTGCGTCAAGCGACCGTTCGTTCGATGGCAATACGGTGCACCTGTCACTGACGGCCAACCCAAGCCACCTTGAGGCTGTGAACCCTGTTGTGCTGGGCAAAGTGCGCGCCAAGCAAGACCAGTTGAATGATACCGAGCGCTATCAGGTTCTGCCGATCCTGCTGCATGGCGACGCGGCCTTTGCAGGACAGGGTGTTGTTGCGGAATGCTTTGGCCTTTCGGGGCTGCGCGGGCACCGCACCGGCGGCACCATTCATATTGTGGTGAATAACCAGATCGGCTTTACCACTGCGCCGCATTTCAGCCGCTCGTCGCCCTATCCGACCGATAACGCCTTGGTGGTAGAAGCGCCGATTTTCCACGTGAATGGCGATGACCCCGAAGCCGTGGTTCATGCCGCCAAAGTGGCGACCGAGTTCCGCCAGAAGTTCCACAAAGACGTGGTTCTGGATATTTTCTGCTATCGCCGCTTTGGTCACAACGAAGGCGACGAGCCGATGTTCACCAACCCGGCGATGTACACCCAGATCAAAAAGCACAAGACCACGCTGTCGCTTTATACCGAGCGTCTGGTCAAGGATGGTTTGATCCCCGAGGGTGAGATCGAGGATATGAAAGCCGCGTTTCAGGCCTATCTGAACGAGGAATTCGACGCGGGCAAAGACTATAAGCCGAATAAGGCCGACTGGTTGGATGGCCGCTGGAAAAACATGAGCCGTGAAGGCGAAAAGTATGAAGCAGGTAAAACCGCGATCACCAAAAAAACGATGGCCGAGGTGGGTGCGGGCCTGACCCGTGTGCCGGACGGGTTTGATTTGCACAAAACCGTTGGCCGCCAGTTGGACGCCAAGAAAAAGATGTTCGCAGATGGCGTCGGCTTTGACTGGGCTACAGCCGAGGCGCTTGCCTTTGGTTCGTTGGTTACCGAAGGTTTCCCTGTGCGTTTGTCAGGGCAGGATTGTACGCGCGGCACCTTTAGCCAACGTCATTCGGCCTTTATCAACCAAGCCACCGAAGAGCGGTATTACCCGCTGAACCACATCAAAGCGGGCCAGGCACGCTATGAGGTGATCGATTCCATGCTGTCGGAATATGCGGTGCTTGGCTTTGAATACGGCTATTCGCTGTCGGAACCGAACGCTTTGACCCTGTGGGAAGCCCAGTTTGGTGACTTTGCCAACGGCGCACAGATCATGTTTGACCAGTTCATCAACTCGGGCGAAAGCAAGTGGTTGCGGATGTCGGGTCTGGTTTGTCTGTTGCCGCATGGCTATGAAGGGCAGGGGCCAGAGCATTCGTCTGCGCGGCCCGAGCGGTTCTTGCAGATGTCGGCGAATGAAAACTGGATCGTGGCTAACTGTTCGACGCCGGCCAACTATTTCCACATTCTGCGCCGTCAGCTGCACCGCGATTTCCGCAAGCCGCTGATCTTGATGACGCCGAAATCGCTGCTGCGCCACCCGATGTGTGTGTCGGATGCCGATGATTTCACCACCGGTTCCTCGTTCCACCGCGTTTTGTGGGATGACGCGCAAAAGGGCCATTCCGACCTGAAGCTGAAAGCGGATGACAAGATCAAGCGCGTCGTCGTTTGTTCGGGCAAGGTGTATTATGACTTGCTGGCCGCCCGCGATGAGCAGGGTCTGGATGACGTCTATCTGCTGCGTTTGGAGCAGTTCTATCCTTTCCCTGCGATGTCGATGGTCAAGGAATTGGAACGATTCAAAGAAGCCGAAGTGATCTGGTGCCAGGAAGAGCCGAAAAATCAGGGCTATTGGACCTTTGTCGAACCGAATATCGAATGGGTGTTGGGCAAGATCAAAGCCAAAAGCAGCCGTGCGCGCTATGCGGGTCGTGCTGCCTCGGCCTCGCCAGCGACGGGCCTTGCAAGCCGCCACAAGGCCGAACAAGAGGCGTTGATCGCCGATGCACTGACGGGGGCGCGTACGCATGGCAACTGAAGTACGGGTTCCCACTCTGGGTGAAAGCGTCACCGAGGCGACCGTTGCAACCTGGTTCAAAAAACTGGGTGACAGGGTCGCAGTCGATGAAATGCTGTGCGAACTGGAGACCGATAAAGTGACGGTCGAAGTGCCAAGCCCTGTGGCAGGCACCTTGATCGAAATCGTTGCTGCCGAAGGGACCACCGTGGGCGTAGCCGCCCTGTTGGCCCAGATCGGTGCGCAAGCGGATAACACCGGGGCGGCTGCCTCGACCACACATGACAAAGGCGCATCGGCCCCGGCCAGCGCGGAAGAGGGTAAAATGACTGATGTAAATGTGCCAACCCTTGGCGAATCCGTTTCCGAGGCCACCGTTTCGACCTGGTTCAAAAAGGTTGGTGATACGGTCGCGCAAGATGAAATGCTGTGCGAGCTGGAAACCGACAAGGTTTCTGTTGAGGTTCCAAGCCCCGTTGCTGGCGTGTTGACTGAAATTATTGCAGCCGAAGGCGCTACCGTTTCTGCCAATGCCAAGCTGGCCGTTGTGGCCGAAGGCGCCTCGGCCGGTGCAGCTGTTGCGGCACCGGCGGCGGCAGCGCCTGCCGCCCCTGCTGCGACCGGTGCAAAGGACGTCGAAGACGCGCCTTCGGCCAAGAAAGCGATGGCCGAGGCCGGTTTGAACCGCGATCAGGTTCAGGGTTCTGGCCGCGATGGTCGCGTGATGAAAGAAGACGTGGCCAAGGCCGCCGCTGCGCCTGCCGCAGCAGCCCCCGTGTCGGTTCCGCGCGCCCCTGTGGCCGCTGATGACGCCAGCCGTGAAGAGCGGGTGAAAATGACCAAGCTGCGCCAGACCATCGCGCGCCGCCTGAAAGAAAGCCAGAACACCGCCGCCATGCTGACCACCTATAACGAGGTGGACATGTCCGAGGTGATGGCCCTGCGCAACCAGTACAAAGACCAGTTTGAGAAAAAGCACAAAGTCCGCCTTGGCTTTATGTCATTCTTTACAAAGGCTTGCTGCCATGCGCTGAAAGAAGTGCCCGAGGTGAACGCCGAAATCGACGGCACCGATATTGTGTACAAGAACTTCGTCCACATGGGCGTGGCTGCTGGCACACCTTCGGGCCTTGTTGTGCCGGTTATCCGCGACGCCGACAGCATGTCCTTTGCTGAAATCGAAAAAGCGATTGCCGAAAAGGGCTTGCGCGCCCGTGATGGCAAGCTGTCGATGGCGGAAATGCAAGGCGGCACGTTCACAATTTCGAACGGCGGCGTCTACGGCTCGCTGATGTCCTCGCCCATTCTGAACCCACCGCAATCGGGTATCTTGGGGATGCACAAAATCCAGGATCGTCCGGTCGTGGTGAACGGTGAAATCGTGATCCGCCCGATGATGTATCTGGCGCTTAGCTATGACCACCGCATCGTTGACGGCAAAGGCGCGGTGACGTTCCTCGTGCGGGTGAAAGAAGCGCTGGAAGATCCACGGCGGTTGTTGATGGATCTGTGAGGGAGTCGGGGTGAACCCACCCTAGGGGCAACTTATAGGGTGGGTGCCGACCCGCAAAACTTCAAAAGTTTGATCGCGCCTAGCACAGATCCCAATCCGTGTTAGAGCTCTCTTAAACAACAAGGGGCTGGTCTTGTCGAACATCGAAAAAAGCGAACTAGTTATAGCAAAGATACTGGGTTTGTTGATGGAGTGGGGCCTGTCGGCTGCGGAGCTTAAGTTTTACAAGCTTGACCTCGATGATGAATATCTCCCTTTCTTTACAACATGCATAGAATGGCTTGAGGCTGAAGCCATTATCCGAACGAATAAAATACAGAAGTTTGGCGGTGGTGATGCATGGATTTTGGGCCCAACATTAACGGCACGCGGGTTAGCACTTATGGGGCAGCAGCTCAAAGTAGGAGAAGGCACGACCACTGTCGGGGAAGCTGTTCAGCGCACACAAAAAGAAACAAGTTACTTTACTGGTGCTGGAGACCTAGCGGGCGGATTTGTAGGCGGTCTTTTTAAGTCTCTTGCGAGTGCTTAAATGACCCCAGAACTCACCGCCCTAGCCCTCGCGGCCCTGCTGCAGGCCGTCCAGTTCCTCCTCTTCGCGGTCCCTGCAAACATGGAACTCGGCACCGGTTACACCTCCTCGGCCCGCGACCGGCCGCCATCCCGCCAAATATCCGAACGCACGGGGCGTCTCCAACGCGCGCTGAATAACCATTTCGAGGGGCTCATCCTCTTTACCATCGCAACATTGGTGGTCACGCTTGGCAACCAATCGACCGGCTTCACCGCCGCCTGCGCTTGGGTCTACCTCGCGGCCCGCACTCTCTACATCCCCGCCTATGCTTTTGGCTGGCGCCCTTGGCGTTCCGCAATTTGGGCCATAGGCTTCGGCTCTACACTAGCGATGATTGTCGCAGCCCTGCTGTAAATCATCTATCCTAAAATATCCTCGGGGGTCCGGGGGCAGACAGCCCCCGGCTCTGACTTAAAACAAGGAACGAACCCATGGCAAATTTTGACGTCATCATCATCGGCGGTGGCCCTGGCGGCTATGTTTGCGCCATCCGTTGTGCGCAGCTTGGTCTGAAAACGGCTGTGGTTGAAGGCCGCGAAACATTGGGCGGCACCTGCCTGAATGTGGGCTGCATCCCCTCCAAGGCGTTGCTGCACGCAACCCATTCCCTGCATGAGGCCGAGCATAATTTCGCCAAAATGGGCCTCAAGGGCAAAAGCCCTTCGGTCGATTGGGACCAGATGAAGGCCTACAAACAAGAGGTCGTTGATGGCAATACCAAGGGTATCGAATTCCTGTTCAAAAAGAACAAGGTAACCTGGTTGAAAGGTTGGGGCTCTATCCCTGCGGCAGGTCAGGTTAAGGTTGGCGATGAAGTGCATGAGGCCAAAAGCATCGTCATCGCGACCGGCTCCGAAGCGGCAAGCCTGCCTGGTGTCGAGGTTGACGAAAAGACTGTTGTTACCTCGACGGGTGCGCTGACTTTGAACAAGATCCCGAAATCGCTGGTTGTCATCGGCGCGGGTGTGATCGGCCTTGAAATGGGCTCGGTTTACGCGCGTTTGGGTTCGGAGGTCACAGTGGTCGAGTATCTTGAGGCGATTACGCCCGGCATGGATGCCGAGGTGGCGCGCTCGTTCCAGAAAATCCTCGCCAAGCAAGGCATCAAGTTTGTTCTGGGTGCGGCGGTTCAGGGTGTGACCACCAAGGGCGGCAAAGCCAAAGTGACCTATAAGCTGCGCAAGGATGAGTCCGAGGCCGTGCTGGATGCTGATTGCGTTCTGGTTGCCACAGGTCGCAAACCCTATGTCGATGGTTTGGGGCTAGAGGCGCTTGGTGTCGAGATGGAGAAACGCGGCCAAGTGAAAACCCATCACTTTGCAACCAATGTTAAGGGTTTGTACGCCATCGGTGATGCCATCGTCGGCCCGATGCTTGCGCATAAAGCCGAAGATGAGGGCATGGCGCTGGCCGAGATTCTGGCCGGTAAAGCGGGCCATGTGAATTACGACGTCATTCCCGGCGTGGTCTATACCACCCCCGAGGTTGCCAGTGTTGGCAAGACCGAAGAGCAGCTGAAAGAAGCGGGCCGCGCCTATAAGGTTGGCAAGTTTTCCTTTATGGGCAACGCGCGGGCCAAGGCTATTTTTCAGGCCGAGGGTTTTGTGAAAATTCTGGCGGATAAAGAGACTGACCGGATTCTGGGCGCGCATATCATCGGCCCGATGGCAGGTGATTTGATCCATGAGGTTTGCGTCGCTATGGAATTCGGGGCCTCGGCGCAGGATCTGGCGCTGACTTGCCACGCCCACCCGACCTATTCCGAAGCGGTGCGCGAAGCTGCGCTTGCCTGTGGCGATGGAGCTATCCACGCCTAAAAGGCACAAATTTTCTGTGAAAATTTGTGCCTCCGGCGGGGATATTTTTGGATAGATGATATGGAAGGGGGGCGTTGTTGCCCCCCTTTTTCTATTGCGCGGCGACCAGGGGGGCATCTACCAGTGTCACGATGTCCATCATGATGCGGTTCAGCTCAAAATCCTTTGGCGTATAAACCGCCGCAATGCCAAGGGCGCGCAGCTTTGCCGCGTCATCCTCGGGGATAATGCCTCCCACAACCAAAGGCACGTTTTCCAATCCGGAAACGCGCATCTTTTCAAGCACTTCGGTAATGAGTGGTAAATGTGAGCCCGACAGGATTGATAGCCCAATGACATGGGCTTTTTGCTCGATCGCCGCATTCACGATCTCGGACGGGGTCAGGCGGATGCCTTCATAGTGAATGTCCATACCGCAATCGCGGGCGCGGGCAGCGATTTGTTCGGCGCCGTTAGAATGGCCATCAAGTCCCGGTTTGCCGACCAGAAACTTCAATGGACGGCCCAGTTTTGCCGAAACCGCCTGCACAGCTTCGCGGATAGGTTCCAGCCCTTCGGTCCGGTTTGACGGGTTGCGCGAAACGCCTGTCGGCGCGCGATACTCGCCAAAGGCCGCGCGGATGGTGCTGGCCCATTCGCCTGTCGTGACACCCACTTTGGCGCAAAGAATAGACGGGCGCATGATGTTGGTGCCGTCCTGCGCGGCACTGCGCAGCGCGGCGAGTGCGGCCTCGACGGCCGCCGAGCTGCGGGCCGCTTTCCAATCGGTCAGGCGTGCGATCTGGTCGGCCTCGGCCTTGGGGTCGGCGACCATGATCGACCCATCGCCTGCGGTCAGCGGGCTGGGTGTGGTTTCAACCCAGCGGTTGACGCCGACAACTGTCGTCTCACCCGTCTCAATCTTGTTGATCCGTTCGGCGTTTGCTTCGACCAACCGGCCTTTCATATAGTCGATCGCGGCCACGGCCCCGCCCATCGCGTCGATTTGCGCCAGTTCCTCGCGCGCGCCTTGTTTCAGCGCCTCAACCTTGCGGTCCACAGCGGGGTTGCCGTCAAACAAGTCGTCATATTCCAGCAGGTCGGATTCATAGGCCAGAATCTGTTGCATCCGCAGTGACCATTGCTGATCCCACGGGCGGGGCAGGCCGAGCGCCTCGTTCCACGCAGGCAGTTGCACGGCGCGGGCGCGGGCGTTTTTCGACAGGGTTACCGCCAGAGATTCGATCAAAATCCGGTAGACGTTGTTTTCGGGTTGCTGTTCGGTCAAGCCGAGAGAGTTGACCTGCACGCCATAGCGAAAGCGGCGGTATTTTGCGTCTTGGACGCCATAGCGGGTCAGGCAAATTTCATCCCAGAGGTCAACAAAGGCGCGCATTTTGCACATCTCGGTGACAAAACGGATGCCTGCGTTTACAAAGAATGAAATCCGGCCGACCATATTCGGGAAATCATCGTCGGAGACTTTGCCCTTCAGGTCATCCAGCACGGCGCAGGCGGTGGCCAGCGCAAAGGCAAGCTCTTGTTCCGGCGTGGCCCCAGCCTCTTGCAGGTGGTAGGAACAAACGTTCATCGGGTTCCATTTGGGCAGGTGTTTTTGCGTATAGGCCGCGACATCGGTGATCATCCGCAGGCTGGGCGCGGGCGGGCAGATATAGGTGCCGCGCGACAGGTATTCCTTGATGATGTCGTTTTGTACGGTGCCATTCAGCGCGGAAATATCGGCGCCTTGTTCCTCGGCCACGGCGATATAGAGCGCGAGCAACCATGGCGCGGTTGCGTTGATCGTCATTGAGGTGTTCATCATTTCCAACGGAATATCGGCAAACAGCGCCCGCATGTCGCCCAGATGTGACACGGGCACGCCCACTTTGCCTACTTCGCCGCGCGCCAGTTCATGATCGGAATCGTAGCCGGTTTGCGTTGGCAGATCGAAAGCGACCGAGAGGCCGGTTTGCCCCTTGGCCAAGTTGCTGCGATACAGCGCGTTTGATGCCGAGGCCGTCGAATGGCCGGCATAGGTGCGAAACAGCCACGGTTTGTCGCGCGCGGGCGCATTGGTCAGGTTGGGGGTCTGGGCGGTCATGGCGGCCTCCTTAAATCGTGTCGCGCAATTATCTTACGTTACTGGCTAGATAGGCGTAACTTTATGCCAATGTCAATTCGCTGCGATGCGGCAGGTCTGGATTTGCAGTTGCGGCATTGGATGTGAGGATTTTGCACCGCGCAAGGGGGCAGGTGTATTGATGCGTGACCCTATTCACAAAATCGCTAGACTGCGCATCATGAGCAGCACCGTCACGCTTCCGCTATGGCTTGTTATCTTGATCGTGCTGTTTGGCGCGGTCACTTTTGCCTCGCATTTCCTGTTTCCTTCGGTGCGCTGGTTTTTGCGCGGGCGGGTCGAGCGTGGATTGGCGCGGCTGAATGCAAAGTTGCAGCGGCCGATTGACCCGCTGAAACTGATGCGCAGGCAAGACAAGATCGTGCGGCTGATCTATGACCCGCAGGTCATGCAGGCCATTGCCGACCATGCAGAAGAAACAGGCGCGCCGATGAATGTCGTGCTGGACGAGGCAAAAGCCTATGCGCGTGAAATTGTGCCGGGATTTTCCACCTTGTTGTATTTTGGCGTGGCGACGCGGGTGTCGCGCTGGCTGACAAAGCAGCTGTACCGCGTGAAAATTGGCCGGGTTGATGCGGCGCTGAAAGGGGGCGACCATAACGGCATCGACCGCGAGGCCACGGTGATCTTTGTGATAAATCACCGCAGCAATATGGACTATGTGTTGGTGACATGGTTGGTCGCTGATCGCTCGGCGCTGTCATATGCGGTGGGGGAATGGGCAAGGGTTTGGCCCCTGAGCCGGATTATCCGCGCGATGGGGGCGTATTTCATTCGCCGCAACAGCCGGAGCGCGCTGTATCGCAAGGTGTTGGCCCGCTATGTGCAGATGATCACAGCCGAGGGCACGACGCAGGCGGTATTTCCCGAAGGCGGGCTAAGCCTTGATGGCCGTGTGGGTAAGGCCAAGATGGGATTGCTGAGTTATATCAAAGCCGGGTTTGACCCTGCGGGACGCGATGTGGTGTTTGTGCCGGTCGGCCTTGCCTATGATCGTGTGCTGGAGGACCGTGTTTTAACCGAAGCCGCCGCAGCAGGCACGAGGAGGTTTCGGGCGCGGCTGGGTGTGATGCTGCGGTTCGGGGCCAAGCTATTGTGGCAAAAGCTGCGCGGGCGATTTCAGGGCTTTGGCATTGCTGCCGCCGGATTTGGTGCGCCATTGTCGTTGCGCGACTGGCTGGCGCAGGGGCCGGAACGCGATACCGAGGCGTTGGGCCAAGAATTGATGGCGCGTATTACGGCCTCGGTTCCGATTTTGCCAGTGCCGTTGATGGCGGCTGTGCTGAGCAAGGGCGCCGCCACACAGGCCGAACTGGCGCAACGGGCCGCGGGGCTGGTGCAAGATCTGCGAGTCAAAGGGGCGGTGTTGCGGATAGGGAAGATGGCTGATTTGGTGCAAGAAGGTATGGCCCCGCTTATGGCGCGCGGATTTGTGGCCGAGGATGGCGGGCGGGTGCAGGTCACGGCAAAGGGGCGCGCTATGATCAGCTTTTACGCGGCGCCGGTTTTGCAGGCTTTGGGGCAAACACTGGGTGAATGCCGCGACGCAGCGGACATAAAATTACAAAAAACATCCATCTAGCTATTGCAAAGTTGCGCAATGGCCCGTATTCCCTATTTCAAGCCCGCGCGATTCTGCGATGCGGCACAGAAGTTTGGATAAGGGAGGCCCGCATGGCACTGGATACGCAGCTGGACATCGTTGCATATGATGCACCGGAAAAGGACCTTTACGAAATCGGCGAGATGCCACCTTTGGGCTATGTGCCAAAGCAAATGTATGCTTGGGCCATTCGCCGCGAACGCCATGGCGAGCCTGATACCGCGATGCAGGTTGAGGTGGTTGATACGCCGGTTGTTGATAGCCACGAAGTGCTGGTTCTGGTTATGGCTGCAGGCGTTAACTATAACGGCGTTTGGGCAGCACTCGGCCTGCCAATCAGCCCGTTTGATGGCCACCAACAGCCCTATCACATCGCCGGTTCCGATGCTGCGGGCATCGTTTGGGCCGTGGGCGATAAGGTGAAGCGCTGGAAAGTTGGCGACGAGGTGGTGATCCACTGCAACCAGGACGATGGTGATGATGAAGAGTGCAACGGTGGCGACCCGATGTTCTCGACCAGCCAGCGGATTTGGGGCTATGAAACGCCAGACGGCTCTTTCGCGCAGTTCACCAATGTGCAGGCGCAGCAGTTGATGCCCCGCCCCAAGCACCTGACGTGGGAGGAAAGCGCGTGCTATACGCTGACGCTGGCCACGGCCTACCGGATGCTGTTCGGGCATGAACCGCATGACCTGAAGCCCGGCCAGAACGTGCTGGTGTGGGGTGCCTCGGGCGGTTTGGGTTCCTACGCGATCCAGTTGATCAACGCGGCGGGCGCCAATGCGATTGGCGTGATTTCCGAAGAGGACAAGCGCGCATTTGTGATGGGCCTGGGCGCGAAAGGCGTGATTAACCGCAAGGATTTCAAATGCTGGGGGCAGTTGCCCACGGTGAACACGCCCGAATATAAGGCGTGGTTTACCGAAGCGCGCAAGTTCGGCAAGGCGATTTGGGATATTACGGGCAAAGGCAACAACGTCGATATGGTGTTTGAACACCCTGGCGAGGCGACCTTTCCGGTATCGACCTTGGTGTGCAAAAAAGGCGGTATGGTCGTGATTTGCGCGGGCACCACCGGCTTTAACTGCACCTTTGACGTGCGCTATTTGTGGATGCACCAAAAGCGCATTCAGGGCAGCCATTTTGCGCATTTGAAACAGGCCTCCTCGGCCAATAAGCTGATGCTGGAACGGCGTCTTGATCCCTGCATGTCCGAGGTTTTCCCTTGGGAAGAAATTCCGGCGGCCCATATGAAAATGCGCCGGAACGAGCATAAGCCGGGCAACATGTCGGTGCTGGTACAGGCGCCCCGTACCGGGCTGCGAACGTTCGCAGACACGCTGGAAGCCGGCAAAAAGCAGTAATCGGCCCTGCGACAGGATAGCCGCCAAGCCCCACCGGGTTTGGCGGCTTTTTGCTGTGCAGATTTATCTGATCTTTGGTTACGATTTGTTGACGGATTTGCCGCTAAACTGGCGGAAGTGGCAGCTCTCATTTGGCGGCATTTTTGTAAACATGATATGGGGGCGCAATGCGCCATGAATGGATATTTGACGTATTGGCCGATCTGCGGGCCTATGCGGAGCAAAACAACTTACCGGCGTTTGCAGCACATATAACGGCTGCCTTGCGCGTTGCAGATATGGAAGTAGCAGAGGAGGCGATGTCACCGGCGCGACGGCTTGATCATTCATCCGAGGAGGAAAGGGCAGCGCGAAGGCGAAGGACGCATTAAGACCGCAGATAAATGCGATTGGCGGTGGTGAAAAATGGGGTGCTCGGCTGGTCTTGCGTCGGTGGCTTGGCTATGGTCGCGCGATGAACAGCACACCAATCACATTTTCCGAAGATCAGGCAGAGGCTTGGGACAGGCTTTCTGATCAGTTCAGAGGGATGGGTATTGATTTGGACGATGCAAGCCTGACCCCTGCGTCCGAGGGCAAGGCGAGTGTGATGGCCATTGTGGGCAAAGCCGGTTCCGGTAAAACCATGCTGTTGGCAAAGCTTTATAAAGCGATGGTGGCAGCCGGTGTCGATGTGGTTTCCGGCGATTATGAAGGCAAAAAGCGCAAAGATCGACGGACTTTGGCGATTTTGGCCCCGACGAATAAGGCGGCATCGGTGCTGCGATTGCGGGGCGTGCCGGCCACCACGATTCACCGCATCTTGTATACCCCGCTGTATGACCCACAGTATGAGATGATTGCCGAGTGGCTTGCAGGGAATGGACCGCGCCCTCAGGTTGAGGGGCTGACCGATCTTGCGCTGGACAGGGCCAAAGCGTTTTATGATTCGGTTGCCTCTATTCCCGGGGCATTGGCGGCGGCCGGTTTACGGGGGTCAGATTTTATCAAGGGCTGGAAACGGCGCGAAGAGCCGCTGGATGTGGGGTTTGTGGACGAATCCTCGATGCTCGATCAGCGGCAGTTCGATGACCTGCGTGAGATTTTTCCAACCTTGGTCCTGTTTGGCGACCCTGCGCAATTGGCGCCTGTCGGCAACTCGGGCGAGATGGTGTTTGACAAGCTGGGCAGCACGCGGCGGCTGGAGTTGCACCGTATTCACCGCCAGACCCAAGACAACCCGATTTTAGACCTTGCCCACGCGCTGGCCGACCCCGATCTGACGTTTGAAGCATTCGAGCGCATGGTCGAAGAGGCCGCCGCGCGTGATGACAGGGTGGTTATGGCGCAGCGGGTCGACAGCGATCTGATGGCGCGCAGTCCGGTTTTGGTTTGGCGCAACGCCACGCGCATCCGGCTGATTACGGCGTTTCGCGCGGCCCACGGTGCCCCGGAATTTGAGCTGATCCCCGGTGAGCCGCTGATTTGTGACGGGATTGAATTGCCTGCAAAGCACCGTAAAAAGCGGATCGACCTTGAGGCGCGGGGCCTGATCAAAGGCGCGCAGGTCATCTATATGGGGCCGGGCAACCGCGACGGATTCGCCCGCCTGCATGTTGTCGGCGCCGAGGAGCCGCAGGTTTCAGCCGCCAGCATTATCAAGATTGAAAAACCGGATGAGGATGAACCCTTTATCCCGTCGGCGGCCAAAATGGGGGCTGCGTTTTTGCACGGTGCGGCGGTGACCATTCATAAAGCGCAGGGTTCCCAATGGGATACGGTGCAGGTTTTTGCGCCCGATCTGTGGGCCGCGGCGCAGGCCGGGCGGAGCGAGGCGGGGATGCCGCTGTGGAAACGGCTGGCCTATGTGGCGATTACGCGCGCGCAGGATCGTTTGCTGTGGGTGGTGCGCAACCGTCTTGGCCGCCCGAATGAGGCGCTGGGGGTTGCCGATCTGGTCGCCAAACCCGCACCGCTGGCATTGCAGGCCGAGGAATAGGGCTTTCGCCCTTTGACGCCCGCGCCTATGGTTTGACGCAAAGAACCGAGGAGCCAAACCATGACCGCCGTTTTTGTTCAATTCCGCTGTACCCCCGGCAAAACCTACGAGGTCGCCGATGCGATCTATGACCGCGAGGTGGTGTCAGAGCTGTTTTCCACCAGCGGGGAATATGACCTGATTGCAAAGATTTACATCCCCGAGGGGCAGGATGTCGGGCATTACCTGTCGCAAGCCTTGTTCGATATTCCGGGCATCGTGCGGACGCTGACGACGATGACGTTCAAGGCGTTCTAGGGCTATAGCCAAGGCTCGCGCTGGGTGCCGACGGCCTCGGCGACGGATGCAAAACCGTCGCGTTCCAGCAGCGCATCAAGGCCGCTGGCAATGTCGGTGGCAAGGGTGATGCCGTGGTAAACCATCGCGGTATAGATTTGCACAGCCGAGGCACCAGCGCGGATTTTGGCATAGGCCTGTTCCGCGTTTGCGATGCCACCGACCCCGATCAGGGGCAGTTGGCCATTGGTTAGCAAAGACAGTTGCGCCAGAATACGGGTCGATTTTTCGAACAATGGCGCACCGGAAAGCCCGCCCATCTCGGATTTATGCGGGCTGTTCAGCCCGTCTCGCGACAGGGTGGTGTTGGTTGCAATAATACCGGACAGGCCCGAGGACAGAGCGATTTCGGCAATCTGGGCCAGTTCATCCCCAGTCAGATCAGGGGCGATTTTCAGGAAAACAGGAATCGGGCTGGGCAGTTCCTCGCGGACATCCATCACGCCGGTCAGCAAGCCTTTCAACGCGGCTGCACCTTGCAGGTCGCGCAGTTTTTCGGTGTTGGGCGATGATACGTTGACGGTCGCGAAATCGACATGCGGGCCGCAACGCGCCAAAACGCGGGCAAAATCGGCGGCGCGATCATCCGAGGTTTTGTTCGCCCCGAGATTAAGGCCAACAGGCACACCGCGCGGCCGTTGGGCAAGGCGGGTGACGATTGCCTCCATCCCTTGGTTGTTAAAGCCAAAGCGGTTGATGGCGGCGCGGTCTTCGGTCAGGCGAAACAGGCGCGGTTTGGGGTTGCCCGGCTGGGCCAGGGGGGTCGCGGCCCCCACCTCTAGCCAGCCAAAACCGGCGGCCATCAGGGCGGGCAGGGCCTCGGCGTTTTTGTCATAACCTGCGGCAAGGCCGACGGGATTTGGCAGGGACATCCCCGCAAGCGAAGTGGCCAGCCGCGGGGAGGAAAATGGCCCCGGCTCGGGCGCGAGGCCCATACGCAATGCGGCAAGTGACAGGCAGTGTGCACGCTCGGGGTCGAGTTTGTGCAGGGCGGCCAGCGCCAGACGTTCTGCAAAATTCATGGCTGCGCCCCCGTAAACATATGGCCTTCGGGGAAAATATGGCCCGATGCGCCCAGCGGCAATGCCTTATCCCACACCACGTCTTCCATGCGCAGCTTGCGGTAAAGATGGGGAAAAAGATCGCCCCCGCGCGAGGGTTCCCATTTCAGGGCATCACCCAAGCTATCCGCATCCACGGCCACCAGCACCAGATCGGATTGATCGGCAAAATAGAGCGCGGCTGTTTTTGCCACCTGTGCAGCGGTCGAAAAATGCACATAGCCATCAGTCAGATCAATCGGCGCGCCGGAGGTTTCGCCGGCGTCGCGCAATTCGTTCCATTCTGGGCGGCGGAAGATTTTGAAAATAAACATGTTGTCTACATGCACCGAGGTTAAATTTGCGTCAATGGGGTGCTTAACGCGACGGTATCGTTACCTGTTTGTGATGTTGCTGTGGTCAAGACGATCAAGCCCTTTGACTCAGGGCCCTTAGGGCGCAATGATGTTGCCATAAACCGATAGGGAGAATGGATATGAAAATCCTGACACAACGACTTTCTGCTTTGCTTTTGGGCGCGACGGCTTTGTCTGCAGCACCGATGACGGCAGCAACGGCCGAGACGGTGAAGCTGACCTTTCTGGGCGTAGGTGATGTTTACAACTTTGCCGAAGATAAAGGCCGCGGGGGGTTTGCGCGTTTGAATGCGGTAGCCAAGGCCGAACGCGCCGCCAACCCGAACACGATTTATGTGTTTGATGGTGACATGCTGTCGCCTTCGATTTTGTCGGGCTTTGACAAAGGGCAAAACACGGTCGAGCTGACCAACCTTGTGCCGTTCGATCTGGCCGTTCCTGGCAACCATGAGTTCGATTTCGGGCCTGCCAATTTTGCCGAAAAGGTTGCGGCGTCGAAATACCCTTGGGCTGCGATCAACATCACGCAGGCTGATGGTTCGGCAGTGCCGGGGCTTGGCGGTGTCATGGTGAAAGAGGTTGCCGGGCTGAAGGTCGCGCTTATTCCGGTGGCGCAAGATACCTCGCCCACGGTGTCGTCAACCGAAGATCTGAAATTTGGGCCGACGGTTGATATGGGCATCGCTGCCGCGAAACAAGCGCGTGAGGATGGGGCAGATTTGGTTGTTGGTGTGGTGCAGACTGACAAATCCAACGATGCGCTGTTGATCGCGTCAAAGGCGTTTGACGTGATTTTGTCGGGCGATGACCACAGCTATGGCACCTCTTATGACGGGATCACCGCTTATGTCGAAACCTCGATCGACGCGCGGTTTCTGTCACCTGTCGATTTGATCGTGGATGTGTCGGAAAAGGATGGCAAGCGGGTGGTGAAATGGACGCCGATGTTCCGCTTTATTGACACCGCGAATGTTGAACCAGATGCTGAAAGCCAAGCGATGGTTGACGGGTTTCAGGCCAAGCTGGATGAAAGCCTGAATGTCGCACTTGGTGCAACCGAAGGTGTTCTGGATTCGCGCCGCAACGTGGTTCGGGGCGAAGAATCGGCAATGGGCAACCTGATCGCGGATGCGTTGCGTGATGCGACTGGCGCCGATATCGGGCTGGCCAATGGTGGCGGCATTCGTGGCGATACAACCTATGACGCGGGCAGGACATTGACGCGGCGCGATATTTTGACCGAACTGCCATTCGGCAACGTTACCGTTGTAACCGAGCTTCCTGGCAGCCATGTGCTTGCCGCCTTTGAAAATGGTGTGAGCCAGGTTGAAAAAGGCGCCGGCCGTTTCTTGCAAATCTCGGGCGCGACAATTGTTTATGACCCGAGCGCGCCAGCAGGGTCGCGCATTACCGAGGCGACGGTTGGCGGCGCGCCGCTAGACATCAACAAGGTCTATAAGGTTGCGGCGAATGACTACATTCTGGGCGGCGGTGACGGCTTTGCGGCGCTTGGCGGTGGTAAGGTGTTGATTAACGCGGGCAATGGCAATTTGATGGCCAATGACGTGATGGATTATGTGGCCAAAATGGGCGGCGTAACCAGCAAGGTTGAAGGCCGCATTAAAACTGTCGGTCAGTGATCGCTTGCCGTTGGTATTGAATTTTTAGCAAAGGCCGCGCTGAATTGCGCGGCCTTTGTACCTTTTTGTAAAGGCAGAGTAGGTATTTAGGCCAAGATGAAGCCCAACAGCTTTGATTTCTGCCAAAACGGAAGTGTGGCTGTAGCGGGTTAATGTGATTTGCGTCATTTTGGTTGCGCACCTGCTTGCACAGGGCGGGCCGGATGATTATACCAAGTGCAGCGCGGGTGTTGTGTAATGGTAAGACCCTAGCCTTCCAAGCTAGAGACACGGGTTCGATTCCCGTCACCCGCTCCAATCATTCAGGTTTCATGCGTTGGAATGGCGGTTTCGTCCATCCAGAACGGTTCAAACACGTTGCCGTCCGGGTCTTGGAAGGTGCGGGTGTACATAAAGCCGTGATCGTCAAAAGGTTTAGGTTCGGAACCGCCTGCGGCCAGTGCGGCCTCGGTGATTTTATCCACGGCGGCGCGATCTTGGCAGGAAAGTGCAAACATGGCGCCTGTGGTTTTTTGCGTATCGGCACGGGGCAGGGTGGCAAAACCTTCGAACCGAGGATAGGTCAAAATCATCAGGAAAATATGCTCGGAGATCACCACGCAGCAGGCGGTTTCATCGGCGAAATTCAGGTTTAGCGAAAAGCCGATGGCCTGATAGAACGCTTTGGAGCGTTCGAGATCGGACACCGGGATGTTAACAAAGATCTTTTGGGTCATTCGGCGCACTCCTTTGTCATAGACAGGATGCGCCGAATGATAGTTTGGTCAAGCGATATGTTCGGCCCGTGGCATGCCCAGAACATGGTAACCGCCATCAACGCGGACAATCTCGCCCGTGGTATGCATGCCGTAATCGGATGCAAGGTAAACGGCTGTGCCACCAACCGATTCCAGGCTGGCGTTGGTTTGCAGCGGCGCGTTGTTTTCGGTATGGCGATAGGTGGCGCGTGCACCGCCAATCGCAGCGCCGGCCAGCGTTTTCATCGGGCCGGGTGAAATGGCGTTCACACGGATTTTCTGGGGGCCAAGATCGGCCGCCAAATAGCGCACAGCCGATTCCAGCGCCGCCTTGGCCACGCCCATCACGTTGTAATTGGGCGTTACACGGTTTGATCCGCCATAGGTCATGGTCATCAACGTGCCACCATCCGGCATCAATTCAGCCGCGCGGCGGGCCACATCGATAAAGCTGAAGCAGCTGATATCCATCGTGGTTTTAAAGTTGGCGCGGCTGGTGTTGCTGATCCGGCCGGTCAGTTCGCTTTTGTCGGAAAAGGCGATGGCATGGACCAGGAAATCGATGCTGCCCCATTCCTCTTTGATCCGCGCAAAGGCGGCATCAAGCGAGGCATCGTCAGTCACATCGACATCGACCATCAGCGTTGACCCAACGCTTGCGGCCAGCGGTTCCAGACGTTTGCCGAACGCCTCGCCTTGATAGGTAAAGGCCAGCTCGGCCCCTTCGGCCGCCAAGGCGCGTGCACAGCCCCAAGCGATAGAGCGCTCATTCGCGACACCCATCACAAGGCCCCGCTTGCCCTTCATCAGATCGGCCATTTGTTATCCTTTATACTTCGACATCAGCAGCGTGGCATTGGTGCCGCCAAAGCCGAAAGAGTTGGACAGAATGCTGTCATGCTCGATCTCTCGGAATTCAGTGGCGATTTCTTCGGGCTTCAATTCCGGGTCAAGCTGGGTGACGTTGGCCGAGGCAGTGATGAAACCGCCCTGCATCATCAGCAGGCTGTAAATCGCCTCATGCACACCGGTTGCGCCCAAAGAGTGGCCGGTCAGCGATTTGGTGGACGAAATCGGCGGCACCGAACCGTCACCAAAGACACGGCGAATGGCCTTTACCTCGGTCACATCGCCTGCGGGGGTCGAGGTGCCGTGCGCGTTGATATAGGTAACCTTGCGGCCTTCGGGCAGGGTAGACATCGCCAGCTTCATCGACCGCTCACCGCCTTCGCCCGAAGGGGCAACCATATCGGCGCCGTCGGATGTGGCGCCATAGCCGGTCACTTCGCCGTAAATCTTGGCGCCGCGGGCCAGCGCGTGGTTCAATTCCTCAAGCACCACAACACCGCCGCCGCCTGCGATGACAAAGCCGTCACGCGTGGCGTCAAAGGCGCGGGCTGCCAGTTCCGGCGTGTCGTTGTACTTGCTGGACATCGCGCCCATCGCGTCGAACAGGCAAGAGAGGGTCCAATCCAACTCCTCACCACCGCCAGCAAAAACGATGTCTTGCTTGCCCATCTGGATCAGTTCGGCACCATTGCCGATGCAATGCGCCGAGGTCGAGCAGGCCGAGGTGATCGAATAGTTCACGCCTTTGATCTTGAACGGCGTGGCAAGGCAGGCCGAGTTGGTCGAGGACATGCAGCGCGTTACCATGAACGGGCCCATACGCTTGGGCGCGCCTTTTTCAATCACGATGTTATGCGCGGCAAAGAAGTTCGAGGTCGACGGCCCGCCAGAGCCCATAATCAGCCCCGAGCGTTCATTCGATACATCGGCGGCATCCAGCCCCGCATCGGCAATCGCCTGTTCCATCGCGATAAAGTTATAGGCCGCACCGGCGCCCATAAAGCGCAGGTCGCGCTTGTCGATATGGTCCTCTAGCACGATCTGCGGCATGCCGTGGATCTGGCTGCGAAAGCCGTGTTCAACATATTGCGGGGCGGCGACAATGCCGGATTTGCCTGCGCGCAGGCTGGCCTCTACTTCGGTGGCATTATTGCCGATAGACGAAACAATACCGATACCGGTGATAACGACGCGACGCATGGGCGCATTCCTTTCGTAGTCAGAACTTGGTCGTAGACAAATCTTTGGGTCTTAATCTTGCGCAGATCAGCTTTCCGACAGCGCAACCTTCATATCTTTAACAATATAGATCACTTCGCCATCCGCTTCGACAATCCCGTCAGCCACGCCCATGGTCAGGCGGCGGGTTTGGATCGCTTTGGTGAAATCTACCTTATAGGTCAGCATCTTGCGATCAGGGCGCACCATGCCTGTCAGCTTTACTTCGCCGACACCCAGCGCATAGCCGCGCCCCTGCCAGCCGCGCCAGCCAAGGTTAAAGCCGGTCAACTGCCACAACCCGTCAAGGCCCAGACAGCCGGGCATGATCGGGTTGCCCGGAAAGTGGCAGTCGAAGAACCACAGGTCGGGGGTGATATCAAATTCAGCGACAATATGGCCTTTGCCATGGGCGCCACCATCGGCCGATACTTCGGTAATGCGATCCATCATCAGCATGGGCGGGGCAGGCAGCTGGGCATTGCCCGGGCCAAACAGCTCGCCGCGTGCGCATTTCAGCAAGCCCTCTTTGTCAAAACTTGTTGGATATTGTGACATAAGGCAAAGCCCCTTCTTTCGCTGCTCTTTCCTCTCCATTAACACCCCGCTTTATAGACTGGCAAGGGCGGCGGCATTTAGGGCACGCATTCGGGTTGAAAAACCATCAAATCCGGCCTTATATATAGGGCAAGTATAAAAGGCGGATATTGAATGGGTGATCAGGCTTTGCAACGTGCGACCGATTGGCTTGCCAAAGGCGGGCTGCGGCCAACGCGGCAGCGCGTGGTTCTGGCGGGTCTGCTGGTTGGTGATGGTATTGACCGCCATGTTACGGCCGAAAGCCTGTTTGCCGCGTCCAATGACACGGGCGAAGGGGTAAGCCTTGCCACCGTCTACAACACCCTGCGCGCCTTTTGCGAGGCGGGGTTGATGCAAGAGGTCGTGGTAGACGGGTCGAAAAGCTATTTTGATACCCGCATGGATGACCACCCGCATTTCTATTGGGAAGCTACGGCCGAGCTAACAGATGCCCGAGCCGACCAACTGGAAATCACGCGCCTGCCCGATCTGCCCGAAGGGACCGAGATTTCAAAGGTTGATGTGGTGATCCGGTTGCGCCGCACCTGATAGCCCATGCGCGAGGCCGATCTTTACGCGCCGCTAAAGGCCTATTTGCAGGCGCAAGGCTATGAGGTGAAAGCCGAAATCGGCGATTGCGATATCATGGCGCGGCGCGGCGATGAACCCCCGGTGATTGTGGAAATGAAGCTGACGTTTTCCCTGCAACTGGTGATGCAAGGGGTTGAACGGCAGGGCATGTTTCAGCAGGTCTATTTGGCCGTGCCGCGAAACAAGGGCTGGAAACTGCGCTACCGCGACATTATCGCGCTGTGCCGCCGCCTGTCATTGGGCCTGCTGGCTGTGGGGCCCGACGGGGTCGAGGCGCATCTGGACCCCGCACCCTATGCGCCCAAGCTGAAAACCAAACCCGCCGCGCGGCTGCTGCGCGAATTTGACCGCCGTGTGGGCGATCCGAACTTGGGCGGCAGTACCGGCGTGAAAAAGATGACCGTGTACCGCCAGGACGCCTTGCGCTGCGCAGTGCATTTGCAGGCGGGGCCGTGCAAGGCCTCGGTTGTGGCAGGGGCCACAGGCGTGAAACGCGCCGCCCCTTTGATGCGCGACGACCATTACGGTTGGTTTGAACGGGTCGAGCGCGGGATTTACATGCTAACGCCCAAAGGTGTGGCCGCACTTGCGGAGTATTCAGCGGTGACAGCCAGCCTAAGCGACTAGCTGCGCGATGCGGCGAACGGCGGCCTTATAGCCTTCGGTCCCCAGACCCGCGATCACACCCTCGGCCCGCAAGGACACATAGGAATGATGGCGGAATTCCTCTCGCTTGTGGACGTTTGAGATGTGAACCTCGATCACCGCGCCGTCAAAGGCATTCAACGCATCCAGAATGGCAATGGATGTATGGGTAAACGCACCGGGATTGATCACAATCGCCGCCGCCCTATCCCGCGCCTCATGGATTTTGTCGATGATCGCGCCTTCATGGTTGGATTGAAACGCCACCAGCCCCAGCCCCAAACCCTGCGCCAAAGCCGTGCAATCGCGTTCCACATCGGCAAGCGTTTCATGCCCGTAAATCTCGGGCTGGCGTTTGCCCAATAGGTTCAGGTTGGGGCCGTTCAAAAGATAGATCGTTTTCATATGGGGCGTGCTCCGGTGTCGCGTTGGCACAGCTTCGCCTTGCCCAAGGCAAATTGCAACGCCGCGCACCCACATTTCCACACTATCCAACCGCTTGACGCGCCGCCGCGCAGGGTCTACCCCCACCCCGCGTTAGCCAAGGGGGCCACAATGCCGGAAAATGAGATCAAAACCACGCCCGAACGCCGTAATTTTTACGGGCGTCATCACGGCAAGACCCTGCGGCCCAGCCAAAAGGCCTATCTGGCCGAGGATCTGGAACCATTGCGCCCCGCAGGCACCAGCCACGCCGATAACCCCGACCGCACGGTCGTCGACCCCGGCAGCTTTTTCGGTGACGACCGACCTTTGTGGCTGGAAATCGGCTTTGGCGGGGGCGAGCATCTGGTCCATATGGCCGCGCGCTATCCCGAAGTCGGCATTGTCGGGTGCGAGCCGTTTGTGAACGGCGTGGCCATGCTCTTGGGCAAAATCCGCGCGGCAGATGTGTCGAACCTGCGGGTGCACCCCGAAGACGTGCGTGATTTGTTTGATATTTTGCCCGATGCCTGCATCGCCAAAACCTTTCTGAACTACCCCGACCCGTGGCCAAAGGCCCGCCACCACCGCCGCCGCTTTGTGACCCAGGATCACTTGGTTTCTTTGGCGCGGGTGATGATGCCGGGGGCCGAGTTTCGGGTGGCGACTGACATCGATGATTACGTCCGCCAAACGCTGGAGGAAGTGCCGGTCGCGGGCTTTACCCTGATCCAGCAATCCGCGACCCCTTGGGACGATTGGCTATCAACCCGCTACGAACAAAAGGCCATCCGAGAGGGCCGCCCCCAGCATTACCTGACATATCGGCGCAACGGGTAACGGGCCTCTCCCGCCATTCGTTGACGTGGCCTTGCGGCCACATCGCCTCAAGGTTGGGCCCGGCCGCCCGCGTTCCGCGTGCGGCGACAGTTCTAATTCTGTTTGGGGCTTTCCGGGCGCGGCGGCTTGGCGCGGTAGACGGGCAAGCCCCAGCCAAAGGCAATGCTGCCCGCGCGCAATACGAACGTAACCGCAGAGCAGGCCAATAGCGCATAGCCAACAGGCTGCCCGACCATCACGGCAAGCACCGCCGCACCTGCGCCCGCAAAAGCAGCCGTCGCGTAAATCTCGCCTTGCTTCAGAACCAACGGCACCTCATTGCACACCACATCGCGCATCAGGCCGCCAAAACAGCCCGTGGCCACCCCCATGACCATCACAACGGCCCAGTGATGCCCCAGACCCATCGCCACGCCCACGCCCGCAGGCACCGCAATCGCCAAGGCAAAGGCATCCAGCCAGACAATCGCGCGATACCGGCTTTCCAACAAATGTGCGCCGAAAAACACCACAATCGCCGCCGCCACCGCCGCCAGCAAGATACTTGGATCGGCAATCCAGAACACCAATTCGCGGTTCAGCAAGACATCCCGAATGGTGCCACCGCCGACCGCCGTTAAACAGGCAATGAAAATGAACCCCACAAGGTCCAACTGGCTGCGCGATGCCACCAGCGCACCCGTCAGCGCAAACACCGCCACCGAAGCAAAATCGAGCGCATCCAGCGCGGTCACTTTGCCACCTCTGGCTTGGCGGGTTTGAACGGCGCCATACCCGCACGTGCCAATTCATCGGCCCGTTCATTCTCGGCATGGCCCGCGTGGCCCTTGATCCAGCGCCACTCAACGCTGTGCCGCTGCCGTGCTTCATCCAACCGCTGCCACAAATCGACATTCTTCACCGCAGATCCCGCCGCCGTGCGCCAGTTCTTGCGCTTCCAGCCGGCCAACCACTCGGTAATCCCGTTTTTCACATAGGCGCTGTCGGTCACCAGAATAATGGTCGAGGGCCGCGCCAAGGCTTCCAATGCCGAAATCGCTGCCATCAGCTCCATGCGGTTGTTGGTGGTATCGGCCTCGCCACCCTGCAACGTACGCTCCTTGACGACAACGTCGCCCTCACGCGCCAGCATCAAAACACCCCACCCGCCAGGGCCAGGGTTGCCCGAACAGGCTCCGTCAGTATAGGCGTAAAGCTCGGGCATCAGCATCTCCTCTTTGCGCGTCGGTCTAAGCAGCCCCGCGCCAAAGGTCCAGAGCACCCGCCGATTTCATCTTGGCAAAAATACCTGCGCCGCAGGCATCCGCCCTAAACCTCACGCAATACCTTGGGTACCTTGAACTCCACATTCTCCTGCGCCGTTTCCACCAGTTCCACCACCGTCTCATAGCGCGCGGCAAAGGCATCAATCACCTCGTTGACCAACACTTCGGGCGCCGAGGCCCCAGCCGTGATGCCCACTGCGCGAATGCCCTCAAGCGCCCGCCAATCGATATCAACGGCGCGCTGCACCAGCTGTGCATAGGCACATCCGGCGGCACGCCCCACCTCGACCAGACGTTTGGAATTGCTGGAATTGGGCGCACCAATCACCAAAAGCGCGTCAATCTTGGGCGCAATCGCCTTAACGGCAGCTTGCCGGTTGGTGGTGGCATAACAAATATCTTCCTTATGCGGCCCCACAATCGCCGGAAACCGCGCCTGCAACGCGGCCACAATCCCGGCGGTATCATCCACAGACAAGGTGGTCTGCGTGATAAACGCCAGCTTTCCCGCATCCCGCACGCGCAACCCCGCCACGTCGGCCTCGGTTTCGACCAACAAAACCTCACCTTCAGGCAATTGCCCCATCGTGCCCACGGTTTCGGGGTGGCCCTCATGCCCGATCATCACCATTTGCAACCCGTCGGCCGAATGCCGCGCGGCCTCATTATGCACCTTGGTTACCAAAGGGCAGGTGGCGTCAACGGCAATCATCGCCCGCGCCTCTGCTGCTGCCGGTACCGATTTCGGCACGCCATGCGCCGAAAAAATTACCGGCCGGTCATCGGGGCAATCCTCCAACTCCTCAACAAACACCGCCCCTTTCGCCCGCAAGTCATCGACGACAAATTTGTTGTGCACGATCTCGTGGCGCACATAAACCGGCGCACCCCATTTCTGCAAAGCCAGCTCGACGATCTTGATCGCGCGGTCAACGCCAGCGCAAAATCCGCGCGGCGCGGCCAAATAAAGCGTTAAAGGCGCGCGTTTCATAGCAACTCTCCAAATCTGTTCCGCTTACAGGTAAATCCCACATTGCAGCAGGTCCAGCCCAAGCGCTTTCTTTTCGGCAAAAATATCCCGGGGGGATCGTTGCATTGCAGGGCAATGCAACCTAGCCGTCAGGCGCAGTGGGGCAGCGCCCCCGCTACCCGATCAGCCCTGCCGTGATCAGCGCCAAACCAATGTAACGGCTGGTTTTGGCAATGCCCACCAACAGCATAAACAGCCATATCGGCGTCCGCATGACACCTGCAATAACGGTCATCACATCGCCCGCAGGCAACCAGCTTACCAATAAAACCCAAACGCCCCAACGCTGGAACCAACGCTCTACGCGGGCCATTTGTTCGGGCGTGGCCGGAAACCAGCTTTTGCCCTCAAACCGCGTGATCCCATAACCGATGTAGTAATTGACCAACGCGCCCAATGTGTTGCCGATGCTGGCCACGACAATCAACCAAGGTACGGGAACACGATCTGCGACTTGCAGGGCGACAAAGATGACCTCTGATTGAAAGGGCACAACAGTTGCCGCGACAAAAGCCGCGACAAACAAACCCAGCAAAGACGAGAAAATCAGCATGCCATGCCCATGACGTAAAACCACGTTGCATGCAAAGCCATTCGGCGGTCGGCATTCAAAATAGCCACAGCCTTGGCCAAGGTTTGCGGCAGCCCGGTCCCCACTGGGCCGCCGCAAACAGGGTTACTTTGCCGCTACGGCCATTTCGATAGCTTCGTCGCCGTCGAATCTGGGTTCGCGTGGCGGGCGGCCGATCACGTCGCGCAGCTCGTCCAGCTCGATGAAATTATCGGCTTGGCGGCGCAGCTCATCGGCAATCATAGGCGGTTGGCTCCGCACGGTTGAGACAACCGAAACCCGCACGCCTTGGCGCTGCAAGCTTTCGACCAGTGGCCGGAAATCGCCATCGCCCGAAAAGATCACGGCATGGTCGATGCGCGGCGCAAGTTCCATCGCGTCAACGGTCAGCTCGATATCCATATTGCCTTTGACTTTGCGGCGCCCTTGGCTGTCGGTATATTCCTTGGCCGTTTTGGTCACCATCGAAAAGCCGTTATAGTTCAGCCAGTCGACCAGCGGCCGAATGGGTGAATAGTCGTCATTTTCCAGCAAGGCGGTGTAGTAAAATGCCCGCAACATCTTGCCGCGGCGCATAAATTCATGGCGTAATAGCTTGTAATCGATATCAAACCCGAGCGATTTTGCAGCCGCGTACAAGTTGGATCCATCGATAAACAAGGCGAGCCGTTCGTCCTTGTAAAACATTTTGTTTCCCCTCAATGTGATCGCATCCAATTTCTTAGGAAATAAAAGACATCGAAAAAAGCTGTTTGCGAATGACCTCAATATCGGCGTTTGATACCGAAGTTCAAGCAAATCTATAGTGTATAACTTTGTGGAAAAATTCAAATAAATGTTTACGCTTGTAGCATTAGGCGCAAATCTGCCATCTGACCTTACGTCAACTCGGCGGTCCAGCGCAGAGACCTTGCAGGCAGCGATCGACGATCTGGTGGGCTTTGGGTTTGATTTGCAATCCCAAAGCAAATTTTACCGCACACCGTGCTTTCCGGCAGGGGCGGGGCCAGACTATGTAAACGCCGCCGCTGCCTTTTATATAAACGATAATTTGTCTGCTGATGATATTTTGTCGATATTACATCACGTTGAGGCGCGGCATGGGCGAATCCGGTCGGGACGCTGGGCAAGCCGAACACTTGATATTGATCTTTTGGCGGTTGACGACATCGTGGCGCCGGACCCTAAAACCCATCAGTTCTGGCGCGATTTGCCACTGGCCGAGCAGCTGGTGCGCACCCCTGAGCAGCTTATCCTGCCGCATCCCCGCCTTGCCGATCGCGCCTTTGTCTTGGTGCCTTTGGCCGAAATTGCCCCTGATTGGCGTCACCCGATCCTTGGAAAAACCGCGGTTGAGCTGCGCGATGCGTTACCAAAAACCGATTTGGACACGGTGAAACCTTTGCAATAGCGCGCCTGATTCGTGCGCTGATCCGTCAGGAATAGGAAAAACCCGACGCATTCACGGTGAATTGTCGTGTTTCTTGGGGCCATGCAGGCCATAATGTCCTTGTCAAGGGATGGGCCACGCCTTAAATAGGCCGTTCCTAAACTCAGATCTGAAAGGGTGTCTCTTATGGCCCGCGTAACCGTTGAAGATTGCGTCGACAAAGTTCCGAACCGGTTTGAGCTGGTAATGCTTGCCGCACATCGCGCGCGTGAAATCCAGTCAGGCTCGGCCCTGACGGTTGATCGCGACAATGACAAGAACCCCGTCGTCTCTTTGCGTGAAATCGCGGATGAGACGCAATCGGCCAACAGTCTGCGTGAGCGGATGATCGAAAGCTATCAAACCCAGATTGAGGTGGATGAGCCTGAAGAAGATAAGATGTCCCTGTTGATGGGCGGCGAAGTTGACCGCCCGGCAACCGACGACATGTCAGAAGAGCGCCTGCTGCGCGCATTGATGGAAGCCCAAGGCGCCAACTGAATTGGCGCCCATCGGGCCCAAAATGGAATAACGCCGAAATAGGATGTGGCGAGGATGATCGACGTCGAAGACCTGGTCGCCCTCGTCCACAACTACAACCCCCGTACCAATGCTGATCTGATCCGCAAGGCCTATGCCTATGGCCTGCGCGTGCATGAAGGCCAGATGCGCCACTCGGGCGAGCCATATTTTACCCATCCCGTCGCTGTCGCCGCCATTTTGACCGAGCAACGGCTGGACGATGCCACGATCATCACTGCCCTGTTGCATGACACGATCGAGGACACCAAAGCCACCTATAGCGATGTCGCCGACAAGTTTGGCCATGAGGTTGCCGAGCTGGTTGATGGCGTGACCAAGCTGACCAATTTGCAGCTTTCCTCGACACAATCGAAACAGGCCGAGAACTTTCGCAAGCTGTTCATGGCGATGTCCAAAGATCTGCGTGTGATCTTGGTCAAGCTGGCCGACCGTCTGCACAATATGCGTACGATCAAATCGATGCGCCCCGAAAAACAGGGTCAAAAAGCCCGCGAAACCATGGAAATCTATGCGCCTCTGGCGGGCCGCATGGGTATGCAATGGATGCGCGAAGAGCTGGAAGATCTGGCGTTCCGTGTATTGAACCCCGAGGCGCGCAATTCCATCATCCGCCGCTTTATCACGCTTCAGCGTGAGGCGGGGGATGTGGTCTATAAAATCACCGCCGACATCCGGACCGAGCTTGACCGCGCCAATATCGACGCCGATGTGTTTGGCCGTGCGAAAAAACCCTATTCGGTCTGGCGCAAGATGCAGGAAAAAGACCTGTCGTTTTCGCGCCTGTCCGACATCTACGGTTTCCGCATCATCACGCAAAGCGAGGCCGATTGTTACCGCGTTCTTGGCGTGATCCACCAACGCTGGCGCGCGGTTCCGGGCCGGTTCAAAGACTATATCAGCCAGCCCAAAAACAACGGCTACCGTTCCATTCACACCACCGTTTCGGGGCGTGACGGCAAGCGGGTCGAGGTGCAAATCCGCACCCGCCAGATGCACGAGGTGGCCGAGGCGGGCGTCGCCGCGCATTGGTCATACCGCGAAGGGGTGCGGGCCAATAACCCCTTTGCTGTGGACCCGGTGAAATGGGTGGCCAAGCTGACCGAAAACATGAACGAAGAAGATCACGACGATTTTCTCGAAAATGTTAAGCTGGAAATGTACACCGATCAGGTGTTTTGCTTTACGCCCAAAGGCGATGTGGTGCAGCTTCCACGCGGTGCCACGCCGCTTGATTACGCCTATTCCATCCACACCCGTATCGGCAATTCCACGGTTTCGGCCAAGGTTGACGGCATTCGTGTACCGCTCTGGACCCGGTTGAAGAACGGCCAGTCGGTTGAGATTATCACCGCCGAAGGCCAACGCCCGCAGGCCAGCTGGATTGAGATCGTCACGACCGGCCGCGCCAAAGCCGCCATCCGCCGCTCCTTGCGCGAAGAAGACCGTGGCCGGTTTATCAAACTCGGGCGCGAATTGGCGCGCGCGGCCTTTGATCATGTTGGACGCAAAGCCACCGATAAGGCCCTGCGCACCGCCGCCCGCATGCTGGCGCTAGAGGATGAGGTCGATCTGCTGGCGCGGCTCGGCTCGGCCGAACTGACTGCGCGACGGGTGCTGGAAACACTGTATCCCGAACTGACCCAGGTCGGTGGCGAGGTGGTTGATGCCACACGGCCCTTTATCGGCCTTAACGCTGACCAAACCTTTAAGCGTGCCGCGTGTTGCCAACCCGTGCCGGGCGAGCGTATCGTCGGCATCACCTATCGCGGGCAGGGCGTTGTCGTCCATGCAATTGATTGCCCCGCGCTGGAAGAGGTCGAGGACCAACCCGAACGCTGGGTCGATCTGAACTGGCAGGCGGGGCGTCACGCTGCGGTTAACACCGTTAGCCTTGAATTGACCATTTCGAACGATGCAGGCGTTCTGGGCCGCATCTGCACCCTGATCGGCCAACAAAAAGCGAATATTTCCGATTTGCAATTCGTTGACCGTAAACCGGATTTTTACCGTTTGTTGATGGACGTTGACTTGCGGGATGTCGAGCATCTGCATATGATTATGACAGCACTCGAAGCCGAGACAGATGTGGCCGATGTGAGCCGCCATCGTGACACTCGGCGCAAGCCCTGATCGCGAATTCAAGAAAGACCTCAGGGTATGGTATTTAAGCGGCGCAACAAAAGGTCTTGGGGACGCACCATCGCCGAAGCGGTCTGGCCACGCGGAGGCTGGACCCGCGCCGCCCATTACATGAAGCACCGTTTGCGCAGGCTGCCTGACGCGCCGCACCGCATTGCCCGCGGGATATTTGCCGGTGTTTTCATCTCATTCTCGCCGCTGTTCGGGCTGCATTTCGGTGCGGCAGCCTTTATCGCATGGGTGATGCGCGGCAATATCCTTGCCTCTTTGATGGCAACGTTTGTCGGCAATCCGATCACGTTTCCCTTTATCGCGGCCTTCGGGGTCGAGCTGGGGAATTGGATGCTCGGGCATCCCGGTGTCATGTCGCCATTGGAAATCTTTACCGATTTTGGACAGGCCAGCGCCGAGTTCTGGCACAATATCACCTCGCTGTTTTCAGATGTTCCCACCCATTGGGACCGCCTGCACCGCTTTTTCTTTCGGGTCTATCTGCCCTATCTTCTGGGCGGCGCCGTGCTTGGGCTTATTGGTGGCATCGCCAGCTATTATATCAGCTTGCCCTTGATTCTGGCCTACCAGCACCGCCGCAAAAAGAAATTGCGCGACCGGCTGGAAAAGCGTCTGGTTCAACGTGAGGCAGCGCATGCAAACGATGCGGCGCCGGGACCAATCTCTGGGGATGACGCGACCAAGGCAAAAGGCTAATCTTTGCCAGTGAAACAAAAGGACGAGACGATGACACCTTTGGGGCGGCTACGGCTGGGCATCAATATCGATCATGTGGCAACCATCCGCAACGCCCGTGGCGGTGCCTTGCCCGACCCGTTGCGCGCGGCCTTTCTGGCCGAGGCAGCCGGCGCCGATGGCATCACCGCCCACCTGCGTGAAGACCGTCGCCATATCCGGGATAGCGATATCGAGGCGCTGGTTGCGGGCATTTCGGTGCCGCTGAATTTTGAATGCGCCGCGACCAGTGAAATGCAGGCCATCGCATTGCGCCACAAACCGCATGCTATCTGCCTTGTGCCCGAAAAACGCGAGGAACGCACCACCGAGGGCGGGCTGGATGTCGCTGGCGACGAAACCCGCCTTGCCGCCTTTATCGCGCCGCTTCGTGATGCGGGGTGCCGTGTATCTATGTTTATTGGCCATGAGGCCCGCCAGATCGAGGCATCCGCCAAAATCGGCGCCGCAGTGGTAGAGCTGCACACCGGCCGCTATTGCGACCTGATCGCCGAAGGCCAAACCGATGCCGCCGCCGCCGAGCTAGAGGCCCTGCGCCTTGGTGCCACGCATGCCCATTCTTTGGGCCTGGAGGTGCACATGGGCCACGGCCTTGATTTCGAAACCGCCACCCATGTTGCCGTCTTCCCCGAGGTGGTCGAGCTGAACATCGGCCATTTCCTGATTGGCGAAGCGGTGTTTCGCGGCCTTGGCCCCGCCATCGAGGAAATGCGCCGCCGCATCGATTGCGCCCGCAACGGCACCCAAAGCGCATGATCCTCGGCATCGGCTCTGATCTGGCGAATATCGAGCGGATAGAGGCCACTTTGGCCCGTTTCGGTGACCGCTTTCGCAACCGCGTGTTTACCGAGCGCGAACAAGGCAAAGCCGAAAGCCGCCCGCATGCGCCCGCCACCTATGCCAAACGCTGGGCCGCCAAAGAGGCCTGTTCCAAGGCGCTTGGCACAGGTCTGCGCATGGGCATCGCATGGAAAGATATGGCCGTATCAAACATGCATACCGGCCAGCCGCAGATGCAGTTGACCGGATGGGCCGCCCAACGTCTGGCTGATATGACGCCTGCGGGGCATCAAGCCTTTGTCCATGTTACCCTGACCGACGATCATCCTTGGGCGCAGGCTTTTGTGGTCATCGAGGCGCGACCTATTGCGCCGCCGCCCCCCTAACCCTGCCAATTTTCCACTGTCCGCTTGACTCCCCGCTCCCTCACGCGCATGTAGCGCCGCAAAGCAGCAAAAGGCAAAACCACATGGCCAGCAAGGCAAACTCTGAAGGCGGCATCGTCGAAACGATAAAGACAATCGTCTATGCATTGCTGATCGCAGGCATTTTCCGGACATTGTTCTTTCAACCGTTCTGGATTCCCTCTGGCTCGATGAAAGACACGTTGCTGATTGGCGATTTCCTGTTCGTCAACAAAATGGCCTATGGCTATTCCAAACATTCCTGCCCGTTTTCGATGTGCCCGATTTCGGGGCGGATTCTGGCGTCCGAGCCCGAGCGGGGCGATGTTGTGGTGTTTCACCACCCCGTCAACGGCTCGGATTTCATCAAGCGCTTGATCGGCTTGCCCGGTGACACGGTGCAGATGCGCGATGGCAAAATCATCCTGAACGGAACCGAAGTGCCGCAAGTGCCCGATGGCCAGTTTACCGAGGTCTATGAGCATCAAGGCCCGATGGGCCATTTGCCGCGCTGTGAAAACTCGGCCGGTACGGTCGGGATCGGGGCAGAATGCACCAAATCCCGCTCTATCGAAACTTTGCCGGGTGGCCGCACGCATGATGTGCTGAACATTGATACCAACGGCTTTGCCGACAATACCGATGTGTTCACTGTGCCTGCCGGTCATTACTTCTTTATGGGCGACAACCGCGACAATTCCCAAGACAGCCGCTATGGTCAGGCTGTCGGTGGTGTTGGTTTTGTCCCTGCCGAAGATCTGATTGGCCGCGCCGACCGGATTATCTTTTCATCCGCCGGAACATCGTTGTTCTATTTCTGGACATGGCGTCCTGACCGCTTTTTCAAAGCTGTCGAGTAGGGAGCGTGGAGTGAGTTGCGCATGACGCAAACCCAGAACCTGCGTTTTTCATTCCTTGGCATGAATGGCACAGCCTCGCGCAAGCGGGGCTGGCTGGTTTTCACACCCTCCTCTGCAAATGGGCCCGCAGTCGTACCACAACCGACCAAAAAGCAGCACCGCTATGCGAGGGCCGTTCAATGAAACTTGCCGCCGATCTTCGTGCGTTTGAGGGCCGTTTGGGCCATAAGTTCAGCAATCCCGAATTGCTGCTGCAATCGGTCACCCATGCGTCGATTTCGTCGCCCACCCGCGCCGATAACCAGCGGCTCGAATTTCTGGGCGACCGCGTTTTGGGCCTCGTCATGGCCGAAGCCTTGCTGACCGCCGATACCGGTGCCGCCGAAGGCCAGCTTGCGCCGCGGTTCAACGCCATGGTGCGCAAGGAAACCTGCGCCGATGTGGCCCGCGACATTGGCCTTGGCGATGTGCTGAAACTGGGCCGCTCGGAAATGATGTCAGGCGGGCGGCGCAAAGAGGCACTGCTTGGCGATGCGCTTGAGGCGGTGATCGCCGCCGTTTACCTTGATGGCGGTTTTGCGGCCGCGCAGGCATTGATTACACGGCTTTGGGCCGGCCGCATCGCGACCGTCAAGGAAGACGCCCGTGACCCGAAAACCGCCTTGCAGGAATGGGCGCAGGCCCGTGGCATGACACCGCCAACCTATACTGAAAAAGCCCGCTCTGGCCCCGACCATCAACCGCTCTTTACGGTTGCGGTGCGGCTGGACAATGATGAATCCGAGTCGGCAACCGCCGGAACGAAACGCGCCGCCGAACAGGCCGCAGCCCGCGCCCTTTTGGCCCGGATGGAGCAAGACACATGACGACTGATACCCCCGCAAACGATGGTGCCTTTGTTGGCGGCGATGGCAACACCCGCGCGGGCTTTGTCGCGCTGATTGGTGAGCCGAATGCCGGCAAATCGACACTGCTGAACCGCATGGTCGGTTCCAAAGTGTCGATTGTGACGCATAAGGTACAAACCACCCGCGCCCGCATTCGCGGCATCGCGATGCAAGGCGATGCGCAGATTGTGTTTGTCGATACCCCCGGCCTGTTTCGCCCGCGCCGCCGGCTTGACCGCGCGATGGTTGCCGCCGCTTGGGGTGGGGCCGCAGATGCCGATCTGATCGTGCTGCTGGTTGAGGCCCATCGCGGCCTGACCGAAGGCACAGCCGCGATTATTGACAGCATGCGCGACCGTATTCCGCAGGGCCAGAAAGTGGCGCTGGCAATCAACAAGATCGACCGCGTGAAGGCCGAGGTTTTGCTGGGCCTGTCGCAAAAGCTGAACGAGGCCTTTCCCTTTGCCGAAACCTTTATGATCTCGGCCGAAAAGGGCTATGGCGTGGACAAGCTGCGCGAATGGTTGGCGGGTGAGCTGCCAGCCGGCCCGTGGTTCTATCCCGAAGACCAGATTGCCGACTTGCCAATGCGCATGATCGCCGCCGAAGTGACGCGCGAAAAGCTGACCCTGCGTTTGCACGAAGAACTGCCCTATCAGCTGACCGTGGAAACCGAAAAATGGGAAGACCGCAAGGATGGATCTACCCGCATTGACCAGATCGTTTATGTGGCGCGTGATGGCCACAAAGGGATCGTTTTGGGCAACAAGGGCGAAACCATCAAATCGGTCGGCCAGGCTGCGCGGGTCGATCTGATGGAATTTTTGGGGCGTCCGGTGCATTTGTTTCTTCAGGTCAAAGTACGGCCGAACTGGCTGGAAGAGCCCGAGCGCTATTCCGAGATGGGGCTGGAATTCAAAGACGGGAACTGATTGGCCCTTTGCAAGGGCCATGCCTTCGGCGAGGATATTTTCAGATAGATGATAGGTGGGGCATGAGCGCGCGGCTATCGGCGGATTTCTGGGTCAGGGCTTATTTAAAGCGGTTGGAGATGGCGGGCATCCCTGCCTTTGTGACCGCGCATGGCGATGCGACAGCGGGTGCGGTTCTGGTAAAGCAAACACCGCTTGACGGCAGCGCCTGTGCCTATCAGCGTAGTTTTGATCTGATGTCGGGAAATCGCGCCTGGGTGGTTTTGGCCCAAGGCCCCGAGGCAGAGGTGGACGCCGCCATCACCCGCCAACGCCAGTTTGACCCTGACCTTTGGGTGATCGAGGTCGAGGATCGTGCGGGGCGGCATTTGCTGGATGAAGAAGGGCTGGCGGAATAATGCGGCGCTTGCAATAGTTCCCCGATGGATTGGCAAGATGAAGGTGTGCTGATCGCCATGCGATTGCATGGTGAGAGCTCGGCGATCATAGAGGTTTTTACTGCGCATCACGGCCGCCATGCGGGCGTTGTGCGCGGCGGTGCCTCGCGCAAGCAATCCGCGACATTGCAGCCCGGCACGCAGTTGGCCGTAACCTGGCGCGCGCGGCTAGAGGACCAGTTGGGCAGTTTTAGGGTCGAGCCTTTGCAAAGCCGGGCGGGGTTGTTGGGGGATCGTCTGGGCCTTGCCGGTTTGAATGCGATTTGCGCCATGCTGCGCGTTTCATTGCCCGAGCGCGCGGCGCATCCGACGCTGTGGCGCGCCACGATGGCGCTGTTGGCGGCGCTAGAGCATGACCCGGACTGGCCCGCAGTTTACCTGCGCTGGGAATTGAACCTGCTGGAAGAGCTGGGCTTTGGCCTTGACCTTGCCCGTTGTGCGGTTACCGGAAGCCGTGATGATCTGGCCTATGTCAGCCCCAAAACCGGCCGCGCCGTCAGCCGCGATGGTGCGGGGGCTTGGGCCGACCGCTTGTTTCCTTTGCCGCACTGCCTGATGGGGCAGGGGCCGGCCTCATCGTTTGAGGTTGTGCAGGGGCTTGCTATTACGGGCCATTTCCTTGCCCGTGAACTGGCCGAGGTGAATAGCCAGCCTTTGCCTGAGGCCCGTGCGCGGTTGCTGGCGCTGCTTGCAGGCGTGCGCAGTTCATAGTCTCCGACTTCGCCTATATCATTTGCGCCACCCCATGTCGTTTTCGACGCGAACTGTCGCGCAGAGTCGAGACGCCGACGGCCCAAACAGCGCAATAAGGGGCAAAGACAAAGGATCGACGCCCGATGGCGAACAAGTATATTCCGATATTGTTGCGCCACAGCCCGGTGCCCAAGGTGCATCACTTTGCCTTGCTGGCGGGGTTGGATGCGTCTGTGCGCGGGATGCTGATCTCGGCCATGCCGCTGACGGTTTATGATGCCTTGGGCAGTGCCGAGTCGGTCAGCCAGGTTTATTTCATTGCCGGGCTGGCATCGCTGTGTCTGGGGCTGATGGTGCCTTGGGGAACGCGCTATATTCCGCGCCGCTGGATGTATACGATGGGCACGTTGCTTTATATCCTTGGTGCGGCGCTTGCAGTTCATGGCAGCACGATTTCTGTGCCGCTGGCGCTGATGGCCAATGCGGGTGCAACGGCGACCACCTTTGTGTGCTTTAACGCCTATGTGCTGGACTATATCGACCGGTCCAATCTTGGTAAGGCGCAGTCGATGAACATGGTCTTTGCTGCGGCCCCTTGGGCGATTGGCCCTTTGCTTGGCGTGTGGCTGCGCGAGGTTTGGGCGCCGCTGCCGTTTTTGGCGGCTGGCGCTTTGGCGATTGCGCTGATGGTCACCTTTTGGGTTTTGCGTTTGGGCAATGGCAAACAGATCAGCCGCGCCCGCCGCCCTGCAACCAATCCGCTGGCCTTTTTTGGCCGGTTCGTGGCGCAGCCAAGGCTGATCGCGGGCTGGATGTTTGCGGTCATCCGCTCCTGCGGGTGGTGGGTCTATGTGGTTTACTTGCCGATCTTTTGTATAGAGTCCGGCTTGGGCGACAAAGTCGGCGGTATTGCCCTTTCGCTGTCAAACGCGCTTTTGTTTGTCACGCCCTTCATGCTGCGCGTGGCCACGAAAATTTCGGTGCGCCGTTCTGTTCAGGGGGCATTTGCGCTATGTGCCATGGCGTTTATCGGCTCGGCGCTTGCGGCCCCTTTGCCTTGGGGCGCGGTCGGTTTGATGATGGCAGGCTCGGTGATGCTTGTGGTGCTGGATGTTGTGGGCGGCTTGCCGTTTCTGATGGCCGTCAAACCATCCGAGCGGACCGAGATGGCGGCGATCTATTCAAGCTTTCGCGATGTTTCGGGCATTCTGACCCCCGGCACGGCGTGGCTTGTCTTACTTGTCGCGCCGCTGTCCGGCGTGTTTGCCGTGGCGGGTCTGGCGATGGTGGGTTGCATGGTGGTGGCGGGGAAATTGCACCCGCGTTTGGGCAGCAGCCGGCCTTCACACGGGCGGCTGCTGCCGGATGAAACCTAGTCGAGCAAGCGCCGCGCGATCACCTGCGCCTGAATTTCGGCGGCCCCTTCAAAGATGTTCAATATCCGCGCGTCGCACAGAATGCGGCTGATCTGATATTCTAGGGCAAAGCCGTTGCCGCCATGAATTTGCAACGCATTGTCGGCGGCAGCCCAAGCGACCCGTGCACCCAACAGCTTGGCCATGCCTGCCTCAAGGTCGCAACGCTTGTCGTGGTCTTTTTGCCAGGCGGAATAATAGGTCAATTGCCGCGCGATCATCACCTCAACCGCCATCATCGCCAGCTTGCCCGACACGCGGGGAAAGGCGATCAGCGATTTGCCGAATTGCTTGCGGTCGATGGCATATTGCATCCCGACTTCCAGCGCGTTTTGCGCCACGCCGATGGCCCGCGCCGCCGTTTGGATGCGTGCCGATTCGAAGGTCTGCATCAACTGCTTGAACCCTTGGCCCGGCACACCGCCCAGCAGGTTTTCGCCCTTTACCGCAAAGCCGTCAAAGGCCAGTTCATATTCCTTCATGCCGCGATAGCCCAGCACCTCAATCTCGCCGCCGGTCATGCCGGGGGTAGGGAAGGGCACAGCATCGGTTCCGGGCTGTTTTTCGGCCAGAAACATGCTCAGCCCGCGGTAATCGCTTGTGTCAGGGTCGGTCCGCGCCAGCAAGGTCATCACTTGGGTGCGGGCGGCATGGGTGATCCATGTCTTGTTGCCGGTCACCTTCCAATCCTCGCCATCCTTGACCGCCCGCGTGCGCAAAGACCCAAGGTCAGAGCCGGTGTTGGGCTCGGTAAACACGGCTGTCGGCAAAATCTCACCGCTGGCCAGTTTCGGCAACCATTGCTCTTTCTGCGCATCAGTGCCGCCACAAAGGATCAGCTCGGCCGCAATTTCCGACCGGGTGGCAAGCGACCCAACGCCGATATAGCCGCGCGAAAGTTCCTCGCTGACCACCACCATCGACGCCTTGGACAGCCCGAAACCGCCCAGATCTTCGGGAATGGTCAGGCCAAACACACCCATTTCGGCCAGCTTTTCAATGATATCCATCGGGATCAGCTCATCCCGCATGTGCCAGCCGTGGGCGTGCGGCACCACTTCCTCATCGGCAAAGCGGCGGAACTGGTCGCGGATCATTTCCAGCTCTTCGTCCAAGCCGCTGGCGCCAAAGGTCGCGCGGCCGTGGTTGTCTTGCATCAAAGCGACCAACCGCGTGCGCGCAGCAGGCGTGTTGCCAAACGCGATCAACCGCGCCGCCGCATCACCGGGCACCCAAGCCAGCCCCAAATCGGCAAGCCGCGCTATTTCACCCTGCGACATCGGAATCCCGCCCGAAATCTGCGCCAGATATTCGCCAAAACCGATTTGCAGCAGCAGCCGTTCCATTTCGCCAAAGCTGCCCGCCTGCGTCAGGCGTTTGGCCCAGGCGTGCATTTGCGTCAGGCTTTCCGAATAGGTGGCAAGCCAGCTAAGCACATGCGCGCCAAACTGGTTCGTCTCCATCGCGGGGTTCGATACCTTGCCCTCAACGGTCACCAAAGCCCGCAGCGCCTCGCGCCCTTGTTCAAAAAGGCCGGTCACCTCGGGCAAGACTGCCTCGGTCAGGCCCAACAGATCAGTCAGGATAGGGCTGTCGGTTTCGGCAAAAATCTGTCCATCATGGGCCATGGCGAAATCCCTCTTTCGGCTAATTGCTGCACTTGCGAAGGTTTTAAAGCCTTTGCAGGCGCAGCGCAACAAGATTTCAATAATTAGGCGCAATGCGACCGATTATGTCGCGCCAGGGTTTTTGCTGCAGTGCGCCCGAAATGCGTTTATAGCCAAGGAAATAAAAGGAATACCCTATGGAATATGTGATGGCCGGGCTGTCAGAGCCGTTGTTTTGGTTTGCTATGGCCATTGCCCTTTTTGCGGGTTTTGTAAAAGGCACGGTCGGTTTTGCCATGCCGATGATCATGATCTCGGCGTTTTCCTCATTCCTGTCACCCGAACTTGCGCTGTCGGGCCTGATCTTGCCTACTCTGGTCACCAATTTTGGCCAAGCCTTTCGCCAAGGCCCTGCGGCGTTCTGGGCATCGGCATGCAAATACTGGCGCTTTCTGGTGGCAACAGTGCTGTTCATCGCGATTTCGGCGCAATTCGTGCGCGACATTCCGCAGGATATGTTCTTGCTGATGCTTGGGGTGCCGATCATGGCCTATGCCACCCTGCAACTGATGGGCCGCACCCTTGCCATCAAGCTGGAACATCAAACCCGCGTGGAATGGGGGCTGGGGGTCGTTGCGGGGCTGTACGGCGGGCTTTCCGGTGTCTGGGGGCCGCCGCTGATCGTCTATCTGATGTCTGTCGGCGTTGAGAAAATCGAAATGCTGCGCGTGCAAGGCATGATTTTTCTGCTTGGCTCGGTGATGCTGTTGTCGGCGCATCTGAACTCAGGCGTCTTAACAGCCAGCAGCACGGCGTTTTCGGCAGTGCTGGTCATACCGGCCGTTGCCGGAATGGCGATCGGGATGCAGGTTGGCAACCGGTTGGATCAAGCGCTGTTCCGCCGCTGTACGCAGGTCTTGCTGGTGCTGGCGGGGCTGAACCTCGTTCGCCGCGCCATCGGGCTATAGGCAATGAACGGGGGGCCGCAAAGCCCCCCGCCAAAATCAGATTGCCGCAGCTTTCACGTCTTCGTCGATGAATGGCACATATTGGCCAAAGTTATCGGCAAACATCTGTACCAGCTTGGCCGCCTGCGCGTCATAGGCCGCCCCGTCTGCCCAGGTCCGGCGCGGGTCCAGCAACACATCGGCCACACCTTCGGCGGCTTCCGGCACTTCGAACCCAAAGTTCGGATCGCGGCGGAACTTGCCTTTTGCCAGCGACCCATCCAGTGCCGCTGTCAACAGCGCCCGCGTTGCCCGGATCGGCATACGCGACCCTGTGCCATAGGCCCCACCTGTCCAGCCGGTGTTGACCAACCAGCAGGTCGCACCATGATTGGCGATCTGGGCTTGCAACAACTTGCCATAGACCTCGGGGCGGCGCGGCATAAAGGGCGCACCAAAGCAAGTCGAAAATGTCGGTGTCGGCTCGGTCACGCCACGCTCTGTCCCGGCCACTTTCGAGGTAAAGCCCGACAGGAAGTGATACATGGCCTGCGCCGGCGTCAGCTTGGCAATCGGGGGCAACACACCAAACGCATCACAGGTCAGCATGATGATGTTTTTCGGATGCCCGCCCAACCCCGTTTCCGAAGCATTTGAAATCGCTTCCAACGGATAGGCGCAGCGCATGTTGGCGGTCAGGCTGTCATCTTCAAAGTCCAGCTCAAGCGTCTCGGGGTCGTACACCATGTTCTCGATCACGGTGCCAAAGCGGCTGGTCGTGGCGTAAATTTCCGGCTCGGCCTCGGCACTCAGGTTGATGGTCTTGGCATAGCAGCCACCTTCAAAGTTAAAGGTGCCTTTGTCCGACCAGCCATGCTCGTCATCACCAATCAGCGTGCGGGCAGGGTCGGCTGATAGCGTGGTTTTGCCGGTCCCCGACAGGCCGAAAAACACAGCCGCATCTTCGGGGTCATCCACCGCGTGGTTGGCCGAGCAATGCATCGCCATCACACCTTTTTCGGGCAGCAGATAGTTCAGCAAGGTGAATACAGATTTCTTGTTCTCGCCTGCATATTCGGTGTTGGCGATCAGAATCTCTTTGCTGTCAAAGTTCATCGCGATCACGGTTTCCGTGCGGCACCCATGGCGCGCAGGGTCGGCCTTAAAGCTCGGGCAGTTGATGATCGTCCATTCCGGCACAAAACTGTCCAGCTCGGCCCGCTCGGGGCGGCGCAGCAAGTGGCGGATAAACAGCCCGTGCCATGCCAGCTCGGCCACCACGCGCACATCCAAACGGTGTACAGGGTCGGCGCCGGCGTATAAATCCTGCACATGATAGTCGCGGCCCTTCATATGCTCCAGCATATCGGCACGCAGCAGATCAAACGCTGCGGGGGCCATCGGTGCGTTGTTTTCCCACCAGATCGAGTTTTCAACCGACGGGGTGCGGACAACAAATTTGTCTTTGGGCGAACGGCCGGTAAACTGCCCGGTCGATACGAGAAATGCACCGCCAATTCCCAACCGACCTTCGCCGCCTGCAATCGCGGCCTGAATCAATGCGGGTTCAATCAGGTTATAGTGAACTGTTCCCAGCCCGGTAATGCCCTGATCTTCAAGCTTGTGGCCTGGGTTAACGCGTCCTGTATTCATCTCGTGCCAGCTCCCGATGCCGATTATACGACAAGTTTTGGGTTATTGTGCAGGGTGCAGCCCTCAACCGCACTCTGATCGCCCCCGGAGCCGAGGCCGACAATTCGGCTATAGCACGGCGTTTTAGGTTTGGAATAGGTCGCTTTGGCACAGTTAGCGCAACCATTCAAAGGTTAGCGCAACCAATTTGCAATTGGTCACCTTGCGGTGACGCAACGGCAACTTTTGCGTGGCGCTAACCTGGTCCGAATGTGACACGACTGCGGCAAATTAGTCATTCATTTGGTTTTTTGTTGTCAACTTAAGGCGTCTTGACAGGTGATTCGCAGATTGCAGTTGATTCTTTGGCCCAAAAAAGTGCAAATATGGAAAAAATAAATGAGCAGTATAGGGAAAACACCCATGTCAAGGATTGCCCTTGTAGACGACGACAGAAACATTCTGACGTCTGTTTCTATGACTCTGGAGGCAGAGGGTTTCGAAGTTGAAACGTATAATGACGGCCAGTCGGCACTGGATGCGTTCAACCGCCGCCTGCCCGATATGGCCGTGCTGGATATAAAGATGCCGCGCATGGATGGCATGGACCTGTTGCAGCGTCTGCGCCAGAAAACGGCGATGCCGATCATTTTCCTGACGTCCAAAGATGATGAGATTGACGAAGTTCTGGGCCTGCGGATGGGTGCCGATGACTATGTGAAAAAGCCGTTTTCGCAGCGTCTTCTGGTCGAACGCATCCGCGCGCTGTTGCGCCGCCAAGAGGCGATTTCTACCGAAGAAGTGGCCGTTACCGAAGAAACCAAGGTCATGGAACGCGGCCATCTGCGGATGGACCCTTTGCGCCATGCTGTGGCATGGAAGGGCAACGACGTCTCGTTAACAGTGACCGAGTTTTTGCTGCTTCAGGCGCTTGCACAGCGTCCGGGTTTCGTAAAAAGCCGCGACCAGTTGATGGATGTGGCCTATGACGATCAGGTCTATGTGGATGACCGCACGATCGACAGCCACATCAAGCGCCTGCGCAAGAAAATGCGCACAGCAGATGACAACTTTTCGGCTATCGAAACGCTGTATGGCATCGGCTATCGCTATAATGAAGAGTGACGCGTCGCTATGACCACCGCGCCTCAGATCAAACATGCCATGACCCGCAAGCCAGCCAAAAGCCGCAATAACGGCGATGTGCTGCTGGGCGAGGATTGGACAGCACCCGAAGATCTGATCGAACCGGAACTGCGCGGTTCGCGCGGGCGGCGTGGCATTGTTGCGCTGAACAAATCGCCTTTGGCCAGACGGATCATCATTTTCAACATGTTGGCCCTGTTTACCCTGGTCGCCGGCGTGCTGTTCATGAATCCGTTTCGCGACAGTCTGGTCACCCAGCGTGAGCAAGGCTTGGTGACCGAGGCCGAGCTGGTTGCCGACGTGTTTGAGGCCCAGCTTCCCGATCTTGCGGCTGCTTGGCTGAATGAACCAGCGGGGATTGACGTTGAAAGAACGCTTGGCGCCGTGACCATCGGGCCGGGCGTCAATGCGTTTGTGTTTGATAAAACCGGCAAGGTGATTGCCGCGCAAGAAGGCAAAGCCCGCCCCGTTTCGCAAGGCGGGTCTGAGGCGCAATCAACCATCATCACCGATCTGTTGAATTCTGTATGGGAGCTGGTTTCCGGTGCGCTCTCGAGCTCTAACCCGGGCCAGGTCAAAGTAAATTCCGAAAGCCTTGCGCTTAGCGGTTTCCAGTCAGCTCTGGCAGGCACGACCAGTTCCAACATGGCCAAAGATTCGGCCGGTGGCACCCTGTTTTCTGTTGCCACCCCGATCTGGAGCGCGGGCGAAGTTATCGGCGTGGTTGCCCTGACTTCGGCCGAGGGTGAGATTGATCGCCTTGTCCGGCATGAGCGCGAGCAGGTTTTGCAAATGTTCGTCATCGCTTTGCTGGTTTCTATCGGCCTCAGCCTCGTTCTGGCCTCGACCATCGCCAACCCCTTGTCCGATCTGGCCGCCGCGGCTGAACTTGGCCGTGACCGCGATGCCCGCAAAATGGCCCCGGGCCGCGTTCGCATCCCCGATCTGGCCGCGCGCCCTGATGAAATTGGCCGCCTGTCGGTGGCTATGCGCGGCATGGTTGCGGCTCTGTATGACCGGATCGACGCGAATGAACAATTTGCCGCCGATGTCAGCCATGAAATCAAGAACCCGCTTGCCAGCCTCCGCTCGGCTGTCGGCACGATGCGGGTCGCAAAACGTGATGACCAACGCGAGAAACTGCTTGATGTGATTGAACATGACGTGCGCAGGCTCGACCGTTTGGTCAGCGATATTTCCAACGCTTCACGGCTTGATAGCGAGCTGGTGAAAGAAGAGGAAGAAGAGTTCAACCTTGTCAAAACACTGCGAAATCTGTCCGACTATCTTGGCGAACAGGCCAAGCTGAAAGGCGTTGATTTCATTATCGATTTGCCAGAAGAGCCAATCGTGATTTCCGGGCTCGAAGGCCGTCTGGCGCAGGTTTTTGTGAACCTTATTTCCAACGCGGTTTCATTCTGTGAAAAAGGCGATGCCGTGCGGGTCTGGGCGCGGCGGCGTGAAAACCGCGTTCTTGTCGTCGTCGAAGATACAGGCCCCGGCATTCCTGAACAGGCGCTGACAAAGGTGTTCAAACGCTTTTACTCCGAACGTCCCGTGGCGCAATTTGGCGACCATTCGGGTCTGGGCTTGGCCATTTCCAAACAAATCGTCGAGGCGCATGGCGGCGTGATCTGGGCCGAGAACATTCATCCGACCTCGGCGGATGCCACCTCTGAACCTCTGGGCGCCCGATTTGTCGTCGGCTTGCCGATCTGAGTTGCAAAGCCCAAACTTGGCAGAGGCGGCGATGACTGTTCCGCCGCAAACTGTCCACGCCACCTGTGTTGCGCTTGATGGGCGCGGGGTGCTAATTCTTGGACCGTCAGGGGCTGGAAAATCGGCGCTGGCGCTGGAACTTATGGCCTATGGTGCCGTTCTGGTGGCCGATGACCAAGCGCATCTTGCACGGCAGGGGCGGGACGTGATCGCAAGCTGCCCCCCCGAAATCGCTGGCAAGATCGAGGCGCGCGGCATTGGCATTCTGGCGGCCACGTCACAGCCTTTCGCACCCGTCGCCCTGATCGTCGATCTTGGCCAGACGGAAACCGACCGGCTGCCGCCAAAACGGCAAGTTGATCTGCTGGGGGTGCCGATTGACCTTGTATTCGGCTCCACATCCCGCCACTTTCCATTCGGTATACTACAATACCTGCGCGCAAAACGGGTGGACTGACAGATAGACATGACGAATGCCAATCAGATATTCGAGCATCGGGTGGTACTGGTAACCGGCCCGTCTGGGGCGGGGCGCAGCACTGCGATCAACGCGCTCGAAGATATGGGGTATGAGGTAATCGACAACATCCCCTTGTCGCTGGTGCCGCGCCTGATCGAAGGCGACAATCTGGGCCGCCCGATTGCCTTGGGCCTTGATGCGCGCAATCGGGATTTCAACGCCACGGCTTTGATCGAGCTGATCGACGGCCTTACCGTCAACCCGCATATCTCGCTGAACGTGATCTACCTTGATTGCGCCGAGGATGAGCTGATCCGACGCTTTTCACAAACCCGCCGCAGGCATCCTTTGGCCCCTGATGGCACGCCCATCATCGGCATCGCGCGTGAGGTGGACCTGCTGGCGCCGATCAAAGTGCGGGCGGATCACCTGATCGAGACGACCGAAATGTCGCCGCATGACCTGCGCGCCGAAATCGCACAGTGGTTTGGAACGGCGCAAGACGCGAAACTTGCGGTCTCGCTGCAGTCTTTTTCCTACAAACGCGGCGTGCCGCGCGGGATTGATATGGTTTTTGATTGCCGCTTTTTGCGCAACCCGCATTGGGATGCCGCATTGCGCAGTTTAGACGGCCGCGACGCGGCAGTGGTTGACTATATCGCCGCCGACCCGCGTTTTGACGAATTTCTTGCCAAGGTCACGGATCTGATTCTGTTTCTGCTGCCTGCACAGCTGGATGAGGGGAAAACCCATCTCGCGATCGGCTTTGGGTGTACCGGAGGGCAACACCGTTCAGTTGCCGTTACGGAACTTATTGCGCGCCGGCTTGCAGAGGTTGGTTGGCTGGTGGCAAAACGACATCGGGAAATGGAACGTAAGGCGGCTGTGCTGCCCACAAACGGGGCTGGGTGATCTAGGGTGATCGGAATTGTCATAGTGGCCCATGGGGGGCTGGCGCGCGAATATCTTGCGGCGGTTGAACATGTCGTCGGCAAGCAACAAGACATGATCGCCGTGGCGATTGAAGAAGATCATGATCGCGCCGCCAAACAAACCGAGATTTGCGATGCCGCCGACAAGGTTGATACCGGCGGCGGCGTTGTCGTCGTCACCGATATGTTTGGTGGTTCGCCCTCGAATCTGTCGCTTATGGCCTGTTGCGGGCGCAATCGCCGCATTCTGTTTGGTGCCAATCTTCCGCTGTTGATAAAGCTTGCCAAATCGCGGCAGCTGGCCGTCGAAGACGCCGTGACCTTGGCATTGGATGCCGGTCGAAAATATATAAATTGCTTTGATTTGGGCGATGGGGAAAATGGATATGACCGAACGACGCCTTAAAATCATCAACGAAAAGGGGCTTCACGCCCGCGCCTCGGCCAAGTTCGTCGAGGTGGCCGAGGCGTTCGACGCCACCGCAGAGGTCTCGAAAGACGGGATGTCCGTATCCGGCGATTCGATCATGGGGTTGCTGATGCTTGGCGCCGCGCGCGGGTCCGAAATTTCGGTGAAAACCTCGGGCGCGCAAGCGGCAGATTTGCTCGATGCTTTGGACCAGCTGGTTCAAAACCTCTTTGGCGAAGACTTCTGATCTACCGCGTCGGAACCGGCGTCTCGCCACGATAATCATAAAAACCGCGCTGGGTTTTGCGGCCCAGCCAACCCGCCTCGACATATTTGGTCAGCAAGGGGCAAGGGCGATATTTCGTATCGGCCAGCCCGTCATGCAGCACGTTCATGATCGCCAGGCAGGTATCAAGCCCGATAAAATCGGCCAGTTCCAGCGGTCCCATCGGGTGGTTTGCGCCCAGTTTTAACGATTCGTCGATAGATTTGACCGAGCCGACGCCTTCATACAGCGTATAAACCGCCTCATTGATCATTGGCATCAAGATGCGGTTCACGATAAAGGCCGGAAAATCCTCGGCACTGGCGGCAGTTTTTCCCAGCTTTTCCACCACAGCAAGCAGCGTGTCATAGGTTGCGCGGTCGGTCGCAATGCCGCGGATCAATTCCACCAGCTGCATCACCGGCACCGGGTTCATAAAGTGAAATCCCATGAATTTTTCGGGCCGGTCGGTGCGGCTTGCCAGACGCGTGATCGAAATAGACGATGTATTGGACGTCAGAATCGTATGCGGCTTCAGATGCGGCAGCAGATCGTCGAAAATCGCTTGTTTCACCGTCTCGCGCTCGGTCGCAGCCTCGATAATCAGATCCAGGGGCCCCAGATCGGCCAGTTTCAGCGTGGTCTTTATCCGCCCCATCGCCGCTGCCTTATCCGCAGCCGAGGTTTTGCCCTTGGTCACCTGCCGTTCGATGTTGCGATCAATCAGCGCCACGGCCTTATCCAGACTGACCTGGCTGATGTCGGTCATCAGCACGTCATAGCCTGCCAGCGCAAAGACATGTGCGATCCCGTTGCCCATTTGGCCCGCCCCGACGATCCCCACCGACTTGATTTCCATGCGTCTGCTCTCCTGCATCTGAGTTGGCGAAACCATATGCCTGCACTGGGGTTAGGCGCAAGGCCAAGCACTGATTTCTGGCAGATTCCCGAGTCTGCTTAGAATTTGTGGCAAATGCCGAACTTAGCGGATTCGTAAGATCTCTCGGGCACTCTCGATCTTGGGTGTTAAAAAATTGGGTGGGTGAAATGACCTATGCTTATTCGGGCGAGGGGTCGATCGACTATTCTCCGTGCCATTATGGCGCGTCAAAACTGATGTTTCGGGGGCCCAGACAGGGGCTTGCGAGGCCGTATATAGCTGCCATTGGCGGCACCGAAACCTATGGCAAGTTTGTGCCATCCCCGTTTCCAAAGGTGCTGGAAGAGATCGGGGGCAGGGGCGTGGTGAACTTTGGCCTTATGAATGCCGGGCCAGACGTGTTTTTAAACGCGCCCGAGGTGTTGGAAATCGCATCAAGGGCCGTGCTGACGGTGGTGCAGGTGGTCGGTGCCCAAAACCTGTCGAATGGCTTTTACACGGTTCATCCGCGCCGGAATGACCGGTTTCTACGCGCCAGCCCAAGGCTGCAAAACCTGTATCAAGAGGTGGATTTTACCGAATTTCATTTTACGCGCCATATGCTGCAAAGCCTGTTTCAGGCCTCACCCCATCGGTTCGTATTGGTGGCGGCCGAGTTGCAAAAAACCTGGCTGCAGCGTATGGCGCTTTTGCTGCAAGCGATCAAATCGCCGACGCTGCTGCTGTGGATGGGCGATGCGGCGCCCCCGCCAGCGCCGCTGGCAAACTCGCCCTATGACAAACTGCCTCTGGTCAACACTGTCATGATCAACACATTGCGCAGTCAGGCAACGGCCTATCTCGAGGTGGTCGCAAGCCATGATGCCGCGGCAGAAGGCGTGCGAAACATGTCTTTCGGCCCGTTAGAGCGCAGTTGCGCCATCGGTGTACCCGGTCCAATTGCCCATCGTGAGGTGGCGATTGCCATTGCCAACGCGCTGCCGCGATTGTTGGGCGCATAACAAAAAGGGCACCCGGTTGGGGTGCCCTTTCCAAAGCCATCTGCGCGGATTTACAGCTTTTCAACCAGCTCTGGCACTGCCGTAAACAGGTCGGCAACCAGCCCGTAATCGGCAACCTGGAAAATCGGCGCTTCTTCATCCTTGTTGATAGCGACGATCACCTTGGAATCTTTCATCCCTGCAAGGTGTTGAATTGCACCGGAAATACCGATGGCAATGTACAGATCAGGTGCCACAACCTTGCCGGTCTGGCCAACTTGCCAATCGTTTGGCGCAAAGCCGCTGTCAACGGCCGCACGCGATGCACCTACGGCTGCGCCCAGCTTGTCTGCCAGCTTTTCGATCAGCGCGAAATCGGCTTCCGAGCCTACGCCACGGCCACCAGACACAACGATGCCTGCGCTTGTCAGCTCTGGCCGGTCAGATGTTGCAACCTTGTCTTCAACCCAAGACGACAGCGCGCCATTCACGTCTGCCGAAACCTTTTCTACCGAGGCGCTGCCGCCCGCGCTTGCCGCGTCAAATGTCGCGGTGCGGATGGTCATTACCTTGGTTTTGTCGTTCGACTTTACCGTCTGGATCGCGTTGCCCGCGTAAATCGGCCGATCAAACGTGTCGGCATCAACCACTGCCAGCACCTCGGAAATCAGCATGACATCCAACAGGGCCGCCGCGCGCGGCAGAACCGATTTGGAAAATGCGCCCGACGCCGCAACAATGTGGCTGTAATCGCCAGCAAGCGACTGAATCAGCGCCGCTGTCGGTTCAGACATTGCGTGGCAATAAACGTGGTCATCGGCCAGCAAAACCTTTGTCACACCTTGCAGGGTTGCCGCTTCGGCTGCGGCTGCATCGCCGCCCGCGCCCGCAATAAGCACAGTCACAGGGCCAAGTGCCGCAACCGCGGTCAGCGCTTTGGCGGTTTGATCGGTCGCCAAGGCGCCATCGATCACTTCACCCAAAAGAAGAACAGCCATCAGAGAACCCCCGCTTCGTCTTTAAGTTTGGCAATCAGTTCATCGACCGAGGCCACTTTGATACCGGCTTTGCGGCCCGCAGGTTCTACGGTTTTCACGACGGTCAGACGGGGCGTTACGTCGACGCCGTAATCCGCTGCTGTCTTTTCTTCCAAAGGTTTTTTCTTTGCTTTCATGATGTTAGGCAAAGACGCATAGCGCGGTTCGTTCAAGCGCAGATCGACTGTCACTACCGTTGGCATTGCCACGTTGATCGTTTGCAGACCGCCGTCAACCTCGCGCGTTACCACGGCTTTGTCGCCTTCGATTGCCAGCTCCGAGGCGAATGTCGCCTGCGACCAACCCAGCAACGCAGCCAGCATCTGGCCCGTGGCGTTCATATCATTGTCAATCGCTTGCTTCCCGCACAGCACCAGACCCGGCGCCTCAGCCTCAACAACCGCTTTCAGCAGTTTGGCCACGGCCAGCGGCTCGATATCATTGTGCACATCTTCGGCGGCCACGATCAGAATCGCGCGGTCAGCGCCCATCGCCAGCGCGGTACGCAATGTTTCTTGCGCCTGCTTTACGCCGATGGAAACAACGATGATTTCTTCAACCGTCCCTGCTTCTTTCAAACGGATAGCCTGTTCAACGGCAATCTCGTCAAACGGGTTCATCGACATTTTGACATTGGCAAGATCAACACCGCTGCCATCCGCTTTTACACGGACTTTCACGTTATAGTCGATCACACGTTTGACAGGCACAAGAACCTTCATTAGCGCGGACTCCTTGGTTGGGTGGGGGCGACTGGCCCCGTAAACTTACCTCGTTTTGATATAATCTTGCGCAGGGGAAAAATAGGCCAAAATCGTCATGTTAGCGACAACAGACGCCGCGTTTTTTCAATAGCTGCGAAAACCCGCTGCTATTTGTCGCGGCGCAGCAATTTATCGCGTCAGCCCCGGCACCCAAAGCACGTCGTCTTTGCCACCATTATTGGCAATCCGGCCTGCCACGAAAAACCAATCCGACAGCCGGTTCAGGTATTTCACCGCAGCCGGGTTCACATCTTCAACGCCAGCCAGCTCTACCGTCATACGCTCGGCGCGTCGGCAGACTGTCCGGCACAGGTGCAATTGCGCGGCCAGCGCGGTGCCACCTGGCAGAATAAAGCTGCGTAATGTGGTCAGATCGGCGTTCATCGCGTCAATCTCGGCCTCCAGCCGATCAACCTGCGCGTCAATGATCCGCAATCTGGGGTATTCGGCAGTCGCATCATTTTCGCGGTCAGGCGTGCACAGATCGGCGCCCAGATCGAACATGTCATTCGATACCCGCGCCAAGGCCGCATCCATATCGCCGGTGCTGTGCAGCCGCGCCAACCCGATCGTCGCGTTGGTTTCATCTACCGTACCGTAGGCCGCCACACGAAGGCTGTGCTTGGCCACCCGGTCGCCGTTGCCCAGTGCCGTTTGGCCCTTATCGCCGGTGCGGGTATAGATTTTTGACAAAACAACCATCACTGCACCCCGGATTTACGCAGCCAGACAAACAGCACAATCAGCGCGACCGCCAACCCTTGCGCATAGATACGGTAGCGCATCAGCTTGTTCGACCGTTTCGCAGAACCCTCGCCACCTTTGCCAAACGTGCCGATTCCCAGCATCAGGATGACAAGCACAACAAGGCACGCAATCGCGGCGATGATAAAAAGCGGATCGTTCAGCATGGCAATTTCCCCTTTGGTTCCTAGCGCATCTAAGCGCGCGCGGCCGAAAAGCAAAGCAAAAGACGCCTAGGCGCGTTTTCCACCTGCCAGCAGCCGGTCCAGCGCCCAAACCGGCAAAATCCGTCGCGCGATTCCCATGATATGCGTTGGCACCGTCACATAATAGCGTGCTTTTGGTCGCGGGCTTTCCAGCGCATGGATCAGCTTGTCGGTCACCGCACTGGCGGGCAGTTCAAACCTGTCCGGTCCCGTGCTGTTTTCAAACCGCGCCAGCACCTCGGTATATTCCGCGCGGCGGGGGGATGTTTCCCATTTGACCCAGCGCTTGAACTGAATGGCCGAGTTGTCGCGGAATTTCGTCGTAATCGGCCCCGGCTCAATCAGAATCGGGTAAATCCCCGTGCCGCGCAGCTCCAGCCGCAGCACATCGGTAATCCCTTCCAGCGCAAATTTTGTCGCCACATAGGCCGTGCGCCAGCGATACCCGACCATCCCCAAGATTGAAGAGTTGTTGACGATTCGCCCATGCCCCTGCGCCCGCATGATCGGTAAAACTCGGCAGGTTAGGTCGTGATAGCCAATCAGATTGGTTTCCAGAATCGCCCGGAACCCGTCGCGCGGCAGGTCCTCATAGGCACAGGGAATCGCAAAGGCGCCATTGTTGAACAGCGCATCCAGCGTGCCACCCGTCCGCGCCACCACTTCGGCCACAGCACTTTCAAGGCTGCTTACATCGTCATAATCCAGCCGGAAACTTTCCAGCCCCTCATCACGCAACCGCGCGCAGTCGGCCTCGGCCCGACAGGTGGCAAACACCCGCCAACCGCGCGCCTTTAACGTCCGCGCGGCATCAAGCCCGATGCCCGAAGAGCAACCAGTGATAAGAATGGATTTTGCAGTCATACTATGGGTCTTTCTAAATTCCCCACAGCCTTAGCGGCAATTCAAGCGTGGTTCAATTGCCGCCCGGATCGGTTTGCGACAACAGGCGCGCGGCGATAAACCCTTCCAGCCCGTCGCCTTCAATCGCGATCCGCACCCAGCCGTCCACTTCGGGCGCAATGACCGACACAGCCTCGGCACGCACCAAACGGCCCACAACCTCGTAATCCGTTGACGGCCCCTGCCGCACATTTACCGAACGACTGTTCACATACATGATCGGCGCAGCCTCGGGTACAACTGCCTCGGGCACCACAGTCTCGGGCGGGGCCACTGCTTGGGTAATGGCGATCTGTTTCGGCTCGCTCAGCACAAATTCGCCTGCAATTGTCGATGTCGCCCTCGCAGGTTTTTGCACCTTTGCCGGCGTAAAGCTGATCAAGGCCAGATTGGCCGTTGGCGCTGGCTTAACCGGTATTGCTTTAACAGGCGCCACTTTGGCCTCGCGCACTACGGGCCGTTCCACAGGGTTTTGCGCAACGCCGATCAAACCTTGCCGTGACTGGCCTCTGTCTTCGCCCCCGATCAACAAGGTTACAAACATACCGGCAGCCAAAAGCGATAAAAGCTTGAACATAATACCCCCCACACGCGTTCTTAAAATTGCAGATGTAACAACAAACCCAATAATAGAACTATGCCACTTTTTCTTATGGGAAAATACGGCAAACTTCCCCTAACGTCGAAATTCGTTAACGGCACAGGCCCGCGCCCCAGCTTTTTTCCGCTAGACCGTAGCACGCGGCACGATTACATAACCCCCATGACAAAATCCTCCGATGACCCAGATTTCACGCCGATGACCACGTCGGAACCGCTGCGCCGTGCTATTGGCGAACGGTATTTGACCTATGCGCTGTCCACGATCATGCACCGCGCCTTGCCCGATGCACGTGACGGTTTGAAACCCGTTCACCGCCGCATTCTTTACGCGATGCGAGAGTTGAAGCTGACCCCAACTGGTGGCTTCCGCAAATCGGCCAAGATTTCGGGCGATGTCATGGGCAACTATCACCCGCATGGCGACATGGCGATTTATGATGCGATGGCCCGCTTGGCGCAGGATTTCAACGTCCGCTATCCGCTGGTCGAAGGCCAAGGCAACTTTGGCAACATCGACGGCGATAACCCTGCGGCCAGTCGTTATACCGAGGCGCGGCTGACCGCGATTGCCGAAAAGCTGATGGAGGGGTTAACCGAAAACGCGGTTGATTATCGCCCCAACTATGACGGCACGCTCGAAGAACCCGTCGTCATGCCTGCCGCCTTTCCGCATTTGCTGGCCAATGGCTCGTCGGGCATTGCCGTGGGTATGGCGACGAATATTCCGCCGCATAACCTGCATGAATTGATCGACGCCTGTCAGGCAATGATCAAAGACCCCGAAATTGACGATAACGCGCTGGTTGAATTTGTACCCGGTCCCGATTTCCCGACAGGCGGGATAATCGTTGAACCCCGTGCCAATATCCTTGACGCGTACCGCACCGGTCGCGGCTCTTTCCGCCTGCGCGCAAGGTGGGAGATTGAGGATCTGGGCCGTGGTCAGTGGCAAATCGTTGTCACCGAAATCCCCTATCAGGTGCAGAAATCCAAGCTGATCGAAAAGCTGGCCGAGCTGATCTTCACCAAGAAAATCCCGATTTTCGGTGATGTGCGCGACGAATCTGCCGATGATATCCGCCTGATTATCGAACCGAAAACCCGCAGCGTAGATCCTGAAATGCTGATGGGGATGCTGTTCAAGAACTCCGATCTCGAACTGCGCTTCAGCCTGAACATGAACACGCTGATCGACGGCCGCACCCCCAAAGTGTGCAGCCTGAAAGAAGTGTTGCGCGCGTTTCTCGACCATCGCCGCAACGTGCTGTTGCGCCGCAGCCAGCACCGCATGGATAAAATCGACCACCGGTTAGAGGTGCTCGAAGGCTTTATCACCGCCTTCCTTAACCTCGACCGCGTGATTGACATCATCCGCTATGATGCCGATCCGAAACGCGCGTTGATGTCAGAAGACTGGGGCATCAAACACCCCCGCGCGATGTCGGAAAAAGACTACGTCTCGCCACCGGTCGCCGAGGGCGAGCTGACCGAGGTGCAGACCGAAGCCATCCTCAACATGCGTCTGCGCAGCTTGCGCAAGCTTGAGGAAATGGAACTGATCGCCGAACGCGATGCGCTGATGAAAGAGCGTGCCGACCTCGAGGATCTGTTGGCAAACCCGCGCTTGCAATGGGTGCGCATCAGCGCCGACTTGAAAGACGTGCAGAAAACCTTTGGTCATTCCTGGGCCAAAGGCACCCGCCGCACCACCTTTGCCGAGGCAGGCGAGGTCGAGGAAGTGCCCTATGACGCGATGATCGAGCGCGAGCCGATCACCGTGATCTGTTCCAAAATGGGCTGGATCCGCGCGATGAAAGGCCATGCCGCGCTGGACGCTGAAACCAAGTTCAAAGACGGCGACGAAGGCCGCTTCATGTTCCACGCCGAAACCACCGACCGCATCATTCTGGTCGGCAGCAACGGCCGGTTCTACACCCTTTTGGGCGCCAACCTTCCGGGTGGCCGTGGCATGGGCGAACCCGTGCGCCTGATGGTCGATCTGCCGAACGAGGCGGAAATCGCTGACCTCATCATCCACAAACCGGGCATCAAACTGCTTGTCGCCTCGACCGATGGCGATGGCTTCATCTGCCCGTCGGATGAGGTGGTCGCCCAAACCCGCGCCGGCAAACAAGTGCTCACCCTGCGCGGTGACGCCAAAACCGCGGTCTGCAAACCCATCACCGGCGATCATGTCGCCGTGGTCGGTGAAAACCGCAAAGTGTTGGTTTTTGCACTGGATGAGCTGCCCGAAATGGCCAAAGGCAAAGGCGTAAGGTTGCAAAAGTACAAGGATGGCGGGTTGTCAGACGCCACCACCTTTACCCTGACCGAGGGTCTTAGCTGGAAAGACCCGGCCGGCCGCACCCGCGTTGAAACCGATCTGGCGGATTGGCTGGCCAAACGCGCCGCCGCAGGCCGCATGGCCCCACGCGGCTTTCCACGCGACAATAAATTCAACTGACCGGCGCGCTTTTCCCCAATTGAGGCGCGCCCATCATCTTGGCTAAAATACCTGCGGGGGGTGCGGGGGGCTGGCGAAGCCCCCCGTCCATCATTTCCACCAGAAATCAGGCCTCGGCCCACATCCGCAACAGGTTTGACCGCGTCTTGCACAGCGTATCAAACAGCGCCGACTTGCCCGCACTGGCATGCAGCTCGGCAATAGATCTGTCCAAATCGAACAAAATCTCGCGTTTTTCGGCGGCTCTGATGCGGCTTTGCACCCATCCTACAACAACCAACCTTTCGCCAGCGGTCACAGGCTCTACCCGGTGCAAACTCGTCGAGGGGTAGAGGAACACCGACCCCGCTGACAGCTTCACCGCCCGCGCCTCCAGACTATCCTCGATAATCAGTGCGCCGCCGTCATAGGTTTCGGGGGGCGACAAAAACAGCGTGAACGAAATATCCGTCCGCACGCCGCCCATCAGCGCATCATCGACATGCAGGCCATAGGTCTGCCCCGCCCGATAGCGCGACAAAATCAGCGGCGTCATCGCCTTGGGCCGTGCCGCTGCGGCGAACAACGGGTTGGCCTGCAACGCCTGCGATACCATGTTCAGCACGGCATCACGTTCGGGGCTGGCGGCGGCTTGGTCATTGGCTTTCACCTCACGCGCAAACCGCCCCGCCGTTTTGGCGCCATCTTCAAAGGTCAATCCCGCCGCTTCGTCGCGCAGCACCGCCACCGTCGCAGGGTCGATCAACCCTTCAATCGCCAGAAACATCTTAACGCACCTGCGAGGCGATCAGCTCTACCCGCGCTGCCACGCCCATCAAGATCGCAGGGTCATTGGCTGTGAACGTACCGTCTACCATGCCGAACGCTTCGGCGGCAGGCTCCATCGCGGCCAAGGCGCGGCCGACCAAGGCATCCAGCTTGGCATCTCCGCCGACTTGCCCGACCATTGCACGGGCGACATCAACAAAGGCCTGCGCCTCGTTATAGGCCATAATATCGGTCACGGCGCCGGCCTCGATGCTGCCCGAATACTCGGCTGCTGCGGCCTTGAGCACGGCGACGGCCACCGTAAAACGCTCCCTCGCATCAGGGGCTTCGGCATTGACGGCACCTGCTACCGCTGCCTGAAACGCGACCAACGCCGCCTCTACCTCGGTTACCGGTGCGCCGCTTTCCATCACTTCCGAAAACACCTGCATGGCGGGGGTGAAATCTTCTTGCCCATGCGCCGCAAGGCTTTGGCGCACTTCGGCCATCATCTCGGCCTCGGGGTGATATGAAAGGCCAATCGCCTCATCTGTCAGGCCCTTTGCATATAGGGCATCAGCTGCGATCAGATGTCCTTCAACAATTGCCAAACGCACCAGATAGGCGGTTTCGGGGGCAACACTTGCAACGGCACCCGCTTCGCCACCTTCGCCGCCTTCGGCTTGGGCCAGCCAAACCGTCTGATCTTGCGGCATCACAGGCGGCGCCATCCGTGCCTCGGCCAGACCCGCCCCCAAACTGGCGCCAACAGCGGTCGAGGCCAGCAAAAGCCCGGTCCATTTACGGGGGGAAACGGTGCGGATCTTGGTCATGGCGTCCTCATTCAATTGGTTTGTGCAGCCGAATTAACGGCCGACTGCACAAACGTCAATTTAAACTTAGTAAATTAATCGGGAAATGGCGGTGCCCAAAAGCGACCGCCCAAAGCCGATTGTCAGCCCATGCGTTCCGACGCATAAGACCCCGGCGATGCGGGGAAAACCACCGTCTTATTGCCGTTCAAAAACACGCGGCGGTGAATATGCGCATGGATCGCGCGTGCCAGAACCTGGCTTTCCACATCGCGGCCCAGCGACACATAATCATCCGGCGATTGCGCATGTGTCACGCGCACGATGTCCTGTTCGATAATCGGGCCTTCATCCAGATCGGCCGTAACATAATGCGATGTCGCCCCGATCAGCTTTACCCCGCGCTGGAACGCCTGCTTATAGGGGTTTGCGCCCTTAAAGCTTGGCAGGAAAGAGTGGTGAATGTTGATAATCCGCCCCGACATTTTCTGGCACATCTCGTCCGACAAAATCTGCATATAGCGCGCCAACACGATCAAATCCGCACCTGCGTCTTCGACCACTGCCATAATCCGCGCCTCGGCATCGGGTTTGTTGGCAGGGGTTACTTTGATGCAGTGGAACGGGATGTCATAGTTTACGACAACCTTTTGATAATCCATATGGTTTGAAATCACGCCCACAATATCGATCGGCAAGGCCCCGATGCGCCAGCGATACAGCAAGTCGTTCAGGCAATGGCCAAAGCGCGACACCATGATGATCACTTTCATCTTTTGGGTCTCGTCATGGAATTCGTAGGCCATACCGAATTTCTGCGCCGTCGGCGTAAAGCCATCGGTGATCTTGTTCAGATCAACCGCGCCCTCGTCATCAGCCTCAAAGCTGACCCGCATAAAGAAATTACCGGTTTCCTTGTCATCGAACTGCGAGCTGTCGGTGATGTTGCAGGCATTATCGGCCAGATAGTTGGCGATTGCAGCAACGATCCCGCGGGTCGAATTGCAGGTAACGGTTAGGGCGTATTTGCGCATATTGGGTCCTGTCAGAAAGCTGGGTGGGTGGCGTTAGGGATGTCTTTCGCAGGCTATTTGGCCTGTCAAGCCGTGCATCCCCCCCTTGTGGCGGCTTTGTCGGCCCTCGGATGCATTGAAAACGACGAGTCGTTTCCGATAATGCACATTTTCCCGATTCCGCCCCAAATCAGGCCACAAGTCCGGGCTGTACATCCGGCACAAAAGGTCGGGTTCCACACCGTTGCCAGTGGTGCAGTGTGCCGGTTAATTTTCAGTTAACTGAAATGGCAAAGCTGTTTTATTACAATGGGTTGTCAATATGTCCGCGCGCGGTCAGGCCTCTAAACCGCATCCACATTCAGCCACACGCCCCCCTCGGGCCGCAGGGTCAAAATCATCACCGGTTTCGGCTCTTTTCCTTTGACCAGAGAAAACCGGTGCCGCGCCAATAAAGTCGCCAGAATAATCACCGCCTCTTGCAGCGCAAAATTCGCGCCGATACACACCCTCGGCCCGTCACCAAAAGGAAGATAGGAAAACCTTTCAATTGCCTTGGGGTCGGCAAATCTGGACGGGTCGAACTGATCTGGGTTTTTCCACAGCATATGATGGCGATGCAGGGCATAGATTGGCAAAACCACGGTATCACCGGCCTTTATATCCCGCCCACAGAGCGTGTCCGAAACCTGCGCCGTGCGCGATAAAAACGCCGCAGGCGGGTACATTCGCAGCGCCTCGTCAATGATCTGCCGGCTAAGCGAAAGGCCCGCAATATCGGCCTGCGTGGCCGCCCTGTCGCCCAAAACTGCCCGCGCCTCTGCCCGCGCTGCCGCCTGAATCTCTTGATCGAAGGCGCATAAATACAGCGCCCAAGACAGCGTCAATGCCGTCGTTTCATGCCCCGCAACGATAAAGGTCAGCAGGTTGTCCCGCAGCTCGGCTGTGGTCATTTTCTGCCCGGTTTTGGGGTCTTCGCCTTCCAACAGCAAATCCAGCAGATCCGGCACTGCGCGCCGCCCATCCTTGCGCCGGCTTTTAATCGCCTCGTCTGCGATCCGCTTCATTTCCCGCATCGCGCCGCCCGCCATCATCCGCCCCGGGCGCGGTACCCAGCCGGGCACGCCCAGCAAATCCAGAACCGAGACTTTGGCAGCATGGGAAATATAGTCTTCAATCGCCCGCTGGACCGCGCCGCGATCAAACCCCTCACCGCCCGAAAACGTCACGTCCGAGATCACCTCGAACGTTGCCGCGACCATTTCGGTGAACATATCTGTTGCCCGCCCATGGGCTGCCGCGATCCGTGTGCTGGCCCTTTCTGCCGCCGCCGTCATAACCGGCGCCAGAGCCGCCACATTGCGGTGGCTGAAAACCGATGCCACTGTCCGCCGTTGCCACAACCATGCGGCCCCTTCGGCAACAAACATGCTGTCGCCTATCGCCTGCTCAAGGATCAGCTTGGTGACGGTCGATTTCGGGTAGTCCTCGACCCGATCCCGCAGCACGCGTTTCAAGGCCTCCGGATCCATAACCATATGCCAGCGCTTGCCTGTCCGCCCTGAAACCATGGGTTGCCGCGTCGCGATGTCGGGGATCAGCTCCAGCACATTCTTTTGACCCGCCCGCGCCGAGGCAAGGATACCCATCGGCGTGTGGTGAAGCGGAACCCGTGCCGGAGTTCTTGCTGGCAGGCCGTCGGGTTTGGCTTTCTGGGGCTCGGCTTCGAAGGTTGGCATCATGGACCCACTCTTTTCGTATCAATTATGATAACTATAGGTCGCTTTGCCTCTATTGAAAGGCGGGAAGGTTGCGCAGGCCCGTGGCAACGGCTATTCCTTGGGGGTTGTTTGTCAAAGGAATGCCGCATGATCATCGCCCGCCTTTCTGCCCTGATACTGGTCACCGGCTTGCTTTCGGCTTGCGCGGGCCAAAGTGTTGTTGAACCGCCCGTCGAGCTTGGCAATTTCAAGATGGGCCTGAACATCGTTGTGGCAGATAACCCGCAAAAGGTGCCAATCTCGCGCGAGGCAAAGCCGCAGGATCTGGATGATAGCTTGACCAAGGCGCTGCAGGCCCGCTTGGGGCGTTATGATGGCGACAAGTTTTACAACCTCGGCGTCTCGGTTGATGCCTATGCGCTTGCCCCTCCGGGTATTCCGTTGGTGTTGTCGCCCAAGTCGGCGTTGGTTGTTACGGCCACAGTTTGGGACGATGCGGCTGGAACCAAACTGAACGAAAAGGGGGAGCAATTCACCGTTTTCGAGGGTATTGACGGCGATACATTGATTGGTTCTGGCCTGACGCGTACACCGCAGCAGCAGATGGACAAGCTTAGCTTTAACGCCGCCAAGCGCATCGAACTTTGGCTTTCCGACCATCCGGAATGGTTTGGTTTGCCACCAAAGCCGAAACCCGTCGTGCAATCCACAAAGTGACCTTGATTTTATGGTCTGAAATGGCTATCTCGCTGCCGATGTAAAACGGGGCCCGCTTGGGGCCCCCCCAAAGTTTGAGGCATTCCGCGATGGCTAAGGCAAAGTTTGAACGTAACAAACCGCACGTAAACATCGGCACGATTGGTCACGTTGACCACGGCAAGACGACGTTGACAGCTGCGATCACGAAGTATTTTGGCGAATTCCGCGCGTATGACCAAATTGACGGCGCGCCGGAAGAGAAAGCCCGCGGGATCACGATTTCGACCGCCCACGTTGAGTATGAGACAGCGACCCGTCACTACGCACACGTCGACTGCCCCGGCCACGCTGACTATGTGAAAAACATGATCACCGGTGCGGCACAGATGGACGGCGCGATTCTGGTTGTGAACGCAGCTGACGGCCCGATGCCCCAAACCCGCGAGCACATCTTGTTGGGTCGCCAGGTTGGTATTCCGTTCATGGTTGTTTACATGAACAAGGTTGACCAGGTTGACGACGAAGAGCTGCTGGAACTGGTGGAAATGGAAATCCGCGAGCTTCTGTCTTCGTATGACTACCCCGGCGACGATATTCCGATCATCCGCGGTTCGGCTTTGCACGCGATGAACGGCACGCAGCCAGAAATCGGCGAAGAGTCGATCAAGGCGCTGATGGCAGCTGTTGACGAATATATCCCGACCCCGGCACGTGCTGTTGACCAGCCGTTCCTGATGCCGGTTGAAGACGTGTTCTCGATTTCGGGCCGTGGTACTGTTGCGACCGGTCGTATTGAACGTGGCGTGATCAAAGTTGGTGAAGAAATGGAAATCGTCGGCATCCGCGCGACGAAGAAAACCGTTTGACCGGCGTTGAAATGTTCCGCAAGCTGCTTGACCAGGGTGAAGCAGGCGACAACGTTGGCTGTTGCTGCGCGGTGTTGACCGTGAAGGCATCGAGCGCGGTCAGATTCTGTGCAAGCCTGGTTCGGTTAAGCCGCACACCAAGTTTGAAGCAGAAGCCTATATTCTGACCAAAGAAGAAGGTGGCCGTCACACGCCATTCTTTGCGAACTACCGTCCACAGTTCTACTTCCGCACGACCGACGTGACGGGCACCGTAGAGCTGCCGGAAGGCACCGAAATGGTGATGCCGGGCGACAACCTGAAGTTCAACGTTGAACTGATCGCCCCAATCGCTATGGAAGAAAAACTGCGCTTCGCCATCCGTGAAGGCGGCCGTACGGTAGGGGCGGGGGTTGTGTCAAAAATCATCGCTTGATGATTTTGGCCAACTTAGGCGCCGTTGGCGTAGTTTCGAAAATTGCCGCTTAATTATAGCGCTAGTTTTTGCAGAAGAATCGGGGCGCGCAAGGGAAACCTTGCGCGCCTTTGTTATGTGCGCAAAAATAACAGGACGGTGGTGTCCCTTGGCCTAGGATTTGACACCGAGCCTATGGCAGAGAAAGCCTGTCATTGGCCGCCAAGTGCGGGGGGGCGGAGCGGCATGTCCTGCGCGGCTGATTTGTTCAACCAGTGAAAGGATGTCCTGAATGCCTGCTTTTCTGAACGCTGCCAGTCGGCATCCGATGCGCTTTGCTGATGGCCGCGAAAACCCTTGCATGGTGCATTTGGCGCAAGTGATGGACCACCCGAATATTGTGGTGGGTGATTTTACCTATGCCAATGATTTTGATCCGCCGAGTGATTGGGCAGCGCGGCTTGCGCCCTATACCTATGCGGGTGCCCCGGAAAAGCTGAGGATCGGGCGGTTTTGTCAGATTGCACATGGCGCGCGATTTATTACGGCTTCGGCCAACCATGCGATGGACGGCTTTTCGACTTATCCGTTTCCCATATTTGACCCGAGCAAACTGGAACTTTTCAAAGACAGCTTTAGCGACCTGCCGGATACAGAGATCGGCCACGATTGCTGGATCGGGCATGGTGCGCTGATTCTACCAGGGACAAAGCTGGGCAATGGGGTGATTGTGGGGGCAGGGGCAGTGGTTGCGGGCGATGTGCCGGATTTTACCATTGTCGCGGGCAACCCAGCGCGCGCGCTGCGCAAGAGGTTTTCGGAGCCGACAATCGCGCAATTACAACAAATTGCGTGGTGGAACTGGCCCTTGGAACGTATCGAGGCGGCTTTGCCTGCTTTGATGGCTGCTGATTTGATCCAACTTGCGAAAATTGCGCAAGAATAGCGGGACATTGCAGGAATTGTCTGTATGCCCTCTTGATTCCGCCAAAGCTTTGGCCTATCCCCCGCTTCAGGCATAGGAGTTTAGCTCAGTTGGTAGAGCATCGGTCTCCAAAACCGAGGGTCGTGGGTTCGAGTCCCCCAACTCCTGCCAGCCTTTACCAATAATTCGTCCGTCTTTTCCATGAACCGGCCCGCCGTCGGTTTGTTGTGGTGCTTTGGCTTGCCTGTCTAAATAGCGCGGCCTGAGTTCGTTTTGTATTTGAATACTTGCTTTTGTGGTCAGCGATTGTGTTTGATGCGCCAGGCCGCAAACTCCTGCAGATTGGCCTCTTGGGTGGCGGGGTACAGGCCGATGATGGATGCGCCTGCCTTGACTTTGCTTAGAACAAAATCCTCATAGGCGGTCATTTCTACGGCTTCGACAGATACCTCATCTGCCAGATGGGCGGGAATAACGATAACGCTGTCATCATCCCCTACCAGAATATCGCCGGGAAAGACCGGTGCATCGCCACAACCGATGGGCACATTGATGTCGATTGCCTCATGCAGGGTCAGGTTTGTCGGGCTGGCCGGCCGTTGGTGATAGGCGGGCATTTCAAGTTCGGCTATGCGCATCGCATCGCGAAAGCCGCCGTCGGTTACAACGCCAGCGGCGCCACGCACCATCAGGCGGCTGATCAGAATATCACCTGCCGAGGCAGCATTGGCGCATTTCCGGCTGTCGATGACCATCACATGACCGGGGGGGCAGGTTTCAACTGCTTGGCGTTGTGGGTGGTCGGGGTTGCGAAACTCTTGCAGTTGATTGCGATCTTCGCGGGCAGGCATATAGCGCAGAGTGAAGGCTGGGCCAACCATGTTGCGACCTTTGCATGAAACCGGACGCACATCCTGGATCACCTGATTGCGCAGGCCACGCCTGTAAAGTGCCGTCGCGAGCGTTGCGACCGAAACCGTTTCAAGGCGTGTTTTGGTTTCGGGCGATAGCGTCTGCGCGGTCATCAGATATTCCTTGTGATTTCAACGGCTGATCCGCCGTACTTTGTGCAGAATACAACGAATACGCAATCAAGACAGCGCCTTTCGACGCGGTTTTGATTTTGTCTTGGGTGCAAAGCTGGCATGGCGGCGGCGGGGGGCTGTGCTACGGGCTTGAAACTCGCCACATAAAGCGCTATTTGCGCATAACACAGCGAATAGTCAGGACGTAATGATGGCAAAGGCCAACCCTCTTCAGTTCATCCAACAAGTGCGGAGCGAGATCGCAAAAGTTGTTTGGCCAACCCGTCGCGAAGTGGTTTTGACCACGATCATGGTGTTCATCATGGCCGCGCTGACCGCGACGTTCTTTTCGCTGATCGATCTGACGATCCGCACCGGGCTGAGCGCGGTGATTAACAGCTTTGGCTGAAAACAGCTTGATTTGGCCTTAGCCTCTTGAAATTAGGGGGCTGGGGCTGTATTTGGTCGGTCAATCAGGAACAAAAACGCGCGGCGATTCGGTCCGCGCGTTGTTTTTTGTTCTAGTCGGGGTGGAATAATCTGCCCGAAAGTTAAAGAATTTCCGGGGCTTAGGCTTTGGACAAGATAGGTGAAGCAGGCATGGCGAAGCGTTGGTATTCGGTAAGCGTTCTCTCAAACTTTGAGAAGAAGATTGCCGAGCAAATCAGAACGTCTGTTCTTGAAGCCGGTCTTGAAGATGAGATCGAAGAGGTTCTCGTTCCGACAGAAGAAGTGCTTGAAGTGCGTCGCGGCAAGAAAGTGACGTCAGAGCGCCGTTTCATGCCGGGCTATGTTCTGGTGCGGATGGAGATGACCAATAAAGGGTATCACCTGATTTCGTCGATCAACCGCGTCACGGGGTTCCTTGGGGCGCAGGGCAAGCCGATGCCGATGCGCGACGAAGAAGTGAACGCTATTCTGAACCGCGTCGAAGAAGGCGAAGCTGCGCCGCGCAACCTGATCCGCTTTGAAGTGGGTGAGCAGGTCAATGTGACCGATGGGCCGTTCGAAGGCTTTGCCGGTTTGGTTGAGGAAGTTGATGACGAGCATAGCCGCCTGAAGGTGACTGTCTCGATCTTTGGTCGGGCTACCCCGGTCGAATTGGAATTCACGCAGGTTGCGAAAACAGCCTGACGTGGTCTTGTGGGAGGTGGCCCGTGCGCGGGCGCCGAACCACTAAACCTAGCGCCCCGCGGTGGGGTGCGGTGATAAAAGGAGAGGCCACATGGCCAAGAAAGTTATTGGGCAGCTGAAGCTGCAAGTTAAGGCGGGGCAAGCCAACCCATCCCCACCCGTTGGTCCAGCATTGGGTCAGCGCGGCCTGAACATCATGGCGTTCGTAAAAGAATTCAACGCCAAGACTGCTGATCTGGAGCCGGGTACACCGACACCGACGATCATCACTTACTATCAGGACAAGTCGTTCAGCCTTGAAACCAAGACTGCACCTGCTTCGTTCCTGTTGAAGAAAGCTGCTGGTCTGCCGCCTGTTGGCAAGCGTAACCGCGCCAAGGGTTCGGTTAAGCCGGGCCGCGAAGTTGCAGGCACCGTGACCGTTGCGCAGATCCGCGCGATTGCAGAAGCCAAGATGAAAGATCTGAACGCCGTCGATATCGAAGGTGCGATGCAGATCATTCTGGGTTCGGCCCGCTCTTGCGGTATCGAGGTGAAAGGTTAAGTCATGGCAAAGTTTGGAAAACGGACGCGCGCTGCGCGGGAAGCCTTTGCTGGCAAAGACATGATCTCGGTTGATGATGCTGTTGCGCTGATCAAAGCGAATGCAAAAGCAAAGTTTGACGAGACGCTGGAGATCGCGATGAACTTGGGCGTTGACCCACGTCACGCTGACCAGATGGTTCGTGGCGTTGTGACGCTGCCAAACGGCACAGGCAAGACGGTTCGTGTAGCTGTGTTTGCACGTGGCCCGAAAGCAGACGAAGCGAAAGCTGCTGGTGCGGATATCGTCGGTGCAGAAGACCTTATGGAAGCCATTCAGGGCGGCAAGATCGAATTCGATCGTTGCATCGCGACACCGGACATGATGCCATTGGTTGGTCGTCTGGGCAAAATCCTTGGTCCACGCAACCTGATGCCAAACCCTAAGGTTGGTACAGTTACGATGGACGTGGCTGGTGCTGTCGGCAACGCCAAGGGCGGCGAAGTACAGTTCAAAGTTGAAAAAGCTGGCGTTATCCATGCGGGTATCGGCAAGGCTTCGTTCGACGCGGCTAAACTGGCTGAGAACGTGCGTGCGTTCGTTGACGCCGTGACCAAGGCGCGCCCTGCTGGCGCCAAAGGCACCTATGTTAAGAAAGTTTCGCTTTCTTCAACCATGGGTCCTGGCGTTGCAGTGGATCTGGCGACGACCGCTGCGAAGTAATCGGTTAGCGGTGCGCTGAAGCGCACCCTACGGTTTGCGGGTAGGGTGCGCTTTAGCGCACCACACCTAACGAAATTCCGGACCCTTAGGGGAAAGGATGGCGGGGCCGCCAAACGGCCCTGTCCTGTCCGAGACGGTGGGGGGGCATCTGCCCTTAATCTTCCTGCCTGAGATGGGGATCGAGACAAATTTCCGGGGGCTTCCCTCGGGTGATCTGGCCTCGGGACCCGTAAAAGGACCCGAATGCCCTGTTTTCGGACAGGGCTAATATGAGCCGGGGGGAAACCCCCAAACTTGGAGTGAAACTGTGGATAGAGCACAAAAAGAGAAAGTGGTCGAGGAACTCGGCCAGATCTTTGAAAGCTCTGGCGTCGTAGTGGTTGCACACTACGCCGGGATCACGGTTGCACAGATGCAGGACCTCCGCGCAAAAATGCGTGAAGTTGGTGGTTCTGTACGCGTTGCCAAGAACAAGCTCGCCAAGATCGCCCTTGACGGGAAGCCTTCTGCAAAGATGGCTGACCTGCTTACGGGCATGACCGTGATGGCCTATTCCGAAGACCCTGTCGCAGCTGCGAAGGTCGCGGATGAGTACGCCAAGAAGAACGACAAGTTCGTTATTCTGGGTGGTACAATGGGCGACACGTTGTTGGATCCTGCTGGTGTGAAAGCCGTTGCAGCGATGCCGTCGCGTGAGGAGCTTATTGCTTCGATCGTGTCTTGCATCGGTGCACCTGCATCGAACATCGCCGGGGCCATTGGCGCGCCTGCTTCGAACATCGCCGGCATCTTGTCCACTATCGAGGACAAGGCAGCCGCCTGAGCAATCTAATGATCCGGCGTGGTTGATAATACCGACGTTGGAACCCAACTTTAATGAACGGAACAGAAAATGGCTGATCTGAAAAAACTCGCCGAAGAAATCGTGGGTCTGACCCTTCTTCAGGCACAAGAACTGAAAACCATCCTGAAGGATGAATACGGCATTGAGCCCGCTGCTGGCGGCGCTGTAATGGTTGCTGGCCCTGCTGCGGCAGCTGGCGAAGCTGCTGAAGAGCAGACTGAATTTGATGTTGTTCTGACCGATGCCGGCCCGAACAAAATCAACGTCATCAAAGAAGTACGCGGCATCACCGGTCTTGGCCTGAAAGAAGCCAAAGACTTGGTTGAAGCTGGCGGCAAAGTAAAAGAAGGCGTTTCGAAAGCTGACGCTGAAGGCTTGAAGAAAAAGCTGGAAGAAGCTGGCGCGAAAGTTGAACTGAAGTAATTCGGTTCGGTGCCGCCTGCGGCATCGCCAAAAAATGGGCTGGGTGCGAAGAATTTCGCGCCCAGCCAAATGCGTCTATGGCGCATCTTGGTGGGGATTTGACAGGTTCCTGATTGGGGCCGGGCCCCAAACCCCTTCCAAGGTGTGTTGTCAATGTTCGGGAGCCTTCCGGTGGGACGGAGGGCATGAATTGAACCGATAACCCCTCTATCGCCAAGCGGCGTATGCTCGTAGCCCGACGAGCCTGCGCCGGCGAAACGATGAAAGGTGACGATGAGCATGGCTCAGAGCTACGTAGGTCAAAAACGTATCCGCCGCTACTTTGGCAAAATCCGTGAAGTCTTGGAGATGCCGAACCTTATTGAGGTTCAGAAATCTTCCTACGACTTGTTCCTGAAATCGGGCGAGGGCCCGAAGCCGACCGATGGGGATGGCATTCAGGGGGTTTTCCAGTCGGTGTTTCCGATCAAGGATTTCAATGAAACGGCTGTTTTGGAGTTCGTGAAATACGAGCTTGAAAAGCCGAAATATGATGTCGACGAATGCCAGTCGCGCGACATGACCTACGCAGCGCCGCTTAAGGTGACGTTGCGTTTGATCGTGTTTGATGTCGATGAAGATACTGGCGCACGCTCGGTCAAAGATATCAAGGAACAAGACGTGTTCATGGGCGATATGCCCCTGATGACGCAAAACGGTACGTTTGTTGTGAACGGCACCGAGCGCGTTATCGTCAGCCAGATGCACCGTTCGCCTGGCGTGTTCTTTGACCATGACAAGGGCAAGACCCATTCGAGCGGCAAGTTGCTGTTCGCCTGCCGGATCATCCCCTATCGCGGGTCCTGGTTGGATTTTGAGTTCGACGCAAAAGACATCGTCTTTGCCCGTATCGACCGTCGCCGCAAACTGCCGGTAACGACGCTGTTGTATGCCCTTGGCATGGGCCAAGAGCAGATCATGGACGCGTATTACAATACGGTCAGCTACAAGTATGACAAGAACAAGGGCTGGGTCACCAAGTTCTTCCCCGAGCGTGTGCGCGGCACCCGCCCGACCTTTGATATTGTTGACGCGGCGACAGGCGAAGTGCTGTGCAAAGCTGGCGACAAGATGACACCTCGGATGGTCAAAAAGATCATCGACGAAGGCAAGGTTAAGGAACTGTTGCTGCCGTTTGACCAGATCCTTGGTAAATATATTGCCAAGGACATCATCAACGAAGAAACCGGCGAGATTTGGGTCGAAGCCGGCGACGAGTTGACGATGGAATATGACAAGGACGGCGAAGTCAAAGGCGGTACGCTGAAAGAGCTGCTGGATCAAGGCATTACCGATCTGCCAATTCTGGACATCGATAACGTCAACGTTGGACCCTATATCCGCAATACTATGGCGGCAGATAAGAACATGGGCCGCGACACCGCGCTTATGGATATCTACCGCGTGATGCGCCCGGGCGAGCCACCGACCGTAGAAGCAGCCAGCCAGCTGTTCGACACCTTGTTCTTTGATAGCGAGCGTTACGACCTTTCGGCCGTCGGTCGCGTGAAAATGAACATGCGTCTGGATCTGGGCAAGCCTGACACCCAGCGCACGCTGGACCGCGATGATATCGTGGCCTGTATCAAAGCCTTGGTTGATCTGCGTGATGGCCGTGGCGACATCGACGATATTGACCACTTGGGCAACCGTCGTGTGCGTTCTGTTGGCGAGTTGATGGAAAACCAGTACCGCGTTGGCCTGCTCCGTATGGAACGAGCCATCAAGGAACGGATGTCGAGCGTTGAGATCGACACGATCATGCCGCAAGACCTGATCAATGCCAAACCGGCTGCGGCTGCGGTGCGTGAATTCTTCGGCTCTTCGCAGCTGTCGCAGTTCATGGACCAGACCAACCCACTGTCCGAAGTGACGCACAAGCGCCGTCTTTCGGCCCTTGGGCCAGGCGGTTTGACGCGTGAGCGTGCCGGCTTTGAAGTGCGCGACGTTCACTCGACCCATTACGGCCGGATGTGCCCGATTGAAACGCCGGAAGGTCAGAACATTGGTCTGATCAACTCGCTCGCCACGTTTGCGCGGGTGAACAAGTATGGCTTTATCGAAACACCCTACCGCAAGGTTATCGACGGCAAGGTAACTGACGACGTGGTTTACATGTCGGCAACCGAGGAAATGCGCCACACCGTAGCGCAGGCAAACGCGACGTTGGACGAGAACGGCAAGTTTGTGAACGACCTCGTGTCGACGCGCAAATCTGGCGACTATATCCTGAGCCCGTCTGAAACCGTTGACCTGATCGACGTTTCGCCAAAGCAGCTGGTATCGGTTGCGGCGTCGCTTATTCCGTTCCTTGAAAACGACGATGCTAACCGCGCGTTGATGGGTTCGAACATGATGCGTCAGGCTGTGCCTTTGGTGCGGTCGGATGCGCCTTATGTTGGTACGGGTATCGAAGGCATCGTTGCGCGCGACTCTGGCGCTGCCATCATGGCGCGTCGGGCAGGGGTTATCGACCAGGTTGATGCATCCCGTATCGTTGTGCGCGCGACCGAGATGATGGAACCGGGTGAGCCGGGCGTTGATATTTACCGTTTGCGTAAGTTCAAGCGTTCGAACCAGTCGTCCTGTATCAACCAGCGCCCGCTGGTAAAGGTTGGCGACACGGTTACGCGTGACGAAGTGATTGCCGATGGTCCTTGCACCGATATGGGTGAATTGGCTGTTGGCCGGAACGTGATCGTCGCGTTTATGCCTTGGAACGGTTACAACTACGAAGACTCGATCCTGATTTCTGAGCGTATTCTGAAAGACGACGTGTTCACCTCGATTCACATCGATGAATACGAAGTCGCGGCGCGCGATACGAAACTGGGGCCAGAGGAAATTACCCGCGACATCCCGAACGTAGGCGAAGAAGCTCTGCGTAACCTGGACGAAGCCGGTATTGTTTACATCGGCGCCGAAGTGCAGCCGGGTGACATTCTGGTGGGTAAGATCACGCCAAAAGGCGAAAGCCCGATGACGCCAGAAGAAAAACTGCTGCGCGCCATCTTTGGTGAAAAGGCCTCGGACGTGCGTGACACATCCTTGCGTCTGCCTCCGGGTGCGTTTGGTACGATCGTTGAAGTGCGCGTGTTCAACCGTCATGGTGTGGACAAAGACGAGCGTGCTTTGCAGATCGAGCGTGAAGAAGTCGAACGTCTGGCACGCGACCGTGATGACGAATTGGTCATCCTGGAGCGTAACATCTATGCGCGTCTGAAAACCCTGATTATGGGCAAAACCGCTGTTAAGGGGCCAAAAGGCATCCGCGCCGGTTCGACCATTGATGAGGAGTTGTTGGGCACGCTGAGCCGTGGTCAGTGGTGGCAGTTGGCGCTGGGTGAAGAAGCCGAGGCGAAAGACGTCGAAGCGCTGCACGACCAGTATGAAGCGCAACGCCGTGCCTTGGATCACCGTTTCGACGACAAGGTCGAAAAAGTGCGCCGTGGTGACGACTTGCCTCCGGGCGTGATGAAGATGGTCAAGGTATTCGTGGCGGTAAAGCGCAAGCTGCAACCGGGCGATAAAATGGCTGGTCGTCACGGCAACAAAGGTGTTGTTTCGCGCGTTGTTCCAATGGAAGACATGCCGTTCCTTGCTGACGGGACGACTGTGGACATCTGTTTGAACCCGCTCGGCGTACCTTCGCGGATGAACGTTGGTCAGATTCTGGAAACCCACATGGGTTGGGCCGCTCGCGGCTTTGGGATCAAGATTGACGAAGCTTTGTCCGAGTATCGTCGTTCGGGGGATATGACCCCTGTTCGTGATGCGGTGCGTTTGGCCTATGGCGATGAGACCTATGATGCGGCGTTTGCGGGTCAGGACGAGGAAACTTTCCTTGAACTGGCAGGCAATGTGACCGGCGGTGTGCCGATTGCAACGCCAGTATTTGACGGTGCCAAAGAGGCGGATATCAACGATGCGTTGAAACGGGCAGGGTTCGCAGAATCCGGTCAGTCAATCGTGTTCGATGGCCGCTCGGGCGAGCAGTTTGCGCGCCCTGTTACCGTCGGCGTCAAGTACTTGCTGAAGCTGCACCACCTCGTGGATGACAAGCTGCACGCACGTTCGACCGGCCCATACTCGCTTGTTACTCAGCAGCCGCTGGGTGGTAAGGCGCAGTTTGGTGGCCAGCGTCTTGGGGAGATGGAGGTCTGGGCTCTGGAAGCTTATGGCGCTGCATATACCTTGCAAGAGATGCTGACTGTAAAGTCGGATGACGTGGCGGGTCGGACCAAGATGTACGAAAGCATCGTCAAGGGCGAAGATAACTTTGAGGCCGGCGTGCCTGAAAGCTTCAACGTTCTGGTGAAAGAAGTACGCGGCCTCGGCCTGAATATGGAACTCCTGGATGCGGAGGAAGAGTGACGCAGAGTCGGGGTGAACCCCGACCTACGTAGGGCGGGGTTTACCCCGCCACGTTCTTCCCCCGCCGCCCCCATTCAAGGATGTGAAAATGAACCAGGAACTTTCGACAAACCCGTTTAACCCGGTTGCCCCGGTCAAAACCTTTGATGAGATCAAGATCTCTTTGGCATCGCCAGAGCGGATTCTGAGCTGGTCTTATGGTGAGATCAAGAAACCGGAAACCATCAACTACCGCACGTTCAAGCCTGAGCGCGACGGTCTGTTCTGCGCGCGGATCTTTGGCCCGATCAAAGATTACGAATGCCTGTGCGGCAAATATAAGCGCATGAAATATCGCGGCGTTGTCTGCGAAAAATGCGGTGTTGAAGTCACACTGCAAAAGGTCCGCCGTGAGCGGATGGGCCACATTGAACTGGCAGCGCCAGTTGCGCATATTTGGTTTCTAAAATCCCTGCCAAGCCGGATCGGCTTGATGCTGGACACCACGTTGCGTGATCTGGAACGTATTCTGTATTTCGAAAACTATGTGGTGATTGAGCCAGGTCTGACTGATCTGACCTATGGCCAGTTGATGACCGAAGAAGAATACCTCGACGCGCAAGACCTTTACGGCGCTGACGCGTTCACTGCCAACATCGGTGCCGAGGCTATTCGTGAAATGTTGGCAGCGATCGACCTTGAGGCGACCGCCGAGCAACTGCGCGAAGAGCTGAAAGAAGCCACTGGCGAATTGAAGCCGAAAAAGATCATCAAGCGTTTGAAGATCGTTGAATCGTTCCTCGAGTCGGGCAACCGGCCAGAGTGGATGGTTCTGACCGTTCTTCCGGTGATCCCGCCAGAACTGCGCCCGCTGGTGCCGCTGGATGGTGGCCGCTTTGCGACCTCGGATCTGAACGATCTGTATCGCCGCGTGATCAACCGGAACAACCGCCTGAAGCGCCTGATCGAGCTGCGCGCGCCGGATATTATCGTGCGCAACGAAAAGCGGATGTTGCAGGAATCGGTTGATGCGCTGTTTGACAACGGCCGTCGTGGCCGCGTGATCACGGGCACCAACAAGCGCCCGTTGAAATCGCTGTCGGACATGCTGAAGGGTAAGCAAGGTCGCTTCCGTCAGAACCTTTTGGGTAAGCGCGTCGACTTCTCGGGTCGTTCTGTTATTGTGACCGGCCCCGAGCTGAAACTGCACCAATGTGGTCTGCCGAAAAAGATGGCGTTGGAGCTGTTCAAACCGTTCATCTACTCGCGTCTTGAGGCCAAAGGTCTGTCTTCGACTGTTAAGCAGGCCAAGAAACTGGTGGAAAAAGAGCGTCCCGAAGTTTGGGATATCTTGGATGAGGTTATCCGAGAACATCCGGTTCTGTTGAACCGTGCGCCAACCTTGCACCGTCTTGGCATTCAGGCGTTTGAACCGACACTGATCGAAGGTAAGGCTATTCAGCTGCACCCGCTGGTCTGTTCGGCCTTTAACGCCGACTTTGACGGTGACCAGATGGCTGTTCACGTTCCGCTTTCGTTGGAAGCGCAGCTGGAAGCCCGCGTTCTGATGATGTCGACGAACAACGTGTTGTCACCCGCAAACGGTGCGCCGATTATCGTTCCATCGCAGGATATGGTCCTTGGTCTGTATTACACGACCATGGAGCGTAAGGGCATGGTTGGCGAAGGCATGGCCTTTGCTGATGTGACCGAAGTCGAACACGCTTTGGCCGCTGGCGCTGTGCATTTGCACGCCAAAATCAAAGCGCGGATCAAGCAGATCGACGAAGAAGGCAACGAGGTTTGGACGCGGTTTGACACCACGCCTGGCCGTTTGCGGCTGGGTAACCTGCTGCCGCTGAATGCTAAAGCGCCGTTTGACCTTGTGAACCGCTTGTTGCGTAAGAAAGACGTGCAAAACGTCATTGACACTGTTTACCGTTATTGCGGTCAGAAAGAGTCGGTGATTTTCTGCGATCAGATCATGACCATGGGCTTCCGTGAGGCGTTCAAGGCCGGTATTTCGTTCGGTAAAGACGACATGCTGATCCCGGACACCAAATGGCCAATCGTTAACGATGTTCGTGATCAGGTTAAGGAATTCGAACAGCAGTATATGGACGGCCTGATCACTCAGGGCGAAAAATATAACAAAGTTGTCGACGCTTGGTCGAAGTGCTCGGATAAAGTTGCGGCTGATATGATGGCGTCGATTTCGGCGGTTCATTATGATGATGCCGACGCTGAAAAAGAGCCGAACTCGGTTTACATGATGTCGCACTCTGGTGCGCGTGGTTCGCCTGCTCAGATGAAGCAGCTGGGCGGGATGCGCGGTCTGATGGCCAAGCCGAACGGCGAGATCATCGAGACTCCGATTATCTCGAACTTTAAAGAAGGTCTGACCGTGTTGGAGTACTTTAACTCTACCCACGGTGCCCGTAAGGGTCTTGCAGATACGGCTTTGAAAACCGCTAACTCGGGGTATTTGACACGCCGTCTGGTTGACGTTGCACAAGATTGCATCATTCGTGCGCATGATTGTGGAACCGAAAACAGCATCACCGCTTCGGCGGCTGTGAATGATGGTGAGGTTGTATCCTCGCTGTCTGAACGGGTGCTGGGCCGTGTGGCTGCCGAGGACATCCTTGTACCGGGTCAGGACGAGGTCATCGTTGCGAAGGGCGAGTTGATCGACGAGCGCAAGGCAGATCTGATTGATCTGGCCGGTGTTGCGTCGGCGCGGATCCGTAGCCCGCTGACATGTGAGGCCGAAGAAGGCGTTTGTGCACAGTGCTATGGTCGTGACCTTGCACGTGGTACTTTGGTAAACCAAGGTGAAGCCGTTGGCATTATCGCCGCGCAGTCGATCGGCGAACCGGGTACACAGCTGACGATGCGGACGTTCCACATCGGCGGTATTGCGCAGGGTGGTCAGCAGTCCTTCCTCGAAGCATCGCAGGAAGGTAAGATCGAGTTCCGCAATGCAAGTCTGTTGGAAAATGCCGCTGGTGAGCAGGTCGTACTGGGCCGTGCGATGCAAATCGCGATCATCGACGAGGCAGGACAGGAACGCGCGTCGCACAAGGTTTCCTATGGTGCAAAGGTTCACGTCAAAGACGGCCAAGCGGTAAAACGTGGTGCCAAGCTGTTCGAATGGGATCCCTATACCTTGCCGATCATTGCCGAAAAGGCAGGGGTTGCACGGTTCGTGGATCTGGTTTCGGGCATCTCGGTTCGTGAAGATACCGACGAAGCCACTGGCATGACCCAGCGGATCGTTTCCGATTGGCGCTCGGCGCCGAAGGGCAATGATCTGAAGCCGGAAGTCATCATCATGGACACTGTAACAGGTGAGCCAGTACGTGGTGAGGCGGGTAACCCGATTTCCTACCCGATGTCGGTTGACGCAATTTTGTCGGTCGAAGATGGTCAGGATATCCGCCCAGGTGACGTTGTTGCGCGTATTCCGCGTGAAGGCGCCAAGACCAAGGACATCACCGGGGGTCTTCCTCGCGTGGCAGAATTGTTTGAGGCCCGTCGTCCAAAAGACAACGCGATCATCGCGGAATCTGATGGCTATGTGCGGTTCGGCAAAGACTATAAAAACAAGCGTCGTATCACGCTTGAGCCTTTGGACGACACGCTGCAGCCGCTGGAATATATGGTGCCGAAGGGCAAGCATATTCCGGTTCAGGAAGGTGATTTCGTTCAAAAGGGCGATTACATCATGGACGGCAACCCGGCCCCGCACGATATTTTGCGGATCTTGGGTGTCGAGGCGCTTGCCAACTATATGATCGACGAAGTGCAGGACGTTTATCGTTTGCAAGGCGTTAAGATCAACGACAAGCATATCGAAGTGATCGTGCGTCAGATGCTGCAAAAGTTCGAGGTTCTTGACTCGGGCCAGACCACGCTTCTGAAGGGCGAAAACGTCGATAAGACCGAGTTGGACGAAGCAAACGCCAAGGCGCATAAACTGGGTGTTCGCCCGGCTACAGCCGAACCGATCCTTTTGGGGATCACCAAGGCCAGCTTGCAGACACGCAGCTTTATCTCGGCGGCGTCGTTCCAGGAAACCACGCGGGTGCTGACCGAGGCTTCGGTTCAGGGCAAGCGCGACAAACTGGTCGGCCTGAAAGAGAACGTGATCGTTGGTCGCCTGATCCCTGCCGGGACAGGTGGTGCGACAAGCCGCGTCAAGCGGATCGCGGCCGAGCGCGACCAAAAGGTGGTCGAGGTTCGTCGGTCGGATGCAGAGCAGGCAGCAGCCTTGGCTGCACCTGAGCCAGTGGTCGCAGCGACGGACAGCAGCGACGTGTAATCGCGCCGATTGTGAAAGTTTGGCCCCTCGCAGGAAACTGCGGGGGGCTTTTTAGTTTTGTGCGGGATACAAAGTTTTGCCGTGTTGGGGCTTGATCAATCCGGTAAAGACCGTGAATCTTGTATGGTAGGGCAGGGGGCACCAATGGCAATTTCAAACAATTCACGCGGGATATTGTACATGGTCGTGGCCATGGCGACCTTTACCCTGAACGATACGTTCATGAAATTAGCGACGGAAACCGTGCCGCTATCGCAAGCGATTGCCGTGCGGGGAACCTTGACGGTTTTGGCACTTTTGCTGTTGGCGCGGGTGATGGGGGTGAAGGGGCAGGCACTGTCGGTCACTGACCGCAAGTTGTTGGGTTGGCGGACCTTTGCCGAGGTCGGGGGGACAATTACTTTCTTGCTGGCCCTCAGGCAGATGCCGCTGGCAAATATCTCGGCGATTTTGCAGTCATTGCCTTTGGCGGTAACTTTGGCGGCAGCGGTGTTGCTAAAGGAACCTGTGGGCTGGCGCCGGATGACGGCGATTTTGGTCGGGTTCTGTGGGGTAATGATGATTGTGCGGCCCGGCACCGAAGGGTTCAACATCTGGTCAATCTTGGCCCTGATTTCAGTTGGGTTTATCGTGCTACGTGACCTGTCGACGCGGCAGGTTGGGGCACATATCCCCTCGGTCGTGATCGCGCTTTATTCGGCGGTGGCGGTGACGATCATGGGGTACGCGGGGCTGGCGCTGGAAAGCTGGCGTATCCTAAGCGTGACCGAAACACTGATGGTAGCCTCGGCCGCGGGGATACTTATTTTGGGGTATATGTTCAGTGTGATGGCGATGCGGGTGGGCGATGTTGCGATCATCGCGCCGTTTCGCTATACATCGCTGATTGTTGCGATTTTTCTGGGGTGGTTTGTGTTCGACACCTTGCCGGGGCTGTGGACTGTGGTCGGAGCGGTGGTTGTTGTTGCAACCGGGCTCTATACTTACCTGCGTGAAAACCAGCTGCATCGCCGGATTGTGGCCAGCAAATCGTCACTGACAGGCACGGCCACTGCGGATCGTTAGGTCGGCGGCCAAGGACAGCGCCGGTGTGTTGACATTGCGCGCGACTCCCCCTATACGCCAGCCACCCAAGGTGTGTTTCGGCATGCCGAAGGGTCTCAAAGACTGAAGTGGTCATGATCCGGGCCGAGATGCCCCGATCCTCTGGAATTCCACCGCACCGTTACCCGCGAGGGCAACGACTGCGGTTTTGGTGTTTTGTGAAGGCACAAGATGCCGTCGAGAAGTAGTGTGCCGGAAGTCGACCGGTACGAGTATTGACAGTTGCAACACGAGGAACGTGAATGCCAACGATCCAACAGCTTATCCGCAACCCGCGCGAGCCGCGCGTCAAGCGGTCCAAGTCCCAGCACTTGGAATCCTGCCCACAAAAGCGCGGCGTTTGTACGCGCGTTTATACAACCACTCCGAAAAAGCCTAACTCGGCTATGCGTAAAGTCGCAAAAGTGCGTCTTACCAACAGCTTCGAGGTTATCTGCTATATTCCGGGTGAAAAGCACAACCTGCAAGAACACTCGGTTGTTCTGATCCGCGGCGGTCGTATCAAAGACCTTCCGGGTGTCCGTTACCACATCCTGCGCGGTGTGTTGGATACCCAAGGTGTTAAAGATCGTCGTCAACGCCGTTCGAAATACGGCGCGAAGCGTCCGAAGTGAGGAATTAAAACATGTCACGTCGTCACGCCGCTGAAAAACGCGAGATTCTACCCGACGCCAAATATGGCGATAAGGTTCTGACTAAGTTCATGAACAACCTGATGATCGACGGCAAGAAATCTGTCGCCGAATCCATCGTATACAACGCGCTGACCCGCGTTGAAGAGCGCCTGAAGCGCGCGCCGATCGAGTGCTTCCATGAAGCACTGGAAAACGTGAAGCCATCCGTTGAAGTACGGTCGCGTCGCGTTGGTGGTGCAACCTATCAGGTGCCAGTCGAAGTGCGTACCGAGCGCCGCGAAGCGCTTGCTATCCGTTGGTTGATTATCGCTGCCCGTAAGCGCAACGAAAACACCATGGAAGAGCGTCTGGCTGCCGAGCTTTCGGATGCCGTTAACAACCGTGGTACGGCTGTTAAGAAACGCGAAGACACCCATAAAATGGCCGATGCGAACAAAGCATTCAGCCACTACCGCTGGTAAGGGGTAAACACATGGCACGCGATTACGAACTACGGCGCTACCGTAACATCGGGATTATGGCGCATATCGACGCGGGTAAAACCACGACGACCGAGCGTATTCTGTACTATACAGGCAAGTCGCACAAAATCGGCGAAGTGCATGACGGTGCCGCCACTATGGACTGGATGGAGCAAGAGCAAGAGCGTGGTATCACGATCACTTCTGCTGCGACCACAACATTCTGGCAGCGTCAGGAAGACCCGACCACAGAAGGCACTTCGGACACGAAGTACCGCTTTAACATCATCGACACCCCCGGCCACGTTGACTTCACCATTGAAGTTGAGCGCTCGCTGGCGGTTCTGGATGGTGCGATCTGCTTGCTCGACGCCAACGCCGGTGTAGAGCCACAGACCGAAACTGTTTGGCGTCAGGCTGACCGTTATAAAGTTCCGCGCATCGTTTTTGTTAACAAGATGGACAAAATCGGCGCTGACTTCTTTAACTGCGTCAAGATGATCAAAGACCGCACCGGTGCGACTCCGTTGCCAATCGCCTTGCCGATTGGTGCCGAGGACAAACTGGAAGGCATCATCGACCTGGTAAAAATGGAAGAATGGGTTTGGGAAGGCGAAGATCTGGGCGCAGCCTGGGTTCGTAAGCCGATCCGTGCCGATTTGGCCGAAGTTGCTGCCGAATGGCGGATGAACCTGCTTGAAATCGCTGTCGAGCAGGATGACGCCGCTATGGAAGCCTATCTGGAAGGCAACGAGCCTGACGAGGCAACCCTGCGCAAGCTGATCCGTAAGGGTACGCTGGCACTGGACTTCGTGCCTGTAACTGCTGGCTCGGCGTTTAAAAACAAAGGCGTTCAGCCGTTGTTGAACTCGGTCATCGACTTCTTGCCTTCGCCTTTGGATGTCCCTGCTTATATGGGCTTCAAAGCTGGCGATGAGACAGAAACCCGTGACCAGCCACGTTCGGCGGATGATGCACAGCCCTTCTCGGCGCTGGCTTTCAAAATCATGAACGACCCCTTTGTTGGTTCCTTGACCTTCACTCGGATCTATTCCGGCGTTCTGCGCAAAGGCGACCAGATGGTGAACACCACCAAAGGTCGTAAAGAGCGCGTTGGCCGTATGATGATGATGCACGCCATCAACCGCGAAGAGATTGAAGAAGCCTTTGCAGGCGACATCATCGCTTTGGCTGGTCTGAAAGAAACCACGACCGGTGACACCCTGTCCGACCCGAACAATCAGGTCGTTCTGGAAACCATGACCTTCCCCGAGCCAGTGATCGAGATCGCTGTCGAGCCGAAGACCAAGGCTGACCAGGAAAAAATGGGTATCGCGCTGGCACGCCTGGCTGCCGAAGATCCATCCTTCCGCGTGGAAACTGACTTCGAAAGCGGTCAGACCATCATGAAGGGCATGGGCGAACTTCACCTCGACATTCTCGTTGACCGTATGCGTCGCGAATTCAAGGTCGAGGCGAACATCGGCGCGCCGCAGGTGGCTTACCGCGAAACGATTTCTCGTGAAGCCGAGATCGACTATACGCACAAGAAACAGTCCGGTGGTACCGGCCAGTTTGCGCGCGTGAAGATGATCATCACGCCGACCGAGCCGGGCGAAGGCTATTCCTTCGAGTCCAAGATCGTTGGTGGTGCTATTCCAAAAGAATACATCCCCGGTGTTGAAAAGGGTATCAAGTCTGTTATGGACTCGGGCCCCTTGGCAGGCTTCCCGGTAATCGACTTCAAGGTCGCACTGATCGATGGTGCGTTCCACGATGTTGACTCCAGCGTTCTCGCCTTTGAAATCGCGGCACGTGCCGGGATGCGCGAAGGTCTGAAAAAGGCCGGTGCGAAACTGCTCGAGCCGATCATGAAAGTCGAAGTCGTAACACCGGAAGAATACACCGGTGGCGTGATTGGCGACTTGACGTCTCGTCGGGGTATGGTCACGGGGCAAGACACCCGCGGCAACGCCAACGTGATCGCGTCGATGGTGCCTTTGGCCAACATGTTCGGCTATATCAACACCTTGCGTTCGATGACTTCGGGTCGCGCTGTGTTCTCGATGCACTTCGACCATTACGACACCGTTCCGCAGAACATCTCGGACGAGATCCAGAAGAAATACGCTTAACTGGTGCGGCGGGGGTAACCCCGCCCTCCATTCCGTAGGGTGTGCTTTAGCGCACCGCACCTATCCAAATCAGGAGGCCACCATGGCTAAGGCAAAGTTTGAACGTAACAAACCGCACGTAAACATCGGCACGATTGGTCACGTTGACCACGGCAAGACGACGTTGACAGCTGCGATCACGAAGTATTTTGGCGAATTCCGCGCGTATGACCAAATTGACGGCGCGCCGGAAGAGAAAGCCCGCGGGATCACGATTTCGACCGCCCACGTTGAGTATGAGACAGCGACCCGTCACTACGCACACGTCGACTGCCCCGGCC
>NZ_LGHT01000040.1 GCF_001202035.1 Pseudorhodobacter wandonensis | reverse complement strand
GCCTTCGAAGACGCGGAATGCATGCCAGTGGGCATCAAACAGCATCTCATGCGTTTGCAACAGATAGGCCCGCACCAAAAATGCCCGGCTGTGCGACAGCTTGATATGCGCGACCTGCAGCTTGATACGCTCGCCGCCGACATAGGCCCAGTCCTCGCTCCAATCGAACTGGAAAGCCTCGCCCGGCGCGAACACCAGCGGCACGAAAGTCCCACGATCTGTCGTGTGATGCGCACGCTGCCGGTCACCCTTCCATTCCCGCACAAAGGCCGCAACACGTTCGTAGGAACCGTCATATCCAAGCTTTACAAGATCGGCATGCATCAGCTTCGCCGTTCGGCGTTCCTTGCGTGATTTGCGCTGATCAGTCGTCAGCCACGCAGTAAGATGCTTAGCATAAGGGTCCAGCTTGCTGGGGCGATCTGGCACCTGAAATGCAGGTTCAACAATCCCCTCCCGCAGATACTTCTTGATCGTGTTGCGAGATACGCCCGTCCGCCGCGCGATCTCGCGAATAGGCATCTTATCCCGCAGTGCCCATTTCCGAATTACCCTCAAAAATCCCATGTCTATCACTCCATGCGCCCCCAGCTGATTCAAGCCGGGGCAAGGTTACACATGGGTCAATTCTCAATGACAATTTCTGCTGGTGCCGGGTCAGTTCTCAATGACAATCAACAGGGGATGATGTGCAAACAACAGCTCCGTCGCATCGGCTACTTCAAGCAGCGTATCAAGCATGTTTCGCTATGCTTCAGGAACGCCGGGATGCCACGGGTTCGCATGAGCGTGAGTTCAACGCGCTGAACCAGTTTTACGCGAGCGCCCTCGAGGACTGGGAAGTTGTGCACATAGAGGCAAATGCCCCCGAACACGCGAGCCTGATATTTAGAGTTCTGAACAACAGAGGCCTGCCTGTTAGCGACTGCGATCTTCTTCGTGCAACCACGATGGAGCGGGCCGGTCAAAGGCTAGAAGCGGCGGAGAGAGATCAGCTGGCTGCGGCATGGAGGGAAATAGGTGGCATCGCTCCCAATCCCGATGACTACCTTGTGCTTGCCTACCAAGCGCGGACGGGTCGGCGTTTCAATATCGCCCGCACATCCACTGAATTCGAGGCGATGCACTTTGAGGAGCTCGCGAGCGGTGAGCTGCTGGGAGCAGCAGACGCCAGAGCTCTCGTCCAGAGAGTTAAAGCTCTCAAAGTGGATATGTTGAAGATCAGAGCCCTCGCTGAAGGAAACATCGTCGGCGGCGGGTTGAACCTGTCACAGGTTATGTCGGATCGGCTTGCTTACACGCTTCGCGACTTGAAGCAACATTGGATCCTCCCTCTCGTCTATGCGGCCCAGAGTCTTCACGCAGACCATCAAGAACGTTTGATGTGTGTCCTTGAGCGGTTTGCGTTTCGCTACGGGGTGTTGGCGCGCGCCAGGATTGCGGAATACGATAGAAAAATTGGCCCGATGATCACGAAGATTAGAGATACTCCAAACGAGTATCGCCTCGCTGATCTGGAGGCAATCTTGAGAGATCTTTTGGATCGCTATGCGACCACTGACGCGCTAGAGCGCCAACTTGATGGATTGGACTACGACAAGAACAAGAAGGAGCTTAAGTACCTTCTTGCCATCTCAGAGTTCATGTCGGCTTGGTACAACGGCCAAGCAAACGGCCGACCAACTGTGATGGCCCCGAATGTATCGATCGACATTCGTGCAATGACTTTGGAGCATGTCAGCCCACAAAACCCCGAAGAGGCGGGAGTGGAGATGCTACCTCATCTGCATAAGCTTGGAAATCTGACATTGCTTAGCGAGGATGAGAACAACCGGGCGGGCAATAGACCTTTCCATAACAAGAGGGCGATTTTGCAGGAGTCCCGCCTGCAGATCAATCAAGTCTTGGCCGAGAATGACGAATGGGGTGCCGACCAAGCGAGAGCGCGGCAGGAGGCCTTGAGGACGCAGGCGATGAGGATCTTCAACTTAAATTTCTGAAGTTAGGCGGCACTTCCTACGCGGCCCTGACGAATGCCGGAAACCGCTTCGATAAATAGTTCTGCGGCAGTTTCGACTTGATCCTTTGTAGTGCCAAAGCCCAGACCGAGGCGAAATGCGCATTTCGTGCGCTCAGTATTTGCGCCAAACATAGCCTCAAGCACATGCGAGTCTTTTACTGACTTTGTCGAACAGGCGCTGGAGCTCGAAAAAGTAATCTGCCCACTCAGCCGTCTCATGAGTGCAAGAGGTTCGATGCCGGGAATCGATAGATTGAGAGTATTGGGTAAGCGATCAGCCTCGCCACCATTTACGAAGGCGCCCGTTTCCTGGACAAGACGCCGTTCCAAAGCGTTGCGAAGATCAGCGATATTGGCGGCAATTTTCAGCCGCGGTTCTCTCAGCTCGAAAGCCGCCGCCAGCCCGACGATCCCAGAAGTATTGAGAGTGCCAGAGCGCAGCCCGCGCTCCTGGCCGCCGCCTCGAAGGATCGGTTCTAGTGCGACGTGAGGACGTCGGCGGCGACAATAGAGTGCACCGGTTCCCTTGGGGCCATACATCTTATGCCCGGAAAGGCTCGCGAGGTGAATGTTAGACGATTGGACGTCAATGGGATGGTATGCCGTCAGTTGCGTGAGGTCGCAGTGAAAGAGTGCGCCGTACTTTTCACAAAGCCGCCCGATTGCCGAAAGGGGATGGCAGACACCTGTTTCATTATTTGCGGCCATGGAGCTTACGAGCGCTGTGCCCCTTTTAAGCTCCGACTCAAGCAAGTTGAGGTCGATCCGTCCCTGGTCGTCAACGGCGAGCACGACGATCTCATTACCGGCACCAGTATTTCTGGCTGCTTCGAGCACCGATGGGTGCTCTGTTGCGATGGTAACAATCCGGGTGCGGCCCGTTTTGTTTTGAGCTCGCATCGTGCCGACAATTGCCAAATTATTGGCCTCTGTCGCACCACTTACGAAGATGATGTCGGCCGACCTGGCATTTATCCCCTTCGCGACCCGCTCACGGGCCTCTTCAACGGCAGCCGAAGCGGCGGCTCCCTCGCGATGGTCCACGGAAGATGGATTGGCTGGCAACTCGCGCATCGCCGCGACGATTTTGTCGATTACCTTTTCATCTACAGGTGTAGAGGCATTGTGATCCAAATAGATTGCAGATTGGGTCATGCGGCCTCCCCTGCCAACAACCTAGCTGCATCGGCAGGTGTGTCGATGCGGATGGCGATGTGTCCTATGCCGCGGTCTATGTGGCACCGCAGGCGGCGTATGAGCTCCTCGTCGTTGAGTTCGTGTTCATCGCTTGTCTCAACGAGGGAGAGAAGCGACAGGAAAATGGGTTGATCGGATCCGAACAAAGTATACGCGTTGAATTCTTGCCCACTCTCCTCAGGTGCAACCATTCCGCCCACTGGACCCATCTCCAGAGATGAGGTTAGCGCCATGCGGCATAACAGGTTTGGCGTAAGGCCGCTGCGTTGCCTCAGCATTCTCAGGCGACCAGTAGCCTCCGAGGATACTCTGAGTTTTGTAAAATGCATCAGACGAGTTCCTCGTACAGGTCATTTACTGATGAGACGGATGTTCTCCTGGCTTCCGTAGTCGCTTCCAGTTTGTAGGTCCGGGCGATATGTGGCGTAAGGGTCTCAGCAAGAGTTGGCGTCATCTCTGTATCGGTGCAAAGCAAGATCACTTGGTTGCTTGCCGTTGGCAGATAATCTCGCACGATCGAGAGCCGATGAGATTGGTCGAGCCGCGAGAACGGGGTGTCAATCACGATCGGCAATTGACGCCCGCTCGTTTTACCGAGCGCCCAAAGCATGGAGATCGCATATATCTGACGTTCGCCCGCTGATAGGCTGCTCTTCTCGATCGTAACGCCGTCACTGCCTATCAGGATTACGCTAAAGTCGGTTGGGTTGATCTCGACTTTGGAAACCAAGGACTTCTTGCGACTTAGGCGATTGAAACATCCGACGAATTCGGATTGCAGTCGGCTGATACGATCCTTCAACAATGCGCTGCCAAAAGAAGCGAGCGCGCTCTGAGCACGTAGAGCGAAAGCTGAACCTCTCTCCTCCTGCGCTAGCTTTTTCAGTGCGTTTTCCTCCTGCTTGAAACGACGCTCAACCGTGTCTAGCTCTCGCAACTTTCGATCGATTGCTTCATCACGGAACTCCAGATCACGTTCTAGCCCACCGAGTGTGCGCTCAGCTTCTTTCAGATCTGCAAGTGCCTTTTCAGCTTGTCCCGTGTCGAAACCCTCCAGTTCTCTCTTGAGTTTGGCCTTAAGCTCCCGATTTCGGTCAAATTTAGCGGCGAGTTGTGCCATGAGGTTCTGGCGACCGTCAGAGAGCAAGCCGAGTCTTTGAAGAATCCAATCAGGCTCGGCAAAGAGGTGTATATTCTGCCTCCCTCTATCGGTGTCGAAATCCGAACGCAGATCATCGAAATGATTGTCAGACCAAATATTCATTTTCGATCTGTCGGTGCGGCATCGCTTCTCGAATGCATCGACGAAATTTCGGATGGCATTCGAGTGATTTCCCTGGCGCGCCTCACTGGCCCTATGATGGAGCTTTTGTACCAAGAGTGGGGCTAGGCTCAGCGGCAAGAGTTCGTTCGCCGCGCGCTTTAACTGTGAGCTCAGTTCGGCCTGCTCATCTTCGGCCAAACGAAGTCTTGCAAGGGCATCTTCGCGGGACAGAGCACGTCGGCCGCCTTCGCTACGGTATGCCGCTTCTGATCGCTCAACGCGCCTGGCTGCTTGATCGCACCTGCTCTGTAGTTCGGCACGGCGAACTTGTTCTGCCGCGAGTTCTATTTGTAAAGTTTCTTTTTCTGCGAGTAGGCGTTCTATGTTGCCAGATGTGTTTTGATCCGCCCGGCGGCTCGTGTAGACCGTCAAGTCAGTTTGTAATTGGTCAATGATGTCCAACCCGAGAAGAGATCGGATGGCATCTCGCAGTCCGACGCTGCCGTCCTCGTCCGCAATTTCCTGAATTTTTTCTCCATCGAAGAAGAACAGTTGAGAGAGACCAAATGGAACAAGGTCTTCTACGTACTGGGCGTACTCAGTGCGGTCCAGGTCGGAAATCGGCTGACCTTCCCTGACAAGGTCTAACGTTTCAACGATTGATTTGCCTCTTGCTGACCAAGCTCTTGTAATTTCGTATGAAATATCCCGTCCGTTCTCTACTCTCACAAATGAAAGTGTGATTGCAGCCTCACGAGACGAAGCTGTTGCACTGATTTTTCTTAGAAGATGATTTTCATATGTCGATTGAGCGGTTCTTGGACCGAGTGATCTACGGCCATATAGAGCCAGTCGGATCGCGTCGAGAAAAGTGGTCTTGCCGCCGCCATTGTGCCCAAGAATGGCAACCACATTAGCTCCTTCTGAGGGCGCAGTCTCCAGATCAAAAGTGTGCTTTCCTACGTAGAGGCCAACATTTTCCAAGGCTATTTCACGGAATTTCATCTGACTAGCCCTTCTTCCGAAGATTCGCCTTCTTCGGTATCTATTTCCAAATCGGCCAGCACTTCTTCTTCCGAACGCCACTCTTTCTCGAGAATGCTGGCGATCCGGTTATGAATGGACGTCCGGCGACGCATGCCTTGAACAGATCGTTCCGCATCGAGCAGCTCACTCAATAGTTGCAATGAGATTTCATGCTCATCGCAAACCTGACGCAAGATGTCGCCGTCTCTTGACGAAAACTCGAAGTCGTCCGCTTTCTGGGCGTAAAGGTCATTGCCAAGTTCTTCTTTGACGATCCTATATGCCGTGTTCCCCCAATCTCCTAGTTCTCTGCGCCAGATGCGCTGGATCTCGTGAATTTCAGCCTCATGAATAAGCGTTGGCGCTGGCTCGTCCACAACAAGGTTGGAAGCCTCCTTCTGGGCTTCCAACAACCGCTTCAAAACTTCCTGGCGGAACTCGAATTTATAGGGGCCCGGGACCAAACCGTCGCCAGAGCGGTTGAGTGTGACGCGTCCAGTTCTCCTGCGGAAGTCACGCACAACTTTCTTGCGTTCCGGGTCGAGTGTTTCCGCCAAGAAATCACGGACGTCTAATAGTGGTTCGAGCCATTCCTCGCCATTGTCGACCATAGCTTCCATGGCCTTGTCTTTAGTCACGACAGTGCACACCCAACAGCCAAATCGCGAGTTGCCACAGCTCTCCGTGTTCTTATCTACCACGAGCGGGCATTCACCTGCTTGAGCGTTCCGGTACATTTTGAGCAGTTGGCGGTTGTCGGCTCCCCAAGGGGCGGGTGTTTGCAGGATGTAATCCCAGACATCATCAACTGATAGCGCTTCAATAGGCGTGAAGACAAAAGCGCCCAATAGCGATGAATGGCGTGAAAAGAGGCTGCCTTCCAATTTGTGTAGCGCCATTACTTGCGCTCGTGTTGCGCTTTCTGCGCTCCGAACACCGAGGACCATAACTACTTCGCCAAATTCTGCGACTCGACTTTTTATAAATGCATTCGCGGGGTCAATTTTCAGACGCTCGGTACACCAGCGGAAACGCCGCGAAGGCGCAGGATAGCCGCGTCCAATGAGATTGACCCAAAAGCTATCGCCAATATCGGGTACGACCTTATGTGCCGTAATTGGCATGCCTTGTGCCTTGGCGGAGCTATTGATCTTCGCAAGTGCCTCATCAATATAGTCCACAATCACGGGTGTTTCCACCAATGTGTCTGAGCTTAATACGTAAATCGGTTTCTGCCGTTCTGGTTCTGGTAGTGCCTGCAGCGCGCGCCAGATCATCTGCAGTGCGCATGTCGAATCCTTCCCGCCGCTATATCCAATGACCCAAGGCCGATTGTCGTTACAGTAGGCGACCCGGATCCGTTCTTCTAGCGCGTCGAAGGTGAGTGGCGCGGTTGGCGAATTTGCATTTTTGTCTGTGTTCATGCCGCAACCTGGCCCTGTGCGTCGATCGCAGCTTTCATTCTGGGTTCCAATGGCAAACCGACTGTCTCGAGCAAAACCGCTGCGCCAAGTAGAACGCTTCTGCGTTGCCCATTCATACGCGCGTCATTCATTACCTTGCCTTCCCAAAGGGTGGCATTGCGTCGCGACCAGTCCAAGGATGACAGTGATTGGAGTTTTTCGGGCCATGTATCAGGAAAGGCATCAATTAACGACCCTCCGAGAACGCCGAAGGACTGTAACAGAACACCATGGGAGTGTACCGTATTCTGTCGAAGGTCATGTGCATTCAGACTACCTCCGTCTAGCCTCTGCCAGTCATCCATAATATCATAAAGCGCATTCCAGAATTGTACGACGTAGTCGAGCGTAGATGAGCCAAAGCGTTCAGCCGCAGGGCCAACCATCCACTCATGCGCTTGCTGCAAACTCGACAGCGTGTAAAGTTTCGTTGTTCGGTTTGAGAGTGATTTTTTTTCAAGTTCGAGAAAACGATTAAAGAAAGGGACCTGACGAAACACTTCAACAGATAGTCCCGCAAGTGGATCGCGCTTGTCGTAAAGTATATTGAGTGAATTCGAGGGTCTTACTGCGTTCATATTTAAATCAGAAAACATTTGCTGGCTTCTTTCCAGCCCGCGATCCGCAAAAACTACGACCGAAATAGTCTCGTTCTCTAGGGCAGGTCGGGTCTTCAGGGCGTCTTCGATTGCTGCGCGGCGATGCTGACCGTCGTTCAATATGATGCGCGCATCCATTGCAAAGCTGAGGGTGCCGACATTTCTAAGCGCACCATCGCGGCTGGCCGGCGTGAACGTGAGGTCTCCATCTACCGAAGCGCAAAGGGAAGATAGTATGTAATTATCCCAATTTTCTGCTAGATAGCTCGCAATTTGCGGAACCCTTGATTTCGACAGTACACGTTGTGCACGTAGGTCAGGCGGCAAACCATCTCCATCGAAGATGAAGAGGCGTGGAACCATTTTCATCGGCACCATTACGGTGTAGTAGGCAGTGCGAGACTGCACACCCCGGATCGCTTCAAAGGTCAGTTCATTTGCCATGGATACCTCCTAGTCGGAAGTTAGTGGAAGTTAGACTGGAAGTCTATACTTGTATCTGATTTTTGATCGTCTCGATTTGGCAGATGCGAATTGACGGTGCGTGCCGCCTGTTGCTGCGCGTCGTCGAGCTTTCCCCGAACCGTAGACACCGCGATGGCCACAGCGCCGCGGTTTCTGCATGATTGCTTCTGCACGGCGAGCTGTCTCACTTTCCCGGCAGATAGAACTCCGTAATCCCCCGCTTCCCCTCTGCTCGTCCCAGCTGCACGATCACATCGATGGATTTCCGGATGTATTCCCGCACCTCGGCGAAGGTCAGCGGCGTGCCAGCCTGCAGCACCATGATCGCCAGCCGGTCTATGGCAAGTTCTGCGGTTTCGGCGTGGATTGTGGAGACCGAGCCGCCATGGCCGGTGTTGATCGCCTCGAGATAGGTCAGGGCTTCGGCACCGCGCAACTCGCCGACGATGATCCGGTCGGGGCGCATGCGGAGGGAGGCCTGCAGGAGGGCGTTGGCGCTGCGTTGTGAGCCAGCGCCGCGGTCGGCCAGGAGCGCGACGGTGTTCAGCTGGCCGGGGAACAGCTCAAAGGCGTCTTCGATGGTGATCAGCCGTTCGTGCTCATTGACATGGGTCAGTAGGTGCCTTGCGAAGGTGGTCTTGCCGGTCGAAGTGCCGCCGCTGACAAGGACGTTGAGCCGCGCCTCGACCAGGGTTTGCAGCGCCGCTCCAAGGCTCTCCTCTGCCAGACTGGCAATGTTCTTCATCTTCTCGGCGCGGAGCGCATCGAGCGAGACGGCCTTTCCGAAGAGATAGGCCGGAGCGTAGTCCCGGACGCTGCCCGAAGCGAAGAGGCGGATGGTGATCGAGGCGCCGCGATCGATGGCGGGTGGCACGGCAACTTGGACCCGAAGCGGACGGCCTGCATATTCCACCTTGCCGGAGACGAGCGGGTTCTTTTCTGAGACGCGGGCCTTGGCATCGCCGACGATGGTCTGGGCCATGTTGAGGGCGGTGGTGCGATCCACGGTCTGGCCCTCGTGGCGCATGGTGGCGTCGCCCGCGACCTCGAGCCAGACCTTTCCATCCGGGTTGATCGCGATCTCGACCACGTCATCGCGTCGCAGAAGGTCGCGGAACGGGTCGAGATAGCGCTCGAGGTATGAGGCTGGGCTTTCTGTCATTGGGTGTTCGTTTTATGTAGTGTCGAAAATCGCTGCCTCTCGCTGCCGCTCGAACGCGTTTTTCGACAAGCCTTTTCGATCAAGAAAACAAACCCCCTAATCAATAAATCACTATATCCCGATCCACGAGCACGGTGACCGAGGCACCCTGATCGACATAGATGGTCGGCGCGATCGAGACCTGATCGGCAATGACCGATCCGACTGCGTCCTGCAGGTCGCTACCGACATCGCCCAGAACGATGCTGGTGGTTTCGTTGTTGGCACTCTCCGCCGCCACGGCCGGTGCCGCACCGATCACGGAAATCAGTGCCGCCCCGCCGAAGCGCTCGGCGAACTTGGTGTCGACAAGACCGGTGAGGCCCGAGCGGCCGAGCTGGTCGCCGCCCACGGCGGCGATTTCCATCGAGGTGCCGTCAGGCGTCAGGACGCGGGTCCAGAGGATCAGGATACGCTTCTGGTGCATCTCGATGCCGGAGCGGTATTGGCCGAAAAGACGGGAACCCCGAGGGATCAGGATCCGGTCCCCGGAAAACGCCGGAACCGGCTCGGAGACGACCGCGACGACGGAGCCCGGCAGATCGCTGTTGATGGCGGTCTGGAGCGCGGCCTGGATGACGGACCCTTGGGTCAGGGTGCGCTCGGGATGGGTGAGGCGCGCGGCCTCCTGCACTTCGAGTGGGCGCGCGCTTTGCAGGAACTGCTCATTTCCCGAGAGGGCTGGCCCGCCAGTGCCAGCGGCAGCAGGATCGGCAACCGCCGCGCCACTTTGGCCACCACGTGGACCATCGGCGTAGACCACGGCGGGGGATTTGATCTGCGCGGTCAGTAGTTCCTCGGCGACCCGTTCTGCTTCGCGCTGGCGTTGTTCCTCTTCCTGGCGGCGGCGTTCTTCGAGAAGGCGCTGATCGGCGATCAGCCCTTCGCGGTCGAGCTCGGCCTCGAGCCCCTCGCGTTGCGCTCGTTCGGCATCAAGCATGGCCTGCAGCCCTTCGATGCGGGTCTCGGTCTGGCGCTGCAGGTTGGCCAACTCGGCCTCCTTCTCCGCTATAAGTGCTTCCAAAGCCGCCTTCTGTTCGTCGAAGGCTTCGCGCAGGTCCGCGACGGCGGACTGGATTTCCGAGTTGCGCGCGGCCTGGCTGGCGGCGAGGGCCTCGCGGAGCTTGGCGATCTCGGCCAGCACTTCGGCGCTCGGTTCCGGGGCAGGGGCGGCGGGCACATCAAGCGCTTCCTCCACGGCAATCAGCGCATCGTTGACCCGTTGCTCGGTCTCATCGGGCGGGAACTCCAGCCGCCCGCCGGTGCCGGGGCGGCGGTCCTGGAAGGTCTCGACATCGGAGGTCTCGAGTGCGCTGTCGCCCTCCTGCAGACCGGTGGCCAGGAAATACGCGACCCCGGCCCCGCCGAGGGCGAGGGCAGCGGCGAGTGCGCCGACCCCGAGGCCGTTGCCCCGGCGTTTGGATTTGCCGCGCTGGCTGAATTGATCGAGGCGGTCCTGAAGATCGGGAGGGGTTTGATCGGCCATGGTCAGTTGCTCACATAGATGGCGCTCTCGTCGCGCCAGGCGCAGATCGCCTCATCGCCAATGCGCAGCGTCCAATAGGTGTTCACCCCGAGCACCCGGACCGTGTTGCCTTGCTGGGTCCAGTTCACCGTGCGTTCGCGACCCTGGTCATCGGCCTTGAAGAGGGCGGGCTGACGGGCGTTTTCCGGGAACACGAAATACGTATAGCGCCCGTCGTCATAGATATGGCTGGGGCGGAAATCCCCTTCTCCCGAGACGCGGTAGTTGTAGTTGCGCGGGGCCTCAAAGCCCTTGGGCTGGGTCGCACCCGCCGCGCGGCGCTCCTCGTCGGGGTAGCGGAAGCGCACCTCGAAGAACATGCCGGTGCGGTTCGGTATCGAGCCTTCGCGCAGATGGAAGGAATAGGTGCGGCGGTTGGTGATCACCGTCATGTTGGTGGAGGCATTCGCCACATGCGGCTTGATGGTCAGCACATTGCCAAGCTCGGGGATTGGATCGACCTGGAAGCTTTCGGTGTCGCCGACGATCACCGCCTCGAACCTTTCACCCGCCCCGAAATGAATCGTCGTCGAATGCCGAAGATCGGTTTCGATCCGGTAGACCTGGTTCTCATTGTAAACGGCGGTGCGGATGCGGATATCGAGCGGACCGCCTTGCGGCGTGGCTTCGGCAAGTGCAGCAACAGGAAGGGCAAGCGCCAGAAGGAGCGCGGACAGGGAGTTCATCTTGGTCAATTCTCCAGGGTCTCGGCGTCGACGCGGTAGGAGGTCACCACGAAGCCCAAGGGGTTGGCCCAGACGTCCTGAAGGCGCTGGCGGGTTTCGGGTTGGAAGTCGTAGCCGACGGTGGCCACGTAAGAGCGCGTCACGGTGCGGGTGTCGCGGGGACGGCGCAGCGTGCGGGTGAAACGGACCTGGGCCACGCCGCGCTCGATCTGGTTCACCGATTTGATCACCACCTCGATCTTGGCGTCGCGGCCATAGACGGTGATCGGGTAGTCTTCGTTGGTGGAGGACCAGAGATCACGCAGAGTGCGGGCGGCATCGCCATCCGAGCGGTCGAGGACCGAGTTGATACGCTGCTCGCCATCGGTCAGGTCATAGGTCTCGCGGTCATCCACATAGGCCACGAGATTGGCCTGGATGATGGCGTCGCTCTCGGAAAGCGTCAGCGCCTGGACGGCGGCGACCCGGTCCATTTCGCCGGTTTCCTTGTCCACGACGACCACGAAGGTCTCGGTCGTCTTGAGGGGAAAGAGGCTCGCGCCCGCGACCATGCCAGCCACGCCGACCAGCACGCCCGCCGCCGCGACGAACCACGCAAAGCGCTCGCGCCGCCTTGGCCCGTAGATGAAATCCGCCTCGAAAGCGTCGCGGTCGTGGTTCGCGGAACTGGTCACAAGCTTCTTCAAAGTCGTCGTCTTTCACATCAGGGTTTGCGGAAGGCCTTGGCGGCGGAGAGAAGCGCGCCGGGGCTTTGCCGGATCATCTCGCCGGTTTTGACCACGCCCGCGTTCGCCATCTGGTTCAGCTCGTGCGGAGACTTGCCGGTGAAGAGGCGGGAGGTCGCGCCGGTGCCATACTGGCGCGTGTTCACGAACCCCTGGCGCGCGAGGCTGGTCAAGCCCACGGCATTCGAGGCAATGCCGACAACGCCGGTGAGGTTGGAGGCGATGTAGGGCACCGAGGCCATGATCCCGGCGCTGAGAATGAGGATCACGAGAAAGGGCAGGATGAGGCTGACGGTCTCGACATCGCCCGGATCGGCGGAAGCATCCCCGATGGCCTCAGCGATGGCGACGATGATGCCCGCGGCCCCGGCAGCGGCGATCGGCATAAGCGCATAGCCGATGGTGGCGCGGGTCCAGGCCTCGAAGAGGGACTGGGTCGGTTTGAAGAGCGAGGTCACGATCATGAAGGGGGCGATCACGATCATCAATGCGAAGACGATGCGGGCGAAAGCGATGATCCCGGCGGTGACGGCGGCAAAGACGGCGGAAAGGACGAAGAAGATCGCCCCCAGCACTGCCCCAAAGACCCAGCCCGCGCGGTCGCCGATCGTATCGCCATAGGCGGTGATGCGGGCGACCATGTTGTCGAGGCTCTCATAGACCCCGGCTTCGTCGCCCGAGCCGGTGAGCGCCAGGATCGAGGCGCCAACGGAGTCGGGCACGCGCGTGACGATGTCATAGATGATGCTGAAATTGTCCCAGCTCTGCGCGAAGATCCCCACGAGCGCGATCTTCATGCCGAAGGCAAAGCCGGTGCCGAAGGGCAGGGGGCGGAGTTGCATCACCGCGTTGATCCCGAGGAGCACGACAAGGAGCGCGGCGCCCGCTGAGATCACGTCGCCGACGGCGCCCGCCGAGGAGACAAAGCCGTCCTGCGCCACGGTATCCACTGCGGCGTCGACCTGGCTCAGAATGTCGCGAATGATCCCCATCTACTCGGCACAAGCCTCCAAAACTTGTGCCTCGAGCGCGTCGGCCTGCGCGTAGAGCTCGAGCACATTGAAGGGTAGACGCGGGTTGTCCGAAGTCTGGAACCGGGGCAGGGCGGTGAGCGCCTGATCCCAGGTGAACTGATCCAGCAGGCAGGTGCAGGTTTCCGAGGCGAGCGCCTCCTCGGCAATCAGAATACGCAGGATCGCGCGGTAGCCGTTGCGGAGATAGGCGGTCTCGGCCAGATCGGCGGGTGGTTTCGGAACACGACATTCATTGGCTTCGTCCCGCGCGATGGCCATCGAGCTGAAGGGTGTGTCGCCGGACGAGTTCGTGCTCGGGGCCTGGGCCAGCGCGGCACAGGGCAGGGCACTCACGACGAGCGCGGCGAGACAAAGAGACCGAATTGATACCGAGCTGTGGGTCATGGACATCCTCATGGGTCCACCGCCATCGAGCGGAACTTGCGTTCATCTGCGAGGGTCGCGGCATCGACGACGCCAAGCTGGCCGGCACTGACGCCTTGCGCCGCTTCCAGCCGCCAGATCTGGGTCAGGATGATGCCGAGCTCGGCGGTGACGCGGGTGTTGAGATCGACGGCAGCCTTCAGCCCGTCCTGATCATCGATCAGCCCGACCATGGTCTCGAGCCGTTCGAGGCTCTGCCCCGCCTCCTCATGGCTTTCCTGCGCCGCGACGGAGAGCATGGCGCTGGCCCCGGCCGAGGTGGCGATGCGGTTGTCGGCGGGCTGATCGGAGCCCGAGAGCGTGCTCAGGCGCTCCGAGGTGAAACCGCTGCCAGACAAAACCCGCTCGACCGAGGCCGAGAGTTCTGCGCCGGGATTGAAGCCGCTCAGGAAATCGCCGCTGGCCAAAGACTGCGCGGTGTTGAGCGGGGCTACAAGCTTGCCACGCAGCGCGCGGAACTCGTCGACCGTGGCGAAAAGTTCACCAAGACCGCTGCCCTCAATGAGCGAGGTCAGTTGCGCCTCGAGGTTCGTGAGCTGTGACAGCTGGGTTTCCAGTTCCAGCCGCATGGTCGCGAGCTGCTGCATCTGGACGTTCAGGTCCTCGGCCATGTGCTCGAGCTGGGCCACGAGTTGACCAAGCTGCGAGCCATCAAAGGTTGGTACGCCCTGGGCCGTTGCGGGCGAGGCAAACCCGAGTGTGGCGACCGCGGCCACGGTCAGGAAAAGCTGTCTCATTCGGGAACTCCCATCTGCATGAAGTCGCGCTCGGCCCGACGGTCGGCGACGAGGTGCTGCGCATAGGCCGCCTCGCGCTGCTGGTTGGCGGCCATCAGCCGGACGCGAAGGTTGAGGATGCGGCCGATCTCGGCTTTGGCATAGGTGTTGAGCTCCCAGGCCGCCTTGGCATTGGGTTGCGCGTCGATCTGCAGGATGATGGCACGCAGACGATTGATGACCTGTTCGGTCGTTGCCGAACTGTCGGCGGCGTAATAGACGCCCGCCTCTGAGATGCTGGCATATTCGGCGAGGGCAAAGTCCGAGGGCGAGAGCGTGCCGAGCGCGTCGGCGCCGCCCACGACCGCGAGGTACTCGTTGTAGAACTTCGAGATGTTGCGCACGTAGCCTTGGGTCTCGGCAAAGGGCGGCACGCCACCATATTCGATGACCCGGCCCGGCCCCGCGTTATAGGCCGCGAGCGCATGGGGGATATTGCCGAAGCGGTTGAGCTGGGTGGTGATGTAACGCGCGCCGCCGCGCAGGTTGTCTTTCACGTCATAGCGGTCGACTCCAAAATCGGAGGCGGTGCCGGGCATGAGTTGGGTCAGACCATAGGCGCCGACCGGGCTTTGTGCCGCGACGTTGAAGCGGCTCTCCTGCTTGATCAGGGCCTGGAAGAGGCAGCGCCACTGGGTGGCCGAGAGACCTGCGCGGGCCACACCGGGGGCACCTGCGAACTCGCCCGCGACCTCGACGATCATCATCTCGACGGTCTCACGGCCTTCGCCGAAGAGACGGCTGTTCATCGGATTTGGATCGGTATTGGGATAGACCGCCGCCACCCCGAAATCCGCATTGCCCTCGAGCGCGCGGATGTCGAAGCCGGGGCCGGTGATCGCGGCAGTCATCTCCTCGAGAATGCGGAGTTGGTCGGCCTGCACGTCCGCCAAGGTGGACTCGGTCCGATCCTTGTCCCGCTGGACGCCCAGATCCTCGGCGAGTGCTGTCACCCGCGCGATGGCGCGGCCGATCGCGGAATTGTCCTGCGTCGGCACGCCCTGGGCATGCGCGGGCAAGGCGCTGAGGCCGAGGCAGAGCCCGGCGGATATGATCGCGGCACGGCTCATTCCGGACGGGGCAGGGGCTCGAAGGTGCAGTCGGGCTTGGCCGTCTCCTGCACCGGTGCGCCCATGGTCGAGAAGGAGAGGGTCGAGCGCGTCACCTGCGGCTCGCCATTGCGTCCGAAGCAGGGCGAGGTTTTCTCGGTGTATTTCTCGCAAGCGGTGAGAAGGCTTGCGGCCGCGCAAAGCGCGAGGAGAGGTTTTGAACTCATATCACATGTCTCCAGAAATCGGGGTTGGCGCGCCAATCGGCAGGCACGCGGGCCTCGCCGGTGGCGCCGCCGCCAAGGATGGGGAGGAGGTCTCTGAGCGCTGAGAGATCGGCATCGACGAAGACGCTGTCGCCCGCCGAGCGCACAAGCGCGATGCGCTGGCCGATGGTGGGCTGGACGAGGAGAGCCGCTTCCTTGGCGTTGACGCGCAGGAAGTCGTAATCCGAGATGGTGGCGCGATCGTTCGGAAAGAGGATCTGGGTCGGCACCGTCTCGACGATGGTCTTGCCGACGCGGCTGTCGCGCAACTGGCTCGGGTATTGCGTCATCATGATCACCACGCAGTTCATCTTCCGAAGCGTCACCAGCCAGTTCTCGAGTCTCGCCCCGAAATATGGATCGTCCAACAGCTTCCAGGCTTCGTCGAGCACGATGATGGTGGGACGGCGGTCTTCGACCACGCGTTCGATCTGGCGGAAGATGTAGGAGAGGACCGCCATTCGCTCAGTGGTCATGTCAAGGATCTCGGTCATGTCAAAACCGACGATGTCGCCCGTGAGCTTGAGACTCGTGCCGCGTTCGGGTTCGTCAAAGACCCAACCGTAGCGCCCGCCCGGCGCCCATTCGGCGACGCGGCTTTGCAACTCGCCATCATCGTCAAGCGACTGGAACAGCGTCTCGAAATTGGCGAAGCGCTGCAGGGCCGCGCCCGCATCGGCGTTCTGGCCGACCGCGCTCTGTATATGGCGGGATTGTTCGCCCGTCAGCGTGCCATTGCGCGTGAGAAGGGTCGCAAGCCAATCCGAGAGCCAGGCGCGGCCGCGCTCGTCGGTCTCGGTGGCGAGCGGGTTCAGGCCTGTCGGCACACCGGCCCGGATTTCATTGTAGCGGCCATCGAGGGCGCGGACGGCCATTTCCAGGCCGCGATCCTTGTCAAAGAAGAAGAGCCGCGCACGGACCCGCTGCGCCTGAGCCGCAAGGAAGGCGGTGGTGAGCGTCTTGCCGGTGCCGGTGCGCCCGAGCACAAGCGTATGGCCGACCGTTGGTTCCTTGCCGGGGCTGCCCGCCTCGTGAAAATTGAACCGATAGCCCGAGGTGCCGACCGTCGGCAGGACCGAAATGGTCTGACCCCAGGGAGACTGGTCCGGGCCACGCCCTTCGACGCTGCCATGGAGGGCCGCGAAGTCGGCGAAGTTGATCGAGGAGATCGGCGTCTTGCGGGCGCGATAGCCGAAATTGCCGGGGGATTGTGCGAAGTAGGTGGCCTTCAGCGCCATGTTTTCGCGGACGATGACGGACATGATCTCCTGGCCGACGCGCTTGATCTGGGCGGCTGCCCGTTCAAGCGTGCCGCGGTCCGGCGCGTACACCGCGATGGAGAGGTGATGGTCGCCAAACGCGATGCGTCCTGCCTCCTGATCGTCGGCAGCCTGGCCGAGCTGTTCGCGCAGGGACACGGCGGCATCGTCTGAGGCGTGCATCTGGCGGATGATCCGCTGGATGCGTTCGGCCATGATGTTGTTCGGGATCGGGCTGAAGGAGTTCGTCAGCACGATGTCGAGCGGCAGGTCGAGCGCGTCGAGCAGCGTGACGTCTGTCAGCGCCGGATAAGTCTTCATCGAGAATAGCGCGCCGTATTTGACTTGACCGGTCACGGCGTCGGTCAGGGTGACGACATCGCCATCGAAGGTCGCACGGCAATTGCTCAGGGTGTGCGACAGAGGCAGAGCGCTTTGCCCGAAGGCAATGGGGGAGAAGCTGCCTGCGTTCAGCGTATTGAGATAGCCCAGCCATTCACCGCCCGACTTCGTGAGCCTGACGGGATTGGCCGAGGCAAGCGCCACCTCGAAGAAGCCCATGACTTCGTTCAGTTCCTGCAGGCGTGTCGCGCGGTCCTTGACCCAGGCCTTACGGGCCAGCGCGCGCAGGAGCGGAATGCGCGCCGAAATGTCGGGCCGCCGGATGACGCTGAGATAGAGCTGGCGCTTGGCTGGGCGCAGGTCTTTGACATGGGTCTGCCAGCGCATGTCGATCGCGGCGGCGAAGCTGTCTTCCTCGATCGCGCGCATGCCGAGATCCTGCGGGACCGAGATCCGGTGGATGTAGAACCCGAAGGCGTTGCCGGTCTGGGCGACGATGGCGGCGACCGCGCGTTTGAGCGCGTCGAGCCGGGCGTCCTCAGTTGTCATCGGGTTCAGACCATCAAGGCGCAGGGTCGCCATCAGATCGCCCTCGCGCAGGACCATGACATCGTCATCGGCGAGGGCAAAATACGGCAGGTGTTCGGCGAGATAGCTCTCCCGCGCGAACTCCCCGCCGCCCGCTTGAAACAGAGCGGTTCCGTGAGTGGAAAGTGTGCCCGCATCAAGCGCCAAAGCTGTCGCCTCCATGCAGGGCCCGGTTCTTCGTCGGGCGCACCGATCCGTAGGAGACGCGTAGGACCTCGAAGAAATGCGGCTCGCGGTCAGCAACGAACCAGAGGATCGGATAGGCGACAAGGCCGATCAGGAAGAACACCATCGACTTGGTCCAGATGAACGGCAGAACGACCCCGGTCGCCAGCACCACGAGGTATCCGACAGGGAGGCCCAGATACTTGGGCGGTCGGGCGAGGCCCAGAAAGAGGGGGGATCGTTCTGCCACTGCTGTACTCGGTTCTCAGGAGAAGCCGTCAACGATGGTGCCGGCCGAGAAGATCAGCACGATCCCGATGATGACCGAGGCGAACCAGCCCCAGTTCAGCCGTCCCATCATGCACATGAAGCCGGTGCCGATGACCGCAAGCGTGGCGACCGCGATCCCGATGGGACCGGTCAGCGCGGCCTCGACGGTTTCCAACATGGTCTGGATCGGTGACAAGTCCTGCGCGAAGGCAGGGCTTGCGAAAGCCGCCAGGGTTGTGGCGATGGGCAAGAGGCGGCAGAGGCGATGTCTGTGCATGCGAAGTTCCCTTGTTTTACTGAAGATCGATGAGGACGGGCGCGCGGGCTGGAACCTGGTCTGCGACGCGGATGTCCGGAGCGGACACAGGCGTGCCTGCCAGCCGGGACCGGATCCGATGGATTCGCGCGATGTAGTCGCGGGTTTCGGCGAAGGGTGGAATGCCGGAATACTCGACCACCCGGTGCGGCCCGGCATTATAGGCCGCGAGCGCCAGATCGATGTCCTTGAATGAGGCAAGCTGCGCGAGCAGATAGCGTGCGGCGCCATCGAGGTTCTGGGACTGATCGCGCGGATCGACGCCGAGCGCGCGGGCCGTGTCCGGCATCAACTGCCCCAAACCGTCGGCGCCCTTGGGGCTGACAGCGGTCGGGTTGTAGCTGCTTTCAGCCTCGACCAAGGCGCGGAACAAGACCTGCCAGTCGTCGGCAGTCAGCCCAACTTGACGCAGGGCGCGGTTCCCCTGGTGGCGGACGGCAGTCGTCCGGATCAGGGAGAGGATGCCGTCGCGACTGGAAGGCGGCGTGGCGTCCAGCGAGGCCAGAACGACTTCGGCCTCAGTGCTATCATGCAGCCCTGCCCAGGCGGGTCGTTCGCCATGAAAGGTCCAGCCGGATGTCCGGGCCGCCCCGTCACGGCCAAAGGCGATGACGTCAGCCGCGCTCCTCGAGGGTGAGCTCATAGTCAGGACCAAAGCGCAGATCGCGCCCGTCACCGAACTCGAGATGATGTTTGAAGAGCCCCGGCCAAATGTTGAAATACCGCGGCTCTGGCCCGTGTGGGGTGATCCGGGTCGAGACCAGAATGGCTTCCGGCTCGCCCTCGCGCAGGTAGATGCACTGGTAGCGCGGCTTGCCATCGTCCGTGAACCCCACGAGTTCATACCGGCAGCGGAACGCGATGCCCTTTTCGGACAAGTCTTTGACACCATCGATGGTGATCAGGATCTGGTTGCGCGCTATCGGCATGTTCGGACTCTCCCCACGAGAGCCCTTCTACTTCACGACACTAAGGCCATAAAGTCATATAGAGTCAATACGACATATTGCAGATAAATACATATTGCACGATAGTTGCCGCAACTTTTGCGGGAGAGCGAAATGAAACGACAGGCGATGGCAGCTGCAATGGGAGTGATGGCGGTGTTCGGAGCCCCTGAGAAGGCGCAAGCCTATGACATCGACTGCGCCATCATGCTCTGCATGGCGGGAGGCTTCCCCCCGAGCGCCGTTTGTGCCCGCGCCTATCGCACCATGATCCGCCGTATCACGCCCTGGCCGAGCCTGCCGCCCTTCGGGGTCTGCACCTTCGCCCATGTGCCGGTTGAGCTGGGCGGGCCCGGTGGGGAGGGCGAGCTCGACACCAATCTGCCGGAATACGAATGGCTGAACCGGACCCATGTGATATGGTTCACTGGGCGCTCCTACGAGCCGCGCGACGAGCCGCGCCAGTGGGATTGGTCGATCCGCTCCTGCGATCGCGAGAACCGGACCTGCCGCTACATCCAGCGGGTCTACGGCTCCCACACCCCCTGGCCCGCGACATTCGTCTCGGAAAGCGGGCAGGAGATCGCCTACCCAAGCGGCGGAGGCTTATGGCACTTTTATGCCCGCAGCATCATGGTCGAGTTCGGTGACTTTGAGGGCAACATGGGCCATTCGGAGTGGTTTTTCTACTGATCCGAAGGGTCCGATGCCTTCAGGGAAACTGGGCGCAGCTCGGCCAGACAAGCATCAAAGCGTTCCGGATCGACATGCCAGCGGCGACTCACCGAGCCATCATTCCAACGATAATCGGTGAATAGGTGAAGCTCATGCACCCCGTCGTGCAGAAACCCGTCTTGGAAGGGCCAGCCTGTCTTCTTCTTACCCATTGAACTCTCTGCACTCCATTTGACTACCCTTTGAGACGTTCCGCTCCAGGACGCATCACGGGCTGGCAAATACTGGCTAGCGTTTTGTAAAGAGCTCTTCTGGATCTACGTTCAGCGCTTTGGCGATACGTTCGAGAAGGTCGAGGGAGGCGGCGAACTTGGCGTTCTCGACCTTGCCCATATGGCCGCGGCTCACTTCGGCCCGATGAGCAAGCTCCTCTTGGCTGAGGCCGCGGGCGCGTCTCAAGTCCTGGATGTTCAGTGCTACACGGTCCCGCAAGTTCATGCCCGCGAAACGGACACGGTGCGCGAAATATCGCCACGCGATATATGTTACATTCGGAAGTGCAGAGAAGAAATCTTGTAGCGGCGCGAGATCGCCGAAATGGGATGCCTGCCGATACGCAGGTCACGGGATCATCCGTCTCGCTAACATTATGGGCCGTTCAATCGTTCTTTCGGAAAAGGGCGGCACCGGCAATACCGGTGCCGCCAGTTGGTCGTCCACAGGGAGGTTGTAGAGGACGAATTCTACAGGGAAATTTGGTGTTCGCCAAACTCGGATAATCTTGCTTATGACTTTCTTGGAACCTGCTCTGAACTGCATTGAACGCAGTTATTGGCATCTGGCTGCAAAGGGGCACAGACAAACAACACAGCCGCCATGACCGATCTTCATCTTGCAACTGTGCACCAATCGGCAGCGCGTTATGAGAGCTTATCTGTTAGGATTTTCAGGAGCTTCTGGTGGTCCTTGTCGAAGTTGCGGATGCCTTCGGCGAGCTTCTCTGTCGCCATTGCGTTTCCATTGAGACCCCAACGGAAGTCAGCTTCTTGCAGCGCCTCGGCCTTTGTTGGAACGGTCGTGTCTTCGAAGAGAGTGCGTGGGAGGTCTCCATCATCTGCGCCCAACTCGGACAGAAGCTTTGGTGAGATCGTTAGGCGGTCGCACCCCGCAAGCGCCTTTACCTGTTCGGCGCTTCTGAAGGACGCCCCCATGACGACCGTTTTGATCCCATGAGCCTTGTAGTGGTGATAGATCTCACGAACCGACTGAACTCCGGGATCTTCGTCAGGCGCGTAGTGCTCGATGCCGTGGGCCTTCTTGAACCAATCGGTGATGCGCCCAACAAACGGGGAGATGAGGAACACGCCTGCGTCGGCGCAGGCCTTGGCCTGCTCAAGCGAGAATAGCAGAGTGAGATTGCAGTTGATCCCGTCACGCTCAAGCTGCTCGGCAGCCTTGATGCCCTCCCATGTCGAGGCAAGTTTGATCAGGACACGATCTTTTGCCACGCCGCGGCGGTCATAGTCAGTAATGATGCCGTGCGCGCGACGAACCGAAGCATCGACATCAAAAGAGAGACGCGCATCGACCTCTGTGGAGACACGGCCCGGAACCAGCGAGGCCAGATTTGCGCCGATTGCCACGGTCAAAGTATCGCAAAGAGCTGCCGCATCGAAAGCTTTTGCCTTCGCCGTCGCGACTTCTGTCGCGATCAGATCGCCCGTAGCCGGACTGTCTAGCGCTCCCAAAACAAGCGAAGGGTTAGTGGTGCAATCAACGGGCTTATGTTTGGCAATCTCAGCAGCGTCGCCCGTATCAGCAACGATGACTGTCATCTCTTGGAGTTGTTGGAGGGCACTCGGCATAGGATCGGCCTTTCAAGCTCACTGGGTTGTGGGTTTCGTACGGTCGAGTTTGATCAACGCCCGCTCTGTGATCTTCTCTGGGGTCAGACCAAACTGCGTATAGAGTTCTTCGGCGCTTGCAGAGGCACCAAAGTCGTTGACGCCGATCACATCAGAAGTTTGCGCAACATACCTTTCCCATCCGAAAGTGCTTGCGGCCTCAATGGCAAGTCTTGGGCCATGACCGAGCGTGTCAGCGCGGTGATTGTAGAGTTGCGCATCAAAGAGGTTCCAGCAGGGCATCGAAACGACCGCTGCATGAACTTGTTGGTCTTCGAGCATCTTTGCCGCCTCAAGCGCGATCGCGACTTCGGTGCCTGTGGCGATTAGTGTGATATCGCGGGCTCCCTTAGGTTCGTGGAGGACATAGGCTCCTTTTGCCGACAGATTATCATCAACATGTTGCGTGCGGATCGCCGGGGAGGTTTGGCGAGAGAAGGCGAAGAGCGATGGACCATCGAGCTTCAATGCAGCCTCGTAACACTCGAGCGTTTCAACAAGATCAGCAGGGCGAAACACGTTCAGGCCCGGTATCGCACGCAGACTAGCAAGATGCTCAATCGGCTGGTGCGTTGGTCCGTCCTCTCCCAAGCCAATGGAGTCATGTGTCATGACGAACAGGGTCTTTGACTTCATGAGGGCGGCCAGACGTATGGCATTGCGCATATAATCGGAGAAAACGAGGAACGTCCCGCCATACGGTATGAACCCTCCGTGCAGGGCGATGCCGTTTAGCGCTGCACCCATAGCAAATTCACGAACCCCATAGTTCACATAGCGGCCTGACTGAGCCGCTGTGAAATCGACGTTTGTCGCGCGCGTTTTTGTGAGATTAGAACCTGTCAGGTCCGCCGATCCACCGATCATCTCCGGGAGCAACTCGGTCAGCACGTCCAGCGCCATTTGGCTGGCTTTTCGGGTCGCGACTTTCTGAGGCTCTTGGGCCCATGCGCGCTTCGCATTGGCAACGGTTTGAGCAAATGAATCTGGCAATTCACCGCCCACGCGGCGGTGGTATTCAGCAGCATAGTCAGGTGCCAATTCCTCCAGTCGCGACTGCCATGCCTCATGATCTTTCTTGCCGACCATTCCAAAAGAACGCCAAACGGCCAGCGCGGCTTCGTCGATCTCGAACGGCTCTGCGGGCAAACCGAGACCTGCTTTTGCGGCCTCCGCTTCTTCTGCACCCAGCTTGGATCCGTGAATACCAGATGTCCCCGCCTTTGTTGGGGCACCACATCCGATGGTGGTTCTAAAAATCAGCAAGGAGGGCTTAGAGGTTTCCGCCTTGGCTGCCGCAATTGCATCGTCGATCTCAGTATGGGTGTGGCCACATGCTTCGACGACATGCCATCCCATAGCCTTGAATTTCGCAGCCGTGTCTTCGGTAAATGAAAGCTCAGTTCCGCCATCAATGGTGATCTTGTTGCAATCATAAAGGGCATTGAGATGTCCAAGGCCAAGATGGCCGGCAAGAGATGCGGCTTCTTGGCCTACGCCTTCCATCAGGCAGCCATCGCCCGCAAAAACCCAAGTTCTGTGGTTGCAGATATCCGCCGTAAACTCGTCACGAAGGCGACGCTCGGCGATAGCCATGCCAACGGACATACCGAGTCCTTGACCTAGTGGTCCGGTCGTGACCTCTACACCGGGCGTATGACCAACTTCTGGATGGCCGGGTGTGATTGAGCCCGCTTTGCGGAAAGCTTTGATGTCGTCCAGAGTCACCCCGGGTACACCGGTCAGATAAAGGAGGGCATACAAAAAAATGGAGGCATGACCGTTCGAGAGGATCACTCTGTCACGATCATGCCAGCCAGGAGAGGTTCCATCGAAACGAAGATGTTTGGCGTAAAGAACCGCAGCGATATCTGCCATACCCATGGCAGCTCCGGGATGTCCATGCCCGGCTTCTTCAACCGCATCAATAGCGAGCCCACGTATCAAGTTCGCGCACGCCTTAAGATCTACATCGGTGTCAAGCATGGTCGGTTTACAGCCTTAGTGTTGTTGTCGCGGGAAGGGTGTTCTGAACAACCCGACGCGCGTTTGGAATGTCGTTAGAAAGCGCTCTTTCGCGGGCTTCAGCTTCGGTGTGGTCGTTGTCGATCCATCGCTGGATCAAACGTTCTTCCAACACGTCAAGCGGCGTTTCGAGGTAAATACTGTAGTCGAACAGCTGTCGTAGTTCGCGCCACGGGTCCTCATCAAGGAGCAGGTAGTTACCTTCCACAATAACAATGTTTGTCTCGGGGAAGAGCACACCCATACCCCCGATTGCCTTGTCTAGGGACCGGTCGAAAAGAGGGTAATAAATGGGGTTACTAAGATCTTTGATCCGGCGGAGAAGCAATTGGAAACCATCAAAATCAAAGGTTTCTGGCGCCCCCTTTTTTGATCTCAGACCAAGCCGATCCAACTGGACATTGTCCAAATGAAAACCATCCATCGGAACAATCTTTGCGCTCAGAGAATTTTCAGTGTTGATCTCTTCGTTAAGTGCCTCGGCGAAGGTCGATTTGCCGGTGGCCGGGGGACCAACTACTGCAACTATAATCCGAGGCTTCTGAGCCACCAATGCCTCTAGCAGGCTAACGACTGCACGTATCGAGTTCGTATCGTTGACTGTCATGTCCGGGCCTCGGCGGCGTTCTCAGGTTCTTTGGTATCGGGGTCTTTTCGCAACAGCGGCGAGATCACGGATGAAACTTTACGTGCGAGTGTCGCATGCGCCGCGGCTGACAAATGGACGCCATCAAGAGGGTCACTCTCGATAAAATCAGCAGCATTGAGGAACCTGGCACCGACGCGTATTGCGACATCTGCGTAGGCGGACGCCAAACCTAATGACTTTGCCGCGCCTCCAAGAAAATTATCCGCCGGAACACCAGTTTCGAGTATGACGGGAGGAGAAATGATGAGAAGGTTACATGACAGATTGGTCGTCAAGAAGCCTGTCTCTCGCGCCTTCAAACACAGCTGTTCTACCCCCGCTGCAATGTCTTCGGGCGAAAGCTTGAAACGCTCTTTCAGATCGTTTGTACCCAACATGATGAGAAGGAGGTCAATGGGGCGATGACATTCCATTGTCGTTGGGAGCAGTCGCAAACCTGAGCGGTCATTCCCCTCGACAGTGTCGTCATGGATGGTGGTACGTGCGCACAAACCAGAGACCGCCACCTCAAAATCCGAGCCTAAATCGACCTGCAGGAGAGAAGTCCAACGCGCGTAGGAAGCGAACCGTTCAATGTCCCCTTCGAAACGTAGAGGCTTGAGACCGAACGTGTTGGAATCGCCGTAGACTAGAATTGTGCGACGCATTCGATGAGTCCTCTTTAGGTTCCTACCTCAGCCAAAACCGGAGATGCTGCGCTTGGGCTGGTGCCCTGCCGCAAAGTACGCTCGGACTTCTTGTCGAAGAGATGAATCTCGTTTTCTTCGACTGCGAAGTGAACCGTATCACCTTCCTGCGGTCGATTTCCTGCCTTAACAAATGCCGTGATCTGAGTTTCACCAATGCTGAAACCCACAAGCACCTCGTCGCCATGAAACTCTACAAACTCCGCTCGGCTCGTAACTGTCTTGCCATGAATGGGCTTGTCGACGAGATGAAATTTGGATGGACGTATGCCCATGACAACTTTGGCATTCTCGTTGAGCGCGAATTGTTCCCCTGCAATTTCGAGAACGATTCCTGTGCCGCTTAAAGTCCATCCGTCACTTGTTTTGCTGACATCAAGATCGAGAAAGCTCATTGACGGTGTTCCAATGAACCCCGCTACGAAGAGCGTCTCAGGATAGTCGTAGATCTCCTCTGGTGAGCCGACTTGTTCGATTTCACCAGCATTGAGCAAGACGATACGATCGGCGAGCGTCATCGCCTCCATCTGATCATGAGTAACGTAGACAGATGTGGTCTTAAGCTCTTTATGAAGTCGCGCGATTTCATAGCGCATGTGTGCACGCAATTTTGCATCAAGGTTCGAGAGAGGCTCATCGAATAAAAACACATCAGGTGTCTTGATCATGGCACGGGCAATCGCGACACGTTGTTGCTGCCCGCCTGAAAGCTCGGTGGGTTTGCGATCAAGGTAGGGCTCAAGCCCAAGCATTTTTGTGACGGCATCGACGCGCTCGTTTATCTCCTTTTTGGATGTCTTCAGCCGACGCAGACCGAAGGCGATATTGTCCTTGATCGACATGTGCGGGTAGAGCGCGTAGTTCTGAAACACCATAGCGATCCCGCGATCACCTGGTTCAGCGTCGTTGACGATCTTGCCACCGATGCTCAACTCGCCACCGGTGATGTCCTCCAATCCGGCAAGCATGCGCAAGATCGTGGATTTGCCGCAGCCAGATGGGCCCAGAAAGACGACAAACTCGTGATCTTCGACTTCAAGGTTGAAGTCCGGGACAACTTCAACCTCACCATATTTCTTATTGAGATGCTTACAGACGATACCTGCCATCAGGGTTCCTCCCCAGGAATAACGATTTGAAGTTTTATGTCCGCTGGTCGGCCCTCGGCTGCGCGTTCAAAAGCTTCGATTGATTGTGAGAACGGAAACGTCTCGGTGATGAGTGGTCGAAGGTTGACCTTGCCGGATGCGATGAGGCCGAGAGCGCGGTCAAACACGTTTGCATACCGAAAGACTGTTTCGATCCGGATTTCCCTTGCGATGGCACCATTCACGTCCAGAGGCACCCGGTCGGGCGGCAAGCCGACAAGGACCAATGCGCCACCCGGACGCACCACTTTCAGAATATCGTCGAACACCTGCGGTGCGCCGCTGGCCTCAAAAACGATATCAGCGCCCCAGTTATCGGTGTGGGCAGCAACTTCATCGACCAGGTTTGATGCTCGGACATCAACCGGAATGATGCCATCATAGCTTCCGGCAATTTCCAGCTTTTCGGCAGAAATGTCGGATACGATCACCTTACTGCAGCCACCCGCAAGCGCGGCAAGCGCAACCATCATGCCTATGGTGCCAGCCCCAGTCACAACGGCGACGTCGCCTGGCATAATGCGCGCACGAGCTGCCGAATGCATCCCAACCGCGAAGGGCTCAACCATCGCTCCTTCAGCAAAACTCACATTGTCCGGCAGTCGGTAGGTAAATGCTGCAGGGTGAATTACTTCCGGCGTCAGAATGCCGTGATCGGGAGGCGTCGCCCAAAAGGTCACTTCCGGGTCCACGTTGTAGATACCGAGTTTGGACGCTCGGGATGAGAGATTGGGAATGCCAGGCTCCATACAGACCCGATCCCCGACCTTTAGATTGGCGACCCGACTGCCGATTTCGACAATAGTGCCTGCGCCTTCATGGCCCAGAACCATCGGCTGGCGGACGATGTAGTCACCAATACCGCCATGGGTGTAATAGTGGACGTCACTGCCACACACACCGACGGTGTGGATTGCAATCCGAACATCTTCAGGCCCAAGTTTCGTTGGCAGGTCGATCTCGCGAATTGTCAACTCACCTTTCTTTTCCAATACAAGAGCTTGCATATCTGGTCGCCTATCGTGATTTGTTTGAGAACATCGAGTTCATAAACCCGCTCAGAAGGCCCAAAAGCAGGAGCGGGGGGATCGACAGAAGAATGACTGCGGCGTTCAAGATGCCCCAAGGCACATCCATCCCGACCTGAGACATCTCCGAAGCAACGATTGGCAACGTCTTGGCTTTGCCCGTGGTCAGCATCAAAGCGATAAGGAACTCGTTCCAAATCAGTACAAAGCTAAACGCGATAGCGCCAATGAGCGTCTTCATTGCGACGGGTAGAGCGATCTTGAGGAACACCGCATAGGCGCCATAACCGTCGACACGTGCGGCTTCCTCAATTGCTTTTGGAACTTGCTGAAAAGCCGGTACCGCCAGCCAGATCGTGATGGAGATCGTCAGCAACGAATACGTCGCGATCATTGCCGTCCAGCTGTCATAAAGGCCGAGATTTAGCCAAATCACCATGAGCGGAATAGCGACGGCCACAGGCGGCAGGAACCGCAAGGACAAAACGAAGAACTGGATCTCTTCCGTCCACCGGTTCGGATAACGCGCTACAGCATAGGCAGCAGGTAGTCCTAGGGCGATCCCGATGACCACGGAGGTCAGCGAAATCACGAGCGAGTTTGTCAGTGCCGCCATTACACTGTTGCGGCTAAGCACATAAGCGATGTTGTCAAAGGTCGGTTCAAAGACGAACTTTGGTGTGGTCACCAGAATGTCGGCATTCACTTTGAACGCATTGAGCGCCGTCCAGAAGATTGGGAACAGAACGATAAAGGCCATAAGCGCGAGGAACGCTTTGCCGATGATATGAGAGGCTTTCATGTCCGAACCCTCTTCCAGATGAATGTGAAGATTACGACGGTCAGAACCATCATGATGACTGCCATGCTTGACGCGTATGAGATCTTACCCGCCTCGATGAAGCCTTGTGAAAAAGCGTACATATCCAGCGTTTCGGTTGTGATCCCAGGCCCGCCGCGGGTCATGATGTAGACAAGATCAAAGGACCGGAGCGACTCGATGGCTTTGACGAGCGCCAGACTGACCAGCGGCGCTTTCAACATGGGCCAGGTGATGAAAGCGTGGATTTGCCATGTCTTCGCATAATCCAATCGGGCCGCCTCGAGCGGTTGTGGTGGCAAGGACTCAAGCAGCTTCAGGACGATGACAGCAAAAAAGAAACCCCACTGCCAAAGATCGACGAAAGCAACCGCAAATAGCGCTGTGTCTGGATTGGTCAGGAGATCAAGTGGCTTGCCGGTTATTGCCCGGTAGGGATACGTCACGATGCCGTAGAGCGGGTGAAACGCGAAGCTCCAAACGAAAGCCGCAGAAACACGTGGCAAAAGAACTGGGATGAGAAACACCAAGCACATTAGGTTTCGCGTGCGTGGCTTGAGTGTCTCGAACATGAGGACACCAAGGCCGACTGCGGCAATCATTGTCGACGTTACCGTGATGATTTCCCACTTGAATGACACCCACAGCGCATTCTTGAACCGGCGATCTGAGAAAAGGTCGATGTAGTTCTCAAAGCCAATGTAGCTGCTATTTGGTGAAATCAGCGTCCGGTCTTGAAAAGAGATGTTGATCGCATAGCCAAGCGGAACGAAAGCCAACACCATCAGCACCAGTATCGTCGGCACCAAGAACGTATAGGGTAGTGTCTGACGACTGTTCATGTGTCCTCCCCCGAGTTGTCAGGTTGTTTTCAACTGGCTTAAGCCAGCTTTTTGATTGGATGTGTGCTGAATTATTCAGCTGCCCGGTCGGCGAGCTCGTTTCCGGAGGTATTGACGCCGCCCGGTGGTTTGGGCGGCGCCTGCACCTTGCTGGCAGGGAGGTTACTCTACAAGGTCGTTGGCAAACTCTTCCAGCTCCGCCAGAGCGGCAGGAACGTCGTCTCGGGTGCCTGTGATCAACTCTTCGAGGATGATACCCCACTGACCGCCCAATTCCTGCCAGCGTGCATCTTGCCAGAAGTTCACAGCCGTGACTTCAGCCGTGTCAGCCAAAGCCGCCGGGAGTTCAGTGCCGAAGGTCTCAGCGAACAGGTCGCTTCCGATAACGCTCAGGCGGTTCAACTCACCTGCTTGTCCCGCTTCGAGACGGCGCATTTCGTTCTCTTTGGAAGTTGCCCAAGCGGCCCAAAGACCGGCGCAATCAAGCGCAGCATCATCTGCGTTAGCCCGCGTGCCGATTGCAAAGCCGTGGCCGAAACCACCCCCTGTCAGAGGGGCCGGAGGGCGAGCAAAACCGACCAAATCAGCAACCTGCGACTGTGACTCATCCAGAGTAATGCCGCCAAGCGGAGCAGACTCGATGATCAACGCGATCTGACCGGCCCGGAAAGCGCCGGTGGATTCATCCCAGCTGCCCGTCTGGGTACCTGGGGCCGAATACCGGAAGAGTTCCAAATAGGTTTCCGTCGCCATGATGCCGGCTTCACTGTTCATCGCAGCATTGCCATCGGCGTCAAACCATTCGCCACCCATGCCTTTAAAATAGGGCATCCAGCGCCACACGTTTGCACCCGAGCCGCGCTGCCCGCGCAAGCCGATCCCGTAAATTCCGTTATCTGGGTCGTGCAGCGCTTCGACTGCCGCTTTCAACTCTTCCAGCGTGGTCGGCGGTTCGATGCCAGCGGCCTCAAGCAGGTCTTTGCGATAAACCATCAGGTCGCCACCGCCCAAGATCGGCGCAAAGTAGACTGTGCCGTCGTAGGTCGCCGTTGCGATGCGGCCGGGATCAAAGTCGTTGTAGTCGTACTCCTCAGGATAGTGATCCAAGAGAGGAGCGATCCAGCCGGAGGACGCGAACAGAGCCAGGTTGGCTTCGTCGACGTAGTATACGTTGTAGTTACCGATGGTTGCGGCATCTGCTTGCGATTTTGCTCGACGATCGCCTTCGTTCAAGTAGTCGATCTGAAAAGATGCGCCAGACAGCTCTTCGAACTCGGATGCATACTCTTCCAGAAGTGTCAGACCGTCGCGTGGCTGTGCTAAAATTTGGACGGGTTTGGAACATACAGCATGCCCGTCAGCAACAGCGGCCTGCGGTGTCAGTGTAATTGCCCCAACGCTCAGCGAACCAAGCACCATCGCGCTCGCAGCTGTCGACGTAGCAAGTTTAGAAAATGTGGATTTCATTAGATCCTCCCAGAGCTCTTGTTAACAGCGCATCCTCCAATGCACTTGCACTGAGACTAAGCGGACACTTGCCGTGAAAATACGGCACTAGACATCAACTTTCTATAGTTTAATGATCCTGAGTAGGAGTTGTAGAAAGTAGGCAGGATGGACAAATCACCAGAAGTAGGCGATGAAAATGCCTACTATGAACATATTTCTATCCCAGACGGGTCCAGTTTGCTTTGGAGAACGGATGACTATCCCTGGCGCAGAAATGTATGGAACTACCACCCCGAGATTGAGATTCATCTCATTCGAAAGAGCTCGGGCCTTTGCTATATCGGCGATTACATTGGAAATTTTGAACCTGGCCACCTCGTCATGGTCGGGAGTGATCTGCCTCATAACTGGATCACGCTGCCAGCAGATGGAAAACTCATCCGCAACCGAGATGTTATTTTGCAGTTCCACCCCGGCATTCTTCTGGACGCTCGCAAAAGGATTCCGGAACTGAGCTTACTTCAGTCACTGTTCGCACAGGCAAAGCTCGGACTGGAATTCATGGGAAAGGACGCACAGGTCTGCGCCTCGATTCTGGAGGAGATTGGCCAACACAGTGGTTTGCAGCGCCTTGGGTTGATGATGGAACTACTTGGTAGGATGCTGCAAGCAACAAATGTGCGGACATTGGCGACGCAGCGCTTTGCAACCGGATCCCGGAGCGGGGGCGAAATAGGACTCAGACGTTTGGAAACCGCGCTTGGTTATCTACAGGAAAACTTCTTGGAGAGCCCGAGGATCGAAGAAGTCGCCGACAACGTGGGGATGTCAGAGGCTGCCTTCTCACGGTTCTTCAAAAAGCAGACCGGGAACACCTTCACCGACCATGTCACTATTCTTAAAGTCTGGACTGCCAAGCAGCTTCTCCGCGACAGTGACATGCCTGTGACCGAAATCTGCTTTGAGTCTGGATTTCGAAACGTGTCAAACTTCAATCGCATGTTCTTCAAGGTCGCTGGTATGAAGCCATCTGAATACCGTAAGGCTGCGCGCCAGTTCTCATAGTGCACCTTGATAGCATTTGGGTCGGATAGGTAGAGAGCCTCTTGTTGTTGGTGGCCCGGAAGCTTAAACTGCGCCGGGTTTTCCGGAGGCTGATTGTCGTTAGTTTCGCGGCCATGTCTTCAGTTTCTAGAGCTGCGCAGAAGTTGGTCTCTGTCTCCGCGGGCGGGATATTCCCGATAGGTTCGAGGAAGCGGCGATTGTCGAGCCAGTCCACCCATTCGAGCGTCGCGTATTCGACGGCCTCGAAGCAGCGCCAAGGGCCGCCGCGATGGATGACTTCGGCCTTGTAGAGGCGGTTGATGGTCTCGGCCAAGGCGTTCTCGTAAGTGTCGCCGACACTGCCGACAGAGGGTTCGATGCCAGCTTCTCCCAGCCTCTCGGTGTAGCGAATGGATGATCTTGCCCCCGTATCACCGGACACTCAGGCGGTTGCGGTTTGAGCTGCGATGAACTCGCGTGGTGAGCGCATCTTCAGCCCCGAATGCGGGTGGTTCTCATTGTAGTCTTCGAACCATCCGGCAATCAACCCAAGGACGGTGACGGCGTCTGGCAGCGGTGTGACGTTCCCGTAGTCCCGCTTGAGCGTGTTCACGAATGCCTCGGATATCCCATTGCTCTGCGGGCTCTTCACCGGGGTATAGCAGGGTTTCAGGCCGAGCTGGCGGGCGAAGATGCGGGTGTCCTTGGCGATGTAAAGCGAACCGTTGTCGCTGAGCATCTCGACCTGGTGCGGCGCACGGTGACCGCCAAACCGCGCCTCCACCGCCGCCAGCATTATGTCGCGCACGTCTGATCCGCTGATGCCTGCGTTGGCGACGGCGCACCAATCTATGATCTCGCGGTCGTGGGCATCGATAATGAATGCGCCGCAAACGATGTCACCATTCCAGCATGTGAACTCGAAGCCGTCGGAGCACCATCGCAGGTTCGATCGCATGGTCACGACCTTGCCGTTGTGCGCGCGATCGGACCGTTCGGGGTAGCGACGCGCCAGCAGCAGGTTTTGGGCCTGCATGATCCGGTAGACGCGTTTGTGATTAACAGGCGATGCGCCGGTGGCACGCAACTGCCGGCTCAGGATGGCCGTGATGCGACGATATCCGTAGGTCGGTCGCGCCGCCACCAGCGCGGTGATGAGCCGCACCACCGCCGCGTCTTGCGCTTTATGATAGCGCCGTCGCGGCTTCGCGCATCCCGTCACGCGGGCGTGCAGGTTCGATCTGGAGACGCCCAGAGTTTCGGCCACGATGCTCATCGGGAACCGCCCTTGGGCTGCGACTGCACATGCCACGTCAGTTTTTTTGAGCGCGACTTGTCGAGCACCTCCTCGAGGATCTCGACCTCCAGCGTCTTGCGCCCGAGCTGGCGCTCCAGTTCCCCGGATGCGATCTTCCATCTGCCGGACGGCCCGGTTGCTTGTGACGTCATCACCTCCTGACACGGCCACGGCTCCTCCTTCCAGCATCAGACGCCGCCAACGATACAACAGGTTCGGTGCCACGCCATTACGGCGCGCAACAACCGAGATGCTGGCCCTCTCGTCCAGCATCTCCTCTACGATCCGCAGCTTCTCGGACGACGTCCAGCGACGCCTGCGGCCGCCATCGGTGATGATTTCATAGTCAGACATAAGCACGTGCTTAGGGCTATCCCTAAGCCTCCATGGTTATGCCCGAGTGTCCGGTCGAAACGGGGGCCAGTTCAATGGATAGGTAACCGAACTTATCGGCCCCGCAGATCGCGAACGTGCGCTTGGCTAAGTCTATGCCAAAATTACGTACGTTTTCCATTGTGTTATCCCCCCCCCTATTGCGACCATTTTAGGTCACTCCGGCTCAATTGCGAACCGGCAGGAGGGGCGTCCAATCCATCACCTTACAGGAATCAAATTTGTAACTGGGAGCGCGCTACCCTTAAGTGTGAAACCTACTAAAAAACAACATGTTATCAATTCGGAGTACATGTCATGGGAGCTGTCAAAAAGTGAATTCCAGTGAGGGCACGCCGTCACCATGCAAACTAAAAAAGCCAGAGAAAGGGAAGCCCGGTTGCCGGGCTTGAAAGGATAGAGAGAGCCTCTTCCGGGTCCGGCGTGACAAGGACCCTGATCATGGCCAAGACCTCAACCCGACCGAAACCCGCCACCGCGACGAAAACCGAAGCCGCCGGATCGGCAACACCTGACGGCGCTGCCGACATCCGGATGATACCGCTCGACCAACTGGAACTCAGCCCGCTCAACGTCCGCAAAGTGGCCACAAGTGAGAAGGATGACGCGGAACTCTTCGCAAGTATTCGTGAGACCGGCATCAAGCAAAATCTTGTGGTTCATGCGCTGTCTGAGGCCCGTTTTGCAGTCGATGCCGGCGGTCGCCGCCTCCAGGCGCTGAAGCAACTCGCCAATGACGGTGTCATCCCCGCTGATCACCCGGTGCCCTGCCTCGTGGAGGACGAGCGCAACGCCATTCTCACCTCCGCTACGGAAAACCTCCAGCGCGCGGCAATGCACCCGGCCGACCAGTTCGAAGCTTTTGAGGCGATGATCGCCGAGGGGCGAAGCGAGGAAGAGATCGCGCTGAAATTCGGCGTCTCGGTTGACCTGGTGCGCCGTCGCCTCAAACTCGCCCGTGTCGCGCCCGAGATCATCGAGCAGTTCCGCGCGGGCGATCTGACCCTCGAGTGCGTCATGGCCTTCACGCTGACCGACGACCATGATCGTCAACTGGCGGTCTGGAATGCGGTGAAGGGCGGCTATCATATCCACCCGCAAAGCATCAAACGCCACCTGACCGAGACCGCGCATTCGGCGAACTCGGCCCTCGGGCGCTTTGTCGGCATCGAGGCATACGAGGCGGCGGGCGGGGTTCTGCTGCGCGATCTCTTTGACGACCGCGCTAGCGCCCATATGGAAAACCCCGAACTTCTGGAACGTCTCGCCATCGAGAAACTGCAAACCGCTGCCAAACCCTTCGAGGCGGCGTGGAAATGGGTCGAGGTGCATCTCTCGGTGGATTACGGCGCGTTTCGCAGCTTCGGGCGGGTCTATCCGCAGGACGTTGAGCCTGATCCGGACCTGCTGGCTGAGGAGGAACGCCTCATCGCGCGCGAAGAAGAATTGGCGGCGCAGAATGACGGCAAGGATTGGACCGACGCTGAGACGGAAGAATACTACGCCATTGAGCCGCGGCTGCGCGAAATCGAGGCCCTGCAGCGCGAACGGCAACCTTACGCAGACGAAGATCGCGCTATCGCCGGTGTCGTTCTGACCATCGGTCATGATGGGGTGTTGCGCGTCGAGAAAGGCCTCGTGCGACCGGAGGATATTCCTGCTGCGCCCGAACCTGACGAGACCACCGCAGATGCGGATGGTGCCCCCTCACCTGCCCGCCCACACGTGACGCCGCCGACCTCCTCCACGCCGGTGCCGACCTCCGACCCGGCCGCGACTTTGCGCAAGGCGGATGGGATTTCGGCGAGCTTGGCGGATGATCTGCGGGCCACGCGCCAGCATATTCTGCGGGCGCATCTGGCAGCGGATTTCGAGGTGGCGTTCGATGCGATGCTCTACGCGCTCTGCGAGCAGGTTCTGGGGCGGTCCTACAACAACGAGGCGCTCGATATCTCGATCCGGGCCTTCCAGGCGCAGAACCGCGAGGTGTTGCATGCGGACACTGTCGCCCAGAAGATGCTCGAGGCGCTGGAACGGGGCTTCGCCACCGATTGGATGAAGCTCGAGAAACCCGAGGACTTCCGGGCGATGTCGGCGCTGCCTATTGCCGACAAACAGGCGCTTTTCGCTTGGGCGACGGGTCTCGCGGTCAAGCCGCAACTCTCCTCAGACAATCGCCCATCCCCAATCATCGAGGAGATCGGCGCGCGGCTCGATGTCGATGTGGCGGCCTGCTGGCGCCCGACCGCGCAGAACTACTGGGGGCGGGTAAACAAGGGGCATGCTGTGGCCACTGCGCGCAAGCTGATTGGCGACGACTACGCCGAAGAACGCAATCGCGAGCGCAAGGGCGATATCGGGGCAGCTATGGAACGGGCTTTTGCGGAAACGGCCGGCGAGACGGAAGGTTTCGACGCGGCGACAGCTGCAAAAACGACGCGCTGGTTGCCCGACGGGATGCTGTTTGCCGGTGCGACGGAGGCCGACGCCAAAATGATTGGCGATGCGCCCGAGGCCGAGGAAGGCGACGTGCCCGCCGCAGACGCTCTGGCCGAGGCGGAGAGCGATGAACCATCGTCCTTGCCCGCCTTCCTCAGCGGGGATGCGGCCTGACGAAACGGTCACTGATTTTATCCCGTCGTGAGCCTAGGGCCGTCCTCACATCGAGGGCGGCCCTTTCCGGCCGACGGGTTGCCTACAGCCGATATCGGATCGGCTGGCCCGTCCCGGAGACATCCCATGACCACCACCCTTGACCTCGATCCCGTCCAGGAAGCCGCACGCATCGCCGCCCAGAATGACGCGTTTCGCCGCTCTATCCTCGGCACGACCCCGGTCGCCGATGCCCCGCAGGGCCAGTTCGTGATGACACGCGGCGTCGCGGCGCTTGGGATCGATGCGCAACTGGAATTGACCCGACGTGTCGCCGCCTTCGAGGGGTTCAATGCCGACAGTGATCCGCAGGGATGGCACGAGATGGGCATCATCGACCTCGATGGTACAACCGTCTGGTTCAAACTCGACCTGTATGACGTCGACTACACGTACGGGTCGCCAGAGCCCTCTGATCCCGCGCAGACGCGTCGCGTTCTGACCCTCCTTCTCCCATCGGAATACTGACGCCTCCAATCCCTACTCACCGCCCCGGATCGCCCTTGCACAAAGGGCGGTCCTTTCGGGCTAGCGGGTTCCAAGGGGCGCGATACCGCGCCCGCCCGCCGCAGGAGACCAGAGATGGCCAAGACACTCGACTACCAGATCACCCTCTACCCCGCGCATCGCGATGGCGCCTTCGTTGTTACCCAGTTCCAGATGCTAGGGAGCTACCCGGAAAAGCGTATCCAGGCCGCGGGCATGGATGACCTGATCGAAAAGGTAACGCAGTTCGCGATGGAGCATGGCGAGAGTTGCAGCGCTTCGGTGCGCTGCCTCGCCCCGCGCAAACCACCGGGTTTCAAGCGTGCGACCGAGAACCTCTATTTCAACCTGGTTGACCGGACGGTTGAAAACCGCGGTGACGCTGCAGCCTGAAGCCCGCTTAAGGAAACCACCGGGGCGGCTTCTCGTAACGGTCGACCTCCCCTTCCCTCAATTCCAAAGGACCAAAAACATGACACAAGCGACTGATTTCTATACGCAGATGCTCGACTCCCAGAGACGGGCTGCCGAACAGCGGGTTGAGACCCGCGCGGCGCTTCTCTCCGAGTTGCGCGCCCTAGGCGTAACCGGCATCGAGGTGCAATACGAAGGCTACGGCGATTCCGGCAATGTCGAGGATGTTGTCGTGACCCCTGACACAGTCACCCTGACGGACGAGTTGCGGCGCAGGGTCGAAGACTTCGGCTGGGACTTCGCCTATGCGCTGAGCCCCGGTTTCGAGAACAATGAAGGCGGCTATGGCGAACTGACCTGGGCGCTCGAGGTGGACAAGATCGATGTCAGCCACTCGAACCGCTATATCGTGTCTGAGACCACCGAACACGAGGGGCTCTGATATGGCACATCCCCTCCATCACGCAGAAAGCTCGGCCCGAAAGTTCGGCGGTGTGCCGGATGATTATCAGCATGTGCATGATTGGTTTGACTCATCGAAAGAGCACCTAGGTCTTTTCGTTCACAGAGCCCAGAAACACCATACCTTATCCTGACTCTATGGAAGCGTCTTATTCCTGTGCATGGTGCGGGTTATGCGGAACCTTAGGATTGAGAGATGAGCCAGCCCCGGCCCGCTCTCCATCAAAAGGGCCGTAGGGACGGGGCTGGCGGCGCTTCGGTTTTAGCGCGACTGGAGTCGCGGGCGTCGTTTGCTGGACGCGAACGCCTTTGGAGGATGGATGACGCAGCTTTATTTCACCGACGGATCGGCGCTGCGCGCGCCCGTTTCGGTCGAAGGCGTTCCGGCCGATCTTTCCGTGTCCCTGACGGAGGCCGCTGGCAAGATCGACCTGATGGATGGCATGCCCTTCTTACTGGATCGGGACGGAAGCTACTTGCATGACGTGAACCGGTTCTTTCGCGCCTGTCCGACCATGGGGGTGCGTTCGCGGCACAGTTTGCGCGCCTACGCCCATGACATCTTCGTCTGGATGCGGTTTCTGGAAGAACGGCGTGGTGGAAAGCAGCTTTGGCGTGCCGATTACAACGATGTCATCGCGTTTCACCATGCACGGCGTTTGTCGGATGCACCGTTCCGGATTTCGGCATCCAGTTGGAACAGGGCGATCGCGGCGCTCGACAAACTGTATCGGTGGGCGCTTGAAGAGGGACTGATCGCATCCTCGCCGTTTCGATATGACCTGTCCTTTCGCCATGGTCATGGGCGAGGAACGCCGAAGGTGGTTGAGGGGAACAGGGCGCGGGAACGTGCCGCGCGCCCGCATGACATGCAATTCGTCGATCTCGGGCGCTACCTCGTATTCCGGGATATCGGCCTGAGGGGTAAATTGCCGGACGGGTCCGAGGACCCAGCCTGGCGCGGCCGCAATGGCGAGCGGAATGCCGTTTTCGCGGAACTGCTCGTCACGACAGGCATGCGCCTCGGCGAGGCCGGTAGCCTGATCATAGACGAACTGCCCCGGCTGATCTCCGACAGCCCACGGATACTTCCTTTCGATCTGCCGGCCGTGATCACCAAGGGCGAACGCCCGCGACGCATCCGGTTGCCGCGCCGGGTGCTCAAGCAGATCGGGGATTACGTCGATATCGAGCGCCGGATTGCCGCCGCCAAGGCGCCGCCTCGTCCGGCCGTCCCCTTTGTATTGTCACCCGATGGCCGCAACGCCATTGATGACAGTGGTCGGCGCATCGCGCTGACCAGGCTCCTTGCGCAAGACCGCCAACGGCTGCTGCGATCGCCTGATGGGATGCCTGAACACGCATCGCTCTGGCTCACGGAACGCGGCCAGCCCGTGTCGTCGGGTACTTGGGAGGTAGCGTTTCGTAGGGCAAGCCAGCGGTGCCAGGCCTTCGGCCTCAATATCATCGTCACACCGCACATGTTGCGGCACACCTTTGCGGTCAACATGTTGTCGATGCTGATCCGCGAACAGGTGGGCAGGATCTTCAACCCGACCGATGCGCACGGTGCTGCCTATCGGCAGATGCTTGGCGATCCGCTCCGCCATCTCCAGCACCTCCTCGGCCACGCGAACATCGCTAGCACCTACATCTATCTCGACAGCCTTGCCGAGGCGCAGGAACTCGTCGATGCGGCGGCGGATCGCTGGACCGACGAACTCATGGCGGAGGATCGATGACCGGCAGAGCCCGCGTCTCACAGCCCCGCCCAGGGCGACGCGCGAGTTTTCCTGACAATCTTTCCGATCCCGGTCCCGCGGCCGCCATTGCCATCACCGCCCGCCGTTTCGAGATTGCCTTGGCCGGACAGACTGCGACGATGGACCTGACGCGTTTGCCGGGTCGCAATTCGCTTGCACGGGCCTTCACGCTGGCACTCTGGCAGGCATGTCAGGTCGGTGGCCCTGCCGGCACCGTCCGCACCGCCATGTCATTGGCCGAAGCCATCCATCGGTTCTGGCGCTATCTCGATGCGACAGACTCATCCGTACAGGCGCTTGCCGAGATTGATGTTGCTACCATCGAAGGCTTCGACGCCTGGATGGATGAGCGCGGGCAGCATCCCAACCATCGCCGCCACCAGATGGGAGATGTAGTGATGCTGCTGCGGTTGGCGGATGCGGGCGAACCAGGCCGCCTTTCCGAAGAGGCTTCCCGCCGATTATTCTATGTCAGTACGCGCCCGGGTGTTCCACCGCGCCCGCGCGATGCCTACAGCGACAGTGTCCGGGTGGCCTTGAAGGTGGCCGCACGTGCCGATGTTGCAGCGATCATGCAGCGATTCCGTCCGGCGCTTGAACAGGAGTGCGAGACACGCATCGACCGGCTGGAGATGGACGCCTTCGCGGAGATCGACCGTGTCGGTTTCATTACCGTCAAGAACGACCTTTTTCGTCAACTCTACGGGGCACGGAACTATGCAGGGATTTCGAATGAGGGGCTGAGCGACAGGATGCATGGCACGCGGCATCTGCTTCTTGGCGATCTGATTGCCCTTTTTGTTTTGCTGTCGCTGGAGACCGGTCTCGAGATCGAAGCGATCAAGACCCTGCGTGCCGACTGCCTCAAGAACCCGTCCAGCGGATATGTCGAGATCGAGTATTGCAAGCGCCGCGCCCGTCATGCCGAGTGGAAGCGGCTGCGGGTTCGGGACGGAGGGTCAGGCACCCCGGGCGGCCTCCTGCGCCTCGCAATTCAGTGGACCGCAACGGCGCGCGGTCATCTCAAGAGCGAGCAGCTTTTCACGTTTTACTGCCGCGGGCGCCTGACCGATGTCGTTCTGCCGATGCAATCCGCTAGAAAGGTCTGGGTCAAACATCACGGGTTGCAGGATGATTACGGGAAGCCGTTGAAGCTCTGCCTCTCGCGTTTGCGCAAGACCCACAAGGCTGCGTGGTATCGCAAGACCGGCGGTCAGCTGCGCCGGTTTGCGGTTGGACATACCGTCGAGGTTGCTGCGAACCACTATGGGGACATTCCCGCCTTGCGGCCGATACACGAAGCTACCATCGCCGAGGCGCTGATGGACGCTGTCGAAGATGCGTTGCAGCCTACCGTGTTGACCCCGGAGGCCGAGGTCGAAGTCTTGGCAGCTCCGTCTTCGGCTCAGCCCGGTTTTCCGGAGGGCTTGGCGACCGATGTTCCGGCATTGCTGGCAGGCGAACAGGATGTATGGCTGGCAAGCTGTTCCGGCTTCTACAGCAGCCCGTTCGCCACGTCGGGAGAGGCCTGCCCGGTGCCGTTCTGGGGCTGCCTCGAATGCCGCAACGGCGTCATCACCACTCGCAAGCTTCCCGCGCTGATGGCGTTTCTGGATTTCGTGGTGGACCAGCGCAAGGTTTTGTCCGAAGCAGATTGGCAGGCGAAGTTCGGGCGGGTCCACCACAGGATCTCTGCGCAGATATTGCCGCAATTCTCTGAGCCCGATTTAGCCGCCGCGCGTGCCCTCACGGCCAGTCAATCGGCACAGATCTACCTTCCCCCGGAGGCGGGTCTCGCATGAGAGCAAATCCAGACTGCACGACCGCAAGGCCATCGCTGCCATCGGCAATCCATCCCGACGACACCGACATCCTCGCAGGCAGACCGCTCAGACCGGGATCGGAGCGGTCGATGCTGTCCCGCTTCGGCGACGATGTCTGGGATCTCAGTCCAGCGATGTTTCGCGCCAACGCGCGTCCGGCAGCGTTTCGCGTGGACTTCGGCGCCATCGAAGACCCCGCGCTTCGACGGCTCGCCAAGGAGTATATGCTTGCCCGCCTTCAGGCGCCTCTGCGCAGCTACCGGGGCCCTTGCGGCCCCTCGACCGCCAAGGGCACATTGCTGTTCCTGCGCCATTTCGGAGAGTTCCTGCACGATCGTATCGGTTCCGTCGAACTGGCGCGCGTCGACCAGCAAGTGCTGGACGCGTATCTGGCGCATCTGGGGGCAGACGGCGCACGTTCATCGCAACAGATCCGCCTCTATGTCGATGTCCCCATCGACCTCCATCATTTTGGGCCATGGGTGACCGGGGGCGGCATTCCCTTCCTGCCCTGGGGTGGGCGCACGGCAAGCAATGTCAGCGGTCGGAGCCGGACGAGCTCGGAGAACACCACGCCGCGCATCCCCGAACCGGTCATCGGCGCACTGCTCCACTGGTCGATGCGATACGTCGATGTCTTCGCTCCGGATATCCTCGCGGCGCGCGAAGAGCTGGATCGCCTTAAAGCCCGCGCTGCCCAGATTATTGCCGAGGATGCGCGCCAGACCCGCCACGAACGGTTTCGCTACCGTCTTCGCACCTGGCTCGAGGCCCGTCGGGCGGAAGGGCGGGGCGTGCCACTCTGGGAGCGCCGTCCAAACACCACCCGCGGTGTCCCCGATGTTAGGGAAGGCAACGCGTATAATTTCAGGCTGATGTGCCTTCAGATCGGCTGTCCTCAAACGGGGAACCTCAGTAGTTCCACCGCGACCGTGAGGATGCTGGACCAGATGGCGGGTGAGATGGGAACCGAGGTCGGCGGAATGGATACCCCGATCACCCTCGATCCCGATACCGGCCTGCCCTGGCGGGAGCGTTTCGACACGGACAGCCTGCCACATGAAGAGCAGATGCTGCAGGCGGCCTGCTACATCGTCTGCGCGTATCTGACGGGGATGCGCGACAGCGAGTTGCAGGACATGGAGCCGGGCTGCGTTTCGGTTGAACGCAGTGCTGACAACCTGATCGAGCGCTATCGGGTACGCAGCAACGTCTATAAGCACCGCGAGGCGGCGGGTGTTTCCGCCGATTGGATCACTATCGCGCCGGTCGCCCGAGCGGTCGATGCTTTGGAAGTCCTGTCACGGCGCGCACGCGGCGAGCGCGACCTGAGATCTCTTTGGGTCTCGTTGAAGCCTTGGGACTGGACGGCGGATTACCTTGCCGCGCAGGCGTCGCCGATCATCAAGATGTTCCGCGACGGTCTGGATGCAAAGGTCGCAAACCCGCCCGCAATTCCACATGTCGACGGACGCCCCTGGCATTTCAGCACCCGCCAGTTCCGGCGCACCATCGCATGGTACATCGCGAACCGCCCTTTCGGCGTGATTGCCGGAAAGATCCAGTACAAGCATGCCTCCGTGGCGATGTTCGAGGGCTATGCCGGTGCGCCGCACGGAGATTTTCGCCGGGCGGTCGAGCAGGAACGCGCCCTTGGCCAATTGGACGATGTGGTCGCCTATTATGAGGCCTACCTGCAGGGTGACGAGCCCGGCGGACCGGCTTCGTCCCGTCTCAAGCAGGAGTTCGACCACGTCCGGGACACCCTCGGTGATCTGCCCGGGCGCATCCTCGACCAGAAACGCCTTCGAACGATGCTGGCGCATCTTGGAAAGACGCTGCATGTCGGATTTCTGAACGATTGCTTCTTTGAGCCCGCCAGCGCCCTCTGCCTGCGGCCCGACGACAAGCCGGAGGCCCCGGTGATTTCGCGTTGCAGCCCTGACCGCTGCCCCAATTCCTGCCTGACCACGCGCCATGTCGCGCCCTGGCGGACCTCGATCGAGGAGGGCGAGCGCCTCCTGCAGGGCAACACCCTGTCGGCATTTCAGAAGGTCGCAATCGCGCAGGACAATGATCGAAAGCGCGGACTGATCGCGCACTTGGAGGACCCAAAGCTATGACATGGCCCGTCAGTCAGAAGACCGAAGACGCCTTGCGCGCCGCCATGAAGCGGCTGCTCGAAGGAGCCTCAGAGCATACCGACGGGCGCCTCAGTGTCGCCAATCTCGCGTGCGAGGCCGGCGTCAGCCGCGCCACAGCCAACCGGGCCACTGCCGTTCTTGCGGAATTTCGTGCGGCAGAGGCGCGGTTCCGGTCGGGATCAGTCGCAGGATTGAAAGCCCGTATCCGTGAACTCGAAGCCGAGCTGAGGGCCGCCCGCGGCGGCGAACTGGCAGAGCTGCGCGCGACCGTCAAAACCCTAGCGCAACAAATCCAGGTACTCGCGCTGAAGGGTGAAGAACAACGCCGCCTGATTGCGGTTCTTGAAGCACAGATCGCGCGGGCCGACCCGAAAGTCCTGCCGTTCAGTCCGCCGTCCCAGGGCGGCATCTGAAGTCATGATCAGGGAGAGGAAGAGGTGAGCTGGGTGGGGGTGAAACAGGGATAAGATAGAGAGGGAGCCCCCATGAATTGTCTCATCGATGCCACTCAGGAAAACCCCAATGATCGCAGGGTGTTTTCCTTAAGAGACAGCTTGACTGTCCAGATAACATGCCGTCGGTATCTTCGAGGCCCAACGGATTTTTGGACACAGTCTGACCAACAGCGCGGGCCGGGCCGTCCCGATCCGCTGGATCGGCGAGCAGCATGTGCGCGAAGACTGCCAGGGGCGCATCCCATCGCTGGCGGACTGGCTTGGGCGAATTCAGCCGGAGCCGTGGATGGCCAATGGCCGGATCGACAACGATCCGACGCAGATCGGCAGCGATCCGCGCGCGGTCTGGATCGAGGCGGTCTCCAATCGCCAAACCATTCTTGGTTTCGAGGATTGGCTTCTCAAGGTCTCGGTCGAGCACATCCAACATCGCAAGAACCGCGCCGCCGCTTGATCCGCCAGGCGGCAAACGCACCAACCACCAGATCCCATCCACTTCGACCCGCCTGCGCCACAACCGGCTCGGCGGGTCGATTGCGTTTCTAGAAAGGACATCGATATGAACGACCCTGTCTATGAGGAGACCTACAAGGGCCACGTCATCACGATCTACCACGACCCCGATGCTGAAAGCCCGCGGGAGTGGTCCAACCTCGGCACGCTGATCTGCTGGCATCGGCGCTATCGTCTGGGCGACAGCCACCCCTTCGACAGCCCCGAGGTGTTCCTGCGCGATCTTGCCGATGTTTCGGATCACAGTGATCTCTCGCTGGAACAGTTGCGCGACCGTGCGGAGCGTAAGGCGGTCATTCTGCCCGTGTTTCTCTATGACCATTCCGGTCTCGCGATGAACACCATCGGGTTCCACTGCCCGTGGGATTCCGCTCAGGTCGGCTTCGTATACGTGACGCTTGAAGCGGTCCGGGAGGGGCTCGGTGCGAAACGCGTCACCAAGGCGCTGCGCGAAAAGGCAGCCGAGATCCTGTGCGGCGAAATTGTCAGCTACGACGCCTATCTCGACGGGCGGGTCTATGGCTATGTGATTGAGCAGGACGGCGAAGAGGTCGACTCCTGTTGGGGGTTCGTCGGCGACTATGAGACCGACTGTTTGCCGGAGGCGCGACGTGCGGTGCCTGCTCCTGCGCCAAAACAGCCGCCCAATGCCGATCTGGGTCAAGCCCACCTATAGGCGAATTGGCCTGCTAAGGCGGCGAGACTCGCGCGCGGTACTGCCGGCATCACGCCTCCCGCAATGCTGCAATGCAGAAATCTCATGGCTCAGCTGTTGTGCGCCTGCAGCATTGCCTCTATCTTAAGTCTTGTGATTGGTTCTCTCCTCCTCCCTAAACCGATCCAAGCTAAACGGCGGCATCCACCTCCTCCCGGATGCCGCCTTTTTCTTTTCTGGCGGTTCCACTATCGGTGAATTGGGACACCTAAGCGGTCCACACTCTGAGGTACCAACAGGTTTTAGAACTCGGTTATGTTCGATGTCCTGCTACAGGTCTCTCGAACAGCAACAGAGGATCCCTACCTGAGACTGGCTTGTAATACGGCGCTCATCGTCTGCGGTGCCCGCCCGAGGATACGTGACAGTGTAGGATCGACCGTTGAGAATTCACCCGCCCGCGCCGCGCGGTAGTAGCCCAACATAACGGCGATTGAGCCTTCCGGGACACCGGAGGCCCGCGCATTTGCTTGCAGGACATCTTCGCTGATCAAAACGCGTTCGACAGGCCTGCCCATTATCTGACCCGCGCGCTCCGCCAGCTCGGCAAGGTCGAGCGCTTCAGCCCCGGTCAACGGCGGCGTCGGGCCGTCAATCACCTCCTGCCCCGCGAGCAAGGCTGCATCCACCGCAGCGAGATCGTCATGGGTCGTCCACGCGACTTTCCCATCTTGCGGGGCAGCCAATCGCCCCGCTTTCAAGCCCTTGGCATTCATCATCACAGCACTCGCCGCGTAAAAACCGTGGCGCAAGGCCGTCCATGACGTCCCCGATGTCGCGAGCATCGCTTCCGTTGCCGCATGATCGCGACCCGGAGGGAAATGCGAGTCCGGCGAACTGGACACCTGACTGGTGTAAAATATGCGCTCCACCCCAATGTCGCGGGCCACGTCGATGGCCGTCGCGTGTTGTGCCAAAGGATTCCCCCCGCTCGCTGCAGCGTTCGAAGACACGAGAAGCAAGTGTTCGGCCCCGTCCCAAGCGTGGCGCAAACTCTCTGGATCGTTATAATCGCCTTGGCGTACGCGCACACCAAGCGCCGTGAATGCCTCGGCTTTTGCGGTGTCGCGGACACTGACCCCGATGCGCTCGGCGGCGACGTGATGCAGCAGATTTTCAACAATTTTGCGGCCAAGCTGGCCCGTTGCCCCGGTTACGATCAACATAGCTTTGTCCTTTCCATTCCTGTCCGCCGGTCCCTCATGTCGGCCGGCGCCGGTTACATCAGGATCATTCACTGTTCTTTCTGTCTTTGATAATCTGCCAAATGTCGAATAGCCTGTTCTCCATGAAGAACGATATATCCCAAGACGATCTGATCGTGTTTCTGACGGTCCTTGAGGAGGGTGGCTTTCGAGCGGCGGCGCGGCGTCTCGGGGTTGCGCCGTCGAACGTCAGCACCACGGTGGCGCGGATCGAGATACAGCTCGGTGTCCCGCTCCTGTTGCGCACGACGCGCAGCATGAGAGCGACGGACCAAGGGCGCGCATTGGCGGAACGGATCGCGCCACTCATGGCCGAAGTGCGCGCCGCTTGTGCTGAAACTGCAGGGTCGGCGGGCCATGTGAGTGGCCGGTTGAAAATCAATGCGCCGGGTGCAGTCATGCCCGACATCCTGCCGCCTATTCTGGCCGCATTTCAGCATCGACACCCGGCTGTTGTGGTCGAGATTGTCGTGGACAACGGCATGGTCGATATCGTTGCGTCTGATTGCGATGCGGGAATTCGCTACGGCGCATCGCTTGAAAAGGACATGATCTCCATCCCCATTGGACCGCGCCGCCAGCAGATTGCGCTTGCCGCCTCGCCCGCCTATGTGGAGGCACATGGTTTCACAGAAACTCCTGCCCAACTGACCACGCATGATGCGATACGATACCGCCTGCCGGGTGGGCCTCTGCTCCCGTGGACATTGCAAAACGGAGGTCAGGCCATCACGGTCGAGCCTGTCACACGCTTGGTCCTCAGCGTGAATGCCCTGAACTCCGGATTGAGTTATGCGCGGGCGGGGATGGGGATCATCGCCATGTTCCGCAATTGGCTCGAGGACGATTTTCGCGCACAGACGCTTGTGCCGATCCTGAACGACCACTGGCAGCCTCTGGATGGGCCAAGGCTCTACTACCCCAACCGGTTTACATCCAACGCATTACGGACATTCATTGAGACCTGCCAGAGTAAGGCCTCTTGGGTTGAATAAGGTTACAAATTACCAATGAGAATTGTAAGCGGTCGCTGGGCAGCACGTTCAACTGTAAGCGGTCGCTGGGCAGCACGTTCAACTCAGCTTGACGGCCTGAAGTTCCATGGCAGCAGATCGTCGATGCGGCTTTGAGGATGGCCATTGGCGATCGCGGTCAGGGTTGCCTTCAAGTAGGCGAAGGGCTCGATGCCATTGATCTTGCAGGTTTCGATCAGGGAGGCGATGCGGCCCCAGGCGATTCCGCCTTCGTCATGGCCCGCGAAGAGTGCGTTTTTACGATTGAGGGCGATGGGGCGGATCAGGTTTTCAACCCTGTTGGAGTCGATCTCGACGCGGCCGTCGGTCAGGAATGTTTGCAACCCGTCCCAATGGTTATGGATGTAGGTCAGCTTTTCGCCCAGCCGGGATTTGGCGGAGATCTTGCGGCGTTGTGCCTGCAGCCAGTCACCGAAGGCCGCCACCAATGGCGCAGCTCGGGATTGTCGGGCAGAGAGACGCTGACCGGGCGAGATGCCACGGATGTCGGCCTCGACGGCGTAGAACTCGGCGATGCGACGCAGACCTTCGGCCGCGATCTCTGATCCGTCGCGGTCAAATACTTCCTTGAGCTTACGCCGCGCATGCGCCCAGCAATGCGCCACCCGAATGGGCACGCCGCCCTTGCGCGAGGGTTTGGTCAGCCGATTGTAGCCAGTATAGCCGGCGATTTGCAGGATGCCATTGAAGCCTGTGAGGAAATTTTCGGCATTCTCCCCCGCCCGACCGGGGGCGTAAAAGTAGACTACGCCAGGCGGGTCATCGCCGCCCCAGCGCCTATCATCGCTGGCCAGCGCCCAGAGATATCCAGTTTTTGTCGTGCCGCGCCCCGGGTCCAGCACCGGGGCTGTCGTCTCATCCATGAACAGTTTTGATGAGC
>NZ_LGHT01000039.1 GCF_001202035.1 Pseudorhodobacter wandonensis | reverse complement strand
GTTCAACCCTGATCTAAAGGCCAAATATCAGCAGTTGGTATCGACTGGGAAGTGCAAAAAACTGGCCATCACAGCAGTCATGCGCAAGCTAATTGTCATGGCAAATGCATTACTGCGCGACGGTCGAAAATGGAATGAATACCCCACTTGACCAATACGGATACTCGGTGATGCAAGCATCACCTGCCGGTCAAAGGGTAGCGTTGGTTGTTGTAATACTCGACGAAGGCCCCGATCTGGCGTTCGAGGTCGCCGGGGAGGTAGTAATTTTCCAGCAGCACACGGTTCTTCATAGTTTGGTGCCAACGCTCTATCTTGCCCTGGGTTTGCGGATGGAATGGCGCCCCGCGAACATGCGTCATTTTGTGGCCTTCCAACCATTCTGCCAAATCGCCTGAGATATAGCATGAGCCATTATCGCTCAGCAGGCGCGGCTTGTGCCGCACAACAGCTTGGTCGCATCCTGATGCCGTCAAAGCCAATTCGATCGTGTCGGTAACGTCATCAGCCCGCATGTTGGTGCAAAGTGTCCACGCAATAATGTAACGGCTGTAATCATCCAAAATTGTGCTGAGATAATACCAACCCCAGCCGATAATCTTGAAGTAGGTGAAGTCCGTTTGCCACATCTCATTGATCGCCGTGGTTTTGTCGGTGAACTCCTCTGCGGCCTTGATCACCACATAATCGGGTGCCGTGATCAGATCAGCCGCTTTCAATATGCGGTAAGCCGATGATTCAGATATAAAATACTGCTTCTCATCGGTGTATTTGACGGCCAATTCCCGAGTCGTCAACGCCTCATCCTCCAGCGCAAATCCAATCAAGTTATCGCGCCGATCCTGCGGAATGCGGTTCCAGACTGATCCCGGTCGAGGAGATTGATCTGCCAGTGCATCAAACCCACCTTCGAGATAACGATCATACCACCGATAAAAAGTGGTGCGAGGGATGCAAAGCATATCAAGCGTCTTCTTGGTGGGCAGATGTGATCCTTCGACCGTGCGGATGATCTCGAGCTTTTCAGAAGCGGGATACCTCATTCCTCGACCTCCCCAGCCCCTGTCATACTTTTTTTAAGCAATCGGTTTTCAAGGGTGAGATCGGCTACGCATTCCTTCAAGGCCAGCGATTCCGAGCGCAGATCCTTCACTTCTGGTGAAGTGGCTTGACGGGCCGTGTCGCCCGAAAGCCGACGCTTGCCTGCCTCCAGAAATTCCTTCGACCAGCTGTAATAAAGGCTCTCGGCGATGCCCTCGCGGCGGCAAAGCACTGAAATGCTTTCTTCGCCTCGCAGCCCAGCCAAAACAATGCGGATCTTTTCCTCCGCAGAATAGGTCTGGCGCGCCTTGCGGCGGATGCTCTTGACGAGCTTGTCAGCCGCGTCTTTCGAAGTCTCAGGTTTCTTCATCATCTCGATCTCCTAATCGATAAGATGAACCAGAAATCCTCCGTTGATCAAATCCTCAATTATGCCCCACGAGTGCTGACGTCAGACACATCTCAGGCCGCGTCGATCTTAACGCTCAAGGCGGAGTCCGACTTGGCCCGGGCCGATGCACGGCCAGGATCACGCGCGATGGCAAGCCGGTCATAATAGGTGGAAGGGGCAAACTGCAACGCCCTGCAGATTGGCTCGACCCCGAGAGCTCCACAGCTTTCCTCAATGAAAGCAATCATTTGCGAAACGGGCGGTCGAGCTCCGCCTGGGCAAAATACGCGGAAGCTTTGCGCAGGATCTCATTGGCCTGCCGAAGTTCACGCACTTCGCGTTCAAGTTCCTTGATCCGTGCCTTCTCCGCACTGGTTTGCCCCGGTCGTTCGCCACCATCGCGCTGGATCTGGCGCATCCAAACGCGAAGGCTGTCTGGCGAACAACCCAATTTACCAGCGATCGCTGTCAGCGCCGCCGCTTCGCTCTGATAATCATCGCGGTGCTCCATAACCAACCGAACCGTACGCTCGCGGAACTCAGGTGAATACGGCTTCGAGGTCTTCTTCTTTTGTGCATGTTCCATAACGGGCAATTCTCCGAGAGTTTTGCCCTCCGGTAAACAAGGGGCGGTTCAAACTGCTTTAGTAGCTTTAGGTGCAAGGCATCTATTGGGAGATCACAGCATTGTCAGATTGGTGCGAAGGCGATCGATTTTCGACAGGCGCTTGCAACTGTGGAAAGATTGTCTCGCTCAATACAAGCTTACCACGTGTCCATTGGACATCTGCGTCGCTTGCACGCCGCGTCATAACTTGGTGTGCGGTTGAGGGGAGAAAGGATGGTCGCGCTCCTCGCCGCGAATAGCGACAGCTAACGGATGTTTGATTTGTCTCTTCCAAAAGTGAATGATACCCCATCTTGAAAAATGACCAATGAAGGAGTGTGCCATGGCCAACGATATGATGAAGCGGCGGGCTTTGCTGGGTGGCGCAATCGGGATGGCCAGTTTTGTAACTCTGCCAGCTTGGGCGCAAGAAGGCAGCACAGAATTTCAAGTTCCAGTCTCCGGCAGCGTGCGTAACAACGTGTCCAGCTTCGTGATGCCTAAGTGGCAGGATTACTTTGAAAGTACTCGGGGTGGTGCAATTCTGGCGGACACTACGTCACGCGCACTGCATTATTGGTCAGAGGATCAATCAATCTACCGGCTCTATCCCTCGTCCGTTCCTCTGTCCGAGGAACTAACCCGGCTGGGGCGGACCGAGATTGTTCGCAAAGCCGTGAACCCGCCGTGGCGTCCGACGGCATCCATGCTCGAGCGCAACCCGGACTGGCCGAAGATGGTGGAGGGTGGCGTTCCGGAAAACCCGCTTGGTGTCCGCGGACTGTATCTGTCTTGGCCTGCCTACTTGATCCACGGCACCCACGACACCCGAAAGATCGGACGCAGATCATCGAATGGCTGCATTGGTCTTTACAATGAGCATGTCATTGAACTCTACGATTTGGCGCAGGTCGGCACTCAGGTGCTGCTGATCTGACGACCAAGAGCAAAGCTGTCGGGCGCTATAGCGGGGGTTTGTGTAGCAACCGGCTAAGGCTAACCGTGGTTTGCTCCAGTTCAACGTTGTCCTTGCTTCAAGGTGGATATTTCCGCGATATTTGCTTGTAAGTACGGCGAGACGGATTCTTGTCATGGTGAAAAACCCGTCCGCGTTCAGGCGATGAGACTGTGGCCAATCATCTGACAAATTGGGCAACCCTACGCCGCGTGGATTTCCGATGGCTGCAATCCATGATTTGCTGGACCCCTAAAACTCGCGGGATTTCTCCATGACTGCAGTCAAGGCCGCTAGCTCAAGGCTATCTTTTTGCCAACGCCCGTGGTTGAGCTTATCTCACCTTGGTCAGGACTGATCACAAAATTGTACTTTATAGCAATCCGACCCAAATGGATTGAGGAGTGAATATGATACATGCGACACGCCGCATAGTCGTTCTAGGTAGTCTTGCTCTTGGCTTGGTCGGCTGTGCCAATAGCAGGTTCAGGACCTATGACGGCCCGGAAGTCACCCGCATACAATTATTCAAGGGCGACCGACGTTTGTTTCTTTACAACGGTGATCGCGTTCTTAAATCCTATAAAACAGATCTTGGCTTTGCGCCGATGGGACACAAGCAATTTGAAGGCGATGGCAAGACACCCGAAGGCAAATACATCATTGACCGGCGCAATCCGAACAGCTTGTTTCACCTTTCCATCGGCATTTCCTATCCAAATGAGGCTGACATCGCTTTCGCCAAAGCGCAGGGGCGCGAACCTGGCGGCGAAATATTCATTCACGGCGGGCGGAGGCGCAACATCGATCCGATCAAGCCGGATTGGACGGCGGGGTGCATCTCGGTTTCAGATCGCGAAATGGAAGAGATTTATGCGATGGTACGAGATGGAACACCGATTGAGATCTTTGTTTGAAGCCAAGCATGGCTTGTTGCGTCTTGGACCGCAATGTTTCGAGGTTCAGACAAGAGCTCATTCAAAAAGGCGTTGCCAACTCAAAATCCGATGCGCAGAAAACAGGCTCATGACTGTTCTAACCAGCCGCCAATCGCCAAAGGCGTTAGCGGCCAAGTGGGCTGGGGTCCAGCCGACGTAAGGTCAGATTCGAGCCATTTGTTGTGTTGCCCGGCCGGCAAAGATTGTGCATAGGCTCTCAAAGCGAGCCGATCATGTCATTATGCTTGTCAGGCGTGCTGGCTTTTGCAGCCGCAGTCGCAATCCGGCGATGATCCATGCAAACATGATCAACGCTATTGCAGTCCAGTCACCAAAACGAGCATAGGGTGTTGGCGGAAGCGGTCGGGGTAAGCGCGCATCGATGATGCCTGACCTTTCGAGCTCGATCATGGCAATTGTTCTGCCATACGCATCGACCACAACAGAAATCCCGGTGTTTGCGGCACGAACAAGGGGAAGGCCTTCTTCAACAGCCCGCATGCGCGCTGATGCCAGATGCTGCCAAGGCCCGATTGATGTTCCGAACCAGGCGTCATTTGTGGCGTTGAAAATCCAGCTCGGTCGGGTTGCGCCATCAACGACATGACCTGGAAAAATGGCCTCATAGCAGATTGCAACACCAACCAAGGGGAGGCCGGCCCCAATCGCCAACGTGCTTGGCCCCGGGCCGGGCACAAAGTCGCCACGAGACTCAACCAAGCGCGGAAGGGGCAATATGCCGCGCAAGGGAACATATTCGCCAAAGGGCACGAGGTGGTGTTTGGCGTATTGCGCCAAAATCGTTCCGTCTGAGGCAATGGCAAGCACGGCATTGCGGTATGTCGTTCGGGTTGCGGTTTCTTCCTGCACTGGACTGCCCGTGATCAAGACGCCGGATTCCGGTAGAAGGCTTGCCAATATAATGCGTGCTCCTTCATCCTCTGCCAGAAAACCTGGCCAAGCAGTTTCGGGCCAGAGCAAAAGATCAAACGATCCAGCGCGTTCGGACAAGGTTATAAGTCGCTGTTTGTTCTCGTCTCGGGTAGCTTGATCCCATTTGGCGCTTTGGGCTATGTTCGGCTGAACAACCCGGATGCGCGTACCACCTTCTGGGGGCAGGGTAGAGGCCGCTATCCGCACTATGCCGAACCCAGATATGCCAATCAAGATTGCGGCCGTCCCGGCGACACGGAGCCTGCGCAAACGGTGATCGGAGGGACAAAAGGTATATCCCGCGAGTGTTGCGCTTAGCACGATCAGAAACCCTAACCCGTAACTGCCGACCAACGAAGCAGCTTGGGATAGCACCGTCCAGTCCGCAAGACTATAGGCCGCTAGATTCCAAGGGAAGCCAGTCAGAATATGCCCTCTCAGCCACTCTGAGGCGACCCAAGCTGAGGCCAACGACAGCGCCGACGGTAGGCCGGCCCGCGTCATGCGCGTAGCGATAGCACATGCCAATGCCGGAAACGCTGAGAGCAACATCGCAAGTCCGAACACGGCGGGCAGGGCGAGCCATCCGAACCGGTCTGCCTCCACCTGGAAGCTTTCGGTGATCCAGAAAAGGCCTGGCACGAACTGACCCAAGCCGAACACATATCCCAAACTGAACGCCTTGAGGGGGGACACACCACGCAAAAACACCGCCAGGACCGCAAAGGGAATGAGCGCAAGCGGCAGAATCGAATAGGGTGGGAGGGCCAAGACAAAGGATGCACCCGCCGCGACGGAGACAGCAAAACTGGCCAAGTTTTGTAAACGCGTTTTGCTGCAAAGCCTATGTGTTTCCATTCGGACCGAAATTTGAAAACCCTCCATATCGAGCAAAGACGCTTAGGGGCTCTAGTTCCTTTAGGTGCAATAGATCCTTTGACACATCACGGTATTGTCAGAATGACTAGTACGTGTGCAGGCTTTCAACTTTCATCAATGGTCACACAGACTTGACTGGACACCTGTCCCGTATTGCTTGACCCTTAAAGCCCGTCGGAAAAATATAAAGTAACGTTCCAAGTATTGATGAGAAAGCAACGCCCATGCTCACACGACGCCATTTTATCGCAACGGCAACAGCGCTGTTTTCGTCGCCAATCGCAGCACCGGTTTTCGCCTCGTCTCATATGGAAGATCAGTGGGCGACTTGGGATGCGCTCGTTACCCCAGCAGGTTATGATGCTGCGACGACCAACCCTTGGGGATTGCAACCGCGCTTGCTACCAACTCGGGTAGAAGCGCGTGCTGGGCTTGTGCCGGGGGATATTCATGTCGATGCCGTTGCTCGGTATCTTTATCACATTCAGTTCGATGGCACGGCCATGCGTTACGGTGTCGCCATTGGCCGAAGTGGATTATACGAGCCTGGTACCTATACCATCAAACGCAAGGTAAAATGGCCGATTTGGACCCCCACGCAGTCCATGATCGAGCGTGAGCCCGAACTCTATGCCAAATACGCAGATGGGATGGAGCCTGGACCGGCAAACGCCTTGGGATCGCGGGCGCTGTATCTGTTTGTGGGTGATCGTGATACCTATTTGCGGATCCATGGGACACCGCTTCCGCGTTCTATAGGTAACCGGGCGAGTTCCGGGTGTGTGCGTATGGTCATGCCACACATAAATTCGCTGTTCGACCAAGTTGAGACCGGCGTGACAGCATACCTTTATCCGGCAGAAGAAGGTCGTTTAACGACAAGCTAACAAAAAGTCTTAGTGCGGGCGTGGCACCGCGGCGGAAGTTCATCCTTTACAGAGGCAACTCGACTCCGTGTGTCAAACACATGAATGCACGGCTTAAAAGCCAGCGCATAGCCTAGTAAACGGTTTTGTTAGCCTGCGGCTTTTGTGCAGATTGGTCTTCCATCGACCGTAAGTAAAGGAAGCATTGTCGTTTCGACGGGTCCGAAATGGCGATACCAATAGCACCCGTCGTCGGGTTGCAAGATCACCTCCTGAAGGTTTTGATAGGGTGCCGCAATCAGGGCGACCCCCTCGGGCAGTTCCTTGAGGAACCCGGTGGATTTATCGGTAGTCTGATTTATCGGCGTGGAGCAGGCTGCAAGTACCAGAAGTCCGGAAACAAGTAAGATCGACCGAACTTGTTTTTTCACGACGGGAATTTTGCTGTCCATGTGCGCAGGTTCCTTAACTAAGTTCACGGGCCAAATATCATAATGTGGTGGCATAGGGTATCCGCATTTCTTGCTTTGTCGCGTAGACGATCCGAAGTGTTGAGATCTGGATAAAACGTGCGTTGATCAAACCTTGATCAGCGCAGCAGTTGCATACATGAAACCGAGTCCCGCAAGAAACCCGCCTAGAACGGCGGGAGAAAACAGCACCACTTGCCGGTCGCTGCTCTGGCGCATCAGATAAGCCGTAACCTCGACCATGACCTGCAAAATTGCGCCAGCCCCAACGGCCATCGCCAATGCCGACCATTGCGGAGCGTATGCAAGACTTCCTGCCCACATTCCTAGAACGGCAGGGCCACCCGCTAAAAGTGTCAGGGCTGCAAAACTCCAGAGTGGCGGCCGGATCCGCAACATCGGCGCAGCGATGCCAATCCCTTCGGTAACGTTGTGGAGAGCAAAGCCGAGAACGAGGAACGTACCGAGTCCTGCCGATCCGGCAGCAAACGCGCCGCCAATCGCCAGCCCTTCGCCAAAGTTGTGCAAGCCTATCCCTAGGGCAATGTAAAATGCCAACGCCAGCCCTTCCGGCGTGCCGCGCCAGCGTCCGATTGCCATCAGCATGAGGAAACTCGCGAGCCCAGACAGCCAGACCATGGCCGATCCTTGGAACAATGCTGCAGCCTGGTCTGCAAGCTCCAACGCCTCGGACGTCATGTCAATGAGCAGGAAGGTCAACAAACCGACCGTCAGCGCGAGAAGAAAACTCACCCCAACACGCCCGGCGCTTCGCATTGCCGGATAGAAAATCAGACCTAGCGCCACAGGCAGCAACCCAACAATCGCTCCCACTAATGCCTGAAGGCGAAGCTGACCCACCGTGGCCTTTGGTGTTGGCACAGCTACAGCGATTTCATGTTCGAACGAAGCACCAGTGTTAGACAGCATATTAATTGCGTGCGCCTCGCCGAAAACCCACGGATAGGGTATCTGGATCCACACAGCACCCCCACGAACGATCGGCCCGGGCGGGTTCTGCGTGAAAGTCCAGAACGCGTCGTCCACCGCCACCTGGGCGATCACCATGGCGTCTGAACCACCGGCACGGACCAAAAGCCCGATCCCGGTCTCGTCCAGAATTGTCCGCTCCACGGTCAATGCCTCTACTGGCGGCGCGCCATTGTTGAAACTGCGCAGGGGATCAAGCGACGCGATCCAAACGAACATGCCAAGCATGACTGTCAATGGCACAAGCACCAGCAGCAGGCGGCTCAGGGCGGGGCGCTTCAGTTGGGCTTGCTCGTTCATTTCGCAGAGCTCCTTACATCAAACATTCCGACCCAACCAAGTTCGGTGAACTCGGACTGATGTGCATGAAACATGTACATTCCATCTTCGTGATCGGCGAAGCTGAACTCGAGGATTCCGCGCTGCGCCTGACATTGCATGATCAGATCAACGGTGCGCAGCGTTGGCGTCAACGTGGTTCCGGTGTCGTAATAGTCAAAAAAATTCGCGTGCAAATGGAATGAATTGATCGGGTCGAATTCGGTCACGTTCACCAAGTAAATGCGAACTGGGCGCGATTTGTCGATGCGAATTGGCTCATTCATGTAGGCTTGGCCGACAGTGTTTGCAGCATAAACTTCATTTGCGCCGTCGAAATTAGTGTCGAAGGCGTTCATCACCATAGCCATCTCTTGCCAATGAGCATTCTCAGGGCTGCCAAGCAGGCGCGATGCCGCGACGGTCGCGTTCTCGGGGTGACGCTCAGGATCGGGGTCGATAACGAAAAGACCATACATACCTTTGTGCATATGCCGCTTTAGGGGCAAGGCGTGGCAGTGATAAAGGTGGCAACCAAAAGGTTTAGCGTCAAATTCGTAGATAAACTCCTCGCCCGGACCAATCAATCCAGCACCAGGAACACCATCCATCCGCGCCGAATGGATGCCATGGAAGTGCATGGAATGTGGGTGCGAGCCTAAGTTGCGAAAGACTATCCTAAGCCGTTCGCCCTCCTTCGCCCTCAGGGCAGGACCAGGGACCCGGCCATTGAAGGTCCAGGCTGGAAAGAAAATGCCGGGTGCAATCTCGATTTCCTTGTCAATGGCATCGACTTCGAATGTTCGAAGCGTTCTCCCATCAGGCAATAGCTCGGTTGTTCCCCTTTCCCAATCCGTCAACATGGCAGTCGGATCAAACCCGTTTCGATTGTGATCGACCAAGCCAACCGTTGTCATGTTGCCGTGCGCCATTCCCTGCATTGGGGCAGCATATGGATCTGCCGGCATGGTGGACATATCGTGACCAGCCATAGGATCCGCTGTGCTTTGAGAGCGCGCACTGCCAGCGGCGATGGCTGCTCCGCCTGCGGCCACAAGGCCACCAACCAGCAGAGCGCGGCGCGAAGGATCAAGAGAGGGTTTGGAAGCGTCGGCCATGAATCGGGTTTCCTTGCGGGAGCAGTGCTAAAGTCTATGCATCAAAAGTTAGACAAGGCTAACTTGTCTACTCTACACCTTTACCTGTCAATCCAATTCATGCAAAACTTAACGGATGAAAAAGAATGATAATCAGGAAGTAGAAGCCGTCATGCCTGACGAGCGCGCGGTGGATTCCCGTGCCGAAGCGTTTGTCGGGGTGCGTGCGGCCCGACGAAATGAACTGGCGGAGGACTATGTCGAACTGATTGCCGAGCTGATCTATGCGAAAGGCGAAGCGAGACCTGTTGATATTGCAACGAAAATGGGGGTTACAGCACCTACCGTTGCCAAGACGCTCGATCGTCTCGCACGCGAAGGACTGATTACCCGTGCGAAATACCGCTCTGTCTTTCTGACTGAAGAGGGACGCGCTCTGGCGAAAGAATGCCGCCACCGGCATGAAATTGTATTGCGCTTTCTTCTCAGCCTTGGTCTCGACTTAGAGACCGCCGAACGGGATGCCGAAGGGATTGAACATCATGTGAGCGATCGAACGCTCGCGCTATTCGCAGCATTCGCAGACGGGTCGAGAGTAGATCGCAGGAACCTCATGGGCGAGGCATTGCGCAGCAACTAGCCCCTAATCGAGGCAGTATCGATACTTGCCAGCGTATAAGCAATCAACATTGCTGACCATGCCAAACCGAAGGGCGCCAGAAAACCTTCACTGCTTTTTCAAGAATTGCCATCGGCACTCTTAGGCACCTTGCAGCAATTGAGTAACGATCTGTGCTGGCTCAGGACACGTGCGCCGCTTAACCCGCGTGAACTCACTTGCCGGGTAGGGGCCAAGACTAGCTGCCCAAAAAATGTGATGGGTTCCGACAAGAGAGAGGCAAGAATAAGCACTGGAATTGAAGGTTATCACGGCCAAGTGACAGAGTATCGCTTGACCTCCCCTTACTGGAAGGCTGCATATGGCTTCTATGATCCATGTCCTTCGCCTTGCTTTGATTCTAGCCCTGACCTTCGGTGCAGTGGTTGCCCCAAAGGGATCGTCGGCGAGCATGGCTGACATCGCCATGGTGCATATGGATACCGCCGGAAGTGCAGATCAGCGTTGCGATGGGTGCGGTCCCGAGGGATATGTTTCTGGCGTAATTTGCGAGGGCGGGTGTCCTGTTCCTTGCGGTTCAGTGGGAACGGCTGGGATCATAGGTCAAGCGTCTTCTTGGCGATTTGCGATACTATTTTGTCTCATCGTTTCGGTTGACGAACCTTTGATCCCGCGCGGCGTCAGCCCTTCGCTTGACCCATTCCCTCCCAAGCTTCCTATCTGAATTTGAATTTGGTCTCGCTCGTGGCGAGGCCTGACCGTTGACTTGGCCGAATTTGGCCAGCGCGACATTTTCAGAACAAGGCAGAAGCGATGATGCTCAACAGAAATATCTCACGAAGGCAAGTGCTGCGCACTGGTGCCGCTTTCACAGCCATATCCGCTTTGTCACCTGCACGAATAGCCATGGCAGGCCCGACAGACGAACCGTTCGTGCTGCGCGCGGCGTCCGGCCAGGCGGCCTTGCGTCCAGCACCTTATGGCCCGACCGATGTCTGGAGCTACAACGGATCTATTCCGGGCCCTGAAATCCGCGTGCGTCAGGGCGACCGTATTCGTGTTTTGGCCCAAAATGGGTTGGATGAAGGCACAACGGTCCACTGGCATGGCATACGGACTCCGAATGCTATGGATGGCGTGCCGTTCCTGACACAAGATCCGATTTCGGCTGGCAGCGACTTTCTCTACGAATTCGATGCACTCGACGCAGGCACGTTCTGGTATCATCCCCACCACCGCAGTTCGGAACAGGTCGGACGCGGGCTTTCCGGGCCATTGATCGTTGAGGAAACGGACCCGATCCGCGTGGATCGCGACATGACTTGGATGCTCGATGATTGGCGGATGTCTCCCGACGGGCAGATTGTGGATGATTTCGGCAGTCAGGCCGATGCCATGCATGGCGGACGTATTGGGAATTCTGTGACTATAAACGGTCAAATACCGGAACGTATTTCAGTCCGGGCCGGAGAGCGCATCCGACTTCGGCTGATCAATGCAGCCAATGCCCGAATTTTCGCGTTAAATTTTGGAACGTTTGCGCCAGTTATTGTCGCGCTGGACGGTCAGCCCGTGGCGCCCCATGCACCAGAAGGCGATATCGTGCTTATCGGCCCGGCGATGCGGGTTGATTTGGTCATCGACATGACCGGCAAGCCTGGTGATGCGGCTTTTGTCACCGATACTTTCTACCAAGGGTTGGAATACCGTCTGGTCGATCTCGTCTATGCGCCTGACAGATTACGGGACACGGTGCCGGATTGGCCGATGGATCTGCAGCCTAACCCGCTTGCCGACCCTGACATGGCCTCGGCTGAGCGGCATCAGATCGTCTTCAATGGCGGAATGATGGGGCAGATGATGATGGGCAATAGCATGAGGTCGATGATGGACCAGATGCGCGAGGGCAACATTTGGTTCATTAACGGCAAGGCGGCGACAGGTCCGATCAAGGAACCCTTACTGGTTTTGCCGCAGGGAACGTCGCACGTGTTCGAGATGGACAATCGCACGGCCTGGCATCACCCGATCCATTTCCACGGGCATTCGTTCCGCGTCATCTCGCGCAACGGGCAACCAACGCGTTATCGCGAATGGCAGGATACAGTGATGATGGCCCCCGAGGAACGGGTTGAGATCGCGTTTGTGGCGGACAATCCAGGAGACTGGATGTTCCATTGCCACATTCTAGAACATCAGGCAGCTGGCATGATGGGCGTCGTCCGCGTCGCCTCCGGCAGCACTAAAATTTGAAGACCCACAAAACACTGATCACATGAAGGAATGAACCTATGAAAAAGATACTTGGGTTTGCAAGCCTTGGCACCGCTGGTGCTGCCGCCATATTCGCGATGAGCCTGAATGCCGCACCGACGGCAGCGCAGGAGGTCATGCTTTACAAGAATCCGAAATGTGGATGTTGCGAAGACTACGCCGACTATCTGCGCCAAAATGGTTTCACGGTAGAAGTGAAACCTACCCAAGATCTTTCGCAAATCAGCCGCGAGGCAGGTATCCCGGATGATTTTCAGGGCTGCCATACTGCATTTCTGGGCGATTATGCTGTGAGTGGCCATGTTCCGATTGCCGCCGTCAAAAAACTTCTTGATGAGCGACCAAAAATTGCCGGAGTGACGCTTCCGGGCATGCCGATGGGGTCGCCGGGTATGGGCGGCGCTAAACAGGAGCCATTCAAAGTGTTCGCTGTCGAAAAAGGTGTGAGCCCGACTGTCTACATGGTCGAATGATCAATTGCACGGTCTGGCGCAATTGCGCGCCAGACCGGCTTCACAGGAAAAAAGGATGAATTGTATGATGATGGGCGGTGGAATGATGGGTGGCAGTATGGTGGTTGCGACGGGTCTCGTTTGGCTGCTGATTGTGGTGGTGCTGGGGCTGGCGGCAATTGCACTGGTCAAATACATCCGCTCGGACAACGGGAAATAGTAAGGCACCGAGATGCGGATTGAAGGTGCCAGTAGCGGCGACAGCCTGTTGATGATGGGATTGGCCTTGGCGGTTTGCGTCCTGCTTATCTTGTCGTTTTTCGTGGCATTTTTCATCCTCTGTAGGTGGCTCGCAACGAGGAGGCGGAAGCGCAGTGAAAAACACCATTAGGCTCTCCGCATTTTTGTTCACCGCAACGGTCTTACCGGTTGCGGCGCAGAACGACATACCCACGGGCGCGCGCCTTTATCAAGAAAACTGCGCCAGTTGCCACGGTGCTAACCTTGAGGGGCAGCCTGAGTGGCGCTCAAGATTGCCAAACGGCAGATTGCCCGCCCCACCGCATGACCCATCGGGGCATACTTGGCATCATTCGGACCGCATATTGACTGACATCGTAAAGCGTGGAACTGCGGCGATCGTCGGGAACGGCTATGAAAGCGACATGCCCGGTTTCGAAGAAGTGCTGAAGGATGAAGAAATTGTGGAAATCTTGGCCTTTATCAAGAACACATGGCCCGACCGGATCCGCGAATTGCAGGAAAGCCGCAGCCAAGCGGATGAGAAGGTACAACCATGACGCAGAAGTCTGCAAGCAAGAATGAACCCCCAAGCTCATGCTGGTGCCTCTGCTGGCGATCCGTAATTTGAAACGCAAAACTGCCAAGGGACCAACGCAATGAAATATTTTACGCGGGCTCTGATTGTATGGGCATGGTCTTTTGGAATAGCGTTCGCGGGACCGCAAGGGTTTGCTGTCCGTGCAATGCCACAACCGATCGTCAATGTGCGCTATCTGACAGAAGACGGCCGTCGGGGAGATATGGAAGATTTTCGAGGTAAGGTCATCCTCGTGAACCTGTGGGCGACATGGTGCGTTCCATGCCGAGAAGAGATGCCGACGCTGGATGCGCTACAGGCAGAACTAGGGAGCGATGTTTTCGAGGTGGTTGCTCTGTCGATAGACAGGGCAGGTGCGCCCGCAGTCCGACGCTTTTACAATGATATTGGCGTTAATAACCTTACCATGTATGTCGACAATACCATGTTGTCGATGACCGCGCTGCGCGCAATTGGCCTGCCGACGACAATCCTGATTGACGATAAAGGGCAAGAGCTTGGGCGACTGATCGGGCCGGCCAAATGGGACGATCCAAAGATGGTGTCCTTCTTGCGGGATTTTATAGAATGAACATCGCCAACCCAAATGGGAAACCGAGCCAGGAGGGCCAATGAGCGATCCCACAATAGGCGTCATGCCGTCGTTGACCGACGCGATTTCTTTAACCGCAGTTCGTCGATATTTTTCAGTGATCATCCCAGCCAATCTGATCTGGGAGTTTGCACACATGCCGCTTTACACGATTTGGACCGCGGGCAGTTGGAAGGAGATCGTCTTTGCGGCCGTTCATTGCACGGGTGGGGATATCCTGATCGCCCTGAGCACACTGATGCTCGTCTTGATACTGATAGGCAAAGGCTGGCCCTATTTCGCTGCGACGCGACGTTCCGTAAGAGCTTTGACTGTAGCTTTCGGCTTGGGATATACTTTCTTCAGCGAATGGCTCAATATCACGATCCGCGAAGCTTGGGCCTATTCAGATTTGATGCCGATCATTCCGTTCCTCGATGCGGGCCTGTCGCCGGTTTTGCAATGGATTGTTATTCCGTTGGTCGCGTTCTGGTGGGCAGGACGGACCTTTAATGACAAATGCAATCAATGATGGGTTTTGCGGTATAGCATCTTTGCCGAATTCTCGGCTGGACCGGCAGCATCGGCTCGCTCCTGATGCTCGGCTTCACCTCCACAGGCATGCTGGCTCATATTGATCTATTCCGAGGGGAGGGGCGTATATTTCCAAAAAGATCATTGTTCGCCAATGCCATCACCGCGCGGGTCCGCTATGTATCTAACGCTGAGGGCAGAACGCTACATGATCCATAAGCATCGGCCACTCAACAAAACTTTCGCCCAAAGGATCGTTTTTCTTGGAAGCTATTATCTCTCTGATTTCGCAGTATGGCACATTGGTTTACCTGCTGCTTTTTGGCTATTGCACCTTGAAAAGCGGGTCTTTGCCGTTGTTCGGGGGGTATGCGGCGCAAGCCGGGGCGCTGGATGTCGCACTGGTCGCGGTTGCGACATTTGCGGGTGGCTATTTGGGTGATGAATTGCGCTTTGCCGTGGCGCGGCGGTTTGGCGCAGGCTTTCTGGCGTCACGGCCGCGTCTTTTGGCGCTGATGGACAAAGCCGAAGCACTGCTGGATGCCTATGGCTGGGCTTATATCTTCATCTATCGTTATCCCAAGGGAATGCGCACAATCGGGGCGCTGCCTGTGGGTCTGACGCAAATGAAGTGGCCGGTGTTTACGGTGTTGAATGCTTCCTCGGCTTTGCTATGGACGGGGCTTTTGGTGGGTGCTGGATATTACTTTGGCGCCGCGATTGAGCGTGCGGTGGTTGACGGGTGGGGCACCTTCAGCATCGTGCTGCTTTTGGTTTTTCTCGGCCTTGCTGTTCTGGGATGGCGGCGGCTCTCGCGGACGGTCGGCTGACGTTATAGGGATGGGTGATCCGACGCGTTATGCGCATGGCCGCATAGATCATGGTTCCCCAGCACCTCAATCACGCGGCAATCGGCGATGGTGCCGTGGGCGCATTGAGCGATCATACGTTCCAGTTCTACTTCCAGCGCCCGCAAGCGGGCAAGGCGATCCCGCACGGCGACAAGTTGTGCCTTTGCTAGCTGATCCGCCGCCGCACAGGATTGATCGGGGGTATCGGACAGGCTGAGCAGGTCGCGGATGGCCTCCAGCGTGAAGCCCAGCTCGCGGGCATGGCGGATGAAAGTCAGCCGGTCCATTGTGGCCGAGCCATAAAGGCGCTGATTTCCGGCGCTTCGTTCCGCTTCGGGCAGCAGACCGATTTCTTCATAATAGCGGATCGTCGGCACTTTGACGCCGGCAGTCTTGCTCAACTTTCCGATGGTCAGCATAAAAAACCTCTTGAACCTCTAGTTGCTAGAGACATTAAAGATGGGAATCAATAAGAGCAATGCCTTGACCAGACCGGAGATAGATATGACCACGCCACCCGTTGAACAAACCGACAGCAGTTGCGAATGGACCGTTTCGGGCATGGACTGCGGATCCTGTGCCAATAAAATCAAGGATGCGGTGGGGCGGCTGCCGGGGGTTTCTGATATCAGTGTGGCACTGATGACGGAACGCCTGCGGTTGACACTGGATGAGGCGCAAACCCCCCGTGGGCGGATTGAGGCGACAGTCAAATCGCTTGGCTACGGTATTGCGCCAAAGGGCGAGGCCACCGCGCGGAAGGGGTTTGTGATGCCCGAGCAGGCAGGTGCGCAGGATCATTCCGATCACGACGGCCATGACCATGAGGCCAAATCCAGCCCCGATGCGGGCCACGGCAGTGCAGGCCATGTGCATGACGACCCCGCCGACAGGGGCAAGCGTTGGTATCAGACCTCCAAGGGCCAACTGGTCATCGTGACCGGTATTCTTTTGGTGGTCGCCTGGGCCATCGAACTTTTGACTTCGTCTGAAATCGGCTATTGGGCGTTCTTTGTTGCCTGCCTGATCGGAGTAGCACCCGTGGCCAAACGGGCCTTTGCCGCGCTGCGCGTCGGCCAACCTTTTACCATCGAAAGCCTGATGACCATTGCCGCCATTGGCGCGCTGTTCATCAACGCGGCGGAAGAGGCGGCGTTGGTAGTCTTTTTGTTTGCGGTGGGCGAGGTGCTGGAAGGCGTTGCGGCAAACAAAGCGCGTGACGGCATTCGTGCCTTGGCCAATCTCGTGCCCAAAACGGCGCTGCTGGAGGAAAATGGCGCCACCCGTGAAATTCCCGCGGATACCCTGACTGTGGGCCAGATCGTGCTGGTGCGTCCCGGTGATCGCATCCCAGCGGATGGTGAGATTGCATCGGGCACAAGTGGCATCGATGAAAGCCCGGTAACGGGCGAAAGCGTGCCGCGCACCAAGGGGCCAGGCGATGCGGTCTTTGCAGGCTCGATCAATACCGAGGCCGCCTTGCGGGTGACTGTGACCAAAGCCGCGCAAGACAACACAATTTCCCGCATTATCCAATTGGTGGAGGAGGCTGAAGAGGCCCGCGCGCCGACAGAACGGTTCATCGATCGGTTCAGCCGTTGGTATATGCCTGCAATCGTAGGCGTAGCGCTGCTGGTTATCCTCGTGCCCCCCCTTATGTTCGGGCAGTCGTGGGACACATGGGTTTATCGCGGCCTCGCACTTTTGCTGATCGGTTGCCCTTGTGCGCTGGTGATTTCGGTGCCTGCGTCCATTGCCTCGGCCATGTCTGCAGGTGCGCGCAAGGGGCTGTTGATGAAAGGCGGGGCCGTGATCGAGGCCGCCGCCAAGACCACCCATGTGGCCTTTGATAAGACCGGCACTCTGACGCATGGTCGCCCGGTTGTGACGGATGTGGTTCCGTTGGGGGCGTTGGAGGAAAGCGCCGTGTTATCACTTGCGGCAGCGGTTGAGGCCGGATCAAACCATCCGCTCGCCATGGCAATCTCCGGCAAGGCCAAGGACGCAAATGCGCCTGTATTGGCGGCGAAAGACGCCCGCGCGATCCTGGGTAAAGGGGTTGAGGCAGTGATCGACGGCGCGTCCGCATGGGTTACCAACCCCAAATATGCAATGGAACAAGGCGGTCTGGACGGTATTGGGTTGCGGCGCGCGACAGCGCTGGAGGAAGAAGGCAAGACCGTTGCCGTGCTTTACCGTGCCCGCGAACCCCTTGCCCTGTTTGCGCTGCGGGACGAACCGCGCAGCGATGCCGCCGATGCGGTGCGCCAGTTGCGCGCCATGGGGATCACCCCAGTGGTTCTGACAGGCGACAACCCACGCACCGCAGCAGCTATTGCGGGCGGCCTCGGCATAGAGTTTCAGGCGGAAATGATGCCCGAGGACAAGCTGGCGGCGATCAAGAAGATGAGTGAGACCGGTCATGTGATGATGATTGGTGACGGCATCAATGACGCGCCGGCGCTGAAACAGGCGTCGGTTGGCGTAGCGATGGGGTCGGGCACCGATGTGGCGCTGGAAACCGCCGATGCCGCCATTCTTCGCGACCGGGTGACGGATGTGCCTGCGCAGATCCGGTTGGCGCGGGGGGCTATGGCCAATATCCGCCAGAACGTGACGCTCGCACTGGGACTGAAAGCGGTGTTCCTTGTGACCTCGGTGTTGGGGATTACGGGGCTGTGGATCGCCATTCTGGCTGATACCGGTGCCACCGTGCTGGTTACCCTGAACGCGCTGCGCCTGCTGCGCTTTGACCCTGAGCGGGAGGGATGACGTGATATCACTGTTTGGGTGGGTCGTTCTTGCCATTTTGGCGACATATCTTGCTCTGTTCGTCTGGGGCAATGCGATGGCCTCGCGTGCAATAGGACGATCGGTCTGGCTGTTTGGCAAGGCCAAGGGCAGCGACCGAGTCGCCGCGCTTGGGTTTCGCTCATCCTTTGTGGTGGCAGGCTTTGGATCAATGCTTTGGCTGGCAGTTCCGGCGCTGCACAAGGCTGACCCGCTTTGGACCGAAGGCGCGTTTCCCGGCCTTGGGATCATTGGTATATGCGTCGCAGCAGTTGGTGCGATGGTCGCCGTTCTGGCGCAAAAGTCGATGGGCACCTCTTGGCGGGTCGGGGTTCCTGAGGTTGATACCGGAGCTCTGGTTCAGGCCGGGTTGTTTCGCATCAGCCGCAATCCGACTTTCTTGGGGCAAGCTATGCTGTTGGCCGGTGTGGCACTGGCGATCCCAGCGCTGCCGACCGCGGCGGCTGTCGTGATATTCCTGACCTCGGCCAGCCTGCAAATCCGATCAGAGGAAGCTGCTTTGGCCCGCACGCTTGGGCAGCCCTACCTAGCATATTGCAAGGATGTTCCGCGCTGGATCGGATTGAAAATGGAATTTCCAGAAACGCGTCTTGCGATGGGTCTTGTTCTGGTTTGCGTGGTCGCTTTTGATCAGATCACAAAGCTCATGGCGCTTGTGTGGTTGACGCAAGGGGATGTCTATCCTGTTTCGCCCAGCTTTAATCTCGCACTCGGTTTCAATGAAGGTGCAAGTTTCGGCATGTTGTCTGGGGTGATGTCAGGCAGGCCTTGGGCCATGGTTGCCCTGACGGGTGGATTGACATTGATCATAGGGATCATGGCATTGCGGGCGAACAATCGATGGGAGCGGCTGGGGCTGGCGCTGGTCGTCGGTGGATCGCTCGGAAACATTATTGATCGGGGGCGGCAAGGCATGGTGACAGATTTTCTCGACGTCTATTGGCGGACGTGGCATTGGCCGACTTTCAATATGGCCGATGTGGCGATCAGCCTTGGGGCGGTAGCATTGATTTTGGCAATGCTGCGTAAGGCACCTGAGCAGGAGAATGCCAATGCGTGAAAACGGATTCCTTACAACTTTCCGTTTGGAAGGGGCGCTGGCGGTAGCTTTCGGGATTGCCCTTGTCGCCACCCTGGCCGCGCTGTTCATCGGTGAGGTGCTGGGCCAGATGCCTTGCACTCTATGTTGGTATCAGCGCATCGCCATGTTTCCTTTGGTGCCGCTTTTGGGGATAGCCACATTGCGCGGGGATACAGGCGTGCGGATATACGCGCTGCCCCTCGCACTGGCGGGGCTCGCATTGGCACTTTGGCACAGCGGGCTGTATGCAGGGTTGATCCCTGCTGCCATCGCCCCTTGCACCGCATCAGGCCCGTCCTGCACAGATCAGGCACAGGTGGTCCTTGGAATACCCTTGCCCTATCTATCAACCATCGCTTTTGCGGCCATCCTGGCCAATCTCAGCTTACTAAAAGGATCCCGCACATGAATCGCCGCGCTTTTGTTCTCGGCTCGACCGCTTTGGGCGTAATAGCCTTTGGTGGCGGCGCGTTTTACGTCACCCGCCAGCGTCAGCGTGACGCCGCCCTTGCCGCAGAAACAGCCCCTATTTCCGATGACGCTGTTCTGATTCGACCCTATTCGCCCATCCTTGGCCCGTTCGATGCCCCTGTGACGCTGGTCGAGTTTTTCGACCCTTCCTGTGAGGCGTGCCGCGCCTATCACCCCGTGTTGCAGCAGTTGCGCAAAGAATTCCCGACGCAGCTGCGAATTGTGTTGCGCTACACCGTGTTTCACGAAGGGTCAGATGAGGTAGTGCGGATGCTGGAAGCCGCGCGGCGTCAGGATCTGTTCGAGCCTGTTTTGGACGCTTTGCTAGAAGAGCAGCCAGGCTGGGCCGTTCACGGAGCGCCCCAGCTTGACGTGGCTTGGGAAATCGCCGGGGCTGCTGGCCTTGATCTTACCCGCGCCGAGGACGACATGCTGTTTCCCGGCACCACCGCTGTGCTGAACCAGGACGCCGCCGATGTCGAAACGTTGAACATCCGCCAGACGCCAACATTTTTTCTGAACGGCAAGCGCTTGGAAAGCTTCAGTGCCGACACTCTGGTTGCCGACATTCGGCTGGCTGTGGAACAAGCAGGCTGATTGCAATCACAAACGCTAATGGAGACTACCGTCTATGAGGCTTCGACATATTCAGATCGGACTTTGGATCATGGCCTTGCTTGCGGCCCTAGCCTACGGTGCCTTGGTGCTGCGGCCCCAAATGAACGCGCAAACCCAAGAAGCCACGTTTCGGCCTGCATTTTCTCTGGCCGATAGCGCAGGCCAGCTTCGCACAACAGACGAATTCGCGGGCAAGTTCCAACTCGTGTTTTTTGGCTTCACCAATTGCCCTGATGTCTGCCCGACCACCCTGTCTGAGGTGGCGCAAGTATGGATGATTTGGGCGATGCCGCAGCAAAGGTGCAACCCATCTTTATTTCGATCGATCCTGAGCGTGACCGCAAGCTGGGCATCGACGCCTTCACCCAGGCTTTTCACCCCGCCATTCTGGGGCTAACGGGTGATGCAGAGGCCACGCGGGCAGCAGCGGAGAGTTTCAAGACATTCTTTGAGCGCGAGGACGCGCCAGATGCTACCGATGGCTACACCATGTCGCATAGTGCAGCCCTTTACCTTATCGGCCCGAAGGGTGATTGGTTGCGCCAATTCGACTATGGCACCCCTGCCGATGCCATTCTTTCCGATCTGAAATCGAGGTTCTGACACATGAAAAATCTCCTTCCTGCAATGGCATTTTTGTTGGCGGCCCCAATGGCGCAAGCCTGTGAAACCTTTACGAGCGGCGATATCAGCGTCCAACAGGCTTGGTCCCGTGCCTCTATCGGAACGGGGCGCCCGGCGGTTTTGTATCTGGAGATCACCAACAGCGGCGCGATGGATGACGCCCTGCTTGGCCTCACGACACCGGCGGCCAGCATGCCGATGCTGCATGAAACCACTGTCACAGATGGTGTCGCCGCGATGCCCCATGCTGCATCAATTCCCGTTCCAGCAGGCCAAACTGTGGCTCTGTCGCCGGGAGGATTTCACGGGATGCTCATGGGCCTGACCGCACCGCTGGTCGAAGGCGAAAAATTTCCTATCACTCTAACCTTCGAGAAGGCAGGTGCGCTTGACGTCAGTGTTGATATTTTGTCGATGCGGGCACAGGAGGCTGCGTGCGACGACGCCAAATAATCCTGTCCCTTGCCGGAGTGGCCGGAGCTTCGGCGTTCATGCTGGGGCTGGGGGCGTGGAAGACGCGCAACCGCGCCGTTCCTAACCCGCTATTACCATTGCCGCTGACATCAATGGACTGGCGTCTGACCAATCACGTCGGGCAGGAGGTCACACCTGCAGATTTGCGGGGACGCCCTGCCATGGTGTTTTTTGGCTTTACCTATTGCCCCGACGTTTGCCCAACCACGCTGCTTGATATCGCTGACTGGTTGGAAGCGCTTGGCTCAGACGCCGACAGGCTGACGGTTGCCCTGATCACAGTCGACCCGGAGCGTGACACACCGGATGTGCTGGCGGATTACATATCTAATTTCGACCCGCGTATCATTGGCCTTACCGGCAGTATGGGCGAGACAGCCTGCGCGGCCGCTGATTTTCGCATCAGCTTTGATAAAATGCCTACCGTGGACGGCGACTACACCATTAACCACACTGCGGGCGTTTTCCTGTTCTATGCCAACGGGCGATTTGCCAGCATCATTGACTTCCACGAGGATCGGCGTTTCGCTGTTCCAAAACTACGCCGCATTCTTGCCTGAGGAGAAGCTCACCATGTCTTTTGCCACCTTAACACGCCGCCACCTGATGTTGATCGCCGGAGCTTCAGCCATCGCCCGGCCGGCCCTTGCAGCAGATCCTGCCATTCATGTCGTCAAGGATCGAAACTGCGGATGCTGTTCGGCTTGGGTCGATGTTCTGCAGACCGAAGGTTTTGCGGTTACCACCGAGGACAGTCTTGGAACCTTGCTGATGCAGTATAAATCCGACAATGGTATCCCGCAGGACATGATCTCATGCCATACTGGCCGGATTGATCAGTATATGCTGGAAGGCCATGTGCCACCATCCGATATAAGGCGCCTTCTGGTCGAGCGCCCCGATGCTATCGGCCTAGCCGTTCCGGGCATGCCCTACGGCTCACCGGGGATGGGGCCTGAAAACGCGCGCGAGGCCTATGATGTGTTCCTGATCCGGCGCGACGGCACGACCGAAGTCTTCTCGCACTATGAGGCTGCGTGAACGAACGCCATGCGTTCTTGAAATGGCCTTGTGGGTGCTGCCACCATCATGAAATTCGGCACAAAAGCTCACCGAATTGTGTATTGTCGTCGTTCTACATTTACTTCATATCAATTTGGTGTGGATAAAGATGCGCCTTTTTCTAGTTGGATTGCTGGTCGGCGCTTTTTTGGTGCAGACCAGCCTGAGTCATGTTTCAACCGCAAGTGCAGCGGTCATGATAACCATGCAGGATGATTGCTGCCCAAGTGATTGCCCAGATTTGCCGGAATGTGATGCCGCGTGCGTGTCCACGATGCAATGCCGTGCGGTGTCATCGGTTCAAAGCAAGAAACTGGCCGTCTTGGAGTTTTTTCCAACTTCGAAGATTGCGGTCTTTTTGACTGTTGGGCTAACGGATAGTCTTCAGTACATGGACAACGGCCTGAGAAGACCACCGAAGGCATGAAAGTTGGGGTGCTTCGCGCACCCCAAAGCTGCACGTTGATCTGGGGTAGGTTCCTTTCGGGGATACACTCCAAGTTTCGGCGCCCCCTTTGTCCAAATTTACAGGTCTGTCATGCTCCATTTATTGCCCCGCTTTCTTGCGGCCCTTGTGGTTGCGGCCCAATTTTCTGTGCCGATGGCGCAGGCGGCCGCGTCTTATTATTCCCTTGTCCTTGCGCAAACCACATATCCGTTCGGCAACGGAGCAATTCTGGATGTGGCCCTGATCGACACCCGCACCAACACGCCAGTCGACGGGGCCATCCTTTTTGCGACGCGGATGGATATGGAACCGGACGGCATGGAGACTATGACGACGCCCATAGTGGCATTGCCCACCGAAAAACCCGGCCACTACCGCTTTTCCACCGATCTGACGATGGACGGCAACTGGCGCTTTTCAGTTGCGGCAAAAGTGCAGGGCGAGGCGGAGACGGTGCAGGCGCAGATTGTGATCGAGGTGTTGCCATGAGCGTGTTTGGAAAGCTGGTTATGCTTGGTTTCGTCGGCGGCATAACCGGATGGATGGGCCTTGCAGCCGGGGGCAAAGGTTGGACGCCTGCGATGCTAACGGATGCGGCACAGGTGCAGTTTGTGATATGGACCGGACTGGACGCGGAAGCGATGCCAGCCACGGCCAAAGAAGCGGCTGGCCCCATCATCTATTACCGCCATCCCGACGGCTTGGCCGAGTGGTCGGCCGTGCCGAAAAACGCCGTCGATGGTCGCGCGTTCTTGCCCGTGCTGGCAAGCGAAGATGTGTCATTCGATCCGGCCGCAGCTCCTCTTGCCGCGGCCGACGGCGCGCCGCGCAAGATACTTTATTATCGTCACCCAATGGGCCTGCCAGATACCTCTCCGGTGCCAAAGCTCGATTCGATGGGAATGGATTATCTTCCCGTCTTTGCTGACGAGGCAAGTGATGCGGGTTCAGTGACCGTATCGCCGGGTAAGTTGCAACGGACCGGCGTGCGCACAGCACTCGCGGTGTTGGAGCCGATGGCTATGACGATCCGCGCGCCGGGAATAGTGGTGTTGGACGATCGTCGGGTCAGTGTCATCTCATTGCGCGCTGATGCGTTTATTGAGACGGTCGAGGATGTGACGACCGGATCAATGGTCGTGGCTGGCGCGCCGTTGGCGATGCTGTATTCACCCGAAATAGCTGCTGCAGCGGCGCTCTATGTCTCGGATCTGCGCAATGACGGTGGGCGCGCCGAAGGTAGCCGCCAAAGATTGGCAAATCTGGGTGTTCCTGCGGCGGTTATCGACCAAATTGCAACTGACAGGCGCGCGCCGGTGAACATCGCGCTGTTGGCACCGCGTTCTGGTGTCGTGCTGGACCGGATGGCGGTCGACGGCATGATGTCATCCGCGGGCGAGGCGTTGTTCCGCATCGCTGACACGTCGGTGATGTGGGTCATGGCCGATGTACCGGAAAGCGCCTTGAAAGGGCTTCGGCGCGGAAACATGGCGACAATCGCTTTCACTGGTCTGCCCGGCGAAACCTTTTCCGGGGTCATAGACGAGATCTATCCGCAGGTGGACATGCAGACACGCACAGCCCGTGTTCGCATTGACCTTGCCAACCCTGACGGGCGCTTGCTGGTCAACATGTTTGCCGATGTCACGCTTGCTACGGGCGACGATGGGCCGGTGGTACAAGTCCCACAATCAGCGGTCATTGATACCGGCGACCGCCAAGTCGTTATCCGCGATCTGGGCGAGGGCAAGTTTGCACCGCAAGATGTGGTCTTGGGACGGCAAGGTGCCGGAATGGTAGAAATCCGCGAAGGCATCAATGAAGGTGACCGCATCGTCACAACGGCGACATTCCTGATCGACGCGGAAAGCAACCTGAACGCCGCACTCGCGACGCTGGCAACACCGGAAGCAGTCAAATGATCGCGCGTATCATCACATGGTCGGCCCGCAATCTGGTGCTCGTGTTCTTTGCCACCGCCTTGATTGTCGCGGCCGGGGTTTGGTCGCTGCGCACGTTGCCAATCGACGCCATCCCCGATCTGTCGGATGTGCAGGTGATCGTGCTGACCAACTATCCGGGTCAGGCCCCGCAAGTGGTCGAAGATCAGGTGACCTATCCGCTGACCTCGGCCATGCTGACGGTGCCACGATCACGCGTGGTGCGGGGGTTTTCATTCTTTGGTATCTCGTTCGTTTACATCATTTTCGAGGACGGCGTTGACCCCTATTGGGCACGATCCCGCGTTTTGGAATACCTCAACGCCGCTGCGGCCCGCCTGCCTGACGGGGTAACGCCCGCTCTTGGCCCCGATGCCACGGGTGTGGGCTGGGTCTACCAATATGCAATCACAGGCGAAAACTTGTCACTGGCAGAATTGCGATCCTTGCAAGATTGGGTCGTGCGCTTTGGCGTAAGTCGGGCCGAAGGCGTTTCCGAGGTTGCGAGCGTTGGTGGTTTCGTTAAGCAATACTCGGTGACAGTCGATCCCGTGCGGATGCGGGCGCAAGGAATTACGTTGTCCGACATCGGCACGGCTATTTCTGAAAGCAATATGGATACCGGTGGGCGCACGGTAGAGCTGGCCGAATTCGAATTCATGGTGCGGGGCCGCGGTTATCTTTCGGGAACCGAAGATATTGGCAACATCACCCTGCGCAGCATCGGCGGCGTGCCTATCAGCCTAAAAGACGTGGCGCGAATCGAAATCGTTCCGAATGAACGCCGCGGCATCGCCGAGTTGAACGGCGAGGGCGAGGTGGCAAGTGGCATCGTGTTGCAACGGGTCGGGGCCAATGCGCTGGATGTGATCGAGAACGCCAAGGCCGAGTTGGACGTGGTCGCCCAAAGCCTGCCCGAAGGGGTAGAGATCGTACCGGTCTATGACCGTTCAAATTTGATCCTGTCAGCCATCGAGACGCTAAAGACGACGCTACTGGAAGAGAGCCTAGTCGTCGCGTTCGTGACCATCGTGTTTTTGCTTCATTTTCGCTCTGCCTTGGTGGCGATCATCATGCTGCCGGTTGGGTTGCTGATGGCCTTCACTGCGATGAAATTCCTTGGGATTGGCGCGAACATAATGAGCCTTGGCGGCATCGCCATTGCCATCGGTGCGATGATCGATGCGGCCATCGTGATGATCGAAAACGCGCATAAACACTTGGAACGCGCCGCCCCTGACAAGCCCCGCACCGAGGTGTTGGTCGAGGCGGCTACCGAAGTCGGTCCTGCGCTTTTCTTCAGCCTTTTGATCATCACCGTGTCGTTCTTGCCAATCTTTTCGCTGGAAGGGCAAGAAGGCCGCATGTTCGGCCCGCTTGCCTATACCAAGACGTTTGCTATGGCTGCAGCGGCGTTCCTGTCGGTAACGCTGGTGCCAGCGTTGATGGTGGTGTTCGTGCGGGGCCGGATCATCCCGGAACACAAAAACCCTGTAAACCGGGCCTTGATCGCGATTTACCGTCCAGTGATTCAAGCCGTTCTGAAGGCTAAAAGCCTAACGATTATCGTGGCCCTCGCGGCACTTGTCGCCACCATCTGGCCTGCGCGCCAGCTAGGGTCCGAATTCATGCCGGTGCTCAATGAGGGCACGCTGATGTATATGCCGACCACCCTGCCGGGGCTATCGGTCACAAAAGCTGCCGAATTGATGCAGACGCAAGACCGTATCATCAAGACCTTCCCCGAAGTATTGACGGTGTTCGGCAAGGCAGGCCGCGCTTTGACTGCCACCGACCCCGCACCGACAGAAATGTTCGAAACTATCATTCAACTGCGCCCCGAGGCCGAATGGCGCCCCGGTGTCACCACCGAAAGCCTGCGGCAAGAAATGGACGCGGCACTGCAATTTCCCGGCGTGTCGAATGCGTGGACCATGCCAATCCGCGCGCGCATCGACATGCTGTCCACCGGTATCCGCACCCCTGTGGGCATCAAGGTCTATGGCACCAGCCTGACCGAGATGGAAAAGGTCGCGCGTGAGGTCGAGGCTGTGTTGCGCACGGTTCCCGGCACAACCAGCGCCTATGCCGAACGGGTGATCGGCGGTTACTATCTTGATATCACCCCTGACCGCGCCGCTCTTGGTCGATACGGCTTGTCTGTGCAGGATGTACAAGACGTGATCGGCATGGCACTCGGGGCCCAAGCGATCACCCAAACGGTCGAGGGGCGCGAGCGGTATGATGTCGCCGTCCGCTATCCGGCGGCCCTGCGGTCAGACCCGGAAGCGATCGGGCGCGAGGTTCAAGTGGCGCTGCCTGGCGGCGGCACCATTCCCTTGGGCGATGTGGCAAAAATTGAGCGCACACGTGGGGCCACCTCGATCCGCACCGAAAACGGACAGTTGGCGGTCTATATCTTCGTTGATATTGCGGGCCGTGATTTGGGCGGCTTTGTTGAAGAAGCGCAGGCGGCTGTGGCCGCATCTGTAACCTTGCCGCAAGGCTATTCGCTGGGCTGGAGCGGGCAGTTCGAATACCTCGAACGCGCCAAAGAACGGCTTGCCATTGTGGTGCCGCTGACGCTGGCGCTGATCTTTTTGCTCCTCTTCCTCAACTTCCGCCGCCTGACGGAAACCCTGATCGTCATGCTGTCATTGCCCTTTGCACTGGTCGGAGGCATCTGGCTGATGTGGTTCATGGGCTTCAATATGTCGGTTGCGGTGGCAGTAGGCTTTATCGCGCTGGCTGGCGTGGCGGCAGAGACCGGGGTGATTATGTTGATATACCTCGATCAGGCACTGACCGAGGCACGCGAACGGTGCAAAGGCCGCGATTTGACCCGCGACGAGCTCTACGCGGCAATCATGGTCGGTGCGGTGGACCGTGTACGGCCCAAAATGATGACTGTGGTCGCGATAATGGCGGGCCTGATGCCGATCCTCTGGGCGCATGGCACAGGATCGGAAATCATGCAACGCATCGCCGTGCCGATGATCGGCGGAATGGTATCGTCAACCTTGCTTACTCTGATCGTCATTCCCGCCGTCTATGGCATCATCAAAGGCTGGGGTCTGAAAAGAACGAGCGCGGCATCAGATTTTCCGTTTGAGCAGACTGCCCGGTAGGTGCTGTCGCGTAACCCGCGCAGTTCCACAGTTTTCAACGTCAATCTCAAAGCCTTGCGGTCACTTTTGGCGACCCTTGGCGGCGGTCAGGCCGGGCTGAATGCCTTCGGGGCCGATTATGCTTCACGGCCAAATTTATGGAAGGAACGATTATCAAATAAAATCAATATATTACATAACCTTTATTATAGGGTTGGGCTTTGTCGGCGCAAAGTTAGAATGTCCCCTGTGAGCAAAGTTAAAGTGTCACCCTCCCTGTGTCGCCATCTCGGCGCGTTGGAGGATACACATGGGATGGGTCATGATGAGCGAGCGCGAGCTTAGGCGAGTTGATGTTCTGTCGCGTACGCTCCATGGAAACATAGTCAGTGATCTGGGTGTGGCCCGCACCAAGAAAACTATTTGCGGCTTACCAGCAAAGCTGGCGTCGCTCGATATTGGCGCTGCAGAAGGTTACGTCGTAAACCTCGGGGTAGCTTGAGAGCGTCCAGTTTTTCGACAATTACGCAGCGAGCGCAGCAAACTGCTGTCACTTGAGAACGTCTAACGCCGAAGCCGGTTTCGACCTTGGCAGGGAGCGCGCCACACGCCGCAACTGAGCGATAGCATTGACTTCTATGCATCAAAAATGGTCTATATGTGAGTTATAGAAAGGATGCTTATAACTCATGCCCTGGAACTGGACATTACCTGATTGGCCGGATTTCCGGTATGACGCCTCCGTTCTGGAGACGTTCGAGCAGAAATTTCTGCTGTCCTCCGGCGAGATCGTCGGTGCAGTTCATCATGTCAGCCAACCTGATCGCGAGCAACTGCGCATCGAACTTCTGAGCGACGAAGCGATGCAAACCAGTGCCATTGAGGGCGAAATCCTCGATCGATTGAGCGTACAGTCGTCTTTACGCCGCCAGATGGGACTGGACCCCGACAGCTACCCGACCAAACCGCGTGAGCAGGGCGTGGCTGAAATGATGGTGGACCTCTATTCGGGTTTTGCGGATCCGCTCGACCACGAGACCCTGTTTCGCTGGCACCACATGCTTCTGTCCCATGATCGCCGGTTGGAGAGCATTGGCGAGTACCGGCAGCACTCCGAGGCAATGCAAATCGTCTCAGGCCGCATTGACCGGCCGACAATCCATTTTGAAGCGCCTCCCTCCGTTCAAGTCATGCCCGAAATGGAGCGCTACGTTGGATGGTTCAACAAGACCGGACCCGGCGGCGCAATACCGCTCCGAGGCCTGACACGCGCGGGGCTCAGCCACCTGTACTTTGAAAGTATCCATCCTTTCGAGGATGGCAATGGCCGGTTGGGCCGCGCCCTGGCTGAAAAGTCACTGGCGCAGAACATTGGCCAACCGAGCCTGATAGCGCTTGCCTTCACCATCGAGAAAGAACGCAAGGCATATTACGACCAGCTTGAGTTCCATCAAAAGACGCTGGACGTGACAGAGTGGCTCGTCTGGTTCGCCGAGATCGTCCTGAAGGCCCAACAGGTCACGCTCGACCGTGTCGGGTTTTTCATCAGCAAGGCGCAGTTTTACGACCGGCATCGCGATCAGTTGAACGATCGCCAGGAAAAAGCGATCGCACGGATGTTCCGTGAAGGTCCTGATGGGTTCAAAGGCGGGCTCAGCGCCGAGAGTTACCTCAAGATCACAGGCACCTCTCGCGCGACTGCAACACGGGACCTGCAGGACCTCGTCGAGAAGGGTGCGCTCAGACGAACCGGTGAACGGCGGCATACGCGCTACTGGCTTTGCGCAAGAGGGGCTCCAATGTAGAACCCCGCAGTTGGCACTGACGTGCCAAAATTGGCAAGATGATCCATCTCAAAGGAAGATGCGCAAAAGGTTTGATACGAGCTCTATCAAACATCACCGCAAAATTTCCCCGGCCATGACCGCTCGCCCATGCACAGCAAGGGTTGCGGTGAACCTCGGGCAGCCGAAACGCCTTACGACTTCGTGGACGCGGGTGTCATATGCTGCTTGCCCAATCGCCTGCCTCAGATCCGCCTCGTGAAACTGCCGATTTCTAACCGGCGCTGCCCCAATCAACGCCGCAAGCTCAGCCTGTACCGGGTCAACCGGAACGCCCTTCTCCGGCACCGTCACCTCTTGCTGCACAGCCTTTGGTGCGTTCCGCCACCGCCGCATAAACCCCAACAAGTACCCCGCTGGTACGCTCACATTTCCGCGCTGACGATTGAACGCAATGAACCGATCCCATATCACCTGCGTATCAACATTCCAGCAGGGCAGGGCGGTTTTAGCTGCCTTGATCAGCCCGACCCAACGGGTCAGAAATACACTTTGCGTTTCCCCGATATCTATCTTTCCTGCAAATATAGTTTTGTGAGAGTTTTCTCTAAAGAGTGATGTGTCGCCGCCTGATGACACCACGTCCTGTGATCTGCTTTGTATTCTCTCGCCAAACCGAAACAGCCACGGCGCATATTTGCCGTGCGGTTTGCGCCGTTCCAAGCGAAGCCCAGAGGCGGCAAGCTCACCGAGCAAATTGGACAGGTACTGACGCGAAATCCCCATGCGCTCAGCCAGTGATGCCAGCGTAAAGGCCGCCGTTCCGCGCGGCAGGCCATTGTAGCCATCTTTCCAAGCAATGCCGTCTAGAATGATCGTGGCAAGCTTGTGGGCGGAGACCGAAAGATCGGTCTCAGTGATGCGGCGAAGGATTGCGCCGGTTGTGAGTTCCATTGTTGTCATCCTTTTTTGGGAATGACGCCGAACCATTGGGCAAAATATTTTTGTTCCCCAAACAGTTCTGGGAATTGAACGGGCCTGAATGCTCGGTTAGAAAAGCAGTGCAAAGCATTTCTGAACCGGCGTCGGACCTATGGTCTGGCGTCGTTTTGGTTTCTGGGGGTGAGATCGACTCGCGCTCTGAAATGGCTTTGGACTTGCTGGGCGCAGCGCCTAGTAGTGAACCTCCTCTGAGCCGTAGCTGCCTTGGTAATCCCGCCATTCGACAAAGACGGATCGGTAGGAATAACGGCCGCATTCTTGGGGCTCGCGAAACGCTGAGGCCGGTGGAACAGAGGACGGCGTGCTGGGCCTGCGGCTGTATCCCCCCTGAGCATTGTAACTGCCCTCGAAGACACTCGACCAAGTGGTGCAACTGCTGCCGTCGCTTTGATCCATCTGATAGGTGATTTCAAAAACCCTGATGGAGCGAACAAAATCAAAGGCGGGATCAGAGATGTCGACATCGGCCTGATTGACAACGCGCTGCACAGGACCCTCTCTGGTTGGGGGTAGCCAGGACCATTCTGGCTTTGGCGCATTACCGCGAATATCAAATAGCCGTTCCAAATCTGTCGGTTTTGGAAAACGCACCCGCATCGGGCAATTCCAAATTTGGAGCGGCGGCTCTATAGGCCAAGGTGTAATGCGGCGGATAAAGACCGCACGCGCATGGGTACATTCGGCGGAGCCGGGCCACCCGCCCGCCAAACACAAGAGAATGGCGCAATCGACTGGGTAAGCGGCGGCGGGCTGCACAGCGGCAGTAGAAAATCCAAGGCTTAGCAATAGGGCAGGGAGAAGCGGCTTCACGAATTGTCCTTTTCAGTTTGAGGGGGTTTGAAGAAACGTAGCGTAAGAGGCCGTGGCCGCATTCGCCTCGGCCAGAACACGGGCACGCTCACCGTCATGGCAGGCGATGTAGTCGCTCACCGCTGAGAAATAGGCCTCGAACTCGGCGCTGATTTCTGCGCGGTATTCGGCAAGAACAGCATCCGGCAAAGCCGTGATAGGCACCGCAGGGGCAAGGCAGCGAATCACTTCAGGTTGTGCGAAGGCCGCACGGCTCGCCAAACCAAGGCAAGTGCCAGCAATCCCTAATGCAGCGCGGATGCGCGAAAATCTGGGCCTCAACGCGCGTGAACCCATAAACACTGTCGTCTCAAAACCCACATTTTCTTGGCTACTCATAAATTCCAGCACATCTTTGAAACAGGTCCACCGCCTCGCATGGCAACATTGAAGGCGCGGTTTCCAATCAAGAACGACTGGATCGGCGATCTTCACTTCAACTTAAATTGGTGTGTTTGTCATTTTTGTATTGAATGCAACATAAATTCTGTTAGGCATCGCTGCACGGAGAAATCTGCGTTACAACGACCCCAACAGAACCATCCGAGGGGACCCCATGACTATGAAACGGCGTGCAATACCAGTTTTACTGGAGCGGGATTTCCGCAGCCTGGCCGCCAAGGACGGAGCGACAGTTGAGATCGAGTGTGTCACTGCGCCAAACCCCGATGAACGCTTCTCGGGCGAATGGCTGTTTTACGTCGTCAATGCGAGTGGCGAGCGTTTTATGCTGGTCACTGCCCTTGCCAGAGAGCGGATCGTCAATTCGTCAATCGGCCTCTTCGGGCTGGCGTTCGGCAAACTCAATCTCGATCATCTCGACGTGCCTTTTATCGCTGGCGATGTCCGCACCGGTATGCGGAGCCGCCCAGGCGGACGTGATCCGCTGGAATAAAGCAGGGCAGGGGGGCGATGTGCAGCTCGCCTCCTATGACGCCGTAGTTCTGCGCTATGACGGGCAGGGGCATCTGATTGTTCCGGCCAAGAAAAAACCAGTGGAAAGATCCCGAGACGAGAAGGCGGGTGGTCTTGGCGCCACTGCCGCGCTCGGCTCTCGGAGCGTTGCGGCACCGACGGCCGTCTTGCCGTCGATCCGATTGATCGCAACACGGTATCAAGATCACCCGGCGCTTGCGCGATTGGATCTCAGCCCAAAGCAATGGGCGGCGTTTTTTCAAGCGATGATCAAGGTCGAGAGCAATTACACCCAACGTGCGGTTAGCCGAGTCGGGGCGCAAGGCCTTGCGCAACTCATGCCAGACACCGCCAAGTATTTACGCGTCAATGCATCTGACCCGCTGGAAAACCTCGATGGTGGTGCCCGCTATTTGCTCGAGCAAATGGACAGTTTTGACAGCCTCACGCTGGCTCTCGCCGCCTATAATGCCGGGCCACAGGCCGTGCGCAAATATGGCGGTGTGCCGCCCTATACTGAGACCCGCAATCACATCACACGCGTGATGGCAGCTTATGACCGCATCCTCGCAGACCTCTAGACCCCAAGGAAATCCTCATGCAACTTTTTCCAGCTTTGACGCTGGCCCTGGCGGCCACGCTTGTCGTTCTCACCCATGCCGAACCCGCCTTCGCGCAGGTCGTCTTTACCAAAGCCGAAACCGTGGCCACCGGCATTCTGGCCTCATTCAGGGGCACGCTCGCGACTGCCTTCTTTGGCATTGCCTTTGTCGTCACCGGGTTTCTCGCGGCGTTCAACCGCATTTCCTGGGCTTGGGTGGCACTTGTCGTGGTTGGCGCCTTCCTGGTTTTTGCAGGCCCCGCCATTGTCGCAAACCTGCGCACGTCCTTTAGCTAAGACCGGGGAGGGGACATGGAAAAAAGCGCGGTCATCCTCGGCCTCTCACGGCAGGCGAAGTTCTTGGGGCTTCCGATGCCCTACGCCATGGCCGTGGGGGCCATAACCGTACTTCCTTTCATTCTGTTCAAAGTGATCTGGTGGTTTCTGACGGCTCCGGTCTGGTACGCGTTGGCTCGTATCGCGACACGGGTCAATCCGAACGGGCACCATGTCTTTGCCGTGATGATGCAAGTCACGCCCCTCGCCATTTTGCGCAAAGGGCGGCGTCATGTTTCTTGAGCGGTACGGGGTGCGGGGCAGGGCGCGGGCAATGATCCCGGCGGACCCAAAACTCTATGCCCATTTGCCCTATGTCATCGAGATTGATGATGAGACCGTGCGCACACGGGACAATGCACTGATGATCTCGCTGGAAATCACTGGCATCGATGGTGTGACCACGGGAGCGTCCGCAGTCACGGCTTTGCGCGCAGGCTTGGCGCATCTCTTGGACACGCTGGATGAGCGGTTCACCTTCTACCTGCACCGCATGATGCGTCCGGCCGAAACGGGACTAAAGCCAATCCATGGCCAAAGCTTTGCCGCGGATATCGACAAAGCCTGGGAAAAAGATCTCGGCCGCCGCAACCTGCAAGAGTCAGTGCTGATCCTAACCGTGGTGCGGCAGCGAACCGCACCGCTTGCCGTGCCACTGTTTGGGAAGACCGCAGCAAAGATCTGGGGCGAGGATACCGATCGGCGGCTTGAGGAACTGCGCGAAGTGGTCTCGATCTTGGAGACCGGGCTTGGCGTAAAAAGCCACCGACTCAAAATCAGTGACGGCAGCCTCATCGGGTTTTATGCGTCCCTTCTCACGGGCGAGCTTCGCCTTGTGCCACGCTGCCCCTATGGCCTCATCGCGGAAGATGCCGCCGGGGCCGCGATCCGCTTTGAAAACGCGCAGTTCACCGTGGAAGAGGGAACTGACACGCCGCGCGTTGGCGCGGTCCTCTATGTCAAATCCTATGCCACCTCGACTTGGCCCGGCATGCTTGATGCGCTCGGCGCGAGCCGTGACACCATCATCACCCACAGCTTCACGCCAATTGAGCGCGGCAGCATCACCGAGCGCGTCAAGCGCCGCGTCGCACAGATGCGCGCCGCCGAAGACATCGCCGCAACGGTCGAAGCGCAGCTCTTCGAGGCCGCCGACAAGGCTGAAAGCGGCGAGTTGGGTTTTGGTCTGCATCAGATGACCATTACCATTTTTGCAGAGGGCCAAACCGCTCTAGATACAGACGTCGCGCGCATCCGGGGCATCGCGCATCAGAATGGCATGCGGCTGGTGCGAGAGACGACAGCGCTCGAAGCGGGTCTTTTTTCCATGCATCCCGGCAATATGGCGTATCGCGCGCGCGACATGACCGTATCATCGATCAATTTCGCCGATATGGCAGCCCTGCATGCAGCTGACACCGGGACAGAGCCTGCGCGTCTGCCGTGGGGCACACCGATCACGCTGTTTCAGACGCTGCAAGGCTCGCTGCATCGGTTCAGTTTCCACGAGCCCGGCGACCCAAAAGCCGAACCTACGAACGGCCACACCCTCGTCTTGGGCAAATCCGGCGGCGGTAAATCCACGACGGTGGCCTTCTTGGCTGCGCAAGCCCAAAGGGCAGGCGGCCGAACCATCATCTTTGATAAGGAAGCGGGGCTGAAGATGGCTGTCGCTGCCCTTGGCGGCCACTACGCCGAAATCCGCGCCGGGCGTCCGACGGGGTTAAACCCGCTTGCCACTGAATCCGGCGAGCGTGGCGAAGCTTGGTTCTGGACTGGCTGGTCGCACTTTTGGAGCAGCGCAGTGGACCACTGTCACCCCTGCAGTCCGAGGCCCTCAAGTCCGCCATCACCCAGAATGGAAAAGCGCGCGTTGGGTTGCGGAATTTCCGCGCGTTTCAAGAGCTCTTTGGTGATGTCGGCGACGGGCTTGATCTGGCGCAGCGCTTGCGCGAATGGGGGCCGGAGGGTCGCTATGGCTGGGTCTTTGGCGAGGCCGACGAACCGGTGGTGGATTTTACCAGCCATGATGTGACGGCTGTGGATCTCACAGAAATACTTGACCTCGGCACCGAGCGCACAGCAATCCTTGGCTATCTCTTCCGCCGCATTGAGATGCTGATCGAGGAAAAGCGCCCGACACTGATCTTGATCGATGAGGCTTGGAAGGTTCTGGATGACGAATATTTCGCAAAGAAGCTTGCCGAATGGTTGGTGACGGCGCGCAAAAAGAACGTCGTCGTGGTGATGATGACCCAGTTCCCGAGCCAAATCCGCGGCTCTAAGGCCCGCTCAATCCTGGAAGCGCTGCCAAACCAATTGCTCTTTCCCAATGGCGAGGCGGCGGTCTCAGACTATGACGGGTTCCGCCTGACCGATGGCGAATTGGATTTTGTCCTGAGCCCAATCCCCGGCCAACGCATGGTGCTGTCACGCAATCCGCGCAGCTCCACTGTTCTGAATGTTGATCTCAAAGCCTTGGGGCCGCTTTTGACTGCCCTCGGCGGTGGTCAGGCTGGGTTGAATGCCTTTGGCACCGACTATGCAGCGCGACCCAAATTCTGGAAGGAATGATTATCTAATGAAATCAATATATTACATAATTACTATTATAGGATTCAGCGTTCTGACCCTGTCTGCTTGCGCTGAAGTCCCAATTACAAAAACCAATTGCTGGAGTACTGCAGGCTCAAATACAGTCGTCTCGACAATGGGTACTGGCTCGAACTTGGCAACGGACACTTATGCCTCACCCTGCCGCTAGGTTTTCATACTCTCTTTGCGGTCTGTTGATGGCCACAGCGTCACTGCCTCTGGCAGCGGCGGCGCAAGGCGTCCCGATTGCAGACGGGAAATCAATCATTCAGCACAGTCTCGAGATCGCGCAGATGACAACGCTGACCGGCGCGCGCGAACTTGAAGCCGACAAAAAGCGTCGGATCGATGCGCTGCATCAAGATCAGCTTGATGCTCTGGACGCCACATTGGCGATGATGACCGGCAAGACGCCGTGGATCGGCAATCTGGAAACACTTCCCGGTGCAGAGGCGAAGGTCCTCTATGCAGTTGACGACAACAATCCCTATGCCGCGCGGCTTTTTGGTGATGCCAAGACCAGCGTTGAGGAAATGATTATAGCCACGGCTCGCAAATATGCGGGACATCCCGGTCTTGCGCGGGCCGGCTTAAGCGCGGTCGAGTTCCGCATCTGGTTTCAGAGTCTGGTGAAGCAGGAATCTGGGTTTTCCATTGGCGCGCGCAGCCCTGTTGGAGCGTTTGGGTTGACGCAAGTTATGCCGGGAACTGCAAAAGATCTGGGCATCTACCCTGCCTACTATGATGATCCAATGCTGCAGCTTGATGGCGGGGCGCGGTATTTTCTGGCGCAACTCAATCGATTTGGTTCCGTCCCTCTTGCTTTGGCCGCATATAACGCTGGGCCCGGTGCTGTGATCAAATACGGCGGCGTCCCGCCCTATAAGGAAACCCAAGGTTACGTGGTTCGGATCACGAGCTTCTTTAACGCTTATGCGGGTCGGATCAGTGGGATTGATCAAGTTGGCACGTTTGATCCGCGAGACATGGCGATATCTGAGGCCAGCAATATCTCGGACGCAGGTTTGCATTATGGCATGCAGGCCAGTCTTGAGATTGAGACATCGCTAAAGCGCTTGCGCAGCATCATCGAGCGCATTCCGACCACCAAATCCGCCAAAGAAGCTCTTGATCTTAACAGCTATGCACGGGCTGAAGCCGTGCGGATTGCGCTGATGGTCAACCGGGTCAAGGCAGCCCGGGGACGCGTCGATCAAGCGCGCTACGCGCTCTGGCTGCAGGCCTATGCCGAGGACGCAACATTTATCAAAGTAAGGGCAGGTTCCGAATGATCCTCAAACGCATCCGGGGTCTGCGCCCCCTTCTCATCTCGGCCGCACTTATGATGCCTGCGACTGCGCAGGCACAAGGCGTGCCGACCATCGATCTGACCAGCATCGCCAAGATCGGACAGGTTCTGACGGAAGCCAAGCTGCAGGTAAAAGAGCAGATAGCATCCAATTTGAAACTCGATGATCAGATTTTGAAGCAGATCCAGCAGATCCTACTTTTGGAACAGCAATTGAAGGCGTTGAAGGAAGGACTGACGCTGGAAGCCCTCGGCATTCCGGATCCCAAGACGTTTTTCGATGATATCTTGCCTGATGTGAATGACCTGACGGGCGGGCTCTTGGCCGCGAAGGATGGCAGTTATTCCGGCATGACCACTTCTGGCAACGTCGGGGGCAAGCCTGCTGAAACCTATGTTTCTGAGTTTTTCACCTCCGTTGGCCTTGATGTGAAAACCGTCGACACGCTTGCCAAAAGTGAAAACCCAGGGGCTGCCCGGATCGGCACACAGGCCAATACCGCCGCATTTCTCTCCGTCGCCGCTGAAACCTCCTCGGTCAAGGCGTCCGAAAGCCTAGGACGGGTAAATGATCTCGTTCAGGCAATTCCCGACACCGAAGGGATGAAAGAGGCCATTGATCTGAACACCCGCGTAACTGCGGAACTTTCCATCGCCCTCGCCAATATCTGGAATATGGAATCCGCCCAATTGATGGGCATGGGCGAGGCCGGCGTCATGGACGCCGCTACAGCCGCCGAAGAGCAAAAGTTCATAAAAGTCCTTGGAGAGAAATGATCATGTCACTAATTAAACGCGCATTAATCATGACCCTTGCGACGGCATCTTTTGTCGCTCTTGTTGGGCCGAGCATGGCTCAAACCCCTGCCCCAACGAACCAAGCACAAGAAGAGGTTTTCTTGAACGTGCTGCCGAAGGTCGAAATACCTGACGATGTTCAACCCCTTCCGGGCGCCGTGAATGAGGAATTTAGAACCTGCCGGGCCTTCTGGCCGAAGGGCTATGACCAAGCACAATCAGGCCCGGAGGCCCGCGCTCTTCGGGACATCTACGGCTTTGTACAAGCAAGGAGTGTGATCATGTCGCAGAATTGTACTTGTGCAGGGAAAGTAGGGTCATGGGATGACGTTGAAAGCGTCGCAACTGCGATACGCAAAGGACAAAACGTTCAGCGTCTAAGTTGGCAACAAACGAAGGCCATCGCGGAAGAGGCTAACCGCCTGACCGAAATTGCTGAGATGATGTGCGGCGGAAGTTTTTGATGGACAGCGTCTCGACCATTTTGGCGACTTTGGATACAGCCATAACTTCAGTGGGGCGGCAGTATTTCGAGGCAACTGCTGGAGCAATTGGACCGATTTATACAAGTCTACTCAGTTTGCTCTTGGTACTTATTGGCATTAATATGGCACTCAATGTCTACCGGATCGCTATGCGAGACGCAGTCCAACTATCGTTTCGGATTGTGATGGTGTTGATGTTCGGGCTGACTTGGCTGAACTTCGTGCAAATCTATGATGCATTAAGCAACGGGTTGAGCGCATTGGCCCTCGAATATTTTCGCTTGGGAAGTGCTGGTGTCGGAACTTCTGCTACGGCCGCAATGGATGACATGGCGAATATGATGGCGGGGAACGTGGACAGCGTCTCTTCCGCCATGTCGTCCATCATGCGCGGATTTGTTGCAGCAGTCCTTTATGTCGTGCTGGGCGTGCTGATGGCTGTTTATGTCTTCATCGTAGGCTTCTCCAAGCTAATGATCGCCTTCCTTTTGGGCGTTGCCCCCATCGCCATTGGCGCAACAATCTTTGACAAAACCAAGGGCATCTTCGAGGCTTGGCTCTCGGCTATGATTGGATACCTTATGTATCCCGTCGCCTCTGCCGGGGTCATCGTTGCCGTTGTCACGGTGGCACACGATGTCTTTCGCGAAACCAAACATGTCACTGATCTAGGATCAATCCTCGGTTTCTTTGTTATCGTTTTCGTGGGCATCTTTGCCTTGATGGCCATCCCGAATGCCGTCACGCACATCACCGGGCAGATCAGTCTGGCTGGTTTTGCGCCGCAAGCGTTGCGCATTGCAGGAAAGCCGCTTGAGAAAACCTCCGATTATACGTCGCGGCGGATGAACGAGTTTCGCTCGGGGATGATGCATGGCGGCAAAACCGAACACCATCATCTGCGCGATCAAGCCCGTTCAGATGCCGAGCGTGGTCACGCCACACGACAACGCTTCTCTCAGTTTCTTCGCGACAGCTAACGCCGCCCGATACCCGCGTATTTCCCCATTTTCCGGAGCAAGACTATGACAGGTTCGTCCCCTGAATTGAGAAGCTTTATTGAGGTCGAGATGTTCTTTGGCGTCAAAAAGCGCGAGCGCATCGCCTATGCAATCGCAGGCGGTGGGCTTGCCATCGGGCTGATGGGCATGATTGCCGTCACCGTGATGCTCCCTCTCAAACAGACCGAAGCCTTTCTGGCCATCGTCGACAAAGACACAGGTGTAGCCGAACGGGTTGTCACAGTGGAAAAAGCCGGGATCGAACAGGCTGAAGCCATCCGACAAAGCCTGCTCTTTGCCTATGTCACCGACCGCGAAACCTATGATCAACACGACAATGAAGCCCGCATCCTGCGTGCATACACCTGGTCTGCGGCCAATGCACGCCAAGGCCTCGTAAGCCTCTGGACCGAAGGAAACGCCAACTACCCGCCAAAGCTTTACGGCCAGAGTGGGCGAGTTGTCGTTGATATCCTGTCGATCACGCCAGTCACCGACACCACAGCACAAGTGCGCTTCACCAAGACCTGGGTCTCTGACGGCGAGGGCATTCCCGACCGTGAGGGTAAGTTCACGGCCACCGTCACCTATCGTTTTGAGCCCTCCAAACAAACAGCACTCGATCTCGTTTGGCAAAACCCGACCGGGTTCTTGGTGACCGATTACCGCATCACTGCCGAAACCCTGCAAGCTCAAGAGGGCTAAGATGACATCACACATGACAATTGCTGCCTTGGGATTGCTGGCCAGTCTCACCGCCCTGCCCGCTTTTGCCGAAACCGCCCCCAAATCCGGCAGTCGCGATGCGCGGGTGACTTATGCCAATTATCAAGAAGGCCAAGTCTACCGGATCACCACACGGCTTCGCGCTGTGACCCTTGTCGAATTAGGGGCTGGCGAAAAAATCCAGTCCATCGCCATCGGTGATCTCGAAAGCTTCAAGATTGATAAGCTGGAGCGGCCAAACCTTTTCATCATCAAGCCGGTGGTCGCAGGAGCTACGACCAACCTCACGGTTGAGACCCAGCGCAACATCTACTTCTTGCAGGTCTCTGAAAGCGCCAGAGGCAATCCAAACTATTCGGTGAAATTCACCGTACCGGGAGCAAGTGGGGCCAAGCAGACAGCCTCTGAAATCCCACCCCTCCAACCCATGGCCTATAAGGTTATGAAAAAGCGCAAAAAGCTGCCAGCCTTTGCACCGATCTCTATCTCGGATGACGGGTGTTGATTGTCATTGAGAACTGACCCGGCACCAGCAGAAATTGTCATTGAGAATTGACCCATGTGTAACCTTGCCCCGGCTTGAATCAGCTGGGGGCGCATGGAGTGATAGACATGGGATTTTTGAGGGTAATTCGGAAATGGGCACTGCGGGATAAGATGCCTATTCGCGAGATCGCGCGGCGGACGGGCGTATCTCGCAACACGATCAAGAAGTATCTGCGGGAGGGGATTGTTGAACCTGCATTTCAGGTGCCAGATCGCCCCAGCAAGCTGGACCCTTATGCTAAGCATCTTACTGCGTGGCTGACGACTGATCAGCGCAAATCACGCAAGGAACGCCGAACGGCGAAGCTGATGCATGCCGATCTTGTAAAGCTTGGATATGACGGTTCCTACGAACGTGTTGCGGCCTTTGTGCGGGAATGGAAGGGTGACCGGCAGCGTGCGCATCACACGACAGATCGTGGGACTTTCGTGCCGCTGGTGTTCGCGCCGGGCGAGGCTTTCCAGTTCGATTGGAGCGAGGACTGGGCCTATGTCGGCGGCGAGCGTATCAAGCTGCAGGTCGCGCATATCAAGCTGTCGCACAGCCGGGCATTTTTGGTGCGGGCCTATCTGTTGCAAACGCATGAGATGCTGTTTGATGCCCACTGGCATGCATTCCGCGTCTTCGAAGGCGTCCCCGGGCGTGGCATCTATGATAACATGAAGACCGCGGTCGACCGGGTTGGCGTCGGCAAACAGCGTGATGTGAATGCGCGGTTCCTGGCCATGACCAGCCACTACGTCTTCGATCCCGAGTTCTGCAATCCGGCGGCGGGCTGGGAGAAGGGTCAGGTTGAGAAGAGCGTGCGTGATGCCCGACATCGCCTATGGCAGTTCGCTCCTGTCTTCCCAGACCTTGCTGCACTGAATGAATGGCTGGAAGATCGTTGCAAGCTGCTGTGGGCGGAGACGGCACATGGCGCACTGCCTGGCAGCATTGCTGACG
>NZ_LGHT01000038.1 GCF_001202035.1 Pseudorhodobacter wandonensis | reverse complement strand
GGTGGTCGTCCGAGGAAAACGGCGAAATCCTTGATCGCACGGATGTGGGACTTCTGCGCCTTGTCCCCCATTCCACGGATGCGCATGTCTTCGATCATCCGCTGGCGCAGCGGGGTTACTTTCTCTTCTGTCATGGGAACCTCCTGTCTGATGATTGAGAAGACCCCAATCGTCAGGCAGGTCGGTCAAAACGCAAAATGCGCACCACTTTGGGGGCGTGTCACGCCATTAGCCAAATGCACCAATGCCGCGAAGCGGCTTCGTCCAAGGGCCGTTTTTGGTACCGTTTCCTGCAAGCGGACATTGGCGTGTTCTTGACCAAGGTCCGCCACCTCCCGCATACCTGACATAGACAAGCTCCGAGACACAGATCGCGTTTAAGCCCCCGAAAAATTCTTCGGGGGCTTCTCGTCGTCTGGGTCGTTTTGGAATATCACCGCATCACGCCACTTGCAGCATTTACGGCAAAGGGCTGGCCGCGCGGGGTGGTTTATCGTGAAGTGTCGCAGCGCTTATTTGCGGCGGGGATCGATGCTGTCTTCATCATCGTCTTCGTCTTCGTCATCCGCGTCGGGCAGGTTAAAGAAGCTGTCGGCGTTTGAATAATCGGCGTGCTTGTCAGCCTCTTCGTCTTTGTCGGTCAGGCTGAAGTTTTCCAGACCGGCGAGCGAGGAAGGCATCTTTGGCTCTTCGGACATGCCAAGCGATTGCTCGGTGCTGACGAGTTTGCGGCGCTCATCATCCGACATCACGCCGCCTTCGGCAGCCTTTTTGCGCACAGCGATTTGTACGGCGGCATCAAGCTCGCTCTGCTTGCACAGACCAAGGGCGACCGGATCGATCGGGGTGATGTTGTTGATGTTCCAATGCGTCCGCTCGCGGATCGCCTGAATGGTTGGCTTGGTGGTGCCGACCAGCTTGCCAACCTGACCGTCGGTCAGCTCGGGGTGGAATTTCACCAGCCAGAGGATCGAGGCAGGACGGTCCTGACGCTTGGACAGCGGCGTATAGCGCGGGCCACGGCGTTTTTCCTCGCCCACGGCCGAGGCGATGAACTTCAGTTTCAGACGGTAGTGCGGATCGGCCTGCGCCTTTTCAATTTCGCCCGCGTCCAACTGGTTGTTGGACACAGGGTCAAAACCCTTAACGCCGGTGGCAACATCGCCATCGGCAATGCCTTGTACCTCTAGCTCGTGCAGACCGCAGAAATCTGCGACCTGCTTGAAGGTCAGAGTTGTATTGTCCACCAGCCAGACGGCGGTTGCTTTGGACATCAGTGGCTTGTTCATCGCAACACTCCTTTACAAATCCCTTCCATGCCGAGAAAACGGCTGCGGGCGTGGCCTCGCGTCTTTACGTTTTCGGGGAAGTCAGGGGTTCATATACTGACACATGTGGGCAGAGGAAAGAGAAAATGCGTGTTTTTGCGGTTTTGCTAGGTTTTGTGATGGCATTTTCGGGCGTAGCGGCGCGTGCGGATGGCGAAAAGGCCGGAGATTTTGACTATTATGTCATGGCGTTAAGCTGGTCATCAAATTGGTGTGCGTTAGAGGGCGACTCGCGCGGGGAAGACCAATGCCTGCCAGACAAGGGGCTGACGTTCACGCTGCACGGGTTGTGGCCGCAGTATGAAAACGGCTGGCCCGCCTATTGCCGGACCACTGCGCGCGACCCGTCGCGCAGCGAGTCGGGCGCGATGGCCGATATTATGGGCGGCGCGGGGCTGGCGTGGTATCAGTGGAAAAAGCATGGCCGCTGCGCGGGCCTGTCGGCGCAGGATTATTTTGCAACGGCGCGGCGCGCGTTCACATCGATACAAGAGCCTGATGTTTTTGCCAAAATCAACAAGACGCTGAAGGTACCCGCGTCAGTGGTGGAAGAGGCATATCTGGCCGCCAATCCGGTATTGGCCAAGGATATGATTACCGTCACTTGCAAGTCGGGGATGATTCAGGAAGTGCGGATTTGCCTGACCAAAGACTTGCAGCCGCGGCCCTGCGGGGCCGACACGATCCGCGATTGCCAGATGCAAGATGCGGTGTTAGGGGCGGTGCGCTAGGGGCCTTTCAGAGGGTTTTCGGGGAAATTTTCTGCGCCGCCAAAGGTCAGTCTGCCACTTTAAGCACAATTTTCCCGATATGGCCCTGCGCCTCTATCCGCCAGTGGGCGGCGGGGGCCTCGGCCAGCGGGTATTCGCTGTCGATGACCGGTTTCAGGGCGCCACGGGCGATCATTGGCCAGACATGTTCTTCGATCTGTGCGGCGATGCGGGCCTTGGCAAGGTCGGATTGGGGCCGCAGGGTCGAGCCGGTGATGGTGAGGCGGCGCATCATCAGCTCGGCAAAGTTGAGTTCAACCTTGGGGCGGGTCAGAAACGCTATTTGCACGAGGCGGCCATCATCGGCAAGGCTGCGGATGTTGCGGGGGATATAGCTGCCGCCGACCATATCGAGGATAAGATCGGCGCCGCCAACGGCCTTCATTTCGGCGACAAAATCCTGATCATGGTAATTAAAGGCTTTTTCGGCGCCAAGATCGGTGCAGGTGGCGCATTTCTTATCAGAACCGGCGGTGGCAAAGACGCGCGCGCCCAAAGCGGCGGCGATCTGGATGGCCGTGGTGCCGATACCCGAGCTGCCGCCGTGAACCAAGAACCGCTCTCCCGCCTTTAGCCCGCCGCGCATGACGATGTTGGACCAGACGGTAAAGCAGGTTTCGGGCAGGCAGGCGGCTTGGCGCAGGTCCATGCCTTCGGGGATTGGCAGGGCGTGGTCGGCGGCCGTCATCGCATATTCGGCATAGCCACCGCCCGGCAACAGGGCGCAGACGGCATCGCCCACGGCCCAGCGGGTGACACCCGGCCCGATGGCTGCCACATGGCCCGAACATTCCAGCCCCGGCAAGGGCGAGGCATTGGCGGGCGGGTTATAGGCGCCGGCGCGTTGCAAGGCATCGGGGCGGTTTACCCCTGCATAGGCGACCTTAATCAGGATCTGACCGTGTTTTGGCACCGGAACAGGCACCGATACCGGCGCAAGCACATCCGGCGCGCCAGGTTGGGTAATTTCAATCGCAAGCATCGCGTCAGGAACGGTCATAGCAGCCTCATTTCAGCGATCAGGACACAGATTTATCGGGCTCGGATTTACCAGGCATATCGCGCGGCCTATCTGGCATCTTGATCTTTTGCATCGCGGTCATGGCACCCGATAATGGCCCCGAGCGCAAGGCCCGTGACAGAGGATTATCGCGCAAAGCGGATTTGAATTTCTCAATCTGCATCACGTCGCGCAGGCGACGATCAAGGAAATCCCATGTTGCGGAATGGTTCGGGCTGTCATCGCCCAGCCAGAACAACACGGTCGCCGCATAGACGCCCGAGAGCGTGGCGCGTTTGCTGTACCAGTTCAGATCGGTTGAGGTATCGCCCAGCGCCTTCCAGATCGCATCTGCGGTGCCCCAAATGGCCGAAGCCCCCTCGCCCGCGTTTTGCGGCAGGGAAAACAGCGTGGTGCCACGGCGCACCAATTCGCGGTCTGTCACCAGTTCCAGCCGCGTGCGAATGGCAAAGGCCACGCGGTCGGAATAGCGCATCGTGGCCAGATTGGCGGCTTGCAGGAGTTCCACCATCTGCGCATCACCGCTGTGGTGATAGTGCAAAGCCAGATCGAGGCCCGCCCGAGGATAGAGCGCACGCGCCAGACCCAAGGCCACCCCCGAATCAGTGACCGCTGCGACAAAAGTTGCCTCGGACCAGCCATCAAAGGGCACATGTGGCAGTGCGGCCTGCAAAATCGCCTGTTTTGCCTGCTCTAACCCGTTATCCTTGGGGGATTCGTCAGTTTGTGCGGTTGTCATCATGGCCTCCGGTGTTTGCAATGGTAGACAAGCGCTGCCCCCTTTGCTATGGGGGGCGGGCCTGCACATCCGTGCAAATTTAACTTAGAAAGGTGGTGAAAACCACATGCAGGTCAGCGTCCGCGACAATAACGTCGAACAAGCCCTTCGGGCCTTGAAGAAAAAGCTCCAGCGCGAAGGCGTTTTTCGGGAAATGAAGCTTAAGCAACATTTCGAAAAGCCCTCCGTCAAGAAAGCCCGTGAGCAAGCTGAAGCAATCCGGCGTGCGCGCAAGCTCGCACGCAAGAAGCTCCAGCGTGAGAACGGTCTTTAAGATCGACTTCTAGCGAACACTGGTGGGGGCAACCCCACTCAAAGGCTAACCCCCTTGCGCGAGCTTGGGGGTTTTTCTTTGTCTTTTGGGCAGAGGCGGCGCAAGTTGGCACAAAAGGGGATTGATATGCAGATGACATGGCAGTTTTGGGCGCTGGCCTCGGCCGGATTTGCGGCGCTGACGGCGATTTTGGCCAAAGTGGGCGTAGCGGATGTGCCGTCAGACAGCGCAACCTTGGTGCGAACGGTGGTGATTTTGGTGCTGGTGGCGCTGATTGCCTTGCTGGGGCGTGAAGGGTTTTCGCCCAGCAAAATCTCGGCGCGGTCATATGTGTTTCTGGTGCTGTCGGGGCTGGCGACGGGCGCCTCTTGGCTGTGCTATTTTCGCGCCTTGAAAATGGGTGACGCGGCACGCGTGGCCCCGATTGACAAGTTGAGTGTGGTTCTGGTGGCCGTATTTGCGGCAGTGTTTTTGGGCGAGCATTTGAGCTTGCCGAACTGGTTGGGCGTGGCAATGATTGCGGGGGGTGCTATCTTGGTAGCGTGGCGTTAAGGAAACGTTGCGCAACCTAATCTGCGGCGGCATTGTTTTGGCCCCGATTATGTGCAAAACCGCGTACTTTAAACGAACAAAAAAAGGCTGCTTTACCTATGTCCGCCAGCATGATGTCGACTGTTGTCAAACCGATCCACCGTGAAGGTTGGCGCTTTATCCCGATTTTCGCGGTTGTGGCGGTGGTATTGTTCTTTGTCTGGCAGCCGCTTGGCTGGGTCGGGCTGGGCCTGACGATTTGGTGCTATTACTTTTTCCGCGACCCAAAGCGGGTGACGCCGACGCGCGAGGGGCTGATTGTCAGCCCTGCCGATGGCGTGATTTCATTGCTGGAACCGGCTGTGCCACCAGAAGAACTGGGCCTTGGGCCGGATGCGATGATGCGCGTGTCGGTGTTTATGAACGTGTTTAACTGCCATGTGAACCGCTTGCCGATTGAGGGACAAGTGACGAAAATCGCCTATCGCCCCGGCAAGTTTTTGAACGCCAGTCTGGATAAGGCAAGCGTGGACAATGAGCGCAATGCGCTGGTGGTGCGGATGCAGGACGGGCGCGATTTGGCCGTGGTGCAGATTGCCGGCTTGGTTGCGCGCCGGATTGTGTGCGAGGTGCCGGAAGGCGCACGTTTGCAAACGGGTGAGCGGTTCGGGATGATCCGTTTCGGGTCGCGGCTGGATGTGTATTTGCCCGAAGGGGTAGAGCCGCTGGTTTGCCTTGGGCAGACGATGGTGGCTGGTGAAACCGTGCTGGCCGATATTTCCTCGACCGAGGCGCCGCGCGAGGGCCGCGAAAGATGAGCGAGTCCCCTCGGCGCAAACGCGAAAGCATGTCCCTGATCCTGATGTTGCCGAATATGGTGACGATTTTGGGGCTGTGCGCGGGGTTAACCTCGATCCGCTTTGTGCTGGTGGGGCGGTTTGATATTGCCGCGGCCCTGATTATTTTCGCGGCCCTGATTGACGGGTTGGACGGGTTGCTGGCGCGGCGGCTGAATGCTGCAAGCGAGATTGGCGGCGAGCTGGACAGCCTGTCGGATTTTCTATGCTTTGGCGTTGCGCCAGGAATTTTGGTGTTTCAGTTCGCGCTAAGCCGCGATTTTGCGACCGGCTGGATGTTTGTGCTGATCTATATTTGCTGTGCCTGCCTGCGATTGGCACGGTTCAATGTGTCGCGCGATGAGCCTGCGCCTGTGGGCAAGCCGCATTTCATCGGCGTGCCGGCGCCGGGTGGGGCGATGCTGGCGCTGTTGCCGCTGTTTCTAACCCAGCTCGGCACGCTGGATGCACGCGATTTTCCGGTGGTGTTTGGCGTGTGGACGCTGCTTGTGGCCTGGCTGATGGTCAGCAAGGTGCCGACGTTGTCGTCCAAGGCCGTGCGGGTCAAGCGTGAGTGGCAGGTGGTTGTATTGCTGGCCGGCGCTGTCATCGTCGGGCTGATGGTAACGCGGTTCTGGTTGCTGTTGGTGATTTTGGATCTGGCCTATGCCATGGTGATAGCCTGGGCAGTGGTGCAGTATTTCCGCAAGCCGCGCAGACCAGAAGAGCCCTGAAGGGCTGCCGTTTTGTCGAAATGGCGGGGGGGTTCAGACCGCCATTGCCGTGGTTTTCACAACGGTTCGCAGGGCAAAGCTGGATTGCATCTGCGCCACCCCCGGCAGCCGCGACAGGTATTGGCGGTGGATGCGGGCGAAATCTTCGGTATCCTGGGCGATGATTTTCAGCAGGTAATCCGCTGATCCGGCCATCAGATGGCATTCCAGAATATCGGGGACGCGTGCCACCTCGCGCTCAAACCGGTCGAGCAGGTCATCGGCTTGGCCCTGCAGGGTGATTTCAACGAACACGGTCGTCGGGCGGCCCATGCGGCGGGCATCGAGCAAGGCGACGTAACCTGCGATATAGCCCTCTTCCTCAAGCCGTTGCACGCGGCGGTGGCAGGCCGAGGGCGACAGGTTGATGCGTTCGGACAGCTCGGCATTTGTGACCCGACCTTCCTTTTGCAAAACAGTCAAAATTCTGCGGTCTGTTGCGTCAAGGTCAAGCATCGCCGTGGTTCTTTCATCGAATTGACGTTTGTGTCGAATATTATACGCCGAAACCATGGAAATTCCACCCAAATTTCAAAGCAATTGCGTGACCGCCGCGCGATAGTTTTTGAATAACCAGGGAGGTTGCATATGAAAATCGGTTGTCCAAAGGAAATCAAACCCCAAGAATTCCGCGTGGGCCTCACGCCCGATGCGGCGCGTGAGGCGGTGGCCCATGGCCATAGCGTTTTGGTGGAAACAGGTGCAGGCGTCGGCGCGGGTTTTACCGATGCTGATTACCTTGCGGCGGGGGCCAAGATTGCGCCCGATGCCGAGAGCGTTTTTGCCCAATCTGAAATGATCGTAAAAGTGAAAGAACCGCAGCCGGTCGAGCGGGCGCGCCTGCGTGAGGGGCAATTGCTGTTCACCTATCTGCATCTTGCGCCCGATCCTGAACAGACCGCCGATTTGCTGAAATCTGGTGTTACCGCAATTGCCTATGAAACCGTGACAGATGCCCGTGGCGGGCTGCCGTTGCTGGCACCGATGTCCGAAGTGGCCGGGCGTCTGGCACCACAGGTTGGCGCGTGGACGCTGCAAAAGGCCAATGGCGGGCGTGGCGTGTTGCTGGGCGGTGTGCCCGGTGTGCTGCCTGCGAATGTTGTCGTAATTGGCGGCGGTGTGGTGGGCACAGCGGCTGCGCGGGTTGCAATTGGCATGGGGGCAAATGTAACCGTGCTGGACAAATCTATCGCCCGCCTCAGCTGGCTTGACGATCTATGGCAGGGTCGGTTGATGACGCAATATGCCTCGGCCGCCGCCACCGCCGAGCAGATCAAGACGGCAGATATGGTGATCGGCGCAGTTCTGGTGCCGGGGGCTGCTGCGCCCAAACTAATCTCGCGGGCGCAATTGGCCACAATGAAACCCGGCGCGGCGCTGGTGGATGTGGCGATTGACCAAGGCGGGTGCTTTGAGACCTCAAAAGCGACCACCCACCAAGACCCGATTTATGATGTGGATGGCATCATGCATTATTGCGTGGCCAACATGCCGGGGGCGGTTGCGCGCACCTCGACCATCGCTTTGGGCAACGCGACGATGCCGTTCATGCTGGCGCTGGCCGATAAAGGTTGGAAGCAGGCCTGTGCCGATGACAAGCATTTGCTGGCCGGGCTGAACACCCATGCAGGGCATCTGACCTATGCCGCGGTGGGTGAGGCATTGGGGCTGCCTGTGATGGCTGCGGCGGATGCGCTAAAGATCTGAGCAATCTGCGACAGAAAGCGCGCAAGCAAACGTATTACGGGCAAATCGATCCAAAGGCCCCTTTTCATGTTTGCGCGTATTTCCCCCTATCTTCTATGGGTTATCCTTTCGCTGCCCGCATTCTGGGCGAGGTCACAAAGTTTGATATTCTGACCGGATGGCTGGCGTTTTTGGTCTTTATCCCGCTTGCGGCGACATCGAATGATTGGGCGCTGCGCAAGCTGGGCACAGTTTGGAAGCCGCTGCAACGCTGGACATATGCCGCTGCCGTGCTGACCTTGCTGCATTGGGCAAGCCTGCACAACTGGGGCAGCTGGGTTCCTGCCGCGATCCATTTCGGGCCTTTGGCCGCACTTAGCCTCTATCGCGTCTGGTATCAGTATTTCCGCAAACGCCCTGCCCGCGCGGTCGCCGCGTAAGCCTGCCATAAAAACGGCCCGCCAAGCGGTTGGCGGGCCGTTGCTGTTTACGACCGTTTGGATCAGGCGCGCGCCTTCAGCAGATCGCGGATGTCGGCCAGCAACTCTTCTTGGGTTGGGCCAGCGGGCGCTGCGGGGGCGGCCTCTTCTTTTTTGATCGCGGCGTCTTTGACGCGGTTGACCATTTTCACCAGCATGAACACCACGAAAGCGATGATCAGGAAGTTGATGACAGCCATGATGAACGCGCCATAAGCAAAGATTGCGGCACCGCTTTCGCGGGCGGCGGCGATGCCTGTGCCGGGGGCAACATCACCCGAAAGCACGAAATACATGTTGGAAAAATCGATGCCACCGATGATAAGCCCGATGATCGGGTTGATCAGGTCACCGACCAGTGACGATACGATTGCCGTAAAGGCTGCACCGATAATGATACCGACAGCCATGTCCATGACATTGCCTTTGGCGATGAAGCTTTTGAATTCGTTTAGCATTATTGCCCCCTTTTAGAAACGTTTGCCGGTATATCCGACATCTTGGTTGTGACGAAAACGCATTGGCGTTGCCTTTGCCTACACTGTTTTCGGCCCGTTTTCATGGGGAAAATACGCATTTCCAAGTCATCTTTGACAGGGATTTGCGTTTGGTCGATCAGGGGCGCGGGGCAGCCGCGCGGCGCAGGCGGTCGTTTATTGCGCGGCCAAGGCCTGTTTCGGGGATCGGCGCAAAGGCGATGCCTGCGGATTGGGCCATCTCATCCGCCAGCCGCAGGGTGTGGAACAGCGCGGCCGCAGCGGCAACCAGATCACCTGTGGGTGAAAGCGACAGCGCGGCCCCTGCGCAATCGGGGCCGAAACCGACCCAAACCTCGCCCGTTCGTGGTGTGGTTACGTTCAGCCGCACGCCAGCCGCGGGGGCATAATGCGAGGCAAGCTGACCGGGGGCGTTTGGCTTTTCTGCGCTGCCGCCGCTGGCAAGGGGCATGGCCAATGCGGCCTCTAGCGCCTCTACCGGCACACCACCGGGGCGCAGCAAGGCAGGGGTATCCAGCAGCCCGATGATGGTGCTTTCAACGCCGACATCACAGGCACCCGCATTCAAGACCGCCTCTATCCGGCCGGAAAGGCCTGCCAGAACATGGTCAGCGCGGGTGGGGGAAATGCGGCCCGAGGGGTTGGCCGAGGGCGCGGCCAGTGGCCCGCCGAACGCCCGCAGCAAGGCACGGGCCAGCGGATGGGCGGGCACGCGAATGGCCACGCTGTCCAACCCGGCAGTCACCAGCGGCGACAGGCCCGCGTCATGGCGCAAGGGTAGAACCATGGTCAGCGGGCCGGGCCAGAATTGGGCCGCAAGGGCCAAGGCCTGATCGTTGAACACCGCATAGGTTTGCGCCGTTGCAAGATCGGGTACATGCACGATCAGCGGGTTGAAATGCGGCCGGCCCTTGGCTGCGAATATCCGTGCGACGGCGTGGTCATTTCGGGCATCCCCGCCGAGGCCATAAACCGTTTCGGTTGGAAACCCCACCAGCCCGCCGCTGCGCAAAATTTCGGCGGCATCATTGATACCGTCTTGTGTTGGCGCAAGGGTTCGGGTTTTGATTTCCATGGTGACGTAGCGTTGACCTTGAAGGCGGGATATGCGCGGTTAAACATTGCAGTGACGTCGGACATACTTGGCCCGCAGCGTTTTGCCAAGCCAGAGCCGCCACTTGCCTGAGGAGAGTTTCATGCCCTACCGCGCCCCGCTTGCCGATTTTCAGTACTTGTTTGAAAATGTGGTCGGGTTTGATCAGGTCGCCGCGACCGAAACTTTTGCCGATGCCACGCCTGACACGGTTGACGCGATTTTGACCGAGGCGGGCAGGCTGTGCGAAACCGTTTTGGCGCCGTTGCAGCGGGCGGGTGATTTGCACCCTGCGCGGTTGGAAAACGGGGTTGTGCGTACCTCGCCCGGCTATGCCGAAGGCTATCGCGCGATTGTTGAGGGCGGTTGGGTCAGCATCGCGGCCAGCCCTGAATTTGGTGGCATGGGCCTGCCGATGGCACTGACCACTGCGGTGAATGAGATGATGGGATCAGCCTGTTTGTCGTTACAGCTGAACCCGCTGATGACCCAAGGCCAGATTGAGGCGCTGGAGCATCATGCCAGCGATGAGATCAAAGCGATGTATATCCCCAAGCTGATTTCGGGCGAATGGTGCGGCACGATGAACCTGACCGAGCCGCAGGCGGGCAGTGATGTGGGGGCATTGCGTTCCAAAGCTGTGCCGAATGGCGATGGAACCTATGCGATTTCGGGGCAAAAGATTTTCATCAGCTGGGGTGACAATGATTTCACCGAGAATGTCTGCCATCTGGTGCTGGCCCGCCTGCCCGATGGTGCCGAGGGAACCAAAGGCATCAGCCTGTTCATGGTGCCAAAGATTATCCCCAATGCCGATGGCACGATGGGCGACCGCAACAGCCTGCACGTGGTCAGCCTAGAGCATAAGATGGGGCTGCATGGCTCGCCCACAGCGGTGATGCAATATGACGGCGCCAAGGGCTGGTTGATTGGCGAGGCGCATAAGGGCATGGCGGCGATGTTTACGATGATGAACAACGCACGGCTGGGTGTTGGTGTGCAGGGGCTATCGGTGGCTGAAGGGGCGTATCAGCATGCGCTGGCCTATGCGCTGGACCGCAAGCAGGGCAAAACGCCCAATGGTGTTGGCACGATTTCCGACCATGCCGATGTGCGCCGGATGCTGGCCACGATGAAGGCCGAGGTGTTTTCGGCCCGCGCGATTGCGCTGTCTTGTGCCGTGGCCACCGATATGGCGCGGGCCACGGGGTCGGCCGATTGGGCGGCGCGCGCCGCGCTGTTGACGCCGATCACCAAGGCTTTTGGCACCGATACCGGCGTGGCTGTGGCCGATATGGGCATACAGGTGCATGGCGGCATGGGGTTTATTGAGGAAACCGGTGCGGCGCAATTTTTCCGCGATGTGCGGGTGACGGCGATTTATGAAGGCACCAACGGCATTCAGGCGATGGACCTTGTGGGCCGCAAAATGATGGATAACGGCGAGGCGGCGTTTCGCTTGATCGAGGAAATCGAGCAGAACGCCCATGGCGTGCGCGCGCAATACCCCAATATGGCAACCGCCGTTTGGAACGCGGCTGAATCCTTGCGTGAGGCGACCGAGGGATTGCTTGCACAGGGTATGAACGACCGTTTCGCAGGCGCTGTGCCCTATTTGCGGGCCTTTGCGCGGATCTTGGGCAGCCATTACCACCTTTGCGCCGCCATGGCCGAAGGCGTGGATGGCCCGCGCACAGCGCTTGCGCGGGTCGCGATCAAACGCCTGTTGCCGGAACATACCGCGCTGCTGGCGCAGGTACGCGAAGGGGCCTCGGGGCTGTATGCGCTGTCGGATCAGGATTTGCTGGCGTGACACAACACGCAGGCATCCGCTATCCGCATGAAGACCCACCAGAGGCCGGCCGCGCGATAGAGGTGGCCCCCGGTGTGCTGTGGATGCGGTTGCCGCTGCCGATGGCGCTGGACCATGTGAACATTTTTGCACTGGATGAGGGCGATAGCTGGACGGTTGTCGATACCGGTTTTGACAGCCGGAAAGGCCGCGCGCTTTGGGCCGATCTGCTGGCGGGGCCATTGGCGGGCAAACCGGTAAGCCGTGTGGTGGTGACGCATTTCCACCCTGACCACATCGGCCTTGCAGGCTGGTTTCAGGCGCAAGGGGCCGAGCTGCTGACCACCCGCACCAGCTGGCTTTATGCCCGCATGTTGATCTTGGATGAACAGGCCGCACCGCTGCCCGAGCAGGTTGCGTTCTGGCGCGGCGCGGGGATGCCTGCCGATATTCTGGCGGGCCGTATGGCCGAACGGCCGTTCAACTTTGCCGATGTGGTGACGGCTTTGCCACTGGGCTATACGCGGGTGCAAGAGGGGCAAGAGGTCACGCTGGGCGGGCGGCGATGGGCGGTGCGCACAGGCGATGGCCACGCGCCGGAACATGCGACGTTCTGGTCGCTGGATGATAACCTTGTGCTGGGCGGCGACCAGCTTTTGCCGTCGATTTCGGCCAATATCGGGGTGTACCCGACCGAACCCGACGCCGACCCGCTGGCAGAATGGCTGGCCAGTTGCGCCCGTTTTGAGGCATTTGCGCAGGAAGGGCAGCTTATCCTGCCCGGTCATAAACTACCCTTTACCGGCCTGCCCCTGCGCCTGCGCCAGATGGCCGAAAACCACCACGGCGCGCTGGACCGCTTGCGCAAGCATCTGGCCACGCCACATACCGCTGCCGAGTGTTTTCTGCCCGTGTTCAAACGCGACATCACAGGCTCGGCCTATGGCCTTGCGCTGGTTGAGGCCGTGGCCCACCTGAACCACCTCTTGCATAAGGGCGAGGTTTGCCGGACCATGGGCGCAGATGGGGCCTGGAAATGGGTGATGCATGATCGATGACATTATGACCGCAGCCGAAGCGATGGAGGCGCATGCCCTGCCCCGCGCACGTGTGGTGCATTGTAACGAAAACGCGCCCGCCACGGCCGAACAACTGCCCCTGCCCAAGGCCGTTGCCAAAAAGCCGGTGGGCCAGAAAAGCCCTGCCGAATGGGCCTATGAGCGGCTGATCCTGTATCTGAAAAACTTTGAAGAACAGCTGGACAAGAATCACGAAGTGGCAATGGGGTTTACCGGCAGCTCGGCCGGGGTTTTGCGCATCGAAGGCGTCGGTTTTTTCGACCCTGACATCGTGACCTTTTACGGTGCCGATGAAGATGGTGCCAAGATGCAGCTGATTCAACATGTGACCCAGTTGAACGTGGTTTTGCGGGCGATTTCCAAGGAAACGCCGCCCGAAGAACCCGCCCGCCGCATCGGATTTCGCCTTGCCCAGGATTTGGGTGAGGTTTAGCTGCAATACCGCCGCACCTTTGCCCCGCCCCCCCGTGACAGCGGGAAATTATTGGGCTAAACCGCAATATAACTGTATTCTTAGGGAGATGCCGCAATGGCCGAACACAAGCACGGTAGCATGGACATTAAAGTTCAGGAAAAAACCTTTGAGGGTTTCTTGCGCATGGTGGCTTGGGGTGCCGCGATTTCGATCGGTGTTCTGATTTTCATGGCACTGGCCAACGGCTAATCCGGAACCGGAATATTAGCGGCGTATGTTTTACGCCCAAGGGGTAAACATGCGCCGTATTTATTTATGCTTTATTGCCATTTTGTTTTTAGCAGCATGTGGCGGGGCCGAATCCAAATGGGCCTCGGATGCTGATGTGGCAAAAGCGCGGTATGTAAATACGGGGCCGACCTCGATTACGCTGTACACGGTGTTGTCTGTGGCCAACGGCTCTGGCCAGCATTCGGGTCTGCTGATCAAAGGTTCCGAGAATGTGATGTTTGATCCGGCCGGCACCTGGCACCACCCAAAGCTGGCCGAGCGCAACGACGTGCATTTTGGCATGTCGCCGATCATGGAAGATTTCTACATCGACTACCATGCCCGCGAAACCTATGATGTTGTTCAACAAACCATTCTTGTTTCGCCCGAAGTGGCCGAGATTGCGATGCGGCGCGCCATGGCGAACGGGGCGGTTGGCAAGGCACAGTGCACGATTGCCACCTCGGGTGTCTTGCGCGATGTGCCGGGCTTTGAATCGATGCCAAGCACCTTTTACCCTAAAAAGCTGATGGAGGCTTTTGGCAAGTTGCCGGGGGTCAAGACGCGCAAATTCACCGATACGGATACGAACAACAATCACGGTGTGTTGCTGGTGCAGGCGGGCGATCCGCGCCTGCAGTGACCGTGACGCTATACCACGGCTTGCCGGACAGTCTGCGCACGCAGGCTGCGGCGCTGTATTGGGAGGCGTTTGGCGGCAAGCTGGGGCGGGTGATGGGTCCAGAGCCCAAAGCGATTGCGTTTCTGTGCAACGCGCTTAGCCGCGACCATGTTATCATTGCGCTATCAGATCAGGGCAAATTGCTGGGCATGGTGGGGTTCAAAACCTTTGAAGGCAGCTTTGCCAATGGCAGTGACGCCGATCTGCACAAGGCCTATGGCAGGTTTGGGGCGTTCTGGCGGGCCGCGCTGTTGGGCCTGCTGCAACAGAGTGTTGAGAACGAACGTTTCTTGCTGGATGGCATCTGCGTGACCGCGGACGCACGGGGGCAAGGGATTGGCAGCTTGCTGCTTGAGGCGATTTGCACCGAGGCGAAGGCACGGGGCTATACGGGCATCCGGCTGGATGTGGTAACGTCGAACCTGCGGGCGCAGCGGTTATATGAACGGCTGGGATTTACCGTTTTGCAGACGGAATCGATGGGGCTGTTGCGCTTTGTTTTCGGGTTTAAAACCTCAACCGCGATGGTAAAGGCGCTTTAGCGCCTCATGGTTTGCCTAGTCGAATGTACCGGTGACACGACCCAGCAGCATAAAGGCGCGGGCGGTGCGGGTTTCGGCCAGATCGGCCAATTCGGAATCGGTCGCATTCTTTTCAAACTCGGCAAATGTCTTATCGAAGCTGCGCAAAAAGTGATGCGCGGCGTCGCGGAAAATCGGGTCTTCGCGCATCCGTGACGCAGTAAGGGCCAGGCTAGAGCGATCGCGTATCCCGCCCAGTGGCGCAATTTCACGGCCGCGTTCACCGCTGGCAAAGCGGCGCCATACCTCGGGGCGGCAACGCTCGGGCTTGAGGTCATCCATATAGATGCCCTCTTGGCTTAACAGCGTCAGCACATCCTGCGCGGCACGGATCAGGCGCGAGGATTTGCGATCTTCGAGCGCCAGACGCAAGGCACGGAAACCGGCTTTGTCCTCGGGGCTTTCGGGGAAATGCAGGGCGCGGACGAAATCGGCAACCGAAAGCGGTGCGCGCATATCCTCGGCAGGGGTGCCAAGCGCCAAGAGCGGCTGTTCATCATTGCTGTGCTTGATCGGCACGCTGAGCGCGGCTTTGCGGTCGGCCGAAGGCTCGGTCAGCGTCGAATCGCGGCGCGTGGTGAACATGGCCAAGGTCGTTTCGGTTTTGCGCTGCGCGGCGACGATTTCATCCAGCTTTTTTTCGACCTGCGGCTGGCTGGTAGCGCCGCCTTGCTGGCCTGCCAGATAGGCCTGCCGCATCGCATCAACAGAGATTTGCAGGCGCTCTGCCTCATCCCGCAGGGCGCGGATGGTGCGGGATGTCGTAACCACGCCCCACAGCAAGGCCAGCGGCAAACTGGCCACCAAAAACAGCATAAGCATCGCCAAGGGGCCGGTAAAAACCGGGTCAGGCGACAGGAAAACCTGCGCCGCAATGGCAATGACCCAGACAATGGCCAAAGCAAAAGCGACCAATTCGGGCAAGGCAGGTTTGCTGCCATCCGCGGGCGGCATTACCGGTTTCGGGGCCTTTGGGGTGCTCATGCGTCGGGTCTCGCCTTGGGGTATCGCTGTTTCGGGGCCAAAAACAACAACTTAAACGTATTTGATAGACAGCACTTCATAGCTGCGCTGGCCGCCGGGGGTTTTCACCTCGACGGTATCGCCTTCGTCCTTGCCGATCAGCGCACGGGCGAGAGGCGATTTGATGTTCAGCAAACCACGTTCCAGATCTGCCTCTGGCTCACCCACAATCTGATAGGTGCGCTCTTCGTCGGTGTCTTCATCGACCAGCGTGACCTTGGCGCCAAACTTGACTGTGCCCGAAAATTTGCTGGAATCGATAACATCGGCCAGCGAAATAATCGCCTCAAGCTCTTTTACGCGGCCTTCGATAAAGCTCTGCTTTTCGCGGGCGGCGTGATACTCGGCGTTTTCCGACAAGTCGCCATGCTCACGCGCCTCGGCAATCGCGCGGATGACCGCCGGGCGATCAACCGATTTCAACTGCTTCAGTTCTTCGTCTAACGCGGTAAAGCCCGCGCGTGTCATCGGAATTTTTTCCATAGGCCTACACGTAAAAGTAATAAAGTCACGGCCATTGCGGGCCATGACCTTGGTTCAGGTTTGCTGCCACTAACCCAATAGCAGCCACGCGGCAAATGCAAGCAGAATGCCGCATCTGCGCGCTGCCTTGCCTATTGCGTCACCGCTACGCCACGTTGCGGGCGTTTTGGACCATTGCAGCATCGGTTTGGCTGTGGTTTTCATTGAAATATCGCCGTGGCTGCGCTAGCCACACGCGAAAGAATATGTCGATTACGCGCAGATTTGCGCCACGAATGAAGCAAGGGAGCTGCCACATGGCCGAAGCAGAGCGCGAAACGATGGAATTTGACGTTGTAATCGTCGGCGCGGGGCCTGCGGGCCTGTCGGCGGCGATCCGGCTAAAGCAGTTGGACAGTGATCTGAACGTTGTGGTGCTGGAAAAAGGGTCCGAGGTTGGGGCGCATATTCTGTCGGGCGCGGTGCTGGACCCATCGGGCCTTGACGCTTTGCTGCCCGATTGGCGCAACATGGGCTCGCCCATCAAAACGCCGGTGGTCGCGGATAACTTTTACATGCTGGGCGAAGGCGGCAGCGTGCGCATTCCCAATTGGCCGATGCCGCCATTGATGAACAACCACGGCAATTACATCGTGTCGATGGCCAATGTTTGCCGTTGGATGGCCGAGCATGCCGAAGGTTTGGGCGTAGAAATTTTCCCCGGCATGTCCTGTTCTGCGCTGGTTTACGGCGATGCGGGCGAGGTAAAGGGCGTTGTGGCGGGTGAAATGGGCCTTGCGGCCGATGGCACCCCCGGCCCGAACTATGAACCGGGGATGGAGCTGCACGGCAAATATGTGTTCCTGTCCGAGGGCGTGCGCGGCAGCCTCGCCAAGGAAGTCATTGCAAAATACGACCTGTCAGCGGGCAAAGAGCCGCAGAAATTCGGCCTTGGCATGAAGGAAATCTGGGAGATCGACCCGGAAAAGCATAAATTGGGCACTGTGACGCATACGATGGGCTGGCCTTTGGGCAGCAATGCGGGCGGCGGATCGTTTATCTATCATATCGAAAACAATCAGGTTTATGTCGGGTTTGTGGTTCACCTGAACTATCAGAACCCGCATCTGTACCCTTACATGGAATTCCAGCGGTTCAAGCATCACCCGATGGTGGCCGAGCTGCTAAAGGGCGGAAAACGTGTGGCATATGGCGCGCGCGCGATTTCCGAGGGCGGCTATCAGTCGATGCCGAAAATGGTGGCGCCGGGTGTGGCGCTGTTGGGTTGCTCGGTCGGTATGGTCAACGTGCCGCGCATCAAGGGCAACCACAACGCCATGCTATCGGGTAAAGCCGCGGCCGAGGCGGCCTTTGCGGCGATCGGTGCAGGGCGCAGTGCTGATGAGCTGACCGATTATGAGACCAGCGTGCGCAGCGGCGCGATTGGGGCGGATTTGAAAAAAGTGCGCAACGTCAAACCCTTGTGGTCAAAGTACGGGCTTGTTGCGTCGCTGATGGGTGGCGGGCTGGATATGTGGACCAACACGCTTGGCTTTTCGCTGTTTGGCACGCTAAGCCACGGCAAGACCGATGCGGCGGCAACCGGCAAGGCGGCGGATTTCGCGCCAATCGCCTACCCGCGCCCCGATGGCGTGCTGTCGTTTGACCGGCTGACCAACGTGGCGTTTTCCTTTACCAACCATGAGGAAGGCCAGCCCGCGCATCTGAAGCTGAAAGATGCGTCGATTCCGATCACGGTTAACCTGCCCGTATATGCCGAGCCTGCGCAGCGCTATTGCCCGGCAGGGGTTTACGAAGTGGTGGCCGAAGAGGGCAAAGACCCGCGCTTTGTCATCAACTTTCAGAACTGCGTGCATTGCAAGACCTGCGATATCAAAGACCCGAGCCAAAACATCAACTGGACAACGCCGCAGGGCGGTGATGGGCCGAATTATCCAAATATGTAATCGGGTTAACATTTGCGCGAGGCGGGGGCCAATCCCCGCCTTTCGTCTTTGTTGTGCATTGCCTTGCCTGCCGCAGCGCCTTAGCTTGAGCCAAAGAATTGGAGCCCGCCTATGCAGTTTCGCCCCGTAATCGCCGCCACGATGCTGGTACTTTGGGCGCAGGCCCCCGCCTTATACGCCCAAACCGCTGCGGAAACACCAATAGCCGAGCCGATTGACAGCGGCGCCTATCTTGCGGCGCGAGTGGCAGGCACGGACAATGATTTTCGCGAGGCGGCGTATTGGTTTACCCGCGCCTTGCTGGCGGCACCCGGTGATCTGTCGCTGATGGAAGGCACCGTTCTGGCACAGGCGGGGGCAGGGAATTTTGACGCCGCAATCGCTGTGGCGACCAAGCTGAAGGCGACCGGTATGAAATCGCCTTCGGCCGAGATTGTGCTGATCGCCGATGAGGCCAAGCGCGGCGATTTTGCGGCCCTGCAAGTCAAGCCCGAGCTGGCGCGGACAGGTGCAAGCCTGCTGGACGGGTTGATAAACGCCTGGGCCGAGTTGGGCAAAGGCCAGATGTCTGATGCGCTGGACGCCTTTGACGCCTTGGGCAAAACCGACGGGCTGAACGGTTTTGCGATGTTTCACAAGGCTTTGGCCCTTGCCTCGGCAGGGGATTTCGAAGGGGCCGAGGCGATCATGACGGGCGACGCCGCCGGTGCCATTGCATCGCTGCGGCGCGGCACAATGGCGCGCATTCAGATTCTAAGCCAGCTGGAGCGGAACCCCGAGGCGATTGCGCTGTTAGATCAGGCCTTTGCGGGCGACACAGACCCCGCGATCACCAGCCTGCGCGCGCGGCTAGAGGCAGGCGAACCGGTGCCTTTTGACATTGTGCGCAACCCGGCGGATGGCGTGGCCGAAGTGTTCTTCTCGCTTGCACTGGCGTTGAATGGCGAGGCGGATGACGCCTTTACCCTGCAATACACCCGCGCCGCACTGTATTTGCGCCCCGATCACTCTGAAGCGATTTTGTTGACCGGTGCCTTGCTGGAAAACCTGAAGCAATATGATCTTGCAACCGAGATCTATTCAACGATGCCGCCTGCGGATGGTGGCTTTTTTGCTGCCGAGATCGGGCGCGCCCGTGCGTTGCAAGGTGCAGGCCAGTTGGATGCGGCGCTTGAGGTGCTGAAAACGCAAGCGGCTGCCAACCCCGAACAAACGCCGATCCGATTGGCCCTGGCCGATATGCTGCGCGGCGAGGAACGCTGGGCCGAGGCCGCAACAGCCTATGACGCAGTGCTTGCGAATGTGCCACAACCAGTGCCTGCGGGGTACTGGTCGGTCTATTACAGCCGCGCGATTGCGTTGGAACGGCAAAAGCTGTGGGAGCCTGCCGAAGCCGATTTTCGCAAGGCGCTGGAACTGGCACCCGATCAGCCACAGGTTCTGAACTATCTTGGCTATAGCTATCTGGAGCGTGGCGAGAATTACGATGAGGCGCTGTCGATGATTGAGCGCGCCGTGGCCCAACGCCCCGAAAGCGGCTATATTATTGACAGCCTTGCCTGGGGTTATTTTCTGGCCGGCCGCTATACCGATGCCGTTGTGCCGATGGAAAAGGCGTCATTGCTGGAACCTGTCGATGCAACCGTGACCGACCATTTGGGTGATGTTTATTGGGCCGTGGGCCGCAAGCTGGAGGCAAAATTCCAGTGGCGGCGCGCGTTGTCTTTTGACCCCGAGGACGAACTGGCGACCCGCATCCGGCGCAAGCTGGAGATCGGGCTTGATGCTGTATTGGCCGAGGAAGGCGCCAAGCCGCTGACAGACGTGAAGAATGGTAACTGAGCGGGCCTATGCCAAGGTAAACCTGACGCTGCATGTGACGGGCCAGCGCGATGACGGCTATCATTTGCTGGACAGTTTGGTTGTGTTTGCAGGGATTTACGACGAAATCTGCGCAGAGCCTGCGGATGATCTGAGCTTGGAAATCTGCGGCCCTTTTGCGGCGGGATTGGCGGCCGAGGCTGACAACCTTGTGCTGCGGGCCGCGCGATTGTTGGCCCAGGGCCATGGGGCGGCCATTCGTTTGACGAAAAACCTGCCGGTTGCGTCGGGGATTGGTGGCGGATCTGCCGATGCGGCGGCGGCCTTGCGGGCACTGGCGCGGCTGTGGGGGGTGGACCTGCCCGACATGGCCAAAGTTGCGGGGCTGGGGGCGGATGTGCCGGTATGCCTTGCCAGCCGCGCTGTACGGATGCGCGGGATTGGCGAGGATATTTCACCGCTCTCCCCCCTGCCCGCGCTGGAAATTGTGTTGGTAAACGCTGGTGTTGGCGTACCGACGCCGCAGGTGTTCAAAGCGTTAGCGCAGAAAACCAACCCTGCGATGCCCGAAAATCTGCCAGCTTGGCCCGATGCGGCAGCGTTTTGCGAATGGTTGGCAGCGCAGCGCAATGACTTGCAGGCCCCTGCGGCCAGTATTGCGCCGGAGATTACGGAGACGCTGGGCCTTTTGCGGGCCTCTGGCTGTTTGTTTGCGGGTATGTCCGGGTCGGGCGCCACCTGTTTCGGGGTATGCGCCCCCGGTCAGGCCGAACAGGCGGCGAGCGCCATTTCGCAACAGCGCCCTGACTGGTGGGTTGCTGCCGGTCAGTTGATTCGCGACACCACGTAATCGGCCAGATCACCCAGCATCGCGCGCAAAGCGTGGTCGGGCAAAACACCCAAGGCATCGCGGGCCTTGGCGGCCCAATCCAGCGCGTCACGGCGGGCGGCATCCATCGCATCGTGGCGGGCCATGATGGTCATCGCCTGTTCCAGATCGCCCTCTTGCTGGTCGCCTTTGCCGATGGTGCGCTGCCAAAAGGCACGTTCTTCGGCGTTTGCCTGTGCTACGGCCTTAATGACCGGCAAGGTAAGTTTACGTTCGCGGAAATCATCGCCGGGGTTTTTGCCAATGACCTGCGCCGTACCGCCGTAATCCAGCAAATCATCCACAATCTGAAACGCTATGCCCAAAGCATCGCCATAGGCATAGAGCGCCTTGACCTGATCTTCGGGCGCGCCTGCGATCACGCCACCCACCTCGGTTGCGGCAGAAAACAAGGCGGCGGTTTTACCACGCACCACTTGCAAATAGATCGCCTCGGTTGTTGCCAGATCCTGTGCGGCGGTCAGTTGCAGCACCTCGCCCTCGGCAATCGTGGCCGACGCATTGGCGAGAATATCCAACACCCGCAACGAGCCGGTTTCGACCATCAACTGAAAGCTGCGCGAAAACAGATAATCGCCGACCAGAACCGATGTTTTGTTATCCCACAACTGGTTGGCTGTGGGGCGGCCGCGGCGGCGTTCGCTTTGATCAACGACATCATCATGCAGCAAGGTTGCAGTGTGAATAAATTCAACCGTTGCTGCCAGATGCACATGGAATGGCCCGTCATAGCCACACATCCGCGCGGCAGCCAATGTCAGCAAGGGGCGCAGGCGCTTGCCCCCTGCCTCGACCAGATGGGCTGTTACCTCGGGGATGCGCGGCGCGTGTTCTGATGCCATGCGCGTGCGAATCAGGTCATTCACCGCTGCCATATCTGCGGCCAGCCATTGGGCCAACCGGTCCTGCGGCTTTGCGATTTCACGATCCATAGTCATTCCCCAGTCTCAATCCCGTATCACAGGTATATCAGCAACCTCGACAGACCAAGGCCTAATGATTATGTCTTGGTTATGAAAGAACTTTTGCGCACCACTGATCCGACGGTCATTCCTTGGGCCACAGCTCTCTTGCTGGGCGAAGGTATAAAGCCGTTTGAGTTTGACGTCCATATGAGCGTGCTTGACGGTTCTATGGGAATTTTACCGCGAAGACTAATGGTGGCGGACCGCGATCTGTTCCTTGCGCGGGCTATTTTGAAAGACAATAATATTCCGACCGGCCAATAGGCCAACAAATATGGGGTTTTATGTTCCCAGACGATGCATTGACGGATGATGCCTTTTTGGGCGGGCGCGTGCAGTTATGGCAACCCAAACGCGGGTATCGCGCGGCAACCGACCCGGTGTTGCTGGCCGCCTGCTGCCCTGCCAAGCCGGGACAGTCGGTGCTTGATCTGGGCTGTGGGGCGGGGGCTGCGTCACTTTGCCTTGGGGCGCGGGTGGCAGGGCTGGCGCTGACAGGGCTGGAATTGCAACCGGCCTATGCCGAACTGGCCCGTCGCAATGCCGCCCGGGCCAAGCTGGACCTTGTGGTTATCGAAGGGTCGGTGCTGGATATGCCCAAACCGCTGCGGCGCGATTTTGATCATGTTATCACCAACCCGCCCTATTATCTGCCATTAGGCACTCCGGCTGCCGATTCTGGCCGTGATTTGGCGATGCGCGAGGCGGTTTCCATTCGGGAATGGATTGATGCGGCCAAACGGCGGGTGGCGCCTTTGGGCTGGTTGACGGTGATCGTGCGGGCCGACAGATTGGGCGATACGCTGGCCGGATTGGGCAGTAGCATGGGATCAATTTCAATTTTACCGATCGCCGCGCGGGTGGGGCGTGAAGCCGGACGCGTGGTTATTCGCACCCGCAAAGGCGGACGCGGCGACATGCGGTTGCTGGCCCCGCTGATCTTGCATGATGGCCCCGAACATACCGGCGACCGCGACGACCACTCGCCCCAGGCCGAGGCTGTTTTTCGGCGCGGAGAGGGCTTGGACCACCTGCTCACATGAATTTTAGGCAAAGCTTGGCCGACCCCGTCCGGTTTTTCGTGACACGACTCAAAAGGTGTGTTGCACTGGTGTTACGTAAACCGAGTTTAGGAGGAAATGAATGACTGTCGCTTCGCACCTACAGGAACTGCGCCGCAAGCATGAGAACCTTTCATCCATCGTGGAAAAAGCCGAGCGTAGCCCCGGTGCCGACCATCTTAAGGTTGCTGACCTTAAAAAACAGAAACTCAAGCTCAAGGAAGAGATTTCGCGCCTGACCCAGTAACGGGTATCACGCCCGGCGCTGGCGCATGACGCCAGTGCCGCACCCGCGCGTCTGAAAAACGACCAGCGCCGTGTATGCAGTGTTGCTGACCGGCCCATCTTAGTGCGCAAAAGGCGATTTATGTTTCACGCTGTTTTAGGTATTTAGGCCAAGATGAAATAGAAAAGGGGCCAGCTTGATGCCAGCCCCTTTGTTAATACGTTTCGTGCTATCAGACGAAGAATTGTGCGCCGTTTGCGCTGATCGTCGAGCCGTTGATAAAGCCCGCGTCATCGGAAACGAGGAAGACCACGCAACGCGCGATTTCTTCGGGTTCGCCCAAACGGCCCGCTGGAATACCGGCGATGATCGATTCGCGGACCTTTTCCGGAACAGCCATCACCATTTCTGTAGCGATATAGCCAGGGCAGATTGCGTTTGCAGTGATGCCCGCGCGTGCACCTTCTTGGGCAAGGCTTTTCACGATGCCCAGATCGCCCGCCTTGGTTGCCGCATAGTTTACTTGGGCAAACTGGCCTTTTTGGCCGTTGATCGAGGAAATCACAACCACGCGACCAAATTTACGCTCACGCATACCCGGCCAAATCGGGTGAACGGTGTTGAAAACACCGGTTAGGTTGGTGTCGATTACCTGATGCCACTGCTCGGGCGTCATTTTGTGGAACGGGGCGTCGCGGGTGATGCCTGCGTTGGCGATCACGATTTCGATGGGGCCAAGATCGGCCTCTACCTGTGCAATGCCGGCCTTGGAGGCGTCGTAATCCGCAACGTTCCACTTATAGGTCTTGATCCCGGTTTCGGCGGTGAATTTGGCGGCCGCTTCGTCGTTGCCGGCATAGTTTGCTGCAACGGTATAGCCTGCGCTTTTCAACGCTACTGCAATGGCTGCGCCAATCCCGCGCGACCCTCCGGTGACCAGGGCGACTTTAGACATAACTTCTCCTCCACGAGATTGCTTTGAAATACTATTATCGAAGGGAACGCGTGGACGCAATATTATTGCGCCCACAATTTTCAGCAAAGGAGATTATGGGCGCTCAAGGCACATGGCCACGCCCATACCGCCGCCGATGCACAATGTTGCAAGGCCTTTCTTGGCGTCGCGGCGCTTCATTTCGAACAGCAAAGTGTTAAGGATACGCGCACCCGAGGCGCCGATTGGGTGACCAATCGCAATCGCGCCACCGTTCACGTTCACCACATCCGGATTCCAACCCATATCTTTGTTCACGGCGCAGGCTTGGGCGGCAAACGCCTCGTTCGCTTCGACCAAATCAAGGTCTGCGGCGTTCCAGCCGGCTTTGGCCAGTGCTTTGCGGCTGGCGTAAATAGGGCCGACGCCCATGACTGCCGGGTCCAAGCCTGCTGTCGAATAAGACGCGATGCGCGCCAGCGGGGTCAAACCGCGCTTGGCGGCTTCGGCCTCGGACATCAGCAAAACAGCTGCCGCGCCATCGTTCAGGCCCGAAGCGTTTGCCGCTGTGACAGTACCGTCTTTGGTAAAGGCAGGGCGCAGCTTTTGCATTGATTCAAGCGTTGCACCGTGACGGATATATTCATCCGCACTGACATTAACGTCACCCTTGCGGGTTTTGATGGTAAAGGTAAAAATCTCATCCGCGAACTTGCCGGCCTTTTGTGCGGCTTCGGCCTTGTTCTGGCTGGCCACGGCGAAAGCGTCTTGCATCTCGCGGCTGATTTGCCATTTTTCCGCAACGTTTTCAGCGGTTTGACCCATGTGATAGCCGTTAAACGCATCCCAAAGGCCATCTTTGATCATGCTGTCGATCATCTTCATGTCGCCCATTTTTGTGCCCGCGCGCAAATGCGCAACATGGGGCGACAACGACATGTTTTCCTGACCACCGGCAACCACGATTGCGGCATCGCCCAACAGTACATGTTGCGCGCCCAAAGCAACCGCGCGCAGACCCGAACCACACACCTGATTCAGTGACCAAGCGCTGCTTTCCTGCGGCAAACCAGCCAGAATATGCGCCTGACGCGCCGGGTTTTGGCCCTGCCCTGCTGTCAACACCTGCCCGAGAATCGTTTCTTCTACTTCAGCCTTGTCAACACCAGCGCGCGCAACAACTTCCGCGATTGCTGCCGCCCCCAGTTCATGTGCCGGCGTATTCGCAAATGCACCGTTAAAGCTGCCGACGGCTGTTCGCGCCGCTGAAACAATTACAACATTGGTCATGGTTGGTCCTTCCCTAAAGTCGGCAGAGCGCCGCAATGCGGAAAGGGTCACCCGATCCGCTCTGTTTAATGGCTAAGACCAGCCCAGACAAAAATCAAGGATATCGGCACGGTTAGTTGCAGTAGAATTGACGCAGCGGAAGGGATCAGGGGGGGGGGGGCTTGCGGTTTTCGACCCAAGAAGGGCGAAATGTCGGCGCGCCAAAGGCATAGCCCTGCATGCAATCGATGCCTATGGCCTGCAACCACTCGGCCTCTTGCTGTGTTTCCACAGATTCTGCGACCGTCAGCATGTCAAAATGCTGCCCGATCGACATCAGTGCACGCGTCAGCGCCTGATTATCGGGGTCGCGATCAATGTTGCGGATGAATTGCCCGTCAATCTTGACCACATCAAACAGGAAATCCCGGAAGTAGCGAAAGGCGGTGTTGCCTGCCCCGAAATCATCGAGCGCGAAAGAGACGCCTTGTGCCTGCAGGTCATCCATAAATGCGATCACCAGCTCTGGCACCATCATGGCCGAGCTTTCCGTGATTTCAAGAATCAGCCGTTCTGCGATTGTTTTGTCCGTTGCCAGCCCTTTGCGCAGTATTTTCATCCAACGCGGATAGCCGACGGACCGTGCCGACATATTGATCGAAACACGCACCTGCGGAAAGCGCGCCAAGGTGGTTAGGCCTATGTCCAATGCCAAGCAATCAATCTGGCGGCCCAGTTCATCTGTTTCGATTGCATCGATAAAGTCCTTTGCCGGAATCACCCGCCCCATCGGGTCTATCACCCGCATCAGCCCTTCATGGAAAGCGATCCTTGACGGGTCTACCCCTACGACCACCGGCTGATAGGCAAGCCGCATGCGCCTTTCTTGAATCGCTTGCCGCACCATTGCGATTGTTTCGCCGTCACGCGCTTTGATAACCGCCGACAAGGGGCTTTCATCCCCCATTTGTCGCTCAATCCGATTAAGAAATACCATATTTTGCCCCTGCGATTGATGGGGACGCCCCCTAACCGTTGCACTATCTTGCGCCAATCGACGTAAAGGACTGGTAAAGTTTCCCAGTATGTTCCAATTTTAGGCACTTTTGCGTCCATGACAGAAAGCAATTTGATGACGACCTGCACCTGGCCCGGCACCGACCCGATGTATATCGCCTACCATGACACCGAATGGGGAGTGCCCGAATGGGACAGCCGAGCGCTCTGGGAAAAGCTGATCCTGGATGGCTTTCAGGCGGGGTTATCCTGGATTACGATCCTTAAGAAACGCGAGGCGTTTCGCGAGGCGTTTGCGGGGTTTCGCCCTGAAATCATTGCTGAATGGGGCGAGGAAGACGTGCTTCGCCTGCTTGCAAACCCCGGTATCGTGCGGCATCGCGGCAAGATTGAAGGCACCATAAAATCGGCGCGAGCCTATTTGAAAATTGAAAACGATGTAGGGTTTTCGAATTGGCTTTGGGCCTATGTCGATGGTGCGCCCCTGCAAAACCAAATGCAGACTATGGCCGATGTGCCGGGCTTTACACCGCTTTCAACCCGGATTTCAAAGGATCTGAAAAAGGCCGGTTTTACGTTTTGCGGGCCCACCATCGTCTATGCCTTCATGCAGGCCACGGGAATGGTGAACGACCATATGACGGGCTGCCCGTGCCATGCAAAGGTGGCGCGAATGGCGCAACGCCCGACCGTTTAGTAACGTTGGGCTTGCTGTTGTTCATTGGCAAGTCGCTTTGGGCACTGCAGCCCAGTTTTGCCGAACGCGCACGCAAGGCCAAGGTTGCACCACACCGGCTTTGCCCAGCGCGATGCGCGATCTGGGTCATCTGCCATGGCGCATCACTTGAATGGTGCCATGAGCGCCGCAAGACGTCGCGGCGCCCATGGAATTGGCTTTGTTACTTGCCCCAAATAGCGGCGTAGGATTCACGGTAAGGCGAGTCAGGGTCGAATGCGTTGCTGTCGCCCATTTTGGCCAGACCCTCTTTGGTTACCAAAGCCGGCGCCGTGACATAGCCCGAGCAGGCAGCACCCGAGACAGCGCGGTTCAGCTCATCCACAAGCTGCCAGCCTTGTAGGTTCAAAGGCTCGGCCACCGTAATCGCCTGATATTGACCGCCGCGGATGCGCTGGAATGCGGCCTCGGAACCATCGCCTGCAGAACCTGCCAATGGCGCGCCGTCACCTGCGATACCAGCCGCAGCAAGGGCCGGGCCCATGAAGTCGAAATACAGGTCATTGATCGCCAAAGCATGGGTCCAGCTTGCGCCATACTTTTGCAACAGGTTGGTGGTCAGCGGGCCCATGCGGGTCGAGGTTTCCGCGATTGGAGTATCGACGTATTCCAGAACAGTGCCGCCCCCTGCCTCGATTGTGGCTTTGATCCGGTCAGCTTTGTCGATGGCGATCTGATAGGTCGAGTCGGTGAAAATCACGACGCCCGGCTTGCCTGCGCCGTCTTCCAGCGCCCATTTTGCAGCCACTTCCGAGACCTGCATTGCGTCAGTCGAGACGTTTGCAAAAATACCACCCGGCGCGTCACAACCGATCTTTGGCCCGGAATGCCAAGACACCATCGGAATTTTTGCTGCGGCAACGCCTTCAAGGGCGGCTTGCTGCTCGGTCGCGTCAAAGCCGTTGATGATGATACCATCGGGCTTAAGCGCCAAGGCCTGACCAATGGCTGCGGTGCGGCCCTGCACCGAACCCGCGCCATCCAGTACCCGAACCTGCCAGCCGATCTTGGCCGCGGCTTCCTCGACGCCGTTGGTCACACCAAGGATACCGCCATTTTTCAGGTCGGCGGCAAGCACCACAATGGATTTGCCCTCGGCCGCGACCGGCCCAGTGGTTGGCCCATCAAAGGCTGTCTCGGCAAATGCCGCCGTCATTCCCAGTCCGGCCAGCACTGTTGTCGCCAGCATCGTTTTGATCAGTGTACGCTTCAGCATGGTTTCCTCCCATTATGCTTTTGCTTTTGGTCTTTTCTTATCGGCACCCTTGCGCCGTTGCGCATAACCGGCGATGCCGATTGCGATCAGCAGGGTGACCCCGTTAAAGAGTGGCTCGACCCAGAAAGAGCCCCCGAATTGCTGGATGCCCGAAATCCCGACGGCCAGAATTGCCACGCCAATAATCGTGCCCCAAACGTTAACCCGCCCCGGTTTGATCGTGGTTGAGCCCAGAAACGCCCCGACAAGCGCCGGCAGCAGAAACTCCAACCCGACGCTGGCCTGACCAATCCGAAGTTTCGATGCAAGGATGACGCCGGCCAAGGCGGTCAGAAAGCCCGAAGACATAAAGGCGCCAATGACGAATTTCCGTGTCGGAATGCCGTTCAGCTGCGCCGCTTTCTGGTTCGCGCCGATGGCGTAAAGATAGCGGCCAATCGGCGTGTATTCGAGCACGACCCACATGATGACGGTAATCGCGATTAGATAGAATCCGGTAATCGGCAGGCCGAAAACAAAGGTGCCGTTGATGGCCAGAAAACCATCGGGCAACAGGCCGACCATTTGCCGCCCGCCAGTGTGCCAAAGCGCAAGCGCATAAAGCACAGTGCCGGTTCCCAGTGTCGCAATAAAGCTGTCGATCTGCGCAACTTCGACGAGCCAACCATTCAAAAGGCCGGTAAACACGCCAAGGCAAAGCACAATCACCACAGCAAGCGGCCATGGCACGCCCATCATGGTTTGCAACGAAATGGCAAGGATATGCCAAAGCACGATGCCATAGCCCACCGTCAGGTCTATCCGCCCAGCTGCCATAGGGATCATAGCCCCCAGCGACAGCAAGGCGATAATCGCCTTGTCAGACACAATGGCGCGCAGGTTCAGCATTGTCGGAAAGGTGTTGGGCAATAAAATCGAGAACAGCACGATCAACGCGCCTGTCAGGATCACCAAACCATAAACCGGCAAAAACCGTAAAAACCGAGTGAACCGATCAGCGCCTTTCAGCTCTGCCTTGGTGGGCTCCAAAGCGTTTGATTTCAATGATTGCATTGTCGTTTTCCTTTAGTGCGCTGTCGCGTTACCGGCGGAGGCCGCCTGAATAAGGTTTTCGGTGGTCAATTCGGCCCCTGACAATTGCCCCGCAATCTTGCCTTGGCTAAAAACAATGGCGCGGTGACAGACGGCGGCGACTTCTTCAAAGTCGGTCGAGACAATGATGATGCCGACGCCTTGCTCCATCGCGCGGTTCAGCAGGGCATAGATTTCGGCTTTGGCGCCAACATCGACACCGGCCGTGGGGTCTTCGCAGATCAACAGTTTGCGCTTTGTCGCAAGCCAGCGGCCGATGACCACCTTTTGCTGATTGCCGCCGGAAAGCGATTCAATGGTCATGCTCTGATCGTTCGGCGAAAGTGCCACGCCTTCACCGATCGCATGCGCCAGCTTGGTTTCCGTCTTTGGCCGCATGAAGGACAGGATTTTGCGCCCCATGGTGTTGGGATTCAGAAAGGTGTTTTCGCGAATTGTCAGGGACATTGCGACGGATTCTTCGGTGCGATCACGGGCGACAAGCCCGATGCCCGAAAGAAGCGCAGTTTGGGGGGTGCGCAGATCCGGCGCGGCATCATTTAACGTCACCTGCCCTTCGAACGCCCAATCACCAAACAGCGCGCGCGAAACTGCCTCATGCCCGGCACCGCGCAGACCTACCAGCCCCAGCATTTCATTGCGGTGCAAATCAAAGCTGACCGGCCCCGCGACATCCAGCGTCATATCCCGCACTGAAAGAACAGGCGCGCCAAGTGCCGAGGTCGTCTTGATCACCTGCCGGGTTTTGCGCCCAACAATCATATAGACCAATTCCTCGGGCGTGGTGTGGTCGATGGCGCGCAGGCCCACCAGTTCGCCATCGCGAAGCACCGCAACACGGTCTGCAATGCGAAAGATCTCATCAAGCCGGTGCGAGACATAAATCATGCCAACGCCCTGTGCCTTCAGCGGTCGCAACGCCTCGAACAACCGCTCGACCTCATCTGCGGGCAAAGAGGCTGTGGGCTCATCCAGCACCAGAAAATCGCAATCAACTGCCAGCGCCCGCGCAATTGCTACAAGTGATTTCTCGGTACGTGAAAGATCCTGCACCCGTGTCGAAGGGTCAAAATCGCAGCCAACCTTGGCCAGCGCCTTGGCGGCAAAACTTTCGACCTCGGGCCAATCGATCAGCTTGCGTTTGCGCGCAAAGCCAAGCGCGAGGGCGATATTTTCCGCGACGGTCATCCATTCGATCATGCCCAGATCCTGGTGGATAAAGGCCACGGATTGCCGCTCACCAAAGCCGCCGGGGCGGTGCTCATAGGGCGTACCATCGATCAGGACGCGGCCCTCGTCAGCCTTATGAATGCCGCCGAGGATTTTGATCAGTGTGGATTTCCCCGCACCATTCTCGCCAAGAAGCGCAACAATTTCACCCCGCTCGATGTTAAGCGAGACATCACGCAGGGCGTAGGTTCCACCAAATTGCTTTTTTATCCCGTCAAAAAACAGGTTCTTTTGGGCTGCATCAAGCACAGCGTTCTCCTCCCTCGACAGGCACTCCACGCTCCTCAACGTGACTTGAGTTACCCGTAACTTTTCACTATCATTTGTCGGAACAACGGCTAAGTCAACAAAAAAGTTACGGGTAACGTAGGTCAGTGAAAAAGCGGTTAAACCTATGAAAAACAATAAGATAAGCCTTGCCGAAGTTGCCAAGGCCGCAGGCGTTTCCAAAATGACGGCAAGCCGCGTGTTGCGTGACGAGGGCGGCTTTTCAGAGCAGACCCGTGTGAAGGTTATCGCCGAGGTTGAAAGACTTGGTTATTTGCCGAATCGGCTTGCTACGGTTTTCGCTGGCGACAAACGCTCGACCTTTGTCGGCGTCAGCATCCCCGAGCTGGGAAACGAGATTTTTGCGCAGGTTCTCGAAGGTATCGACCGTAAACTTGGCGCCTTTGGGCATCAGACAGTTCTGGGCATGACCGAACATGTGCGCGATCAAGAAGAGAAATGGATCGAGACCGTGCTGTCCTGGCAACCTGCCGGTTTAATAATCACCGGCCGCTCGCACAGCCAAAGGTCGATTCAGATGCTCAGGGGGGCTGGTATTCCGCTGGTCGAAATCTGGGATTTCAACTCTAACCCGCTGGATATGTGTGTGGGCCTTAACCACTTCGACAGCGGCTATGCGATGGGGCAGTTTCTGGCCGGTCGCGGCTATCGCAAATTTGGCTATGCCGGCACTTCGCATGATACCGCGAACGCCGCGAGCGCGCGGCTGGCAGGTTTTGCAAAGGCGATTTCCGATGCCTCCGGGCAGCTTGAAAAGCAGATTTTGCTCAGGGATGTGCCGGGGTTTTACACTGGCTATTATTGCACGGAACAGCTTTTGGCGTCGCATAGCGATGTCGAAGTGATTTTTTACCAGAACGACAACATGGCCGTTGGCGGCTATGAATATTGCGCGCGCGCCGGGCTTTCCGTGCCGGGGGATATCGGCATTGCCGGCTGGGGCGATTTGCCGATTTCATCTATTCAGCCGTACCGCCTTACCTCTGTTGCGGTGCCGCATCTGCGGATTGGCCAGCTTTCAGCGGAAATGGTGCTGGCAAGGATTCATGGCACGCGGGTGCAACCGACCCGGGACGTTGGCTTTCGCCTTATCCCCGGTACAACTGTCTGGCCGGCTACAAGCTAAACTTGCGCCCAAGGCCCATGGTTTCCCGAGGTACCGTCATCCAAACGCGCAAAACCGTGCAGGCCGAAAAAGTCACGTTGACCTTGGATCATATTTCCCGTGCCGCGCGCGGTGAGCATACCGTCGAATTAGGCCAGCGCTGCGGCATGCGCGGGAACAGGTTGACCATGCTGTGCCGCAATCGCCACCACCTGCCGCGGCGCATCGTGGCTTGCTTTGATCTTGTCGGCAAAGAAAGCGCTGCAAGTTGTTGTGCCTCGATCGCTGTCCAACGGCCCGTGCCTTTTTGGCCGGTTGCTGCGTCGGTCGTGCCTGCAACTTTCCTTGCAATCTCGATCAGGTAGGATTGCAGCGCGCCTTTGTTCCATTGCGCGAATATCTGTGAAATCGCAGGGGCAGCCAGCCCCAAACCATCGCGCAACAGCCCGTTAGATTCCGCGATGAGCTGCATATCTGCATATTCGATGCCCATTATGCACCGCTTTGACGAAATGCCCTGCCCCTTCTTCGCCCATCCAATCCGCGCAGGCCTGACCCTGAAACTTGGCGGCGATGTTGAGGGCAAGCGCCGAGCGCATGGTGCCAAGGCCGATAAGGCCGATCTAACCCTTACTCATGGCGTCTGGTTTCCCTTGCGGTTCAACGTCACGCGATAGAGGCTTGTCGTTGCTGTTATATAAAGCTCATGTTTTGCGCGGCCGCCAAAGCAGATATTTGACACCAGTTCCGGCACAAGGATCTTGCCCATAAGGTGCCCGTCAGGGGCCAGGCAATGAACACCGTCCGCCGCCGAAGACCACAGGTTGCCTTCACTATCCACCCGGATGCCATCGGCAACGCCTGGATCTATCTTGTGGAAAACCCGCCCGCCCTTTGGCCTGCCGGTAGATGCACAGTCATAAACCCGGATATGCTGCGGATCAGAGCCATGCATCCGACCGGTATCAGCGACGTAGAGCAGGCTTTCGTCAGGTGAAAACGCAAGGCCGTTGGGGCAGTTCATGTCATCGATCATTACCTCGATCGCAGCCGTTTCGGGCGTAACACGATAGACGACACAGGGGTTTTCCTGTTCGGCAGCAAAGCCTTCGTAATTCGTCATGATGCCGTAATGCGGATCGGAAAACCAGATTGTTCCATCTGATTTGACCACCACATCATTTGGCGAGTTCAATGGCTTGCCGTTAAATCGGTCAGCGATAACAGTGATGCTGCCATCGTATTCGGTTCGGGTCACCCGCCTTGTACCATGTTCGCAGGAAATCAAGCGGCCCTGGCGATCACGGGTGTGGCCATTGGCATAATTCGATGGCGCGCGGAAAACAGAGATGCCTTGCTCGGGGGACCATCGCATGATTTTGTTATTTGGGATGTCGGAAAAAAGCAGACATTGTGCATCACCAAACCAGACCGGGCCTTCGACCCAGTCGAACCCCGTTGCAAGCTTTTTGACGGGCGCGTTTCCAAGTACGAACGTCCCAAAAGCCGGGTCTATAATTTCGAAACACGACATGGTTGCTCTCCCCTCAGATATGATTGATAGTTATCGATAACATCCCCCATCGTCAAACCCTCAGGAGCCAAAATGGAATATTTTTCAAACACGACACAATTGACCCATTCCGCCGTCTTGGCAATGCTTGGCGCGGCCGTGGCAAAGGCCGAAGCCATGCAACAACCACAGTGCATCGTAATCGTTGATGCCAGCGGCCAACTGCTGGGTGAAATCCGCATGACCGGCGCAAAGTTTCTCAGCCGCAAAAGCGCTTTGGCCAAGGCTTTGACGGCTGCCTCAACCGGTAAGCCAAGTGCGTTGATCCCCGAGCACGTTCGCCTTGAAATCGGTATGGCCACGGGTGGCAATGTTACTGGCCTGAAAGGTGGCCTGCCGATACGGTTCGGCGGTCAGTTGCTTGGCGCTATTGGAGTAGGTTCTGGCACTGGCGATCAGGATGTCGAAGTCGGCCGCGCCGCACTTTCGGCCATTGGAACCGAGGAATAAAAGTCGCCTTGCTTGGCACCGGCCTTTTGGGCGCGGGCTTTGGCAGAGGTCGCAACGGTGGCAAAGACCCCTTTGGCGCCAGATAGCCGATGGATTTCGGGATTTGGTCGAGGCCCACGATGGTGCAGGCCCCGACCCTTCAGCTTAAGTCCTCTGGCTCAAGATGCGTCGGAAAAACTGATCTGCGCTTTCATCGCCCGACTGCGGTCGCCTGCTGTCTCAAAGGCCTCAACGGCCTGCGCCAATGGAAAGGTTTGGGTAATGAAGGGTTTGACATCGATTAAACCCTTTTGCATCAAGCTGACGCCGGTATTGAACTCTTCATGAAACCGGAAAGAGCCGCGCAGCGACAACTCTTTTGCGGTCATCGCCTGCACCGGCAACGTCATATCACCGCCAAGCCCAAGCTGAACAATTGTGCCACCGGGGCGCATCGCAGGAATAGCCCCCGCCAGCGCCGAGGCAGCGCCCGAGCATTCGAACAGCACATCGAACTGACCCTTGTCGACCGCATAACCCTGCATCGCCTGTGACTCTGTGGCCATGTTCACCGTGACATCGGCGCCCGCCTTGCGCGCCATGCCAAGGGTGAAATCACCAAGATCGGTTGCAACGATAAGGTCAGCCCCCGCCCGCCGCGCCGCAAGAATACACAAGATACCGATCGGGCCGCAGCCCGTTACCAGCACCGATTTGCCAAGCAAGGGCCCTGCCCTTTTGGTGGCATGCAGGCAAACCGCAAGCGGTTCGGCCATCGCCGCCTCGCCCGCAGTCAGCCCGTCAGCGGGGGCGCATTGGCTGGCATCGGCGACCAGAACCTCACGGAACGCGCCCTGAATATGCGGGAAAGGCATCGCAGAGCCGTAAAACCGCATGTTGAGGCAATGGTTAAACATTGCCTGACGACAATAGGAACAGTTGCCGCAGGGCCGCGATGGCGACACGGCGACCAACTGGCCTTTGGACAGACCGGTAACCCCTTCGCCCAATGCGGTGATATACCCCGACACCTCATGGCCCAGCACCATCGGCTCTTTCAGCCGGATCGGGCCAAAGCCGCCGTGGTTGAAATAATGCAGATCCGATCCGCAGATCCCGCCCATGGCAAGCCGGATCTGAACTTGGCCAGGGCCGGGCGCTTCGGCCGGTTTCTCTTCGATACGCAGGTCACGCGCGGCATGGATGACGATGGATTTCATGAGGCTCACAGAACTGGAGTAAGAAGATCACGGCCCGCGAAATGGGCCGTCAGATTGTCGCGCACCAAGGCACCCATAGCTTTGCGGGTTTCAAAAGTTCCCGAGGCATGATGCGGTTGCAAGAGCACATTCGGCAGATCAAGAAAGCGCGGATTGAGCGCTGGCTCGCCTTCAAAAACATCCAACGCAGCCGAACCGAGCTTGCCGGTTTCAAGCGCATCAAGCAAGACCGTCTCATCAATGTTTGACGCGCGGCTGATGTTGATGATCATGCCCTGTGGCCCCAGCGCCTCGATCACTTGGCGGTTCACGATATGGCGGGTGGCCGCAGAAGCCGCGAGGGTTACAAACAGAAAATCGGCATGGCGGGCAAGGGCTAAGGGGTCCTGAACATAGGTCCAGTTCGGCGCATAATCCTTGGGCGAGACGTCGGAATAAGCGATATCGAGGTCAAAACCGGCAAGCCGTTTTGCCACTTCAAACCCAATCCGGCCAAGCCCCAGTACGCCGACCTTTTTGCCCCAAACCCGATTGCGGAGCGGATAGAGCCCCTTTGCCGCCCACGAGCCGTCGCGCACCCAAGCCTCTGCCCCGATCATGCCGCGCGATTGCGCCAACATCATCGCAACCCCCAGATCAGCCACATCATTTGTCAGCACATCCGGTGTATTGGTCACACGGATACCCCGCGCGCGGCAGGCTGCAAGATCAACCGCGTCATAACCCACCCCGTAAACCGAGATCAGCTCTAGGTTAGGACAGGCCGCGATCATGGCCGCATTTGCCCCCAGTTCACCCCGCGTCGCAATTGCGCGCACCTTTGGACCGACCTGCGTAAGGAAAGCGGCTTTGTCGTCTGCTTCGAAATAACGATATGCGGTGAAGGCTGCATCAAGGGGGGTCTGATCCCATTCTGGATAGGGTCCGACTTGAAGAATTTCGACTTTTGACATTCTGATGGTCCTGAGTGAGATGAATCGTTGACAAGTATTGTTATCGATAACATAAACAGTGACAACATCATTTGTCGAGTCCAAAAGGAATGTCATGAGCCTGTCCCTATTTGACCTAAGCGGAAAGCGCGCCCTAATCACCGGATCGTCACAAGGCATCGGATTTGCCCTTGCCCGAGGCTTGGCCAAGGCGGGTGCGGAAGTCATTCTGAATGGCCGTGATACTGCCAAGCTTGCCGCTGCCGCCGAGGTTTTGCGCGGCGAAGGTGCTACGGTTTATCAACTTGAATTCGATGCCACCGATCACATGGTCGTTCGCGCAGCCGTCGATGGTTTCGAGGCCGAAACCGGTGCTATCGACATTTTGGTCAACAATGCCGGAATGCAGCACCGCACCCCGCTGGAAGATTTCCCTGCCGAGGCTTTCGAGCGGCTGTTGCAGACCAACATCGCCTCGGTTTTCCATGTTGGCCAGGCGGTTGCCCGGCATATGATCAAGCGTGGTGCCGGTAAGATCATCAATATCGCCTCGGTGCAAAGCGCGCTCGCCCGCCCCGGCATCGCGCCCTATACCGCGACCAAGGGCGCGGTCACCAACCTTACCAAGGGCATGGCCACCGATTGGGCCAAGCACGGGCTGCAATGTAACGCGCTTGCCCCTGGCTATTTTGACACGCCGCTGAACAAGGCGCTGGTCGATGACCCCGCCTTTAGCGAATGGCTGGCCAAGCGCACGCCTGCAGGCCGGTGGGGGAAGGTCGAGGAACTGGTCGGAACCTGTATCTTCCTGTCTTCGGCGGCCTCTTCCTTTGTGAATGGTACTACGATTTTCGTCGATGGCGGCATCACGGCATCGCTATGAGCCGCATCGTCGTGATGGGGGTTTCCGGTTGCGGCAAAAGCAGCATCGGGCAGGCCTTGGCCAAGGCGGTTGGCGCCGCGTTTCTTGACGGCGACGATTTGCATCCGGCCAGCAACATCGCGAAAATGCGTCGCGGTGAGGCCTTGAATGATGATGACAGAGCGCCTTGGCTTGCCAAAGTCGGCAAGGCGCTTGCTGCGGACAATCGGGTGATCGCCTGCTCGGCGCTTAAACGGAAATACCGCGACCAGATCCGCGAAACCGCGCAAGCCGAAGTGATTTTTTTCTATCTGCGCGGACAACGCGAAACCCTGTTGCAGCGGGTGGCAAGACGCCCCGGTCATTTCATGCCGGCATCGCTGCTCGACAGCCAATTGGCAACGTTTGAAGAGCCTCTTCCAGACGAAACACATGTGGTCGCAGATATCGAACAAGAGCCAGCGGCGATCGTCGGCTTATTTCTTTTAGGGATGAAGGAGATGACACCATGACACTGAATGTTGCGTTGATTGGTGCGGGTGCCATGGGGGGGGCCATTGGCACGCGGTTGCTGCAAACCGGACAGAACCTGACAGTCTTTGATCTGGATCCGGAAAAAGTGTCGGTACTTGTCAAGCTTGGTGCAAAGGCTGCCCCGACTGCGGCAATCGCAGCTTCGGCGTCTGACTATATTATCACCAGCCTGAATGCCCCCCATATCGTCGATATTGCGGTCTTTGGCAAAGATGGCGTTGCCGAAGGGGCGCGGCTAGGCAGTCTGTTGATCGATATGTCCTCAATCGACCCTGATGCAACCAAGTCCATGGCAGCCAAAGCCTCGGAACGTGGCCTGCGCTGGGTTGACAGCCCCCTTTCGGGGGGCGCGCCCAAGGCTCTGACTGGCGAGCTGACGCTGATGGCCGGTGGTGCCGCGCAAGACGTCGCAGATGCGCATGTCGTCCTAAAACACCTTAGCACCAACTACACCCACATGGGGCCGGTGGGTGCAGGCCAAACCACCAAGCTGATCAATCAGGTCCTATGCGGGCTGAACTTTATGGCCGTGGCCGAGGCGACGCAGCTTGCGATCAATTCCGGCGTCGACGCCGCCAAAGTGCCGATCGCATTGCGCGGAGGTCGCGCCGATAGCGCGATTTTGCAAGAATACATGCCCCGCTTTGCCAGCAAAGACTACCGGCGAACGGGGCGGATCGACAACATGGTCAAAGACCTGAACGGCGCGCAGGATCTTGCGCGACGCACCCATACCTCGATGCCGCTGACAGCACTTTGTGCCGAGATCCACCGCATGCTGACTGCGGCGGGTTTGGGAGGCGAGGATCAGGCGGCATTGATGGAATACTTTACTGGACCCAATAAGGAAATTTTCCAATGATTACACGATTTGCTTTGTTTGAAGGCAGCATAAAGCCCGGCAAAACCGAGGCTTTCCGCGCGGCTGTCAATAGCCGCCTTGTGCCCGTCTGGACCCAATTCCCCGGCAATACTGATGTGCGGGTCAGCTTTGGCGAAGAGCGTGATGAAGGCGCGCCCGAGTTCCCGCTGATGCTTGCGATAACCTATCCGGACCGTGCCGCGATGGAGGGTGCCCTGACCAGCGCGCCGCGCAGTCTGTCGCGTGAGATTACTGGCGAAATCGTGGCCGAGTTTTTCGACGGGCGTATTCACCACCATGTAACCGAAGCGTCGGAATACAAAGCCTAGCGGGATGCTTTTCGGTGGCAAAAGCTAAGCGCACGGCTTACCAATGGTCGACGCCAAGAAATGAGGGGCCATGCAACGACCATCCGTAACGATGAAAGATGTCGCAAAGGCTGCCAAGGTTTCGGTGATGACGGTAAGCCGCGCGTTCAATGCTGACAAATCCGTCAATGCAGAAAGCCGGAAAAAAATACTCGCGATTGCCGAAAGCCTTGGCTATGTCTTTGATGCGACGGCCGCCAATCTGCGCACGCAAAAATCTGGCTTTGTGGCGGTGACGATTCCTTCGATCAACAATGCCAACTTTGCGGCAACTGTCGACGCAATATCTGAACGCCTTGCCCAAGCTGGCCTGCAGGTTCTGCTGGGCTACAGCGGCTATGCCATTGATCGCGAAGAAGAGTTGATTGTGCAACTGCTGCGCCGCCGCCCCGAGGCGATTGTGCTGACGGGGGGGCACCATAGCCCGCGGGCGCGCAGGTTACTAGAAAATGCCGGGATTCCGGTGATTGAAATCTGGGAACTTCCCGCAGATCCGCTTGGCCATGTCGTGGGGTTTTCCAACGCTCAGACCATGCATGGCATGGTCGATCACCTTGTCGCCTTGGGCCACAAGAACATCTGCTTTGTCGGCGGCGAAGAGACCGGCGATCAGCGCGGTATGGACCGCCGTCGCGGCTTTATCGAGGCGATGACGGCGCATGGGCTTTCGCCAGAGCACCTGTTCGCGGCAGGCCCTGCCCCGGTTTCGATGCGCGAAGGTGCACTTGCAATGGCAAAGCTATTGGACAGTTTTCCGCAGGCTGATGCGGTGGTTTGCGTCTCTGACCTTATTGCCTTTGGCGCGCTGAGCGAATGTCAAAGGCGGGGTATCGGCGTGCCTGAGGACATAGCGATTGGCGGTTTCGGCGCCTATGAGATTGCCGCAGTGGCGCATCCGACCATCACCACGATTGACCCGCAACCGCGCGAAATCGGGTATCGGACAGCGGCATTGATCATTGATCTGCTTGATCCCGCGCGCGATGTGGCGCCGCGCCAGCGGGTTGAAATTGACTGGCGGCTTTTGGCTGCAGGCAGCACATCGCGGCGGGTGTGAAGACCTCAAATCCAAACAATCGAACAGCTTGGCAATGCCCCACCTTATTGCGCGCGCGTTGTCTGCCCGGGGCAAAGCGTACAGGGCAAATGGGTATTGCGCGGCGGTGCTATACCACTGAGGCGGGCCAGCAGATGCCGCGCACCGACAAGGCCCATCTGGCGGCGCGGGGTTGACATTGTCGTCATCGGACGGGCCAGCACATGATTGAGGTCAAGCCCGTTAAACCCGACGATGCCCAAATCGTTTGGTACGGTCAAACCCGCCCGTTCCGCCGCCATCATGCCACCAAAGGCGATGTGGTCGTTCAGAAAAAACACAACATCGGGTCTGTTGGTTTGCGGCAAGGCATCGAACCCTTGCTGCCCCATTAAAAAGGCGTTGTTCGGCTCTACCGTGATCCGCTGCAACGGATCAGAGCCAATAGAACGAAACGCCCTGATCAAGCCCGCGACCCGCTTGTCGGCACGCGGGTCATCACCTTCTGGCGGGCCAACGAATGCCGGCTTGCGATACCCTAATTGCGCGACATGCACCCCTAACTCATGCCCGGCAGCCAAGTGATCAATGCCAACGCAAATATCGATAGGGTCATCCGTGACATCCCAGATTTCGAGCGTGGGAATGTTATCGCCGCGCAGTTTGCTGCGCACGCGGGCATGGTGATCGACCCCGGTCATAATAACCGCAGCGGGCCGCCACTCAAGAAGCTGGTCAGTCCATTTTGCTTCGCGCTCGGTATCGTAGTCTGTGGTTTGGACAAGGCAGGAGTAACCCGCCTGCTCGATTGTGCGGCGCATGCCCAAAAGGGCATCTGCAAAGACATCGTTGAAAAGCGTGGGCAACGAAAGGCCAATCAGTTTGGAATTGGCCTGAACCAATGCACGTGCGTTGCCGTTTGGAACATAGTTCAGCTCTTGGACAACCTGCAGAACGCACTGCCGCGTGGTCTCGGAAACGCCGTTCAGACCGCGGACAGCGCGCGATACCGTCATCAATGACACATTGGCCTTTTCGGCCACATCTTTGATGGTTGCGCGGCAAACTGTTGAGTTTTTTGCCAAAAAATATCCTTTCCGCCCCACAAAACCGGAACGTTAACGTTAACGCTATTGCAATTATTTCCATCTTCACAACGCGCCGTCCATACCAAATGATAACGATAACATTCGGGAGGAAGAAGAGAGTGCCAAGAATCGTTCTGGAGCAAGTGCGGAAATCTTACGGGGCGGTAGAGGTTCTGCACCCGATTGACCTGAAGCTGAACGATGGTGAGTTCACCGTGCTGGTTGGGCCATCTGGCTGCGGCAAATCGACGACCTTGCGCATTCTGGCGGGGCTTGAAACCCTTTCAGGCGGCGAAATCTATTTTGATGACAAACCTATAAGCGCGCTCGACCCAAAGGAGCGTGACATCGCGATGGTGTTTCAAGATTACGCGCTTTATCCGCATATGAATATTGCCAAGAACATGTCGTTTGCTTTGCGTCTGGCCAAAGTTCCCAAAGCCGAGATCACCGAGAAAGTGCAGCGCGTTTCCAAGCTGCTGAATATCAACCACCTTTTAGATCGCAAGCCAGCAGAGCTTTCAGGTGGTCAACGTCAACGCGTTGCTATGGGCCGGGCGATGGTGCGCGATGCCAGCACTTTTCTGTTTGATGAACCTTTGTCCAACCTTGATGCCAAGCTACGCGCCAAGCTGCGCACCGAGCTTGCCGAGATGCGCGATACGATCGACAAGAACATGATCTATGTGACGCATGATCAGGTCGAGGCGATGACGTTGGGCGACCGGATTGTCGTGATGTCAGACGGTCGCATCCAGCAGCAAGGGACGCCGGAAGAGCTGTTCAAAAGCCCGATCAACCGCTTTGTTGCAGGGTTTATTGGCAGCCCGACGATGAACTTTATGGCCGGCACCCTGACCGAGGCGAACGGCCAATTGTGGGTTCAAGGCGATGGGTGTCGTTTGCCGCTTTCGGCCGAACAGGCCAGCCGGTTAAAGACATTCAAAGGCGCTGACGTGGATATCGGCCTTCGCCCGTCCTCGATCACGGATGATGTCTCTCGTGGGGCGCCGATTGAGCTGCGGGTTGTGGTGTCGGAATATTTGGGCGCGCAAACTGTTTTGGTCACGCGCTGTGGCGGTACCGAACTTCAGGTCGAAATGTCCAGCGCCGGTCGTTTTGCTGCCGGACAGACCCGCACCTTCGGCGTGGTCACAGACGAACTCATGATTTTTGATCGGGACAGCGGCCTACGTCTCTGACCCCAATACTGAAACCAAAGGGAGGAACCTAAGATGTTTCAATCAACCAAGGCCCTAGTCGGGCTTTCGGTCAGCGCGGTGCTGACATGCTCTGTTGCTTTCGCCAACCCCTATGAACCCTATGCGGGCACAACGCTGGTCGTAAACTTTCCGGCGCACCCGCATTATAACGCGGTCATGGAGATCCTTCCGCAGTTTACCGAAGAGACCGGGATCAATGTCGAAGTTGACCAGCTGGAATACCTTAAAATGCGCGAGCGCCAAACGCTTGAGCTGACCAAGGACAAGGGCGACTATGACCTTGTAGCCTATGTGGTATTCTCGAAGGCAGACTATGTCTTTGCCGACCAGCTTGAAAACCTGGCAAAATATTTCATGAACCCGCGCTTGGCTGATCCGACCTATGACGCAGGCGACCTGATTGATGGCTATGTGGCCAATATTGGCGTCGCGGGCGGTGAAAAAGGCTATCTTCCTGGCCAGACCGGTTCGCTGTTCGGCATTCCTTTTGGCGCGGAAACATCCGTTCTGGCCTATCGCAAGGACATTTTTGAAAAGCTTGGCCTGAAAGTGCCAACCACCTATGACGAGCTGCTGGATGTTGCCTGCAAAATCCCACAATTAGAGCCGGGTATGGGCGGTATGGCGACACGTGCGGCCTCGGGCCACCACGCAAGCCATGCGTTCTTGCTGCATCTGGCGCCGCTTGGCGGTCGCGTCTTTGACGCCGAATGGAACCCGATCATCAACAGCCCGGAAGGCGTTGCCGCGGCCAAGGCCCTTAAAACGCTGGTAGATTGCGGCCCGGAGGGTGGCGCAACATTCGGCCCCGCCGAAGCGGCGGCCTCTTTCCAGCAGGGCAAGTCGGCCATGTTCATGGATTCCATCGCGTTTGCGGCCGGTTTTGAAGACCCGAGCAAATCGACGGTTGTCGGCAAGGTGGGCTATGCAATGCACCCCGAGGGCGTGCGCCGCGGCAGCCAAACCGGCGGTTTTGGTATCGGCATCCCGGCCAATGCCCAACACAAGGAAGCGGCGTTCTTGCTGATGCAATGGTTGACCAATAAAAAGCAAGACTTGGCGATTGCAATGGCGGGGGGCAACCCTTCGCGCTTCTCGACCTATCAGAATGCCGAGTTGAATGCGAAATACCCCTATTCGGCCACCTTTGGCGAAGCGCTGAAATATGCCGATCCGGACTGGCGCCCGATCATCCCGACATGGGGTGCGATCAATGCCGATATTGGTACCACAATGAGCAAGGTGTTGACCGAAGGGCTTGACCCGCAAGAGGCACTTGACGGCGTGGCCGAACGTGCCCGCGCGATTATGGACGATGCAGGTTACTACACCTGGTCCAAATAGACGTTTCTTTTCCAAACGCGGGCCTGCCCAAGTGTCGGGCAGGCCACCTTCCTTTCCTTGTTTCGACGAAAGAGTCCGATGCAGATAGCGCGTATAAACCGACTGACGCCTTATTTCTTTTTGGCCCCCGCCATTATCGTCATGGCTGTCGCGCTGCTTTACCCGATCGGCTACATGGTCTGGGCCAGCTTTTTGGACTGGAACCCCAGCCAACGGATTGGCGAAGCAGATTTTGTTGGCCTGCGCAATTACGCCAAGCTTTTGAACGACGCGGCCTTTCTTGAAAGTTTCTGGGTCACGGTCAAATTTGCGGCTGTCGTTGTTGTGCTGGAAATGATTTTGGGTGTTGGGCTGGCAATGCTGCTGGACCGCCAATTGCGCGGTATGACCTTGCTGCGCACCATCTTTATCCTGCCCATGATGATTGCGCCTATCGTGGTTGGTTTGATGTGGCGCTACATGTATCATCCCAGCGTTGGGCTTTTTAATCGTACCCTGAAATCATTTGGCCTAGAGCCTGTTCCATGGCTGTCGGATGGCACTTGGGCCTTTGCCTCTATCGTGATTGCCGACATCTGGCAGTGGACGCCGTTTATTTTTATCCTCTCTTTGGCCGCCCTTCAATCCTTGCCGCGATCGGCAATGGAAGCGGCCCGGATTGACGGCGCGTCCGGTTGGCAGTTGATCTGGTTTATCAAACTGCCGCTGATGCTGCCGGTATTGATTGTTACTGCGCTGTTGCGGTTGATCGATGCCTTTAAAGTGCTGGAAGTGATCTTGGTGATGACCAACGGCGGGCCAGGCCTGTCGACGGAAATCCTTGCTTTGCGCATCTCGCGCACCGCCTCGGAATTCCGCGAGCTTGGCACAGCTGCGGCCATGTCCAACCTTTTGCTGATTTTGCTCATGGCACTGACGCTCGCAATGTTCACCTACACCAAAATTTCCGAAGCTCGTGCAGCGCGTCTGCGTGCGGCGGCGTCAAAGGATCACTGATATGGCAAGCCCTCAGTCCCGCAAAACCAACCCTGCGTTCTATGCGTTGTTGACAGCCTTGATTGTTATGTCGGCCGGGCCAATTGCTCTGATGTTGGCGACCTCGATGAAACTGAACGTCGATATCATGTCGGAAACATCCAGCCTGTTTTTCATGCCTACACTGCGCAACTACGAAGTCGCCTTATGTGACTTCCTGCCCTATGATGTAGAGGGTTTGCGCCGCTGTGATCCGACCTTTGGACGGTCGCTGGTCAACTCCTTATTCATCGCGATTACATCGACAACGCTGACACTCGTGCTGGGGTGTATGGCGGCTTATGCCTTGGTCCGGTTTCGTTTTATGGGGCGGAATGTGGTGTCTTTGGCGTCATTGGTCATGCGCATGGTGCCGCCAGCCGTTTTGTTGGTGCCGGTCTTTGGCATCTGGACTTATCAGTTCCAGATTGATGGCACCCGCGCAGGCATCATCCTTGTTTATGTCGCGATGAATCTGCCATTTGTTATCTGGATCTTGCAGTCCTTTATCGTTCAGGTCCCTATCCAGTTGGAAGAGGCCGCACGTATGGATGGCGCCGGACCGTTTCAGACCTTCTTTCTTGTCGTATTGCCATTGATCAAACCCGGCCTTGCGGCGGCTGCAATCTTTACATTCCGCGTGGCGTGGAATGAGTTCCTGTTGGGCAACGCGCTGTCCGACCGCAACAGCCGGACTGTGCCGGTAACGATTGTGAATTCGCTGACCGAGTATGATATTGACTGGGGCGTCATCATGGCCACCGGCATGCTGCTGGCGATCCCACCGATTATCTTTACCTTTATCGCATCACGCCAGATCATAACCGGCATGACCGCCGGCGCCGTGAAAGGATAGGCAATGCTGGAGTGGTTGCTCTCTCCGATCGACGCAAGTCGTGCCCATGATGTCGGCCCGCACCTGTCATGGCATGCCCGTTCGATGTTTTTGGCATGGGGTTGTTTGGTGCCTTTTGGCATCCTCTCTGCCCGCTATTTCAAGGTCTTGCCCAAGCAAGATTGGCCGATGGAACTGGACAATCAGACCTGGTGGGTTGCCCATCGCATTGCCCAGTATAGCGCGCTGGCCTTTATGATGCTGGGGCTCTACCTGATCCTGACAATACCAGCCCCGACCGCCTCTGTGACCAGCGCGATTTGGGTGCATCGTTTGCTGGGGTGGACCACTTTGAGTTTGGGCGCGCATCAGTTTTTATCCGGCTGGCTACGTGGCACCAAAGGTGGGCCAACCGATCCACGGGGGCAGATGCGCGGTGATCATTATGATATGTCCATACGGCGCGTGATCTTTGAGCGACTGCACAAAACGTCGGGCTATTTAGCCTTGGTTTGTGCCGTGCTGGCCATGCTGACCGGGCTATGGCAGGCGAATGCCCCACGCTATATGTGGATTGGCATTTTGCTGTTTTGGGGCGGCTTGGGTCTGGCTATCATGTTAATCGCACCGCGGCTGCGGCGCATCCCGACTTATGAGGCGATCTGGGGCCCGAAAAACACACGGGCACAGGATTGATTGCCTGACCATTGCCAGTTTGCGCTTGCCACAAGTGCACGTGCCTTGCGCCGCGAAACCAAGCAAGCTGGCGCCCGGCGCAGCGCGACAATCCAGCCGACAAGGGGGGCGCATTTCACAGGTTTTTTCTCGAAAAGCGATAAAATTCAGGTAGGGAAAACCTACTTTTGCGACTGCGCCAGAATTGCGGCAAACTAGGGTTGATGTACCAGAATTCACCCCATCTATTCTAGAAACCCGACTGCCCTACGCATGGGAATTTGCACCTGTTCGAGAATGTTGACCCGTCGTTCCTTGGTTGTGGCACCTTCCCGCTTGCCGTTGATCGTTGCGGCATGCCCAACCATTCGCACAAGATCTGAAAATCCAGCATCAGATTGCATAGCCTGCACCACACTGGGCTGCCCCCCATCGCCTTTGAACGGACAGAGGCTTGGGCGATCACCGAGGGGCGATGACAGGTTCACGCTTACACAGGTAAACACGTGCAATCGCACTTGACCCGCGAATTTTTCCCGCCCAATCTGCCGGAATGAAGCCAAAATTACCCCAGCACCCTGCCCCGCAAGATGCCGCCATTCGCGCCGGTATCGCACCTGTGATCTGCTATCCGGTCGAGGGCTTGCCGCGCCCCGATACGCGCGCCTATCAAGCCGCACGCGAAGGCTGGACCAAGCTTTCCGAAACTTTGATTCCACCACGCGATGCCCGCTGTTTTTCGGTTCCGCAGGGCCATTTTTTCCGCATCACCAGTATTGAGGGACCGCAGGTCGGTGATCTTAATCTATGGGCCACGGATAATCTGTCCGAGCGGTTTTATTCCGGCAAAACCCGTGCGCTTCATGGCACACATCTTTCCACTGGCGACCGGCTTTGGTCCAGTTTTCCCAGTTTGCGGCCCATGGCTTTGATTACCGATGACAGCCTCGATTGGTACGGGTTTGATGCTTTTGGCGGGGCTGTCCATGATGTGATCGGCACACGTTGCGACCCCTACACCCATGCCTTGCTGTCAAACGGCGGGCAGTATCACTATTGCTGCCATTCGAACCTGACGCGCGCCTTGGCCGATCACGCAGGCCTGACGCTGGAACAGGCGGAACAGCACGTGCATGACGTGCTAAATGTGTTCATGTGTACCGGTTTCACCCGCGATACCGGCCAGTATTTCATGAAATCCAGCCCTGTCCGCCCCGGAGATTACCTGGAATTCTTTGCCGAGATTGACCTGACTGGCGCCCTATCGGCTTGCCCCGGCGGCGATTGTTCATCCGAGCATTCCTCGGAATCCGCTGCCTGCTATCCTTTGCTGGTTGAGGTGTTCAAACCAGCCCGAACGCCAAAGGGCTGGGCGGCGCCCGCAGTCAACAGTTACAACCGCAGCCACGGGCGGTAAGATCAGGCATAGCGTTCAGGGCCTATGTTTTGCGCATCGTCGTAGCGGTCGCCATGGGCAAAACCGGGGGGCAAAATGCGGTCAATCTCGGCTCGGTCCGCCGCTGTAAGCATCAGACTGTCGGCACCGATCCAGTCTTTCAAATGCACTGCACTGCGTGTGCCGGGAATTGGGATCAGATGGTTGCCTTGGTCCAATACCCAGGCCAGGGCCAATGCCGCAGTCGTCACCCCTTTGGCGGCGGCAAAGGCCTGAAATGGCGCGATCGCGGCAAGGTTCGCGCTAAGGTTCGGCTCGATAAACCGCGGGATAGTGCGGCGAATGTCGCCTGCCCGCATTAGTGCCGGATTTGGCTGCGCATCGGTCAGCATGCCCCGCGCCACGGGTGAAAACGGCACGAACGCCACCCCCAAATCGGCGCAGGCCCGTATCACACCCAATTCCGGCAGCCGCGTCCATAATGAGTATTCATTCTGCACCGCACGCACCGGATGCACGGCATGGGCGCGGCGGATGGTATGCGGGGCAACCTCGGACAGGCCATAGCCGCCGATTTTGCCCTCATCAATCAGCCGTGCCATAAAGCCGGCGACATCTTCAACCGGCATATCGGGCTGGCGGCGATGGATGTAATAAAGCGCGACATGGTCGGTTTTCAGACGCTTCAAGGATGCCTCCAGCTCGGCCCGGATATAGCTTTCTGAATTGTTAAAGCCGCGCGGCGGGGTGGTCACAATTCCCGCTTTGGTCGCTACAACTGCATCATGCCCGCGATCAGCCAGCCAGTCGCCCAGCACGGTTTCCGAAACCCCGGCGCCATAGATATTGGCCGTGTCGTAAAAGGTAATCCCCGACTCCCACGCGGCATCAAGCGTGGCAAAGGATTCCGCCGCATTCGTCGCACCGAATATCCCGCCAAAGCTAAGGCAGCCAAGCCCGATGCTTGATACCATCGGTCCGTTTGCACCAAGTCGCCGTTGTTCCATAACCAAATCCATTGTCAAAAGGGCAGCGGAGTAAACCCGCGCGAATCGGTTCGGTCAACCCTGTGCGGTGAAAAACTGCCCCAAGGCGTTTCGCCCTAGGCAAACGCCGCCTTCAGCGCGATTTCCACCATATCACCAAAGCTGCGTTCACGCTGATCGGATGGTAGCGCCTCATGCGTCACCAGATGGTCCGAGATTGTCAGGATAGCAAGAGCACGGCGGCCATAGCGCGCAGCCAGCGTGTAAAGCTCGGCCGCTTCCATTTCCACGCAAAGCACACCGTGACGCTGCATTTGCTCGGTCAGGTCGGGGCGCTCATCATAAAACACATCCGACGAATAAATCTGCCCTGCATGGGTCGCCACATCGCGGCCCTCGGCGGCCTTCCACGCCGCTTGCAGCAGGCCAAAATCGGCAGTCGGCGCAAAGTTCAGGTCACGGAAAATCCCGCGCGAAGGCGTAGACATGGTGCAAGCCGACATCGCCAACACCAAATCCCGCACCTTTATGTTCGGCTGCATCGCCCCGGCCGAGCCGATGCGGATAAGTGTTTGCGCCCCGTAATCGCGGATCAACTCATTGGCATAAATCGACAGCGACGGCATCCCCATCCCCGAGCCCTGAATGGTCACGCGATGGCCTTGCCATGTGCCGGTATAGCCCAGCATCCCCCGCACTTCATTCACCAGCTTGGCATCGGTCAAGAACGTCTCGGCGGCCCAACGTGCGCGGTAGGGGTCGCCCGGCATCAGCACGGTTTCGGCAATCTCGCCCGGTTTGGCGCCAATATGAACAGTCATGTCAAACTTCCTTTTCAAACAAACGGGTTAGCCGGCCAAGTGGCGCAAGCCCTGTGTCACATCCGTACGAATGGCCAGCCGCAAACCCGGCTCATCCCCCGCCTTTAGCGCGGCGATGATCAGGCGGTGATAGGGTGGCGGCTCATTCCGGCGCAGGCGGCCGTACAATGCGCGCATCGTAGGGCCAAGCTGTAGCCAAACGGTTTCGGTTAGCGCCAGCATCGCAGGCGCCTGGGCGCGCAAATACAAGGTGCGGTGAAATTCCAGATTGGTGCGAATATAGGCCACGGCGTCACGCTTCATCACCGCTTCGCTATTGGCGCCATTGATCGCGGCCAACCGGTCAATAAGCGCGAAATGCGCCCGTGGCAGCGCACGCGCCGCAAGCTCTGGTTCCAGCAGCGCCCGAATAGAGGCCAACTCTTCTATTCGTTCCGGACTAAGTTCGGGCGTAGCGACCCGGCCTGACGAAGACAGCGACAGCGCCCCTTCGGCCACCAACCGCCGCACCGCCTCACGCGCGGGGGTCATCGATACGCCATAGCTTCGCGCCAATCCCCGCAGGGTAAGCGATTGTCCGGGGGGCAATTCACCGTGCATCACTTGCATACGCAGGCTGCGGTACAGGCGTTCATGCGCCGTGGCGTTCATATCTTGCGGGCGGGGAATCGATGTCGCACCAGACGTCAGCATTGGACAAGCACCTCACTCATTCTGCAAACCGATAGCTGTGCAGCGCATGACCTTGGGTTTTCAGCCAATGGCGGTGGCGTTCATAATCCGGCATCAAACCGGCAACGACGGCCCAAAACCGCGAGGAGTGGTTCATTTCTGCCAGATGCGCCACTTCGTGCGCGGCGACATAGTCCAGCACCAAAGGCGGCGCCATGATTAACCGCCATGAATACATCAAGCCGGCATCGGCGGTACAAGACCCCCAGCGCGACCGCGTGTCGCGCAAGGTGAGTGTGCGATAGCTGCGCCCGAGTTGTTGCGCATAGCGATCTGACGCCAGCGCAAGCCGGTCCCGCGCACGGTGTTTCAGATAGGCCGCCACCCGCACACCGGCCCGCGCCGCGTCACCGGGCACGTGCAACGCGCCTTCTGCAACCATCAGGCTGCGCCCTTTGCCCGGCACCAGCCGCAGCAGCTGCCCCTCAACCGGAATTTCGGCACCAATCCCGACCGCATCGCTAGGCACAACATTGACCAGCGCCTTGCGGATCCAGTCTTCCTGCGCGCGCAAAAAGGCCATTGCCTCATCTTCGCGGGCGCGTGGCGGCAAAGACAACGTGACCCGCCCATCCAACCGCGAGACACGCAGCGACATGCGCCGTGCCCGCGCTGTGCGCCGCAACGTAACCTCGACAGGCGGCGATCCGGGAAGTATCGGCATGTATCCTCTATTCTTGTTGGCGGTTAGGATGCCCGTGGCCCGCAGCTGCCGCAAGCCCATTTGCGGCCCCTTGCGCGATCATTGGGACAAACTTGCACGAACCGATAGCGCAACACCATTGGCCGCAGCGACCGATTTGACTAAAAGCCTTTGACAGCCGCGCATAGCTGTGGCAAGCGACGCTTTTGCTGGAATTGCTGGGCCCATCATGGGCACCGATCAAGCCTATAAAACAAGGGGAATATCATGCCCAAAGAAGAATGGGGCACGAAGCGCCTTTGCCCTACGACTGGCAAGCGCTTTTACGACCTGAACAAGAACCCGGTTGTCAGCCCCTACACGGGCGAAATCGTTGATATTGAAAGCGCACGTCGCAAAATCACCGCATCTTCGGCCAGCCGCGCAACAGCAGCCAAAGCCAAAGACGATGATGATGAAGTGTTGGTCGATGATCTGGATGCAGATGATGACCTGCTCTCAGTGGTCGATTCGGATGATTCGGATGATGACGACGATGATCTGCTGGAAGATGACGGCGATGACACCGTGTCGCTGGACGATCTGGCCGATGTCAGCAGCCCGGATGACGACAACTAATCCGGCCGTTCGCTGAAAGGCGGGCAGCAGGCGCAAAAAAATCGCGATGCCTTTCGTAGATTTTTCTATTGGATGATTTTTCCTCTTGCAGCGCCTGCCCTGCTCCCCTAAATAGCCCAAGCAACGCGGAAACGCGTTGCAAGAAATGGGGTCATAGCTCAGTTGGGAGAGCGCTTGGATGGCATTCAAGAGGTCCGCGGTTCGATCCCGCGTGGCTCCACCAAATCTCAAAAAGGCCGGGCTGTTCGCCCGGCCTTTTGATTTTGGGCGCTACAACACCTCTGGCCATTGTCCTTTTCCCAAGGCCGAAATCGCGGCGATAATCCGTGCAAAGCTTGCCGCAGCACGATCAACCCTATGCCGCGCGCGCAGATAGCCATGCACAAGCCCGACCTCGCGCAGATGCAATGCCCGCCCACCCGCAGCAAAGACCGCTTGGGCATATAGCGCCGCATCATCGGCCAGCGGGTCGCATTCGGCGCTGATCGCCACGGTTGGCGGCAGGCCTGCGAAATCATGCGCCCTAAGCGGTGAAAAGCGCGGGTCTGCATCCGCATTTGCACCCCCACCCGACCGGATAGTCGCATAGAACGCCACATCCGCGGCCGTCAGCATCGGCGCATGGGCATGGGCGCGCATGCTGTCTGAAGTTTTTGGCCCACCAAATCCCGGATAGATCAGCACCTGTCCTTTCGGCGCATTGCTTGCCCCCCGCATAGCCGCCGCGACCGAAGCGCATAGGTTTGCACCCGCACTATCGCCCACCAGCACCAAGGGCTTGCCAGTCTGCGCCAATGCAGCGGCCAAGGCATCATCTATATCTTGTGGGAAAGGATGCTCGGGCGACAAGCGATAGTCCACCGAAGTCACATCAAACCCCGTACCCGCACAGATCTCGGCGCAGACATCATCGTGGCTGTCCAACCCGCCAACCACGAAACCGCCGCCATGAAAATACAGCACCTGCGCCGCAGCATCGGGCGCGCAGCGATAGTGGCGCAGGGGAATGCCATGATCCACCTGTTGCAAAACGCGGTCTTGCACCACCACGCCTTGCGGCCGCCCGGCATTAAACGCGGCGCACATTTTGTTGTACACACCGCGCTGCTCGGCAATTGTCAGGCCGACCGCATCAGGCGGATACCAGCTTTCGGTTTCACGGATGAATTCCCAGGTTTGCGCATCAATCAGCAAGTCATATTTCGGGTCATAGGCGGTCATGGCATCACCTCGAATCTGTCTACATCGACCATACCATGGTCAGTGATTTTCAGATGTGGAATCACGGGCAGGCACAAAAAGGCCAGTTGCAAGAACGGCTCTTCCAGCGTTACCCCCAGCCCGAGTGCGGCCGCGCGCAAATTTTCCAGACTGCTGCGCACGGCCTCGAATGGCTGCAAGCTCATCAACCCCGCCACCGGCAGCGCCAGTTCGGCCAGCACCTGCCCACCGTCAACCACAACAAACCCGCCTTCAATCTCGCCCAAGCGTTGGACGGCCAGCGCCATGTCGGCGTAATCGGCGCCCACAACGGCGATATTGTGGTGGTCATGGCAAACGGTCGAGGCAATCGCCCCACGCTGCAAGCCAAAGCCTTTGACAAAGCCGGTCGCGCGGTTACCGTTTTTGCCGTGGCGCTCGATTACAGCGATTTTCACCAGATCGCGGGCAATATCGGGGGCTTTGTCGCCGTCTTTGGGGGCGATGTCATAGGTCAGATGCTCGGTGATGATCTTGCCCGGAATGATCCCGATCACGGGTGTTTCCACACGGTTGCCGCCCGTGCGAAAGTCGCTTGCTACAACTGGCGGGGCCTTAACAGAATTTCGCGCCACAGGCGGAATGGTTTTGCGTGCAGCAAAGGCAGCATCTGTCACTTGCACGCCGCCCGCAAACACCATCGATGCATGGCAGGATTCCAGACTGTCAATCACCGCAATATCGGCGCGTTTTCCGGGGGCGATCAGCCCGCGATCCTTTAGCCCGAACGCCTCGGCAGCCGAAAGGCTGGCAGCGCGGTACACGGCCAAAGGTTCTGCCCCCAACGCAATCGCCGTGCGGATCATATAGTCCAGATGCCCATGCTCGCCAATATCCAGCGGGTTCCGGTCATCCGTGCAAAAGGCGATATAGGGGCTGTGGCGTTCGGTAATCAGCGGGGCAAGCGCATGCAAATCCTTGGAAACCGACCCCTCGCGGATCAACAACCGCATGCCTTTGCGCAGCTTTTCCAGCCCTTCTTCGGCGGTTGTCGCCTCGTGCTCGGTCCGTATCCCCGCTGCGATATAACCGTTTAACGCATTGCCGCGCAGCAAAGGGCAATGCCCGTCGATATGTCGCCCCTTAAACCCCTCCAGTTTTGCCATCACACCCGGATCCTGCATCAACACGCCGGGAAAGTTCATAAATTCAGCCAGCCCAAGGCTGCGCGGATGGTCACGCAGCGGCAGAATATCGGCGGCCTCTAACACCGCGCCGCTGGTTTCCATATGGGTTGACGGCACACAAGATGACAGCTGCACCCGAATATCCATCAAAGTCAGCGCGGATGCCCCTAGAAAATAGTTGATCCCCGTCAAACCGCAAACATTCGCTATCTCATGCGGGTCACAAATCGCGGTGGTCACGCCAAAAGGCGCCACACAGCGGTCAAATTCGAACGGGGTGACCAAGCTGCTTTCAATGTGAAGATGCGTATCAATAAACCCGGGGACAAGGATTTTTCCGGTAACATCGACAACATGATTGGCCTCATACGTGCCGAACACGCCGACGACCGTATCGCCGCAAATTGCCACGTCAGTTTCAACCAAGTCGCCGGTGATCAGGTCAAACACCCGCCCGCCGCGCAGCACAATATCTGCCGGCGCGGCCCCTTGGCCTTGGGCAATGCGGGCGGATAGGGGGGCGTTTGTCATGGGATGCATCCTTTGCTTTGTCATAGCAAACCCGATGCAATGCGCGGCGTCCAGCCCCTGTTGTGCCATTGGCCCGCACCCCTTGCATAACCGGTAAAAGGGTGGTCCATGTTAGAAACCCAAAACCAAAGGCCAAGCCCATGCGCCCAATGCGCGGTATTTTCTATAAAATCTGCTCGGTCGTCATGTTCATCCTGATGGCGTCGCTGATCAAAGCCACCGCCGACCATGTACCGCCGGGCGAAGCCGTGTTTTTTCGCTCCTTTTTTGCAATGCCGGTGATCATTGCATGGCTGGCGATGCGAGGAGAGCTGCAAACCGGACTAAAGGCCAGCGCGCCGATGGGGCATATCTGGCGCGGCGTGGTCGGAACGATGGCGATGGGCCTTGGTTTTGCCGGCCTCGCCTATCTGCCTCTGCCCGAAGTGACGGCAATCGGCTATGCCGCGCCGTTGCTGACAGTCATATTTGCCGCGATGTTTCTGGGCGAGGATGTGCGGCTGTTTCGGATTTCGGCTGTGGTCATGGGCCTGATCGGGGTGTCGATTGTGCTTAGCCCGCGCCTGACGGTGATGCCGGGGCCAGGCAATGATGCCGCGACATTGGGCGCCTTGCTGGTGCTGGGCGGGGCTGTGTTTGCCGCCCTTGCGCAGGTGTTCGTGCGCAAACTGGTGCTAAAGGAAACCACCGCAGCGATCGTGTTCTACTTTTCGTTAACCGCGACAGTGCTATCGCTTGCCACAATCCCGTTCGGCTGGGTCATCCCTGCCCCGCGTGAGGCAGGGTTGCTGGTGCTGTGCGGGTTGCTGGGCGGCATAGGGCAGATCATGCTTACCTCTAGTTACCGAGAGGCGGATGCAAGTGTCGTTGCCCCGTTTGACTATGCCTCGATGCTGTTTGCGCTGGCGATCGGCTATTGGGTGTTTGACGAGGTGCCAACCCTGACCATGTTGATCGGGGCCACCATCGTCGTTGCGGCCGGTGTGCTGATCATCTGGCGCGAACGCAAACTGGGGCTGGAGCGCGCCAAACAACGCAAGGCAATGACACCGCAAGGTTAACCCCGAACCCAAGGATCCGCTATGCGCATTTCCGTTTTCAGTGCCAAACCTTATGACATTGCGTCTTTGGGCAAAGCCAATGATGACCGCACGGCACCACATGATCTGGTGTTTTTGGAACCGCATCTTTCGGCCCACACCGCCGTTTTGCCCAAGGGTCAGATGCCGTTTGCGCTTTTGTCAATGACACGCTTGATGCCCCCGCGCTGGCGGCACTGGCCGATCAGAATGTGCGGCTCGTCTTGATGCGTTGCGCGGGGTTTAACAATGTCGATGTTGCCGAGGCCGAACGGTTGGGCATTGCCATAGGCCGCGTGCCCGCCTACTCGCCCTATGCCGTGGCCGAACATACCATAGCTTTGATGCTTGGGCTTAACCGCCAGCTTCACCGCGCCCATAACCGCGTGCGCGAAGGGAATTTTACCCTGAACGGGCTTATGGGGTTTGATTTGCATGGCAAAACCGTAGGGGTAATCGGCACCGGCCGTATCGGCATTTGCGTCATTCGCATTTTCAAAGGGCTGGGCTGCAAGATACTGGCCTATGACCCCTATCCAAGCGACGAGGCCATTGCGGCCGGTGCGCAATATGCGCCGCTGGCCGAGGTGTTGTCGCAGTCGCGCGTGGTGTCGCTGCACTGCCCGCTGACGCCACAAAGCAAGCATATGATCGACGCCCGTGCTTTGGCCAAAATGCAGCGCGGCGCAATGTTGGTAAATACCAGCCGCGGCGCATTAATCGACACGCGGGCCGTGATTGACGCGCTGAAATCGGGTCAACTGGGCGGCCTCGCGCTGGATGTGTATGAGGAAGAGGGAGATCTGTTTTTTGAAAACCTGTCGGGACAAGTGTTGCAGGACGATGTCTTTGCCCGCTTGCTGACCTTTCCAAACGTCTTGATCACAGGCCATCAGGCCTTTTTCACCACCGAGGCGCTGGAGGCTATCGCGCAAACGACGCTCGACAATGCCGATGCTATGGCCGCCGACGGTGCGCCGCAGCACCGCGTCACTGCCGATATGGTGGCCTAACGACCTGCCAGATGCCCGCGAAACGCCGACACAACCTGTTCATAAACCGCCCGCTTGAACGGCACGATTGACGCGATCATCTCATCCGCGCCGATCCAGCGCCATTCGGAAAATTCGGGGTGATCGGTCGCGATATTCACCTGATCATCGGTGCCCAGAAAGCGGTACAGAAACCATTTTTGGCGCTGGCCTTTGTATTTGCCGCCCCAAGCCTTGCCCAGCAATTCAGGCGGCAAATCATAGGTCACCCAATCTTCGGTCTTGGCAATTTTTTCTACCAGATCCGCTGTCACGCCGGTTTCTTCCCACAGCTCGCGCAGGGCTGCCACACGGGGCTTTTCGCCGTCATCAATCCCGCCTTGGGGCATTTGCCATGCTGCGGTACCGGCAGGGGCATCCAACCTTTGGCCAGCAAAAATCCGGCCTTCGGCGTTAATCAACATCACACCCACACAGGGGCGGTAAGGTAGAACATCTGTCTTGGTCATGGCACCGGCCTTTTCATATGACAAAGGGGCGCTTGCCGCGCCCCTTTGCTTTATTTTAGTAATATCAATGCTTTACAGCAATCGCCGACAGGCCCTTCAAAATATCAATCGCATAGGCGAGCTGATAGTCATCCTCTCGCAGCTTTGCGGCTTCTTCGGCACGGGCGCGATCGTCTTCCAGCTGCTTACGCTCATCATCCGTCATCGAGTCATTGTTCAACGCGCCGCGCAAGGATGCCTCGGTGCGGGCCTGAACCGCCGAAGCTGGCTCTTGCTCTTCGGCGACGGGTTGGCGTGGCGGCTGGTTTACAATGATGTCAGGCGCTACACCCAAGGCCTGAATCGAACGGCCCGATGGCGTGTAATAGCGCGCCGTGGTCAGGCGCATCGCCCCTTCGCCCCGCAGCGGAATGATGGTTTGAACCGAGCCTTTGCCAAAGCTCTTGGTCCCCACCACAATCGCGCGACGGTGATCCTGCAACGCGCCCGAAACGATTTCCGAGGCCGAAGCAGAACCGCCGTTGATCAAAACAACCAAAGGCTTGCCACCCGTCAGATCGCCCGGCGTGGCGTTGAAACGCTCGCCATCGGTGGCGTTCCGACCACGGGTAGACACGATCTCACCCTTTTCGAGGAAGGCATCCGACACCTTGATCGCCTGTGTCAACAAACCACCGGGGTTGTTGCGCAGATCAAGTACAACGCCCGAAACCTTGTCCCAACCGCCCAGCTCTTCGGCAGATTTTTTCAAACCGTCTTCGAGGCCCGGATAGGTCTGGTCATTAAAGGTGGTCATCCGCAAGACGATTGTGCTGCCCACGGTCCGCGCGCGCACTGCTGTTACCTTGATCGTGTCGCGGATAATCGACACGTCAAACGGCTCGGGCGTGCCTTGGCGGACGACGGTAATAATGATTTCCGAGCCAACCGGCCCACGCATCAGGTCAACCGCTGCATCCAGCGTCAGGCCGGCAATAGATTCGCCGTTGACATGGGTGATGAAATCGCCGGTTTGAATGCCCGCCGCAGCCGCCGGCGTATCATCCATGGGCGAGACAACTTTGACAAAGCCGTCCTCTTGCGTGACCTCAATCCCGAGCCCGCCAAATTCACCGCGCGTTTGCACACGCATATCGTCAAAATCTTTTGGCGGCATATAGCTGGAATGCGGATCAAGCGAGGTCAACATACCGTTGATCGCCGCTTCAATCAGTTTGTTGGTGTCAACATCTTCGACATATTCACTGCGGATACGTTCGAAAATATCACCAAACAAATCAAGCTGTTCATAGACGGTCGAGGTTTTCTTGGGCTCTTGCGCCAGCAAGGGGCCGGCGATTTGCGTTGTCAGCAGAATACCAGCGACCGTGCCACCCAAAGCAGCCATAGCGAATTTCTTCATTGCCTGTCTCAATCCTTTGTTGCGGCGAACCACGGTGCCGGATCTACCGGCTCGGTGCCTTTTCTAATCTCGATATAAAGCGTTTCTGTCTCGCGAATACCAGTCACATCGTTGACACCCGCCAAAAACTCTTTGCTGTTTTCTTGGCCGCTACCGCCCATAAGTCCCAATGGAGCGCCCATCCCGACGACTTCTCCGACTTCACCATAAACGGTTTCCATCCCGGCAAAAACCATAAGATAGCCTCCGCCCGGCTCAATGATAATCACATTTCCGTAGTCAAGCAGCGGGCCGCGATAGCGGATCGTACCAGCCCAAGGCGCCGTAACCAAAGCGCGGGCACGGGTTGAAAGCGTGATCCCGGGGCGGCGGGTGCCTGTGGCATCGGCCTCATTCGCGCGCAAAAGCAAGCTGCCAAGCGTTGGCAAATTCAGTTTACCTTCGGCCGAGGCAAAACTGCGCATAGTGTCCACCCCGCCAAGGTCCAGCTCTAACCCATTGGCAAAGGCCCCCAAAGTATCGGCGCTTTCCAGCAGGCTGCGCAGGGCATCAGGGTCTTCGGTAAAGCGACGCGGCAGGGTCGTGCGGTCTGAAATTGCTTGGCTCAGGGTGGTGCGGGCGGTTTGGGCCACGGTAAGGCCGCTTTCCAAAATGCCGCCCGCCGCAACCTGCAAATTGCGCAAATCACGCAGTTCGGTCAGCTCTGCTTGCAAACGTGTCACCTCGGCTTGCAATGCGGGCGTCACCTCCGAGATAATCATCCCCGACCGCACGGTGCCAAGTGGCCCCGAGGGATGCAACAGCATCAATGGCCCCGATGTCGCCTCTAACTGGCCCAAAACCCCCAAGAGCTGGCCAACGCGGTTGCGTTCGGTATCAAACTGCAACAACAACGCGGCTTCGCGCAGCTTGGCTTGACGCAGGCTATCGCGCAGCGCGCTCAGGCCTTGCTCATAGGCCTGAATGGTCTGGGTCAGTGCCGAAACCTGATCGCGGGCACTGCTTGCCTCTTGCATGGCCGTCACCGCTGCCGCAAGCGCGGCCGAGGCCTGTGTCGCTTGTTCGGCAACGGTTTGCCCCTGTGCCACACCAGCACTCAGCGCCATCAAAAAGGCGGCAACGCGGATCATGCGATTAGGGTTTTCCCTGTCATCTCATCGGGTTGCGGCAAGCACATCAGCTGCAACACCGTGGGCGCGAGGTCGGCCAAACGCCCATCGCGCAACACGGCCCCCGCAGGCCCGCCATACAAAATTACTGGCACAAGGTTGGTCGTATGCGCCGTATGCGGGCCGCCAGTGACCGGATCAACCATGGTTTCGCAATTTCCGTGATCGGCAGTCACAATCATCGCGCCGCCCACTTTTTCCAATGCGGCAAGCGCCAACCCTAGACCGTTATCCACTGCTTCACAGGCCTTGATCGCAGCTTGCAAATCGCCGGTGTGGCCCACCATATCGGGGTTGGCAAAGTTAACGACGATCAGGTCATAACCATGCTCGATCGCGCCAACCAGCTTTTCCGCGACCTCGGGTTCCGACATTTCGGGCTGCAGATCATAGGTCGCCACTTTGGGCGATTTCGGCATGGCGCGGTCTTCACCTGGGTTCACAGCCTCGGCGCCGCCGTTCAAAAAGAACGTCACATGCGGGTATTTCTCGGTCTCGGCCAGCCGAAACTGCGTGCGCCCCTGCTTGGACACCCATTCGCCCAATGTGTTGTTTAGCACCGGCTTTGGATAGGCCGTGATCATATAGTCGTTATGCTTGGCCGAATAATCCACCATGCCCAACATCGCCTCCCATTTCGGGCGGGCGCTTGCATCAAAGCCGTCAAACGACGGATCACCCAGCGAGGCCAGAATCTCGCGCGCACGGTCGGCGCGGAAGTTAAGGCAGTAAAACCCATCGCCCGCCTTTGCACCGGCATAATCGCCAATCACCGTCGGCGCGATAAACTCGTCCGTCTCACCACGGGCATAGGCAGCGGCAATCGCGGCTTGCGCATCCGCCGCCGACTCGCCTTTGGCGGCAACCATTGCATCAAAGGCGCGGCCCACACGGTCCCAGCGATTATCACGGTCCATCGCCCAGTACCGGCCGATCACCGTGCCAACCCGCACACCCGCGTCAAGGCCCTGTAGCAACCGCGCCATGTGTTCAGGGGCCGAGCTTGGCGCCACATCACGCCCATCGGTAATCGCATGAATAACCACCGGCACACCCGCCGCCGCCACAGTATTGGCCGCCGCAATCACATGCGCCACATGACCATGCACACCACCATCGGAAATAACGCCCATCAAATGCGCAGTGCCACCGCTGGCCTTTAGCCTTGCAATAAAATCCAAAAGCTGGGGGTTCTGGCCAAAACTCCGCTCTTCGATCGCCAGATCAATCGCGCCCAAATCCATTGCCACCACACGGCCCGCGCCGATATTGGTGTGCCCCACCTCGGAATTGCCCATCTGCCCGCGCGGCAAACCGACATCGGGGCCGTGGGTAATAAGCGTGGCATGGGGGCAGCTTGCCATCAGCCGGTCAAAATTGGGGGTATTGGCCAAAACAGGCGCGTTGGCGCTGGTATCAGGGTTCAGCCCCCACCCGTCCAAAATGCACAGAATAACAGGTTTCGGAACAGCCATGGCGCGCTCTCTTTGTTGCTCTGCCAGCGTTTTACGCCCAGAGCGCCTCTAGGGCAACTGCACAGACCTTTCCCATTTCATCTTGGCAAAAATACCTGAAACATCGGCCCCGCAGCACTATTCGCGGTGATACGGGCTGCCTGCCAATATGGACGCTGCGCGGTAAAGCTGCTCGGCCAACATCACCCGCACCAGCATATGCGGCCAAACCATTGCACCAAAAGACAAGGCAAAATCAGCCGAATTGCGGAAACCTGGCGCCAAACCATCGGCCCCGCCGATGCAAAACGCCACATCCTGCCGCCCCGCATCGCGCCACTTGCCCAGCTGCTCGGCAAACTCCGGGCTGGTCATGCTGCGGCCGCGCTCGTCCATCACAACTGTCAGCGCGCCATTGGGCACCGCCCGCGACAGCAAGACCGCCTCGGCCTCCATCCCGCCACCTTTGCGGTCTTCGACCTCAGTTTCAGCAAAAGGGCCAAGCCCCAAGGCCCGGCCCGTCCGGTTGAACCGGGTTACATAATCGTCAATCAGGTCGCGCTCGGGGCCGCCACGCAGCCGCCCCACAGCGCAAAGATGCACCCGCATCAGTCTTCCTCGCGCACGCCTATGCCCATATGGCCGCCAGGCTGCCACATCTTTTCAAGGTCATAAAACTCGCGCACTTCGGGGCGGAAGACGTGGACGATAACATCGCCCGTATCAATCAGCACCCAATCGCCGGTTTCCTTGCCTTCCATTTTGCAGATAATCCCGAAATCCTGCTTCATCTTATCAGCAAGCTTTTCGGAAATAGATGCAACCTGACGCGATGAGCGGCCAGAACAAATCAGCATATAATCCGCCATATCCGAGCGGCCACGCAAATCGATTTCAACAATCTCTTCGGCTTTGTCATCTTCAAGCGATGCGATGATGCTGGCCAAAAGCACTTCCGGCGTCAGGGTATCAGCGGCGGTTTGGCCCGTCATGCGCGGAGCCCTCGGCCCGACCGGTAATCCGGTCTTTGGATCAGAATGAGACAGGACATTGTCCTCCAGAATATCACGCGCCAGCCTTACAATAGTGTCACGATGCCCCCGACGCCGGGCATGGTAGCCAAGGTATCACCTTGCGGCGCAAACCTCAATCACAGCCAGCGGCCGGGCGCAAGCCATCACCGCAGGGCAAGGCGCAGTTTCGTCCATTGCCTGACCTTTACAGCGACAAAACACCTAACTGGCCGCCCAAAACAGGCGGCAACGCACAACCGATTCGCCGCATCCCATGCGCCGGACGCAAAGCGGCTTGCCGGTTTTTGGCACTACCGCGCTACGCTGCAACGCGGCATATGCAGGACAAGGGAGGAGAGAACCGGAGCAGACCATGACATTTCTAAAACGCCTATTCCCCCGCCGGCCAAACCGCCAAGATCTAGAGCGCGCTTATCTGAACCAAGCTGTCAGCCTCTATGACCTAGAGTGCCGCGAGCGCGAAATTGACCAAGGTAAATTCGCAGGCTTCTAGGTTCCTAATCCTGTGCGGCCAAAATTGCCGCTTGTTTGGCATTTTCACCGGCATTCAATAGCTTCACCTCGCGCTGCGGGAAGGGGATGGACACACCGTTCTCTTTGAAAATATCCCAAAGCGCCAGATAGACGTTTCCGCGAATATTGGTCAGGCCTTCGGTCGGGTCCTGAATCCAGAAACGCAGGATATAATCGACCGAGCTGTCACCAAAACCAACGATATGGCACACTGAGGGGCGGTCTTTCAAAACGCGGTTCACGCGGCCCGCGGCCTCAATCGCCAGCTTGCGCACCAGATGCGGGTCATCGCCGTAAGAGGTACCAAAGAACAGGTCCAGCCGAACAAATTGATCCGAATGCGACCAGTTCACCACTTGGCCGGTGATCAGGTCTTCGTTCGGAATCAAGTACTCCTTGCCGTCTCGCGTTACGACCGAGACATAGCGGGCGCCCAAAGATTCAATCCAGCCAAAGGTCTCACCCAGTGAAATTACATCCCCCGGCTTGATCGATTTATCCAGCAGAATGATGATGCCCGATACAAGGTTCGACACAACCTTTTGCAAGCCAAAGCCAAGGCCCACACCGATAGCACCTGACAGCACGGCAAGACCCGTCAGATCAAACCCTACTGCCTTTAGCCCGATAAATATTGCCCCCCCAAACAGGAAAAGCTGCAAGCCCTTGATTGCCAGAACCTGCATAGACGGGCTGATATCGGGGTTCTGACGAATGCGGTTACTGGCCCCGCGCGTGACCAGCCGCGCGCCACCAACCAACCCGCCAGTGACAACAAGCGCCTTGATAACCGTCAGCGCCGACAGCCGGAAATCGCCAAAGGTAACGGCCAAGCTGTCCAGAAATGACAAAACGCCCGTATCAAACCCAAGAATAACAGCAACGACCCAAAATCCGGCAGCCCAAGCCACCACCCGTGACAAAAAGCGGTTCCCGATCAGTTTGGACGCAAAGCTGACAAACAATAGCAGCAACCCGATCGTGCCCGACACCTCGAACAATTGGCTGCGTGACGGCCAGGTTACTTGCCGCAACAACCAAAAGGTTGCCCAGTTCATGATTGTAAAAAGCATCATCGTCAGGTTGCGATCAATCGTCACCATCCAACGCAATTGCCATTTTGACATGCCTTCTTGCGCGCGCACCCAACCCATAAACCGCTTTGACACAAAGCCGCGCATCAGCCATGCAAGCACCAATAGCGCCAGTATCCCCGCAACCTGATACAGGCGCCAGGGCACCAGCAACGACAGCACAAAGGTTTCAGCCTGCGCAAACAACCCCTGCGTTGCGTTGATGATTTCGGGATTGATCGGGCTAAGTGGGTCCATAGGTCTGGCGTGTCCCTTTTGGAAATGCGCGTTTCAGGCCAGCTTATCTATCTACGGGGCAGATGCCAATCTTATTGCCCACGCGCGCGGAAAGGCGTAGAACGCCACCCATGATCCGATTTTTTGACATTGATGAACGCGCGCGCTTGCCTTGGCGGTTTTACGGCCAATGCCGTTCTGTGCTTGCCCGGCTTTGACTGCGGCCTGATGTCTACCCGCCGGGCGTGGCCCGCGCGGACCCAACGTATTTTTCCTTAGCTAGATGAGAGATTGAGCCATGACCGCTCGTACCCTTTACGATAAAATCTGGGACGACCATGTCGTCGACCAAGCCGAAGACGGCACCTGCCTGCTGTATATCGACCGCCATTTGGTGCATGAAGTCACCAGCCCGCAGGCGTTTGAAGGTTTGCGCATGACCGGCCGCAAAGTGCGCGCACCGGAAAAAACCATCGCCGTGCCAGATCACAACGTCCCCACCACGCTGGACCGCGCAAACGCAAAAACCATGACCGAAGACAGCCGCATTCAGGTTGAAGCTTTGGATAAAAACGCGACCGAATTCGGCCTGCACTACTATCCTGTGTCTGACGTGCGACAAGGCATCGTGCATATCGTCGGCCCAGAACAAGGCTGGACCTTGCCCGGCATGACAGTTGTCTGCGGCGACAGCCACACCGCCACCCATGGCGCGTTCGGCTCATTGGCCCACGGCATCGGCACATCCGAGGTTGAACATGTTTTGGCCACCCAGACGCTGATCCAGCGCAAGGCCAAGAACTTCAAGGTCGAAATCACTGGCAGCTTGCGCCCCGGCGTCACCGCCAAAGACATCACCTTGTCGGTGATTGGTGAAACCGGCACCGCTGGCGGCACCGGTTATGTGATTGAATATTGTGGCCAAGCCATTCGTGAGCTTTCGATGGAAGGCCGCATGACCGTCTGCAACATGGCGATTGAGGGCGGCGCGCGCGCAGGCCTGATCGCACCGGATGAGAAAACCTTTGCCTATTGCATGGGCCGCCCGCACGCACCGAAAGGTGCAGCATGGGAGGCAGCGCTGGCCTATTGGAAAACGCTGTTCACCGATGAAGGCGCGCATTTCGACAAGGTTATCACGATCAAAGGCGAAGATATTGCCCCCGTCGTGACATGGGGCACCAGCCCCGAAGACGTGTTGCCGATCACGGCAACCGTGCCTGCTGCCTCAGATTTCAAAGGCGGCAAAGTCGAGGCTGCACAGCGTTCGCTGGATTACATGGGCCTGACACCGGGGATGAAACTGACCGACATCAAGATCGACACTGTGTTCATCGGCTCTTGCACCAATGGCCGGATCGAAGACTTGCGCGCTGCCGCCGCCGTGCTGAAAGGCAAAAAGATCAAGGACGGGATGCGGGCGATGGTTGTTCCCGGCTCGGGTCTTGTGCGCGCACAGGCCGAGGAAGAAGGTCTGGCACAGATCTTTATGGACGCCGGTTTTGAATGGCGTCTGGCGGGCTGCTCGATGTGCTTGGCGATGAACCCCGACCAATTGGCACCGGGCGAGCGTTGCGCCGCAACATCGAACCGCAACTTTGAAGGCCGCCAAGGCCGTGGTGGCCGCACACACCTGCTGTCGCCGGCAATGGCCGCTGCCGCCGCTATCACCGGTCACCTGACCGACATCCGCGATTTCGCGATTGAGCACGCATAAGGACTGGGCATATGGATAAGTTCACCAAAATCACCGGGGTTGCGGCCCCTATGCCACTGGTCAATATCGACACCGATATGATCATTCCAAAGCAGTTCCTGAAAACCATCAAACGGTCGGGCCTTGGCGCGAACCTGTTTGATGAAATGCGGTTCAACCAAGATGGGACCGAGATTGAAAGCTTTGTGCTGAACCAGCCAGCCTATCGCAAAGCTGAAATTATCGTCGCAGGCGATAACTTTGGCTGCGGTTCGTCGCGCGAGCACGCACCTTGGGCTTTGCTGGATTTCGGCATCCGCTCGGTCATCGCGACCAGCTTTGCCGACATCTTTTATAACAACTGCTTCAAGAACGGCATCTTGCCAATCGTGATGCCGCAAGAGGTTGTCGATACTTTGATGGACGATGCACGGCGCGGCGAAAATGCCCGTATGACCGTTGACCTCGAAAACCAGACGGTCACCACCTCTGATGGCCAAAGCTTTGCCTTCGAAGTGGACGCCTTTAAAAAGCATTGTTTGATGAATGGCTTGGACGATATCGGCCTGACAATGGAAAAAGCCGCAAATATTGACAGCTATGAATCCAAGGCCGCAGCACTGCGCCCTTGGGTCTAACACCCCCACTACACACAACATATAGGGCCGCCCCACCGGCGGCCCTTATTTTAACCACAATTTGATGCAATCTAGCGACACATTTTCCCCTAATATGCCACAAATCTTTGGTTTGCTCTAAGCAATGGTTGCTAGGGAATCCGAAAGAAGGCACAATTTGGGCAAGATTAAGGCAATCCGCCACAAGATTAAGGCAGCCCGCCACAAAGTGCGGAAAATGACAGGGATAAAGGGGCGGCTTCGTATCGCTCCTACCCTAAATGAGGGTAGAGCAGCAGTGCTTTCAAGATTCACAGGTGCGCTCGTGCGTGCCTTTATGATTATGGTACTGATCACAACGCCGTCGGTATTGTTGCCGGGCGTTACCGCCGACGGTAAACAGATGGTCGCCCTTGTCGCATTGTTTGCAGGCATTCTTACCTTTGTCGAATACAACGCAGCCTACCCCGGCCTGATAGAGTTTCGCGATGCGCCGCCCTATAACCGCACGCGCTTTTTGATGCTGCTTGTCATCGTATTTTTCCTGTCAATCATGTCACGCAGCCAGATAGCGCCCTCAACCCTTGCCCGGTTGTTTGAGGCTGTTGGCCTATTGGTCGGCCAAGCGCTTGATTTTCCGTATTCTCCTGTACGCCTGATCACGTTGACTCTGGCTGATGACAGCACGCGCAACCACATGCTGATGGTGCGCTCGGCAGCCGGTGTGGCCTATCTTTCTTCGATCATCGCTCTGGCTATCTTTTCGCTGCTGCTACGGATTTATGATTGGCCGACGCAAAACGGTGCTTTCAATGTGTGGACCAATCTGCCGATGTTTGACCCCACAGCCGGTGGCGACGTGGTGGTGCGTCTGGAACGCGATGCCCGTTTCAACCTTGCGCTGGGTTTCTTGCTCCCGTTCCTTATTCCGGCAGTGGTCAAGTTTGGCGGCATGGGTTTAGGCGCCATTGATCTGCATTACGCGCCAACTTTGGTATGGTTAATCGCGATATGGGCCTTCCTTCCGGCATCTTTGTTCATGCGCGGCATTGCCATGACCCGTATCGCCGGCATGATCCGCAGCAAGCGTGACCGCAATGCCGAACAAGCCGTGCCGGGGTATTTCCCAGCGTGATTGCCCGCTTGGCGCTTGCTTGCTTTCTTGTTCTGGCTTTGCCCTGCTTTGCCCAACAGCCTGATACCATTCGGATCGCCACCTTCAATCCAGACCTCAGCCGCAAAGGGCCGGGGATTTTGCTGCACGATATACTATCGGGCAACGACAAACAGATTGCTGCCGTCGTCACCACATTGGCCGACCTGAATGCCGATGTGCTGGTGCTGACCGCCTTTGACTATGACTATGATCTGGTCGCGCTGACCGCACTGGCCGATGCCTTGGCCAAAGCAGGTGCGCCTTACCCCTTCCGTTTCGCGTCGCTGCCCAATACCGGCATGCCCTCCGGACTTGATCTCGATGGCGATGGCCGACTGGGTGGCCCCGCCGATGCCCAAGGCTTTGGCATGTTTTCTGGCCAGGGCGGGCTGGCCGTCCTGTCTCGATTGCCGATTGATACAACCGGCTTTCGCGATTTTAGCGACTTTCTGTGGCAAGATTTACCGGGAAACCTGATCGCCGACAGCCTGCCCGCGGCTGTCAAGCCTGTTCTACGCCTGTCCAGCAATGCCCACTGATCTGCCCGTCACCCTGCCCGACGGCACAGCGCTGCACCTGCTGATCTGGCACGCCACGCCGCCCGTGTTCGATGGCCCCACAGATCGCAACGGCCGCCGCAACCATGATGAGGCGGCGTTTTGGGTGGCGCTGCTAAATGGCACCCTGCCGATGCCTGCCCCCAGCAACCCCTTCATCCTGTTGGGCGAATCCAAGCTTGACCCGATTGACGGCGATGGCCGCACAGGGGCAATGCAGGCCTTGCTTGCCGATCCGCGCCTGCAAGACCCCACCCCCAAAGGCACCCACAACCGCGCAGAGCCTAACCATAGGGGCAACCCCACGCTTGATACCGTGCTTTATGATTTCGGCGGCTTGCGGGTAGACTTCGTCTTGCCGTCTTCGGACTTGCGCGTGTTGGATGCGGGCGTGGTCTGGCCCGCCCCTTCGGCGGCAAACGCCGAAACCGTAGCCCTTGCCTCGCACCACCGGCCTGTCTGGGTTGATATTGCTTTGCCCTAAGCCGCTGCCTTGACCATCACGGCCCAAAACGCTACGCAAACCCCAATCATTTTCCTTAAAATGCAGGAGCGTTCCTTGGCCAACCCTTCCCTTCTTATCCTCGCCGGTGACGGCATCGGCCCCGAAGTCATGACCGAGGTCAAAAAGATCATCGCGTGGTTTGGTGACAAACGCGGCGTGCATTTCGATGTGTCCGAAGATCTGGTCGGCGGTTGCGCCTATGATCAGCACGGCACCCCGCTGCATGACAAAACAATGGCCCGCGCTATGGAGGTTGACGCTGTTCTGCTGGGCGCCGTCGGTGGCCCGAAATATGACAACCTTGATTTCAGCGTAAAGCCCGAGCGCGGCTTGCTGCGCCTGCGCAAGGAAATGGACCTGTTTTCCAACCTGCGCCCTGCCCAATGCTTTGATGCTTTGGCCGATTTTTCCAGTTTGAAAAAAGACATCATCGCCGGTCTGGACATCATGATCGTGCGCGAACTGACGAGCGGCGTGTATTTCGGCGAACCACGCGGGATTTTCCCTGATAACGAAGGCGGCCGCGTGGGCATCAACACCCAGCGCTACACCACCAATGAAATCCGCCGTGTTGCGCGTTCCGCGTTTGAATTGGCCAAGCGCCGGAACAACAAGGTCCACTCGATGGAAAAGGCCAACGTCATGGAATCCGGTATTCTGTGGCGCGAAGAAGTGCAGTGGGTGCATGACAATGAATACCCCGAGGTCGAGCTGCACCACATGTATGCCGATAACGGCGCGATGCAGCTGGTCCGCTGGCCCAAGCAGTTTGACGTTATCGTCACCGACAACCTGTTCGGCGATGTGCTGTCCGATACAGCGGCGATGTTGACAGGCAGCCTTGGCATGTTGCCATCGGCCAGCCTTGGTGCACCGCAGGCCAATGGCCGCCCCAAGGCGCTGTACGAGCCGGTGCACGGCTCGGCCCCCGATATTGCCGGCCAAGGCAAGGCAAACCCGATTGCCTGTATCCTTAGCTTTGCGATGGCGCTGCGCTATTCGTTCGATATGGGCGATGAGGCGACGCGCGTTGAAAAGGCGATTGAAAAAGTGCTGGCCGATGGCGCCCGTACAGCCGATTTGATGGACAAAGAAGGCGGCACCCCGATCAGCACCACGCAAATGGGTGATGTGATCATCGCGGCGCTGGATGCCTCGCTCTAAGGCCCGCGCTTGGGATAAAACGTGAAAAGGGGTGCGCAAGCGCCCCTTTTTTCATTGCTGTCCACATCTTCCACCACAAGCGAGACATCGCCAACGCTTTCAGGAATGAAGCGAAAATCTGGAAAAGACTAAGGTAATTGCCTTGTCGCACTTGCGCATTAGCGCTAACAGGCGCACTACTTTTGCAATCCAGAATGAACCGAGATCAAAGATGCCGATTGTGAAATCCAACCTGCGCGGCGCACTCATGGCGCTGATCGCGTTCGCTATTTATTCCACCCATGACGTCTTTGTAAAATTTCTGGGCGGGCATTATTCGGCATTTCAGATCATCTTTTTCTCGGGCTTGCTCAGTTTTCCGCTGGTCGCGATGATGCTAATTAGCGACCGCAGTGATGGCAATTTACGCCCGCGCCACCCGTGGTGGACACTGGTTCGCACTGTGTCAACTTTGATCACCGGCGCTTCGGCTTTCTACGCGTTTTCGGTGCTGCCGATGGCGCAAACCTACGCAATTCTCTTTGCGACTCCGCTGCTTATCACGCTACTCGCGATTCCCATTTTGGGCGAAAAGGTGGGCATTCGTCGCGGCTTGGCAATCTGCGTCGGCCTTGCCGGTGTGCTGATCGTTCTACGCCCCTCCGGCGCCGAGCTTGGCCTAGGCCATGCTGCAGCACTGGCCGCAGCGGTGTTCTCGTCGCTCGCATCGGTTATCGTGCGCAAGATCGGTCAGGAAGAACGGTCGGTTGTATTGCTGTTGTTTCCGATGCTCGCAAACTTTGTCGTCATGGGGGCTATTTTGCCCTTTGTTTACAAGCCCATGCCGATCGAGCATTTGGGCATGGTCGGCATTATTGCCGCCTTTGGTATTGTCGCCAGCCTGTTTGTCATCAGCGCCTACAGATCAGCCGAGGCGGTGATCGTGGCACCGATGCAATACAGCCAGATGATCTGGGCCACGATCTTTGGTTTCCTGATTTTCAAGGAAATGCCAGATCAGCTGACCCTGATAGGCGCGGCGGTTATCATGTGCAGCGGGCTTTATATCGTGCTGCGTGAAAGCCGCGGAAAGGTGTCGAAGAACAACCCGGTTCTGCAATCACGCACCCGCCATGAAACCGGCATCCTGCCGCGCATCAGCCTGTTGTTGCGGCGCTGAAAACGGCAAAATAGGCAATTTTTTTGCCCAGTATCGGCGGCATAACCACTTGCAAATTCAGCACGTTGGGCCTATGTCTCGGCCATCGGTCGGAGCGTAGCGCAGCCTGGTAGCGCACCTGCTTCGGGAGCAGGGGGTCGGAGGTTCGAATCCTCTCGCTCCGACCAAATAAAACAATGAACTATGACGCATCAGGCCCAGCGCGACAGCCGAAAATTTACTCAGGGTAACAATTAGGGTAACAGATGTCTCTGCAAGGCGGAGGGTCGGTATAAGATATGACTGTTAATCAATTGGTCGTAGGTTCGATCCCTACCGCCGGAGCCAAAAATCACCAAGTAAGCAATAACTTAGCTTCACCCACTCTAAGCGGGCTTGGTTATTTTTGGCCAAGGGTAACGTTTGGGGTAACGGATTGCGCCGAAACAGGCCGCAAGGGAATCGCATTTCACCGGCTCTAATCAACAAAGTCGCCCAGCGCGAAACTGCCTCACGCCAGAACTCAAATATCCACGTTCTGCAAGGCTCACTCCAGCCTACCTTCCTAATGGCCAATGTCGAAGTTATCGCAACCTACGAGCTCTACAACATCAACCGCACAAAATTAGAAAACCTGATTCACCGCATCTTAGAGCCTGCATACCCCCGCGGCTTCCTCCTTCCGAGGTTTGTCAACGTGGGCCGCCATCTAATGGTCGCCAACGTCGTGCCGCGGCTCACATCGAAAAACTTTCAGGAGAGCGGTCATTCTCCGCAAGTGCAAAACCTCAAGGCGCGATCACGTAAAGGTGACGTTGAGGCTACGGTCACAGCGCGCTTTATTTCTGCCCTGTCGTAAGGCAGATACGAGCCTGTTCTGAAAAACTCAGCCACGCAAAAAGTGCCTCGAAAACATGGAGCGTCGTTTTCATTAAAGGCCAATTGGCAAACGTTGTTAACAAAATTCAGTCTTTGAAGGAAGATATTCTACTGATCTGGCCCGTTCGGACGAATATGTGAGTTTTTCAACAGAATAAGCCCAAAACGGGCCCTCGATTAAGGCTTTGGTTCTGCAGTCGCCGCTTCGGATTGCCGCCTCATATTTATCAATCAGCTTGCGTTGGGAGGAAGCGATATCGTGTGGTTGCCGCTGCCCCGAAGCACCGTGATATTAGCATTGTTATCAATGCGAATTACCAAAAAATTGCCACGCTGCCAGAACCCTTTACAGTGATCAACGATTGTAGAGACCTTCTTGTAGGTCAAATTATTAAGATGTTGCGTTGCATTCGCGAAACTGTGTGGAACTATCTCCCATCGTGTGTCGGATACTTGTTTCCACCCTTCGATATCTACTGCTGCTCTCGTAATGCCATTGATGCAACCGATGGCTATTGCCCCCTCTAGAGACCGGTATTTGGCCGACACGTTCCAAAATTGGCAGGTAGCTTCTTTATAGAGATCTGAGCCGTCATCAGGATAATTTTTCCGACGATCAGCCACACCTCTATCGATATTGAAAATGAAAATCGGTCGCTTCATCAAAGACGGCGGCAAACTTGAGAGATCAAGCTTCGGAGCACACCAAGCACGCAATTCTGTGCGAGATTTCATCCCACTCTCGACTGAACCATGCCCGGATTGCTTATTCGTCAACGGGATCTTCATTTCGCGCAGCATGTCGATCAATGCACTTTCAATCAAAAGCGCCTCGTCATCATTTCTCAGTCCCGATCGAACTATCTTCCATTGAACATCGCCAGTAGTTTTCCATATTTCTCGGATCTTCGCTATTTTATCTCGCTCTTTGCCGCCGTTGCCACGAGCTTCATCGAAATGGTCAAAAATTCGGCGGTTTCCTAGCCCTGCGCGACCGCCACCTTTGCCGACGTAGAATGGTTGACCCGTTGCTGGATCAAATAGCGCGTATACATAGTGGCCAAGCCTCTTAGCTACTAGATCGTCGAACAACTCTGCATCGATTTCATTTTCCATATAATCGGTCCCATAGTAGGCTGTGGAGTGCACCCATCGGATGGTCCAGTTTGATTGTTATTGCATGGTCGGCCTCTGGTCTATTGGCATCATGCTTTCTGGCGCGGTGGGCGGTAGCGCACGGCGCTATGCGGCCTAACTGTATTGTGGTGATGCCGACAGCGTTCGATCAGTATCTGCGCTTCGCGCAAGGTGTAGAAGACCTCTCCAGTAAGCATCTCATCCCGGAAACGGGCGTTGAAGCTTTCACAATAGCCGTTCTCCCATGATGATCCTGGTGTAATGAAAGTTGTTTTAGCGCCGACAGCCCGGCTCCAAGCACGCACTTTATTGGCAATGAACTCTGCCCCATTATCGGACCTTATGAACTCAGGCGGGCCGCGCAGGATAAATGACTTTCGGCCCAGAGCATGCGCAACTGGGCCGTCTCTGTTCTGGGGTCGAGCTCCCGATAAGTTCACAGGATAGCTGTGAACAAGGGCGACTTGCAAAAGATTATAATTAACCAATCCAAAGTATTGTGATGCGCTGAGGTGCATCTCTGCGCAAAGTCTGAACTCTCCTCCCTTCGATCGCTTCTTAATGTCTGGATTTAAACCTCTGGCTGAAATACGGTCCTGAAAAGACGTTGCAAGGGACAGATTATTCAATGGCATCAATAGAAAACGGTTCAGATCTCGGCATTGAAGCCAGCCTGTTCAAAACCGCCGACAAACTGCGCGGCAATATGGAACCGTCAGATTATAAGCACGTCGCCCTTGGCCTGATCTTTCTCAAGCACATTTCGGACAGTTTCGAGTTAAAACGTCAGCAGTTGCTGGCTGAATACCCCGACGATGCAGAAGACCCAGATGCATACCTTGCCGAAAACGTCTTTTGGGTTCCTGCGGATGCGCGCTGGTCGCATCTGCAGGCCAACGCCAAACAGACCACCATCGGCAAGCTGATCGACGAGGCGATGATCGCTATCGAAAAGGTGAACCCGACGCTCAAGGGTGTTCTGCCCAAGGACTACGGCCGCCCAGCGCTGAACGCTGTCATGCTGGGCGAGTTGATCGACCTGATCTCTGGCATCGCCTTGGGCGAAGGCAAGGACAAGGCCCGCGACCTGCTGGGGCGCGTCTATGAATACTTCCTCGGCCAGTTCGCTGGGTCCGAGGGAAAGCGCGGCGGCGAATTCTACACCCCCCGCTCGGTCGTTCGCACCATGGTTGAAATGCTGGAACCTTACAAAGGCCGCGTCTATGATCCCTGCTGCGGATCGGGCGGCATGTTCGTGCAGTCGGAGAAGTTCGTCGAGGCGCATGGCGGCCGTCTAGGCGACATCGCCATCTACGGGCAGGAAAGCAACTACACCACTTGGCGTCTGTGCAAGATGAACCTTGCCGTGCGCGGTATCGACGCTGACATTAAGTGGAACTCGGAAGGCACTTTCCACAAGAATGAACTGCCCGACCTGCGCGCCGATGTGATCCTGGCCAACCCACCGTTCAACATCTCGGACTGGGGCGGTGAGAGGCTGCGTGAGGATGGGCGCTGGAAATATGGCATCCCCCCCGCAGGCAATGCTAACTACGCCTGGCTGCAACACATCCTGCACCATCTGGCGCCGTCGGGCACGGCGGGGGTGGTGCTGGCCAATGGCTCTATGTCATCCACCCAGTCGGGCGAGGGCGAGATGCGCAAGGCTATGATCGAGGGCGAGGTGATCGACTGCATGATCGCCCTGCCCGGCCAGTTGTTCTATTCCACCCAGATCCCGGCCTGCCTGTGGTTTCTGGCCAAGGACAAGTCGAACGGCATCGCCCGCGACCGTAAACTGCGCGACCGGCGGGGTGAGGTGCTGTTTATCGACGCCCGCAAGCTGGGGTTTATGGTGGACCGCACCCGGAAAGAGTTTTCCGACGCCGATATGGCGCAGATCAGCGATACCTACCACGCTTGGCGACTGGGTGAGGGTTACGCCGATGTGCCGGGATTTTGCAAATCCGCGAGTTTGGAGGAAATCCGTTCCCACGGCCATGTGTTGACCCCGGGGCGTTATGTGGGGGCAGAGGCGGCAGAGGAAGACGATGTGCCCTTTGCCGAGCGGTTCGCAGGGTTGCAGGAGGTGCTGGAAGGGCAGTTTCGCGAAGCCGAGGTTTTGGCGGCTACCATTCGAGCGCGGTTGGCGGGGGTTGGGGTGTGAGGGACACCAAAGAGAGTCGAACGATCAGGCTAGGTGATCATTGCCTAAAGATCGGCAGCGGTGCAACGCCACGCGGCGGCAAAGAAGCCTACCTTTCCGAAGGGCCGTTTTCGTTGATCCGCAGCCAGAACATTCTCAACGAACGCTTTTCATTTGGCGGCCTAGCTTTCATTTCGCAGACGCAAGCTGACCAACTGTCCAATGTAGAAGTGTTGGCAGATGATGTGTTGCTGAACATCACGGGAGATAGCGTTGCGCGAGTCTGCCAAGTTGACCCAGCGGTGCTTCCTGCCCGCGTCAATCAGCATGTCGCGATCATTCGACCAGACAAGGAAATCATAGACCCGCGTTTTTTGCGCTATCTTTTGGTATCGCCGGAAATGCAGTCGCACATGCTCGGGCTTTCTGCATCGGGCGCAACTCGAAACGCGTTGACTAAAGGGATGATCGAGAAGTTCGAGATACCCTTGATCCCCCTCCCCGAACAACGCGCCATTGCGGCGACACTCGGGGCGCTGGATGACAAGATCGAGTTGAACCGGAGGATGAACGCCACGCTGGAGGCCATGGCGCGGGCGCTGTTCCGCGACTGGTTCGTCGATTTCGGCCCCACCCGCACCAAGATGGCAGGCGAAGCCCCCGACCTCTCGCCCGACCTCTTGTCCCTATTCCCCGACCGTCTGGACGACGCGGGCAAGCCTGTGGGGTGGGATAATGTGCCAATGGATGCGCTGGCCGAAGTGACCATGGGCATATCTCCCGAGGGCTCAACATATAATGATACGGGTGTCGGCACTCCACTTTGCAATGGCCCGGTTGAATATGGTGATTTTTTTCTACGACAGATCAAATGGACAACAGCGCCAAGCAAGCTTGCGCGGCGTGGCGATTTGATTATTTGCGTGCGCGGTTCGACCACTGGTCGACACGCCTTCGCTGATGCAGAGTATTGCCTCGGACGGGGCGTCGCGTCCATTCGAGGGCGCGAAAGCAATCAAGAGTTCGTCGAAACCGCCCTAATGTTGCAAATGGACCGGCTTCTGCAAAAGACGACTGGCTCGGTTTTCCCAAGTTTGGCCACGCAAGACATCAAGAAATTCGCGCTGGTTGACCCCGGCCAAGCCCTGCGTATGGCGTTTGCAACGATAGTCCGCCCCATGCGCGACAGAATCTGGTCCAATGCTGAAGAATCCCAAACTCTCGCCCAAACCCGCGACCTCCTGCTGCCACGCCTGATGTCGGGGGAGCTGCGGGTGGCTGATCTTGACCAAGCCGAAAAGGAAACCGCCGCATGAACCTGCCGGTACCCACCAAGAACGCCATGCTGCTTGGAAACGGGCTAATCACCCATATCCGCACAGTGCAGGAGTATCTGAAAAAGCATGGCAAGCTGCCCCAACGACCCTACCTGACTTACACCCAACTGGTCGAGCAGACTGGCGCGAAGCTCGCCATGGTTGGCATCGGCAATTTCCTCGATGAGGTGATGACCGCCATCCACGCGCCGGATACCCCGGAAGCGCTGCGGGGCCTGACCCTGTTCATTACCGACAAGACCGGCTTCATCGCCTATGGAACCGGCAAACACGACTGGCACGGCATCGATGCCAAAAACGCCCCACAGTATCGCAAGGCCGTGCTGGGTACTGATTGGTCCGATATCGCCTTCGTTTGCGGAGACCCTTTATGATGACTTGCTTGCCGGGCTATGAATGTTTGGTGGCACACTTCACATCGGAAGAATTCCGGGTGGCCAATGCGGTGCAGATAGCTGAGGCTCTTGTATGATCGACGATGATGCCTCCAAATCCTATGCAGCGAGAGAACGACAAGACGCATCAGCGCAGTTTCAGGCGATGGCTATCCAAATGGATACGTATGAGGACCTGATCATCGCTCAGGCAAAGCGCGGCATTGAAACGCTGATCGGGGCTGTTGTGTCACGTCTTGCGAGCCGGGGCGGGGTTTTGGATGACTTTGCCGATAACGGGAATTGGCCCTATTCGTCGCCGTTGGCCAAAGCAGACTTCCTTGAACAGCTGTTCTGGGCAAAGCACGAGTTCGAATTTGTCCAATGGGACGACAGTTTCAAAAATACGGTCGCTAAAGAGTGCAATGAGGTTATTTGGGAAGGCAGTTGGCGGCAGACTCTGACGTTTGACTTCGTCTCGACGGCATGCGGCATCGAAAGTGGCCCATCTTCGTTGCACGAGATCGACGTCTGGGCTGCCTGTCACCTATCTCAGCTGGTTTGGACGACACTGATCGAATCAGATATGAGCTTACTAGATGACTTAGGCATTATCAGACACACTAAAAACAACGCTGAACATTATGATGAGCAAGGAACAATCGTCGGCCAAGATGGAGCGTTTCATGACACGGCGAATGCCAGTGCGCATCCCCTCCGCGCTGCAGTGCTTGATGTGGGAGGAATTACGGTTGTCGGTAACGATTTTCAAGAATTTGTTGTACCTACCGATATAAGATATGACAAACAAATGAAATATTGGGAAGAATGTCACTCTGCCATCATTGCTTGGGCAAAGCCGCAGTTCGATATTGTCGCGAAGCAAACTATCGAAACACTAAAGAAACAGCCCGCTCTTGGGATGTTTGAAGCCGATTACAAATTTCGAAATTATTGGGACGAGTATAGCCATGAGGTTCAGAATGGCCCGTTTATGGAAGAATGGTATGAGACAGTGGAAGCATTTTGCCATGGTGTGGTTGACGCCGTTGACCAACCAACTCTGACACTCCTGACCATCGCTGCGATTGAAGATCAAGCTGAAGACGAGGGCCCACTCAATGCGGGAGCCGTTTGGCCCGAACTGGTCGTCCGGGTGGTCCTGCAGATTGTAAATCAGGCAGCAGGCGAACGGGATCTGGAGAGTTTCAATCGGGAGTTCGAGGAATATCTCGAAGAGGACGAAGAGGACGAAGAGGACGAAGAGGACGAAGAACAGTAATGCCCACCCTGACCGAAGCGGAAGTTGAAATCGTCCTACTCGATCACCTCGGGGAGCTGGGCTACATCTGTATCAATGACGCGATCTCGGGCCCCGATGGTCGAGCGCCAGAACGCGAGGCCTATTCGGACACATTCCTGCTCAGTCGCCTGCGCGATGCAATTGCCCGCTTAAACCCACAGATCCCTGAGGATGCCCGCGAGGATGCACTGCGCAAGTTGCTGGCGGTTGAGCGCCCCTCGCTGATCGAAGAAAACCGCCGACTGCACCGTGCCATGGTAGAGGGTGTGCCGGTTGAGTACCGCGCCGAGGATGGCACGATCCGCGGTGACGCCGTGCGCCTGATCGACCCTGAGGACCAGCAGAACGACTGGCTGGCCATTGCCCAATTCACAGTTATTGAGAACGGCAGCAACCGCCGCCCGGATGTGGTGGTGTTTCTGAACGGCCTGCCGGTCGGCGTAATCGAGGTGAAGAAGCCCGGAGCGGAAACCGCAACCCTGGGCGCGGCCTTCAATCAGTTGCAGACCTACAAGGCACAGATCGGATCACTCTTCCGCGCCAATGCTGTGCTGGTTACGACCGACGGTATTCAGGCCCGCATCGGGTCGCTGACCGCTGATCTGGAACGCTTCATGCCTTGGCGCACGACCGATGGCGTTGATGTGGCCCCGAAGGGCGCGCCGGAAATGTCGGTGCTGATTGAAGGGGTCTTTGCCCGACCACGGTTGTTATCGCTGCTGCGAGATTTCACTGTCTTTGGCGACACCTCCGGCGGCATCGCCAAAATCATCGCGGGTTATCACCAGTTCCACGCCGTCAAACGTGCGGTTATCAGCACGGTTGAAGCCAGCCGATCGCAGGGTGATCGCAAAGCCGGGGTGATCTGGCACACGCAAGGATCGGGCAAGAGCCTGCTTATGGCGTTCTACGCCGGGCAATTGGTGCGCGAACCTGCGATGGAAAACCCAACCATCGTCGTCATCACGGATCGCAACGATCTGGACGACCAGTTGTTCGGCACGTTTTCCATGTGCCGCGACTTGATCCGCCAGACCCCGGTGCAAGCCGATAGCCGCGAGGATTTGCAAAAGGCACTCTCGCGCGCCTCGGGCGGGGTCATCTTCACCACCATTCAGAAGTTTGCCCCCGAGAAGGGCGAGGCATACCCAATGCTGACCGACCGTCGCAATGTGGTCGTCATCGCCGACGAGGCCCACCGCAGCCAGTATGGGTTCAAAGCCCGCATCGAAAAAACCGGCGCCATCGCCTATGGCTTTGCCAAGCACCTGCGCGATGCGCTGCCCAACGCGTCTTTCATCGGTTTCACCGGAACCCCTATCGAACAGGACGATGTGAACACGCCTGCGGTGTTCGGGCATTACATCGACGTTTATGATATCAGCCGTGCCGTCGAAGATGGGGCGACGGTCCCGATCTATTACGAAAGCCGCCTCGCACGGATCGAGCTTCCAGACGCGGAAAAGCCCAAGGTTGATGCAGAAATTGAAGAGCTGACCGAGGATGAAGCTGTCAGCGAGCAAGAACGGCTGAAGCGCAAATGGTCCACAGTCGAGGCGCTTGTAGGATCTGAGAAGCGACTACGCATGGTTGCCGAAGATCTGATAGCGCATTTCGAGGCCCGGGTTCAGGCGATGGATGGCAAGGCCATGGTCGTCTGCATGAGCAGGCGCATCTGCGTGGACCTCTATAGCCAGATTGTGGCCCTTCGCCCCGACTGGCATTCCGATGATGATGCGGGCGGCACGATCAAAATTGTTATGACAGGCTCTGCGTCAGATCCTGAAAGCTGGCAGCCCCATATAGGCGGCAAGGCACGGCGCGACCTTCTGGCGAAGCGCGCAAAGGATCCGAAAGACCCGCTTAAACTGGTGATCGTCCGTGACATGTGGCTGACCGGATTTGACGCGCCGTCGATGCACACGATGTACATCGACAAGCCTATGCGCGGGCACGGCCTCATGCAGGCCATTGCGCGGGTGAACCGGGTCTTCAGCGACAAGCCCGCAGGCTTGATCGTCGATTACATTGGCATCGCCCAGAACCTTAAATCCGCGCTAGGCCAGTATTCCCAATCAGACCAGGAACAAGCAGGTATTGACGAGGCGGAGGCTGTAGCAGCCCTTCTGGAACGATTGGATGTGGTGCGCGCCATGTTCCACGGCTTTGACTATTCAACCGGGCTGACAGGCACGCCACATCAGCGCCTGGTCGCTTTAGCCGGAGCACTCGACTGGATCCTTGCAAAGCAAGACGAAGCCGCCCAGCGCGAAACAGACAAGGAAGCCAAGAAAGCCGCCCATCGTCGATATCAGGATGCGGTTTTGGCGCTATCCAAGGCCTTTGCCCTCTGTTCGGCCAGCGATACCTCCCGCGACGTTCGCGACGAGGTCGGCTTCTTCCAGACCGTACGAGCGGCGATGGTCAAGGCTGCTGATACCTCCGGCCGCTCTGCCGCCGACCGCGATCTGGCCATTCGCCAAATCGTAAATGGCGCGGTCGCCTCTACCGAGATCGTCGACATCCTTTCGGCCGCTGGGCTTTCATCGCCAGATATTTCGATCTTGTCGGATGAGTTCCTGGCCGAAATCGGACAGATGGAGAAGAAAAACCTCGCGCTAGAAGCCCTACAAAAGCTTCTGAATGATGAGATCAGATCACGTAGCCGGTCGAACGTGATTGAAACACGGAAGTTTTCCGAACGGCTGGAAGAAGCGATCTCCCGTTATCACACCAATGCCATCAGCACCGTAGAGGTGCTGCAAGAGCTGATTGCGCTGGCGAAGGAAGTGCGTGAGGCCAGAAGCAGGGGTGAAGAAACTGGCCTCACTCCAGAGGAAATCGCTTTCTATGATGCGCTGGCCGACAATCAGAGTGCTGTCGATGTCCTTGGCAATGACCAGTTGAAGATCATCGCGCATGAACTTCTGAAGGGCCTGAAAGCCAATGTCAGTATCGACTGGGCACACCGCGACAGTGCCCGGGCGCGACTGCGGGTCCTCGTGAAGCGCATCCTACGGAAATACGGCTACCCGCCTGATCTGGAGGACGCCGCAGTTCGGGGCGTTCTGGCGCAGGCGGAGGCATTGCTCTCAGAAATTTCCATGGAATAGAATGCTTTTATTGCGGATGGTGTGGGTGGCACATTTCACCCAAAGCTCTACTACTACCGATTGAGAGTCCCACATCTTAGCACGCTGTCAAAATTTTCCGAATCATTTCACCCTTCGCTTTAATCGAGCTCACTGCGTTCCAAAAGGTAATCATACGCTCGGTCGATGACTAACGGGTCGTAAGCGTTCTCGGGCCCCCACCTTCTGCATGATCGATTAACCTGCGACTCCGCACCTGTTGGACATGGGGCGGGAGTTTCGCGATGGCGACTACGGTGGAGTTTCTCAGGGACTATGGGGTGGATTTACGGGGCAATGGCCAGAAGCGCTGGCCTGACGAGGTCAAGGCGCAGATCGTTGCAGAAAGCCTGAAGCCTGGCGTAACGGTGAACGCGGTTGCGGCACGTTATGGGCTGCGGGCGAACCATTTGTCGGAATGGCGTGGTCGGGCTCGGGACGGCACGTTGGTTTTGCCGGCGATGGAGGACGACGGCTTCTGCTTTGCGTCTCTCGTGCTGTCGGAGGGAAATACGCCTTCTTTGCCGGTGCGTTCGGGTCAACCAGGCAAGCCAGAAGCGCAGCCTTTGGGATCAATCGAAATCGCTCTGGGCCAAGTGACAATCCGGCTGGACGGTGCCGCGACAGCTACCAGAATTGCCGAGATTGTGCGCGCGCTCGGGCCTTCGCCATGATGTTCCCCTCCAACCGGGTGCGGGTTCTGGTCTCGACACAGCCGATCGACTTCAGGAAGGGTCATGATGGGTTGGCGGCGTTGGTGTCTTCGGTTCTGCGCAAGGATCCGTTCACTGGGACGGTGTTTGTCTTCCGGGCGCGCCGGGCGGACAGGCTGAAGCTTTTGTATTGGGATGGCACGGGTCTGGTGATGGCCTACAAACGGCTGGAGGATATGACCTTCATCTGGCCCGCGATCAAAGACGGGATAATGGCACTGAACCATGCCCAGTTCGAGGCACTGTTTGCCGGTCTCGACTGGCGTAAAGTCAGGGCTCTGGAGACGCGCCCACCGGCTGCGGCAGAGTGACTCAACCGCTTGGTGTGGCG